>NZ_FQZL01000004.1 GCF_900142005.1 Dethiosulfatibacter aminovorans DSM 17477
AGTTCAGGTCCACGTTTTCATCCTTGAACTTCTTTTCCATTTCTGCTACGTTGCAGTTTTCACACATGTTGTTTCTCCTTCCTTGTTTCTGTTTTTATATTTCAGTTTAATTCGGGTTATATGGTACGAATCATAATTCAATCCGTATTTTCTATTTAATAATTTATTGAGGCATTAAACTATGTCGTATTTAAATTGTTAAATACAGAATACATGATTTGTTTTTCATATATCAATTAATTCAATAGAGTACTCTAATTCAAATATAAGTTCAAAAATACATGCCACCATAAAGGTGGCATATATTAGTTTACAACTTAACAGATTTATTCTGGAATGAAAAAATTCAACTTATATATCCAGTTTTAAATCTTCCGGTTTTATTAAGTTCATTTTCTTCATTGCCTTATACGTTCCAAGTCCGATTACTACAGGAAGCACGAAGTGTACAACAAGGATTGCCATATACATACCGGCTCCGCCATTGCCTGCAGCTTCCATAGCTTCTACTGCACCGAACTGTCCAACTAGTCCTGATGTTCCCATACCTGAACCAATTGAAGTGTTTTCCATCTTAAACACTGTTGTTGCCAACGGTCCGGTTATTGCTGATGTAAGAATTGCAGGTATCCAAACCTTCCAGTTTTTCACTATATTGGGCACCTGAAGCATTGAAGTTCCAAGTCCTTGGGAAATCAATCCTCCAACTCCGTTCACTTCATAGCTGATTACCGCAAACACCACCATTTGGGCTGCACAGCCTGCCGCAGAAGCACCAGCTGCAAGTCCGCTTAAACCAAGCATGATACCAATTGCTGCACTACTGATTGGAAGTGTAAGTGCTATACCCATAAGTACCGAAACCAATATACCCATAGGTACCGGCTGCAGCTCCGTAGCTGCATTTATGAGGTTACCGAAACCAGTCATGAATGCATTGATTCCAGGTCCTGCAAGAGTTCCTACAAGTACACCTACAATAATTGTAACTGCCGGAGTCACAATAATATCTACCTTTGTCTCTTTGGAGACAAGTTTACCAAACTCAGCACCAACCAATCCTGCCAAAAGTGCACCTACAGGTCCACCAAGTGCTGCTCCAGCCGCTCCAGTCATTGTTGAAGCAAACATTACAAGGGGTGGTGCCTGGAGTCCATAGGCTACTGCAACACCTATTCCAGGTCCCGTCATAGCTCTCGCAATAGGCCAAATTGTTTCCGTCAGCAACTTGATTCCAAGCTTTCCACCGATTACGTTTAAGATACTACCGATTATCAGTGTTCCGAATAATCCGAGAGCCATGAAGCTCAAAGTGTCAATAAGGTATCTCTTTACAGAAATCTCAATATTCTTTCTCTTCAAAAAACTCTCTTTTTTCACATTGTTGTTTACATCTGCATTACTCAAATCTGTTCCTCCAATAAATTTATTTTATTATATCACTGCACCATCAAGTCCATACCATGATCAATGGTCCAGTAGTTAAACCGGGATGAGGGCCGGTTTTACTCGGTTTTCTGTGTTACTTTCCTTCTTTTTCCCTGATTGCTTTCAACACAACATCTGCAATTGCAGGAAGATGTGTTATTTTTACTCCCACTGGACCATCAAGTCCATACTATGAATCAATGGTCCAGTAATTAAACCGGGATGAGGGCCGGTTTTACTCGGTTTTCTGTGTTACTTTCCTTCTTTTTCCTTGATTGCTTTCAACACAACATCTGCAGTTGCAGGAAGATGTGTTATTCTTACTCCCACGGCATCATAAATTGCGTTAAGTATTGCTGGCGCTACCGGGACAAGAGCCGGTTCTCCAACTCCTTTGGCACCATACGGACCTGTCGATGAAGGATCTTCAACTACTATGGAATGTATTTCCGGCATATCCTGAGTAGTCTGGATAATATAATTGTTCAGGTCGGCATTTTTTACAATTCCGTCTTTAATGTCAACCTTCTCTGTGAGGGCAAATCCTATTCCCATTGCCACTCCACCTTCAATCTGTCCTTCTATATTTCTTTTGTTTATTGCCTGCCCTACGTCATGAGCACATACAATATTAACTACCTTTACTTCGCCTGTTTCAGTATTGACTTCAACTTCGGCAATTTGTGTTGCATATGCATAAGTCTCGTAAGGTGTTCCCTGCATATCTCCATCAAGAGCGATTGTACTGGGATTGTATTGACCTTTTCCCAGTGCAAGAAGTCCTCTTGCCTTTAGTCCCATCATTATGTCTGTATAAGCAATTGATTTTTCTTCATCACCTTTTACTGAAGCTTTATTGTCTTTTAATATTATATCTTTTTCGCTGCAGTTAAGAAGCTCGGCTGCCACCTTTATAATATTGTCTCTTGCTTCAAGCGCTGCAAAATGACATGCATTCCCTGAAATATAAGTCTGTCTGCTGGCTGAAGTCGCTCCACCCTCAGGAGTTACTCCTGAATCAGCGGATCTTACAACTACCTTGTCAAATGTTACTCCCAGCGTTTCTGCAGTAATTTGAGCCATTACCGTATCCGATCCCTGTCCGATATCTGCAACTCCTGCCAGTACAGTGACCGAACCATCTGCGTGAACTTCTACAAATGCTGCTGCAGGATTTGGCAATCCGGTATTACCTATTCCATACCACATGCATCCCACACCTGTGCCTTTTTTTATCATATTGTCTCCTCCTTCTAACTAGCTGCTTCTTCCGCATCAATTGTGTCTATCTCTTCTCTTGCCTTTTCTCTGGCGGCAATGATAGTATCCCTGATGCCAACACTGTTTGTTAACAACTGTCCTGTTCCTGTTCTTGCTCCAACCTTGAAACAATTCTTGAACCTCATGTCTATAGGGTCGATACCAAGTTGTTCAGCCAGCATGTCTATCTGCGTCTCATGTGCAACGGCAACTTGGGGAACTCCAAATCCTCTCATCGCTCCACACATAGGATTGTTGGTATACACCATGGTTGAAGTGATTTTAATATTTGGCACTTCATAGGGTCCCTGTGCGTGAACCATAGCTCTGGTTATTACAGCCAGTCCGTAAGATCCATAAGCTCCAGTATCCTGCTTCAGTTCCGCTTCCATTGCCAGTATCTTTCCGTCTTTCGTAGCTCCAGTCTTGAATGTCATATAATGAGGATGCCTCTTTGAGGATACCTGCATCGACTCCTGTCTTTTCCTGATCATTTTCACAGGCTTCTCAGTATAGTAGGCCAGAAGGGCAGCATGACACTGTGTTGAAATATCAAGCTTTCCGCCGAATCCCCCTCCAGTATTGCCCTGGATGCTCCTTACTCTGTTAAGAGGAAGTCCAAGCATTACTGCCACTTCACCTCTGTCATAGTGAGGATTCTGTGTAGAACTCCAGAACGTAAGTATTCCTTCTTCAAATTTCGCTATTGTAGCTTCAGTCTCTATGAAGACATGATTTATGGATGGAGTATAGTAGCTGTTTTCAACAATTACATCACACTTCTTGAATGCCTCCTCAACGTCTCCTCTTTTCATGGTCTTTTGAGAAAGGATGTTTGTCTCGCCGTGAACTTTCGGACTGTCTTCTCTCAAAGCATCCTCTATTGTGAATACGCCCTCTATTTCTTCAAGTTCAACCTCTATAAGTCCAAGAGCCTTTTCAAGTATTTCTTCGCTTTCAGCTGCCACCACCGCAAGGGCATCTCCATACCTTCTTACCTTGTCTTCTACAAGAATGGGTTCATCCTTGTTTATGATTCCAATGAGATTTTTACCTGGAATATCCTCGTAAGTGAGGACTGCTGCCACTCCCGGAAGAGTCTTTGCCTTATCAGTGTTTATACTCACAACCTTCGCACTTGCCAACTCACTTCTCTTTACTCCACCATAAAGCATACCTGGAAGATTCAAGTCTCCTACATATTTAGTTTTTCCAAGAACCTTGTCCAGTGCATCTTTCCTTCTTACACTTTTACCGACAACATTGAATTTTTCATCAAGGTGTTCAGCAACATTATTTTTCATTTCAGTCGATTCTTTTTTTTCAACACTCATGATCTATCATCTCCCATTTATTCTATAGCCGCTTCCACAGCTTCTATAATTTTCGTATAACCGGTGCATCTACACAGATTCCCTTCAACTGCAGTCTTTATTTCTTCTTTTGAAGGGTTTGGGTTATTCATCAAAAGAGCCTTTGCAGACAAAATCATTCCAGGTGTACAGTATCCGCACTGTACTGCACCCTTTTCCATAAATGTTTCCTGGAGTCTGTCAAGTTCTCCATTTACACTAAGTCCTTCAATTGTTGTAACCTTTCTACCTTCTACCTGTGGTGCCAGTACGGTACAACTTGTCACAGCTTCATCATCAAGTATTACTGTACATGCACCGCATTCACCTTCACTGCATCCTTCCTTGACGCTTGTCATGCCCAGATCGATCCTTAAAAGGTCTACCAGCCTTTTATTGGAGTATGTTTCTACAGTTACATTTTCTCCATTTAAAATAAAACTTATATTTATCTTTTCCATTTTCATTCCTCCTGTTTAGGATTAAAATAATTACTGAATGCTTTGAGTCTTAATAGATGTAATTACTTCTCTTACAATCCCCTTCACGCTCTCCTTCTTAAAAGGACAAGACGCTCTAGATCCAATATTTTGAACCACTATATCCGATACTTCTTCAAGGCAGCTTTCAATAGTCTTATTATCAAGTTTTTTACCAACAAGTATATTTTCAGCGCTTTCAACCCTGTATGGATGGCTTCCGACAGCGCCCAGAGCAAGACTGCATCTTTCAACCACTTCATCTTCCCCAAGTTTGACAACCATGCCTACAGTCATAATTGATTTTGCAAGCGCCCTTCTTTTTCCAAGCTTTCTGAAAGCGGAAAACTCCCTGTTTCCACCTTTTTTGAAATAGACTTCAAAAAGTATTTCGTCTTTTTCAATGCCTGCTATACTCTTTTTACAACCTGCACAATTGTCTTCAATTTCTCTAGGTGTAAAGAAATCAGCTACAAGTACTTCTCTGCTTCCCCTGCTGCTTTTCAAAACAGCAACTGCATCGAAAGCTGTAAGAGCAGACACCGAATCGGCACAGGCAGATCCTGTAACCACATTTCCTCCGACAGTACCCAGGTTCCTTATCTGGGTAGAACCAACCTTGCTGCAGGCCTGCACAAAAGCAACTGCACATTCCTGTAACAGTTCACTGTTTGAAATCTCTGTAAATGTCGTTCCTGCACCTATTCTAATAAATCCATCATCTTCTCTAATGAAACTCAACTCTTTGATGCCTTTAAGATTTATTACTCTCTCAGGATGGATTTTTTTCTCATTCAACTCCAACACTAAATCTGTTCCACCGGCTATTAAATAAGTCGACTCATCTTTTGCTTCAATCAGCTTAAGTGCTTCATCCATGCTTACTGGATTAAAATAATTAAAACCTTTCATATTTCCTCCTATTACTATTGCATTATCGAACGTTTTCTAACATTTTCAAACACATTCATTCATAACCAAACATATTTCCAGTACCATTGTCATACCACTTATATATATGCAATTTGCATGCCATGTTTTTTGTTGTGATTTCAGGCATTTCAAGCTCCTGAATTCAACAAATTCATTTCAAAATTGAAACATGCATATTAAATGGCTAAAACACAGCCCAAACAAGCAAAAAAGGCATTTCAATATTGTAACCCCCGTTTTTCAATACTGAAATGCCTATTATATTATTCCCTTATATATTCATTTTCTGAAATGCCAAGCTCCTTTATCCTTCTCCACAAAGTTGTAGTACTTATATTCAGCTTTTCAGCCGTCTTTATTTTGGAACCATTGTTTTTTGCAAGTATATCCGTAATCACCCTTTTTTCATATTCCTGCATAATCTCGCACAGACTGGTGCGATCACTGCTCAAGCTTATATTTATACTATGAAATCTGCTTGGCAAATGCTCTTTTGTTATATACCTGCTGTTGCCGCTCATATTGAACGCCTTTTCTATAACATTAACAAGTTCCCTGACATTTCCCGGCCACTTGTAATTAACCAGCAGTTCAAGGGCTTCATCATCTATTCCCTGTATAAACTTACCAAAAGATTGATTCATCCTTCTTATCTGGTTCCTTACTATGAGAGGAATGTCATCTTTAATTCTTCTCAGCGGTTGAATCGGTATATCAATAACATTAAGTCTGTAATACAAATCCAACCTGAACTTGTTTTCCTTTATCAGCTTATCCATGTCCTTGTTTGTTGCTGCTATGATCCTTATATCAAGAGGAATGTTGGTTTTTCCTCCTATCCTCTTCACTTCTCTCTCCTGAAGAACTCTCAACAATTTGCTCTGCAAGTCAATCTGCATTTCGCTTATTTCATCAAGAAACAAGGTTCCTCCGTTTGCCTGCTCAAAAACACCCTGCTGTCCTTCCTTTACCGCTCCTGTAAATGATCCTTTTTCATACCCAAAAAAACTGCTTTCCATAAGATTGGGCGGTATTGCAGCACAGTTTATTGCTACAAAGGGCTGGTCTTTCCTATTGCTTTCATTATGAATGGACTGGGCGAAAAGTTCCTTACCCGTGCCCGTCTCCCCTATTATAAGAACGCTGGAGATCGATTTGGCAGAAAGTTTTGCAACTTCCTTTGCTCTTCTCATCTCCATTGATTCACCAATTATGTCTTCGAAATTGTATTTCGCATTTTGATGTTTCTTGACTTCACTTAAAAGCTTCTGATTTTTTTTCATAGTATCGTCATTATTGAATCCAAAACCGAATTCCTTATTAATCGGTATCCTGACTGCCGAAGCACCCATAATATAATTCGAATCCCCTATGACTGGCATTTGGCTGGTCATGGCTTCTTTTGCAGCTTCAGAAACATTACCCAGATATGCCTTGCTCTCATTACCATCAGAATCGAAGGAAGCAATTCTGGTACCCCCTTTGTCAAACAATACAGCTTCTCCACCAACAACCTTTGCAATAACCGGCAAGGACTCCGTAAGAGAGTTTTTTAATTCCCTGTATGTTTTTACCCTTTCGTAGTTGCTGGCACATAATACATATTCGCCAACAGGAATACTCCATGCTTCAACACCGTTTTCAATCTGTGACATGCCGTATTTGGGCTTATTCTCAAATGCTGCCTCACAGGCCAGCCTGTAGAATACTCCTCTCAATTCTACAATTTCTTTCCCTTCAGAATCCACAGTCTTTATTCTATATCCATCTTTGTCCGTTACAGTTACAAAACCCATCGTCACTTTTGAAATAATACTCATGGATTCCAAAAGAATCTCCAGTGTTTTGTCATTTTTTATATCAGAATTCATATTCACCTCTTATCTGCACAACAATAACAAATTATTTTTTACCTATTACCAGCAGCTGAGTGCACCTCTTAATACCGTAATTATTATAATTGCACCTTATGCGTTCTGCACTCTGACAGAAATATTCGTATTTATCTGAATTCACTGCCTTCAAGAGCATGTCATCCAACCTCCCAAGCTTTTTCTCGATTTTCATGTCATACTCCAATGTCTCATTGTATTCAGTTATCTCCAAGGAATTCAATCCAAGACTTGATGCCACCCTTATTATCTCTTCCCTTTCAAATGTTCTGTTGTGTATCTTTCCCAGTTCAGTATCTATTTCGCTCTCAAGGATATGGAGCATTCCATGGGTATTCCTTGAATTGTCACAACAATCATGAAACATCTCGTTGATTATAAAATATCCTCCTACCTTCAACACCCTTTTCATTTCCTGCAGTACACTTCCCATATCATTCAAGTGATGCAAGGTATTTGAAATTGATACTGCATCGAAATACCTGTCAGGGTATTCCAGATTGTATGCATTCATGAACTGAAACTTAATATTGTGTTCTTCCTTTGATTTCAAATTGTTCAATTCATCAACATTTATATCAATTCCTATAAGTTTTTCATAAGATCCGGCATATTCCTTCATCCTGAAGAGAAATTCTCCTCTTCTTGTTCCAACATCTATTGCTCTTCCTAAATCTTTATTTCCAAAAACTCTCTTAAAATTCTCCATCTTTTATTCTCCCCTCATATTTATCAATATCATCTCAATTATTTACCGATATTTATTTCTGCAGATTCGGATGATTTCGTTTCTGAAATGCAAGCTTTCAATTCTGCAATGCCATATGTTAGATAAAACCTGTTCCGGTAAATTTTCAGAACAGGTCCATCGTTGATTGATTATCTCAAACCGTCTTCGAATTTAGCAGTTTCTATTGTAAGTCCGCCAACTCTTGGATGAGGTCTTCCGCAGTTTGTGATTACAAGACCCAGTACTATTTCATTAGCCATTGGAGCATCGGGAATTCTTATTTCCATTGAATCGAAATGAGTACGGATGAACGCTGCATCCTTATGGTTTAATCCGATGTCTAAAGACGTGCCCATTGTTCCTACTTTCTTGTTTGAAGGAATAAGAGCAAGACCTCTTACAATTGCCTGTCTGAAAGGCTTTCCAAGTTTTGGATGCATAATTGCGGCAGCATGCTCCAGTTCACCGTTTGCACCTACTATTGCACCTTTACCGTATGACTCTACTTCTTCAGGCTTAAGTCCTGCAGCGGCAAGTCCCTTTTCCACCATGATTGGAGCTATGTATGCTCCCCAATCTGAAAGGAATTCCAAATCGTCAACATATTTTCCAGCAAATGGATTCTCTATTACAGCGCATATTGCAACTCTCTTATGCTGATTTCCTTCTATTTCTTTTCCACCGTCGCTGTTTATTTCCTCAACATTTGTATAAAATTTTCTGATTTTAATATCTTTAACATCCATTTTGTACTCTCCTGTAGTTTTATTTTATTACTGCAATCCCTTCAGGGATTGTCAATATATCCTTTTCAAGCACTATTGCAGCACCTGTGATTATAGAATTTTCAACCAATCCTTCTGCAGCTTCAAATCCATTAAGCAACGCCATAAGTTTCTTTTGTCTATCAATTTTGCCTACTTTTACAGTTATCAAATGCCCCGGTATATCTGTTCCTTCATCAATCTCTTCAGCCGGCACCCTTATGATATTGGGGTCATCCACATTGGTCATATTTCCAAGATAAGTTGCACACACATCAGCAACCGAAGCCTTTTGTCCAAGGGCTACTGCCTTTGTGGCTATTCCTTTAGTGAAGCTTCTTCCTCCCAGACCGCTTGTACATATTCCTTCAATCTTCATTTCTGGAGTTATTTCAATCCTGAGTCCCTGAGTAAGGTCTTCAATCGGAATTCCAACAATGAATGACTTGCCTGTCAAGTCTTTGAGTGCAATGTCTCCTCCATTGTTAACTATGACTCTTTCTCCTCCATACTTCAATGCCCGTTCAAGGGCATATTCGGAAAAGGAACCTGCCACTGCTGCCAGGGGGCTGAAAGAACTGTCCCCTAATAGATTTACTGCAGATATCATCTTGTTCAATACAAGCGGATATTCACCCATTACTCTATAGCTTTCATGGGATTTTATTATTTTCATATATACCAGCATTCTATTGAATTGTTCAATCAGGTCCTGTGCAACTTTTTCGGCGATTTTCACCTGTCCCTTGCCATTGGTCCTTATATCAATAACCATCTGGATGGGACCATAGTCTAGAAAGGTCCTGCTTTCATCAAGGATCTGAAGCATAATTCTAAAGTCCCAGTTCTTTCATTACTTCTTTTTTGCTTCTTATGCTGGCAACATGTCCGCCAAGCTCTTCATACTTCTCTCTTGTCATTGTATATTCAACTGGTGCAACTGTCGCAGGCGTCGGTACCCAAGTTGTAGATTCCTCAACCATTTTCGATACATCAACCATGAAGTTGATTCCTCCACCAGGCAGTATGAACGCAGGCGCACCAGCTACAGTCATATTTATCTCTTCATTGTGGACCGCATCAGAAAGCTTTTTGGGGAAGTTAACAGCTCCAGCTCTTGCACTTCCTCCTGTTCCTCCAGTGTAGATTACCGAAGTCTTCGACACTTCACAGGTTTCCTTTATAAGATTGACAGCATCCATTACTTCCTGAGTCATGTCAACGGACTCAACAGAACCGTCAGCTTTTACAGCAAAAAGGGCAGCCTTTTGTCCGGTGGTTTCCGTTACCAATATTTTCATACCTTCTTTTGCAAGGTTCATATCCACAGAAACTATGGCATCTCTTGGATTCATAACTTCAGTACCACCCCAGCCGTGGCCGTGTACACCAAAGTATCTTCCAACTGTAGACTTTGTTCCAAATGGAACAACTCCGCTGTACTTCATTCCAACGTCTGCTCCAGCCATATGCTCAGACAAAAGTCCTATAACATGATAGTCAAGTATTACAGCTTCATCAACGACTTCAGAAAATCTCTTGGCAAACATACCTATGGTAGCACTTCCGCAACCAACTCTCATAAGCTTCTCTTCCTGTCCGTCGATTATAGGAGCGTGACCTTGCTGAATTTCAAGTTTACTTCCCTGATCAACCTTAAGAGTCACTCTTCTGCCGTTTGCAAGGTCTACAATCGTCTTTGCAACTATGAACCCGTCATTACCGTTGCTTAGAAGGTTTGCACCACCGATTGTAAGCATCTTTGAACCATATTCCTCGGTAGTAACCATACCAACAAGCTTTCCATCTCTTTTTACCTTTGCTCCTTCTTCACCGATATGGAGGTTTGTGTCAAGCTTGACCTTTACGCCACTATAGCTAAGGGGTGCTTCAGTAACGACAGTCACAACGTCTACGCCTTCCACCTTCTCCTGTACTATGTACGGAGCCGGTCTGCAGCACGGATAGTTTGTTCCTCCTCCAACAGCAGTTATCAAGGGCTTGTATGGAAGGTTTCTTATTGCCGGTTCATTTGTTATTGCCTCAACTACAAGCTTTCTGTTTCTTTCAAGTGTTCCATTGTTGTTTGTGTATCTTTTACAGGCACCTGTCTGCCCTACAGGTATTGAGCACCTTACAGGACAGTGAGTGCATGTTTCATTTGCACTGTCCTTTTCTCCAACAGTTTTTTCTATTGCATCTACAGGGCATACCCTTGAACAGATTCCACAGCTTACGCATGCATCATTTGTTGCAGCTTTTTTGTCTGTTACTTTAATAGCATCCAGGGGACAATTTTTTTCACAAAGCTTGCACCCTATGCATTTTTCCAAATCAATATTTATCATTTGCTTGCTCCTAAATTAAACTATTGACGGCTGTCTGGTTGCCGGTGGTGTATTTTTGCTTTTCTTGACTACAACATTTCCATCAACAATAACAAATGCAATACCCGGAAGGTCTCCTACTTCCAGTGCCTCCAAAGCATCTTTTCCGGCAGAACCCATAGGTGCATCCATTATTACAAAGTCAGCTTCTCTTCCCGCTTCAATTTTTCCTCTGTTCAGCTTGAACTTGTCAGCATTGTTTCCAGTTCCTATGCAGATTGCTTCTGCAGCCGAAACACCTTCACAGCATGATGCAAGGTATGACATGGTTCTTATCTGACTTAGAGGTATAACTCCTGTGCCGGAAGGGGCATCAGTTCCCATAAGAATCCTGTTTAATTGGCCTTTCTCTGCAAGCCTCTCCGCAACATGTTTAAGTATTCTAAAGTTTCCGCACTGGATAACCTCAAGGCTCAGTTCGGTTTCATCTATCAACTTGTCTACTTCCTCTACAGGTATTGAAGTAGGTCCGCCGTTTATATGCGAAACAACATCAGGATCAGTAGCAATTACGTCATTGGCTGATATTGAACTGCTGCCTGGAATGCTTGTTCCACCTGTATGCATCATTACTGTCATTCCATTTTCCTTGGCCCATTTGACCATAGGCGCTGCATCTTCAGGCTTCTTTACTGTACCAAGACCGACTTCACCAACTACATCAACACCTTCAGCCGCAAGCTCCTTAAAATCTTCCTCTATGAGTCCCTGCTCAAGAATGAGTGAACCTCCATGGAACTTTGCTCCACCTGGCTTGAAATTCATTGAGCTTTTCTTTCCCAATACTGCCAGAGCCTTTGTACCTGCTCTGTCCTTTGGTCTTCCTGGAGTATGGGGCTCACCCGCAGATATGAAGGTTGTTATTCCACCGTGTACCGAGCTTTCCATGAATCCGACAATACTTTGTCTAGGTGAAAAATCTCCCAAAACAGGGTGTACATGAGTGTCTATTATACCGGGAATAAGTGTGGTACCGTTTGCATCAATAACACTTTCGGCAGTATATTTTTTCTCAATCTCCACTCCACCTACTTCCTTAATCACACCATTCTCTACTACTACTGTATTTGCATCCAATATTGGATTCTTGATATCTCCCGAGACCATTGTTCCAATATTTTTAATAATTAATACTGACATAAAAACCTCCAAATATATTTTAAAAAATCCAGCATCCCATCATATTTTAATCCTGTCATTTTCATATCCCGACTCAATACTGCCATTCACTGTTCTGCAGTCTATTTGCAATATCGGGCAGGATGATCATTTCATTTATTCGGTGAACAATCAAGGATGCCAAAAATTTCCTACTTAATAAATTTCTTTCCCATCGCGTTATATTCTTCAAGTCCTATAAGCTTGTTGAAATCAGGGAATTCAATCATCTCATTCATCATTCCTTCAGTTGTATCCTTTTCCATCAATTCCTTCATAAGCTTCTGCATCATGAATGCAGTGACATATGTCGATGCTGTAGGCCAGATTACAAGGTTGTAACCAAGGTCTTGCAATTTTGCATTTGTGAATAAAGGAGTTCTTCCACCTTCAACCATATTTGCCAAAGTTGGTGCTTTTATTTCCTTGTTCAGGATCTCCATTTCTTCTTCAGCTTCCAGTGACTCAAGGAAAATTATGTCCGCCCCTGCAGCTTCGTAGGCTTTAACTCTTTTAAGCGCTTCTTCGAAACCGTGATTTGTTCTTGCATCTGTTCTTGCAATAATAAGCATATTTTCATCTGTTCTAGCTTCTCTGGCAGCTTCAATTTTTCCAACCATTTCTTCCATAGGGACAACTTGTCTTCCAAGCATGTGCCCGCATCTCTTAGGTGCCACCTGATCTTCAAGCTGTATGGCAGCCACTCCTGCCTTCTCATAAAGTTCTACAGTTCTCATTACGCTTAGTGCATTTCCAAATCCAGTATCCGCATCTGCAATTACAGGAACATCTACTGCACTTACAAATTTCGCAGCCCTGTCAACCATTTCTGTAAGGGTCAAAAGACCTACATCAGGCTTTCCAAGCGCACTTGCAGCCTGTCCATATCCTGTCATATAAACAGCTTTGAATCCCGCCTGTTCTATAACTCTTGCCGTGAGCACATCATGAGCTCCCGGCGCTACCAAAATTTCCTTTGCTTCCAACATTTTCTTCAATTCAACTCTTGCATTCATTTTAATCTCCCGAATAATTTATTATTTTTCTGCCAAAAATTTCCTTTTCAAGACTTCCATGGCATAATCCTTGTCCTGCTCCATTATATTTCCTGCTGCAAAAAGCAGATAATCCTTGTCGATGATGATTTTTGGATTTTTAGGAAGCAACGACATGTTTCTATCTTTCAAGGCTTCTCTTATGATAGCCTTGCTTTTCTCTTCATCATTATGTGAAAATATACCGCCGACACCTATGACAAGATCTACATTTCTCAAGTCTCTTCCAATAGGCATTCCGGTATTATATCCTTTGAAGGCGTCCGCTTCCGATGCATATCTTCCTGCATGCCTTTTCAAGGCAACTTCCACTGCAGTCTCTGCAAGGAGAGTATCGAAAAGCTCTTCTCTTTCATTTGATGCCAGATGAGACGGATTTTCCTCAACCATTTCACAATACTCTTCAAACTCATGAACCATTTCTGCAGTATTAAGATTTCTTTTTTCAAGTATTATCCTTGAATCAACTGCATCTATAATTCCTACGGCGCTTATCCTCAATCCAAGATTTCCTTCAACGGTCCTGTAAGACATCTGCTTCTCATTTGTTACTACAAGGCCTCTTTCCTCTGCATCAAGCTCTTCCATCTGGGGAATCACAGAATGTATGTCCGTAGTGGCCCCGCCAAGGTCGACTATTACAAGTTCTCCTATTCCTTCGGTCTTGTAGGTTCCCTTGGCAAGAAGCTCTGCTGCCATGAGGACCGCTCCAGGCGTTGGAATGATCTTATCATTGGTTATTACCTGCTGCAGAGCATTAAGTCCTTCAGCCTTGGTAATCTCCTTGATGAATTCCATATGAATTGCTTCTCTTGCTTCCTTCACCCGCAACTCGTGTATTGTAGGCATGATATTGGGTACTCTGATGTGATTGATGTTTCCAGCCTTGAGAATTTTGGCTACTTTCCTCTGTGCATTGAGATTACCCGCTATGACAACTACCGCATTTGTTTCACTTTGAACAATCAGTTCGGCATTTTCAATTATTGATTTTTCATCTCCGCCATCGGTTCCTCCGGCAAGAAGTATTATGTCAGGGCTTATTTCCTTTAAAACCTGAACCCGAAAATCAGCAGGATCCTCATTTGACAGGATTTCAAGTATCTTGGACCCTGAATTCATTGCCACTTCCTTTGCCGCCTTTGCAGTAACCCTCATCATGTAACCAATGGCAACCATTCTTAGACCTCCTGCAGCACTGCTTGAAGACAGCACGAATTCAGCCTCTATTTTCTCTTCGTCAAGACTTTCCTTCATCAAATCAAGTCCGTTCTTTATGCCTGAATATACATTTTTTACAGTGGTTGGCGACTGAACTGTAGCCACCAACTCACTGTTTCTGAACAGTCTTTGTTTTGTATAGGTACTTCCTATATCAATTATATGAAAATCGTACCTTTCCATTTAATTACTCCCCGGCAGGTGTGTAACAGAAACCGTCCATTATTCTTCTTGCAGTCCTGTTTATGGCAGCTTTGTCAAGTATCCAGCCGTTGTCATCCTTGTGTGCCTCTACATCAATGGTGATTGTTCCTGATGGATGGCCGATTTTCAATATGCTTTCCTGTCCCTTGTTCTTTGCTTTCATTGCTTCATTTACCAGTGTTCCCTCAATTCTTGCTGCAGCGCCTGTACATATGGTACCTGTTCCGGCATAAGTCTTGTGGATTACCTGCATAAACATAAGTCTTGAAACAAAGTCTGTTGCATCTTCACCAATTTTTTTGTTAGAACCAAATGCCGTATAATCCTGTGATTCTGATACAAATGCAACCATTGGGAATGCAGGTGCATTTTTAAGTGCATCATCAAGATCCTTTGCTGCTCCAATAATAATTGCGGCATTTCCTCTGATTTCTTCCAGAATGCCAAGTATTCTTTCATCCTTGTCTATCTGACTTGGTGTTTCTATTCCTGTAAGTCCCAAATCTTTTGCTCTTACGAATATAACCGGATTTGCAGCATCAACAAGTGAAAATTCAATCTCTCCGATTTCTGATATTGTCATCTTGTCAACAGGATTTCCAGTAGGAAGAAGCTTTCCTGTCTTTGAACCTGCAGTATCGGAAAAATCTATTTCAATTTTCTGTCCTGTTCCAGGAACTCCTGCTATTGCATAGTCTCCATCCACTACTGCTATACCATCTTCCACCTTCACTGTCTCTACAAGAATCTTGCCGGTATTTGTATTGTGCACCCTTACTGTAGTGTAAGGCTCGGTAACTTCAACAAGTCCCTCGTCTACTGCATAAGGTCCTACCCCTGCAGAAATGTTGCCGCAGTTTCCTGAATAGTCGATTGTAGGAGCAACATATGATACCTGGCCGAATGTATAGTTAACATCGGCATCTTCTCTTGTGGACTTTCCAATAATAGCCATCTTGCTTGTAAGGGGTTCAGCTCCTCCAAGCCCGTCTATCTGTCTTATATCAGGGCTTCCAAATATTCTGAGAATTCTGCTTGTTCTTTCAGCATCATCCTTTGGAAGAACTTCTTCATTTATGAATATACCCTTGCTCGTTCCTGCTCTCATTATTACTACACGTGTCTTGTCCTGCTTCATGTCAGTACCTCCTACTTGTTTCCAAGTTTTTCATTTAATAAGTCTACTGTATCCTTGGGGTCTGTTCCTGGACCAAAGAATGCATCAACTCCTAAAAATCCAGTTCCTTCTTCCTTAATCTTTTTCTCGAACATTTCATGCTCTTCTTCCTTTTCAGCAATTCTTCCACCGGCGAACAGTGCTACCTTGTCTCTGATTCCAAGTTCCTTTAGACGCTTGTCAACTCTTGGGAAAAGATCAACTCCAAGTCCAAGAAGATTGCTTATTCCTATTGCAGAAGCATTTGTTTCGGCTGCAACCTCAGCTACCGTTTCAGGAAGGTTCATTCCTCTAAGGAATATAACTTCGTATCCAGCCTGCTCGATGGCTTCCTTTATCATATTAATTCCTACAACGTGTGCATCTGCTCCAACTGTAGCCATAACCACTTTTTCCTTGTAGATTATTGGTGCTCTTTCTTCCACCTTTACATCCGAATAGGATACAGGCATATATTTTTCGTCTACTCCCAGCGGAGTGTGTCCGTTAATATATCTTCTGATACCGTCAGTATCCCTGTGGGTCTTAACGAATCTCTTCAGGTCCCAGCCACCAGATCTTGGTGTATCAAGGATACCGCTTCTACCTGCTTCAACTATCAGGTCTATAAGCTCTGTATCTTCAAACTTGTTCCAGAAGTCTGCATTTACTTCCTCAACCTTGAGCATTTTGTCAAGCTTTAGCGCCGCAGTAAGAACTGCCATTGCTTCTTCCTGGATTTCAACTTTTCTCTTGTCAATTGCAGGGTCGTTTATTTCAACCTTGTGTACATTTTCAAAAACGTTTTGAGACGCCCACATTGCCTTGGCCATGGATTCTCCTGTTGGTATTCCAACATTCTCTGCAGCCTTAGGTCTGTAGAAGTTCGCTCCTGCAAGCTTTGCGCTTAGAGCCATTCTCGCGAAATGTCCCTGCTCTGCAATAAGGTCTGCAGGAGGATTCTGGAATGTTTCAGGTACCGATATTATGAACTCGCTCCAAATAGATTCCCTGAATGCCTTAACAAGGGCAAGGTCCGCAATGAGGTTTATTCCAGCTACATTCATTTGAATTCCGCTAAGTGCAGGGTCCATTCCCGCCTTTACTGCAAGTCCTTCTGAAAGCATGCACATTGCCAGTGCCATTCCGTCTGTTCCCATGATGTTGTTGATATGCTTGTGGGTATCCAACTGTATGAACATATTGTTTTCAGCACAGATCTGTATAGCCTTGTATCCGCTTTCAACCTTCGTCCTGAAGTCGTGGATTCCCCTGCCTCCAAAATGGACGTGAACTACAGGACCTATATCCGTACCGTCAAATCCCGCAACAAGTGCATTAAGTACGTTCAGGTAAGTAGTGTCTCCGGTTGCGTTGATTCTCATCGGATGAACAGATCCGCCGCCTTTTTGCACATATTCTCTTTCTCCGGCAGGAGTGATTCCTCCCTTTCCCCTTGACTGTTCTATTAGCTCAAGTCCGTCCAGGGGATCGATATGTCTTGTTGCTTCAGAGTGTACGAAATGGAAAAATTTAACTCCAAGCTTTTCAGCCATTTTGTGCATTGCTTCAGACTCGTTCCATGTCTCTTCCGCCGAATTTCTTCCAAGTATAGGATTCATTACAGGTATGCCTGTTTCAGCAGCCTTTCTTCCAAGTTCAGATATCCTGTAACCGCTTCTTACTACTCCGCAAACCTCCCTTGGGTATGCATCAGGAAGGTCGTGAACCACTCCGTCTTCATCAGCCCAAGGCATCTTCACTCCAAATGCATCTTCGTATGCTCTAATACGATCCATATTTTCTCTAATAATTCTTTCCGTGTTCGGTCTTTGTTTACTCACTGATTTCACCTCTGTTAATTAGTTTTATTCTAACCTTGTTTATCAAGCCGCCCGCTTCCAATGTTTCAAAAGTCGTTTGTGAAAGCTTTGTTAACTTATATTTATTTTGAGATCTTAAATTGGTCAATATCGCATTTTCGACATCAAGCTCAAGCATATCTCCTTCCTTGTATTCCGCTTTTATCATTTCCATCGCATCCGTCACCATCACGGGCAACCCGATGTTAATGGAATTTTTTCTGAATATTCTTGCAAAGGAGCTTGATATAATGGCTCCCATTCCTGTGCTTTTAAGCGCCAAAGGTGCCTGTTCCCTTGAAGAACCGCATCCAAAATTGTCATCAGCCAATATTATGTCACCAGGTTGAACCCTTTCTGCAAAATCAGGTATGCTGCTCCCGCAAAGGGCAACCTTCTTAAGCTCTTCAGGCGGGTAAGACATGGCAAAACCCGGAAGCACCTGGTCAGTGTCTATGTTCTCTCCAAACAGGAATCCTCTTCCTACTATCTTTTCCATCACTTCACCTCCAATGGTTCTACAGTTCCCGGAACTGTCAGACAACCTTCTACAGCACTTTCAGCCGCAATCCTTGGAGAAGCCAGATATATGCTTGCGTCCTTGTGACCCATTCTTCCCGGGAAGTTTCTGTTTGTTGATGAAACAGCCACATCATCGAAATTCAAGAGTCCCTGATGTGCTCCAAAGCAAGGTCCGCATCCCGGATTTGTAACCATTGCGCCTGCATCCCTGAATATCTTCGTCAGTCCGTCATCATCCATTCTCTGTGCTATGGATTTCGAACCGGGCACTACTATCATATTTACTCCTGGTGCAACAACTCTGTCTTTTAGTATGTCAGCAGCAATTTTCATGTCGGAATATCTTCCATTAGTACAGCTGCCAAGAACAACCTGGTTGATCCTGACTCCTGCCACTTCAGCCACAGGCTTTACATTTCCTGGTGATGACGGACATGCTACACAAGGAACTATGGAAGATGCATCTATCTTGTAAGTCTTGTGAACTTCTCCAATTTCCTCATCTCCCTGGTCGATAAACCCTATCATTGCTCCCATTTCTATCATCATGTTTGAAATAGTCATTTTTTCTTCGTTTGTAAGTCCAAGTATTACATTTCCCGAAAATATTACAGCTTCGTCTGTAAATCCATTTGTTCCGAATTTCCCTATTACGTGGAGGATGATATCCTTTGCATATACTCCCGGATTTAGTTCTCCATCTATTGATATAAGGTTTGTTACGGGAACCTCAAAGTCTATCTTTCCAAGAGCCATGACAGCTGCCAGTTCAGTGGATCCAACAGGTATCGCCACCACTCCGTAAGCTCCGGCAGTACAGGTATGGGAATCCGCACCGACTATTATGTCGCCCTTCTTATATAGGTTCTCTTCACTTATAACCTGATGGATAACTCCCTCGCTTCTTCCGTAATAATGCACTCCATAATCGTCTGCAAAAGACTGGAGTGTCTTGTGCTGCACTCTGGAATTCACACTGGCACAAGGAATATTATGATCGGATACAAGTGCTATCTTTTTCTTGTCGAATACATGCTCTACTCCGATTTTCTTGAACTGTTCTATTGCCATAGGCGCTGTAACGTCATGGGCTATGGCAAGATCCACATCCATGCTCAGTTCTTCACCGACAGTTACCGTATCAACGCCTGCATGTTTCGCTATTATTCTTTCAATAATATTAATTTCAATCAACTCCTTTATGCATTCACAAGCACTATGCCAAGGTCATTGGCAATTTTTTCAGCTTCTTCTCTTGATGGAGATGCATCTCTGAGAACCAGTCTTCCGCCGCCTCTGTTGAGGGCATCAATCATTACTGTAGTTTCATCAGTTTCTATGGTAACCTTTTGTATTGAATACTCCGTACCCTTCACTACATCAATTTCAATACCCTTTGACCGTGTCATTCCTATAGCTTCCTTATACATCTTGTAATCGGCAGTAGATGCTCCAAATACGGCTCCCATCACAACACCAGGCATGTTTATTCCTCTTCTTGCAAAAAGTTCAGGATATAGTTCAACGGTCACCTTTTTAATCTTGCCTTTTCCCTTTGCCAGATAATGGGCTATTCTTGCAGTGTTTGTAGGCGATCCTACAGCCTGGCTGCTTCCACCAACGACAGCCTCTCCTAGAGTGTTGGTTATAGGCGCAACTCCCTTGGCGATTGTCTTCGCCTTTTCGCCAGCCTTCACAAGCATTGAATCCATTATTTCCTTTTCCGCTTCTTTCACTTCATCGGTTATCAAAGCCTCAACTTCGGGCTTTGTCTTGAAGAAAGGCTGAAGATAGTCAACCACTACCGGCACGACCTGTTTTGCAGATACAGGATGGACCTCTGCAGCCATAACCATCATTACATCTATGGGTACATTAACTTCAATATTTGAATTAAGCGCAAGCCCTGCACTAAGGTTTCCTACAACTATCGCTCCACCAATATGCGTAGCACAAAGTCCCGGAACCATTACCCTTGGAGTGCACGGAACGGCAACCGTAGGAGATATTGAAAGAACCATTGCTCTCTCCATTTCTTTTGGAGTTCCGTTCTTAAGGGAAACCACTGCTGCCGCAACCGCTGTAGCTCCAGCTCCAAATCCTTCCATATTGCATCCTGTCGTAGTCTTTCCAACTCTGAAATAGGACCCCACCTTTAGCATAAGTGCTGCAGTTTCAGCAATTGTGTTCCAGTCATAGTCCATATCCTTCATAGCTCTTACAAAGCCCGTATATGGACATGAATCGCCTGTTCCCGCACACGGATTAAGTCCAATTACATGGTTTCCAACCTGGGCTGACAGCGTGTATATCAACGCTCTGTTGATAAATTCATCCTTGAAAAGTTCAGCCATGCCATTTGCAGTAAGATCCGCTCCAACAGTACCCATGATAGGGCTTTCACCATCAGTCATTCCTCTTTGTATCGCTTCAAGGTTGTGCTCCAGTTCCACCATTACATCCTTGAGAACCTCTTCTCTTGAAAGACCTGTCATTATCTGGGCTTCTTCCAGTATGACATCAACGACTCTCGCATCATTCCTCTCTGCAATTTCCAAAATATCACCGAAAGTCAACGGTGATTTTTCAACAATCATTTCCTTAATTGACATTTTTTACTTCCTTATATATTATTTTTCGCTTCTCACTTCCACATCAGCCCATTTTTCAAAGACCTTGATTACAGCTGATATGTCTTCCTTGCCAAAGCCCTCTGCCCTTGCAGCCTCAAACATCTGTTGCGCCATGTTTCCTGTCACAAGAGGAACCTGAAGGTCTTTTGCAGTGTCTATTGCAAGCTGGAGATCCTTATATTGAAGATCTATCATGAATCCAGGATCGAAATTGCCTTTCGAAATATAGTTGTCATATTTGGCATTTAAGGCATATGAACCTCCTGAACTTTTACTGATTATGTCATACATGGTATCAGCAAGAAGACCAGCCTTTTTACCCAGAACAAGAGCCTCCGCAACAGCTACCATGTTTGCTCCAAGCAGCAGGTTGTTGACGGCCTTAACAGTATCTCCAGCTCCTATTTCTCCTACATGGTTGATTTTCGATCCTATGGATGAAAGGACATGTGTGATTTTTTCAACTACTTCTTTCGATCCACCAATCATTATTGTTAATGTTCCCTTTTCAGCTCCTGCAGCTCCTCCACTAACAGGCGCATCCACTACCTCAACATTTTTATCGCTGCATATTTTATGTATTTTTCTAATTGATTTTGGCGTTATACTGCTTAAATCCACTATGATGGTTCCTTCTTCACAACCACTTAGAACACCATTCTCTCCCAAGACAACGGCTTCTACAATTGCAGAATTCGGAAGGGATGTAAATACAACTTCAGATTTTGAAGCTACATCCGCCGGTGAAGAACCTGCCAAGGCCCCCTTGGATACCATATCTTCCACATTAGCCTCTATAACATCGTATACTGTCAACTCATATCCGGCAGATAAGATATTGGAAGCCATATTCTTACCCATAACTCCTAAACCAATGAAACCTATTTTTTTCATAATTCCTCCTAAATAAATATATATTTCTACTTATGCAATTTACATGCCAAAAAAACCGCCCTTTTTTCGCCCTATTTCCCTTTAAATCCAGAGGGTCCATTTCAAGTTTGAAATACTTTCGATTAATTTCCCTTATAAATTCAATTTTAGCCCTTTATCGGCATTTCAAGTTTGAAACGTCCACTTTCATGCTTGAAATGTTCTTTATGATATTAAGATCCTCCTCTGCGAATCAAAAAATTCAAACATAATTGCAAATATTCCGTGAACAAAAAATTTGAGTATACAAAAACGCTGTTAGAAATTGTTATTATCACTAACAAATTGTTACAAAATATTCCAGTGTTAAACGCAAGAATCAGTATTAGTAATTGACTTAT
The DNA here is from genome assembly GCF_900142005.1 of Dethiosulfatibacter aminovorans DSM 17477. GTDB lineage: Bacteria > Bacillota > Clostridia > Tissierellales > Dethiosulfatibacteraceae > Dethiosulfatibacter > Dethiosulfatibacter aminovorans. The sequence goes on from NZ_FQZL01000004.1 coordinate 22,311, forward strand.
CTAATTTATTCTGCCTATAATTGAGTTATGGATATTGTTAATTGATAAAAAGTAATTCAAGGAGAGTCTAATGAGTAAATATGCCGTTATCGTTATCGATGTTTTAAATGAATTTATTACAGGAGCAGTTTCTCGTGATACAAGCAAATCTGTCATTAATCCAATTGCTCGCCTGACAGAGGAAGCAAGAAAGAAAGATGTACCTGTTATATATGCCAATGACACACATATCGTCGGAGAAGACAAAGAATTGGAAATATGGGGCGACCACGCTATTGCCGGCACCAAGGAAGCTGAAGTCGTCGACGAACTTGCACCACAGGATGGTGACTATGTAGTAAACAAGCGAAGTTATAGTGCATTCTACAAAACAAATCTCGATTTATTGTTGAGAGAATTGGGTGTGGATACATTGATTATTACAGGATTATATCTTCATATTTCCGGCAGGCAAACCTGCGTAGACGGTTTCAACCTGGATTATCAACTGATTGTCCCCCGGGAATCTACTGCCACTTTTCCTGAAATAGATTTTGAGCAAAGCCTTCGCATGCTGAAGGATACTTTGGGTGTTAAAATCTGTAGTGTTGATGAAGCCATTGAATTACTGTAGTCTACCAATTACCAAGGAGTATCAAAAATGCTAAATAATATTGCAATTTTAGAAAATTTAGAACTGCTAAAGTCAATCATCAACTCCTTTGACGATGGCCTGAGTATAGTTGACCAAAACGGGATGCTTGTTTATGCCAACAACCAATACGCACGCATGTTTTCACAAACAAAGGAAATGATGATAGGCAAGCCTATAGAAGAAATATATAAAGACAGTGTTTTGGTGCAAGTTCTAACTACCGGTAAAGCTATTGAAATAAACGAATTGGGATCAAATGTTCTCAATCAGTACAAGGCAAAGGGCTACCCCATATTAATAAACGACCAGCTTGTTGGAGCCCATGCCATAACCAAATCAATACCAACTTTTTCAGAAGAATTCGAAATGGATAAATCATCAGATCTGGATATGACAATCGGAGATGATATATTTTCAAAAATTATAGGTTGGGATCAAAGCCTGAAAAATACAATCTATAAAGCGAAGAAAACCGTTGGCGCTTTAGGCGGCCCACGCCACTGCATCATAACCGGCGAATCAGGTACCGGAAAAACCATGCTGGCAGAGGCCATATACCATTATGCCAAAAGCATAGGCGTCATCAGCAAGGATGCACCTTTCGTTGAAGTGAATTGCGCTCAGTTTACAAATCCCGATATTGCAGCCATGGAGATATTCGGAAGTGCCGAAGGAGCATATACCGGATCCAAGAATAAGAAAGGTCTGTTTGAGATAGCCAATGGAGGTATTCTTTTTCTCGATGAAACTCATCGACTTGAAAATTATCAGGATTTGCTTCTCAAGTCCCTGGAATCCAAGAAAATCAAACGTATCGGCGGAACAAAATACATACCTGTAGAAGTAATTGTTATTGGCGCATCAACAGAAAACCTTGTAGATGTGTTGACACCCGCATTGTATCAGAGACTGGCACAAAACATACTGGCATTGCCTCCTTTGAGAGAAAGAACGCTCTCTGAAAAAAGAACCATCATAGACAACTTTGCCGACAGGTACATAGCTTCAAGCAAGAAAAGATACAAAATCAATTTATCCATTGAATTTACGCCTGAAGCAAAAAAGAAACTGTTGAACGGATATTATCCCCGAAACATAAGACAATTCAGGGATATAATATTTGCAAGCATAGATGAAGCCGTACCTTTAATCAATTATATTTCTTCAGAGAATTACGTGGATGTAATTGTAGATGTAAATCATATTCCTGATATGGGTATGGGAGAAATACCCGCTGATGAAGAAATTGTCGATAAACACACTGAAGCAGATAACAATAATATTGAATTTGTCTCAAACCTAATAAGCAAAACCAATAAAATGGACCAGATGATTGAAGAATTGAATAAAAATGGATTTGGACCAAGAAGGATCGCCAAAATATTGACCGAGGAAGGTTATAATATAAAATATTATCAGGTTGCCTATAAACTTAAGAATCTTAAGGATTAATAACCCTGAAATAAACAACAAAAGATTGCCTTAACAAAAGGAGAGGGTGACAAATGTCACCCTCGATTTGAGTATTTTAAAGCCTCATTACATCAACAGTCAGTAAAGAGCCTCATCATCTTTACATTTTACACTTGACTCTAAACAATTTTTCAAGGCTTTAAACAGCTATAATATACTTGGGTTTGCCTAATAATCATAAATTCATTACAAGTTGAACAAATCATTAAATACTATATTATCTTTGCTTTATTTAATTTTTGAATTAACTAAACTCGTTAAATACTCTCCGTTTCAACTTCATCATTACCTAGCTTTTCTATAGTTAATCCAGTGTATCCATATATAACCGATATTATAGGATTAATATAACACAGGAACGCATAAGGCAAATAAGCCAAGGTCGCAACTCCCAAAGTGGATGCCATGAAGGCACCACAATTGTTCCACGGGATTAACGGTGATATCACAGTACCCGAATCCTCAAGAACCCTGGAAAGATTTTTGGGATGCAAGCCTTGCTCTGCATACCTTTCTTTAAACATGCTGCCTGTTATGATAATTGACAAATACTGGCTTGCAGTAAGGATGTTAATCGCAAGACATGTAAGCACTGTTGATAAAACAAGAGATCCTGTGCTATTGGCCCTCGCAAGAATTTTTTCAATCATGACATGCAACATTCCTGTCTTTTCCAGTATGCCTCCAAATGCCATTGCCACGAGTATTAGTGATATCGTCCAGGACATACTCGACATTCCGCCTCGATTCAACAACTTGTCAATAACAGCTATACCCGTATCAGAACTGAATCCATAATGCGCTACATTCACCACATCATCCAGGGAAGCTTTTTGTATCGCCATAGCGAGTACAGCTGCCAGCAATGCTCCTAAAAATAATCCTGGTAAAGCCGGAACCTTCTTTATTACCATAATAATTACCATGACCGGTGGTACTAAAAGTATTGGATTGATAACAAAATTGGAGGATAGTCCATTTAATATTATTTCAATATTGGATCCGTCCAGTGTGCTGCTGCCGTATTTTATTCCCAATATTCCATATAGCACCAGGGATATCAAAATACTTGGTCCTACGGTGTATACCATATGCTTAATGTGTTCAAAAAGTTCGGATCCTGCCATTGCAGGTGCAAGATTGGTAGTATCCGACAAGGGAGACATCTTGTCTCCAAAATAAGCTCCCGATATTATTGCTCCCGCTACCATTGGGAGCGGAATACCCATGGTTTCACCTATTCCTATTAGTGCAATACCAATTGTTCCAACTGTACCCCACGAACTTCCCGTAGCAATCGATACAATTGCAGACAGAACACAAGCTACAATTAGAAATACCTTGGGCGATATTATAAGCAATCCATAATATATCATCGACGGAACTACGCCTGCCAGTATCCATGTGCCTATAAGAATCCCTACAACGAGGAGAATCGCAATTGCTTGAAGCGAATTCCCCATAGTTTCTATTATGTATTTTTCAATTTCTTCCCATTTAAAACCGGCTGCAATCGCAACGGCAGCTGCTACCGCCGCAGAAAACACAATCGGTATATGTGGTCCGGTGCCCAAATACCTCAAACATACTATCAAGCTGGCTATTAATGTAAGCACAGGTATTAATGCAAACGCAATATTCATTTTCCTATATTCTTTCATAAAACACTCCTAATTAAAATCATTAATTTTGCACTTAAATAAACTGTTGTTTTTGTTGCTGTAAATCCAATATTTATTCAAACACCCTTAAGGCTTTCGTAAAATCATTTATCAAATCTTCAATATCCTCAATGCCTACCGATACCCTCATCAGCCCATCGCTTATTCCCATCTTCAATCTTTCTTCTTTGGTAAACTGGAAATGAGAAGACAGAACAGGGTAAGACAGGGTTGTGCTGTATCCCCCTAGAGTCATGGCATATTTGACTATATCCAGTTCTTGCATGAACCTGTTGACTTTGTCCCTGTCCTCCGGAAGCTCAAAACTTAGCATTGCACCATAACCATTTTCAAAAATTCTTTTTGCCAATTCATGTTGTGGATGCCCTTCCAGATTCGGATAATTGACACCCAGCACATTGGGGTTGCGATCCAAGACTCCTGCCAAGGCATTCGCGTTATCCATTTGCCTTTTTACACGAAGATCCATCGTCCTGATGCCACGCTGACACAAGAATGATGAAAAGGAATCCATTGTACAGCCAAGCAGAGCCTGCAAACTTTTCGCTTTGCCTATCAACTCTTTGGAGGATGTTGCAGCTCCACCTACCACGTCACTGTGACCGTTTGCAAATTTCGTTAGACTGTTGATCGAAACATCCGCTCCAAAATCCAACGGCCTGAACATTAGAGATGTCGCAAATGTATTGTCCACAATCAGTCTTGCATTGTTTCTATGGGCAATATTGGAAACCGCTTCAATGTCAACTATTGTCATAAGCGGATTAGATATTGTTTCCGTATATATCACCTTTGTTTCATTTCTTACGGCACTTTCCAATTCTTCCAAGTTGTTGAAATCAACAACCGTTGTTTCAATACCATATCTTTTCAGCGACTTCAACAAGTCCAAGGTCTCGCCGTACAAATTGTTGTTTGCAACAACATGGTCACCCACTGCCAGCATCGAAAGAAATATTGTTGATATCGCAGCCATACCCGAACTGCAAATCATTGAATCTTCTCCATTTTCCAGATATGTTACCAGTTCTGCAAGAGCATCGCGGTTCGGATTCCTGATTCTGTTGTAAGTATAACCTTTTTCAGAATAGTATTTCTCCAAATCATCCAAATCTTTTCCATGGAAGGCAGTCGTAAGATATATCGGTGCAATTTCAGGTTCGTTCATTTTTCCTTTGACTACAGAACCCTTCTTTATTATTTGTGTCCCTCTGTTTCTAATCATCAATTCCAGTCTCCTAACATATTTTCACTTTACTTATACGTATAAGATTGTAACTTTGATTTGCTTGAAACAATGAATTCATTTTTTTCAGTTTGTCGACACCTATCTACATAAGCACAAAGCATGCCAATTTAAGTCCGTCCATCCAACAAGCAAAAACCACAACAAGCAATATCCAATTAGCAAGCTATCACCCAGCCGTTTCAATTAATTCAGGCCTTTGCATTTTAATATTAAATTAATTATTTTTTATGCAATATATAAAACACCAGAAATACTTCAATGTTATATCTATAAACCGGGATAAAGTTATGCTATAATTATCCCATAGAATTATAGAAAGGATACGACCGTTATGAAAAAAATAGCTATAATTACCACCTCTTCAGAATATGCCGACTTTCATTCCAACGCATTAAAAAATTTGTTTAAGGATGATGTTGAAGTAAGTTCATATTCCTACGATAACAATACCATCGACGAGGTAATTGATGCCGATTTGTTCTTGACTTCAATACCTTCTTTGTACCACAAGTCTATTAGAAGCATACCGAAGAATTCAAAGGTACTGGTCTTTAAAAACACAATAAACAACCGCCAATATGAACAAATCCAAAAAATACCCTCCGGCACCACTGTTTTGGTTGTCAACACCGATTTTGAGACAACAATGGAAACAATCGTACTCTTTCATGATTTGGGATTGGATCATTTGAAATATTTGCCTTATTTCCCGGGAATAGAAAGTTTCCATAAAACAGATGTTGCAATCACACCTGGAGAGTCAGAAATCGTGCCGGATTTTGTTGATAAAATAATAGATATTGGACACAGGGTAATAGATGTCGATACTTTGACAGAAATAGCAATTTCTTTGAACCTGGAACATTTGTTGACGCAAGACTATTTTATTGAATATCTGAAAACCATAAAAATTGTCAACAACAGCCTCATATCTCAATTGAACAAAAGCAATCTATTGAAAAACCAGATTCTAAGTCTTTTAAACGTTGTTGATGACGGCATTATCATTATTGACAGAGAAGGCAGTATTGACATTTTCAACGAAAAGGCATTTGCCATACTTGGCGGGAAAAGCAATTTGCTGAATTCAAAAATCAAGGACATCATTCCCCAGATTGAATTCGAAAATGTATTCAAAACCTTAAAGGAAAGCGAACCTACTATCATCAAATATAGTTCAAAGGATCTTTCCATCAAGACAGTTCCCGTAACTACATACAACGAGGCTTCAAGCGCAGTAATCATCATTAACGATTTCAACAAAAAAGAGCAGTCACAGTTTATTCTGCGTTCCAAGCTCGTTGGCAAAAATTATAATGCCAAATATACTTTCGATGATATTTTGAGCTGCGACAATTCATTCATACAAATAAAAAAACTGGCCGAGAAACAAGCCAAATCTGACCTGTCAATGATAATCTATGGAGAGAGCGGCACAGGGAAGGAAATGTTTGCTCAAGCCATACACAATGCATGCAACAGAAGAAATCATCCTTTTACCGCAGTGAACTGCGCAGCCTTGCCTGAAAATCTTCTGGAAAGTGAGTTGTTCGGGTATGAAGAAGGCGCATTTACCGGAGCCAGAAAAGGCGGGAAACCAGGCTATTTTGAACTGGCGCATAAAGGGACAATATTTCTGGATGAAATAGGGGAAATCAACAGCATTATGCAAGCAAAATTGTTAAGGGTACTGGAAGAAAGAGAAGTGACGAGAGTCGGTGGCAGCAATGTAATTCCTGTTGACATCAGAATAATTTCTGCCACGAACAAGAATCTATGGCATTTGGTTGAAGAGGGTAAATTCAGGAATGATTTATATTATCGACTGAATGTACTTCCACTCACACTTCCTCCTTTGAGAGAGCGACCTGATGACATATTGTTGTTGTTTGAAAATCAAAAAAATAATATAAAAGCTGGTTTCGAGCTGTCCACTGAAGCAACTGAAATATTAAAAAATTATCCGTGGGGAGGAAATATTCGGGAACTTAAAAACTGCGTTGAGTATCTGAATACATTGGGTAAGGATATTATTGCACCATATGATTTAAACAATATCTTAAGGCAAAAATCACCATCCGCTGTTATGTATCCTGATTTAGATAACAATTTGTTGAGTTTCTTTGAAACAATAAAACTAGAACGCGAAAATTATAAATTCATTTTAGAGTGTTTGCATTCCAGCTACAAAAACAGAACCAGAATAGGAAGAAGAAGCATATTGAGCATGTCTAAAGATAGCGATCTATTCTTGAGCGAAGCACAAATCAAAAAAATGCTTACCGTAATGCAAGTATATAACTTGGTTAAATTGTCCAACGGTAGAGGAGGCACCACTATTACAAGTCTCGGAATCAAAGCACTGGAATCATTAGAGAAACAATACCTTTAAGCGCTTCATAAAGCAAAACACCTCTCACATTAATGTAAGAGGTGTTTTAATATTTATATAGTATTGAATTTCTGGATTACTTAACCCATCCTTTGCATCTCATAGCATCTGCTACACGCTTAATTGCCATCATGAATGCAGCAACTCTCATTGTTACATTTCTTTCTTCCATCAGCTTGTAGATGTCATTGAATGCGTTAACCATTTTAACTTCCTGCTTTTCCTGAACTTCTTCAAAAGACCAATAATATCCCTGTAGGTTTTGTACCCACTCGAAGTATGAAACCATAACTCCACCACCATTTGAAAGGATATCAGGTACAAGAAGTATTTCTCTTTCCTGGAGCACCTTGTCGGCTTCAGGAGTTGTAGGACCATTAGCTCCCTCAACAACTATTTTAGCATCCAAACGCTTAACTGTCTCGGAAGTAATTGAGTTTTCCAGTGCACATGGTGCGAACAGATCAACTTTCATATCGTAGATAGAATCTCTGTCATATTCTCTAGCTCCTTCAAATCCTTTGATCATGTTCTTGTTTTCAGGAATATTTACATACTCATAAAGAGCCGCTATGTCAATACCATCTTCATTAACAAGCGCACAAGAAACGTCAGATACAGCTATAACTTTTGCACCCATTTCCTGAGCGTAAAGTGCCGCAAATCTACCAACATTTCCAAATCCTTGTACGGAAACAGTTGCGCCTTTCATATCTATATTTTTAACTCTGAAAGCTTCCTTCATCATAAGAGCAACGCCGTAACCTGTAGCTTCGAATCTAGCAAGAGATCCACCTATCGCAAGTGGCTTTCCAGTGAATACGCCGATTCTTTGTTCTCCTTCCAATTTACAAAATTCGTCTACCATCCATCCCATGATTTCAGGAGTAGTGTTTACATCTGGAGCTGGAATATCAACTTTTTCACCAATTACTGGATATATAAGCTCAACAAATTTTCTAGACATTCTCTCGATTTCACCCTTGGACATTTCTCTTGGGTCAACTATGATTCCGCCTTTTCCTCCACCGTAAGGTATTCCTGCAACAGAACACTTGAAAGTCATCCAAGCTGAAAGAGCTTTAACTTCATCTCTTGATACGTTTTGGTGATATCTGATTCCGCCTTTTCCAGGACCAACTGCATCACTGTGAAGAGATCTGAATCCTTCGAATATTTTTAGTTCTCCATTATCCATTCTTACTGGTATAGCAACTTCCATACAAGACTTTGGCTGCTTAAGCATTTCATATACTTCTTGTGTTTCTCCTAAAGCATCACACGCTTCCTTGATTTGTGATTGAACAATCTCAAATGGATTTAAAGTTTTTTCTGCCATTTTGTTTCCTCCATAGGTTCATAATTTAAATTTTAATTTTGATTTTGATTGCTGTTTCGTCGTCAGCTAATCTAGTAGCAATATTAACACAATAGAAAAAAAGTGAAAACCTGGAAAAACAACTATTTCATTAACAAATCGTAACAATTGCCCTCCCTTTCAAACTATGCATTTTTATGTACGTTTCAATCTTGAAACGTTTAGATGTTTCGTTTCCTATGTTACGCGCAATCAAAAACATTCATATCCAGACATAACACATATGCGTTGCAATAAGCTAGTTACAGCATTTTCCAACATATCTCCATGCTAAATATACAACCTTTGTTAACGGACTGTCAAAAAAAATCAGAAACCAAGAATGTAAATATATTTTTATAATTATTCATCATTCTTATAATGTTTTATTATATTGCATATCTGAGTAATATTTATTAAACATGTATCTTTTTGTGAATTTAATATCATGTTAACTTGAGTTATGTTTTCTTTTTCCAATCTTTATTATTTCAACCTTGAAACGTCCTTTATTGATTTTTCATAGGAAAACGTTATTGATTGCGCAAGTTTTAACACACCTTCTTGCATTATATACTGATTGAATATTTTTTTGACAAGGCTGCATTGTCACCTGCACATACTGTTAAAAACAAAACTTTCGTTGACACCACTTGTACAGGTGGTACAATTGATTAAAACTAAGTTGATTTCAAATTTTATTTCCAGGAGGCAAATATGAAAGATTTGTTTAAAAAGTTTCTAATTATGAACATCGGGCAATTTTTATACGCTTTAGGCATCACCATGACCATTAATGCTGATCAGGGCATGTCACCCTGGACTGTTTTTCATCAGGGAGTCGGGCTTCAGCTGGGACTAACCATAGGCCAAGCCACCATTCTAGTAGGATTTGTTATTATAATCATCAATTTCATATTCAAGGAAAAAATCGGATGGAGTACAGTTGCTAATATGGCACTTGTAGGCATCTATATAGATTTACTTATGTTCAATAACTTGGTTCCCATATTTAAAAACATATACTTGAGCTACACCATGATGTTCATGGGTATGTTTTTAGTAGGCTACTCAACTGCAATTTACGTTGGTGTAGGATGGGGATCAGGTCCCAGAGACGGCCTTGTATCTGTAATAAAGAAAAGAACACCCTTGTCGGTCAAGACCATCAGAAGCGGAATAGAATCATTGGCATTAGTCTTTGGATACTTTATGGGCGGTAAAGTAGGTATCGGAACAGCCGTTATGGCTATTTCTGTAGGATTCTTTGTGAACCTGGCATTCAGACTGGCCAATTTTGACATAACTGAAATAAATCATACTTATTTAGATGATACTGTAAAAACAATGCTGAGAAAAACAGCATAATAAAATTCTCAGGACATCGAGTCCTTCGAATTATCTGACGTTCAAATGAATGTTAATTCCCAGATACCGGAATTATCTCGAACGTCATGTAAATAAAAGCGACCCTTTCGGTCGCTTTCTTATACCCGCTGTATTCCTTAAGATGTAAATCATATATCCAGCTTCAAATCCTCTGCCTTTATGAGCTTCATCTTCTTCATGACATTGTAAAACAGCAGCCCAAGAAATGCAGGCAGTAGAAAATGAACTATAATAATTGCTATATACATCTCAGCTCCTCCCTTGCCTGCAGCTTCCATTGCCTCGACTGCACCAAACTGTCCAACCAGTCCGGACGTTCCCATACCCGAGCCTATGGCAGTATTCTCCATTCCGTAATACGCAGTTGCTAATGGACCTGTAATTGCCGAAGTGGCAATGGCAGGTATCCATATCTTCCAGTTCTTTACTATGTTGGGGACCTGAAGCATTGAAGTTCCAATTCCCTGGGATAACAATCCTCCTATGCCGTTGACTTCAAAACTTATAACGGCAAATACTATCATCTGCGCCGAACACCCGGCTGCCGAGGCTCCTGCAGCAAGACCTCCAAGACCCAGCATAATGCCGATTGCTGCACTGCTGATCGGCAAAGTCAATGCTATTCCCATCAATACAGATACCAGAATGCCCATCGGTATGGGCTGCAGTTCTGTAGCTGCATTTATGAGATTGCCAAATCCAGTCATGAAAGCATTGATTCCAGGTCCTACAAGGGTACCCACCAGCATTCCTGTTATTATTGTCACTGCAGGAGTTACAATAATATCAAGCTTTGTCTCCCGTGAAACAAGCTTTCCGAACTCTGCACCGACAAGTCCAGCCAAAAGAGCTCCTACAGGACCTCCAAGGGCTGCACCGGCTGCTCCCGTCATTGTTGACGCAAACATGACCAGCGGAGGTGCCTGAAGACCATAGGCGACAGCAACGCCAATTCCAGGCCCTGTCATTGCTCTTGCTATGGGCCATACCGTCTCTGACAGAAAGGTGATTCCCGACTTCTGTCCTATTACATTTAGTATGCTTCCAACTATCAAGGTGCCAAACAATCCCAGTGCCATAAATCCCAATGTGTCTATAAGATATCTCTTCACTGATATCTCAATATTCTTTCTGGCTAAAAACCCTTCTTTTTTACCTTTGTTTTCAACACCATTATTATCCAAAACAACTCCTCCTGATAAAAAATATAATTTCAGCTATACTTCAATTATATTATTTTATTCCGCATAAAGCAAAACTATCTTGCACTTGTCTTGTCTCTCGCGCAATAGAAAACATCAGAAAAGTCACAGCCTTGAAAAAGACTGTGACTTGGTTTACTTCTATTATTATACTATATCTATATTAAACAATACCTTGAGCCAACATAGCTTCAGCTACTTTCTTGAATCCTGCAATGTTTGCACCGGCTACTAGGTTGTATCCGAATCCGTACTCTCCTGCAGCAGCAGTTGCACTGTCGTGGATGTTCTTCATGATTTCCTGAAGCTTCCTGTCAACTTCCTCTGCTGTCCAAGACATTCTCATACTGTTCTGAGACATCTCAAGAGCTGAAGTTGCAACACCACCTGCATTGGCAGCCTTTCCAGGTCCTATTACCACACCGTTCTCCATCAGGAACTCAAGTGCTTCGTTTGTAGTAGGCATATTTGAAGACTCGCATACGAACTTGATTCCGTTCTCAACAATTTTCTTCGCATCCTCCATATGAATCTCGTTTTGAGTTGCACATGGCATGATTACATCAACTTTTCTGCCCCAAGGCTTCTCGCCTTCAAAATATTCAACGCCGTACTTGTCAGCGAAATCCTTAACCTTGTCTTTTCCTGAAGCTCTCATTTCTAGAAGGAAATCAATTTGCTCGCCTTTGATTCCGTCTGGAATGTATACATATCCGTCAGGACCGGAAATAGTAACAACCTTTCCGCCAAGCTGAGTTATTTTCGTACAAGCTCCCCATGAAACGTTACCGAATCCTGATACTGCGAAAGTCTTTCCTTCTATTGATTCTCCCTCATGCTTAAGCATTTCTCTACAGAAGTAAGTAGCTCCAAATCCAGTCGCCTCAGGTCTGATCAATGAACCTCCGTAAGAAAGTCCCTTACCTGTAAGCACTCCGTTCTCGTATGCACCTTGAAGTCTCTTGTACTGTCCGAACAGGTATCCGATTTCTCTTCCACCAACTCCGATGTCTCCTGCAGGAACATCAATGTAAGGTCCAATGTGTCTATAAAGTTCTGACATGAATGCTTGACAGAATCTCATGATTTCTGCATCAGATTTTCCTCTAGGATCAAAGTCTGATCCACCTTTACCTCCACCTATAGGAAGTCCTGTAAGTGAGTTCTTGAATATTTGCTCGAATCCAAGGAATTTGATTATTCCCTGATAAACTGTGTGATGGAATCTCAAACCACCTTTATAAGGTCCTATTGCACTGTTGAACTGGATTCTGAATCCTCTGTTAACTTGTACGTTACCTTCATCGTCAATCCATGATACTCTGAAATGTATTTGTCTTTCAGGCTCAACAAGCCTCTCAAGAAGATTAGTCTTTTCATACTCCGGGTGTCTCTCTATAACAGGTTCTAAAGATTTTAGTACCTCTTCAACTGCCTGTAGGAATTCAGGCTCTGCAGCATTTCTCTTCTTTGTAGTTTCCAATACTCTTTCAATGTAAGCGTTCATTTTTTGTTCCTCCATAAATCATAAATTTTAATTCTTTAAACATTATGCTAAATCAAAATTTCGTCGACTGAACTTCAAAGCAATAGTAACACAATTGAAAAAATGTGGAAATAGGGAAAACGATTATTTTGTTAAGAATTTGTAATAAACGGGCGCTCATCTTACGGTTTTGCAATTTCGCCTGCATTTTTAATGCAACCTTCCCCATTTTTGCTGCATCAAGTACCGAACAGGTAAAATATTATCCTCCTCCTTCCTATATTTATATATAAGCACCTTTTTTATGGTCTATATTTATTATATAATAAAAACAGTAAGGTTATTCATTTTATTTTATATATATTTTAAATACTGATAATATTTATGCTCGACTCAGCGCAAGAAATCAGTCACTCTGCTTTGGCCATGCCAAATCAAAGACAAAACCGGAAGGAGACCAACTATGAAAAAACCATTTTTACTGCTATTATGTTTGATTATTGTTTTTTCCACATCATGTAAAAAAGACGAACCACCTGAAGAAATGCAGGAGGATATCGTAGCTGACGAAAAGTATGCTGAAGAAACCGGAAATAAATACTTAAAGGACCTCTTCAATGAAAAATATGAAGAAGCCTACAACAATTATCCTCATGACAGCGCAATGGAAGATGCTGTCGATCCTGAAAAATACAAGAACATCATGGATGGTGTCTATAAACAACAGGGTGAATTCAAGGAATTCAAAGGTTCGGAAACAAATATCAAGGGAGACTATATTATCTTTACTTCAGGAGCTCTCTTCGAATACGGAGCACTCAATGTAAATGTAGTATTTGACAAGAAGGGACGACTTGCAGGAATAAACTTCTCGGAATACACCTTTGGATTTGACGAGCCTGAAAACCTGACAGACGATCAACTTGTTGAAATGGCCACCGCCTACCTGAAGGACCTTCTGGAAGGCAGGTACATAGACGGATACAACAAGCATCCCCACAGCAAACAGATGGAAGAACTGTTGAATCCTGAAGAATACGAAAAAATGTTTGCAGAACTCAAGAAGACTTCGGGAGAATTCATAAGCTTCAATGGAAATGAAGTTACAATCCTTGGAACATACAAGTCCGTTGCCATAGGAACACTCTTCGAGAAACAAAACTACAACATGAATGTTATATTCGATTCATACGGAAAGATTGGAGGATTGAATTTCACAATTTATACATTCGGCGAAGACGAGGTGCCGGAAGGCCTCAGGGAAGCGGATGTTGAATTCGGCCTTGAAGATTGGAAGCTCACTGGAAAGATAACCCTTCCAAAAGAAGAAGGCGTATATCCCCTGTTGATTCTTGTACATGGATCGGGCCCCAACAACATGAATGAAACCGTAGGCCTCAACGAGCCATTCAAGGATATAGCATACTACCTTGCCGAGAAGGGTATAGCAGTTCTAAGATACGACAAAAGAACCTATACTTATCAGTCATCCATAGTGAATCTGGAAGAATTCACAGTATATGACGAAACCATAGATGATGCCGCTGAAGCTGTGAAATTCGCTTCAAGTCTAGACTATATCGACAGTGACAATATCTTTGTACTGGGTCACAGCCTGGGAGCCTATCTCATGCCAAGGATTGCAGAGGTCACCGATGATGCCGGGGGCTATATAATGGCTTCCGGTATATATACCAGCCTTGCAGACATAGTTCCTTATCAGTATGAATACCTGGTAAACCTTGACGGAAAAGTAACCGAAGAGGAACAGAAACAGCTGGATGAAGCAATAATCCAGTCACACCTGATGAAAAATCCCGATGACATAGAGGAAGGAGAAATAATATTCGGAGCCTACAAGGCTTACTGGAAAGACCTGGCTGAGTACGATCCCGTTGCACTTGCAGAGAAAATTGAAAAACCGGTCTTTGTCCTTCAGGGAGACAGGGACTATCAGATTCCCGTCAGTGAGTTGGAGCTCCTGCAGGATACTCTTTCCCAGAAGGAAAACTTCAAGTTCAAGGTGTATGAAGGGCTTAACCACCTTCTCATGTTCGGCACAGAAAAGCCTACGCCCCAGGAATATTATGTAGAAAACACCGTTTACCCTCCTCTTCTTGACGATATTATCGATTTCATCATGGTTAATCAATAATTTGAGTACATTAATTTGATAAATCATTTAGTATGAAAACATTTACAATAATTCATAGGAGGAAGGCCGGAATAGCAGTTATGGCCTTAAAATATCATGTTGAAAATTAAAAACCTGTCGAAATCATATTCAAAGGGTACAAAAAAAGCAGTGGACAATATTTCCTTCACTGCAAGAAAAGGAGAAATCTACGGATTTCTGGGTCCAAACGGCGCAGGCAAGACAACAACCATAAAAATGATAGTGGGGCTTTTGAAGCAGGATGAAGGAAGTATTTCCATAAGCGGAAAGGACACAGTACGAGAAAGCCTTGAAACAAAGCTCCTCACAAGCTATGTGCCCGACAACCCACAGGTCTATGAGAAGCTCAAGGGAATAGAATACCTCAATTTCATGGCCGACGTCTACAACGTAGGTAAAAATGAACGAAAAGAGAGGATTTCAAAATATCTCAGCACCTTCGAACTTGAAGATGCAGTAAACGACCTGATCAGTTCCTATTCTCACGGTATGAAGCAGAAGATTGTCCTTACGGGAGCACTCATAAGCGATCCCGACCTCTTCGTACTTGACGAACCAATGGTGGGACTCGATCCAAAATCGTCATTCAACCTAAAGGAGATAATGAGGGAAATGTGTGACAACGGAAAGACAGTATTCTTCTCAACCCACGTATTGGAGGTTGCAGAGAAGATTTGTGACAAAATCGCAATAATTAACAAAGGAAAGATAATAGCCGAAGGAACAATGGCTGAACTCAAGCAAAAAGCCGGAAAAGAGGAGTCTCTGGAACGTATATTCCTGGAGGTAACAGAAAAATGAGAGAAATACTATTTCTTACAAAAGCCAGCCTTATGAACAACTTCAACGTTCACGGCCTCAATCCGAAAAACAGTGTAACCACTAGGGACAAGGCAAAGCCCCTTATATTCATTCTTGTAATAATTGCCCTTATGCCTACCTACCACTATTATGTTACATTTTTGAAACAATTAAGCAAATCGTTGCTAATGCTCAATCAAGAGCTTTATTTCTCCACCCTTGCCCACTATATGGCATCATCTATCGTCTTTTTCTTCGGGCTTTTGTATGTATTGTCCTATTACTATTTCTCAAGGGATACGGAAATGCTAATCCCCCTGCCACTGAAGGGAAAAACCATAGTTGTTTCAAAATTCATAACCATACTTGTGTATGAATATGTCCTGTTGGCCGTCTTCCTAATACCAATACTTGTCATCAACAAAAGTCTTGTTGGCGGCAATATCATATTATATATACTGAAATCAGCACTTACATTCCTGCTGACACCAGTGATTCCCCTCTCATTTGCATCAATAGTGATAATTGTACTTATGAGGACCACCAATATCAAGGGCAAGAAAGACCTCATAAGACTGGTGTCAATGTTCCTTTTCATGTTTGTAATTCTGGGAATACAGATAGTCATTCAGAGAAGCATGGTGCAAATCCCTCCCGGTCAGGAACAGGAATTCATCGCTACCCTCTTCAAGGACAACAGGGTACTCATAGATATGATGGGAAGGTACTTCCCTGTTTCAAAGTGGACTTCAATCAGCCTTTCCGACTCCGGAATTGCTTCAGTCACGAGTTTCCTGAAGATAATTACTGCAAATGCAGCAGCCTTTGGAGCAATGGTTGCAGTAAGCGAAAAAATATATCTGGGTGGAATAATCGGAGGAAAGGAAGCACAGGCAAAGAAAAGAAAATTGACAAGCAAGGAACTGGAAGAAGCTTCAGGAAGGGTTTCCAAGAATTACATCGCCATATTCAGGGCGGACATGATCACCCTGCTTAAGACACCCATCTACATGTTCAACTGTGTCAGCATTGTTATTCTCATCCCCTTCATTCTCCTTGTCATGCCTTCCCTGACAGGCACTGCAGGTGATATAGAGGAACTCGGGAACTTCTATTCAATGTACGAAAGTTACTTCACCTTCGGCATGGCTGGAGGATTCATGTTTTTTGCTGCAATGAATCCGACGGCACCGTCAGCCTTTTCAAGGGAGGGAAAGACATTCTGGATATCAAGGATAATTCCCGTAAAAACAAGAGACCAGATAATTGGCAAGGGACTGTCCCCAATGCTGCTGCAGCTTCTGACAATAATCATCGTGTCAACAGGAATAAGATTCTACATACCTGTAGGAATCACAGGTCTTTTGACTTCAGCCCTGCTTGGCCTGGCAGGATCCATTCCTCTCGTAATGGCCGGTCTTGCTATAGACATCACCCGTCCCCTCCTCGACTGGGACAATCCCCAGAGAGCCGTAAAGCAGAACTTGAACGTACTCATATCAATGGGGATAGGATCTCTTGTGACTCTAGGGCTAGGCCTATTGACCTTTCTAATGCTGAATAATGAACTGTCGCCAATGCTTATTACAGCCGTCGACCTTTTGATAATAGCTGTTCTGACAGTACTGTCATACAAGATTCTCTCAAACAGGATGGAAGTACAGCTAAGGGAGATGGAGTAGCGGAATTCTTATCAGAGCCTCCGTCCCCTTCCCCTCTTCAGAACTTATTTCAACACCATAATCATTTCCATAGTAGAGCTTTATCCTTTCATCCACATTCCTGATTCCTATTCCGCCAAGCTTTATGTCGGATTTTTCTATCTTGTCCACAGAAAATCCCTTTCCGTCATCCTTTATCAACAGTTCCACTGTGTTTTTCACTTTTTTTGCTGATATTGTGATTTTTCCTCCCTTCTCAAGCTCCCTGATTCCATGATAGATTGCATTTTCCACAAGGGGCTGGAGGATTATCTTTGGAACCATCATCTGCAATAGTTCCTCATCCACGGAAAATTCATATTCAAGCCTGTCCTCGTATCTCTGCTTCTGAATGAAGAGATACTCCCTGGCATGGTTCAGTTCATCCTCAAGACTTATCATCTCATCTCCCTTGCTTAGGGAGAGCCTGAAGAATGATGCCAGGGACTTGGTGATGTCTATTACCTTCTCGCTTTCTCCAAACTCCGCCATCCATATTATGGTATCCAGGGTGTTGTAGAGGAAATGGGGATTTATCTGGCTGTAGAGTGCATTTATCTCATAAGTCCTCAGATACTTTTCCTTGCTGCTTATGTCATCCATTAGGTCTCTGATCTTAAGCGTCATCTCATTGAAATGTTTCGCCAGGTTTATGGATTCGTAGCATCCCTTTTCGTCAACTTCAGCATCAAGGTTTTCGTCTATATTTATCATGGCCTTTTCAAGTTCCTTGATGGGGTCCGTTATCCTTCCCGCTATGAATATTCCGCTTCCCATGGTTATGGCGAATAGTATGAGACCTGCTATTGCGAAGGTCTCGAGAATCTGTCTCTGGATCATGGAAAGGTTATCCAGGGTCGAGATGCCAGTCAGTATCCAGTCGCTTCCCTCTATGCTGTAGTGGTGGGTGAGTATTCCCATGTTGCTGTCGTATCCGTCCTGCATCTTGAGTATGTCCACAAGCTTGCCGATTTTTTCATCATCTGTGAAGTAGAGCGTATCGGGATGGTATACCACCTCATAATTGTCGTTGAGTATATAGGCATAGCCTTCCCTTCCAAGGTCCAACCCTTGAAGGTAGTCCTCGATGACCCTGTAGCCAATGTCCATGAGGAGGACTCCCAGATTTTCACCATTCTCGTCTACAATCTCCCTGCTGATGGACAGTACCCAACTGTCCTTGTCCATGGAAAACTCCTGCATCCTTATAGAGGTGAGGACAGGCATGCCGTCACCGTAGACCACGTCCTTGTACCAATCCTGTTCCATCATGTCATCGGACACTGTCATATCCAGTTCCTTCTCATTGGATATGACAGCTCCATCCTTCCCGACAATTATCACAGAAACCAGAAACTCGTCCGTTGAAAGAACATCTTCGATCCTGTCCATTACCGAGACCCTCTGTATTCCATCATTGCCTTCCAGATATCCTGTTATAACCCGGTCCTTGGCGATCATGGAGGAAAGTGCCTTTACCTTGTCTATGTACAGCTCAACATACCTGCCGCTTCTGTCTACGGAATCCCTTGTGGATGCAAGCTCGTCCTGAAGGATTACATTTGATATGCTGAAATACATTATGGATCCGAGGATAGCAATTATGAGAAGACTTGCCGTAAGGAAATAGAGGGACACCTGGACCTTCAGGTACTTGAGAAATCTAAACCTGGTCATCATCGGTCTTCACCTTCTTCTTGTATTGCTTAGGGGACATGCCGTAGGCAGACTTGAACCGTGTACCGAAATAGTTCACATCATCAAAGCCCACCTCGTCTGCTATTTCATAGTTTTTCTTGTCCGTCGTCAAAAGAAGTATCTTTGCCCTTGAAAGCCTCCTGTCCAATACATATTCCTGAAATGCAACCCCGAAGGTCTTCTTGAAAACTGTGCTCAGATAGCCTGTGCTGAATCCCATCTCGTCGGCCATGAATGTAAGGGAAAAGTCATGGTTTCCTATATTTTCATCGATGATTTTCTTCATTTTCTCCCCGTATCCACCGTCATCCAATGCATCTTCATCATTGAGTCCGTCCACAATTTCATATACCTTTTTGTCACGGTTCCTATCCTCAAGAATTGATGTGAATTTTTTCAGAACTCCCTCGATATCCTTCCTGGATACAGGCTTCAATATATAGTCATCAACACCCGTCCTAAGGGCTGCTACTGCATAGTCGAAATAGTCGTATCCCGTAATGAATGCTATGAGTATCTCCTTGTTGTCCACCTTCACCTTTTCAGCAAAAACAAGCCCGTTCATTCTGGGCATGTTAATATCAGCCAGTATGATTTCGGGCTTTTCCTTTTCATAGATATCCAAGGCCTCCTCGCCGTTTGAAGCTTCCAGAACCTTTTCAATATTCAATTTTCCATAATCGATGAGGGATCTTATCCCCCGTCTTATGAATGGTTCATCGTCTACTATCAATAGCTTGTACATTTTGCACCTGACCTTTCAGAATACTGCCGTTAATCATATTTCTCATGCGTAATAATCAAGCCATCAAATTATCGAACACTCCCGCAGGCGTGTCCGATAATCCTTTTTCTTATATTATACTATATCTTTGGCTGATGCATCATTCGAAAAGTACCTTGAGATATCCGTACCCTTCGTCGTCCATGTCCTCATATGCAACAAACCTTATTGCAGCACTGTTTATGCAGTATCTCTTTCCTCCCCTGTCCTTGGGGCCGTCGTCGAATACATGTCCGAGATGAGAGTCTCCGCTTCTGCTTCTCACTTCCGTCCTCACCATGTTGAAGCTTTCATCCACATGGTAGGTAACAACCTCTGGAATTATTGGCTTTGTAAAGCTGGGCCATCCGCATCCGGAATCATACTTGTCGATGGATGAGAAGAGAGGCTCTCCTGTAACTATGTCCACATATATTCCCTTTCCCTTGAAGTCATGGTACTTATTGTCAAAAGCCCTTTCAGTCTTTGCGTCCTGGGTTACTGCATACTGCAGGTCTGTAAGATTATCCATTAGATATGCATCGTCAGGCTTCGGATACCTGGCAGGATCGATTATTATCTCGTCTGCAAGACCAAGGTCTATGTGGCAATAGCCGTTTGGATTCTTCTTAAGATAATCCTGGTGGTACTCCTCTGCAAGATAGTATCCGTCAAGCATTTCAACTTCAACCACTATTTCCTTGGAGTATTTTTCCTGCTCCTCTGCAATAACTTCCTGTATTATAGGAACCTGTTCTTCATCGGTATAATAGATTCCAGTTCTGTACTGTGTTCCCCTGTCGTTTCCCTGCCTGTTCACACTTGTAGGATCGATGACCTTGAAGTAGTAAAGAAGCAGTGTTCTCATGTCAGTCTCTTCAGGGTCGTATCTTACATGTACAGTTTCCGCATGTCCTGTGTTTTTGTAGCATACTTCTTCATATGTAGGGTTTTCCGTATTTCCGTTTGCATATCCCGATGTCACATCGTATACACCGTGAATCCTCTGCATGTATTCCTCAAGTCCCCAGAAACAGCCTCCTGCAAGGTAGAGGTCCTTGAGTTTACTCTCGTCGACCTTGACTGCCATGGTTTCTTCATTTTTCATATCTTCCATGTTTTCCTCCTCAACAATCTCCATATCCTTCTCTTCGGAGACCATATCCTCGTCACCGGCAGTATTCAGTATTCTTGGAACAAACACTGCTGCAGCCACCACCAGTACAAGCAATACCGCAATCAATATTCTGCTGTTCATTTCATCACCTTCTTTAATATATACCCTGGATTTTGTCAATTATAGTTTCATTGGTTTTAGGTCCGGGAAGACTCTCTATAAGTACTTCGTCGCTTCCAACAAATGCTGATGTAGGATAGCCTCTTACCATGTAATCGGAAGCTATATCTCCACCGTCATCCAGGAGGACGATTATGTTGTCGTACTCCAGTCCCCTGTACCATTCTATGAACTCATCCCTGTCCATTTCACTTCCAAGTCCCGGAGATACTATGGTAAGTATGGGAAAATCCGCTGTTGATGACAGTTCATCCAGAGCTTCAAGTTCCGACAAGCATATAGGACACCATGATGCCCAGAACTTTATGTATACCTTCTCACCCTTGTAGTCTGCCAGTGAGTATTCCATACCGTCCACACCAGCAAGGGTAAAACCGGGAGCCATTTCTCCCTCGTTCATCCTGTCATCAGTCATACCTTCATCCCTCTTGTCCATGTCCGAATCCATGTCGTCACTATCCATGCTATTCATATCTTCAGTCATTTCATTTCCATTCATTGCAGTGTCGCTGTTCTGACTGTTGTAAATATACGCTCCACCTGCAGCAACAAGAACTGCAACAATTATAAATATTATCAGTTTCTTGCTGTTCATTTTCTATTCCTCCTAAATCAGACCTTCAAAGAATCCTGTCAACACATTGAGATTCTGAGTCATCAGCAGTATTCCCATGAGCACTATTATAGCTCCTCCGACCCTCTTGATTGTAAGAAGATGCTTCTCAATCTTCGTGAACTTCTCAAGAAGAATGTCCGAAAGTAGTGCCATTATCAGGAAAGGTACCGCAAGTCCAAGTGTATAGACAAGCATAAGCAATAATCCGTATACAGCCTGTCCACCACCTGATGCCACCACTATTATGGCTCCAAGGACCGGTCCCACGCATGGGGTCCATGCAAAGCTGAAAGTCAGTCCCAGCAGATAGGTTCCCAGAAGATCGTGCTTCTTGCTTCTTTCAAACCTTACAGACTTGTTGAACTTGAACAGGTCTAGCTTGAAGATGTCCATCTGGGATAGACCAAGTATTATTACTATTGATCCGCTTATTATTCTGAATGCTTTTCCATAAATGTATTTTCCAAGGGCACCTGCTCCAAATCCCAGTATTAGGAAAATTGTCGAAAGCCCCAGCACAAATACCATTGTCCTCCCTATAGCTACAAGGTTAACCCTGTACTTCCCTCTGTTTGCCTTCTTCTGGTCAGCCTTTCCCGTGATTACGCCTATATATACAGGCAAGAGGGGAAAGGTGCATGGTGCAAAGAATGACAGGAATCCTGCCGCAAATACCGTTGTTATAAAAATTTGTTCACCGATCATATTTTCCACCGCCTATTTGTTTAATCCAATATTGAATTTCCTTGTTTATATACTCATTATACAACAAAGCTTTCGCAAATGATATTAATTATCATTAACAAAATCTTGGTTTTAATCCTCTATTGATAAAATTTTATATGCTTTTACCAGTTTCCGTGGCTTTTCATCTTTTTTATGTTGAGTTTCTTCATCCTGTACTGTAGGTTCTGTCTCACTATACCGAGGCTCTCTGCGCTCCTCGATATGTTCCAGTCGTTCTCCTCCAATGCCTCTATTATCCTGTCCCTTTCAGCATTCCTCAGATACTCTCCCAGACCCTCCCTCTTCCTTGTGGGAGTTCCACTTTCGCTGTAAATCCTGTCGGGAAGGCAGTTCACATCCACAATCTGGTCGTCGTCTGCAAGGGTAATTGCCGATTCAATTATATTCTCAAGCTCCCTTACATTTCCCGGATAGGAATATCCCTTAAGGATCTCGTATACATCGTCCGTTACCTGAAGGTTGAAAAGTCCGTACTTTGACCCATACATCTCAATGAAATAGTTGATCAAGGGAAGGATATCAGATTTTCTTTCCCTGAGGGGTGGAATCTCCAGTGTGCTTGTTGATATCCTGTAGTAAAGGTCCTTCCTTATGAGGTTCTCGCTGAGGCACCTCTCAGGGCTGATGTTTGTGGAGCTGATTATCCTGCAGTTGAGGCTGATCTCCTCGGTACTTCCTATGCGCCTGAACTTCTTCTCCTGTATGACCCTCAGCATCTTTGCCTGGAGAGACAGGGGCATGGAATTTATCTCGTCAAGGAACAGTGTGCCGAAGCCCGCCTTTTCAATGAGTCCAATCTTGTTTTCAGCTCCAGTGTATGACCCCTTTACGGTACCGAAAAGACTGCTTTCCAGAAGGTTGTCCGGAATGGCCGAGCAGTTTATTCCAACGAAGGGCTGTCTCTTGTTCGTTGAGTTGTAGTTGTGTATTCCCTGTGCGAAAATTTCCTTCCCCACTCCCGTCTCGCCGAATATGAGAACATTGCTGTTGTATTTAGAGAACTTCTTTGCCTTTTCTATTATGGAACTTATCTTTTCGCTGTTTGTAATTATGTTCTTAAAGGTGTATCTGGTATTATTCTCCGTGCTTATTGCATTGAGTCCTGCGCTGCTTTCTATTTCCCTGGTCCTCTTGAGAAGATCAGCCACCTTGTTGACGCTTCTCGATACCGAGTATGTTGCAAGGAGTTCACCGTTTCTCATTATGGGGTATGTGCTTGCCACGCAGGTTATCTTCTGGTTCTTGTTGGAGTAATAGTCCTGGTACCTGTCAAGGATTGGAGTCTGGGTCCTCATTACAATGGAGTGCTCGCTGGTCTCCTGGCTAACCTTGTAGACCTCGGTTATCTTCTTTCCAATTACATCCCTGGCTCTGAATCCCTCCATTAAACCCATCTGGTTGTTGTAGTACATGATTGTGCCGTCGGTATCGGCTACCATGGCCCCTTCCGTCACCGTATTCAACACTATCTTCATGCAGTATTCCATATCTTCATGGCTCATTGATCCGGTCTTTTTTATTACCATCATGACCTCCCATAATCCTTATCATCAAATTAATTTCCCATTGCAGGGTAATCCCGACTTCGAGAAACTACAGATTTAAGACTGTAATGCCGAAATATTTGGAACCTGCCAGGCGAAACCCTATATCATACATATATTATATGCATAATTTTTATGCATTGCAAAGTTTTTCCATGGCGTTTAATGCAAATATTTTATGCACATACTGCTGAATACGTTGTAAATAGCTGTTCGAAATCTGGCATGATAATTGCTTTAATATTTTTAGAGGTGATTACATGAAAACTAAAACTATTAACTTTGATTTTCTTGCAGGCAAGATTAAATCAGACAACAAACTCATTGATTCACATTATCCGGAATCAATAACAGCACTGACACTATATTTACTGGCAAGGGAATATTCAGACAAGGTAAATTTTGCTTCAGCACTTGAAAAAAAGGCGGAGGCAAGCCTTCCATCCATACCTGCGTCTCTTGCAACAGAAAAGGAACAGGCAGACTTTATAATTGAAGTACTAGGAGACCTGGCAGGCATGGCAGACAACATGAGGGAAGTTCTTCACAAGGTACTTCCGGCAGCCTATGGCATCTACGGCGTTGTGAAATCAATGAACCTTGCAAAAGCAGTGGATCTTACCCTTGCCCTGAACCTTGAGGCAATCAGGGGAGAAAGGGGAGCCTTCGATCTTAGACTCCACAACATTTCAAGACCTTTCAAGCAACAGGAAAATTCTGCAGAAAACACGTTGAGAATCCTTGAAGACACTGAGTTTGCAGACGACAAGGGAAGATTCTCTTTCGGATACGACACCCATCCGAGATGCCAGGATGCCATCTCCTTCAGGGCTGCACCGCAAACTCACGGAGGAGCAAGGGATGCCCTTGACTTCATGAAGAAAAGCATAGAAGAATACATGGAAAGCGACCTTGATTTGTCGACCCAGCTTAGATATGCTGCAGACATGGCAATAACCGCCCTTGCAGGCTTTGGAAACATTTCGGAAAGAAGGGCTTTCAGGCTCAACGACCACAACTTCTCCTACGGCCTTCCTACAAACCTGATCTACAAGGACCCGGGATACAACCACGGATTCGTAGTTGTTCAAGCAGTAGGAACTGCAATCCTTGGAGAACTTAAGACAAACGCACTTCCTACAAGATCCTCAATGGACGAAAGACTCAACAGGACACTTGCCTTCTCTTCGGCTAAAAGAGTGGTTGATTCTCTGGGACTGTTGTCAAAGATACTCATGATAGAGGCATTCATGTCATGCCAGGGAATCGATCTTGTAAGGAAGGTGCTTCCCGAACTTAAACTTGGAAAGGGTACGGAGGCTGCCTACAGCAGGATCAGGGAAAGCGTAAAGCTTGTTGAATCGAACAGATACATAATACCCGAAATGAACGAACTTGACAGAATGATATTCACAGGCGAACTGATTTCGGCTGTTGAAGATGCAGTTGGAAGTCTTAAATAGGAGGAAATATGAACAGGGAAATAATTTATATAAACGGACACGACCTGGACATCGATACAGTGGTCAAGGCAGTGTCGGACAAAAATGTGGAAGTAAGGCTTGCAGACAGCGCCAGGGAGTTCTGCACACAGACAAGAAACCAAATAAACCAGTGGCTCACTGGAGATGCTCCCGTAGTATATGGCATCAACACAGGCCTTGGAAACATGAAGGATACGGCACTTTCGCCGGAAGAGCATATAAGGTGGAACAAGACAATACCTTATCCCCATGCGGTTAACATAGGAAATCCGCTGGATGAGAATATAACAAGGGCAACACTTCTCATAAGGGCCAACGTACTGGCAAGAGGATATTCGGCAGTGAGGCCTGCGCTGATAGACAGATACCTGGCGATCTTCAATTCAGGAGTATCTCCAGTTATGCACGAGCTTGGTTCCACAGGGCTAAGCGATCTTGCCCCCCTAGCGGAAATGGCAATGTTCATAGCTGGATTCAAGGAGTCGGAAGCCTACTACGAGGGAGAAATCATCAATGCCCAGGAAGCTTTCAAGAAGGCGGGACTTGATGAAACCTTTGAATTCGAATGCAAGGAAGTACTTGCTACAATGAACGGCTCAACTGTGACGCAGGCAAATTCAGTGCTTTCTTACGACAAGTTTGAAAAGCTTTTCGATATTATTTGCCGGGAAATGAAGGAGAAGGACGAAGCTCTCTACCAGTCAATGGCAAACACAATGGAGTTCATGAGGTTCAACCTGAACAAGGAAAACAATGTGACATGTGACAACCCGACACTTTTCGACGACCAGAACGGCGGATTCGAACCCGTTATGGGCTGCAACTGCTCGAATACACAGATTGGATATGTAATGGACCTTGTTCCCGTGATCAGCTCAGACATCGCCAAGTTCATCTGCAAAAACTGCACCGACGAAGCAGTGGAAAAGACTGCAAACATTATTAACCTCATTGACCAGCTTGCTATACCTGCAACTGCAGACAACATAGCAACCAAGGCAGGTCAGGAGGATCATGTGGAGTTCAGCTACGGAGCAGCAAGGAAGGCCAGAAAGGCCACAGAACTCCTGGAAGTTATAATGGCATAGAAATAAACAACCAACCATCACCCACAGGTTTTGGTTGGTTGTTTCATTTTCATCTTCTTGTTTACTGCAACCCGGACATTACAGCAATAATTCTGCCTTTAGTGCAAGAGAAAGATGCTCGATAAAGGTATACGAATTATCTTCCATACCAAGGATGGTCATGGCTTTCTTGATCCTGAACCGTATTGTATTTTCATGAGTATGAAGAATATATGCTGTTTTTTTGTAATCACCGTTATTTTCCAAATAGATTCGAATGGTTTCTATGAGATTTGAAGAATGACGCTTTTCATATTCTTTCAAGGGTTCAAGTGTTTTCTTACAAAACACCTTCAAAGCTTCATGGTTTCGCAAGGGTTGCAGTAAGTTATAGATTGACAAGTCATTATAATAAGTTATTTTTTTTCCTGTTATCTCAGCAACCTCATGTGTAGAATGAGCTTCCTTGAAGCTTCGTGCAAAGTCGCTGGATCCTTCACAACTGCTGCTCACACCAATAGAAAAAGTTTTCCCATAATGAGCAAAAAGGTTCATTAGAGAATTTATTGTATGAGAAAAATCATGATGTGTGATTTGATCCAGGATTAAAAAGCCACCTTTTCGATAACGCAAGAAATTGAGCTGGAATTGTGAAAATAAATCGCTTTTTAATAACTTAAAACGCAAAGATGTAAGCTCCGAATATTTAATATAGACGCACAGATATTTTAATGGCAAATCCGGAGACAAATACTGCATAATCTCATTGCATTCCTGACTATCCAACCTATCATATAAAAGTCTGTTTATTTTATTTTCGGAGTTTAGAGCTATCTGGTCTGTTAAAATCAGTTCCGATATATCTTTGATGACTTGTCCATAAGGGACATCAGCATCAATCATAATAATCGGATATTTATTTTTATTTGCTAAATCCAGAGTTTTATCCGGGATTTGATTGATATAATATCTAAGGCCAATGCAGCAGGAGCTTTCTGTCTGTATATAAAATTGGATTATATTATAAATGAGATCGTCTGCAATTCTATCTATATAGAAACTATGTATATACAAATCTCCCTTTTCAACTAATTTATAGCCGGGGTCTTCTGGCTCCAGGGGGCAATCTGTAAAATTAACGCGTAAAACTTCTCTGTTCAGTCCGTTCTTCCCGGCTATAAGTTCTGCATTTTTCAAGACATCCAGTTGTAGGATGTCTTTAACCGTAATGCTCATAATTAACTCCTTTCATAATAAGAATTTGAGTAATTCTACACTTATTATAGATTTATTGAAAGAAATTTGTCAATAAATACCAGAGAAGCGTTTACTGTCTCGATGCAGACAACCGTCGAAGTAAAGAGCCCGCTGGAAAATCTACAATAAAGATTCTTTTTCATTGTATTCAACTACAATGCATTGTGCGAGACATATATTTACAATATAGATACACGCATAAAATAAAAAAGGAGAATGGTATGAGAAAACTAGATTTACAAGAATTAAAGGACATAATGATGGGTTGTGCGATTTTAGGAACTGGTGGCGGAGGTTCTTTGGCAGAAGGGCTGTCGGTAGTTGAACATGAATGGAAATCAGGAAAAGAATTCAAGATGCTGGATTTTGATGAAATTGAGGATGAAGCATATTATGCAAATCCATACTATTGCGGATGTATGGTTCCAGAAGAACAGGAATTAGAAGAGGATATTTTTGACGGAACAGATATTGCTTTATCCTTGGAGGCTTTAGAAAAATACATGCAGACCAGTTTCCATGGAGTTGTTTCCATTGAATATGGAGCAGGTAATACAGGTGAAGTAATGGCAATCGCTGCAAAAACAGGTAAATATATTGTAGATGCAGATGCTGCCGGCAGAGCCGTACCGGAACTTCAATTTTCAACTTACTATGTAACGGGCCAGCCGATTACTCCATTGGCCGTAGGAACAATTTATGGGGATGTTGTAGTTATTCCGACAGTTAAAGAAGATTCAAGAGCCGAATCTCTAACAAGGTCAATGGCAGTTGCTACCAATGGAGCAGTGGGAATGACCGATCATCCAATCAAAGGAAAAGACCTGAAAAATTCAGTAATTCCAGGAGCACTCTCACATGCACAGAAAGTAGGTCAGGCAAGACGGGAAGCGGAAAATTCAGGAAAAAATCCAGTACAGGCAATTTTGGAAGCCGCTAACGGTAAACTGTTATTTACTGGATGTGCTACAAGGCAAACAGACTGGGAAAATAAAGATGGCTTCACATTCGGCGATATTTATCTGGAAGGCATAGAAGAATATAGGAATCATGAAGCAAGGATATGGTACAAGAATGAAAATATGATGATGTGGGTGGATGACAAACTACGTTTAACCTGTCCCGATTTGATTTGCGTAGTTGATAAGTTGACCGGTAAACCAATTACAAATCCAAATTGTAAAGAAGGTATGGAACTTTATGTATTAGGTTTCCACTGCCACGATTTGTGGAAAACCGACAGAGCTCTAGAAATTTTGAATCCGCGATTCTTTGGATTTGATGTGGATTGCGTGTTCCTTGAAGACTAGTACGGGAGAATATCCACACAAATATTTCACAAACTAAAAATACCAAGGGAGGATATATGAATACTGAAAGTATATTTCACTATTTTAATGAAATATCTAAAATATCCAGAGTATCTTTTGAAGAAAAAGAGATAGCAGATTACCTCGTATACAAAGGTGAAAAAATGGGACTGGAAGTTTTTCGGGACAAGGAAAACAATGTGATAATAAAAAAGCCAGGAAATAGACAAGATAGTCCAATTGTCGTTTTGCAGGCTCATACCGATATGGTATGGGACTCAAAAAACGAAAATATGCTAGAAAAAATACCATATCAAATCCATGTTGAAGATGGGAAAATGCGTACCAACGGAACAACTCTTGGAGCAGACGATGGAATTGGAGTTGCTATGATACTGGCTCTCCTGGAAAATGACAAAAATGAATATCCAGCTTTAGAAGCCGTGTTTACCTCAAACGAGGAGGAAACCATGGGTGGGGCCATGTCTGTACGAAAAGAAAATGTATCAGGCAAATATATGATTAATTTGGATAGCGAGAAGGAAGGAGTTTTTACAATAGAAGCTGCAGGTGGGATTTCTTCCCTCTGCAAGCTGCCGTTGAAGAAAAAACATTCCGTAAAGAACAAGACAGTTAAAGTAATGGTAACGGGTTGCGGTGGTGGCCATTCCGGTTTGGAGATCGGAAAAAAGCATGAAAATGCAATTTCAATTATGACACGGTTTCTGCAAACTTTGCCCAATGATTCATATGAACTGAACTCTTTGGAAGGTGGAAGTCGTTCCAATGCTATTCCCGAATGGGCAACTGCAGTCATTAACATAGACGATGACAAGTTGCTGGAAAAAGAAATATTCAGTTTTATAGAAAATCGTCAAACCGAGTGGTGGGATGAGGAAAAGGAATTATCCATAAAAACAGAAGAATTAGAATATAATTCTATTGTGTATGAAGACGTATGCAGGGAAAGGCTGCTTTTACTTCTGGAAAATCTTCCTCATGGAGTTCGCAAGAGAACAGAAGACTTCTTATGTTCTTCTGCTAATTTAGCTATGGTTAGAGACAACGGAAATTACATTTCAATAGAGCTTACTTTGCGTTCTTCCTATGAATCATGGTATCAGGATGAAGTCAAAAAAATCAGGCGGCTACTTCGTCATTTGGGTGGAGAAGCAGTGTACAAAGATGAATATCCTGCGTGGATTAACAAGAAGGATTCACAGCTTATAAAAATATTTTTAGAAACCTATGGTGACTTGTACGGTGAAGAAGCAGTCTGTGAAAAAGTCCATGCCGGTCTGGAATGTGGCATCATCATGAGAAATTGCCCCTCAATTAAAGAAACCATATCAATAGGCCCGACTATTTTAAATGCACATACCATATCGGAAACATTAGATATTGAATCGGTAAAAAAAGTGTATGCTCTATTGGAAAAAGCCTTGGAGCGTATTAATACCAGTGAGAAATGCTTGTTAACAAGCAACATGAAAGGAGTCTACAATGAATAGTAAATTTAGTAAATATCTACTTATAGTTACACTCGGTTTAGCAGGTGGCTCAATCTATTTCCTTCCATATATAAAATATGTTTTTTATGATGCACATATTGCATGTATGAATATTAGCAATACCCAGTCTGGGCTGTTAATGACTGCGTACACGATTGCTAATATGATTCTATACATTCCAGGGGGAATTATTGCAGACAGGGTTTCGACAAAGAAAGCTCTTATCTTCTCCTGCCTTGGAACATCTGCATTGGTATTTCTTTATTCATTCAATATGGAGAATTTTGCAATTTCCATGCTCATTTGGATGGGACTTGCATTTAGTACAGGATTTGTTATATGGGCTTCGTTATTGAAAACAATAAGAATTATAGGCACAGAAAAAGAGCAGGGATTTCTATATGGACTTTATTATTCATGCAATGGAATTGCGGCGACAATTATAAATATTTTGGCCGTGTATGTTTTTCAGACAGGTATCGACATGAAAGCCGGATATTTCCGCGCCTGTATTTTCGGCGGATTTGTACCCATCGTAGTATCGATTATTCTGATGGTTTTACTCAAAGATGAAGATTGCATACCAAGTGTAGAGGATGGAGAGCCTAAGTTCCATATGGCTGATGTAAGTCAATTGTTAAAGAATCCTGTAGTATGGATTATCTCAATTATTGTGTTTTGTGGATATGGTTTTTATATGAGCGTTTCATATTTTACTCCGTACCTGACAGAAGTTGTTGGAATTTCCATGGTGGATTCAGGGTTTCTCTCAGCTATAAGAACATATCTTCTTCTATTGTTGGCTCCTGTTGGTGGGTTACTTGTAGATAAATGTTTCAAATCTACAAGCAAATGGCTCTGTGTGTCATTTGTTATCCTATCCGGTCTATTTGGCGCAGTGCTATTATTACCCGCAGATATTAATCCTCAACTGGCAAGCATTTACACATTAATTCCCGGAGCATTAGTTATGATGTCATATGGTGTAATAACTTCTATTGTTTCCGAAGTGGGAATTCCGAAAGCTATGACGGGAACAGTAATTGGCATTATTTCTATTGTAGGATATATGCCTGATTCCATCTATTCTATTATGTTTGGCAATTGGATGGATAAGTATGAAGCTGGTGGTTATAATCTGATTTTCGGATTCCTTGCTTTATCAGGCATTATTGCAGCAGTGTTGTCATTTGTTGTCTTAAAGTACAGCAAGAAAAACAAAATAAAATGCAGCGATTCTCAGCTTCAAGATAAAAGTTTACCAATATAAGAATAGTCTCTTGTCGAAATGCAATAAATTTTTCTAACTACAAAATATGACAATTAGGGCTTGCTGATCAGATTACAAATCAGCAAGCCCTAAAATTATTGAAACACTAACCTGAAGATCTCAAATTCCCATAAATTTGTGCAGGATAATCCGAGTATCCATATGTTTTTCAATCAGCCAAGAGCAACATCGAGAATCATCATGACGGCAAATCCCAACATGACACCAATGGTGGCAACATCTGAAAAATCAGTGGCTTCAACCTTGCCTTCAGGAATCAGTTCTTCAGCGACGACATAGATCATGGCTCCTGCCGCAAAGGCCAGGGCATATGGCAGAATTGGGCGCATGGATATGACCGCGGCTGCTCCAAGAACACCGGCAATAGGCTCCACAATTCCAGAAGCCTGTCCGTACATGAATGCTTTTTTTCTACTCAAACCTTCCCTGCGCAGAGGTATGGATACTGCCGCACCCTCGGGGAAGTTCTGCAACCCTATACCGATAGCCAGTGCGACGGCACCTGCAATCGAAGCTGATGGCAAGCCATAAGCTACCGCTCCAAAGGCGACACCTACAGCCAGCCCTTCCGGTATATTGTGCAGTGTAATAGCCAGAACAAGCAGGACGCTACGCTGCCAGTTGGTTTTGATTCCCTCTCTATGCTCCGTTTTTAAGCCATCGTGAAGGTGAGGAAGTATCTTGTCTACAATCCACAAAAATGCGCCGCCTGCAAGAAAGCCGATACTGGCAGTTATCCACGGTATCTGACCCAAATCTTCAGCCATATCAATGCTTGGCGAAAGAAGAGACCAGAAACTGGCGGCAATCATTACACCTGCAGCAAAACCCAGCATTCCATTCAATACCATCCTGTTTATTGATTTGAAGAAAAAAACCAAAGCAGCTCCGAGTGCGGTCAAAGCATAAGTAAACAATGTTCCAAACAGCGCCTGAATAATCGGGTTGAATTGTTGTAGCCATTCTAACATATTGCTTTCCTCCTTTTGGCATTAATCATTTATTTTTCATACCTGTTAATTCCATTATAACGAATTTTCTTCATTTGGAAAAGATGAATCTCCATTAGGTCTTTTTTATATGAATCCAATTTGGTCCCCATCGCCAATCTTGAACAGCGGCTCCAGAAGGTGTCCCGATGATACCGGTCCGAAAGGATTGTCCATCACAATCACCTTGCCCTGCTGCTTCTTTCCGGTATGGAAACCTCTTGTATAGCTCATTAAGGAGATGAAAAGGACGAATACGCTTACAAACACCTCTCCTCCAGAGGTCTTGCTGACATCTTCCCAGGATATCCTTGATATGTTGTTCTGCTCAATCTTTGATATATTTATCCTTATGTTCTTGAGGGCAACATACTGGTCAAAGACCTGCTCCAGCTTAAGGTGACTGTCAAGGTACTTGTCAAGATCGGATACGTCGTCATTCTCAATCTTTCCTTTGGCTCTTCTGATGACCGCCCTGAGATGGTTCTCAACATGGGAAGTATCAAGACTTTCCTTCGTTAACGAGCCCGTCTATGACATGGCAAACAAAACAACCAACCATTGCCTGACAGGTTATGGTTTGGTGCAGTTTTCATTAGATATGATTAGTATAGTCCTAACTATACTTGCCTTGACTATATTAACCTCCAGTGAATTAACTATTTCATAATATCAACTTGTACGGTATAATAAGAACAAGTATATTCCGGAGGTGCATGATGGCTTACAAACCACCTTTCACAATAAGCGAAAAAACAGTAAATCTGGTCGCTGATATTATGGAGTTAATTACCAGAATCATTTTAAAGGAAGTTGATGTAATAAATCCAAAGTTGAGAAGAAATAACCGGATCAAGACTATTCAGGCATCACTGGCAATCGAAAATAATTCATTATCATTAGAACAGGTCACTGCTATTATCAATGGAAAAAGAGTTCTCGGTCCCGGGCAAGATATTAGAGAGGTCCAAAATGCCTATGAAGCTTATGAAAAACTCCTTGACCTGAATCCATACCATATAGATTCGTTGCTGACAGCACATAAACTCCTGATGGATGATCTCACAAAAGAATCGGGCAAATTCAGGAGTGGCGGTGTAGGCATTTTTGCAGGAGAACAACTGGTTCACATGGCTCCTCCTGCACATTTGGTCAGGGAGCAGATAGAACAGTTAATACATTGGAGTAAAACTTCAGATGTTCATCCTCTAATCAAGAGTTGCGTTTTTCACTATGAATTTGAATTTATCCACCCTTTCACTGACGGAAACGGTAGAATAGGAAGAATGTGGCAAACACTAATACTGTACAAATGGAAAAAAATATTCGGATGGCTTCCTGTAGAGTCAATGATTAAGGAAAGACAGGATGAATACTATAAGGTATTTGGAGTATGCGACAAAGCCGCAGATTCAAAACTATTTATTGACTTTCTTCTTCAAGCTATCTACGATTCATTGTTGGAATTGGAACAAACCGAACAAGTTGGCGTACAAGTTACCGAACAAGTCATAAAACTATTATCAGTCATGGGTAGTATGCCACTGAGCAATAATGAGCTGATGAACCTTGTAGGCATCAAACATCGACCCACTTTCAGAAAGAATTATCTTTTACCTGCCATGGAACATGGTTTCATTGAAATGACAATACCGGACAAACCAAACAGCAGCAAACAGAAATATGTGAAAGTCAAAGACTTATAATCGCATGAAAATATTACGCAATGGAATTGGAGGCATGGTTGTAATGAGTATTGAAATGTTCGAAAAATTAGCTGAAGCTAAAGTTGAAATCAAGAATGGTGCACAAGGTGAAAATTTCATGTAATTTACAAAAGAGTTAAGGAAATAAGTCAATGGAAAAGTAAAATGGTACCCTTAAAACAGTATGTATTAGAATCTCTGTCTCTACAATAATATATTTTATTTTTTTGGTGGTATGCTGCTTGTTTGAAAATCAATTCAATGTTGTTTTCAATTCTAAATAATAAAGGCTTGGGGCTAAATCTGAAATTAAATGCTTTAATAGAATACAGAAACCATCCATAAGAACGTGATAAATCTCCAAAAAGTAGAAATATGCAAATGTTCCATATACACATAATCACAAATAGGAATATCAATATTTTTAAAATTGGTCTACTCATCATTTCTCTTCCACTCCTAATCAAGTATTGTCAAAATCAAAACCAATAAAGAACTTATTGATACGCTAGTTAAAATAACTGAATCAACCCCTTTGTCCAAACTTAAGATTACTGTCAATTACTTAAGAAAGAAAGCGATACTACACTATTCTCAATACAAATCACTCTCCAACTGCCATATAATATATCTAAAGACAAAGGTGTTAATCACCGCTAATGCAGTAAATTAAAAAATCACAGGAGAATGATATGTATCAGAACAGAGATATGAACATCAACCATATGAAGACACGCTACAGCGGTCTTTGCTCGGGAATGGGTCTTGGGATAATGGTCCTCGACATGCATTATCCGGGATTTCCGGGAGACATCAGAAACCCAAGCTCCTACCCCTTCCCCATCCAGTACGAAATAATAGAAGGACTGGATCTCAACCCTCTGCAGTACGAAGACCACATGGAAAGGTTCCTTCCGTTGATGATTGCAGCAGCAAAGAAGCTCGAGAAGCTGGGATGCAGGGCAATTGCCGCAGAAGGGAGCTATTTCGGAAACTATCAGAGGGAAATTGCAGACGCTGTTAATATCCCTGTCTTCACATCCAGCCTACTTCAGCTTCCAATGATCCAGCAGACGATATCATCAACCAGGAAGGCAGTCATTCTAACTCCCCTGAAGGAAAGGATGACCGAGGAGTATCTTTCAAACTTCGGAGTCCAGCCGGGATCCAATTATGTAGCAGAAAGCATTCACGACCATGTGAAGTGCACCCAGTTCATAAAGCTCTGGGGAGCTCCAGGAATAGAAGCCGAGGGAACCATAGAATTTGAGACGGCAAGGGACCAGATGGTTGCAAGAGCATTGAAAATCAAAGAAGACCATCCCGACATGGGAGCACTAATCTTCGACTGCACCGGATGGACGCCTTATTCAAGAGCCATACAGCAGGCAATCGATGTTCCCGTATACAGTTGGGGAACACTTCTTGATTCAATCAACCTCGCCGTCAACTGCAGGGAGTATTACGGAAACGTATAGGAAACAGCTAGACTCTTGATTGGATCAGTAAATAAAGAGTCTATATTAAACTGGAAAAAGGGAAGGCCTTAGCCTTCCCTTCTTCCGTGTGTTATTATATATCCAATCATAGAGTTAGTTAATTACTTTTCTAACGGCATCAAGAATCCTGCCGGACTTGACCAATTCGTACGCTGCCTTGAAGTCGGTAGTAAGAACCCTGTCGTTGTCGTAATAAGGTATTTCCTCCCTTATGACATCATAGGCGGCCTTGGTACCCTTTCCAAGATTGATATCCTCTCTCAGGTCCACTGCCTGGGCTCCATGCATTGCCTCGATGCCTATTATGTATCTCAGTATATCCACAATCTGACCTGTCTTTTTAACAACATAAGGTGTGTTGTTTGCATGGTCCTCCATATTCAGGGATACGGAGAAATAATCAGCCGTAGCAGGGTTGGAAAGGTGTCTTATCTCGGTATCAAGAGACGTGAACGTCTTCTGTACGGTACTGAAGCCCAGGATATCTCCCTCTGAAGGAGTGAGGAACCTGGAAAGCTTAGTGAATACAGGCTCCGCCATTCTCATAGTCCTGTGCGAGCAAACCTTCGACAAGTGGCTTAAGGCTATTCCCATCATCTCGAATCCTATAGCCCAGTTTGCAACCTCGAAATTCTGACATGAGATTATCCTGTCCTGCTCAGGAAGTACACATGGATTGTCGTCGGAAGTATTCAGTTGTATTGTTAGATACTTCCACACATGCTCCAATGAGTCAAGAACTGCTCCATGTACGGCGCATGCATCCCTGAAGCTCAATGGATCCTGGACAGACTTCGTGATTGATTTCTTGTTGAGATAGCTTCCATCCAGATACTTCCTAACTTGAGCTGCACAGTGAATCTGTCCAGGCATCTTCCTTATTTCATTGACCTTCTCGTCAAGAGGAGTGACATTGCCGTCAAAACCTTCCAGGGAAAGGGCGTATACTATGTTTGCAGTTTCCACAAGCTCCCTTATCTCCTGGAGGACAAGGGCACCCGGTCCCGATGAATGGGCGCTTGATGAAACTATGGCCAGTCCGTCCTTAGGTCCCAAAACGACAGGATTGAGACCTGCCATCTTCATGGCTTCCCCTGCAGGCATCTTCGTACCTCTGTAGTACACATCCCCTTCTCCCATTACCGCAAGTCCTATGTGGGAAAGGCAGCTGATGTCCGCCTGCCCTACAGACCCTCTTTCCGGTATTACGGGATGAATTCCGTGGTTCAGGAACTCCTTGTACATAGCTGCCACTGCAGGCTGTATTCCCGTTCTTCCAACCAGGAAGGTGTTGAGCCTTGCAAGTACTATGGCTCTGGTATTCTCCTCCGTAGCCTCAGGCTCTACCGCAACGCAATGTGCATAGATCAGATTCCTGTTGTACTGCTCGAAATATGCCTCGAATACCCTCTTGTCCTTGTTTACGCCTACTCCCGTTGTAAATCCGTATATGGGTAATCCCTTGTCTGCAAGGTCGAAGACGAATTTTCTTGTCTCTTCAAGCCTCACCATGGCTTCAGGAGAGATTTCAACCTTCAAGCCCTCCTTAGCCACCCTAGTCACATCTTCAATTGTCAAATCCTGACCGTTCAGTATCAATTTCTCCTTATCCATTTCAAGCCTCCCAATTGTTTATTTTTCTTGTTCTTCGCCTGCTATGGCTATTTCTCCCATGAGTTCCGATTCTATTACGCATGTCTCAGGATAGTATGCGGCATCGTATTTTTCTCTCTGCGTAAACATCTTCAGCATGGATACCGCAAGAGCCACATAGATGAAAAGCACAGGAAGAGCAGAAGTCATAGGAAGCAGCTTTGTTGACTGCATGATATCCACTGCACCTTCTGTTGATGACGTAGATGCCAGTATGCTCAAGAACGCTACAGAAGACATTACAAGCCCCCAGAATATCTTGATATTGTTTGGAGGTTCAACCTCCGCTCCATGAGGTACGTCTATGGAAAGCGAAGCAACTGTCGAAGTCATTGAGTCGCAAAGCGTAACTACTGACAGGAACAGGGTAATCATGAATCCTATCTTCGTAACCATCGGCAGAGGGAAGTTGTCAAGGAACGAGAAAACCGAAGCTTCGAGCCCCTGTGTCTGGATTACATTCCAAATCTGTCCTCCGGTGTCAAGTTCGAGCTTTATTGCGTTGGCTCCGAATATTCCGAACCACAGTATTGCAAAGGATGCAGGCACCATAAGATTCATAATTATGAATTCCCTTATGGACCTTCCCTTGGCTATCTTACCCAGGAAGAGACCAACCATCGGCCCGTAAACTATCATCCAGATCCAGTAGATCACAGTCCACCACATTGGCCACAGGTTTCCTTCGATGGCGCTCAGGTAGGTCATCCTCGGGAAGAATTGGTCCAGAGACCTTCCCAGGGCCTCAACCGTGAAAAACATGGAGAACCTTGTCTGTCCCACTACAAAGATGAAGAATAGAAGGCCGATGAATATCTTGGCGTTCATGTCAGAAAGCCTGCGGATTCCTCTCTGAAGGCCAGTGTAGCTCGATATGATGAAAGTTGAAACAACAACAACCAGCACTATCCCCCTTACCGTATTTGTAGGCTCGATACCGAAAATCGCATAGAATCCTGCTCCGAAATTAAGAGCTGCAACTGCAAGGATTGCGGATACAGATACTGCTATGGCGAAAAGACAGATATTGTCCACAATGTTACCTATGGTTGTGAAGCTTTTCTTGCCAAAGAGAGGATATAGCGTTGAAGAAATCCTGTATGGAAGCTTCATGTTGTATATGGCAAAACCTACGGCTACTCCGAATATGCAATAGTGTGCATATGAAGGTATTCCCCAGTGAAGCATGCAAACGGACAGACCCTCGAGAGCCATCTCGTTGCTTCCCGGTGCAAATCCTGTTCCCGGTATTCCACTGTTTAAGTGGAATATCGGCTCGGCAATTCCCCAGAAGACTATTCCTGTTCCTATACCTCCGCACAGGGCTATTGCAAACCAGTTCCACCTGCTGAGAATGGGCTTTGCATCCTCTCCACCAAGGATGATATCACCGTGCTTTGAAAATGCCAGCCATGCCAGTATTGCTATATTGATCATTGCCATCATGGAATAAAGCCAGCCAAACCAGTTGTACTGGAAATTTGATATGGCGGACTCGAAATTATAAAACGCTGTCGGGCTTACGATTCCCATCATGATTATTACTACAAAAATTATACTCATTGGAATGAATATAACCTTTCTTACAATATTAGAATTAGTTCCGTTCAAAATAGTACCTCCATCAATATATTTTGTTTTTATTTCAATTTTCTGTTTCCGTCATTCTCCCTCCCTTGAATTTATTAAATTGAAATTTCCATAATGATAATTGCAAAATCCATGCCTGAAATGAATCTCCGCTATATATTTCAATTTACAGAATATTTGCCGGATTATCATCAATATGCCCGTATATTTGACAAAACACCAATAAAAGCGCATAATATTGTTGCGAAACTTTATGTTTCATTCGCAACATTTCGTTGCGCCAAGGAGGAATTATGAAGAATATAAATACCGGAATAATAATCGTCGACATGACAAAAAACATATGCATCAGATCAACTGAAGCAGCATCTTCGATATGTGTTGAAGGAGAACAAGTTCCGGGCCGCATAAGTAAATTGATATACGGAGCCGGAAACAAATCCGAAACCACCGTAGAAGAAAGGGATTATCTCCTGGAATACAGCCACAGCACAGATGAAGGCTACAGCACCTTTACCGTTGCCGACATCACCGAACTTAACAGGATGGAACTTGAAAACAGAATACTGAACAAGTCAATCGAGTACGTACAGGATGCAGTCTATGCCATTGACAGGGAAGGCAGGGAGCTTGTCCTCAACAGGATTGAGAGGTTCATGCCCGCATACAGGGAAAAGCTTGTACGGGAAATGATGGAGGTGTTTGAAACGGGTCAGGCCGTACTTGGAAACTACAACAAGTACATAACCCTTGACCACAAGGAAATTCACATGCTCTCAACCCTTGTGCCCGTAAAGGATGGAGATGAAGTCATAGCTGTACTCCTCATTAACAGGTATCTCAACAGGATTCAGGAAACCCTCTCAAGGGTCCAGAATCTTCAGCTGAAGAACAGGATATCCGGGAATGCAAAGCTTCCCGACAACAATACCAGTTACACATTTGAAGACATAATTGGTGAAAGCAAATCATTGGTCGAAGTCAAGGAAAGAGCCATGAAGGCTTCATCAAGCAACATACCTATCCTCATACAGGGTGAGACAGGAACAGGTAAGGAGCTATTTGCCCAGAGCATACACAATGCAAGTCCCAACTCCAGAGAACCCTTCCTTGCAATCAACTGTGCTGCAATTCCGGGAACACTCCTGGAAAGCATTCTCTTCGGTACGAAGAAGGGTATATACACCGGCGCGGAGAACACAGAAGGTCTGATGGAACAGGCAGGAGAAGGAACTCTCTTCCTCGACGAGATAAACTCAATGAGCATGGATCTGCAGGCCAAGCTTCTGAGATCACTCCAGGAAAAAAAGGTGAGGAGGCTGGGCAGCGGAAAGGAAATACCTATCAACTGCAGGATAATAAGCTCAGTCAACGAAGACCCCGAGAAACTAATATCGGATGGAAGGCTTAGAAAGGACTTCTTCTACAGAATAGCAGCCCTGACCCTTGTGGTTCCCCCTCTCAGGGACAGGGAAAGGGATATACTGCGTCTTTCCAACTTTTTTATAGAAAAATTCAGCAGAATCTACGGTAAATTCGTCACAGGAATGTCCCCCCAGCTGGAGGAGCTCTTCATGCTGCACAAATGGCCTGGAAACATAAGGGAGCTGGAGCATGTTATCGAGTCTTCCTTCAACTTCATAGACAATGAAACATATCTGACAACCAGGAATCTTCCCAACTATTTTCAAATCAAGGCAAATGAAGACAAGTTTTCCGAGCAAAGGGATATTATGAACACCTCAAACATGGAAATGAGGACCGACTCCCTTCCACAGCTCCTCAACGAGATAGAAAAGGGAGTAATCATGAGCACGTTGAAAAAAAACGGCGGTAATATTACCAAGTCCGCTGAAAAGCTGGGAATAAAGAGGCAGAACCTTCAGTCCAGGATGAACAAGCTGAAGATTTCCAAGTCCATAGTTTTTGACAGGGAAGATTGATGATGTTGGCACGGAATATGCATGGTATATTTCGATTAGACTTTTAGGAGGATTCAAATTGGAAAACAATCTGACTATCGAAATAACGATAAACGGCAAAAAAATGACCCAGCAAATATCCCCGGCCATGACCCTGCTTGACCTTATCAGGAAGGAACTCAACCTGAAAGGAACAAAAAAGGGCTGCAACAACGGCAACTGCGGATCCTGCACAGTGCTCATGGACGGTAAGCCGGTTAATTCATGCATGACGCTGGCTGTACAGGCAGATGGGAAAAACATCCTTACAATAGAAGGATTGTCAGACGGCAGTATCCTTCATCCCATACAGGAATCATTCATAGAAAAGGGAGCAATCCAGTGCGGATTTTGCACTCCCGGTATGGTGATATCCGCCAAGGGACTTCTTGACAAAAATCCGGAACCCACCGAAGACGAAATCAGGGAAGGCATATCGGGAAACTACTGCAGGTGCACTGGCTACACCAAGATAACAGATGCAGTCAAACATTCTGCTGCAGTTTTAAGAAATGAAAAGGATCAGCTTATGGAGGTGGACCATGAGTAAGATGAAAACAGTGGGAAGCTCTTTCCCGAGACACGAATCAATAAGCAAGGTTACGGGCTCAGCGGAGTACACCGATGACTTGAATTTCCCCAATGCAGTATATGGTGCAATACTCCGCTCTCCACATGCAAATGCGGTGGTCAGAAGCATGGATGTTAAGGATGCGCTGAAAATCCCAGGCATCCTTGCCGTACTGACACCTGATGATGTTACCCATAAGCTGTTCAACTGTTCGGGAAATCCCCCCTCCGACCTCCTTTTCAAGGATGAAAGGATACTGACTGACCGTGCCCTCTATGCAGGAGACAGGATTGCAGCAGTCGCCGGAGAAACGGAAGAGGCGTGCAAAAAAGCCCTAAATGCAATTACGGTTGATTACGAAATCCTCAAGCCCGTGTTCAGGATTGAGGATGCCCTCAAGGAAGGTGCAGCACCGATTCATCCCCACCTTTACGACAGCAACATAGTCAAGAAGTTGGAGGTCAACACCGGTGACATGGAAAGGGCTTTTGAAGAATCCGACCACATATTCGAAGAGGAATTCTACACTCCTCAGATACAGGTAACGGCAATGGAACCTACTGGTTGCATATGCGACTATACAAACGAAAAGAAGCTTAACATATGGAGCACATCCCAGACGGTTTTCCAGGAAAGGCGAATCCTGGCAGATCTCCTCGACATGAAGGAAAAGGACATACGCATGGTCAAACCTGCAATGGGAGGGGGATTCGGAGCAAGGCAACAGCTTCACAACCAGCATGTCTGCGCCCTCCTTTCCAAGGCTGTCAAAAGACCGGTGAAGATAATAAACACCCGCGAAGAGGAGATGCTGGCAACCATAGCAAGACACGAAGTCAAATTAAAGATAAGGATGGGAGTCATGAATTCGGGCAGGATAAACGCATGCCATATCGAATCATACTTCAATACGGGACCCTACACCAGCCACGGACCTACAGTCGTTGCCGCAGCGACAAAAAAGATGCAGTACAATGTCCCCAACTACCGCTTCGAGGGATACTGCGTGCTTACGAACTCACCTGTAAGCGGTGCAGTAAGAGGCTATGGAAATCCTCAGATAAACTTCGGCCGAGAAATCCTGCTTGACAGGATAGCAAAGAAGCTTCAAATGGACCCAGTTGAGCTCAGGCTCATGAATCACGTTAAAACAGGAGAAAAATTTCCCGGCTGGACCGATCCAATAGAAAGCTGTGCCATTGAGGACTGCATAAATGGAGTTATGGAGCTCAAGGATGATATAGACAAAGCCGACTGCAGTGAAAAAGATGAAAACATCGACGAAGCATGGGGAGTGGCATTCGGCTGCCACACTTCGGGTCCCTCCAACAAGACGGGCATGAGCTCCGCAATAGTAATGGCAAACGGCGACGGCTCTGTAAACCTCATGGTGGGCTCAGCCGACATAGGACAAGGAAGCGAAACCACCTTGAGTCAGGTTGCAGCCGAAAGGCTAGGAGTTGAGTTGTCGGACGTCAGGATTAAGGCAGCCGATACCCTTAACACCCCCTATGACACAGGTACATTTGCCAGCAGCCAGATGTTCGTCTGCGGAAATGCCGTCAGAAAAGCTGCAGACAGCCTCATTGAAAATACAAGAAGAGCCATATCCGACAGATTCAGCGTCCCTTTCGATGAGATATCCTTTAATTGCTTTGACGGATTCTCACTGGAAGTTGACAATATCGAAAAAACAATAACCTTTAAAGAAGCAGTGAAGGAAGTCACCTTCGGCGCTACAGGAATGGTTCTCATTGGAAATTCAAGCTACAAGGCTGAAGCCGCACCTCCTCCCTTCTCCGTGTGCATGGCAAAGGTGGCGGTGAACAGGATAACGGACGAAATCAGGGTGAAGCACTTCATACAGGGTGTGGACGTAGGAACAGCCGTAAATCCGTCAATAGTTGAAGGGCAGATTGAAGGCGGTATCCACATGGGACTTGGCTATGCCCTAATGGAAAATATTGAGATAAACAACATGGTTAAGAAACCCGTATCGTCGGACCTGCTTCATTACAAGGCGCTCCTGTCAGAGGACATGCCGGAAACCTACACATACATTGCCAAGGGATATGAGCCCAAGGGACCCCTTGGCGCTAAAAGCGTAGGAGAGCTTTCAACGGTGGCGGTTGCTTCTGCCGTTGCAATTGCCGTTACCAATGCTACAGGCAACGAAATAGTGGAGCTTCCTCTTTCGAAAAAATACACACTGACGGGCTCAAGATCTGACCAGAGGAAGTTTTTAAGGGAGGTTCAACAATGATATTAGATTCAAAACTTAAATACCATGCTCCAAAAACCATGAATGAACTCGTTTCCCTTTGGAAAAATACTGAAAACAGCAAGATTTTGGGAGGAGGTACGGACCTGATCCCCCTCATGAAATACGGAGTCAAGGATCCCGACTGTCTACTGAGCATCTCCAAACTTGAAGAAGCAAAAGGTATTGCGGAAGATGATGACCATCTG
This sequence comes from Dethiosulfatibacter aminovorans DSM 17477, assembly GCF_900142005.1. Taxonomy (GTDB): domain Bacteria; phylum Bacillota; class Clostridia; order Tissierellales; family Dethiosulfatibacteraceae; genus Dethiosulfatibacter; species Dethiosulfatibacter aminovorans. The sequence goes on from NZ_FQZL01000004.1 coordinate 66,875, forward strand.
TCAATAGGTGCACACGTTACTCTTGAAGAAATATCCAAGAACAGAAGCATCCTGAAACATTTCCCATCCCTGGCATATTCCGCAAGGTGTGTAGCGTCTCCCCAGATCAGGAACACTGCAACAATAGGCGGAAACATAATGCAGGACAGAAGATGCATATACTACAACCAGACGGATTCCTGGAGAAGCAGCATCGCTCCCTGCTTCAAGACGGGAGGGAATGTTTGCCATCAGGCTCCAAATTCCCCTGTATGCAAAGCTCTCTATTATTCTGACGTAGCGCCGGTTCTCATGGCTCTTGAGGCTGAAGCCATCGTAGTTGAAAAAGGTTCTGAAAAGGCTATGGCCGTATCGGAACTGGTAGCATCCCATGTATCCTTAAACGGAACAACAGAAGAAACGGATATCCTTGTTCTAAGGTTCATTTTAAAAAAGGACGCCAGCTCCACAAACTCTTTTTACAAGTACAGCATCAGGCAGTCCATAGACTTCCCTGTCCTCAACATTGCCGTAAACTATAGGAAACCGGCAAAAGACGGACAGAAAAATGTCCTGAACATAATTGCAGGCGCAGCCGGTCCAGGACCCATAAAGCTTGAAGAAACAGAGAAAAATGTACTGGAACATATCATCAGTGGAAACATGTCCCTTGAAGAATTATGTGACAATGCGATTGAGGAAATCACAAAAAAGTCAAACCTCGTAAGGGAAACCGGACTGTCCATTCAAGCCAAGAGGAAATACCTCAAGAATATCGTACACGCTGTAAAGGATCTTATTGACACAGTAGACCGAACTTGATTCATATGAAACTCCCTGTCTCCCGGAGTCTTTCCTTCGGGAGACAATTGATGAACAAACATGACAGGCTTAACATGCCTGATTTATGAATAAAATAAAGGAGCAGTATATGAAAAAGCTTATCGATTTTAATTTTCTCTCGTCACTGGTAACATGTGAAAAAACACTCATGGAATCGCACTACCCTGAATCAATCACAAGAATCATATTGCATCTTCTTGCAGACAGTACAAAAGAGACAACCAAACATGATTCACTTGTGAAACTTACAGAAGGAACCCTTCCTCAACTTCCCCTGTCATTGAGTGTTGAAATGGAAATTGTACTCTTCTTTGAGAAGTTCCTAAAGGAAAAGGATCTTGAAATCATGGACCCATCATCTTTGCTCCACAAAATTCTGCCAATATCCTTCGGCATCTATACATATGTAAGAGCCATGGAAATTTCAAAGGCTGCAGACCTGGGTCTTTCCCTAAACCTTGAAGCCATAAGGGGAGAAAAGGGAGCCTTTGACCTTAGACTCCACAGCGAAGGAAAACAGTTTGTCCAGCAGTACAATTCCGCTGAAAACACATTAAGGTTACTGGAAGGCAGCAATTTCACAGAAGATGAGGGACGATACCAGTACGGATACGACGACCACCCCAGATGTCAGGATGCAATATCCTACAGGTCTGCACCACAAACCCACGGTGGAGCAAGAGATGTGTTCTGCTATCTGAAGGACACACTTAAACTTGCTGTCGATGAAGGCACTTATCTTCCTGAACAGCTTAGATATGCCCTGGACCTGACCATGGCAGCACTTTCTGACCTTGGAAACATATCCGAAAGGCGCTCCTTCAGACTCAACGGATATCAACTTTCCTACGGGCTTCCCCCAAACATGGTGTACCATGACCCGGGATACAACTACGGATTTGCAGTGACCCATGCAATTGCTACGGCCGTTCTGGGAGAACTTAAGTCCCTGTCGATTCCAACCAGGTCCAACATAGACTGTTCCATGAACAGCTCTCTGCCTCTTGATTCAGCATTACGAACAGTTGAAGGAACAGGCCATCTTTCAAAAATAATTTCCATAGAGATGTTCATGTCATGCCAGGGAATGGATATAGTCAAATCCAAGCTTCCCCATATGGACTTCGGGAAGGGTACCGGTGCCGCCTACAGTAAAATCAGGGAAAATATTCATACTGTCAGGGAAAACAGATATATAACTCCTGAGCTTCAGGAAATGGACAGATTGATATTTACCGGAGAGCTTATTGCAGCCGTTGAAGAGTCAACGGGAAAACTCAAATAGGGGGATTAAGATGGATAAACTGTATATTAACGGATACGACCTTACTGTAGAAGATGTCATGAAGGCTTTAAATGAGGATATTGAAGTAATTCTTGACGAGAAAGCCAGGGAGATGTGCAAAGACAGCAGAAGCCAGATCGACAGGTGGCTTGAAGGTGATCCGCCTGTCATCTACGGCATCAATACAGGACTGGGAAACATGAAAGATACCGTATTGTCACCGGAGGAGCACAAAAGATGGAACAAGACGATACCCTATCCCCATGCGGTGGCTCTGGGAAAGGCTATCGAACCTGAAATAACCAGAGCTTCACTTCTCCTGAGGGCAAATGTCCTTGCAAGAAGCTATTCGGCTGTGCGTGTCGAGCTTATCGAAAGGCTTCTTGAGCTGTTCAACTCAGGGTTGTCCCCTGTTGTTTACGAGCTTGGATCCACAGGTCTCAGCGATTTGTCACCCCTGTCCCAGAACACTATGTTTGTAGCCGGTCTGGAGGAAGCTAAAGCCTTTTCCGACGGAACAATGACAAGTGCCAGGGAAGCGTTCAAAAAAGCCGGTATCGAGGAAACCTTCGACCTTGAGTGCAAGGAGGTTCTGGCCCTCATGAACGGGTCGACTATGACCCAAGCCATTGCAATTCTCACTTTTAACAAGCTGGAAAGGATATTCGACGATATGTCGAGTGATATTGAAAAAACGGAGGCTACCCTATACCATTCGCTGAAAAATTCAATGAATCTAATAAAGCTGAACCTGAACAAGGAAAACAACGTATCCTGCGACAATCCTCTTCTGTTCAAAACAGATGGCAATAACTACGAACCCGTCATGGGATGCAACTGCTCCAACACTCAGATAGGGTATATGATGGATCTTGTCACCGTTCTCGTTTCAGATATGTGCAAGTGGATGTACAGAAACAACAGTCATGAAGACAAGTCCTATGTACTAAACATAATAAACAAGCTTGACCAACTTGTAATGCCTGCAACTGCAGACTCCATAACTACCAAAACAAGCCAGGAAGACCATGTGGAGTTCAGCTACGGTGCGGCCAGAAAGGCAAAGCGTTCCGTGGAACTTCTTGAAAAAGCGCTTTAAATCAGCTATTCAACAATTAATAGACACGCATAAAATATTGGCACGGCACTTGCTTTTAATATCTATATATGATAACAAGACAGCGCATTCCTAATGGAGTGCGCTGTTGTTATCCATATTTATGTCTGTTCTATCTGTTCTAAGGCAGATGACTTCCGTTTCTCCCTCCAGTCCTTGTACTTCTCAAGATCCGCCTCAACTTGCTTCAAAACCAGGGTTATAATGGCCAAATCATCAATAAAACCCAGACCTGCTATGAAATCAGGCACAAAATCAAAGGGCATTACGAAATAAATGACTGCTGCTGTAGCCATGATTATGGACCCATAGGGAATCTCCCTGTATTCTCCTGAAGCATAATCATTTATCATCAAAATCATGTAGTTTATGCTGTCAAAAAGCTTCCTTAATGGCCCTTTCTTCCTCTCGTCCAGCTTCTTCTCCGCTCTTTTAAGCATCTTCTCCATCTTCTTCTGGTCTTCAAGAAGACTTTCCGCCTCTTTCTTCCACTTGTCGTCCTGTTCCCTGGAGAATCTCTCTATTGCATTCTTTTCAATACTTTTTTTGTCTATCACAACGCTCTCCCTTCTCAACATATCTAAAAGGACACGGGTATGCCCCGTGTCCAACATTTATGTTCAACATCTATACCTGAGTATAGTATCTAATGATTAAGCTTTTCTGTCAACTGCTTCTTGTAATCAAGGTACTTCTCCGTAAGGAGTATCTCCTTGTCCCTGGGTCTGTCAAAATCAACCTTCAGTTCGTGGATTATGTGTCCAGGACGATTGCTCAGCACATATACCCTGTCGGATAAATATATTGCCTCGTCTATATCATGGGTAATGAAAAGGACGGACTTTCGGTTCTGTTGCCATACCTTGAGAAGCCATTCCTGCATGTCGGACCTTGTAATTGCATCAAGGGCTCCGAAGGGTTCGTCAAGAAGCATAATGGGACTTCCAATGAGAAAAGTCCTGAGAAGGGCAGCCCTCTGCCTCATGCCTCCTGAAAGCTGGTCCGGATAGGAATTCTCAAAGCCTTCAAGACCGAACTCCGGCAGATGCTCCATGGCAGTCTTTATGCTGTCCTTCCTTCCTTCACCCCTAAGTTCCAGGGGAAGGATTACATTATCAATTATCTTCCTCCAGGGCATGAGAAGATCCTTCTGCTGCATATAACTTACAGTCTCACCGGATTTTTCAACTTCCACATCGTTAATGAAGATATCACCGGAAAAGCTTCCCTCCAAACCAGTAATAAGCCTGAATATGGTGCTCTTACCGCATCCGCTGGGACCTATTATGGAAACAAACTCATTGTCTCCAAGTTCAATATTTATATTGTTCAGCGTTTCAAGCTTTTCTCCATTGTCCATGAAATAAGTCTTTGAAACATTTTTTAGAAGGACTCTGCTCTTCATATAACCACCAATCAAAATTCTCTTTTTTTTGCAGCTTCTTACTTCAAAAATTCATTAGTAAATGCCTTTTCAGATTCAACATCGTTTGATATGAATTCATTCTCAAGAAGCCATGCTGTGTATCTGTCCCATACGGCTGCATCCTGGTATCCCCAATACTCGGCGTCTGCAGCGTACTTGTCTGCAAGGAATTTCTGGCTTTCAATTACAAGCTCTTCGTTAAGCTCGGGAGCTCCTGCCATAAGAGCTGCTGCTGCTTCTTCCGGGTTTTCTATTGCAAACTCATACCCCATAGCTGCTGCCTTCATGAAGTTTTCAACAAGCTCCGGCTTTTCTTCTATGTTCTTTTCGCTGGTTATGATCACAGGAGTGTAGTAGTCGAATACTTCAGCTTCCTTTCCAAGGTCTACATAGTTTACATCAAAGCCTTTCTGTCCTGCCTCAATTACAGACCATCCCTCAAATACCCATGCGAAGTCAACATCTCCGGATTCGCTTGCCGCAAAGAAATCAACATCTCCAATGGTAACAACTTCAACCTTCTCGGAATCCGCTCCTACCTGGTCCATCAAGTATTTAATAGTTGCCATTTCAACAGGCGAACCCCAGCCGCCATATTTCTTTCCTTCGAAGTCGGCAGGAGAAGTGATTCCCTTGTCGCTTGTTGACATGAATCCTGATGTATTGTGCTGGATAACTGCTGCAATTGAAACAATAGGTATTCCCTCTGCTCTTGCGAAGGTAACTGCCTCCTGGTAGCTGATACCGAATTGTGCGGAATCCGATGCCACAAGCTGTTCAGCAGTCGTACTTGGCTGTATGATCTCAACGTCAAGACCCATTTCCTCGAAATATCCCTTTTCCTTTGCTACATAGATACCAGTGTGGTTAGTATTAGGGAACCAGTCGAGGGTGAATACAACCTTCTCAAGTTGCGCCTCTTCAGGCTGCTCTGCCTCTTCTGCAGGTTCCTGTGTTTCCTGTGCCGGCTGACATCCGGCCATTGCAAATACCATCATTAACGCCAAAACCAATGCTAAAAATCTTTTCATTTCTTTCTCCTCTATATTTCTATATTCTTTATTTTGCCTTTCTCCAAGGCATGAGTTTCTTGCCGCAAAAATCAATGACTGCGACAAATATCAGTGTCATTATAATTATAAACACAATGTCTGCAAACAATGCAGGTATCCTGTATGATTTCATGACCCTTGTCATGAATATTCCAAGTCCTTCCTGTGCTCCAACCCATTCGGAAATCACGGCACCCATGACACTATAGGTAGCCGCTATCCTTAGGCCTGCAAAGAATGAAGGCATGGCTGCAGGAAGCTTGCACTTGAAAAATATCTGGTTCTCCGTAGCATTCATGGACCTCATAAGGTCTATGAGCTCTCCATCCACTGAAGAAAGACCCTCTGTCAGGCTCACGGCAATGGGAAAGAAGCAAACCAGTACTACCACTATGATCTTCGGAGTAAGTCCAAATCCGAACCAAACCATCAACAGGGGTGCAAGGGCCATTAATGGAACCGTCTGGGTTATAATCATAAATGGATAGAAAAGGTCCTTTATGAGCCTGTATTTATCCATCAATATGGACAGTACCGTTCCCAGAACCAGAGATATTGCAAATCCACCCAGCACTTCAATTATAGTAACTCTTCCATGCTTCAATAACAGTGGAAAGGAATTTATAAACTCCCTAAGGATTACTACCGGTGACGGAAGAATCCAATCCGGCACCTCCATCTGGTCGACCAGAATCTGCCATACCATGATAAGCATGATATAAAATAGAGCCGTCACAGTCTTGTTGAGATATATCTTGTCCGAATATCCCACGTATCTTTTCTTATCTGTATTTATGAATCTTTTCATCCATTGTCACTCCCTCCGGAGCATAGTCAATCTTCACTATGGACACTACCCTTATGGCCCCTTCCTTGACACAAAGTTCCTGAGCCTCCTCCACAATACCAAGCAGCTCGTGAAGATCTCCCTCCATTGTGGTTTCCATTGGACCCACCTCGTACTTCACTCCCTTGCTGGCAATTAGCTCTATTACCTTGTCCACTGCCGGGTATATGTCGTCAACTCCCGGAATCTTCGGAAGTATCTGTAGACTTACATTGATGTTTGCCATTTAGTTCTCCTCCTTAAAACAAAAAGACTGCCTGATGGCAGCCATTAATTGTAGGTTTATATTTCTTTATCGAATCTCCCTACGCTGGCATTATCCAGATCAGGTAAATGGTAAGAACAGTATCAGTTCTATCTCAGCCGGTTCACCGGCCCCCATGTCCTAAATGGATTATATAGCAAAGTCGATGAGCTGTCAATGGAATCAATGAAAGCGCCCTCAGCGAAAACCTTTTCACGAACATTCGCTCAAAATCCAGTTTTATGAATGCACCTGTCCATCCTCATCTGCCAAATTCCCCTTATTAATTTATTGAATCAGGATAATGATTTTCTAAAATAAAATCAAAAAAATTTCCATATTTCATGAAAATGTTACCATTTCGTAAAACATCGCATTTTCATCAAATATAAACTTCAATATCCATGAAATGCATAAAAATAACAGTTGAAATATTTATTAATTTATGATATATTACCCAAAACACATAATGACAAACATATTTGGAGTTATCAAACATTTACGTTAGCTCATAGGCGAATATTATTCATTTTCTGCGTAAGCATTTTCGTCTAAATTCTCAAAAGACTCTTTTCATATTACAAAACCAGTTGCATTCCGAATGCAACGCAGCCAGGAGGGGCCTATGGAAAAATTTACAAAATTCATATGCAGTATCGCAACCTTATTTCTTTTATTGACGGTATCAGCCTGTACTTCAGGCAGCAGTACCGGCAGTCAGACTGAAGGCAACCAGCAGACTGAAGAGATCCAGCTGGCAGATGCTTCCACTGAAGAAACAAGTCTCCTTGTATACAGCGGCGCTGGATTGAAAAAACCCATGGCTGAAATTGGAGAGATGTTTGAAGATGAAACCGGAATAATGGTTGAATATATATTCGGTGGTTCGGCGCAGCTCTTGTCACAGATTGAAATCAGCGGAAAAGGAGATGTCTTCATTTCCGGTTCCATGGATTCATACAACTCTGCAGATAATAAGGGTCTGGTTCTACCCTGCTTGCAGGTGGCCTATCATGTTCCCGTAATCGGTGTCCCTGAAGGTAATCCGGCCAATATACAATCACTGGAGGACATGACGAAACAGGGAGTGAAGATTGTTCTCGGAGACGAAAAGGCCAATGCCGTCGGAAAGGCTGCCCAGAGAATAATAACCAAAACGGGATTGACAGGAATCAACGACAATGTTGTCGCAAAAACCGCAACCGTCAATGAACTGGCAATCCACCTTGAAATGGAGGATGCCGATGCGTCAATAATCACCAAGGATCTTGCATCCCACATGGAAGGTATCGAGATTATAGAGATACCGGTGGAATTGAATTCAATAGAAATCATACCTGTATGCACATTGACCAGTTCTGAAAATACAGGGGTGTCCAATGAGTTTATTGAATTTGTATCTTCAGGGAAGGGTAAGGCAATTTTTGAGAAATACGGATTCCCTGCCGTAGAAAATGACTAGTCCTGAAAGAGCAAAAGAAAAACGTGAAATACTATTTGTTTCAATCATGGTTTTCTTCATAATTATTGTAGCTGCCTTCAGCTTGACTCCAATAGCCTTGCTCTTGAAGATGGGTCTTGCAAGTTTAAAAACGGCACTCAAAAATGAAGAAATGATTTCAGCGATATTCCTGAGCTTCAAGACATCCTTCTGGTCAACCATCATATGCACGATATTTTCTCTGCCTGCATCATATGGATTGTCCAGATATGAATTTCCCATGAAAAGACTTCTTCTTCTTTTCATATATCTGCCCATGTCCTTGCCTCATCTCGCTTCAGGAATCGCACTTCTTTTGTTCTTCTCCAAGACGGCAATGGGGGAATTGCTGTCAGGAATAGGTCTGGACTTCATATTTACAGTCAAAGGCATAATAGCCGCACAGGTTTTCGTCAATATGCCTTATATGATAAAGATATTGAAGAACGCCTTCGATGAAATGGATATAAAAATGGAATTTGTAGCAAGAACCTTGGGCTGCAGCGAGTTCATGACTCTGTATCACGTCACCCTGCCCACCTGCAAGAAAAATTTGATTTCCGCTCTTGTCATAACGTGGTCAAGAAGCCTAGGTGAATTTGGGGCGGTTCTAATGCTTGCCGGGGCTACAAGGTTTAAGACTGAAACACTCCCAATGGCTATATTCCTTAATATGTCGACAGGGGATTTGGACCTTGCGGTGGCAGCAGCGTCAATATTGATTATTATGTCCATGGTTTCTCATGTAATATTTGAACAATTGGACAGGGATACAATACAATGAAAGGGATGATTGCAAATGCTGGAAATAAAAAACCTAAGCCTGCAGTTGAACGGCTTCAAACTGAAAAATATTAACCTTGAAGTCGATGACAAGGAATATTGTGTCCTCTTGGGGCCCAGCGGGTCGGGAAAGACTCTGATGCTTGAAACCATAGCAGGGCTCCACAAGGCAAGTAAAGGACAGGTTCTCTTCAACGGCAGGAACTTGCTGGAAATGTCTCCCGAAAGGAGGGGAATAGGCCTGGTTTATCAAAACTACGAGCTTTTCCCCCGCATGACCGTAAGGGATAACATCACATTCGGACTGCGCATCAGAAAGAAGAGCAATGAAACCATTAAGAGTGAACTAGGAAAGCTTATGGATTTATTCCGCATCGAACACCTTCTGGACAGATATCCGGCAAATTTAAGCGGCGGAGAGCAGCAGAGGGTAGCCTTGGCCAGAGCCTTGATTATTTCTCCAGGAATACTCTTCTTGGATGAACCGCTAAGCTCTCTTGACCATCTGAACAAGGAACTGTTGATGAACGAGCTTCAAAGAGTCCACAGGAATTCCGGAATAACAATCATTCATGTAACACATGATCTTGATGAAGCTTTTTTCCTGGCAGATAAAATCGGTGTCATGACTGCAGGAGAACTTATAAAAACGGAAACGAAGAAAGAATTCATAAACAAGCCCAGGTCTTTTTTACTTAACCAGCTGAAGTTCTGTAAAAAGGCCATATAAAACTAACAGGAGGAAAAAATGGAGTTTTATTCAAATCTAAATAAAAAATTCAAGGAATTAGTCAAGAGCAACAATCTTGAAAACGAATCAATAATAATTGAAACAAGGGCATTGAAACCCGAAGAGGCAATTGGACATACATCAAGGAAGGATTACCCCATTCTAACAGGCAAGGAAGTGTTGATGAATGCATATTTCAAGGAATGCATAGGCCAGTCATTCACAAATGCACCGAGCAAATTCAAAGGCACCCTCAAGGATGTTGCATCACTTGACCTGAGCTTCAACAAGAACAGGGCAATATTCATATCCGTGCTGAATGCCACAATGAAGTATCTTGGATTGATTGACAGAACCATACACTGCAAAAATGAGGAGCCGGAAATTTGTTCCGGTAAATACCTTGACTACCTAAAGGAAAAATACGGCGATGTAAAAATAGGTTTGGTGGGTTATCAGCCTTCAATGCTTGAAAAACTGTCGGAATCATTTGAACTCAGGATTCTCGACCTTGACAAAAACAATATAGGGACAAACAAGTACGGCATTGTCGTGGAAGACGGCGAAAAAGCTTTTTCTTCCGTCGTTGACTGGGCCGACATCATTCTTGTTACAGGAAGTACAGTCGCAAACGGCACGGTAGTTGATTTTATCAATCTCGACAAGGAAGTAATATTCTACGGAACTACAATTGCCGGAGTTGCCCACTTGGAAAAATTGAACAGGTGCTGTTTCTGCGCCAATTAGAAACAATCTAAAATTTAAATATCATACAATATCAAGTTCACTTCGGGCGGCAGACGAAATACCTTTTGCTCAATTTTCACTTTCAAACAATTCCTCTAAATATATCTATCTAGCCGCTCTTTCTTAAAATCTTCAATCTCCACCCCTTGATTTATCTCTACAAAATTACATCATAGTTATATCAACAATATCTAAATAGCATATTTTTCCATCTATTAATCTTCTCTAAATTGACGCTTTAATGATAAGATGTTATAATTAATTATACCCCCTGGGGGTGGGGTGTAGGAGGCAATTATGAAAAAAGAAAAATACGATGTGACAGGAATGACCTGCGCGGCATGTTCCCTTGCCGTTGAAAAAAGTGTCAAGAAACTTGAAGGAGTGGACGGCATCTCGGTCAACCTGCTGCAGAACAATATGAACATATCCTATGACGAAAGCATACTTTCCAGGGAAGAAATAATAAAGGCAGTAGAAAATGCTGGATACGGCGCAACCACCCATTACAATGGAGCAGCAAAAACGGAAACAAGGACAAATCCTGCCGAGGAAGAATACCTCAATATGAAGAAGAGGCTGATAATATCCCTCATATTCACAATACCCCTCTTCTATCTGTCAATGGGTCACATGATGGAACTTCCCCTACCGGGAGTATTCATGGGATACAAGAATGCAATGAACCTTGCATTCACACAGTTTCTGCTGGCAATGCCAGTGGCTATAATCAACAGCAAATTCTACAAGGTGGGATTCAAGACACTGCTGAAGAGATCCCCTAACATGGATTCCCTCATAGCAGTAGGTACTTCCGCGGCACTTATATACGGAATCTTCGCCATCTACAGGATAGGATACGGGTTGGGTGCTGACGACAGCCAGCTTGTCATGAAGTACGCTCATGATCTGTACTTCGAATCTGCCGGAGTCATACTTACACTCATAACCTTCGGTAAATTCCTGGAATCCAGAGCCAAGGGAAGGACTTCCGAAGCTATTAAGAAGCTCATGGACCTTACTCCAAAGACAGCTCTTGTGGAAAGAAATGGGATAGAAGGCGAAATACCTGTAGAGGAATTGACTGCAGGAGATATCGTAATAGTCAAGCCTGGAGGCATGGTACCGGCAGACGGCACCATGACGGAGGGGCATTCATCGGTGGACGAGTCAATGCTCACAGGCGAAAGCATACCCGTTGAGAAAAAAATCGGAGACCGTGTTATTTCCGGAAGCATCAACAAGACAGGCTTCTTCAAGTTCGAGGCCGACAAGGTTGGAAAGGACACCACCCTGTCGCAGATAATAGCTCTGGTTGAAGAGGCCCAATCCACCAAGGCACCCATAGCCAAACTGGCGGACAAGATAAGTTCCATATTCGTTCCGACTGTCTTGATGATATCACTGGTAGCAACCGTAACATGGCTGCTGCTTGGATATTCATTTGAATTTGCTTTATCCATAGGAATCGCAGTCTTGGTCATTTCGTGCCCATGCGCACTTGGTCTTGCGACACCTACAGCAATAATGGTGGGGACAGGCAAGGGAGCAGAAAACGGAATACTAATAAAATCAGGTGAAGCGCTTGAGATAGCCCACAAAATAGACACCATAGTAATGGACAAGACGGGAACGATAACCACAGGAAAGCCTAAGGTCAAGGACATATTCACATTCAACGGCATAGATGAGGACAAGCTTCTACAAATTGCTGCATCCATAGAAAAAAAATCCGAGCATCCACTGGCTGAAGCCGTGGTCAAGGAGGCAAATGACAGAAATCTGAAGCTGCTCCAACCCGAAAAATTCAAGGCCATACCGGGTAAAGGAATAGTTGCTGAACTGTCAGGCAAGACCTTTTCCATAGGAAACCTCAAGCTCTTGAAGGATGCAGGCATAGATACATCGGCACACTCTGACCTTGAGAAGAGGCTCAGTTCCGAAGGAAAGACACCACTTTACATAGCTGATCTCCAACTCATGGGAATAATAACAGCTGCAGACACTGTTAAACCCACAAGCAGACAGGCAATTTCCACATTTAAGAAAATGGGAATAGACGTGGTAATGCTCACCGGCGACAACAGACTGACAGCGGAGGCCATCAGAAGAGAAGTTGGAGCAGACAAGGCCATAGCAGAGGTCATGCCTGCAGACAAGGAAAAAGAGATCAGGAATCTGCAGGGAGAAGGAAAGACCGTTGCAATGGTCGGTGACGGCATAAACGACGCACCGGCCCTTGCTAGAGCCGATGTAGGAATAGCCATAGGAGCAGGAACCGACGTAGCCATAGAGTCGGCTGATGTCGTACTCATGAAAAGCGACTTGCTGGATGCCGTATCGGCGGTACAGCTGAGCAGTGCAGTAATAAAGAACATAAAACAGAACCTTTTCTGGGCATTCTTCTACAACACCATAGGCATACCTCTGGCAGCAGGAGTTTTCTTCTCCATACTTGGATGGAAACTGAATCCAATGTTCGCAGCAGGTGCCATGAGCTTCAGCTCAGTATCGGTTGTTTCAAATGCCTTGAGACTTAAAGGATTCAAGCCTAAAATCATAAAATCAGAGAAAGAAGAACAAATATTGGATACAGTCATAGATGAAGAAAATAAAAACACAGGAGGCGACATTATGAAAAAGGAAATATTCATTGAAGGAATGAGCTGCGGCCACTGCAAAATGAGGGTAGAGAATGTTCTCAGCGAAATAGACGGTGTAAAAAACGCCGAAGTCATACTTGCTGAGAATAAGGCTGTAGTCGAATTCTACAAGGAAGTGGATGAGAATCTGATTGCAAGACTCATTGACGAAGCCGGCTACAAAGTAAAAGAGTTTACGCATTAGGTGATGCCATGAAAGCGGACAAGAAGAGAATAATGAGATACCTTAAAACTTCAAAGGGACAAATAGAAGGAATAATGAGGATGGTTGACGAAGACAGGTACTGCGTGGACATCTCAACACAAGTTCTTGCAGTACAGGCCATTCTCAAGAAGGCCAACCACGAAATCCTCAAGGCTCACATAGACGGATGCATAAAAACAGCCTTCAAGAACGAAGACAAGGAAGAGGAAAAGATAGACGAAGTGATGAAGATACTGGACAAGTATTATAATATCTAGGTTGTCATGCACTAAACCATTATATCCAAACATGTACATGAACCAGCTGACAAAACTATCCTATCAGCTGGTTTATTAATACGCTTCTAAACATTTATACTGCAATTGAGCAATCTTTCAACTGTCTATATTCTCATCAATGCTATATAATATAAATATGAATCAGTGTTCTATTAAGGGTAGTTTGGATTTGTATCTAGAACAGTACCCGAATAAGGAGGAATATTATATATGAAATTTGGACATATCGGAATAAAGGTACTGGACATGGAAAGGTCACTGGACTTTTACAAAAATATACTGGAAGCCAAAATTCTTAAAGACCACTCATATCCCAGAAGCAGAATAGTCTTCTTGGAAGTGGGTGGAACCATAATCGAACTCATAGGAAAGAAAAAAAACAGGGAAAGAGAAATGGGTCCCATAGAGCATATAGCCTTCAAGGTAGACTCCCTTGAGGAAAAGATGGAAATGCTAACGGAAAGAGGAATAGAATTTTCCGACGTTAAAGTTGTGGGTTCAGCAAAGCTGATATTCTTCCTTGGTCCCGACAACGAGAGATTTGAATTCGTTGCGAGGGTGGAGAAATGAGCGGTCTAATAATCGAATGGATAGGCTATATTGCATCAGCAATAATTCTTGTATCTCTGCTCATGAGTTCAATAATAAAGCTGAGATGGATAAATCTTGCCGGCTCTTTAATCTTTGCCGCATATGGATACCTGATCGGCTCTATCCCGGTAATGATAATGAACCTGGGAATAGTTGGAATCAACTCCTACTACTTGAGCAGAATATATGGTGCCAAGGAAAAATTCGAAATCCTTCCACTGGATATGAATTCAGAATTCTACAAAAGATTCATGGAGTACAACAAAAGGGAAATACAGAAATTCTTCATTGCTGACGAGTTTTCACATACTGAAGATTCCATAGGCTTTTACATATTGAGAGACATGGTAACTGCTGGAATCTTCATAGGCAGGAAGAAGGACAACATACTGGAAGTTGATCTTGATTTTGTCATACCGGCTTACAGGGATTTCAAGACCGGACAGTTCATATATAAGGAAAATATCCCCTTCTTCAAGGAAAAGGGGATATCAAGGATTACTGCTTCTGCCAAGCATGTTGAACACCACAACTATCTCATGAAAATGGGCTTCAACAAAATTGACAAGGAAGACTTTTATTATCTGGACATCTAGGTTTACACCCCTGCATCCATTCCCTTCAGTTCGGCAACTGAGTTTACAACGGCAAATATAAGGGTGGATGCAAGCCTTGCGGTTATGTGGTCCTGGTCGAATCTCGGCGACACTTCCGCAATATCGAAACTCACATTCTTTCCAGACTTTATGATGTGCTTCATAATCTTAATGACCCTCTCAGGCTCTATTCCCAGGGGCTGGGCTGCGCTTACTCCCGGGGCAAATCCCGAGGAGAACACATCTGAACAAATTGTCATGTATATCCTGTCCGATCTTTGTATGAAGGTATCCATTTCCTCCATTAGTTTCCACATGTCCATGTCCAGCAGGTCCCTTGCATATATGTATTTTGCACCGTATTCATTTGCAGTCCTGAAGAGGTCTATGGTATTACCCCTCTTCTGTACTCCAAGACAGAGGTAGTTGAAGTCATAGTCCCTGTCCTTCAGCATGTCTCCTATCTGCCTGAACATTGTTCCTGAACTGCTCCCCTTGGGATAGGGTCTCATGTCCAAGTGGGCATCAAAGTTGATTATTCCTATTCGTGGATCCTTATTCCCGTCTTCATAATGGTTGAAAAGTCCGCAGTAGTGGCCAAAGGCTACATCATGGCCTCCTCCCAGTACGACGGGATAGAGACCCGTTTCAAGAATCCTTTCTACTGCCCCGGACAGCATTTTTTGACAATCTTCAAGCTCCATATCATGGCAGTATATGTTCCCGAAGTCATATAGCCTGAAATCCTGGGTGAAGTAGCATGGCAGGTTTGCAAGGGCTTCCCTTATAGTGTCCGGTCCATTGGCCGTACCCGTCCTTCCAAGATTCTTCCTCACTCCCTCGTCGGAACAAAATCCTATGAAGCCTATTCCCTCAAGATTTGACGGCAGATTGTCCTCTTCCAAATCCATGAGAGTTATCCACTGATGCCACCTGAAGGCGTAGAAGTTATCAACAGAATCCACCCTTCCATCCCAAATCCTCTTTGATGTAATTTCATAATTTTTGTTTTTCATATAAGTTAGTCCTCCCTTTTATTAAATATTAATACCCGCATCATACTCCCCATACGTCGATAATTAATCGACAAAAACGCATAAAATAAAAATGCAGGGAGATCTTGACTCAAGTCCCTGCAGTGTAGGCCATACTCAAAAAATCATGTGATTTTGAAAACTTAAAAGGCTTTAGTAAAACTTTATCTCTCAACCTCTTCTGACAAGATATCGGCAACAGGATTTTTGCTTATATAATAATATATAGAAATGGCAAGCTGCTCGTAATTTCCGGTTCTCGCTCCCTCAATCCTGGTGATTTCGTATATCTTTGATATTCTGTATCTTATGGTATTTATATGATGAAACAGTTCATTTGAAGTCTTTCTAAAATCACCCTGGTTCACTACAAAGGAAACGGCCGTTTCCATTAAGTTGCCGTCGTATTCCCTGTCATACTCAAGAATAGGCTCCAGTATGCTGTCAGCGAACTTCCTGAACCATCTATTCTTTTCCAAGGGTTTTATAATTTTATATATGCCAATATCTTCAAAAGCCATCTGTTTATCCTTTGTCAAATCTTGAAGCTGGTATGTATACAAGGCCTCTCTAATAGCCATATTTATGTCGTACAAGTTGTAGCTTTCACTTATGCCGCAAAAATATCCGTTCAATATGAAATTGAATTTCGACAAAAATTTATCTGCTGCAGGATCTTTCTTGTCAGATAGTATTATAAGGACACCTTTCTCAAAGACCAACGCTCTCGTTGTCAATTTTCTATAAGGTCCGTTATTTATTGTGGACATTATGTGTTTCGGATTTTCAAGATTGCCAAAGTATAGAACCCTAACTATGTCTCTAAAACTCGGATTGATTTCCAGAGAAATTTTTTCCATCAATTCCCTGCTCAAGTCAGAGTTCAAGATACTGTATATCTTGGATGCCAAATAGTCATTATTCTCGTCGTTTTTCAGATAATTGACTATTTCCATAATAATGCTGTCAAACCATACTTCCTGGTCGCACATGAACAGGGGCATTCCATTTTTATTGCAATATTCAACTATCTCATCTGGAAAGCCCTTGAAAACAGCCTTTTTTACAGCTATTCCGGCTATTTCCATTTCATTGAATTTCATCAAGTATTCAATCAATAAATCATGCCTGTCCTTCATGTTGTAAAAACTGGTTAATATAAAATCACCTTTTTGAAAATTCCCACTCAATTCATCCAATGATTCATAATCAAGAAATCCAACCGATCTGATTTCCCTGTCAAGACCCGATCTTCCCGCAATAAGCTGAAGCTTTGATAATTGATTGAATTTCATTGCTTCTCTTACTGTCAGCTTCATTGAATCACCTCTTTAGTTATTATATATAGTATAAATTCAATAACAAAAAGTGTCAAATAGCCTTTGTTCCAATTATTTCCTTTATGAGGTCTTCGTTGATATTTCCCCCGCTTATTACAAGCCCTGTCTTTTTACCTTTAAAGCGTTCGCTATACATGCAGTATGCCCCGTAGCAGATGGCACTGGATGGTTCAGCAACAATATTTTCTTCAAGAAGCATTTTTCCCACGGCTTCCTTGATTTTCGACTCGGGAACGAGCAGTATTTCATCTATGCACTCCCCGGCCATATCAAAACCAATTCTTCCAACACCTCCAATAAGAGCATCACAAACACTTGGAGCGGATTCAAAATATTCATAACAGATGTTGTCTTCTATGGATTTCACCATTGCAGGACAACTTTCAGTTTGAACTCCAATAATCTCGATCTTAGGACACAGGGCTTTGGCAATTACCGAAATTCCCGTAATCATTGCTCCTCCTCCAATTGGAACCACTATACAGTCAAGTTCAGGTTCTTGAAAAAGCATTTCCAGTCCTATAGTCCCTTGACCGCATATGAGAACCGGGTCTTCACACGTATTAATTTCCACAAGCCCTTCCTTCTTCATCTCCCTTTCAGCAATTTTATGAGCCTCATCATAATTGCTGCCACCAAGACGAACTTCCGCCCCAAAAAACCTCATCTTGTCAACTTTTGGCTTGGGAGTTGTTTCCGCCGCATAGATTACGCATCTTTCTATTCCAAGCATTGAGCTCATGTAAGCGAGAGCTGCACCATGATTTCCAGAAGAAACTGCCATGACGCCTTTTTCGATTTCTTCTTCACTTAATGAAAGCAGTTTGTTTACAACTCCTCTTACCTTGTAGCTTCTTACTGTCGGCTGTTCATTTTCAAGCTTCAGCCAAACTTCCGTATCGCCACTGCTTAACTTCAAACTCTTTCTCAAAGGCGTTTCCTTCAAATATTTCTTAATTCGTTTATTTGCCTGAACAATCATCTTACTATTTATCATGGTTCAACCCTCTTACAATTATTTTATATTTTCATTTCAAGCTCACTTAAGTTTTCAAATCCATCACTCTCGACAATCCTACCCTTTACCCTTACAAATCCTATCATCAAAGCAAATCCTACAACCAGGGCTATAACGGGATTCAGCCCTGCAAAGCCAATTAGAAGATAACCTATAACCGACAATACGGCACCGGTAAGGGCATAGGGAACTTGCGTCAAAACGTGGTGAAGATGATCGGACCCTGCAGACATTGAAGATAAAATTGTGGTATCCGATATAGGCGAACAATGATCTCCAAATATTGAGCCGGAAAGTATTGCACTCAAGGAAGCTATTACCATTGGAGATGAAGTCACATCAGTTGCTACATATGATGCCGCCAAAGGAACTGCAAGAGGTACCATGATCGCCATGGTTCCCCATGATGAACCTGTTGAAAATGCCACGGTACATGAAAGCACAAATATCAACAGAGGCAATAGAGAAAAAGGTATGGCATCAGTTACTACCTGGATCAAGAATCCTGCAGTATCAACGCTTCCGATAACCGACCCCAGTGACCAGGACAAAACCAGTATTGTCGACACCTCCAAAAGACCCTTCATTCCTTCAACCCAAGCAGATATCGTTTCTTCCATAGTCAGAATCTTCTGCCCAACTGCAAGGGCACCTGCCACAAGTGATGACACAATTGCAGCCCATACGAGCACCTGGCTTGAATCCGCATTTCCAAAACTTACCCTCAATCCTTCAAATGTGAAGGGATCTATTCCTTCGCTGTTAAGATATCCGTTGTACCACAAGCCCAGCAAGGTAACCATAATCATGGTAAGTATTGGAATAACCGCATTCATTACTTTCTTATTCTTCACTTCCTTAATATCGTCAATAGTTCCCGATAAAGCCTTTGCATCATCAGCCAGTACCTTACCATATCTTCTGGCTCTTATTTCAGCCTTATACATAGGGCCAAAGTCCCTTCCGCTCAATGCAATTACAAATACCAGTCCCAGCCCGAAAATATTATAAAAGGCATATGGAATGGACCTTACAAATATCTCATATGCATTCACATTCATGTTCATGCCTGCAAATACATCATTTATAAGACCAACCTCGAAACCAATCCATGTTGATACAAACGCAAGACCCGCCACAGGAGCTGCCGTGGAATCGACAATATAAGCAAGCTTTTCTCTAGAAACCCTATGCTTGTCGGAAAGAGGCCTCATTGTAGGTCCAACAATGAGAAGGTTTGCATAATCATCAAAGAACACCAGACATCCCAATATAGCTGCAACCACCTGGGCACTTACAGGACTCCTTGCCTTTTTTGAAAGCTCATCTGCAATTGCCTGGGTACCTCCCATTCTGGATACGACTCCTATCATTCCTCCAATTGTAAGTGTAAAAATAATAATTGCGGCATACCATGAATCTGCCAATGATGCAATAATATATTCGTCAAGAGTTCTTAAAAATGCAATAAAAAGATTTCCATTATAAAGAAGCAACACTCCCGAAAACACACCGACAAACAATGATATTATTACTTGTCGAGTTACAAATGCCAGCAATATTGCTACAAGGGGCGGTAATATTGTCAATATGCCGTACTGACCCTCTGAGACGTTTACAGAACTACTTGTAAGACCAGTAAATAATACTAATCCAAATATCAACAAGACTGCAATGATTTGAAATTTTTTGTTCATAAATCCTCCCTAATTATTATTTTCCTTGAATGCAAAGTATTTTTATTATGCAAAGTATTCTTTTCCTCCTCAGGAAAAGGTTATCATAAATCTAAACAAAGATAATTAGACAAAGCACTTTAATTCCTTTTGATTTTTGTAGTATGTACAAAAGGAACTATCCTGACCGGCTTACCGGATATGGATAGTTCCTTCAACAATTTAGAAATCAATTTATTTATATTCAACTACAGCAAATGACATATTAAAATTCTCATTATGCAATATTATCTATTTGAACATATTGCAAATATGAAACCGAAACCCTTCAGCTTGGTTTTTCTGTCCAGTTCTTCTCCAGTGAGGATATCCTCATATCCGCTTCCGGGAAGCTTGAAGATCATGTCGGTACTTGACCTGTTCACTGCCACCACTATGGTCTTGCTGCCCAGAGTACGCGTAAAGCTGAACATGTCCCCTGTACATGCATAGGGCTCCCAGGTTCCTCTTTTTAGCACCTCGGACCCTTCCCTGTACTTGAATATCTTCCTGTACCATGAAAGGATCTCTTCGTTTTCATTGCCCCAGGGATATGTTCCCCTGCAGTAGGGGTCGCTGTATCCTTCCATGCCTGCCTCGTCACCATAGTAGATGCATGGCACTCCTGGAAATGTAGCCTGGATCAGGGACAGAAGCTTAAGCCTCTTCACCCCATATCCCCTCTGTTCATCGGAAAGGACATATCCGTATCTTGTATCTTCGTCCAGAGACCTTTCTTCGGGGGAATCACCGAGATAAGTCAGTATCCTCTCCGTATCGTGTGTTCCCACAAGATTCATACACGAATAAAAATATTCCCGTGGATAGTTCTCGAAAATGGACATGATAATCTTGAGGGCCTTCGCGCCGTCCAAATATCCAGTCAGAAATCCTGTAAAGGCCTTTCTGAATGGATAGTTCATGACAGAATCAAGCTCGTCTCCATAGAAATACTCCCTCAACTTGCTGTAGCTTTTCTTGTTGGAAGCATCCTCCCAGACTTCGCCAAGGACAATGCTGTCTGCATTTTCCTTTAAGGTTTCAGTCTTGAGGATCTGTATGAACTCATCAGGAAGCTCGTCTGCAACATCCAGCCGCCAGCCCTTGACTCCCTTTCTCATCCACTGCTTGACAATGCTGTTTTTGCCTCGCAGAATATAATCAATGTATGAAGGGTTCATTTCCTCCACATTGGGAAGGCTCTTGTTGCCCCACCAGCACTCGTATTCATCGGGATAATTCTTGAACCTGAACCAGTGGAAATATTCGGAATCCCTGGAATTATATGCGCCTCTGTTTTCATATTTGCCTAGACGGTTGAAATACTTGCTGTCCATTCCAACATGGCTGAATACACCGTCAAGTATTATGCTTATGCCGTTCTTGTCGCATTCTTTTACAAGCTCTTCAAAATCCTCGTCACTTCCATAACCGGAATCAAGCTTCTCATAGTCACCTGTATCGTATTTGTGGTTGCTGTTTGATTCAAATATGGGGTTGAAGTAAAGTATGGATACGCCAAATTCCCTCAGGTAAGGTATCTTTTCAATAACTCCCCTGAGGTTTCCTCCGTAGACATCCCAGAACAATATGTCTCCGCTGTCGTCCTTCATATATCTGTTTTTCTCATTCCAGTTCTCGTATCTGACAAAACCCTTTCGTCCTGCATAGAAATTTTCATCACCGGCCTTGTTGAACCTGTCAACATAGACCTGGTACATTATCCCTTCCTTGTACCACTTGGGAACCCGTATGTTCCTTGATGCTACGGTTATCTGATAGGGCACGGGATTTTCATAATACAGGCAGCACTCGCCGCCAAGCTTTTCACTGCAGTTGCCGATATAATAGGTGTCCTCGCCTTCGCGTATACTGAAATAATAGTGAATGAGGCATGGATGATTTGGGGCGGAAAATTCAGCCCTGTAGACAATATAGTCTCCATCCTGCTTCTCCTCCTCCATTTCAAATTCTACGTCAACAGCCCGAATCATGACCACGACTCCGCAGCTTATGTCGGTTCCCTTCTCCACCCTCAACCTTATATCAACTTGTTCACCTGTAACAACCGCCCCGAAGGGCGATTTGTATTCCTCATCATGTGAGTTGTAAAATATTTTCATCTTCCTGCCTAATCATCGTATTTTTATAAACCTTCTTGTATTCAGCCGCAGAAGCCTTCCAGTCATATTTGCACTTGAATGCATTTGCTACAAGCTTCTTCCACGACTCCCTGTTGTTCTTGTAGATATCCACTGCCTTTTCTATTTCAAAAAGCATTGCATGAGCGTTGTAATCATCAAACTTGAATCCATTGCCTTCATTAGCCACTTCATCGTACTCGAATATTGTATCTCCAAGTCCTCCCGTATTCCTTACAACAGGCACGGTACCGTACTTGAGGGCGATTATCTGATTGAGACCGCATGGCTCCACCCTTGAAGGCATAAGCATTATGTCGCTTCCCGCATAGATTCTTGAAGCTGTTTTTGAATCGAACATTATCCTTGCTGACATCTTTTCCGGATACTGGCTTTCAAGATATCTGAAATAATCCTCGTACATTTCCTCTCCCGTTCCCAAAAGAACAAGGTTCACGTCAAGGTCCATTATTTCCTTGCCCACAGCCATTACAAGGTCTATGCCCTTAAGCTCGTCCAGCCTTGTAATCATTCCTATTACAGGTCTGTTTTCATCATATTCAAGTCCAAGCTCCTCCAGAAGCTTCTCCTTGTTCTCCTGCTTCTTGTTGTAGGACCTTGTATATGCTGCATATAAGTTTTTGTCCTTTGCAGGATTGTGTGCATCATAGTCTATTCCATTCAATATTCCTGTCATCTTGTACCTGTTTACACTTATGACTCCTTCCAATCCTTCCCCGAAATAATCAAATTCCAACTCCCTGGCATATGAAGGAGACACTGTAGTAATCCAATCAGCATTATAGATACCGGACTTCATGATATTTATTGCATCATTGTATTCGAAGTCCAATGTTATTTCCTCAGGCTTAAGATCCAGTATGTCGAAAAGTGTTTCGCGGCCATAAATTCCCTGATACTTTATATTGTGAATCGTAAGCACGGTTTTCATGTCGGTGTAATGAGGTTTATAGTGCGTATTGGCAAGATAGGGTATTATTGCCGTATGCCAGTCGTTGCAGTGCATTATGTCAGGAATATAATCTATGTAGGGCAGCATTTCCAGTACAGCCTTCGAATAGAACAGAAACCTCTCTCCGTCATCATAGTGTCCGTAGATGCCTCCCTCCCTGTTGAAATAGTAATCATTTCCAAGGAAATAATGCATCACTCCATCATTTTTGAGGCTGAAGATTTCGCATGTCTGCTTTCTCCAGTTGAGTCCTACATCAAACTCGTCAACCTTCTTCATTTTCTTTTTGTATTTCTCAGATATGTTGGCATACAGGGGCATTACCACTCTGATATCAGTATTCTTATCCTTTAACGCCTTCGGCAAAGACCCAGCCACATCAGCCAATCCCCCTGTCTTTATAAAAGGCACACATTCAGATGTTGCAAATAATATATTCATAGAACACTCCTTAATTTATAAAAGTCTGGTTGATTTATTCATTCTCTATAATACAAGATCCTTTTCCATCACAAGGGGCTTTTCTTTCGTACCAACCAGTATCTTGCTTTCTGTTATTTCAACGTATTTGTCGATGATTGCATCTACCAGAACCGCATCTCTTCTTATTATACATTTCTGCATTATGATGCAGTTCTTTACCCTGGCTCCCGGCTCGACAACAACACCCCTGGAAACTATGCTGTTCTCAACTGTGCCGTATATCTTCGCTCCACTGGCTATAAGCGAATTCTTAACCCTTGACTGGGTGCTGTATTTCGTTGGATGGTTGTCCTTTGACTTGGCATGAATCATACAATCACCAAAGAAAAGTCTTTTCCTTGTATCCGCATTGAGAAGATCCATTGAACAGTCGAAATATGAATTTATGGAATTAATTATCCTGATATAGCCCTGGTAACTGTAGCCTATTACCTTCAGGCTGTTAAGGTTTTTCAATATGACGTCAAGAAGGTCTATTGCACCGCTTTGCTGGGCATTTTCCAGTATATCCATAAATGTCGCCTTGTTGATGATTATCATGTCCATGAAGACATTCTTGCAATCGCCCCCGTCTTCCCCGCAGTGCAGTATGTTTTTGATTTCCTTTCCATCACCGCCCCCGGTACAAAGTGAAATTTCATTGTTGTATATTTCACCTTCATAGTCCTTCTTGTAAATCATTGTGATATCGGCATCATTGTCAATATGGTAGTGTACCGCCTTTTTTATATCCATGTTGCTTACTATGTTGCATCCGCTTATTACAAAATATTTGGTAGTTGATGGAATCTTCAAGAAAAAGGCTATGTTGTCCAGAAAGTCCTGAAGGTTAATCCTGGTAATTTGTCCGACTTTGACATTCTTTCCTCCATGGAGTATTGACAAATCGTTGCTCTTGCTGCTAAGGTTCCAGTTTTCACCCTTTCCAAGATGGTCTACGAGGGACCTGTATTTATAAGATCCTATAACTCCAAGCTTGCTGATTCCGGAATTTATCATGTTTGAAAGTGTAAAATCTATAAGTCTGTATTTTCCTCCTATTGGCACTGTATGAATGCTTCTGTTCAACAGCATCTTGTCCAGATCTTTCTGGTTTTGACTGTTTATTATTACACCTACGGTATTTTTCATATTCCCTCCTATGCTATGACGGTTATTTCATCGCTGTCTAAACTGCCTATTCTGCTTCCCTTGACTATTCTCATATTTTCACCTATTATAGCCTTTTCAATCACTGCACCTTCTTCAATCACTGCATTGTTAAAGATGATGGAATCCTTCACTATTGAATTGCTCCCAATGGTTACATTGTATGAGATTACCGAATTCTTCACATACCCCTCTATGGTACATCCGTCGCAGATGAGGCTGTTGTTTACATCTGCCCCTTCTCCCATGTAGTGGGGTCTCCATGTTTCGTTGTTGGAATATACCCTCATTTCACTGGAGAACAGATCGAACTCGGAATTTTCCTCAAGAAGGTCCATGTTTGCCTTGTAATAACTGTCTATTGTTCCAACATCCCTCCAGTATCCCTCGAATAGATATGAATAGATGTTCTTCCCTTCATTTAAAAGCATGGGAATAACATTCTTTCCGAAATCATGGTCCGAATTGTCATTTCCCGCATCCTTCAGTAGAGCCTCTCTCAATATGCTCCACTTGAAGATGTATATTCCCATGGATGCCATGTTGTTCTTTGGATTTTCAGGCTTCTCCTCAAACTCCACTATCTTCATGTCTTCATCAACATTGGTGATCCCAAATCTTGATGCATCGTTCCAGTCAACTTCCATTACAGCTATTGCAAGGTCCGCATCCTTTTCCTTCGCATAGCAAAGCATCAGCGAATAGTCCATCTTGTATATATGGTCACCTGAAAGTATTAGCACATATTCAGGATCATACATGTCTATGAATTCAAGGTTCTGATATATTGCATCAGCAGTCCCCAGATACCAGTTTCCCCCTTTTGTATCCATGTAGGGTGGCAGTATGCTTACTCCCTGTCCCAGCTTGTCAAGGGCCCAGGCGCTCCCGTTTCCTATGTATCTGTTGAGAAGCAGCGGCTTGTACTGTGTAAGCACGCCAACCGTATAAATGTCCGAATGGAAACAGTTGCTTAAACTGAAATCTATAATCCTGTACTTTCCTCCAAACATTACACCGGGCTTTGCATTGTTCTTCGTTAAATCCTTCAGCCTGCTTCCCTGGCCGCCTGCCAAAAGCATTGCAATACATTCGTTGTTTCCCATAAAAACCTCCTAATTATTTATGTCTTCCTTGATTTTCCAGATTTCATTATCGTATTCCCTGATTGTCCTGTCGCTTGAAAAATATCCCGATGCCGCAATATTTTTCATGGACATTTCAAACCACCTGCCGGTATCCCTGTAGGCTTTCTCCACTTCCTTCTGAGCTTCAACATATGCCCTGAAATCCTTCATGACAAAATAGGCGTCGTTGTGAAGGATGAGACTGTCATAGATGTCCCTGAATTCAGAAGTGTCCTTGGAAAGGAATCCATCAATAAGGTGGTCGACGGTCCTCTGAACATCCCAATCCGATGCGTATATCTCCCTTGAGGAATAGCTGCCGTTTCTGTAATATTCAAGCACTTCCTCCGACCTGAGGCCGAAGATGAAAATATTATCTTCTCCCGCCTTTTCCATTATTTCCACATTGGCTCCGTCAAGGGTTCCAATGGTTATTGCTCCGTTCATCATGAACTTCATGTTGCCCGTACCGCTGGCCTCCTTGCTGGCAGTGGATATCTGCTCAGAAACATCGGCAGCCGGATATATGAGTTCGCCAAGTGTTACGTTGAAGTTCTCAAGGAAAACAACCTTCATATAGCTGCTCACCTCGGGATCGTTGTTCACCTTGTCGGCCACCTTGTTTATCAGCTTTATTATTTCCTTTGCCATATGGTAGCTTGGAGCAGCCTTGCCTGCAAATATGAAGGTCCTTGGATAAATCTTCATCTTCTGAGTCTTTATCCTGTCATAAAGGTACATGATGTGCAGTACATTAAGGAGCTGTCTCTTGTATTCATGTATCCTCTTCACATGTACATCGAAAATTGAATTCACATCAAGTTTAATTTCCATGGTCTTCATCACATATGCTGCCAATCTCTCCTTGTTCTTCCTCTTCATAGACTTGAGCATTTCATGACAGTTCCTGTCGCCGCAATGGTCAAGAAGGTTCTTGAGCCTGGCCGGGTCGTCTTTCCATTCTTCTCCAATGGTTTTATTTATACATTTTGTAAGAAGAGGATTGGATTTCATAAGGAATCTTCTGTGGGATACTCCGTTTGTCTTTGAATTGAACTTATCGGGATAAAGCTCGTAAAGTTCACTGAATGTCTCATTTATAAGTATATCGGTGTGAAGCTTTGCAACTCCGTTTACGGATTTGGAACCGATAATGGCAAGATTGGCCATATGCACCAGTCCGTCCCTTAGAATTGAATTCCTTGCCCTCAATTCCCTGGTGCTCTCGTCGCCTTCTTCCTTGAAGCGCCTGTCAATCTCCTCAATTATCATGTATACCCTCGGCAGCAAACACTTCATCATTTCCTGGGGCCAAGTTTCAAGGGCTTCAGGCAGTATTGTATGGTTTGTATAGGCGCATATCCCAGTAACCTGCTCCCACGCCTCATCCCATTCCAGCCTTTCATGGTCCATGAGTATTCTCATCAGCTCCGGAATGACGAGAGAAGGATGGGTGTCATTTATCTGTATCTGAATCTTTTTAGAAAGATCCTGAAGCTCCTCGTTGTTCCTCTTGTATCTTCTTCTTATGCTGCGAAGGCCTGCACTTACAAAGAAATACTGCTGCTTCAGTCTCAGGAGCCTTCCCTCGTAATTGGCATCGTTTGGATATAGAACCTGGGTTATGGCCTCCGCCGTAGTTTTCTCCCTCAGGGCCTCCATGTAGTTTCCTTTATTGAAAAGATTGAAGTCAAAGGCATCAGTAGATCCGGCACTCCAAAGCCTGAGAAAGTTCACATTGCTTGAACTGCTGCTTACAATGGGAACATCAAAAGGAACGGCAAGGACCGTTTCATAATTCTCGTGGATAACCACTATTTTTCCGTCCTTTTCGATAGTCCTTATATTACCATAAAACCTAATTACTTCCGCCTTCGAAGCCTTCCTTATCTCCCACTGGTTTCCATATCTGAGCCACTTGTCGGGCAGTTCCACCTGATGGCCTTCATGTATTTTTTGCTCAAACAGGCCGTATCTGTACTTTATGCCCATTCCCATGGCAGGTATGTTGAGAAAAGCCAGTGAATCGAGAAAACATGCTGCCAGTCTTCCCAGCCCTCCATTTCCAAGTCCTGCATCCATTTCAACATCTGCCAGGTCCTTGATATCCACTCCAAGGTCGTTGAGTCCTTCTGTGACAACATCAAGGATTCCAAGCTTCATCAGGTTCATTTCCAAAAGCTTTCCTACAAGAAACTCCATAGAAAAATAGTAAAGTCTCTTTTGATTTTTCTCTCGGTTCATAAGAGAGTGGCTGTCCGCCATGCAAATGGATGCATACTTCATTACAAGTGAAGCAAGTACATTATATCTGTCAATAAAACTGCTCTCCTCAAAACATTCTCCGGTAACTTCCTTGAATCTTTGCAAATATTCCTTCTTAAAAGCTTCCTTACTCGAAAACATCTCAACCTCGCTTTATAGTTTTTTTCTTCTTGATCATGAGACCGGAAAGACCTGGTATCTTGATCTTTATGATATTCCTGTCGGGATTGAATTCATCCCTTTGGGATTTTATGTACTTTTTATACGTTGTTCCCGTTCCGTCGTATTTCTCCTCGTCGCTGTTCATTATGACCCTGTACTCACCCTCCCGTGGAACTTGGATCCATGCCTCCTCGTGGACATTTGGAGTAAAATTCAGCACTGTGATTATAAAATCATCAAGCCCCCACCTTATATATGAAAACATGCTATGGTCCCTGTTGTCCGCATCTATCCACTGGAATCCTGCCCAGCTGTTGTCCTGCTGCCACAAAGCCTTTTCATTCATATAGAGCCTGTTCAGTTTCTTGATATACTCCCTGTGGGAATCGTGTATGGGATACTTGAGCATGAACCATTCAATTTCCTCATAATATCTCCACTCCATGAACTGGCCTATTTCGTTGCCCATGAAATTCAGCTTCTTTCCGGGATGTGTCATCTGGTACATTGCAAGCACCTTGAGATTCTTGAACTTCTCCTCGTAGGTTCCCCAGCTCTTGTCAATGAGCGTCTTCTTGCCGTGTACAACCTCATCGTGAGAAAAGGGAAGTATGAAGTTCTCGCTGAAGGCATAATGCATGGAAAATGTAATCCTGTCATGGTCGTTCTTCCTGAAGAAGAAGTCATTTTCAACATACGCTATGGTGTCGTTCATCCATCCCATGTTCCACTTGAAATTGAAGCCAAGCCCTCCCGAATCGACGGGAGCAGTCACAAGGGGCCAGTCCGTGGACTCCTCTGCAGCCATTATTGCGAAGGGATACCTTGCGAAGACGGCTTTGTTAAGCTCCTTCAAAAAGTCTATCCCGTCAAGGTCGTCGGTCCCTCCATATCTGTTTCTATATATCTGTTCATCCATGCCGAAGTTCAGATGAAGTATTGACGTAACACCGTCAACCCGCAATCCGTCCACATGGTATTTGTCAAAGTAAAAAAGTGCATTTGAAATGAGGAAATTCGTCACCTCGCTTCTGCCGAAGTTAAACTTCTTCGTTCCCCAGTTGGGGTGGTCTATATGTCCGTAGAGCTCCGTACCGTCAAAGTTTAACAGCCCCTGCTCGTCCCTGCAGAAATGGCCGGGAACCCAGTCAAGAATGACGCCTATATTGTTCTGGTGGCACTTGTCAATTAAATATTTCAGGTCATCCGGTTTTCCATATCTGCTTGTAATGGAATAGTATCCTGTTATCTGATATCCCCATGATCCGTCAAAGGGATGCTCCATGACAGGCATTATCTCCACATAGTTGTAGTTCATCTCCTTGAGATATGGAACAAGCTCATCTGCAAGCTCCCTGTAACTATAGTGGCTTTTATCCTCGTGCATCTTCCAGGAGCCCGGATGAATTTCATAAATATTCAAGGGGCCGTCATATAGCCTGACCTCGTTTCTCTTTTTCAGCCACTTCCCATCCTTCCATTCATATCCGTCCATATCTGCAACAACGGAGGATGTGCCGGGTTTTTTCTCCGAAAAGAATCCATATGGGTCAGCCTTCTGTACCGACGTGCCGTCCTTCTTGAAAATCTTGTACTTGTATTCCTCGCCTTCCCCTATATTTTCGAAGAAGCAATGCCATATTCCAGTATCTCCAAGCCTTTCCATGGGATTGGCCTGGTCGTTCCAAAAATTAAAAGTGCCCACCAAAGAAACACCAGTGGCGTTGGGCGCCCATACCGTGAAGTATACGCCTTTCCCGTCCTGTTGTTTTCTCAAGTGAGCTCCAAAATATTCATAGCTGTTGTACAGCTTGCCTGTATGATAATTTGCGAATCCATTGATATCCATTATTCTGTTCATATTCTTCCCCCCATACCGTAATATTATACAATAAATCGCAAGTTTTGTACATGAAGTTACTGTAAATTATGACAAGTTCTTAACAAATATTCATGAATGCGTTTTCTTGTGAACAATATAAACCATATGACTCCGTCTATTTTCAAAAATAAAGTCGCCTCGTAGTGTTTGCGAACATTTTATGATTTATTATCGGAATATTACGTTTTAAGGCATATATAAAACATGCGCAGACTAAAAACAGTTGTTAATCCTCATACAAAACAAAACCTGCCGGTATGATGGTTTCTAGAATACCATTCAACCAGCAGGTAAAATTTTTCTATATTCATCTTACACTTACATTCTACCCCACATACTCTTCTTTAATACCTGATTTGGATGTAACTTGCTTTCTATCAAAAGCTGTCAAAATTACAACAGCAGTCAAAATCATAATAATCCCTATGACGGTTTTTAGTCCGAATGATTCTGAAAAAACAAGTATGCCAACTACAATACTGGTGATAGGTTCAAAAGTACTTAGTATGGATGCACGTTGAGATCCAATTTCCTTTACTCCTTCCTGAAATGAAATACTTGCACCCACAGTAATCAAGAGGGAATATAAGATACATAAAATCCATCCGAGTAAATTCAAGGAGTTTTCAAGCGAATCTGTCAAAAAAGCGTACATGCCTAATTCAACAGAAGAAACAAAGGCCAGGTAAAATCCCAATGTGAAAGGCTTAAGGCTTCTCAAGCCGCTCTTATCCAAGTAGATGGTATAAAAGGCATAAGTAATGCCGGACAAGAAGGCCAACAATATCCCACTTGTATTGCTTCTTTGACCAGGATCAAAAAATAGAAAGATTCCAAAAGTGCTTAAGACAAGGCCTGTTGTTTTAATTCGATTTGGTTTGTCCTTGAAGAATAGAAAGCATCCTATTAAAACGAATACAGGGTAAACGAAATGAATTGTCATTGCCATTCCTGATGGGATGAAATCATAAGATGTAAGGAGTAAGATTGGCGTAGCAGCAAAACCAAGTGACAATATTACTATTTTTTTGAATTCCACAAGAGATATTAAAGACTTGTTCCCTTCATATCTCATAAGCATAAAAAGCAAGGGTAAAGAAATCATGCTTCGCATAAATGTAAGTAGGACTAGATTTCCACCATTTGCATCAATGATCTTCACAAACAACGGCATAGAGCCAAACAAGACTGCAGATAAAATAACTAGAATATTTCCTTTGTTTTGTAAAAATATATTATTCATATTGTTTTCCTCTTTTTAAAGAAAGCCAGCCTGGGCTCGCAGGCTCCAGGCTGGCAAACATTCATTCATCTATTGGATTTATGTAACTTAGCTTTTTTGAGCTAGGACGTCAAAATATCATCCTGATACTTCTTTGACTTCCTCGCAACCGTTGCCTGGCTTACCTTAAGGAGTCTGGCTGCCTTGTAAGTGCTCCCAGCCTCCTCCATGGCCCTTGTTATAAGCTCCCTCTCAAGCATCTCCCTTGCTTCCCGAAGGGGCATTATCCTGTTTATTATTATGTCTTCCATGTCAGATAGAAGCTTCCAGCTTGCCTTCATCATCGTCCTTGTTCTGCCATACGGCCATGCCCAGGAAGAAGAGTGCAGCAGATATAGCAACCCATCCAAGGCTGAATTCGCTCATAGGAATTAGATTGTAGAAGCTGATGAGGCCGTTTTCAACAGCTCCACCCATCTTCATGAACTCAACTATTCCCTCCAAGGTACCATATGCAAAGGAAGATATTATGGCCAATTTGAAGCCGAAGAAGACCCTTTTTGAAGCATTTTGGGGTCCAAGTGAATAGAATAGAGTCAGAACAATGGCAGGCGGATATATAACCTTAAGGAAAGGTGTAACCAATACAACTATTGTATCAAGACCCAAGGAGCTGACTATGGCACTGAAAACCAGTACCAGAATCATTGAATGCTTGTACTCAAGCCTGTTTTCAGACACTTCCGAGAAGTATTCAGCACTTGAAAGTGACAGACCTATTGCCGTAGTCAAGGCCGCCATGAGAAGTGCTACATTGAATATTGCTCCCCCTACAACGCCCCACAGTTCAACAACTACATTTGTGTAAAGTGCCGCAAACTTAAGGTCAACCATGGATGTAGATACTTTGGAACCTATGATCATGTGACCCATATGCGTACATGACAGTATTCCTATTCCGATTGCACAGATTATTATGAGATCTCTTGTAATATTTTTGCTCATGTTTTTGTTCTTCAAGTCGTCTATTATTATTGTCGAAAAAATCAGGGCACACAACAGCTCTGCAGTATCATATCCGTTTATGAATCCATATACAAAAGGCAAAGTTGAATATTCACGTGGTGCAACCTCTCCCAGGGGAACAATAAGACCTTTTGTTATTATGGACACAACTGCAATCAGAAGAACAGGCAGGAGTATCTTGCTTATCTTGTCCACAACTCCGTCCTTGCGGGCTATGAACCAGTATACTATAAGGTAATACACAACTGAAAACATTATGTTGAATATTCCGCTTCCAGCCTGTATTCCCGTCAGTTGAAGGAATGCATCCCATGCCGCCGCACTCATTCTTGGTATGGTATATAAGGGTCCCAATACCAAAATGGTTAGGGAGCAGAAAATCAATGCAAACTTGCTTGACACCTTCTGTGTAATCTGGAAAAATGTACCTTCACCTCTGATAATTGCTATATACCCAAGTAGCGGGAACAACAAAGCCGTCAGGAATATTCCCGAATATGCGCTTAATACATTGGTACCGCTGACTTTCCCCCACGTCATGGGCCATATCATACTTGAGCCCCCAAAGTGCATGGAAAACACAACTGCACCCATAAGAATCATTTTAACTATATTACTCTTGCTTTTACTCATACAACCTCCACTAAAAATATTCTATCATATCAACTTAATTCACGAAACGTTTTCCTGCCTTTTCTTAAAATCACGAAAGCACATTCACACTACAATGTTTGCATTCTCTGGCAGGTGCAATTATACCGGCATCATGCTTACTCTCCCTGTTGCCGGTAAATTGCTATGTAATAACCCAACCCTCTAAATTATCTGTGCTGCCCTGAGTGCTTCGATTTTATCCTGTCCGTATCCTAAAAGATTTTTCAAGATATCATCATTGTCTTCGCCAAGAAGAGGAGCAGCTTTTTCTATCTCATCAGGCTTGCCGTGATGCTTTATTGGCGTACCCGGCATTTTAATTACACCCATTTTAGGCTGGTCAACCTCAAGAAGCATTTTTCTAACTTCTGTTTGAGGATGGTTAACAACCTCAGGTATTGTAAGAATATTACCGAAAGGTATCTTTATTGCAGTTATCATTTCTTCAAGTTCGTCGATTGTCTTTGTAGTAGTCCATTCTTCTATAAGGTCCTTAAGGCCTGAATGATAGTTTTCAACACGATTTACGTTTGTGTTGTACAATGGATTGTCGATAAGGTCTTCCCTGTCCATTAGTTTACAGAGTCCAGCAAACATCTTGTTTGTTCCGCAACCCATAACGAAGTCTCCGTCCTTTGCTCTGAAAGAGTCAAATGGAGCTATGCTTGGGTCCATATTTCCTGCCCTGTGTGGATGTTTTCCTTCTATGGTATGTTCAACAACGAAGTTCTCCATAGTAGAGAAAAGCGTATCAACCATAGCTACATCCAGTCTCTGGCCTTCTCCTGTCCTACTTCTCTGGTAAAGAGCCATGAGTATTCCCATACAAAGGTATGCACCTGAATAAGAGTCTCCTACTGAAGGACCTATCTTACATGGAGGTCCATCGGAAAATCCTGTAACACTCATCATTCCACTCATAGCCTGAGCCACTATGTCATAACATGGTCTTTCAGCCAAGGGTCCTTCAAGGCCGAATCCTGATATTGATCCGTAGATGATTCCAGGATTGATTTTCTTCATTTCCTCATATCTGAATCCCAGCTTTTCCATTACTCCAACCTTGTAGTTTTCAACAACTACGTCGGCAGTCTTTATGAGGTCCCTGAATATACGTTTTCCCTCTTCATGCTTAAGATCAAGAGTTATACCTTTTTTGTTTCTATTGATATATGCGAAGTAACCGCTTTCACCATTTACTAGTGGCCCCCATGCTCTTGTCTGATCACCTATTCCCGGTCTCTCTATCTTAATAACTTCCGCACCGTGGTCTGCAAGGTTCATAGTACAGAAGGGGCCGCTATATGCCTGGGTAAGGTCCAGCACCCTAACGCCTTTCAATGGTTTTTCCATAGTTAATCTCCTTTTTCACTAAATTTCTCAGGACTCCTAGTCCCTCGAATCATCGGTCTTCTTTATTTTGCCGATTTATTTAGAAGGCGGATGATAATCCGCCTTCTTATCATCAATTGATATATTGTTTTCTAATCCTGTTCTACTTATTATTTACTTACTTTACAGCTTTTACAGTGTGTACTGCGTCGTTGAATGTAGGGTCCTGAGGTCCTCTCTGAAGATCCTTGGCTATATAAAGGCTTCCTGTTGCAGTTCCGCAAAGGATTGGCGGTATGATTGCAGTTGCAGCTGTACTTGCAAGACCTGTAGTATCCATGTCTGTTCTGTTGCACATAGCAGCAACCTTGTATGCTTCAAACTTGCACTTGTAAGAAGTATTTCCTACTTTTTCAATCCATCCGTGGTATTCCATGAAGTCACCTACATATACAGGTGCAGTGAACTCGATCTCATCATAACCAAGGAAAAGACTGATGTCTCCGTCAACAAGAACCATAAGCTCAGTTCCAACGTCTCCCCAAGCTACAGGAAGCTTAGCTCCGTTTACCAAATCTCCTACATAATGTCCATCACTTGCTCTCATCATTGCCTTGTGTACTACTTTCTTTCCTACCATTTTGTAATTCCTCCAATTAATATTATATTGTGCATACGTTTTTTCGTATGCTTCAGTAACTCTTGTTGCTGTAATTCAAATATATCTCATCCAGTTACGGGACAGGCAATATGCATTTTAAAAAAACTCAAAAAAAGTTTTCTCAAAAACTGCAAAAACCCTCCACCTGGTGGACAGTTTTTTGATTTGATACATACCTGGAATCATTGAAGAGGACAGTTATCTTTGGTATAATAATTCTTGATATCTGTTTGATGTATAAATATATTGAAGGAGTACTGTAGCTATGAACAAGGATTACTACAAAATCGGAGAGGTTTCAAAAAAGTGCAGCATACCAATCAAGACTCTGCGTTACTACGATGAAATAGGACTTATTAAGCCCGAATATATAGAGGAACAGAATAACTACAGGTACTATACCAAGGAACAGATGGTAACTATATATATAATACGAAAGCTCAAGAATCTGGACTTCAGCCTAAAGGAAATCAAATCCATACTGGAGGACAACAATACCAAGGCAATCGAAACAAGCATAGAGAAAAAACTCCAGGAGATTTCCGAAAAAATCGCTTTACTTCAGAAATCCTATGAATCTGGCGAAAACTTCCTGGCTCGTTTGAAAAGAGGGGCAATCATACTGGACCACTACGACAAGGGAGTATTGAACGAATACGACAAGGACATAGACGTAGTGAAAATTGAGGAGATATCGGAGAAAAACCTTTATTTCATCCGCAAGCCCATCATAGCCTACAACAATGCAGGAGTTACCTTGGACAGATGGATTGAAATAAGGGAAGTCGCAGAATCAAAAAATCTGAAGACAAGAGGACCCATCATGCTCACATACTACGAGAACCTGCTGGACCAGTTCCTCTACAAGGACTGTGACGTCGAATTCGCCATTGAGGTGGACGAGTACAGGGATGAACCTAGCTTCAGGAAATTCGGCGGATTCCAGGCTGTCACTTGCATACATGTGGGAGACTATTCAAACATAGTTCAAACATATCTGAAAATGATCCAATTCATCAACCTGAACAGGGACAAATATGCCATCGACGGTTATCCTACTGACGAATTCATCATTTCACCTGTAGACATAAACAATATAGACGAGCATATTACACGAGTAATCATACCTATAAAGAAATTGCAGAAATAAGCTCTGTAATACAAACAGAATTAACCCTTGACAAAGCCACGGATTTTTGTTAAATTATTAACAAGATTCAACTTCAAAACCATCTCCCCGAGAAATCAACTATAAGAAATCGGAGACCTTGCTTTTGAAAGTTTAAAAATGCTATTTGTGGACGAGGACTCCTCTTCCATGAATGCTTGAAAATAATATCTTACGGACGAGAATAAAAGTGAAACTTTTATTTAGTTATCTTATCCGGTAGAGGCCCTCAAAGTGCAGCCATTTTCGGCTATGCTTGATTTTGATATGATTAATATCGGCTTCCTACCAGGAAGCCGTTTTTTATTTGGAGGTTAAGCAAATATGTTACGAATAGCCATCATAGGAGCCATTCTGGACGAGCCCGAATCGGCAACACACAAGTTCAACGAAATCGTCGCCCAGCACAAAAGCATAGTCATAGGAAGGATGGGAATACCCCTCGCCGACGACGGGATCTCTGTGATATCAATCACCGTAAAGGGAACACTTGATGAAATCAACTCCTTCACGGGATTACTCGGCCGTATTCCTGGAGTCACGGTGAAGACATCCATTTCGAAAAAGGAGCTTAAATGAAAGAACTGAAATACATCGACGACCTCTTCGAAAGGGAGGACCTGGAGGATGAAAAGCTCCTGGAACTTATAGAAGCAAAAGACCAAGTGGTACTTGAACATCTCTACAGCAAGGCCCTTGAGAAGAAAATCCTGCACTACGATAAGAGCATTTACATGAGAGGTCTTCTGGAGTTCACAAACATCTGCAAGCAGAACTGCAAATACTGCGGACTTAGACGTGACAATATGAATGTGGACAGATACAGGCTGACGGAAGATCAGATCATGGACTGCTGCAGGGAAGGATACCGCCTTGGATACAGGACCTTCGTACTGCAGGGAGGGGAGGATTCCCACTATAGCGACGACAGATTGGTTAAAATAATAACAAACATCAGGTCAAGTTTCCCCGAAGCCGCCATCACCCTTTCAATAGGAGAAAAATCCTACGAAAGTTATGAAAGATACTTCCAGGCAGGTGCCGACAGGTTCCTATTAAGGCATGAAACTGCAGACGAAAAACTTTACAACAGTCTCCATCCCGGCGGAAGCTATAAGAATCGAGTGAGATGCTTAAAGGACCTAAAGAAAATAGGTTACCAGATAGGAGCTGGTTTCATAACGGGACTTCCCGGCCAGACAAGCACACACCTTGTAAAGGATCTTCGGTTTTTGAAAGAACTGGACCCACACATGATAGGAATAGGCCCCTTCATACCGCACTCGGAAACTCCACTTAAAAACTTTAATGGAGGCACTGTAGAGCTTACGCTTAAGATGGTAGCCCTTACAAGGCTTATGATTCCAAAAGCACTTCTGCCTTCCACAACAGCCCTTGGAACAATAGACAGCCAGGGAAGGGAAAAGGCAATCAAGGCAGGAGCAAATGTGGTGATGCCAAATCTTTCCCCTACTGATGTAAGGGAGAAATACGAGATTTATGAAAACAAGATCTGCACGGGGGATGAAGCTGCCCACTGCAGACAATGCATAGAAAAAAGGATAAACTCCACCGGATCATACGTGGATATGGGTAGGGGGGACTATGTGGACTGGAATGCGTCCTCTAGAAAAATAAATTCACATACAGGAGAAAAACATGAGTAGTACATTGAATGCAACGCCAAGTGCAAACAGACTTCATATAGGAATTTACGGACAGACAAACGCAGGAAAATCCTCTCTTTTGAATGCAATAACCGAACAGGAAACTTCCCTGGTATCCGAAATAAGGGGAACAACTACGGATCCCGTGACCAAGGTAATGGAGCTCATACCCTTTGGCCCAGTGGTCTTCATTGACACTGCAGGCCTCAAGGACTCAAGTGCCCTTGGCGAAAAGAGGATGAAGGCAAGCAGGAAGATAATGCAGAGGACGGACCTGGCCCTCTATATAATTGACGGCTGTGAAGAATTTGACTCCGAATACGAGAAGACCATGGCGGACTTCAAAAAACATAATATTCCATCATTGACCATTGTCAACAAGTCTGACATGCTCAATGAAGAAAGGATGAAGAATCTGAGAGATGCATATCCCGGTGCATCATTCGTATCTACCCTTGACAGGGGAAGCATCCTTAACTTCAAGGACAGGCTTGTGGATGAGCTCAAAGGCCATGAGAAGGAGCCTGCCATCATAGGGGACATTTTACCCTACAACAGCAAGGTTGTGATGGTGGTCCCAATAGACTCGGAAGCTCCAAAGGGAAGGATAATACTTCCACAGGTACAGCTCATAAGAGACTGCCTGGACCACGGCATAAAATCCTATGTTGTCAGGGATACGGAGCTTGAAGATGCCCTCAAGGACTTGAACTATGACGTGGATCTTGTGGTCACGGACTCCCAGGCCTTCAAGGAAGTGTCAAGAATCGTCCCCGAAGACATTATGCTTACATCCTTCTCCATAGTTTATGCAAGATACAAGGGGGACCTTAATGCTTTTACAAATGGGATAAATGCCATAAAGAAACTGAATGAAAACTCAAAGGTACTCATTAGTGAAAGCTGTACACACAACACATCCCACGAGGACATAGGAAGGGTGAAGATCCCTAAGCTCCTTCAGGAGAAGCTTGGATTCAACCTCGACTTCACCTTCAAGGCAGGACACGACTTCCCGGAAGACATGTCCGGATACGACCTGATAATACACTGCGGATCCTGCATGCTGAACAAGAAGACAATGCTGACCAGGATACAGCTCTGCGAAGAAGCGGGTATTCCCATAACAAACTACGGCATAGTACTTGCCTATCTCAACGGCATCCTTGACAGGAGTATGGAGATATTCAAAACTCCTTCTGGCAAGGAGTAAGAAATTAAATTTAACATAATTGTGGAACGATACTAACTGCTACTTGGTGAGGACTGCACTCTTCACTGCAAATATCAAAAGAGGCAAGCTCTTCCTAAAACGAAGACTTGCCTCTTTCCAATTACTCGACCGTACCTTCCGGTACGGACATGGAACGGATGCAAAATTTTCTATACCTTATGCAACATCGTTTCCCTTGCTTTTTCAAGCATTTCCTGCCAGGACTCGAATTTTGTCCCATTCTTGATGAAATCATTGAACACGTCACTACCCAGAGACTCAAGATTCGATATGGACTTGATCTCTTTCATAGTTATTCCAGAACTCTTTATCATCTGTTCAAAGGATATAAAGCTTGTATGCTCGCGCATAAACTCATGATTGAAAAGTTTTTCCGCAGACATTCCTTCCTTGTCTGTCATCTTCAGCAATATCTTAGATATTCTTCTAAACATACTAATCACCAGACTAAAGCATCCGTTTCACCTATATTATACCACAATCCATGCCTTCACGAAATGAATCACATAAATAAAAGGACGACTCAATCCGAATCAATCGGTGAAATGCCGTCCCTGATATACATTCTATTTAATCTTCAAAAGCCTCTTCGACCTTCCATTCCTTCCATACGTTACCTACAAGGTCCGGTCCCGGGTTCAATACCTTCTTGCCCGGCTTCCATCCCGATGGAGTGGCCTGGGATCCCTTGGATTCCCTTACAAGCTGGAATGCCTGTATCTGCCTTAAAGTCTCGCTTACGTTCCTTCCTACCGGAGGTGTCAAAACCTCGAATGCCTGAATGATCCCGTCCGGATCGATGAGGAATCTTCCCCTTGTTTCAACTCCAGCAGCTTCGTCATAAATGCCGTACATAGTTCCAATCTTTCCGCCTCCGTCTGAAAGCATAGGGAAAGGAATATCCTTGTTTACCATCTTGCTAAGTTCATGTTCATTCCACATCTTGTGTACGAATACACTGTCAACGCTCATTGATAATACCTGTACTCCGAGTTTCTTGAATTCATCATTTTTTTCAGCAACTGCTGAGACTT
The DNA here is from genome assembly GCF_900142005.1 of Dethiosulfatibacter aminovorans DSM 17477. Taxonomy (GTDB): domain Bacteria; phylum Bacillota; class Clostridia; order Tissierellales; family Dethiosulfatibacteraceae; genus Dethiosulfatibacter; species Dethiosulfatibacter aminovorans. The sequence goes on from NZ_FQZL01000004.1 coordinate 107,028, forward strand.
CAGTAGCTCAGACAAATGTGAAATCTCCCGGGTAGAAGCACAGAACCACCCATTGACCCAAATACTCTGACAACTTGAAGTTTGCAAACTTTCCTTCGAAAAATCCTGGTGCGGTGAAATCCGGTGCCGGTTTTCCTACTTTGACCATACTTGCTTCCTCCTTAACGATTTTTTCAACCTTCTCTTCTGCCTCGACCTTTTCCTCGGTCTTGGCTTCAGGTCTTTGACAACCTGGTTTGAATTCTTCAGGCATTTTATCACCCCTTTGGTTTTTTAGGTAATACATGTTTATTATACACCTTGCAAGGCATATGTTCAATTAATTAAAGATGATTTAACTGATCTTTTACATTATTACAAATTTGAAATAGTTACAAATACTTGTTTTTTTACTGTCCTGTCATAAGACTGTTGAAATCAGTCGCTTTGTAAAGTATAATTAAAGGACAAAATCAAATACGAATCCGAGTCTTTGCGCCTAAGGTTTCTACGGCGTTCAGGCCAGGGTATGTCTGGAAACGGGCATGCCTTCCAGTGTGAAAAGGATTAATCAAACCCGCCAATCACATTGAAGCGGGTTTTTATTTTACCTACAGGAGGAATCAACATGAAAAAAACACTCGTACTTGTAATGGCGCTGACTCTGCTGCTGTCAATCTTTACAGTTGCAGAAGGCACCGAAGGAAACAAGCCACTATTTTTAGATGTATCCACCCCCGAAGACGGAGCGGCCGACATTCCTGTGGAACAGGAAATCAAGCTTGTATTCTCTAAGAATGTAGTCAATGTATCCGTAAAGGACAACAATTTGAAGTGCTTCACAATGGAAGACTCCGATGGTTATGATGTTCCTATAGAGATTGTAATGGGAGACGACCAGATACACCCTGACCAGAAAAGGGACATAGTAATCAAGCCAGTTGAAGGACTCAAGGAAGACATGACCTATACAATAAGGATTAGTCCGGACATGCTTGCAAAAAACGGCAATACCCTTGGAGAGGAAGTAATGGTGACATTCTCCACAATGTCCACAAACCCCACATCATCTTTATCCACCTTTAATGGGACGGGAATAGCAATGATAGCGCTATTGATAGTAGTAATTGTGACCATCTTCATTAGAAAAAGAAAATCAAAATGATAAAAAAAAGAAAACCATTTTATTTCATTCTGATACTGCTGCCTTTTTTGAGCGTGGCGTTATCCCTTTTCATAGGAAGATACAACGTAGCTGCAGCGACAGTGCCTGACATAATAACATACAAGATATTGACGGGTTTGAGGGAAACCACCCTGTTCAATGGAATAATACCGGAAATAACGACCATGTCAACACCAATAGAACAATCTGTGGTATGGGACATCAGGCTGCCTCGGGCAATCGGCGGAATCATAGTGGGAGGTGCACTATCCGTCAGCGGAGCATCCCTCCAGGGAATGTTCAAAAACCCCCTGGTGGATGCGGGAATACTTGGTGTAAGCTCGGGAGCAGGTTTCGGTGCCATACTTGCCATAATACTGTTCAACGAGGTCAATGTCTACACGGTGCTCTTCGCCTTCATCTTCGGTATGATAGCCGTAGGTTTCAGCACGCTAATAGCAGGAATATACAAGGCAAATCCAACAATAATGCTGGTCCTCGGAGGAGTCATAGTTTCATCTGTGTTTTCATCACTGATTTCACTTGGAAAGTTTGTTGCAGACCCCTTCAACGAACTGCCTGCAATCACCTTCTGGCTCATGGGAAGCCTTGCAAGCTGCAGCTTCAAGGACATAGCCATATCTTTCATACCAATAGTCATTGGAACAGCCGGAATTGTTCTCATGAAATGGAGGATAAACGTTCTGTCAATGGGCGAAAGGGACGCTAGAACCCTGGGCATAAACACCAGGCTCAACAGGGGTCTTGTAGTAACCTTTGCAAGCCTTTCGACTGCGGGGGCCGTATCAATAGCAGGAACCATAGGATGGGTAGGACTTGTAATACCCCACCTGGGAAGAATGATGGTGGGTACGGACAACAGAAAACTCATACCCGTAAGCCTTGCCCTTGGAAGCTTCTATCTTGTCATAATAGACCTGCTGAGCAGAACCCTTACTGGAAGCGAGATTCCCCTGGGAATTCTGACATCACTTCTTGGTGCACCCTTCTATGTCTATGTACTTAAAATAACCAAGGGAAGCGGGTGGTAGAATGCTCATAATAGACAATATAAGCTTTTCATATGAAGATAAGGAAGTGCTGGAAAACATAAGCTTCGCCGTGAAAAAGGGACAGCTTCTTTCCATAATCGGTCCAAACGGCTGCGGAAAGACAACCCTCATAAACTGCATCCTGGGAGTCAACAGGATTACAAGAGGATCCATGACCCACAGGGGAAGGGAACTTGACAAGATGTCCGCAAGAGAAAGGGCAAAGCTCTTCAGCTACGTTCCCCAAGAGAAAGGTCACATATTCCCCTATACGGTACTTGAAATAGTTCTCATGGGAAGGACTCCCTATCATTCCATATTCTCATCGCCGAATGGAAGAGACACCGATATAGCCATGGAAGCACTTGAAATGGTTGGCATGGAAGGATTCAGGGACAAGCTCTTCACCAAGTTAAGCGGAGGTGAAAGACAGCTTGTTGTACTGGCAAGGTCCCTGGCCCAGGAGTCGGACATAATACTAATGGACGAACCGACGGCATCCCTTGACTACAAGAATGAAATAATGTTCCTTGAAATGGTGAAAAGCCTTTGCCTCAACAAAAACAAGACGATAATAATGTCAACCCATTTCCCTAACCACAGCTTCTATTTCGAAAACCACAACCTGGACACAAGGGTCATCATGCTCGCAGACAGGAAAATAAAATACCAGGGACTGCCAAGTGTTGTACTAACAGAAGACAATGTCTATAATATCTACGGAGTGAAATCCAGAATACTCACATACGACGGCAACAAAAAACACATAGTGCCAATCGGAGGAACAGAAAATGAAAAGGAATAAGAAAATAAGACTGATACTGGCAGTCATAATCATGATTTCACTTATGCTGTCATCATGCGGCCCCAGCGAACCGGCCCAGGCCGAAGCACCGGAAGAACCTGTAAATCCCAACCTTGAAACAGTAATTGACTCTGCAGGAAGGACTGTATACATACCCGAGGAAATCGACAGCATATCTGCCCTCTATACCGTTGCAGGCCACATAATAATAATGCTTGACGAGGGAGACAAGATAACATCATGCAGCAACGGCCTCAAAAGGGACAAGCTCATTCTCAACATGGAGCCATCAATTAATGACATCTACCTTCCAAAGGTTGGAGGAATAGTGAACATAGAGGAACTGCTAAACTCAAATCCCGACATCATCCTTCTGGATGCCCCCCTCTACTGGAACAAGGGGGAGCTTGAAAAAATTGAAAACATGAACATTCCCTACTATGTTGTTGAATTCAACTCCATGGATGAGGAAAAGAAGCTTGTACAGGACATCGGAAAGATCATAGGAAGGGAAGAAGCTGCACAGGAATATATTGACTTCTATGACGAGGTGCTGGCTCTTGTGGATGAAACGGTAACTGCCATACCAGAAGGCGAAAAACGGCAGGTATATCATGCCATAAACGAGGCGGTAAGAACCTCCGCCACAAACACCATAACAGCAGAATGGGTTGAAAGGGCTGGGCTCGTAAATGTAGCGGCAGACAACTCCCTTACAAAGGATGAGGACAAATACTATACAACCCTTGAAGACATACTGAAGTGGAATCCTGAAGTAATAATAGCAAACGACCCCGGAGCCCATGAATACATAAAAACACAGGTGGCGTGGAAAAACATTGAAGCAGTCCTCAACGACGATGTTTATCTGTTGCCTACGGGAATATCAAGATGGGGCCACTCCACATCACTGGAAACTCCCCTTGCCATGCTTTGGGCACTTGAAACGCTGTATCCCGAACATGCGGAAGGAATCGACCTTAAAGCCTATACAAGAAGATTTTATGAAGAACTTTTCGAATATGATCTCACCGACGAGGAGCTGGAAGCCATCCTCAAGGGCGTGGACATGAGAAAAGCAAAGAATCTGGAGGATTAAATGAACTACAAGGATTATTATATTGCAATTGACGATACCGACAACCTTACGAGCATAGGAACAGGTGAAGTGGCTGAAAACCTTGGCAACCTGCTGAACAAGTTCGGCTTCGGCACACCAACCCCCGTAACCAGACACCAGCTCTTCTTCAACGATGCAATTGCCTACACATCACACAACAGTGCAATGTGCTTTGAGCTTAAGGGATGCGAAAAGGATCAAAAGGAGCTCATATGCATCTGTTCCTCCTACCTCAAGGACAACTGTGCCAAAGGCTCGGACCCCGGTCTTTGCATAGTTGAAAAAAATTTCTCCGACAGGGATGAACTGATCAACTTCGGCAGAGATGCAAAATGCAGGGTCCTTACAAAGGAAGATGCCTACAGCCTTGCTCAAAAAAAGAACATTCATCTGTCGGAACACGGAGGCCTTGGAATAGGAATCATAGGCGCCCTTGCAGGCGTTGGTCTCAGAATGAGCGGAAACGACGGCAGATACAAGGGACAATTCAAGGTAGCAGTTAACCAGGACAACATGCTGGTGAAGGATCTCCTCTCACATGAAAGGATAGATTCCATACAGGACAAAAACGGATATGCCCTTGGAGAAAATGAGGAAGTCTTCGTTACGGAAAAGGTGAAGACAGTACGCCTCAGAAATCAATCAGTCCTTCTAGTGGAAAAAGTGAACAATGAAAAGGGCTTTGTATGGAAAAATATCGACAAGAAGAGCCTTAAGGAATATTGATCCATTTAGGTAAAAACAACTGATAGATTATTCGACTTGCTGCAATATTTCATTTTGCAGCAAGTTTTGTTTTTTGCATGTTATGGGTATATATTTCCCGGGAAATACTGTATACAATTTTAATGATTGCCATAAGTATGGTAAAATTGAATTAACATATAATAATAACGGGAGGTAAGACTTTGAAACTATTTTCCGGAATTAAATTCATGAACCAGAAAGCCATGGTGAAGGTGCTTTATTCCCTGACACCACTCATTATCTTTTCCATAGGAAACTACGGCTGGAGAGTTCTTCTTCTTCTGCTTGTAACCTGTTCAACAGGACTATTGACGGAGTGGATATTCAAGAGAAAGACAAAAAAGCCTCTCTCAAAGGCCGTATTCGTATCTGCATTCCTTTTCACCCTTACACTGCCCCCAAGGACACCCTTGTGGATAGCCGCCATCGGAATGATCTTCGGCATCCTCTTCGCCCGTGAAACCTTCGGAGGCTTCGGACGGAACGTCTTCAACCCTGCCGCTGCATCAAGAGCCTTTGTCTATGTATCATTCGTAAAATACATGACGGCCCAGTGGTCGGAGCCGGCAGTCCCCTTCATGTCCGGATTTTCAAGATACATCACCGATCCCATAGACGTCCTTGCACAATCAACGCCCATGCTCATATTCAGGGAAAGCGGAGCCATGGCCGAATACTCAAACCTATTCATAGGACAGGTCTCAGGATCCCTTGGAGAGACATCTGCATTTCTAATAATACTTTCAGGAATTTATCTCGCATACAAAAAGGTTGCCCATAAGGAAACAATACTTTCAGTCCTTGGAGGCTATCTCATAATGAGCACTGCACTCTTCATGTTGGGAGTAGACCAGGTGCCAAATCCTCTCTGGGGTCTTCTTGCTGGAGGGCTGCTTTTCGGTGCTGTTTTCATGGCTACGGACCCTGTGACATCTCCAAAAACCTTTGAGGGAAGGATAATCTACGGTCTAATCATAGGTTCCGTCACTGTAATAATAAGGGCCTTTGCACTATTTGCAGGAGGCATCATGTTTGCAATTCTCATAGCAAATGTATTCGTACCCATCATTGACGTAACTGTTAAATCATTGAAGAAGAGGGGTGAGAAGAGTGCCTAGGAAGAAGAAAATACTCTACCCCGTAGTCTTCATGGTGTCCATAACAGTTTTCTTCACGCTAATACTTGCAGGAGTCAACGAACTGTCCATAAGAACCATTGCAAGACAGGAGAAGCTTAAGATTCAGACGAAGGTCCTCAATTCTCTTGGACTGGAGCATGGAGACAATGAAGATGAAATAATCAGGATATACAATGAAACCATAACAGAGAAGGAAATCGACGGATGGAAATATTATAAGTCGGGAACCGGCGACTCAGTCACAGGGTACGCCTTCATGGTGGAGGGTGCAGGCCTCTGGGGAATGATAGAGGGAATAGTCGCTCTTGATTCGGAATTCTCCGCAATACTTGGAGTGGAATTCATCTCCCACTCAGAAACTCCCGGTCTCGGGGGAAGGATTGAGGAGGAATGGTTCATAGAACAATTCAGGGATATTCCTATCAAAGACTATGAGAATGGAAGATATCTTGTGTTCAGGCCCTCCACAGGAGGAAATGTAGATGCCATATCAGGCGCCACAATAACCTCAAAAGCTGTCCTTAAGATGTTCAACGACAGTATCGATGAAATTCTCAAGATAAGGGAGGATGTCATATGAACAAGAAAACCAAGAAGATACTTACCCTCGGAATATGGAAGGACAATGCCGTGTACAGACAGATTCTCGGGATTTGCTCCGCCCTTGCAGTAACAAACCTCATGCTGAATTCCCTCATCATGGGCATTGGACTCATATTCGTCACGGCTTTTTCAGAACTTACCGTGTCGATCCTGAGGAAATATACTCCCAAGCATATCAGGATGATGGTACAGACACTCATAATAGCCTCATACGTAATCATAGTGGACATCTTTTTGAAGACCTACTTTCCGGAAATCAGCAAGGCCCTGGGCCCATATGTGGGTCTAATAATTACAAACTGCATAATTATGGGAAGGTGTGAAAGCTTCGCCCAGAACAACCCTCCTGTCTATTCCTTCATAGACGGTGTAGCTTCGGGAACGGGCTATGCAATAGTCCTTCTTATCATAGCCTTTTTCAGGGAACTCCTTGGATTCGGTACCCTCTTCGGCATCAACATCCTTGGACCGTCATGGGTGTCATGGACACTGATGGTAATGGCTCCGGGAGCATTTTTCATGCTTGCAATAGTCATCTGGATATCCAGGAACATATTCGACGAAGAAGAAGGGGAGGTGAAGGCATGACTGAAATAAGCCCAATCACAATATTCTTTGCAGCAATATTCACAAACAACATGATACTTTCCAATTTCCTCGGTATGTGCTCATTCATAGCAATAAGCAGCGACATAAAAACATCGCTCAACCTGGGAATAGCAGTCACCTTCGTGCTGACCTTCACAACAATGATAAACTACAACGTATACCACAGCATACTGGTACCCCTTAACCTTGAATACCTGCGATACATAGTATTCATAGTGGTCATAGCTTCCTTCGTCCAGCTTGTGGAGATGGTTGTGGAAAGATATCTACAGACACTCTACTACGCCCTTGGCATATTTCTGCCCCTCATAACGGTGAACTGTGCAATACTTGGAGTATCACTCTTTATGATCATAAGGGAGTACAATCTTATACAGTCCGTAGCCTTCGGTACGGGATCAGGACTTGGATGGCTCCTTGCAATTGTCGCAATGGCGGGAATAAGGGAAAAGATAAAGAACAATCCGCTTCCAAAAGGCCTCGAAGGGCCTGGAATCACTCTCATAATAACAGGCCTCATGGCACTTGCATTCATAGGCTTTTCAGGAATAGTACAGATACAATAGGAGGAAACCATGGAAAACATAGTGACAACGGTAGTTGCAATATCATCCATCACCGGAATCCTTGCCTTCCTCCTGTCCCTGGCAAACAGGACTATAGGAGACTATGGAGAGAAGAAGATCATCATAAATGATGACAAGGAACTTATAGTGGAAGGAGGAGACAGCCTCCTTTCCACCCTCATAGAAAATGAAATATTCATACCATCCGCCTGCGGAGGAAAGGGAAGCTGCGGCTACTGCAAGGTGAAGGTCCTTGAAGGGGGAGGCCAGTTTCTGGCTACGGAAAAGGGCTATGTTTCGGAAGGGGAAATGGAAAAGGGAGTCCGTCTTTCATGCCAGTGCAAGGTGAAGGAAGACATGAGAATAGAGATACCGGAGGAGCTCTTCAACGTGAAGCAGTACCTCTGTACCGTCACTGAGATAGAAGACCTGACTGACAAGATAAAAAGGATCCGTCTGGAGCTTCCCGAGGGAGAACAGCTTGACTACAAGCCTGGCCAGTATATACAGATACTCACCCCAATATACAGGGAAAGCGATGAGGAGGTCTACAGGGCATACTCCATAACCACACCTCCAAGTTCCAAGAATGCAGTGGAACTTTTCATAGGGTACATCCCCGAAGGAATATGCACCACCTATATCCACAAGTACCTGAAGGAAGGGGACAAGCTGAACATCATAGGCCCCTTCGGCGACTTCCAGTACATCAACAGCGACAAGGAAATGATACTGGCCGCCATAGGTACCGGCATGTCTCCAATAATGAGCATATTGCGGTACATGAATGAAAACAAGATAGACAGGAAGGTGACTTTCTTTTTCGGAGCTAGGACCAGACCTGACATGTACATGATGGACGTACTGGCAGAATTTGAAAAGACCATGAAGAATTTCAAACTCATAACCTGTCTCTCAAGACCTACTGAAACCTGCAACTGGACGGGGGAAGTTGGAAGGGTGACAAACCTCATAGAAAAGTACGTGAAAGACGGAGAAAACAAAGAAGCCTATCTCTGCGGCAATCCGTCCATGATAGACTCAGTTGTTAAGATACTCAAGGAAAAGGGGTTTGATGAAGAAGACATCTTCTATGACAAATTCGAATAAAATGATTAAACCCATATAGTTTTATCATGTTTTTAAATTGTTGTTAGTACATAACCTCAATATGGGTAAGATTCTCATATCCCTTGTCAAGAGAATCAGCAAGGGTTTTATTGTCCATATATCCCGGGTCATTAACCTTGAACATGTGTGCTTTTATGTCTTCAAGGTTGAGGCCCTTTTTGTTTGAAGACATGTTTCCGTCAAAGCCGGTTACCACTACGAAGTGGGTTCCCCTGGATCCATGTAGTCTAACTATGACGGGAATGTTCCGTACATATATGTAGTAAAAGATACTGGACTTGAGAAAATCGAACCTGTTTTCACCGTCTCTTTTACCTTCGTTTTCATACTTCTTTTCGTACATTTCTGCAATGTCTCTGATGGGATAGGGGCAGTTGATTATGCCACTGTTTTTGAGCTTTTCACAATGTTTTTCAGGTGTCTCTCCAAGTACCATGGACCCGCATGTGATATAGCATCCATCTGTTCTCATGGTATACCCCTTGCAGTCCAAGTATTTGTAACCCCATCTTATATCCTGTTGCTGGTATTTTATTATGTTGAGATTCTTTAAAACATAAGGATATATCCTGCATCGTGCAAGATACTTCGTGCAGGTAATTATAGATTCACCTTTATTTTCCACTTTCAGAAAATATTCTACATCTTTTTCTGCTTTATAAATAGTGATGAGTTCATGGCTTCCAGGACCGTTTCCTGAAAATCCGACGAGAGTCTTTTGGTCACCCCTGTAAAGTGAAAGATCTATGTTAGTACCATCATCACGTGGCTTGATGTAGAAATTAGCCTTACCTCCGTAGTCGAACCTCACCCTGTACCAGTGAACCCTGCCTGGAAAATCCATGATACCAATTATGTCCTCGTCGTTTTTCATTGTCATTATGGTAGGGCTGTCAGCTGACATTTCATGTGCCTGCTTATCATTTATATCAAGTTTCATCCCGCGTTCCTCCATATACATATAAATTGTCTCTTCGATATGTATATGTGGAAAAGAGGGAATGTTACTATGGGTTTTTATTAATCCTTATCAAGACCCGGCTCTTTTTTACCGGTTACCTGCTTTTCACCAGCTGACTTGTCAATAACTGTAGATTCACCATCAGCATCTATTATCTCGAATGCCCCAGTCTTCTTATAATATTTAACCGTTATTATCCCATCTTCAGTAGGGCTTTCAACTACCCTGACCTCATCATTATCTATAGTCATAACATTTCCAAACTCGTCAGGCTCATTCAAAACCATATCAGTATTTTTCTGTGGTCTTTCATTTGCAATACTTGCAACACCTAAAACAAATACCACCACGATTACCAAAACCATCACTTTCTTCATTAGAACACCCCTTAGTCAATATTGTTTTAGCCGCCATACATTCTAGCACTTTTTGGATATTATTCAAGGTCTCTGGCCTAAACGACAGTTTAAACGGCCTAAACAACGAAAAATAGGTCTCCAGCCTGTATTCAAGGACCTATGACATTTACTGATCATTGATTCTAATAGCAAAATATATTATAATAATATTAGAAAGATATCAGAATATATTATAATGTATTAGAATATTGAAAGGGGCTAATCATGAATATAAATGAAGGTCAAAATATTGAATTCAAAAGACAATATGTAAATGATCTGAACAGGACAGTCATTGCCTTTGCAAATACCAGCGGTGGTAAGATATATATCGGTATTGATGATTTCGGAGAAGTCGTAGGCCTTGACAATCCAGACGAGGAATTGCTTAAACTTACTAACTCAATACGGGATTCGATCAAGCCTGACATCACCCTCCTGACATCGAGCACCATAGAATCCATAGACGGCAAGAATATAATAATGCTGGAAGTTCAAAAGGGCACATCATGTCCCTATTATCTGGCCGGCAAGGGAATACGTCCGGAAGGAGTCTATCTAAGACAGGGGGCGTCAACCGTTCCTGCAACGGAATCGGCCATACTTAAGATGATTAAGGAAACGGCAGGCGACAGCTATGAAGACCTGCGCTCACTTAAGCAGGACCTTGACTTCGATACTCTAAAGAAGGAATTCCAGGAAAAGGGTCTGGCTATAGAGGATGCCCAGATGAAAACTCTTCATCTGGTTGATGATAACGGCCTGTATACAAATCTTGGCTATCTGTTGTCAGAGCAATGTAATCATACAATCAAGGTTGCAGTTTTCGAAGGAGTCAACAAGGAGATATTCAAGGACCGCTATGAATTTTCAGGTTCACTGATGAAGCAGATGAATGAAGTATTCATTTTCCTCGACAGATACAACCGTACCCATTCGGTAATCGAAGGCCTGCACAGAAAGGATACCCGGGACTACCCCGTTGTCGCCATAAGAGAATCCCTTCTCAATTCCATAATCCACAGGGACTATTCATTCAGCGGCAGCACCCTCATAAGTGTCTTCGATGACAGGATGGAATTCCTTACACTGGGTGGACTTGCCAAGGGACTGACGAAAAATGACATCATGATAGGCGTATCAATCTCCAGGAACAAGAATCTGGCCAATGTATTCTATCGCCTGAAATGGGTGGAAGCCTACGGTACGGGGATAATGAAGATAGTCAAGAGCTACAGAGACCACTTTGAATCACCGCGGATAGACATTACAGATAATGCCTTCAAGATCACCCTTCCCAACATGCAGATTTTTAATGAAGTCCATGAATCATGCGCGGAATACAGTACGGGGGAAGAAAGGGTACTTGAAATACTGCATTCAAGGAAGATAATAAGCCGAAAGGATGTTGAAGAAGAACTTTCCATCGCCCAGCCAACTGCTGTCAATCTGCTGAGGAAGCTTCTTGATAAATCTGCAATAGAAAAGATCGGAAAAGGGAAGAACACCAGGTACAGGTTGAAAGGAGGACTACATGGAAACTAAACACATTCTTATGCTTACAATGAACCACTCCGCCGGTGAATTTTACAGAAAAACACTGTTTGAGCTTTTTCCTGCTAACAGCATTGACGTAGTGGTCCATACTCCATCTTCCTATGCCCAGGAAAAAGACCTGTCCCTTATCGACCTTTATCTCGTATCCAGGTTCGCCATAGCAAGCGGTAGCGACCTTCAATATTCAATCCCCTTCGGCGTCCCCGTAGTCGATCTGAAGGTCGACTACAAGGAAGATACCATCCGGGATCTCAGAAACATCAAGAAGGGCACCAAGTGTCTCATGGTCAATGAAAATGAAAACTCATGCATGGATTCAATAATAAACCTGCGCCACCGCAGAATCCACAATATCGCTTTCTATCCCTATGCCCCTGGCATGGACCTTCTTGAGGACATTGACTTCGCCGTAACTCCGGGAGAACCTCACCTGGTTCCTAAATCAGTCACAAAAGTCATAGATCTAGGCTATAGATATCTGACTCCCAGGACCATACTGGAAGTGGCTCTTAAACTGGACATAGAGAATATCTTTGAAGGCAAAAATTACAATGATTACTCGGAGCAGTTTCCGTCCAACGATTATAATTCTTCCATACTCTACCAAAAGACTTCTCAGCTTGAAATATGGCTGAACAAACTCATGGAGCTCATGGATACAGGAGTGGTGGGAATAGATGAATACAACAGGATATTCTGCATAAATAAAAAGGCTCGTGACATACTCAATATAGACAGCCAGAAGGAGAGAGAGAAACATTACAAGACCATCCTTCCCTTCATCAATTTCGAAAACGGAAGAAACAACCGTCTTAACATGACAAACAAAATAGTTAATCATGAAAATACTGACATGATGGTGACGGTACATCCCATAGAGATAGACCTGAAGTTCAGAGGCCATTTCGTAATTATAGAAAGGTTCATGGAGATGGAGAACAAGCAGCAGAAGGCAAGGCTACAGATCCTACAGAAGGGCCATCAGGCAAAATACTATTTTTCAGACATCCTGAGCAACAGTGAAAAGATGGCTGCCACCTGCCAGCTGGCAAAGAAGATGGCAAAAACATCTTCTGCCATACTTATCACTGGTGAAAGTGGCACTGGCAAGGAGCTCCTCGCCAGTGCCATCCATAATGCTTCATCACGGTCAGTTCATCCATATATTGCCATAAACTGTGCCGCCATGCCCGAAAACCTTCTGGAAAGCGAACTCTTCGGCTATGAGGGAGGAGCCTTCACAGGTGCGAAGAAATCGGGAAAACTTGGGCTTTTTGAGTATGCCCACAAGGGAACCCTTTTCCTTGACGAAATAGAGGATATGAGCCCTTCCCTTCAGGTGAAACTCCTGCGTGTTCTGCAGGAGAAGGAAGTCATGCGTGTAGGGGGCCACAAGATCATCGACGTTGACGTACGTGTCATTGCAGCAACCAACATGAACATGGAAAGGATGGTGAAGGAGGGCGCCATAAGAAAAGACCTCTATTACAGGCTCAACACCCTGCAGCTGGAACTTCCTCCCTTACGCGAAAGGGTCGAGGACATCCCTCTCCTGGCAGACCATTTCATGTCGAAGAAGAAAATAGCTGCACAACTGGCTGATGATGTGTATGAGGCATTCAAGAGTCATCCCTGGGACGGAAATATCAGGGAGCTTGAAAACTGCATCGAATACTTCCAGTGCCTCGACAAGGATGTAATTACAAGGGATGATCTTCCAAAGTCATTTAAGATTGGAGGTTTAGACTCTAGAACTGTATCCGTTGAAGACTCGGAACCTAAAAAGACTGTGGGATTGGTATTTCCTGAAAGGCCTGATACTCTCCTATTCATTCTAGAAACCATTTACAGATTCAACTGCATAAACAAATCCATCGGAAGGAGGAGCCTTCAAAAAGAAGCTGAAAAGGTTTCAGTGTATCTTCCCGAATCTGAGATAAGAAGGGTCATGAAGAAGCTGGAAGAGAAACAGTGGATTGAGATACGTCGTGGTAGAGGCGGTGCCAAGGTTACAGATGAAGGAATTGAGTATCTCAAGTCAATAGAATAGAAAAAACCGGAGTTATTCCAAATCCGTGGAATTCTCCGGTTTCTTTATATTCGATTTTATTAAAATATTATCCTATAGTCCCATGAATATTGCTACTGCAATGAATACAGCCTGCATTGCCAATAGTATTCCTGCAAGTGGCAAGAACCACTTCCACCAGTTTTGAAGGGAAATACCTCCAATACCACAAACGATAACACATGTACCTGTTGGCCAGACAAGATTTGAAAGTCCGTCTCCAAACTGGAATGCAAGACATGCAACCTGTCTGCTTACACCTACCATGTCTGCAAGCGGAGCCATTATCGGCATTGTGGCAGCCGCCTGTCCACTTCCTGATGGTATGAAGAAATTAAGAATAGTCTGTGCCAAAAGCATTGTCTGTGCAGAAAGCATACTTGGAAGGTTGTTTAGTGAGCTAGACAATCCATAAATGATTGTATCCATTATATGAGCATCCTGCATTACTATTACTATGGCCTTCGCTATACCCGTCAGTATACCTCCCCATAGGACAGTCTTCACTCCTGCTATGAATTCATCAACCCATCTGTTAGGAGACCATCCATCAATAACTGCAGCCACCATTGACATTATCAGGAAAAGTCCGCAAAGTTCTCCATAACTCCAACCCAGGTTTATCATTCCATACATGAGGAATCCGAGAGTCACCAATACATCCATCATTATTAGTATTGCCTTTCCGTCCATCTTGTACTTGTCAAGATCTTCTCTGTTGAATTCATGGATTGATTTTTCACCATATACAACAGAAAGCTCAGGATTCTTCTTAATCTTCTTACCATAAAGAATTACATAGACAGAGCTGACAGATATGAAGCATACCAGACAAAATGCTCTGAATCCTGTCGCGGAATATATTGGAACACCTGCTATTGCCTGAGAAACACCTACGGTATATGGATTAAGGGTAGCCCCCATGAATCCTATGAATTCTCCCAGAATGATGATTCCAAAGCCATACATGGCATCGTATCCCATCGCCACTCCAAGTCCCACAATAAGAGGAATGAATCCGTAAAATTCACTGAGCATTCCAAACATTGACCCGCCAAGTGCAAATATCGACATAAGTATTGGGACCAGCATTACATCCTTGTTTCCCATCTTCTTGAGAACAGACCCTATTCCTGCATGAAAAGCTCCCGTCTTTACCAATATGCCGAAGGTACCGGCACAGGTGAAGATTACAAAGATTATGTTTGCAGCATCGACACATCCCATATAGAGCGCTTTAAAGTAATCCAAAAATCCAGTGGGATTCGCCTCCGATTTATCCAGATAGTGGAAGGTGCCATCGATTGCTATGGTACGCATCCTTCCGTTTACATCAACTTCCTGATAATCATAGCTTCCCGGTGGGACAATCCATGTCAGAATTGCCATCACCAGCACTATGACTGCCACAATGATGTAGGTATCCGGCATGACAAACCATTTTTCTTTTTTTACCTGTTCATTCATTACAACACCGTTTTCCTTTTTAGTGCCTTTTTCCATTGAAAATCCTCCTGAGTATAATAGTATTAATACCTGTACTCTGATAATAAGCAAGAATTATGCCATAAACGAAATACTGTTTTTTTCGATTAATTTATACTATTCATGATATTAATGGGTTTTTCTACACAGATTAATCCTTTTTAATCCCTTTTTCGCCACCCTTTAATTCCATTTTACGCCTATTATACCCTTTTATTCCCTTAACCATTTTACTTAAGGGAATCCGGAATCATATCATTGACAATCATATCCTCGAAACCTTGAGGCTTGATTGCCCATTCCGCTTCTCCGTCCTTCAAAAAAACCACTCCCGGAATGGTATTCCTGTTGTAGTTTGACGACATTGAATACCCGTATGCACCCGTTGAGAAGACTGCAAATATGTCTCCTGCCTCAGGATTTGCAATCTTTTCATCCTTCAAGAGTATATCTCCCGATTCGCAACACTTCCCGCAAATCGTAACGGTATCATTCCTTGGTTCCTCTGCCTTGTTTGCAATGATACCTGTGTAGCTGGCGCCATATAGTGCCGGCCTTATGTTGTCAGTCATTCCTCCATCGACGGATACATACTTTCTCAGACCCTTGATATCCTTAATGCTACCTACAGTATACAGACTAAGTCCTGCCTCTGCAACAATGCTTCTCCCAGGTTCTATTACCATTGCAGGTATTTCAATTCCTATTTCCTTGAATGCATTGCACACCTTTTCCATCATAGGTTCCAGAAAATATGAAAAGGATTTTCTTTCTTCATCCCTATATCTAACACCGAACCCTCCTCCAAGATTCAGTTCGGTGATGTTATAGCCGAAAGAATCCTTCACCTTCCTTACAAGATCAAGGATTACATCAATTGCCTGCAGGTGCGATCCATTGTCAAACAATTGGGATCCTACATGAAAATGATATCCTAAAAAGTTTACAAACTCGGAATCAATTGCAGCCTTCGTATAGGGCAGAACCACCTCATCATCAAGGGGCACTCCGAATTTAGAGTCTTTCTTCCCAGTGACTATATAGTCATGAGAATCGCTCTTGACCCCAGGTGTGATTCGGAAAAGAACATCCATTTTCTTACCTTTTTCAATACATACCTTTTCAATCAGATCAAGCTCCTGGAGACTGTCAATTATTATCCTTCCTATTTCGTAGTCCACTGCCATTTCAATTTCTTCAACAGACTTGTTATTACCGTTGAATTCGATCCTTTCAGCAGGAAAACCGGCCTTGATGGCAGTATACAGTTCACCTCCCGAAACCACATCTACACACATGCCTTCCTTCTCCACAAGCTTGAGCATTGCCAGCGAACAGAAAGCCTTAGCTGCATATGCAACCCTGTTTTTGGGATAGCCTTCTATGAAACATTTTCTTATTTCACTGAACCTTTTAGAGATATCCGTTTGAGAATACACAAACAAAGGAGTACCAAATCGTTCTGCAAGTTCCACAGTATTGCATCCATCAAAATATAATGTATTGTTCCTTATTTTTTCAACCATTTATTCTTCTCCTTAAATAATAAATATTAACTGTTGAGCAATGCAAGAGTATTCCTTACTTGCAGCTCGGTACCTATTGCAATGCACTCTTCATCCACCTTAAATTTTCCGTTGTGCAGCGGTTCTGTACATTCAAGAGCCTCATTTCTGCAACCTATCTCATAGAAGCAACTCGGCAGCTTCTCGGCAAAATATGCAAAGTCTTCAACCTTCAGGGTTGGATGCTTCTTAACTATGACATTCTCCTCTCCCAACATCTTTTTGGAAGTCATCTCCACAACACCTGTTATTTCAGCATCGTTTATCAAAGGACAGTAGCTGTGTTCAACCTCTAGAACTGCCTTTACACCGTATGCTTCTCCAGTCTTAACCACTGCTGCCTCCATTCTGTCCTGCATGACCTTTCTCATGTCCGGATCAAGGGTCCTCAGAATGCCCCTCATCTCTACGCTGTCGGCTATGATATTACCACCTGTTCCACCATGGATTGAACCGACAGTTAAAACAGCAGAATCAAAAGGTGAAATCTTCCTACTTATTAGAGGCTGCAGAGACTGCAAAATGGCTCCCGAAGCCACTACAGGATCTATGCCATCATGAGGGCTTGCCCCATGGGCAGAAAAACCCTCAACTCTAATAGTAAGCATGTCTGAGGCTGCGAAAAGCTTACCTGCCTTGATTTCAATCTTTCCTGTCTCTACATCAGGTGTAACATGAAGTCCCAGTACGTGTTCTACCTGGGGGTTTTCGAGGCATCCTTCAAGTATCATACGCTCGGCTCCGCCGGTAGTCTCCTCTGCAGGCTGGAAAAACAACTTCACATTACCCTTCAGATCATCCTTCATATTCTGTAAGACATAACCCGCACCAAGGAGTATAGTTGTATGGACATCATGACCACAGGCATGCATAACTCCCTCATTCTCGCTCTTGAAAGGCACATCTGCAGTTTCTTTAATAGGCAGGGCGTCTATGTCCGCCCTAAGACCTATGGTCTTTCCCTGCTGTTTTCCTCTTATGATAGCTACTATACCTGTCTTTCTCTTTTCATATTCGATATTCCATGCTTTCAGGCATTCCATTATCTTTTCCATGGTAAGATGCTCCTCATTACCCAGTTCGGGGTTTTTATGAAGATATCTTCTTACATCGATGAGCTCCGGCTCTATTTTTTTCACCAATTCCTTTACCAACATTATTATCTACCTCTCTTCATAATTTTTCGCTTACCTTCAATTATGCAAATCCTGTGCCAAATATTTCATTATCTTAATAATAAATGTCCATTATACAATTGATGTCAACCATCCATAGTGCTATCATTATATAGGGTGGATATTAGGGATTAATGAAAATAATATGGCGGTATCTGTCCGGATGCTGCTTTTTTGTATTCAAATTTGACGGGAAATCTGGAGGGCTGATATGAACATAAGAAAAATAATCAAAGTATTGGCAGTAATAGTATTTATAACACTGTTGATTCTAATGAAAATCATGAATATTTTCGATGTTTCAAATGTTCACGAATTTGATAAAATCAGTTTTGAGAAAGGATCATTTGAGGAAATTGTACTCAATGAATATTATTCAGAAGCTAAAGGTAATGAATTTGGAATAGTTTTTGTGCATCCATTTTTTAATAGAGATGATGACAGGGACTTTAAAAGTCAAGCTCCTGAGCTGATTGAAGACATTTTGGTAAAACTCAACAAAATGCAATTGGAATCATATGACAGAGAAGTCATCAATAATATTACATGCATTTTCAATGAAGATTATCAGTCATATGATGTCAGAGATAAAAAAGATGACATCGTGTATTATAACAGCTATGTCATAAGATTCAGTATTCCTGGAACATCCGAAGATTTGTCCATATATATTAACAAAAATGACAGCGAATATATACTAGTCAAAAGTGACATATTGAATACATGGGAAGAAAAGAATGAGAAAATTATCCATCATGAAATAGAAAGCCTGGAAAAAATATACAAGGTTAATGAAAATCAGTTGGATATGGAATTTATTGATATGCTGCTGGACTTAAGTGATGATAACGGAGAACCAAATTAATACATAAATTCAATGACAAGTAGGCTGTCATGAAGAAAAAGACAATATACAGCATCATTTTTTATTCAATATTCTGGCTGTTCATCCTATATATTCGTACCGATAATTTCCGGGATTTTGCATACAACAAAGGTGAATTCAATGATATTATCATTGAAAACTACAACAAGGAAGCTGCTGAGGAAGGATTCCAGCAAGTCTCTATTGTCAAATATTCAGGTGATGACAGAATGAAAAAAACCAGTAGAAGTCAAATTTATATTGAAGAAATGCTGGCTCTATTCGATGATTTGCATCTTGTTGAAGATTCAGAAAGATGGAATCTTGAAGACACAAAATACCGAATATCTTTTGATAATATCAATACACCTGAATCCGTTGACATTATATTATTTGATGAATCACATTTATCAGTTTGGATTACATTAGTTGACAAAAAAATAGATGAGAAAAATAAAATAATACATTATGATCAAGACTTTATCGATTATGGCTATTCTATTCAAGATGATTCAATAAACCTTAAAAAGCTAGAGGAAGTTTTTAATTCAATAAAAAACCAATAACTAAAACAGGCTGCAGAATTCAACATTCTTCAGCCTGTTATTTATAAATCTAGCAATCCAATTTTTCTATTCTCTACATCTTCCTTGAACCAGGCTTTATCGCCTCTGTTCCCTTTGCACATTCAGGACAGTTCTCCTTGTCGTATGTCTCGAAGAAAAGTTCCACTGCGCTGTAGATGGGAAGGTCTATCTGACTTACCTTTCTGTCAACAAGGCATCCTATTCCTATTACATTTCCACCAAGGTCTTCAAGAACCTTTGCAGTCTCCATGGAAGATTTTCCTGTAGTTACAACGTCTTCCATAATTAGAATCTTGTCGCCTTCTTTGATCTCGAATCCCCTTCTAAGAGTCATAATGTTGTCTACTCTCTCAGTGAAGATGGTCTTGATGTTGAGCTGGCTTCCAAGCTCGTATGCAGCCCTTATTCCACCCATGGCAGGTCCTACAATCACATCGATGTCAAGGTCCTTTACCTTCTCGACAACTTCAGCCACAACCTTCCTTGCCTTGTCGGGATACTGCATGAGCTTTGCACACTGTACATACTTCTGGCTGTGCTTACCAGATGACAAAAGGAAATGCCCCTCCAAAAGAGCTTCACTTTCCCTGAACAATTCTAATAAATCCATAATATCCTCCATGATTTTCAATTCTATCAACAATTATCTATATTAATCGGTACTTTATCCACAATTTATATAAAAAATACACTCATTTTTATATTTTAGTTACTTCTTTAATCCTACTAAGTTAGATTTCCATCTTAGAAAAAATATCAGATATCAACGAGGTCGTAAATTCGAGGTTCGTCAATCAACCTAATAAATAATAGATTGACGTTCCGAGTGAACAGGGAGTTGATATATGATATTTTTTCGGTGTCGGATTAAAGGATACTACACTATTCCGATGATGTCCGTAATGTCCTTGATTCCTTCGGCGTCCAGGAACTCTTCCATTTCCCTTATTATATCCACGCAGATGTCGGCTTTTACGAAATTTGCCGTACCAACCTGCACAAGGGATGCTCCCGCCATAATGAATTCTATGGCGTCCTTTCCTGAGCTAATTCCACCCATTCCGCAGACAGGTATCTCAACCGCCTTTGCAGCCTGGTGAACCATCCTTAGGGCCACTGGCTTCACTGCAGGTCCTGAAAGTCCCGCATAGGTGTTGTTGAATACAGCCTTTCTCTGGTATATGTCTATCGCCATTGCGTTAAGGGTATTTATGAGTGAAAGCGCCTCGGCGCCAGCCTCTTCACAGGCTGCAGCCATTTCGGAGATGTTCTCAGCATTTGGCGAAAGCTTAACCATGAGGGGCTTTTCACATATTTCCTTTACAGCCTTTACTGTCTCGTAGGCCACTTCCGACTTTATTCCAAAGGCCATTCCTCCTGCCTTCACGTTAGGACAGGATATGTTAAGCTCGATGATGTCCACATCCGAGTTGTTGAGAAGTCTGACTCCTTCGAGGTAATCCTCAAGGGTTCCTCCGCCTAGATTTGCTATGATGTTCGTATTGTAGGTTTTCATCTTTTCCATTTCCTGGGAAATGAATGATTCAACACCGGGATTCTGAAGGCCTATGGAGTTCATGAGTCCCATTGGAGTCTCCCACAGCCTTATGCCGCTGTTGCCTGTCTTGCCCCTTAAGGTAAGACCTTTGGAGCTTATGCCTCCAAGGATTCCAACGTCGTATATCTCGTTGTATTCCTCTCCGAAGCCGAAGGTTCCGCTTGCAGCCACCACAGGATTTTTGAATATTTTATCCAGAAAACATATTTTCATATTTGCCATGTGCATTCGCTCCCTTCAGCTATTCGCTAAGTATCAGTTCTTTTCCGTTGAAGACAGGGCCGTCCTTGCAGACCCTCTTGTTTCCGTTCACTGTTTCGGTAACGCATCCAAGGCAGGCTCCAACACCGCAGGCCATTCTCTTTTCAAGGGATGCATATATGTCTATCTTGTGGTCAACGCAGGTCCTTATTATCTTGTTCATCATTATGTCCGGTCCGCAGGTGATAACCATCCTGTACTTGTCATAGTCGACACAATCCGTAACAAAGCCTTTTGTTCCCACGCTTCCGTCTTCAGTTGCCACAGTTACACTATGGCCCGTATTTTCAAAGTCCTCTATGGAGTATACTATGTCCTTAAATCCAAGGTATATATCCATATCTGCCTTTTTCATTTCCTTTGCAAGATAATAAAGAGGAGCAGTTCCTATTCCGCCTCCTATTACTGCAGTCTTTCCCTTAATTGCTTCAAGATCGAAGCCGTTGCCCAATGGTCCAAGAACCTGTACCTCTGTATCTTCCTTCATCCTGCTCATCATGTCGGTGCCGTGTCCTGATATCCTGTAAAGCAACACAAGCTTTCCGTCATAGTAGTCGTGTACACTTATAGGTCTCGGCAGCAGGTAGTCTCCGTTGAGACCCTTCACCATGTAGAACTGTCCCGGTACTGGCTTGGTATCCACATCAAGGGTCATCTTGTAGATTCCCTCTGCAACCTTTATATTTTCAATTATTCTGGAGAGGGAAGTTTTCATTTCTTAAGTTCCTCCCGGATCTCATCTCTCATCTTTACAGTTGCCCTTTCAGCAGCCTTTGCAAAGTCCATAGGGTCAGATCCGTCTTTCTTGTATGCAGTGATTATTCCTCTTGAAGAGTTTACAACTCCTCCGTTACCGTTGATAAGGTAAGGTACAACATCCTTGGCTCCGCCGCCCTGGGCTCCATATCCAGGTATGAGTAGGAACATTGACTTTATCTCTTCCCTAAGTTTGATTCCCTCTTCGTTGTTTGTACATCCAACAACTCCGCCGATTGAACTGAAGCCGCATTCTCCAAGATAGTCCTGGCTAAGCTCCTGGAGCTTTTCTCCTACTGAGGAGTAGAGGTATTTACCTTCTTCGTTCTTTATGTACTGGAAGTCCCTTGCACCTTGGTTTGATGTCCTTACAAGAACGAAGATTCCCTTATCCTGATTCTTTATATAGTCAAGGAATGGCTCAAGACTGTCGTTTACACCCATGTATGCATTAAGGGTGATGAAGTCTCCCTCGAAGTCTCCCGTAAAGTGTGCCTTTGCATACATTTCTGCAGTCTTCATTATGTCGCCTCTCTTGATGTCGCAGATGCTTATGCTTCCCTTTTCCTTGATGTATTTAAGTGTGTCCGAATAAGCCTTAAGTCCTTCCAGTCCAAGTGCCTCGTAGTATGCCACCTGAACCTTGAAACATGCAGCCTTGTCGTGTGTCCTGTCTATTATTTCCTTGTTGAATTCGAATATTGCCTCGCCCTTTGTTTCGAATCTGCTTGCGAATGCAGATGGAAGGTATGAATAATCCGTATCCAGTCCTACGCATACGTGTCCCTTTTCTTCCACTGCCCTATAAAGCTTGTCTACTATCATAGTCGGCTCCTTTATATACTATATTTCCGTGCTTGATTGTCATCATCACCTTTCCGAACACCTTTCTTCCATCGAATGGAGTATTCTTTCCCTTTGATACGAATTGCGAACTGTCTATCTCATACTCCGTATCCGTTTCGACGAGAACAATATCTCCTTCGTATCCTTCTTCAATCAAGCCCTTGTTGAGACCCAATATCCTTGAAGGATTTTCAGACATGATTCTTGAAAGTTCATTCAGGGTGATGCCATTTTGCCTTACCAAAACAGTATAACATATGGGGAAGCTTGTTTCTATGCCTGATATGCCCGGTGAGCCATTTTTCTTGTCTTCTGCAGTATGTGGGGCATGGTCCGTTCCTATGGAATCCACATAGCCTTCCCTGATTGCTTCTATTATTGCATCTATGTCCTTCTGCTCCCTTAATGGCGGATTGACCCTGTAAACCAGGCTGCTGTCTCCGAATATGTGGTGGGGAGTCACCTCAAAGGTTACCGGAAGACCTTCCTCCTTGGCTGCTATTATCCTTTCAACTGCCTCCACGGTGCTCACATGGGCAAGGTGGAGCCTTGCTCCCGTAATCCTGCAGAGGTCTATGTCCCTGAAGGTCATGAGGTTTTCTGCTAGCCTCATGTCAGTATCGGAGAAATAGTGGTCCTCGGCATGTGACACAACTATGAGTCCGTTCTCCCTTGCATAGTTCATTGCATCATACATGAGCTTGTCGTTCATTACACCCTTTCCGTCGTCTGTAATGAAACTCGTTGCTGTTCTTACATCGTCAAGGTGGTCAAGGGATTCTCCCTTTATTCCATCGGATATGGTTCCAGCCTGAAGTATTTCAACAAGGCCGATTTCCTTTCCTTTGTTTATCACCTTGTTGATCACTTTCGAGCTGCTGCAGGGAGGATTTGTATTTCCCATGAGTAGTACCGAAGTGTATCCTCCCCTTGCTGCTGCCTTGCTTCCTGTTTCAAGTGTTTCCTTGTACTCAAATCCAGGCTCTCTGAAGTGGGTATGTGTATCTGCAAATGACGGCAGGGCTGTTAGTCCCCTGCCGTCAATAATTTCATAGTCCATGTCTTCAGATATACTTGATGGATCCACAATGATTCCATTTTCAATAACTATTTTTCCATATTCTGTTTTCCTTGAATCCACTATGTTTACATTTTCTATGATTATATTCATGATTTCTCCTCTCAAGAAAGCAGCTATGCTGCGTTAATTGCCTATGCAGATAAATGCGCATGCAGATAAATGTGCAAGCATTTATCAAGGTGCCCTTAAAAGCATAACACCAGCACTTCAAGGGGCTATGCATATTAAACTTTCCTAAGCTATCTATATGTCCTGCTTGTTCGGATCATAAGCCTGGTCACAGTAAATGCACCTGTAAACCTTTTTTTCCTTGTCGACAAGCCTGAAGGTGTGCGCTATTTCCTGCTCTATGGAAGTGATGCATCTTGGATTGTTGCATTTCACTACATGGCTCACCTGCTCTGGAAGCTCAAGATTAAGCTTGTCCACGATCTTGTCCCCTTCTATTACGTTTATTGTGATGTTGTGGTCTATGAAGCCAAGCACGTCAAGGTCTATGTCTATTTCATTCTCTATCTTGATTATGTCTTTTCTTCCCATTTTCTTCGAACACACATTCTTTATCAGTGCCACGGTGAAATCAGCTTCGTCAAGTTTAAGATACTTGAATATCTTCATTCCCTTTCCGGCTGCTATATGGTCTATTACAAGTCCCTTTTGAATTGAATCTATATTTAACATGCTTCTACCCCCAACAATTTAGTTATAAGCGCCATTCTTACAAACATTCCATATTTCGCCTGTGGGAAATATGCCGCTCTCGGATCATTGTCTATTTCAACAGAGATCTCATTTACCCTTGGAAGCGGATGAAGTACGCACATGTCTTCCTTCGCCAGACTCATCTTTTCCTTGTCAAGTATATATGAATCCTTAAGCCTTATATAGTCTGCCTCATTGAAGAATCTCTCTCTCTGAACCCTTGTCATATAAAGGATGTCAAGCTCTGAAATGACCTCTTCAAGCCTTTCAACTTCCTTGTATTCCATGTTGTTCTTGTCCAGTGTCTCTTCCCTTATATAGTCGGGAATTTTAAGTTCATCAGGCGATATCAGTACGAATTTGATGTTTGAGTATCTTGACAGAGCCTTCATGAGGGAGTGTACTGTACGTCCGAACTTAAGGTCTCCGCAGATGCCTATGGTGAAATCTGAAAGCTTGCCCCTGCGTGATCTGATTGTAAGCAAGTCTGTCAGTGTCTGTGTGGGATGCTGGTGACCTCCGTCTCCTGCATTGATTACGGGTATAGGTGAAGTAAGTGATGCTACCTTTGGTGCTCCTTCCTTTGGATGTCTCATTGCGCAAATATCAGCATAGCATGCTATTGTTTGAACAGTATCCTTTACGCTCTCACCCTTTGATGCAGATGAACTTCCTGCAGATGAGAATCCAAGTACACTGCCGCCAAGTCTCAGCATTGCAGCCTCGAAGCTCAGTCTTGTTCTTGTGCTTGGCTCGTAGAAGCATGTCGCAAGCAGCCTGCCTTTGCACACTTCTGCATATTTTTTCGGATTAGCTATAATATCGTCAGCCAGGTCAAATATGCTGTCAAGCTCCTCCACTGTGAAATCCATTGGGTCGATAAGATGTCTTCCTTTTAACATAATTTCCTCCTTTTGGTCTCTCCGGACCATTTTAAAAGTGTTTTCTTTATATCAAAAAAGCCTTCCTCTGCATGACGAGAGGAAGGCGTAAATTTGCCGTATCTTGCTTATTAATTTCATCCTTTTCAGCCTCTCGTGCCAAATTAAAGGTTCAATTTCATATAAAATACTATAGTTTCAGACAAATGTCAATAGATTAACTGGAAAAAATGATTATAAACATGCATATTTTTTTGATATGTATATTTATGCGCAATCCAGTTATTTTATCGGACCTAAACAAGCTTGTTGTATGCCATCTTTTCCCTTGTTCTAGGCATTGCCTTCTCGCTTATATTTTCAAGGGCCTCCACTATTGACTCAAGCTGGTCTCCCGGGAATCCTGCATAGAGATGGTCGTCGGGCACGCTCGTTGCATTCCTGCAGCCGTAGCATCCCACACTTACATTCATCTCCTGTGTCTTGTGGGGTATAACAGTCATGTCCACGCAAGTTCCGTTGGATATGCTGGTACTGAAGTTAAGCCTTCCTCCTTCCTCATGGATGGAAGCGAGACTCAGCCACATGATCTGCTCCGGCAGTGTCTCAAGTACCACTACATCGGGATCAAAGTCCATATTGTCAAGGGATGCCAGTGCTATTCCCTTGTAGCTGTCCTGTTCGAACCTTGGCATTTCCTCCATGGTCTTCTGTGCACCTTCCTTCTTGAAGGAACCCAATATTGAAAGAAACTCGCCGTTCATGAGCTTTTCGGGAACAGGTCTGAAACCAAGGGCCGAAGCGCCGTTTGCACATGAAATATTGTCAGCCTTTGCAAGCATCTTCTTTCCTTCCCTTGCCCTCATGATGAACTGGCAAAAGGTATACT
Organism: Dethiosulfatibacter aminovorans DSM 17477; assembly: GCF_900142005.1. Classification (GTDB taxonomy): domain Bacteria; phylum Bacillota; class Clostridia; order Tissierellales; family Dethiosulfatibacteraceae; genus Dethiosulfatibacter; species Dethiosulfatibacter aminovorans. The sequence goes on from NZ_FQZL01000004.1 coordinate 133,579, forward strand.
TGCTTTCCGCATCATAATCCTCCGGGAAATCTTCATCCTTCAAAAGCTTTATTCCCACTGCAGGCTGTTCCATTTTCAATATATCGCTGAGTTTTTTCGATAAATCCTTGTAATCCATAAATTCTTCCTCTCTTTATTGTTGATACTGCATATATATGATCCCGTTCAAATCGGGTATATTCCTGAAATATCCAACTAAAATTATATTTCAAAATCATACAAAAGTAAAGTGGTTCTTCAACTTTCGAAACCTTTGTAAAATGAACAAAAACCCGCTTCTGGACTGCGGGTTTTTGTCATTGATATTGTATAACTTGTTAGGAGTTATTAGCTATGATTTTGTTATTCGGTTAATTGTATCACACACTTGTCTATATTCTGTAATTACAATCTTTTCATTTTGAAAGCTCAGCCCTGAGCAATCCGCACAGGCATTGGTGCAACCTGCAAGTACTATCAAATAGTCATAGGTTCCATTTTCATCGGCTATGGCTATTTCATGGATGCCATCGGCCCTGTCCAGTATTTCTTCATATACTGCCTTTCTGTCATACCTTGGATTACAACCTCCGCAGTATTTAAAACCTATCTTCAAACTGTTTCTGCAACTCATCCCTGAAGTCCGGATGAGCTATATCGATCAATGATTTCGCTCTGTCTTTCAGTGTCTTCCCCTTCAAATCGGCTATGCCATATTCCGTAACCACATAATTCACATCATTTCTTGAAGTTGTTACAGCACTTCCCTCTGTAATGAAAGGAACTATTCTTGAAACCTTGCCTCTTGAAGCAGTTGAAGGCATTGCTATAATGGATTTCCCTCCATTTGCCATGGATGCTCCCCTTACATAGTCAACCTGTCCGCCAACACCGCTGAACTGCTTGAGACCAATGCTTTCCGACACCACCTGCCCCATAAGATCCACCTGGATGCATGAATTGATTGATATCATGTTGTCGTTTTGCATGATGACTTTTGGATCATTGACATAGTCCACAGGATAAAATTCAACATCTTCATTGTTGTCCACAAAATCATAAAGCTTTTTGGTACCCATCAAAAATGTCACAACCATCTTGTCCTTATGTAGTGTTTTCTGCTTGTTGTTTATAACTCCTGCTTCCACAAGGTCAACAACTCCGTCGGAAAACATCTCCGTATGTATTCCAAGATCCTTCTTGTCCTTTAAAAACATCAGGACGGCATCAGGTATAGCGCCTATTCCCAGCTGAAGTGTGTCTCCGTCCTCTATAAGTTTGGCGCAATTCTCACCGATTGACTTTTCAATTTCACCGATTTTAGGCGGCTGCAATTCAACAAGATCGTATGAAGTTTCAACTATAAGGTCTATGTCTGACACGTGAATAAAGGAGTCTCCAAGGGTCCTCGGCATCTTGTCGTTTACTTCAGCTATGACAATCCTCGCAGCCTCTGCTGCAGGCTTTGTGTAGTCTACGGAGACTCCATAACTGCAATATCCTTTTTCGTCAGGTCTGCTCAAATGCACCAGAGCAACGTCCACATCCATGTAGCCTTCTTTGAAAAGCTTGGGCACTTCCGAAAAGAAACATGGTGTATAATCCGCACGACCCATATTTACCGCTTCACGTGTGCTCCCGCCAACGAAAAGCGCATTGTGTCTGAAATGACCATCCATCTCCGGCTGCGTATATTCTCCTTTACCCATGGCAACCATGTGTACTATTTCAACATTCTCGTAATTCTTTTTGTTATTAACCATTGCCTCTACCAGTTTAAATGGTTCTGCAACTGCATGACCCAAAACCACTCTGCTGTTTGAGGGAATATATTTAACCGCCTCGTCGGCAGTAACCAGTTTCGACTTGTAGTTCTCTTCCCAATTCATTCTGTCACCTCTTTAATTCCTTTTTTCCGTTCAATATATTTCTTGCCAGATCCAGTAGATCGTCACTTATGACGGTGGTCATAACAACTTCCTTTATCTCAGGGACTTCCTTTTGTATCTCGACAAGTACGATCTCCTGAAGAGTGTCACTTGCCGAGGCGCACCCGCTGCACGCCCCAAGCATTTGAACCTCTACAACATTATTATCAACATTCAGGAGCCTTATGTCCCCATTATGATTGGCCAAGATCGGTTTAACACTGTCATTAAGTATTTTAGCCACTTTTTCCTTCATTTCATCACCCTGTTTTTCCAGAATCCTAGCAAGACCCATGTGCCTGCTTCATTTCTTCTGCCGCTTTCAGTGGTACAGTTTCTTCTTCTGGAAAAAGATAAGTGTCATAAGCAGGCTTGTGGAACATGTTGACTATTATGCAAAGTACTATACCTGCAGCAAGACCCCATGCAGCACCTCTTGTTGCAAGAACGGCACCCATAACACCTGCTATTCCAAGATCGTTGAATGTTTTGGATTTCATAACTCCTACCCTTACTGATACATAACCCTGGATCAGCATTGTGGATGCCAGTGCAATACCGAGAATAGGCTTGCAAAGTGTTACTATTGGAAGAAGAAGATATCCTGTCAAGGTACCGAATCTGAATGATCCTGCACCACCGTTTATGGAATCCATGGCATCTCTTCCCTGCTTATATCTTTCGCATACCACAACCTGCATTGCTGCCCAAAGAGGTCCGCACATTGTCAAATCCGGTCCTATGATTGACATGACAAGGTTCCTGAGTCCGAATATCAGATGCGACCTGTTTGGATTGTAGTCGATTTTTTCATCAGGCCTGAATTCAGCTACATCGTCAAGTAACGCCCTGGACTGAATCATGTCTCCGAAAAGAACTATATAACAAGATAATACCATTGGTATGCTTTTTACAAACATGCTTACAGGCGGAATTCCAACTCCCAGCATTGTCCAGTCATGCCACAATACAGACAATGCAGGCTTTGTAATACCCCACTCTATCTGAGGCCATGCAGTTTCACCAATTAGAGGTCCGACTATTATTGCAAGTACAACTACTGGAAGTATCCCCAGGTTTCCGATCGTTTTCAACACTTTGTTGTTGTCCCTGATGCTTTTGAAATGTGTTGAGAACAAGAGATAGAAACCAAGACCTACACAGATTATAATTGATATAGGGAACTGGTCAAACCTTGCACCTTCATTAAAAATTATCATTACTGCTGCAAATCCTGCACCAAGAATTATTCCTGACTGCATTGCGTTAGGTACAATATTTACAATTTTCTTTCCCAAACCTGTAATTCCCAGGAAAATAGCTAGTATACCAAGACTCATCTCAAATGCAATCAAAGCCTGCATTCTTTCGGGACCCATCTCAAATTGGGCTACATGTAATATAAGCAACGGTATTGCCGGAGTAATCCAGCCTGGAACAACAGGATCACCAAGTAAAACATGTGCACAGTAAAACATACCATTCAAGAGAACGATTGCCATTGCAACCTCAAAAGGCATTCCCAGGTATTCCTGGAGCATTGGTATTGCACCAAGGCATACGGCACACATCAACAGCCCCTGGATATAGTCAGCCCACTCGAATCTGTAGTGTACAAAAGGTATTCTTATTTTAAATGGTCCGGCGGGAATGTAAGGACATTCCGCACCGTATTCTCTTTTTATCGCCATTATTAAACCTCCAACAATTCTTTTTGTGCAATCTTGTTTATTCCACAGATTGCCTTGGCAAGCTCCTTCTTGTGCTCAGTATTGCTTTGTCTTGATATCATTATACGCTGTGCCTGAGGTGAACCTGCACCGTGCATTGACTCGGTCCTGTAACCTACAGCTGCTGTTCCAAGAGTCATGTTTTCAATGAGTCTCAATACACGCATTCTGTTTTCAGTTGGCACTCCGTCAACTCCTGAGAAATACTTCTCGCAGATAGGTCCAAGTTCAGGACTCTTGAAATCCTTCTCTGAAGGCATTGTAACCATCAATCCTCCAGCTATGTCTTCGGCAAGTCTTGTAATCTCGTAAGGGAACCTTGTGACATTCTGCTTGCAGACATTTGCCAGCAGCAGGTCAATCTGGTAGTTTCCGGCTGCAGTAGGATATCCCTCAGCTGAACATGCAATACCGCAGCAATAAAGGGTTTCATTAAGATGTGTCATTTCAATTAGCTTGTCCTTAATGTGTGATGCCTTTTGTGCGCCATTGTATTCCGCTGCCAATGCTGCTGCACCGATAAGAACATCACCCACACCAACCTTGCAACCGCCGTAGCTCTGTCTATGATATCCTGCAAAACGTTCAACAAGCATTCCTGCAAATTCAATTTCACCCTTCAGGAATATTCTTTCATTTGGAATGAATACATCGTCAAATACAACAAGTGCTTCCTGTCCGCCAAAATTCTTGTTCCCAAGGTCTACATCAACATTTTCCTCCATCTTTCTAGTATCGCAGCTTTGTCTTCCATATATCATGAAAATGCCTTCTGCATCCGTATTGATTGCAAATGATACTGCATATGCCTCGTCGCCTTCACGCATTGCTATTGTAGGCATTATTAGATGCTCGTGTGAATTGATTGAACCTGTCTGATGGGCTTTGGCTCCCCTTACAACTATTCCGTCTTCCCTTTCTTCAACTATGTGAAGGAAAAGGTCCGGATCCTCTTGTTTGCTTGGTGCAAGTCCCCTGTTTCCCTTTGGATCCGTCATGGCTCCGTCAACTACTAAATCGTTTTCTTGAACATATTTTAGATAGTTAGCAAAGTTTTCATGATAGTTTGTATTGTATTTCTGGTCAATCTCATAAGTTGTGCTGTATACTGCATTGAATGAATCCATACCAACGCATCTCTGGAAACATGTAGCTGTCTTCTGGCCTAGAAGTCTAAGCATCTTGACTTTCTTTCTCAGGTCATCTGTATTTTGATGCAGGTGAGTGAATCTGTTTACCTTTTCTCCTGTAAGGTTTGATGTTGCAGTCATCAAGTCTTCATACTCCGCTTCGTGAGCGAGTTGGTAAGTCATAGCAACTGAATTGATTGACGGTCTGATTATTGGATGATCCACAAAGTTCTCAACCCTCTCTCCAAACATGTATACCTTGATGTCTAGTTTCCTCAAACTTTCAATGTACTCTTTTCCTGTCATTAATGCCATATTGTTTCTCCTTTCGAATGGTTAACCAATTAATTATTTTTTGCTGCTTCCTTGTATGCCACTATATAGTGCAAGTACCGTGCCAATTTCGAAAAACAATTTACCAATCACTCAATTGTGTTGAAAATACTGACTTTCAAAGGACAACCCAATAATATTAAGAATATGAAGATATATAACAGAAAAGGATTGTTGCGTTATTGCAACGCATCAACCCTTTTCTGTTACAGTAAAAATATCTTATTTTTGAGCTATCCAGCTGTTGTTCAGCAATAATGGACACAACGTTTTCCTGTTGTTGCATCATCGCAACACGTTGCATAAATACAACATCATTGATTTGCATACTTCTTCCTTTTCCTTACAAGGGTTGATGCATCTATTCCCAGAGACTTTGCTGCATCCCTTACATTGCCATATTTATTGAAAGATTTTTCTATCATCTCCATCTCAAGTACGGCTACGGCCTTCTTCATGTTGCTTATTTCACCAGTTTTCTCAATGAGGTTGTCCCTTCCCCTAATTTCAAATGGTACAGCCTCTTTTAATATTTTTCTTCCCTCAGTAAGTACATAACATCTTTCTACAATATTCTTCAATTGCCTTATGTTTCCAGGCCATTCATAATTGTAGAATAAATCTAAAACTTCAGGGGAAAATGATTTTGACTCCTCATATTCTTCATTGTATTTCGTCAAAAAATCAAGAGCCATGGGAATGATATCATCCTTTCTTTCCCTTAGAGGCAGGAGCTTTAAGGGCACAATGTTAAGCCTGTAGTAGAGGTCCTCTCTGAATTTTCCTTCCCGTATCATTTGACGCAGGTTCCTGTTTGTTGCAGCTATGATTCTGACATCCACCTTCTTGTCCTTGACGGACCCCAACTTTCTTACTTCCCCCTCCTGAAGTACTCTCAGAAGTTTCACCTGAGCCGAAAGGGGCAACTCGCCGATTTCATCAAGGAAGAGTGTTCCCTTGTCAGCCGCCTCTATTATTCCCGTCTTGCCAGAGTTGACCGCTCCGGTAAACGAACCTTTCTCATATCCAAAGAGTTCCGATTCAATAAGGTTTTCAGGTATTGCTCCGCAGTTGACCTTGATAAAAGCTTCATCCTTCCTTTTTGAATGATTATGTATATATCTGGCCATTACTTCCTTTCCTGTTCCTGTCTCTCCAGTTATTATAACTGTAGTACACTTTCTTGATACCCGGTTTGCCATATCAATCATTTTAAAGGACTTTGGATCCTGAACTATTATGGAATCATCCTGAAGCATCTGATACTGCATCTGCTTCATAATCACCTTGCTTTTTGCAACTTCCTGCTTGAGATGATCAAGCTCGGTGATGTCCCTGACATTTGTAACAACCATGTCAATTTCCCCATTCTTGTTCCATATGGGATTTGCAGTCACCAGCAACTTCTTCTTGTTCTTTATTGTCTGCTCCAATGTAACAGTCTTCCTAGTGTTAAGAACTATCATAGTTGCCGATTTGGATATGGTACCTTCCTTCTCCAGATCAACCATCATACGCCCGATGAGCTTGTCTCTGTTGATTCCCGTAAGCTTTTCATAAGCCTTATTGACCTGGAGAGTCTTACCCTCGCCATCGGTTATGTATATGCCGTCGTAGCTTGATTCTATTATGCTGTTCAACCTTTCGAACATTTTTGTCAGTTTCGCAGTTACCTCTTTTACCCTGTTTTCACAGCATTCCCTGCTGTTGCAGTTTTCTTCGCAACGTTGTAAATTGTATGAATCCATATCTCACCTCAAGCCGGTTTATGGAAATGCTCATTTATACAAGCAAAAATCCGAATTTTCTATATATTATCATTATTATGAGTATTTATCAAATTATCCTGTTATTCATGTTACTTTTTCTTAACAGAATATCATGATATACACCACATGAATATTGTGGTAGAATAGCACAAGAAAGCACAAGACTTTCGGCACAGGAGGCAACATGGTGACATTGAACGATAAAAGCAACAACAAGATCATATATAATACAATGCTGACAATTGCACTACCCGTAATTATCCAGCATCTAATAAGCATTGGACTGAACCTTGTAGATACAGTGATGATAGGTCGTCTTGGAGAACCTGAACTTGCAGCCGTAGGAATAGCAAACCGATTCTTCATGATATTCGGACTTTTCTGCTTTGGTTTCTACAGCGGATGCTCAGTGTTCATTTCACAGTATTGGGGTATAAAGGATATCAAAAACATCAGAAAGGTATTCGGCATAGAAATCATTTCAGGCTTTTCAGTGGCAATATTATTCTCTACTCTGGCCCTTGTATTTCCCCATGTCATAATGAGAATATTCATAAAGGACCCCGTTGTGATAGACTACGGAATACAATACTTGAGGATAATAGGTCTTGCCTATATATTCATAGCCATATCATTTGCACTTAGCTATAATTCACGGTCCATACACAGGGTTAAGATGACGGTCGTCATCAACACAATAGCAATAAGCATAAACACCTTTCTCAACTATGTGCTCATATATGGAAAATTCGGATTTCCCCAACTGGGAGTGAGAGGAGCTGCCATAGCCACTGTCATAGCAAGATTTCTGGAATTTGTACTTCTTCTGTATTTCATATACAAGGATAGAAACCATCCTCTGGCAGGATCATTCAGGGAGCTTTTCGACTGGGACAGGCCTTTTTTGATGAAGGTATACAAAACTGCATTTCCGGTTTTCGTAAACGAGGCCAGCTGGGTGTTGGGAACCTCCATCTACTATATAGCATACGGCATGGTGGGAACGGATGCCGTTGCAACTGTTCAGGTGTCAATGACAATAAGTGACTTCTTCCAGTCCTTTTTCTTCGGAATTGGAAGCGCCTGTGGTGTAATGATAGGAAACGAGCTGGGAAGGGACAACAAGGACCTTGCCTATTCATATGGAATAAGTTTCATAAAGCTTACAGCCATAGCTTCAATCGTGACTGGTCTCTTGCTCTATTCATTAAAAAACCCCATAATAAACTTTTACGATTTCAAGGAGTCCACCAACTACATGCTTGAAATGTCGTTAATAGTCTTCTCCCTGTTCATGCTTCCAAAAATGCTCACCTACATGATAATAGTAGGAGTTTTGAGAAGCGGTGGAGACACCAGATACTGCATGCTGTTGGATCTATTCTTCATATGGCTTGTAGGCATACCGCTTGCATTTATAAGCGTACTTGTAATGGATTGGCCTATACATCTGGTGCTGGCAGCAGTGTTCTCGGAGGAGATAATCAAGGTTTTTGTAGTCAGTAAAAGGATCAATAGCAGGAAATGGCTGAACAATCTCGTTAGCTGATTGTTTCTACAACAATGGCTCTATGCAAAACCGCATAGAGCCATTTATTATTGTCTAGTCAAACAATACCACTGTAACCATCTTGTTTCCCGGATAATAGTATTTGCAAAAATAAAGCTTGTCTCTCCTTCCAGACCTGTCTGCCTTTAAATACAAATACTTGGTTGTCATCTTATAGTTGTTAGGATCGATATATTTTAGCTCTTTCCCGTTGAAACTTTTTGAATAATTCTCCAGATATCCCTTTGCCAGCCTTTTGGCCTCCTTGTCGGACTTGACTCCTTCCATATAAACCCCTACGAATTCGCCGGCATCAACTGAATGGATAGGGTGTACTTTTCTCGGTATTCTAATACGCATCTGGGTGCTCCTTTGTAATGATCTGACTTAACACTATTATATCAATTACTATACCTTCTCTTCTTTCCTGCTGTCTATAAGAATCTTCAAGGATTCCCTCATATGTTCCAGGGGCGCCTTCTTCCCTGTCCATATTTCAAATGCCTTTGCTCCCTGGTTTACAAGCATTCCAATTCCATTCATTGTTTTGCATCCAAGCTTTTCAGCCTCCTGGATGAGCATTGTCTTTTCAGGGTTGTATATTATGTCGCATACTGTCAGTCCTTCATGAAGAAGCTCAGGTTCAAGGGGACACTCGTCCACATTTGGGTACATTCCCACGCTTGTGGTATTTATCAACAGGTCGCAGTCATCTATTACAGCATCCAGATTCACGCCATCTACAGGAAAACATATTTCACTGAACTTGTAGTTAATCTCATCGCTTAAGTCAACCGCTTTCTGAAGTGTCCTGTTCGTGATGAATATCTTCTCCGGATTTCTGTCCGCTATTGTCATTGCAACAGCCCTTGATGCTCCTCCAGAACCAAGTATGAGCACCTTCTTTCCCCTGCAGTCGAAGTTGCATTCCTCTGCAAGGGAAATGACGAAGCCTTCCCCGTCTGTATTGTATCCTATGAATCTTCCATCCTCGATCTTTACAGTATTTACTGAACCTATCTTTTCAGCCAAGGGGTCTATTTCATCCAGATGGTCCATTATATCTATCTTATAGGGTATTGTAACATTGAATCCGTCAAACTTAAGATGCTTGATCCCATTCAATATATCTCCTATGTTCTTCTTTTCCGTCTCCATATTTATATATATGTAGTTCATTTTTTCAAGCTCGTATGCCCTGTTGTGCATGAAGCAGGAAAAACTGTGCTCCAGGGGATTTCCCATAAGACCAAGAAACCTTGTATCATTGTTAATCATGTCTTCCACCTTCCAATGTATAAAGTATATCCTTCATCTCCTTGTATCCAAGCTGCCCCGGTGCAGAAGAGCCTATACCTGATGCAAAGGTAACTGCCGTACCCATTATTCTGCAGGCAATCCTTGTAATCTGTCCCAGTTCACCCATGGAAATTGCAATGACAGGTATATCAAGCTTTCGTCCTGTCTTGTGCACTGCATTCATGAGGGTAATTACATCTCCCTTGGATTTTGGCATGATGGCAAGTTTCACAATATCCCCATCAAGATCCTGCCCTTTGGCAAGCATCCTTCTTATTTCAACCTCTTCGGGAGTATAATCAAAGTTGTGATAAGACATGATTATCTTTGTCCCATTAGCCAGGGTAATGCTTCTCATATCATCAATAAACTCCTTGTCATTGGACATTTCAATATCAACAAGCTCCACGAGGCCTGATTCTACGGACAATTCGATAACCTCTTTCCTCAAATCATCTTCAATCTTTGCCATTCCACCCTCTTTTACTGTTCTTAGTGTAAAAATAAGGGGTATGTCTTCAATAACGTGCTTTAAATCGCTTAATGCATTGAGAACCTTATCCTTGTCTCCACAGTCTTCATAATAGTCAACTCTCCATTCTATAAGGTCCGGCTTCATTTTTTTCAGCTCAAGGGCCTGAGCTGTAAGATCATAATCCGATTCAGCAACAAGAGGCAAGCAGATCTTTGTTCTATCGCCGCCTATTCTCAATCCTTTGACTGTAACCGTTTTGCTTTTATTCATGGTCAATTCTCCCTGTCATTAAAATTGTCAACAATTTTCACTTGCGGAACTGCACTTTATCCACATTTAAACCGATTTTTTCACAAATTATATATGAACCTATCGATAATACTATATCATAGAATCAAGATATAGTCGCCATAGATTTCCAAAATTTATTCATATTAGCTCATACCAACACCTGATTCGTCAGCAATCCAAGCATTTTTCTCATATCTTCAATAGGCACCTGACCCGGTGCCGATGATTCACTTCCAACGGCAAAGGAAAGATCCGAACCGAACATCCCTCCAACTATTCTTGTCAGACTTCCCATCTCACCCATGGATACTGTTATCAGAGGTATATCAACTTCCTTTCTTGCCAGACATGAGGCACTGAGAAGATTGAGCACATCACCATGGCAGTTTGGCATTACAGCCAGTTTCGATATGTCGGCACCCAGCCTTTCACCTTCTGCAAGCTTTTCTACTATGCCAGATTCATCAGGTGTCTCTTCGAAATTGTGGTATGAAAGTATCAACTTCACATCCTTCTCCTCGGATATCCTTTTAATATCTTCCAATGCCTCCCTGTCGCTTGACATCTCTATGTCTAGAAGGTCAACGGCTCCTGTTGAAACTGCCTTCCTGATTATATCAACTCTTTTCATATCCGAAAAGTCCGACTGGCCTCCTTCCCTCTTGTGTCTGCAGGTGAAAATCAGCGGCTTTTCTCCAATTACTTCAGACAAAGATTCCAATGCATCAACAACGCTTTCAGCATCATTTACTGTATCAAAATAGTCGACACGCCATTCAATGACATCCGGATTATATTCACATATCTTCCCGGCATCCTTAATCAACGTTTCTTTATTACTTGAAACCAATGGCAGGCAGACAAGCATATCCTCCCCGCCAAACACCTTATTTTTAACAACCACTTTCTTCCTACTCTGCAACCTCATGATACCCTCTCTTTCACCAAAAAATTCTGCAAAATAAAAAGGAGTTCCTAAGAACTCCTTGTCTTTCATCATAACATCTATGGATTTATCTATGCAGGACTTCCTATTTCAATACTTTTATATTTACTTTTTTTGTATGCAAAAGCGCCAGCGCTAAAAAAGCCCCAGAAATAAAAGTAAAAATAATAAAATTGTTGCATTCCTGTTTTAAGTTTAGATTTTTCCATAAGTTTATCCTCAAAATATAATTATATCAAATATATTATAAATATTAAGATTTGTCAACATTTTTCTTACTAAGTTGTAATATTTTCGCACAAAATATTTATAACCTGGTCATGATTAGGGTGATTGCAGATCTTCACTAATTAAGTCAAACCCTTATCTTGCTACCAGCATAGGCACTTTCACATGTTGTACAACCTTGTTGGTCACACTTCCCAACATAAATCTTTTCCTCGCCGACATTCCGTGAGTACACATAATTACAAGATCATATCCACCTTCTTCCGCTTCTTCGATTATTGCTTCTGCAGGATAACCCTTTACTATCTTGCTGCCGACTCTGACATCCCTGTCCTTGAAATATTCAACTGTCTTGCCTATGATTTTTTTCCCTTCCTCTTCAGTTGTAGTGACTTCGTAACCTTTCATTACATGTATGTCATATACATAGAATACAGTCACTTCCGAATCAAACTTCTTCGCCAGTTCTTCAGCCATGTCATATGCCTTTTGACATTCGGCAGAACCATCGGTTGGAAACAATATTTTTTTCATAAATATACCACCTTTCAATTTGTAAAGTCACAACACTCAAGTGACTCCATATATACAATCTTTTACAATATTCTCAAAAAACGCCCATCAATTCACAAAAGGCAAACATCAAAGGTATTGTTGCCAATGAACCTATGTGTGAAACAACAACAATCTTCGATGCAAAGTCAACCTCCCCATCAAATCTGCTGGCTATTACAACAGTTATCGCCGGAGGAGGAAGAGCCGAATATACCAGACATACTCCTTCAATTACAGGATCCAGCTCCAGGAAATATAAAACTGCCACCATAATGGCCGGATAAAAAATCAACCTCAGAAATGTTCCTGCATAAACCAGATTGTCCTTTAGCAATGTGGAAATGCTAACCCTGCCTATTCTTGCTCCTATGATAAACATTGCAAGAGGAGTAGTGATAGCCCCCACCGAATCGATCATTCTTTCACCCAAATCAGGAATATCTACTGAAAACACAAAAATGAAAATTCCTATATATACCGATACCATGTTGGGATTGAATAGCATCTGGCGCATTTCTTCCTTTCCTATTTTGTCATAGAAAATAGACATGCCGTAGGTCCACATGAAAATCATTACTGCAATATAATACATGGACGCAAAAAATGTTCCTTCATTTCCGTATATCTGGTATACGACCGGAAAACCCATGAATCCTGCATTCGTCAGTACTCCCGTATACTTGAGTATCTTTTTCTTGTCTTCATTGCCTACCCTTTTTAGCAGCAAGGTGTTTATGATAAGCACTGCCAGGATGTAGAAAAAACCTACAAGAATAACCTTTATTCCAAGCTCCATTTTTTCAGGCGAATACTCTATATTGAAAGCCTTTACAACCAGCGCAGGAATTGCTATGTTCATAAGCATGTATGTAAATGCTCTTTCAACTTCATGGGTTACAATGCCTTTTTTAGACAGGAAAAATCCTACTGCAATGAGAAAACCCATAATAAGGACTGAATTCACTACTGTCGTTAAAATCATTACACTCTTCCTTGATTAGAACAGCCGGCCAGCCCAATACCGTGTCCGGCTGAATTTTTTACTTGCCGGGCTTTATCTGCCCTTTTGGGCGTTCCAGAACAAGATCTGAAACCTTTCCGGCTTTAAGCATGCAACTGTCAAGGTCATGTTCCACATGTTCCCTTACCTCTCTGGCTATTTCAATGGCCTTGTCGATATCGATTCCCGTTTCAATGCCCATGAGCTCCAGCATGTGGACTATGTCTTCAGAAGCTATGTTGCCTGATGCACCAGGGGCAAAAGGACATCCACCCAGGCCTCCAAATGCACCGTCAAACCTGTCCATTCCAGCCTCCATTGCTGCAAGTATGTTTGCCATGGCCATCCCCCTTGTATTGTGGAAATGGAGATTCCATGTTACCTCAGGATATTTTTCCTTGAAATAAATACATTTTTCATATACGTCCTTCGGATTTGCCATACCTGTTGTATCTGAAAGGGACAATTCCATGATTCCAAGTGCAGTAAACTGTTTCACTACTTCATCAATCTGCTGGATGCTTATTTCGCCTTCAAAGGGACATCCAAAAGAAGTTGCCATGGCGCCTGAAACAGCAACACCGTTTTCTCTGGCAAGATTGATACTGTCAGTGAAACTGGCAATGGTCTCCTCAGGTTTTCTATTGAAATTTGCCAGATTATGGGATTCACTGATTGAAACTGTAAGCTTTATCTTCTTGAATCCGGCTGCAATTGCCCTTTCTGCTCCCTTAAAGTTTGGAATGAGAACTCTCAAATCCGCCTTGTCCTTGTTTTTTATCATTTTAAAAACTTCAGCCGTATCCGCCAAGGCAGGTATTGCTTTCGGATGGACCATGGATCCCACCTCAATAACCTTGTACCCCGCCTCAATGGCCTTGTCAATCAAATCCGCCTTCACATGTGCAGGCAGTATCTTCTTCTCATTCTGCAACCCGTCTCTCGGGCCCACTTCTGCAATAATTACTTTCTTTGGGTATTTCATTGTATTATCCTCTCACCAGTATTTACTTAAAGTCCATAAGGACTTTAACCATCTTGCCGCTTAAGGCATGGTCATATGCCGTCCTGAATTCCTCGAAGGGAACTACTTCAGATATGATTGGCTTTATGTTGAAGTCTTCATCCTTCAAGTATTCCAATGCCTTGTCGAAATCATCCTTTGTATATATTATACTACCCTGTATTGTAATTTCGCTCCTGACCACCTTGAAGCATGGATAGCTTATGTCTTCGTTGGTCAATCCCAGGGTTATCATCTTTCCACCGGGCTTAACTATTTCAAAAGCCTGTTCAATGGCTTTTTTCGCTCCTGCAGCCTCTATGACTACGTCAAAGTTTCGTCCGTCAGCCTGTCCCGGCACCAATGTTGTTATTCCCTTGTCAAATTCCTTTGCTATTGCCAGCTTGTCCTCATTGATATCTATGGCCGTAATGTCCATTCCAAGATATGACAATATGGCTATGCAGAGCATACCCTCTGTTCCGCATCCCATGACTGCAATCTTCTGGGAGTTTTTTAAATCGGCCTTTCCAATTGCATGGACGCATACGGACAAGGGTTCCATAAGGACAGCCTTCTTTTCATCGATATCAGCGGGAACACCGACGGCAAACTCAGAGTCTATTATTATCTCTTCTGCAAAAAGGCCGTCTATAGTCACGCCAAATGATTTCTTCTCCACGCATATGTTGGTCATGCCCCTAAGGCAATTTTCACATTTCCCGCAATATGTATTTGGATATGATGCAACCTTGTCGCCAACCTTGAATCTGGCATTTGCCCCGGCCTCTATTACTTCTCCAATTACTTCGTGTCCTGGAGTCAAAGGGTATTCCGCATAGGGTATCTTTCCCTTGTATACACTCATGTCTGATCCGCAAATGCCGCCCATTAACACTTTTATTTTAATCTCTCCCTCTCCGGGTTTAGAGATTAATTCAATTTCTTTCATCTCTATGGTTCCCGGTTCGGAAACAAAAAGTTTTCTCATTATCTACTCCTTATCAGGTCTTTCAATTTCATTAGTTAAATTGCCTACAGCATGATAGTCTGTAGGCAATAAATTAGTGTATTTTCCTATTTTGTTGCATCAAGCAGTGAATCTACAAGCTCATCACCAATTTTTTCCCTTATCATGTCATATACCGGTGCTGCGGCTTCCTTCATCTCCTTCTTCAATTCAGGAGAAAGTTCTATTATTTCCGTATCATTGCTTTCCATTATTTCCACACGCTGTCCTATTCTTTCGTCAGCCTGTTCTCTTGCCCACACTTTGGCAGTCTGTGCAGACTCGACTATTGCTGTCTGTATATCCTCAGGCAGACTGTTGAATTTGTTAAGGTTTGTAACAAGAGAAACAAGGTGAATAACATGGTTTGTGTTTATTATGTACTTCTGCTGCTCGTAAAGCTTTGCAGCTACTATTGTTTCATAAGGATTTTCCTGGGCATCTATTGTACCCTGCTGCAGTCCTATATAAACCTCCGAGAACGCCATTGGAGTAGGATTTGCACCTATTGCTCTCCAGTATGCGATATGATATGGATTTTCCATAGTTCTTATCTTCTGTCCTTCAAAGTCTGCCATTGATGTAACCATCTTATTGCTGCTCATCTGTCTGAATCCCTGATCTGCAAATCCAAGGATCTTGAATCCGTATCCTTCATAAATTCCTTCAAGCTGGTTGAAGAATTCGCTGTCAACTGCCTTTCTGGCAATTTCTATATTTTCAAATACACTTGGCATGTCGAATACAGCAAGTTCCGGTATGAAGTTTACCATTGGTGCTGTAGTAAGGGCAACAAAATCTATTTCACCGTTAAGGCAACTCTCTGTAGCCTCTACATCACTTCCCATTGTTCCATTGGCAAATATCTGAAGCGTTGCCTTTCCGCCAGTGGCAGCTTCAAGCTCTTCTTTGAACTTTTGGGCATAGAGATATGTAACCGAATCTTCAGGAGTGTCGCAGGACAGTGTGAAAGAATACGTCTTTGCTTCGCCAGCATCTTCGCCACCTTCATTGTTTGATGCTCCACAACCGGCAAATGATACAAGCATCGTCAATACCAACATTAAAACCAAACCTTTTTTCAATAATATTTTCATCTTGTTCTCCTCATTTTTTATTTTATAGTAATGCCAGACTGATTTCTTCAATGAACGTAATAAGCAACAGCGCTACAATGAAGAAAGCTATAAAAGGCATTGCCTTCTTTGCTATATCCATTACTTCTATATCCGTAATGGAGCTTGCTACAAACAGGTTCAAACCGACAGGAGGTGTTACAAATCCCACTGCAAGGTTGACAACCATAATTATTCCCAACTGAATAGGATTAACCCCAATTGCATTCGTTATCGGCAAAAGTATAGGTGTCAATATGAGCAGTGCAGGTCCCGTATCAATGATCATACCTACAAACAGAAGCAGGAGGTTGATGATAAGCAGTATTGCAACCTTTCCTGAGAAAATCCCTGTGATGAATCCTGAAACGAGCTGTGGTACCTGCATGAGTGCAAGAACCCTTGAGAATCCAACTGCAGCTGCAAGAATGAACAGCAGCGGAGTATATGTCTTTACACTTTCCACCATTATTCCCTTGACTTTTGAAAACGTTATCGTCTTGTAGATAAAAAGACTTACAAACAGTGCATAGAAAACAGATATGGTTGCAGCTTCCGTAGGTGATGCTATTCCACCGTAGATGCTTCCAAGGATGATAATAGGTGCCAACAATGCCCAGAAACTGTCCTTGAACACATTGATGAATCCCTTGTTCTTGAGCTTCATGAAATTGGCTTCTATTTTTTCCTTGTCTTCTCCATTTTTCTTGCAATAATAGTATGAATAAATCATAAGGCAAAATCCGATGAGCAGTCCCGGGAGAACTCCCGCTATAAACATGCTTCCTACGGATACGCCCGATGCCATTCCATACAGGATGAACGGTATACTAGGAGGGATGATAACTCCCAGTCCTCCTGATACTGCTACAAGTGCTGTAGAAAAGGTTTTATCATAACCCAGTTCCACCAGCAAAGGTATAGTCATGGCCCCAACTGCAGCCGTCGTTGCAGGTGCCGATCCTGAAATGGCTCCATAGAACAGGCAAGTCGTTATTACCGCTATGGGTATTCCTGCCGTCTTTGTTCCCGAAATATATGAAAATATGTTAAACAATTTCTTTGAAATACCGCCCTGAGCCATTATCATTCCTGACAGTATGAACATTGGTATTGCAAGGATAGGAAAGCTGTTGACACCGCCTACCATACTCCTTACGATAAATTCACCGCTGGCTGGAAAAGAGCTGTCCAGAATTCCTGGAAGTACCGCCACTATTCCCAGTGTTGTTGCCACCGGAATTGATACCAGTATCGATATAGCAAACACTATAAAAACTATACTTGGTGACATAAAAATCTCCTCTCTTATATAATTATCCCGTGCTGTGATGAAATGATTTCGCATCACAGCACGTATCAGTTGTCACTTATGAATGCTGTTTCTCGGCTCCCTTCAACTCCATGAATCCCAAATAAAAACTCTGAAGCAATCTGAAAATCGCAAGTGCAAATCCCACGACTGCAGATGACTGTACCAGATATATTGGGAATCCCAGGGCTGAACTTACCTGACCGCTTGCCTGTGTAGACTGGACCAGTGTCACTGCATTCATGAACACAAACACGAAAAACGCCAGCATGACTATCTTGGAAGTCAACCTTATAACCTGTGAAAGAACACCGGGCAATACACCCAGAAACTGTTCCAGCTTTATAGATGTACTGTTCTTAATGCAATAGCCTATGCTTAAAAACGAAGACCATACAAAAAGATATCTTGTTAATTCTTCCGACCATGTAAGTGAATAGTTAAACAAATATCTCATAAGAACCTGTACACCCATTACTACAACCATGACTATAAGAAAAATCAGAAGTATGAATTCTTCAAAATTCTTGTCAAGCCATCTTAAAACTTTCATTAGACACCTCTCCCTTAAACATTATTCATAAAAATCAAGTTGTTACGTGAAGCGATTTCTTGGCTTCACCAGATGTAAGTCTTCCTTCAGATACATTTTCCTTAGGCGTATAAATATCATTTATATTCCAGATTCCGTCAGTAGGCACCGGTATGTTTTCCATAGGCACATCCAGCAAGTAAGGCTCATCCGCTTCAAGAGCTTCCTTCAACGCTGACTTGAATTCAGCTGCACTTGTGATCCTTTTGCTCTTTATGCCGTATCCTGCTGCCACCTTTGCCCAATCCGGACTGTAGCTTTCTCCCTTGTGATCCTTGAATATGGTTCCAAAGGAGTGCTCATAATGAGAAGCTTCCAATCCTGCTATTGTTCCAAACGCTCCATTATTCATTACAACCCACACTACCGGAATATTCTGCTCCACAGCTGTTGCTATAACTGATGGGTTTGTTCCAAATCCACCGTCGCCAACAAGGGTTATAACCTTCTTGTCAAAGGCTGCAAGCTTTATTCCAAGTATTGCCGCCGGTCCGAATCCCATTGTGGCAAGTCCTCCGGGATGGATAATGGTGCTGGGAAGTTCAATATCAAACTGCTGTCCTATGCCGTTCTTGTTCCAGCCCACATCTGTAGCTATGATGCCGTCTACAGGAAATACCTCTCTTACATCCTTGAGTATTCTCTGGGGTGTCATAGGGAATCTTTCATCGTTTGATATTTCCACGTTTGATTTCTTGAATTCAGCCTTGTATTTTGCAATCTCAGCCTTAAGCTCTTTTCTATCGATTCCTTCAGGTACAATCTTTTTTGCTTCCTCAAGAATCACCTTAAGTGCATTTTTAGGATCTGCTACAGCACCAAGTATAACCGGGAAGTTTCTTCCTATTTCAGAAGGCTCAAGGTCAATCTGCATGAATTTTGTATTTTCTGCATTGAAGGTAACATCCTTGTACCATGAGCTGCTGTCAGCCTCTGCAAACCTTGTTCCAACTCCAAGAATGAGATCTGCATTCTTTGTTGTTCCGTTTACAAAATCCGTCCCCCAAAACCCTGTCATTCCAACCATTAGCGGATGGGTGTCAGGCAATGCTCCCTGTCCCATCAAGCTTCTGGTAACAGGTATATCCAGAAACTCCACAAGCTCCTTCAATTCTTCAGTAGCTTCGTTAAACACAACCTGGCCACCTACGTGTATGACAGGATTTTCTGCATCTATGAGCTGCTTTGCAATTCTCGCAGCCGTTTCCTGAGGAATTCCAGGCTTGAATACCTCCTGGGAATCCACATATGTCCTTTCAAAAAGCTTCTCGTCAATTTCTCTTGAGAACATGTCCATTGGTACCGATATGAGTACCGGTCCCGGTCTTCCAGTCTCGGCAAGTCTGAACGCCTTGTCCAAAATTTGAGGCATAAGCTCGGGATTGTCAACCCTCCATGCCCTCTTTACAAATGGTTTGTAAATGTCATACTGCGATCCGTCACAGTGCATATTCACTTCCTGATGTGGATGCCTTCCGTAATAGTAGCTAGGCACATCACCTGCTATTACCACCATTGGTATGGCATCCAGGGAAGCGTTTGCAACACCGGTAGCAGCATTCGTGAGTCCCGGGCCAAGATGGCAAAGTACAACGCTCGCCCTCTTTGTAATCCTTGCATATCCATCGGCTGCGTGTGATGCAACCTGTTCGTGTCTTACTGATATGTATCTAAGTTTTTCACTTTTTTCCAATGCATCCAGCATCGCTATGACTGTATGTCCACATAATCCGAATACATGTTCAATTCCTTTTCTTTCCAGATAATCAACAATCTGATGTGATAAGAGTTTATTCATCACTACCTCCACTGTTTTGTGTTTCCATTCCATTTAATCCAATTCCATTACTTTGAATCAATTTTCATTTCATAATTCATTTATAATGATTTGACTTAGTCAACTTCTGCTATTTCAGGCAAAAGTTTTCCAGGTTGTGCTTTTCCAGATATTCCTTTGCTGTAACCAGGCATCTCCTGGCATGTTCCGTATATCCCAATTCTTTCACTCTTTTCAGGTGTGGAAGCTCAAGGGAATATACAACCGGTCTTGGAATCCTTCTTATTATATCTGCTATGTTTATTTCTCCTTCACCGCAGTACAAGCGTTCATCCCTTCCCGTATGAATCAGTCCTTCCTTTGTTTCCGGTATCTCTTTGGGCCCGTCACAGAGGTGTACATAATTGAACCACTCCGGAGGAAGATTATCCAGTTCCTCCAGGGCCACCCTGGAACGGTTGAAGTGAAGTGTGTCTATCATCAGACCCTTGTTGTCAATATCGATTGAATTCAATACTTCAACAGCCTGCTTCAGGTTCTTCACGCCGGCCCAAGTTACGAACTCCAGGTCAACAGTCATGCCATAAGGTTTTGCAAGCTCACACAAGTGATGAAACTTCTCAATATACATCGACTTGTCTTCAGTCCATATGCTGGACAGCAGGCTTTTTGCACCCAGTTCCGCACCCGTTTCAATTGCAGCCTTATAATCCTCTACATCTATTGTGTCGTCAATCTTTGCCAGTTCAATGTCATGAATACGCATTCCCGTTCTTCTCATGGCTTCCTTTGTATGCTTCATCATGGCCTTGTTGTGGGCCAGATCGTAGTTCGGCTCGTTGGGAAGCTTCATATATATCGGTCTTATACTTACATAATCGTATCCGCAAAGAGATGCTATGTAAATCATTTCCGGCGGAGCGCATCCCAGAACCGTCAAGTGAGCTAAGGAAAACTCTGTTTTCATTTCAAACTCTCCTTAATTCTAAATTTTCCATTTTTGTTTCATTTCCATTCTTTGAAAATCTTTTTCTTCTAATGAAATTGTATCACTAATTCATAGTGTTGTCAATATATATAAAAACATTTGTAAAGATTAAGTTAACACTGCATCGGCACACACAACATATGCTACACTAGGTCGAAATAACCTCTATATATTGATATACCTTGATCTTTTAAAGCTTTTATCGCCAAGATAAAATATTCCGTCTGCAAGGTCCATAACTGACCATATTGTTTTTTATATTTTTACAAGCAAAATTATTCCACCTAAAAAAAACCGCAACCATCTAATGGTTGCGGTTTTTCAGTTATTGTTCTGATAACCTATCGCCTTTGAAATCTCATATGCAGTTGCTTTCGTGTCTTCAATCTTATCGTTCAGGTTTTCATTTATGAATCTAAAGGAAGGGCCCGACAGCGACAATACAGCCTTCAGTGAATTGTCCGCTCCATAAATTGGAGCTGCTATTCCAACCAGACCCTCGTCCCTCTCACCGTTACTGATTGTATATCCCTTTTCTCTGCATTGATTAACCTTTTCAATGTCTATATTTGGATATTTCTTCAGCATTGCATCAAGCTCTTCTTTCTCCATATGCGATAGAAAAACTCTTCCTGTAGAACCTTTATCTATCTTCAGTCTGTCGCCTATGTTGATTACCTGCCTTAAGGTCTGCGACGATAAAAACCTTTCAACGCAAAGCTTGTAGTCTCCATCCAGAACGTACAGGCTTACATTTTCATTCTCTTTATCCCTGAGTTGTATCATATATTCCTTTGCCAGCTCCTTAAGGTTTTCATCAATGCTGGTAAGACTCATGGATCCAAGCTTTGCTATCTTCCGACCAAGAAAAAACTTCTTGTTTTCATTGTTCCTTTCGAGAAAATGCCTTGTCATCAAAGAATTAATCATCCTGTGGGCAGTACTTGGAGACAATTCTGTCATCTCTGAAATCTCCATCAAAGACAACTCCCTTTCCTTTCCCAGAAAGCATTCAAGGATGTCAAGGGCTCTGTCAACAGATCTCGTTGTAGGCTTCTTTTCACTCATAGTATCATCCTTATTAAAAATATTTATATCTCATTATACCATATTTCTTGTTGTTCTTAAACATATTTTTCATTAGATGGAATGCATTTTTATTTTTTGTCGGATTTATCATTTGATAAAAGGGCAACCGAGTTATAAAGCTTGTCCAAGGTTTCATCCAGGCAATCGTGGTTGTTAATAATGATATCGCTGTATTCTTTATACAGATGTTCCCTTTCGCTATATATCTTCAAAAGCCTGTTCTTGTCTTCCTTGATGAGAGGTCTGTTTTCCGTAGTAATATCTTTAAGTATGCTTTCAATACTTCTGTTCAGAAATATGATGATGAACCCATTTTCCCTCAATGTATCAATATTCTCTTCCCTAAGTATGACTCCTCCACCAGTTGCTATGATAATATTCCTTCTCTTTGCCAAATCTCTTATTGCTTCACTTTCAAGCTTTCTAAAACCATCTTCTCCGTCCTTCTCGAATATGTCTGGTATGGATCTGTTATATTTTTCCTCCAGATACTCATCGGCGCAGCAATAATCCAGTTTCATCTTCTCTGCCAACATCTCAGCCAAGGTCGTCTTTCCGCTTCCCATCATACCGATCAATGCAATGTTCTTCATAATAACCTCACTCCCCAAAACAATAATTATCTGAAAAGGAGTTCATGAGAACTCCTCTGCTTCTTAAAATTCTCTATTTCGTACTCTGATGCAGCGTTTCATCTTTCAGAACAACACATGCTTAAAGCGCTAGGGTAATGTTATTATAATTTTGAATCATTGTCAATTATATGTTTCAATTTAATTGCTTCAATGCAAAAAGACCGCATTAACGGTCTTTTTGCCAGGGGAGAAGTGAATTTATTTTTCCAATTCAGGATTGTAGTAATCTCCAAAAAGCTCTTCATCTGAAGGTCTGTCTTCAGGTATTGGCTTTGATACCCATGTTGTATTCATATAGTGCTTGAGGTTTACATTTTCAGATATTATATTTCCACCCCAGGTTCCACAACCAAGACTTGATGTCATAGGCATTCCGTTACTAAATGATCCGGCATTTGCCTTTGATTGCGGCTGTCTTACCATGATCCTGCTGACAGGAGCAACCATAGCAAGTCTGTGTATGTGGTCATCATCAAAAGAGTAGATTCCACATGAATGACCCTTTCCTTTAACGTTGTAGATACCCTTCATCTTCTCAAGAGCGTCGTCGAAACCTGAATATTTGTGCATGGCAAGAAGAGTAGTAAGCTTTTCATTTGAGAACAAGTGCTCAATGCCTATCCCATCTCCCATTACTATGACAAATTTTCTATCTTCAGGTATTTCAAATCCAGCTATTTCACAAAGTTTCTGAGGTGCTACTGCAACAGTATCTGAAAGTCTGTGTCCTTCATCGTCCCACATTACCTTCTTAAGCATTTCCCTCTCTTCATCGTTGGCAAGATATCCGCCTTCTTCTACAAGGGCTTTAACCATATCATCAAATATAGTCTCTTCTACTACCAGGTTTCCATCGGCAGAACATCCTGAACCATTGTCAGATGTCTTGCTCAGCATGGTATTGTGTGCCGCTTCCTTGATATCTGCAGTCTCATCAATAATCATAGTTGAGTTACCTGCACCGACGCCATAGGCTGGCGTACCTGAGCTATATGCAGCCTTTACGAGACCCGGCCCACCGGTTGCAAGGACCAAATCACATTCTGCCATCAATGTCTTAGTCATAGTAAGGTTTACGTTTTGCAGACACTGGAATACATCAGCAGGTGCTCCTTCTCTTACCAGTGCTTCCCTCATTCTTCTAACAGTTTCAAATGTTGTCTTCTTTGATCTTGGATGTGGAGAGAATATTACTGCATCTCTTGCCTTGATGGCATACACACCCGTTCCCGCCGGAGTCAAAGCTGGATTTGTCGTTGGAACAACTGATCCGATAACACCAGCAGGTTTTGCATATTTTACAATTCCCTTTTCAGGTATCTCTTCAATGATACCTACACTCTTCTGTCTAAGAGCATCTCTCAAGATACCTTTAATCTTGAATCTCTTGTTTATTCTGTTTTCAAAGTTACCAAGCTGACTTTCCTCTATACCCATTTTCGTCAACTCTGCAAATGATGTCTTGTTTGCAACAGCCCACGCTACTGCCTGTGCCAGTCTGTCAACCTTTTCCTGATCATATGTCTCTATTATTTCTAATGCCTTTCTAGCCTTCTCTAATGCAGTATCCAGTTCCTTTCTTTGCTCAATTGTTAACTCTTTCTTTATTTCAACAGTATTATTAGCCATATTTCCTCCTTTTTTATAGAATGAAAATAGATTTTACTAAATGGAATTAACTTAATTATATATAATAGCTTTGGAATTGTCAACCTCTTACAAAAACATTTTTGAATTATTTTTATATACAATAATTACTCCCATAGATTACAAAAATTTTTGGTTCATTAATCTCTAAAAAAAGTCTAGCCCCATCTCTTCGGACTATTCAGCAAATATCCTGTTAAGATCATCCTTTTAATTTAGAAACATTGTAAATGTCCCAACTGCTTATTGCCTTTGTTGACATAATTGTTCCACGTGGAACAGTTACATTAATTAAACAATTATGTATACCAATCATATTCATATTCTCACACCTCAAGAAAAAACAAGATTTTCTAATCCGATTAATTTTTTCTTCATTTTGAAGCATAGCTAGCAACATACTCTATTGATTAATAATATTCTGATAATATGTACGCAAATTTATTATTAATACCTTAAAAGTAAAATCAGTTCTTATTTCTTCTAAATATGTTCAGAAATATAGTTGCAGTCTAAAACAAAAGACCCATGTCTGCATTATTCCGCAACCACAGGTCTTCTCCATTTAATTTTTCTTCTTTTGCTACTTTACCTTTAATGCTTACTAGTCTATACTTATCTCTCTATTCCTCTTCCTTCCTTGATACAACCTTAGTCACCCTTCTCATTACTTCCCTTCTTGGAAGCCATATCTGTCTGTCACAGGTTGTACACTTTATCCTGAAGTCTGTTCCTATCCTCATGATCTCCCAGTCGTATCCTCCGCAGGGATGCTGCTTCTTTAGTCTGATAACATCTCCTACATTCAGTTTCTCATCCATATTGCACCTCTATCATTTAACCAATTTCACTCCATATCAGGACATCATTCCCTATAATTAATCACATAGAAAAGTTCAATATGCATAAACCCCTGAAATGTTGGTTTTATACATTTAAGATAAACTTTCTACACGTTTAAACAACAGCTTGTACCTTGCCGGGGAGTAGCCTCTTTCTTGCTTAAATACATCATATATTAAGATTACTGCGGTTTTGTCTATTATTTCCTATATCATCACTGTATTACCGCCTGAAGCTATTACTTCCACTATGTCATACATATTTGAAACTTCCCCTATTAGAAGTTTGTCGCTAATTTCAAAATAATTTAGACAAGTACCACAGGAAACAATTTCAGTTCCCTTTGACTCAAGTGTCTTCAGATCTTCAATCGACTCCGAACCTTCACAGGTAAGATTCACCCCTCCATTGAGAAATGCAATCTTTGCCGGAGGTACATCCATCTCGGTCAAGGTATATATGAATCCCTTCATAAGAAGTTTTCCCAATTCATCTGATCCTTCCCCTAGTGTATCCTTTCCGAATACATATACCATGCCGCCTGAAGATGTAGTAACTTCTGCATTCAAATTACCCTCTTCTGGCTTCGCATTTTCAATGTTATCTCTGTACATTGAAATCTTTATACCGTCGCTTTCATCCTTCACTGCCACCTCACAATTCATCTTCTTCGCCAGCTTAAGCAGATTGGTCTTTGCAGTTTCATTATCAACTATAGTCATTACATTCTTGCTTTCTTCCAGTGCTTTTTTAGTCAGTATGACAGGCTGCGGACAAGCAAGTCCTCTTGCATCTATTTCCTTCATATTTCCTCCCGTTGTCACAAATTTTCAATACTATTTTATCATATTAACAATTACAAGAAAAGACCATTGTACATTCGAACAATAGTCTTCTCTGCTCTCTATTAGGTTGTTATCGCTATTCTGCCAGTACTCCCTTATATGTCAGATAGTTGAGAATAAGATTGTTTTCATAAAACACTTCGCTTGACTTGGACTCAAGAATCTCTGTCGTAAACATGTTTTCCTTTTCAGACATGGCTATAAAAGGAGATGCTATGGCAAAGACTATGTACAGAAGTACAACAGCCTTCAACAACCCGAAAAGACCTCCAAGTAGCTTGTTCGCCATATTAAGTACCGGTGCCTTGAACATTATGTTTAAAACTCCTGCAACTATCATTAGTATGAGGTATGCAATGAGAAAGGCTACGGTGAAGCTGATTATGATTATAAATATATTTGTTATCTTATCCGACATTGACTGTGCATAGTCCACCGCTGTATCTTTTATTGAAGACTGGATGAAATCCTCCATTATCCTCTGCATGTCGAATGGAAGCTTACCGAACCCATTGAATATGCTTCCAAGATCAAGATCCTTTCCAGGGAATTCAGCCAGTATGTCCGATATCTTTGAACTTATATTATTGTTTATAAAATCAACAAGTCCCGTCCTATCAACAAGGAAATCCTTCACTAAATAGTAATAATTCCACGCTATTATAAAAGAAGCAATTAAGCCTACAAGATCGAACAATGACATTATCAATCCTTTTCTGAATCCGTTTCCCAGTACAAGCAGAACAAATACCAATACTATAATATCTATAACATTGTATTCCATTAAATCCCTCCTGTCAGTCTATTTTTATATCCAGCACAACTATGCTGTTTTCAGTCAACAACCTCATTTTACTGCCGTCCAGTTTCAAATCCTTTATTACTCCATCCGAATTATAGACCATAGCAACCTTCCCGTCGGCAATTGTGGATATAAAGCTGCTGTTGCTAATGAATACTTGGCTCATATAAATGTCAAGCCTCGAATATAAATCCTCCGTCTTTACTATGCTTTCCACCTTACCTTCACTGTTTATGGTGGTTATTGCATTTTCATCCCTGCCTGTGAGAAGAATTATTTTATCACCTGTAAATTTGCAATCCTTTATATAATCATACCCGCTGTAGGTCCATAATATACTTCCCTCGTTGTTTATTTTATACAGATTCTTATTTGTAGCAACATATATCCCATCCTTTGCTGTGTACTGGAATACGACAAGCTCATTGTTAAGCTCCAGCTCCCAAAGATTGTACATTCCTTCAACCAGGTACTCCCCAATCTTTGAAGTCATATAACTTCCCTCATAAGAGAATGTGGTTATTATGACACCATCGGAGTTGTCTGAATCCATAGTTTTTATTACCCTCATTCTATTGCTGTCATAGGATCCCATAAACTTCATTGTGTCGTTATATATGTCTACTGTATTTGTGGTTTCATCAAGGTCCGAGCTTATGACAAAAATACGTTCATCCTGACTAATATTCAAAAGATTTCTGGACTCATTATCGAATTCAAGCTCCGAAAACCCTCCGTCCATTTCAATAGAAAGACAATCTGAAGTCTTTACAATCTTTCTTATACCGAAGTAAGCCTTCTCTATGAATTCATCGAATTCAGTAATATCGGCCATCTGACCCTTATAGTCATAGGTCTCCATTACATTGTCATACAATATATAATAGCCTTCTCCCGTCATTATTATGTCGCCTTTCTGGGTATCCATATCAATCATATTTTCCACTACAAGAGAAACCTTCGTTTCAGTGAATCGCTCAACAATGTCATCTAGGAATCCCATGGAATACAAGATGCCAAGAAATACTACAACTACGACCATAAACAGCACTGTCTTTTTTATCATACTAACCTTCCTTGCTGCATTCTTCAGCAATCCTAAGGAGTGCGCTAGAAGCCTTTTCTATTTCCTTCATTGTATTGAACCAGCTGAAACTGAATCTCACAGCCCCCTTTCCATAGGTTCCTATTGTCTTATGCGCAAGGGGAGCACAATGATATCCAGGCCTAACCGCAATTGAAAATTCCCTGTCAAGCCGTGAAGCAAGTTCAGAAGAATCCATATCCTTTATATTGACAAGCACAACTCCGCTTCTCTTACTTAAATCCTTTGGTCCATAAGTTTGAATGTTCCACGTGGAACCAATTATGTCAACAAAGGCCTTCACCAGATATTCTTCCCTTCTTTTAATTTCTTCCCTTCCGGTTTCCATAATAAATTCAAGTCCTCCTTTGAGTCCTGCAATGCCGGGAAGATTCGGAGTACCGCTTTCAAACTTGTCCGGCATAAAGTCAGGCTGCACCATTTCACTTGAAAGGCTGCCTGTTCCTCCCTCTATGAAGTTTTCAATTTCAATATCTTCTCCTATATAGAGTCCTCCTATGCCCATGGGGCCGAAGAGATTCTTGTGTCCCGGGAAAGCAAGTATGTCAATATTCTGCTTTTTAACGTCAATCTCCAGTAGACCTGCGCTCTGGGCTGAGTCCACCATGTAAACAACACCTTTTTCCCTGCATATCCTTCCTATTTCATCTATTGGCACTATTGTTCCCGTAAGGTTTGACACATGGGTTGTAACCACCATCCTGGTGTTCTCCCTTATTTCCCTTTTAATATCTTCAGGATCTACATTGCCAAATTCATCACCCTGCACTATGGTCAGCTCCACTCCACGGGACTCCATGGTAGACAATGGTCTTAGAACAGAGTTGTGTTCCATGGAAGTTGTTATTACATGGTCCCCACTTTTAAGGACCCCCTTGATTCCGACATTCAGAGATTCCGTACAGTTTTTTGTGAAAATTATATTCATGGAATCTTCTATGTTAAAAAACTCCGCCAACATCTCCCTGGTTTCAAAAATAATTTCAGCACTTTCAACTGCCATGCTGTGACTTCCTCTTCCAGGATTGGCCGCTATTTCTCTTGTATATTTATTCATGTAGTAATATGTCGATTCCGGCTTTGGAAATGTAGTAGCCGCGTTATCCAAATATATCATTAAATCACCCATTTATTATTATATAGACTTGATTCAATAGAGTAAAGCCATTTAATATAAATCTAGAAATTGTATACAAAATACAAATTCTATTCAAAATTCCAGGAAATCAGCCTCAAAATACACCCGTTTTAAAGGGATTAAAAATAATTATCAATACATTCATATGATAAAATAAAAAAAGGCCCAAAAAAGGCCTTTTTTTGCTTTATATGTGAATTTTAGTTTCTACTTGATCAGTTCGTCAAAATCTTCCTGGTTTGCAATTGGATATTTAACTTTAGGTTCATAATGAGTGTGAAGAAGCTTGTGTGACAGATGACTGTTTGGTTCCTTAAGGAAAGTTTCGTAAAGTTTAATAACTTCAGGATTCTTATGAGACTTTCTGTTCACCATTATTACATCTTCTTCGTAAAGAGCATTTGCCCTGTTCACTCTTGGGTCAACATCTATTCTTTCTTTTGCTGAAACATGAGACTGTCCACCACCGTGAACACATCCTCCAGGACACGCCATTATTTCTATGAAATGATAATCTTTTTCACCAGCCTTAACAGCTTCGAGAACTTTTGCTGCATTTGCAGTACCGTGAACAACTGCAACCTTGATCTCAGTGTCAACTCCTTCTATAGGAAGGGTGAGTGCTGCTTCCTTCACTCCCTCGATACCTCTGACTGCATGATATTCTATATCTTCAAGGTCCTCTCCAGTAAGTATGTCGGCTACAGTCCTTATGGCTGCCTCCATAACTCCGCCGGTTGCTCCGAAGATAACTCCAGCTCCTGTGTACTCTCCAAGAACCTTGTCGAAGTTTTCATCAGGCAGTCTCTTGAAGTCGATTCTTGCCTGCTTGATCATATCTCCAAGCTCTCTTGTAGTAAGTGAGAAGTCCACGTCTCTTATTCCGCTTACTTCCATTTCCGGTCTGTCAGCTTCCTGCTTCTTCGAAATACATGGCATGATAGAAACAACAACCATGTTCTTAGGGTTGATTCCCATCTTCTCAGCGTAGTATGATTTTGCTAATGCTCCAAACATCTGCTGTGGAGACTTGCAAGAAGACAGGTTCTCAACGAACTCTGGGTAGAAAAGCTCGCAGTATCTTATCCATCCAGGTGAACATGAAGTTATCATTGGAAGCTTTCCGCCGTTTTTGACTCTTCCAAGAAGCTCAGTTCCCTCTTCCATTATTGTAAGGTCAGCAGTGAAGTCTGTGTCGAATACGTTGTTGAATCCAATTCTTCTAAGTGCTGCAACCATTTTTCCTGTTACTCTTGTTCCTACTGGAAGTCCGAATTCCTCTCCTAGAGAAGCTCTTACTGCTGGAGCAGTCTGAACAACTACATACTTCTCAGGATCGTCTATTGCTTCCCATACCTCGTCTATATGAGTTCTCTCTCTAAGTGCCGCAACTGGACAAGCATTTATACACTGTCCGCAATATACACATGGAGCATCATCCATAGAGAAGTCGAATGCAGGAGCGATTTCAGTTTCGAATCCTCTCTTTGTGAAGTCAAGTATTCCTATTCCCTGAACCTGCTTGCATGTAGCAACACATCTTCCACAGAGGATACACTTGCTTGCATCTCTTATTATAGCCTGTGATACCTTGTCAATTACCGGCTCTCTTCTTTCACCAACATATGGTATATCATCTACTCCGATTTCATCACACAGCTTCTGAAGCTCGCATGTACCGTTTCTGTTACAGGTAAGGCATTCCCTGTTGTGGTTTGCAAGAATAAGTTCAAGATTAGTCTTGACAGCTTCCCTAACCCTTGGAGTATTTGTTCTTACGTTCATTCCCTCTTCTACTTTAAGCACACATGAAGCTGGAAGGTTTCTAAGAGGTCTACCCTTGATATCGGCTTCAACAACACATAGTCTACATGCTGCAATCTCGTTTACATCCTTCAGGTAACACAATGTCGGTATATCTATTCCTGCTTCTCTGGCAGCAAGTAGTACTGTATAGTCACTTGGCACTGTAACATCAATGCCGTTTATAGTTAAATTTACTGTTTTCACATCAACACCATCCTTACTCTTTGATTATTGCATCGAATGGACAAGCATCCATACATGCACCACACTTAATACATTTATCCTGATCAATAACGTGAACTTCCTTCACATTCCCTGATATACAGTTAACAGGACACTGTCTTGCACACTTTGTACATCCCTTACAAGCATCAGTAATCTTGTAGCTAAGAAGCGACTGGCAAACTCCTGCAGGACATTTCTTGTCCTTTACGTGTGCCTCATACTCTTCCCTGAAGTACTTCATAGTTGAAAGTACAGGGTTTGGAGCAGTCTGTCCAAGTCCGCAAAGAGAAGTGTTCTTGATGTTGACAGCAAGTTTCTCAAGAGTGTCAAGGTCTTCCATTACAGCCTTTCCTTCTGCTATCTTTTCAAGTATCTCAAGCATTCTCTTTGTACCTTCTCTACAAGGCGTACATTTTCCACAAGACTCCTCAACTGTAAACTCAAGGAAGAATCTAGCGATATCAACCATACAGTTGTCTTCGTCCATTACGATCATTCCGCCTGATCCCATCATTGAACCAAGCTCTGTCAGTGTATCAAAGTCGATTGGTGTATCTATATAGTCGGCAGTTATACATCCACCTGACGGTCCACCTGTCTGAACTGCCTTGAAAGCTTTTCCGTTAGGACATCCACCGCCTATGTCGTAAATTACCTCTCTAAGTGAAGTTCCCATTGGTATCTCAACAAGACCTGTATTTGTGATCTTTCCACCAAGAGCAAATACCTTTGTTCCAGGAGACTTTGCGCTTCCAAATGACTTGAACCACTCAGCTCCCTTGTTTATTATCTGCGGTACGTTTGCAAGAGTCTCAACATTGTTGATGATTGTAGGCTTGCCGAAAAGTCCGCTTACTGCAGGGAATGGAGGCTTGTTTCTTGACATACCTCTCTGGCCCTCGATTGAAGCTATTAGTGCAGTCTCTTCACCACATACGAATGCACCGGCACCAAGTCTTATGTCAAGCTCGAAATCGAATCCTGAGTCAAATATGTTTTCTCCCAGAAGTCCAAGGTCCTTGGCCTGCGCTATTGCTATCTTAAGTCTTTCAACAGCTATTGGATATTCCGCTCTAACGTAGATGAATCCCTTGGTTGCACCTATTGCATAACCGGCAATTGCCATTGCTTCAAGAACTGCATGAGGGTCTCCCTCAAGAACTGATCTGTCCATGAATGCACCTGGATCTCCTTCGTCCGCGTTACAGATTATATACTTCTGGTCTGCAACCTGAGGTGCTGCAAATCCCCACTTAACACCTGTAGGGAAACCACCGCCTCCTCTACCTCTGAGACCTGCATCCTTTATAACATCAACAACTTCCGCTGGAGTCATTTCAGTCAATGCTTTTCCAAGAGCGGTATATCCATCTCTTGCAATATACTCGTTAATATCTTCAGGATTGATTACACCACAGTTCTGAAGTGCAACCCTTTTCTGTTTTGCATAGAAGTCCACTTCACTTAGAGACTTAAGGTCTTCTGCGTCCAAGCTTCCTTCATAAAGATACTCTTTAACTATTCTACCCTTGTAAAGGTGCTCTTCAACTATCTTGTCCACTCTTTCAACTTCCATTTTTGAGTAGAAAGCACCCTCAGGATAAACTACTACTATAGGACCTTCTTCACAAAGTCCGAAACATCCCGTACTTATAACCTGGACTTCCTTGTCCAGTTCCATTTCCTTTATTTTCTCTTCAAATCTATCTTTTATATCTCCAGATTTTGAAGAAGCACATCCTGTACCGCCACATACCAGTACATGTGATCTGAATATAGCCATAATGACCCTCCTTTATTACTCTGGAGAAATTACTTCTCCACAGCTCCTATTGTATATTCCGCTACTACATTTCCATTAACCAGATGCTCTGCAACAACCTTCTTTGTCTTTTCAGCATCCATAAATACATAGGTAACCTTCTCCTTATCAGGCATAGTCACTTCAACTATTGGCTCATATGCGCACATTCCGATACATCCTGTCTGAACAACCTGAACATCGGCCATGTTTCTCTTCTGAAGCTCTTCAATAAAAGCCTGCAATACAGGTCTCGCTCCTGCAGATATTCCGCATGTCGCCATTCCTACAACAACTCTTGTAGTCTTTCCAGAATCTCTTAATTCAAGATTTTTCTTCGCTTCTTCTCTGATTTTTTTCAATTCTTCCAATGATTTCATATCTACCTCCGGATTACTCTCTGTAACTCTTGATTATGTCTGGGATATCCTTAGGATCAACCTTGCCGTAAACTGTTTCGCCCACCATCATTACAGGTGCCAGTCCGCAGCATCCAAGACATCTTGTCGCTTCCAACGTAAAAAGACCATCTTCTGTTGTTGCACCAACAGGGATCTTCAATTCACTTGCAAGCTTGTCAAGTACCAGCTGTGCATTCTTAACATAGCAAGCTGTTCCCATACATACTCCTACAGTATGCTTTCCTTTTGGCTCAAGTGAAAACTGAGTGTAGAATGTAGCTACACCATAGATTTCAGCCATAGGGATTCCGGTTTTTTCGGATATGAACTTTTGCACTTCTATCGGCAGATAGCCAAATAGTTCTTGTGCTTTGTGTAACGTTTGCATCAGGACACCTTGTGATGCATCCTGTGCTTCGATGTAACTTGCCAGTTCATCGAAATTAGCTTTGTTTTCAACAATATCGATTGTTTTCTGCACTTTTATTTCCTCCTACTATATACAAATATCACGATTATTATACTTTGTTGTTAATTTTATGTCAATTACTTTGACAAGAATTTATCATGAAAAAACGACTTTTTTTCATTTTTGTCTTTCTTTGTGGTATCTGTCTTATATTTTAAGACATTTCACTTTTTTGTAAACATTTTCCCATTATTGCAAGGAAAAACCATGCACTTGCTCAAGCATGAGTTTAATAAATAAATAACTAATTTTTATCGATAATTGTACAGGTATCTATACAATCTGTTAAAATATGGACAAATAAAATTCTCAGGACATCGAGTCCTTCGAATTATCTGACGTTCACGTGAGTGATAATTCCCAAAATCCGTAATTATATTGAACGTCATGTAATAAAAAATTCCAGGGAATTTATCCCTGGAATCTACTTTCCTATTTATTCTAACTCAACTTGTCCGATATTATATTAAGAATTCTCTGAAGCTCTTCATCATTGGAAAAGAACAGCTGTATTTTTCCTGATTTCTTTCTCTTGTTAATTTCAACCTTGGTGCCCAGCTCGTTCATTAAAACTTCCTCAATATGCAGTATATTTGGTTCCTTCTCGTTTTTCCTAACTTTCTTGTTTTCGTCTTTCTTGCCATTTTTCAACTCTCTGACGATTTTTTCCGTTTCTCTGACGCTCAGGTCTTCTTTAAGTATTCTGTCCGTTACAGCCTTAATTTCCTTTTCTCCAATGCCCGCCAGAGCCTTTCCGTGTCCTGTTGTCATATCACCGTTCATAATGTACTTCTGAACATAATCGGGAAGCTTAAGAAGTCTCATGATATTTGTTACATATACCCTGCTCTTTCCAACCATGGTTGAAACCTCTTCCTGGGTTATATCATACCTGTCCATAACAACCTTGTAAGCTACAGCCTCATCTATGGAATTGAGATCCTCCCTCTGAATGTTTTCTATTAGGGCAATCTCCTCCTGGCTTCTGTTGTCTATATCCCTCACTATGGAAGGGATTTCCTTGAGACCTGCCTGTCTGGCGGCCCTCCACCTTCTTTCTCCTGCAATGAGCTGGTAGTGCATTCCCGATTTCTTCACGATTACAGGTTGGATCACTCCATGTCTTTCTATTGACTTTGAAAGCTCGTCTATCTTTTCTTCGTCGAAGTTCTTTCTTGGCTGAAGAGGATTGGACTTGATAAGGTCTACGCCTATATTTACTATGGAATTTTCATCTATCTTGTCGAACTCTTCGTTTATTAGAGCAGACAGCCCCTTTCCAAGGGCCTTTCTCTTGCTTGCCATATGTCCCCCTTATATCCTGCCCAGAAATTCTTCCGCCAAATTCGTATAGGCTTCAGCACCCTTCGACTTTTCGTCGTACTCAACTATTGATTGTCCAAAACTTGGTGCCTCTGCCAATCTTACATTTCTGGGAATTATTGACTTGTAAACCTTGTTCTTGAAATACTTCTTTACTTCCTCCACTACTTGGATCGAAAGGTTAGTCCTTCCATCATACATGTTGAGAACTATCCCTTCAATGTCAAGCTTGGGATTCAAATTTCTCTTGACCAGCTTTACCGTATTCACAAGCTGGCTTACACCCTCAAGAGCGTAATACTCACACTGAATAGGAATTATTACACTGTCGGAAGCAGTAAGTGCGTTTATGGTCAAAAGTCCAAGGGAAGGAGGACAATCGATGAAAATAAAATCATAATCCTCCCTTATCTTTCCCAGGAAATTCTTCAAGGTGTTCTCTCTGTGTACAGTCTTGGTAAGCTCTATTTCCGCACCAGCAAGCTCTATGTTCGACGGTATCAGGTGAAGGTTCTCAACATCCGTTTCAACAATGGCACTTGATTCACCGGATTCTTCAATATCCGAAAAAAGACAGTCGTATATTGTGGAATCAACATCATTCTTGTCTATTCCAAAGCCGCTTGTCGAATTGCCCTGGGGATCTATGTCCACAGACAATATGCGCTTGCCCTTCATTGCAAGGATTGCAGACAGATTTACATTTGTAGTGGTCTTGCCTACGCCTCCCTTTTGATTGAAAATTGATATAACCTTACCCATGTTCCACCTCTAGATCTTATTTTTAGGAATTTTAACCTTCAGCTCTATATATTCGTCAAAATCCTTCTGCTCAAATTCAGCAGGTACGCCCGTTTTCTTTATTTCATTGAATGCATGCTTGATGGTATTGACATATATCCTGTAGTTGATGAAATTCTTGATGAGTCTCTTGTCCTTTACCTTTTTGTCGCTGTATTTCTTTATTATATCATCAATTAGTTTTTCAGTCTCTTTTACAGTCAAATTATTTTTAATAATTTTGTCAACAACGTTTTTCTGCAGCTCCTCATCCTTCAACTTGAGAAGTGCCCTTCCGTGTCTTTCGGTGAGACCGTGGTCCACCAAATTTGCCTTTACTACTTCAGGGAGCTTTAGAATCCTAAGCTTGTTTGCTATAGTTGACTGTGTCTTTCCTATCTTATCTGCAAGCTCCAGCTGGGTTATTTCAAAGATGTCCATAAGGTTCCTATAAGATTCCGCTTCCTCCAGGAAATTCAAATCCTCTCTCTGAAGATTCTCTACAAGTGCAATGGCTGCAGAATTACTCTCGTCAACATCAATAACAAGTGAAGGAATTTCCTCCATTCCAGCTAGCTGTGCAGCACGGAATCTTCTCTCTCCAGCAATTATTTCATATTCCCTTTCGCTGTTCTTCTTAAGTGATATTGGCTGGATAATTCCATAGGACTGTATTGAGTATGTGAGTTCAATAAGCGCATCCTCCTGGAATACTTTTCTGGGCTGGTGTTTGTTTGGTACTATCCAGTCCAGATTTATCATTTCTACTGCTTTGAATTCCTGCATCATTTATTATACTCCTATAATGGTTTCTTTGTTGGTTTTCCGGCTTTTCTTGGATACTTAACCGGCGTCTCCCTGTATTTTTCTATTATTATTATGCTTCTGGATATATCCGTTCCCGGAAGCCTGTATTTCACAATATTCCTTATTCTTCCTCCCAGCAAGTCAAGTGCATTTGCCGAATCCTCAATTTCCTTTTCAACATCTCCGCTTTTCATTGATATGAAGCATCCTCCAACCTTTACAAAGGGGATGCAGTATTCGGAAAGTATATTGAGAGGTGCTACGGCCCTTGATATTGAAAGGTCAAATTTTTCCCTGTAGTCCTCATTGACTCCGAAATCCTCAGCCCTTCCGTGTATGAGACTGACATTTTGTAGACCGAGACTTTTCACTACCTCTTCCAGAAAGATTATCCTCTTGTTCAGACTGTCAAGAAGTGTAACATCCATTTTCTCATTAACTATCTTAAGAGGTATTCCGGGAAATCCTCCTCCGGTACCCACATCTATCATCTTATCCACAGATTCCATGTCAAAATGATTTTTAACTATAATGCTGTCCACAAAATGCTTCATGTATATGTCTTCATCTTCCGTAATGGAAGTGATGTTTATTTTCTTGTTCCATTCCTGGATCATTGTCTTGTATAATTCAAACTTGTCCACCTGCTCGGAAGTACAATCCAGGTCCGAGGATTTCAACATTTCTTCAAGTTTATTCTTCATCCGTTTCCTTCACCCTTCTCTGCTGCTCCAGATAGATGACAAGTACATTGACATCGGCAGGAGACACTCCAGATATCCTTGATGCCTGTCCAAGGGAGTCAGGCCTTATTTTTGAAAGCTTCTGTCTCGCTTCCAATCTCAGTCCCTTGATCGCGTCATATTCTATGTTTTCAGGAATGTTCTTGTTTTCCATTTTTTTGAATTGTTCTATCTGCTTGAACTGCTTCTTGATATATCCTTCGTACTTAATCTGTATTTCTATCTGCTGTATTACCACCCTGTCCACCTCAGGTCTTCCCGGATCAATCTCCTTAAGGTCGTCATAATTAACTTCAGGTCTTCTCAATAATTCATACATTGACATTGGAGCCTTAAGAGGAACTGTACCAAGCTTGTCCAACAGACTCTTCACCTGCGCAGCAGGAGTCACCATCCTGCCTTTAAGCCTTGATATTTCCTTGCTTATGCTTACTGTTTTGTCCGTGAATTTTTTATATCTTTCGAGGTTTACAAGTCCAGCCTTGTAACCCTTTTCCGTAAGTCTCAAGTCGGCATTGTCCTGTCTAAGCACAAGTCTGTACTCCGCCCTTGATGTCATCATCCTGTAGGGCTCGTTTGTTCCCTTGGTTACAAGATCGTCTATAAGAACACCTATGTATGCTTCGGACCTGTCCAGAATCATAGGTTCCTTTCCGTTCAACTTGAGAACGGCATTTATTCCGGCTACAAGACCCTGCCCTGCGGCTTCCTCATATCCTGAACTTCCATTTATCTGTCCTGCAAAGAAAAGATTTTCAATACTCTTGATTTCAAGACTTCTCTTTAGCTGTGTAGGGTCTATGCAGTCGTATTCTATTGCATAGGCAGGTCTCATAATCTTGCAGTTCTCCATTCCCACTATTGTCCTGTACATTGCTATCTGCACCTCTTCA
This sequence comes from Dethiosulfatibacter aminovorans DSM 17477, assembly GCF_900142005.1. Classification (GTDB taxonomy): domain Bacteria; phylum Bacillota; class Clostridia; order Tissierellales; family Dethiosulfatibacteraceae; genus Dethiosulfatibacter; species Dethiosulfatibacter aminovorans. The sequence goes on from NZ_FQZL01000004.1 coordinate 171,939, forward strand.
GGCAGTGATGTGGAGAATCCCTGTATATACATTTCCTTTGTATCAAGACCTTCAGGCTCAACAAAAACCTGGTGCTTGGGCTTGTCTGAGAACTTCACCACCTTGTCTTCCATTGACGGGCAGTATCTCGGTCCAACACCTTCCATCTTTCCGGCATACAAAGGCGATCTTGAGAGGTTATCCATTATAATTTTATGTGTCTCTGCATTGGTATAGCAAAGATGACAGGGCACCTGATCTATGTCTATCTTGTCATTCATGAAGGAGAATGGTATTATTTCCGCATCTCCTTCCTGTATTTCCATCTTTTCAAGATCTATTGAATCCTTGTGAACCCTTGCCGGCGTGCCTGTCTTGAATCTTTTAAGCACTATTCCATTCTCTATTAGAGATGCTGAAAGCTCGTTTGCAGGGAACAGACCTCCCGGTCCTCCCTCGTAGCTCACTTCTCCCATGTATATCTTGCCCTTAAGATACGTTCCGGTACACAGTATTGCAGCTTCCGTCTCGAAATAAGCACCTGTCTTGGTGTTTACTCCGACAACTTTTCCATCAACAACATCTATTTCAGTAACCTCGTTCTGCACAAGGTCAAGGTTATATTCATTCTCTATTGCCTGCTTCATTGCCACATGATATATTCTCTTGTCAGTCTGTGCCCTTGAAGAATGAACTGCAGGTCCCTTTGAAGTATTCAGAAGCTTGAACTGTATCATGGCCTTGTCAGTTGCAAAGGCCATTTCTCCACCAAGGGCATCAATTTCCTTTACTATATGACCCTTTCCTGTTCCTCCTATTGAAGGATTGCAGGGCATCATGGCCAGTGAGTCAAGGCTAAGGGTTATCATAATCGTCTTCTTGCCCATTCTTGCAGCGGCAAGGGCAGCCTCGCATCCTGCATGTCCTGCTCCTACCACCACTACATCATATTTCCCTGCTATAAATCTCTTTATGTCTTTCACTTGCTTATTCCTCCATTACTTCCCTATGCAAAACTCGGTAAATATCTTGTCTATAAGGTCGTCCCTTACGGATTCACCTGTTATTTCTCCCAAAAATTCCAGTGAATTCATTATATCCACTTCCAGACATTCCAGGGTCAGGGATTTTTCTATGCTTTCAAGCACTTCTTCAATGGACTTTCTTGCCTTCATAAGAAGATTTTTGTGTCTCATGTTGCTGACTATGATGTCATCATCCACATCCAATGCACCCTTCAGAAATTCTTCCTTTATTTTGTTCTCTATTTTTTCCAGTCCCCTGTTGCCCTTGATTGAAACCTTTATTACCTCTTCCTTGATTTTATGGAAATTTTCAAAATCTATTTTTTCCGGAAGATCCGTCTTGTTCAAAAGATACAATACCTTCTTGTCCTGGATTTCCTTGATTATCATTATGTCTTCACCTTCAAGGGCCTTCGAGGCATCGAAAATCATCAATATAAGATCAGCCTCATTTATCTTGTCAAGTGCCTTCTTAACACCTATCTTTTCAACTTCATCGTCCGTATACCTTATACCCGCCGTATCTATTATCTTTAAGGGAACTCCGGCAAGATTCACAAATTCCTCTATTGTATCCCTGGTAGTTCCTGGAATTTCAGTCACTATAGCCCTGTTCTCGTTGAGAAGATAGTTCATGAGGGATGATTTTCCCACATTGGGCTTTCCTAATATAAGGGTCTTTATACCTTCCTTGTATATCTTGCCCGTATCTGCCGACTTGATGAGCTTGTCGAAGCGTTTAAGTATTTCCCGGGAAATATTCTTTATGTTTTCAACAGTCATCTCTTCCTCGTCATATTCGGGAAAATCTATATTGACCTCAATCTGTGATATCAGGTCCATAAGTGATTGCCTGATATTCCTTATTTCCTTTGAAAGCCTTCCTTCAAGCTGATGCAAGGAAAGGTCGAAGCTGTTTCTTGTCTTCGAGCTCACAAGGTCCATTACAGCCTCTGCCTGGGTCAGGTCAATTCTTCCGTTTAAAAAGGCCCTCTTTGTGAATTCTCCTCTTTCAGCAAGCCTGGCTCCTCTTGAAATAAGTATTCCAAGTATCATCTCAACAGACACAATTCCTCCGTGGCAGTTGATTTCAACCACATCTTCCTTTGTGAATGTGTTTGGACCCTTCATTGCCACAACCAGTACTTCATCTGCTACCTTGTCCTTTTCAGGATCAACTATCCATCCGTAGTACATCATCCTGTTCTTAAGTTCTGAAAGCTTCTTTCCGTTTTTACTCTTGAATATATCGCTTACAATGCCTATGGCATCCTTTCCGCTTACCCTTACTATTCCTATTCCGGACATACCCGGATATGTTGCCGATGCGGCTATAGTATCAGTATTCATAAAATCACCCTTTCGTGAATATTTTCTACAATTAAAAAATTACAAAACCATCCGAATATAATTATAACATGATTACACCCCAATACCAATAAAACAAGCTTCCAACCTATTACCCTAAACGAAGTAATTTTGAATAAAAAACAATATTCAACTAAAGGAAAATTTGATATGAATGCGAGGTCTCGACTTGGAGGCACGTCAATCATCCTTATAAAAAAGAGATTGTCGTGCTGACGGAGTAGGGAGCATTCATATAGAATTTTCCGGTTAACCGGCTTAAATTTTTATACAAGATTACGGAGTGTAACCAAAAAATACCCGATATATACCGGGTATTTAACTTATTTTACGTCAATTATTACTTTTCTGTATGGTTCTTCGCCTTCCGAGTATGTAATGATGTCTTCTTCATCCTGCAATGCCGAATGGATTATTCTTCTTTCATATGGATTCATTGGTTCAAGCTTGATCTTCTTGTTGTAGAATCTGGTCTTGTCAGCCATTCTCTTTGCAAGTTTAATAAGAGTTTCCTCTCTCTTGCTCCTGTAGTTCTCAACATCGACTATGGTTCTCACATAGGACTGTCTGCCCTTGTTTACTATTAGACTGAGTATGTATTGAAGGGAGTCAAGGTTCTTTCCTCTCTTTCCTATCATTATACCCTTGTCCTTATCGTTTATTTCGTAAATATCTACATTAAGCACATCATCTTCAAACTTGATTTCATACTTGCAGTCAACATCCATCTTTTCAAGAAGCGTATCCAAAAATCCCTTGGCCTTTTCTCTTGGCCCGTCCACTATTGTAAGCTTGACTTTTGCCTTTTTTGAAATCAGTCCAAGGAAACTCTTTGAAGGTTCCTGGATTATTTCTATCTCAACTTCATTTATATCTGCCTTCAGCTCTTCCAATCCTTCGCTTACAGCATTTTCTATAGTGTCGCTTTCCTTAGTTATGAATTTCATTTTGATTTAACCTCCAGAACCTTTTTCCCGTTGTGTAAAGCAATATATTGCTGTGCCATTTGGAAACCGTTGCTGATTGCCCAGTACAAGGTAAGACCTGCCGGAAAATTAAGGGCAAAGAAGAATATCATGAACGGCATCATAATTGTCATCGTATTCTGGGTTGCTCTTTGCTGATCGCTTCCTCCAGCCGGTGATTGAGCAGTGGTCATCTTGCTTGAAAAATATGTCGTAACACCTGCAATTATTGCAAGTACAGGCACTGCAGCACCTATGAAAGGCAATTCCATCCCAAGTCCTATACCGTTTATATCTCCCGATGGAAGAACTGCATTTGCTGCATATCCAAGGTCCTTTATCCAAAGAAAACTCTTGTTTATTGCATCAAAGGTAGCCTGGTCTCCGAAAATGTACTGCACTGGATCTCTAAGTACATAAAAGAAACCTATCATTATCGGAAACTGGATCAACAAGGGAAGACATCCACCTGCGGGATTTACATTGTATTCCTTGTACAGCTCCATAGTTTTTCTGTTAAGTGTTTCAGAATCGTTCTTGTATTTTTCCTTGAGCTTTGCTATTTCAGGGTTAAGCTCCTGCATAGCCTTCATGGATTGCGTCTGTTTCCTTGTAAGGGGCAAAAGCACAAACTTGAGTATAAGGGATGAAACTATTATAGCCAGTGCATATGCTGATATCACATTATTGTCCGCCACCGACAATAGTTTATAAATATACTTTACTATTAAACCTATTGGTCTTGCTACTACCTGCATTATTCGAAACCTCCAGTTATATTAAAGGGTCGTATCCTCCGGGATTGAAAGGATGACACCTTAAAATTCTTCTTGAACTTAAATACATTCCCTTGAAAAACCCATATTTCTCGAATGCTTCCAGGGAATATTGGGAGCACGTGGGGTAAAACCTGCAATTGCTTCGTCCGTTTCTGCTAGAATAATATTGATATATTTTAATTATACCTATCATTACCCTTTTCAATTATTTTTCCTTCTTCCATATCTTCGACTTTTTCAGCAGTCTTATATAAGATTTCTCGAGCTTCCAGAAATCTGCATCTTTTCCGTTCAATCTACCCATTATTACTATATCGTATCCTGTTTCCACAGAATCAAAATTCTTTCTTACTATTTCCTTGATCCTTCGTCTGAATCTGTTCCTGTCCACAGCCCTTTTCATCTTTTTGGCTGTGGTGATTCCAAATCTCAGTTTTTTATCTCTTCTTTTTCGTACAAAAAGCACCAAATTGTAGTCCGACAAGGATTTTCCCCTGTTGTAGACCATTCTGTAATCCTTGTTGTCTGTAATCATGTTATCTTTATTCATTTGTACTTCACCCGACTGATTTAAAGGAAAGCCAGATCCCAAGGGCTCAAAGCCCCTCGAATCCTTCCGTTAAATATGATATTTAACCCACTAAAGCAAGTATTGTCCGTTTTTAGTAGAACAAAAGGCCTTAAAATAGGCCTTACGCTGACAATCTTTTTCTTCCCTTTAATCTTCTCTTCTTAAGAATGTTTCTTCCAGATCTGTTCTTCATTCTTTTTCTAAAACCATGTTCCTTGCTTCTTTGTCTTTTCTTTGGTTGATAAGTTCTTTTCAACTTAAACACCTCCTTGCACAGTATATATGTTACGATAAAGCGACTATGTAGCTTTCACCTCAGCAGCGGTAAGTATCGCCGCAGTTGGCCAGGATAAAGCGACAGTGTCGCATTACCGGATATTGTATCTTAGATACAAAAAATAGCATTCCATAATAGTCTACATTAGATTATATTAATATTGGTAATATATGTCAAGACAATTATATAAGATACATTTTTGAAATTCATTGAAAATACAACATATGGTGGGTTTAATACTGCAACCCACCATATCTTCAAATTATCTAATAAAATTTAACGAAATTCATCAAAAATTTCTTTGACGGTTGTTATCTTGTCTATCTTGTATCCGTTTGTTCCAGTAAATATGAGACCTTCGTCAACATTTCCCGTAACAGCCTTTATAAGCGCCTCGGAAATACAATAAGGTTCCCTTCCAACATCGCAAGTCTTGATGCATTTTGTACATGATTCGGGCAGTTTCTGTGCTCCCGCCTTAATCTCTTCTATGAATTTGTTCCTGTATGCCCTTGCAGGCAGACCTACGGGACTCACTACAATCTCTATGTCCTCTTCCTTCATTTCAACGAAAAGCTGCTTGAACTCGTCCGCTGCATCGCACTCCTCCGTGCCTATGAACCTTGTTGACATCTGGACTGCATCAGCTCCGTTTCTTATTGCTTCCTCAGCATCATTTCTGTCGAATATTCCTCCTGCAGCAATAACAGGTATCTTCATTCCGTATTTTTCCTCATACTTTTCAAGAATGTTCTTAACATCGGCAATTGTTTCCTTGAAAGAGAACGTTTTTTCGGCAAGCTCTTCGACCTTGAAACCCAGATGTCCTCCAGCCTTCATTCCTTCTATGACCACTGCATCAGCGGTCTTTTGGTATTTTGCATCCCACTTCTTCAATATTATCTTAAGGGCCCTTCCCGAAGAAACTATTGGAACAATCTTGGTCTTGGTATCCTTTACAAGTCCAGGAAGCTCCAACGGAAGTCCGGCACCTGAAACAATAAGGTCTATTCCCTCTTCAACTGCAGTCTTGACATAATCGCTGTATCTGTTCATTACAGTCATGAAGTTTATTCCTATTATTCCTTTTGGACTCATTTCCCTTGCTAGTCTTATCTGTTCCTTGATGGCTCTGACATTTGCCTTAAAGGTATTTGTCTTGAAATCAGGCTGGTCGTAACCCATATGGACTCCGGACATAATTCCTATTCCACCTTCATTGGCTACAGCAGAAGCAAGTTTTGATCTTGTGACTCCTATTCCCATCCCACCTAATACAATTGGAATCTTTGCATTTAGATTTCCAATTTTCAAATTGGGCAAGTTCATAAATATCTCCTTTTATCAATTCATTTTTACACGTGTTACTATAATATATTTATTGAAAATATGCAAATATATTTTTTTTATTTCATTGAAATTGTGGATAAAATTTGGTAGAATTGTTCTAGTTGTGGATAACTTTAATGTTATGGAAAATTATCCTGCCTCGGTTGTGGATAATTTTTTAATTTAGCATATTTTCAACATGTAATACTGTGCATACCATTATTATAACATGAGAACAACATGTTGATTCATCATATAGGCATTTTATTTATCAACATTATCATCGTTTTGTGGAGGTTTTTATGAACAATAATATTAATGAAATATGGAATGAAGTTCTTAATATTATTAAGGAAGATTTGAATGAGGTCAGTTTCAGCACATGGTTCAAGCCTATAAAGCCCTTGTCTCTTGTGAACAACAATGCATACCTGCTTGCTCCGGAGGATTTTCTAAGGGACATGCTTTCCAAAAGATATATAACTCTTTTGAAGAACGCTTTTTCTTATATACTTAATAATGAAGACATTGATGTCAAGATACTCATACCTGGAGAAGAAATAGAGGAGCCGGCCAGACCTGTTAAAAGCAGAAAAAGCAGCAATATGGATGAGAACTCTTCAATTCCTTCCTTAAATCCAAAATACAAATTCGACTCATTTATAATAGGAAACAGCAACAGGTTTGCCCATGCCGCATCACTTGCAGTGGCTGAAACTCCTGCATCGGCGTACAATCCCCTCTTCCTGTACGGAGGAGTTGGTCTTGGAAAGACCCACCTTATGCACGCAATCGGACACTATATTAGTCAAAACAATCCCGATGCCAACATATTATATGTAACATCCGAGAAATTCACAAACGACCTAATCAATTCAATTAAAGACGACAAGAATGATGAATTCAGGAACAAATACAGAAAAATAGATGTTTTGCTTGTAGACGACATTCAATTTATTGCAGGAAAGGAAAGAACCCAGGAAGAGTTTTTCCATACCTTCAACACTCTCCACGGCGACAACAAGCAGATAATAATTTCATCAGACAGGCCACCAAATGAAATTCCAACACTGGAAGACAGGCTCAGGTCAAGATTCGAATGGGGTCTAATAGCAGACATCCAGCCGCCGGATCTTGAAACGAGGATTGCAATATTGAGGAAAAAGGCCGAAGATGAAAACTACGCAGTATCCAACGAAGTAGTAGAATATATTGCAAACAACATACAGTCAAATATCAGAAAGCTTGAAGGTGCACTCATTCGCCTATATGCATATTCATCCCTTACTAATAAGGAAGTAAATATGGAATTAGCCCATGAAGCATTGAAGCATCTGATTTCGGACAAGAAAAAGGTAGTAACCATAGATCTTGTCAAGAATTCCGTATCAAACTATTTTGATATTACTGTAACGGATATAGATTCAAAGAAAAAACCAAAGAACATTTCCTATCCAAGACAGATAGCCATGTATCTTACAAGGAAGCATACAAACCATTCCCTTCCAAAAATCGGAGAGGAATTCGGAGGACGTGACCATTCCACTGTATTGCATGCCTACAACAAGATCGAAAAGGACCTGCAGGACAGTGTAGAGCTTAAAAAACAGATAGAAGACCTTGAGGCTGAGCTTATTTAACAAGTCTATTGACAAGGTGTTGATATGGTGTGGATAAAAAATTACAAAAAAAGTTGTCATTTTTTATCCACAGGCCAAAAAATCCCTAAGTTGCTTATACTGTTTTATTCAACAGGTTATCAACAAATTCACAGGACCTACTACTATTACTAAAATATTTATTATATATATTAGTTATAAACATCAAAAACGCTTCTAGGCTGGTTTGTTATTGTTGACAAACTTGCAGCAATGAAAAAAGCCCCTGCAAGGCATGGTTCATTCCTTGCATGTTTTTGTAAAAACTTAAGGTTTTTACAAAGCGGTGGAATACACTAACAAAGTCAGTTTGTGAAGGAAAACTTGCATCTTGGAACTCAACTATAGAATAAAGCAGCTTTGCTGCGTCAATGGCCTATGCCATTGTTAAGACGCTTGGAAAGCTAATAGACAGGAGGATATATATGAAATGTAATGTGAATCAAAGTGATTTGTCAAAAGCCATAGGTATTGTCCAGAAAGCCGTATCAGTAAGAACAACAACTCCTATACTTACGGGAATACTCATGGAAGTGGAAAACAACAAGCTTAGCCTTACGGCTACAGATCTTGATCTTGGAATAAAGACGACAATAGACTGCCAGTCAAGCGAAGACGGTGCCATCGTAGCAAATGCAAGGCTTATAAGTGATTTTGTGAGAAAGCTTCCGTCAAAGTCAAGTATTGAGATTACTACGGATGAATACAACAAGATGGACATAAAATGCATGAAGTCCGATTTTGTAATACTCTGCAACTCTGCAGATGAATATCCTTCCAATACCTTCTACAACGAAGGTATGTCCATAAACATGAAATCACAGGCCCTCAAAAGGTTGATAAAGTATACAACCTTTGCAGCAGCACAGGACAACATGAAGCCCGTACTTACAGGATGCCTCATGGAGCTTGAGCAAAATGTATGCACCTTTGCGGCAATAGACGGATACAGATTGTCTGTAAAGAAGGAAGAAGTGGAGTTCGATGGTGAATGCAACATCATTATTCCCAGCAAATCTCTTCTTGAAGTTTCAAGAATACTGGAGGATGAAGACCAGGATGTTGAAATGCTCGTGTCCGAAACCCATGTATCCTTCGTATTTGATGACACGGTAATAATATCAAATCTTCTCGAAGGGGAATTCATTAAATACAAGGACATAATAAAGGATGGATATCAGACAAAGATAAACATTAAGACAATTGATCTTAAAAATAGTATAGAGAGGGTATCCCTTCTTGCAAGGGAAGACAAGAACAATCTGATAATAATAACTATAGAAGACGACAACCTCAAGATAGAATCAACATCCGAATATGGTAATGCAGAAGAAAATATAGAGGTTCAGATGGAAGGCGATGATATCAAGATAGGATTCAATTCAAAGTACATCCTTGATCTTTTAAGGGTTGTGGAGGATGATGAGCTTTCTGCAATATTCCAGGGAAGCCTCAATCCGTGTATTTTCAAATTGCCTGAAAATGAAGAGTTCATCTATCTTGTATTGCCTGTAAGGATAAGTTAGGAGATAATATGGAAAAAGTAACTATTAGAGACGAATTCATAAGACTGGACCAGTTCCTGAAATTTGTGAACGAGGTTTCCTCTGGCGGGGAGGCAAAGATCATGATACTTGAAGGACATGTGACTGTAAATGGAGAAACAGCCCATCAAAGGGGAAAAAAAATAAGAAAAAACGATATAGTTGAAATAAACGGCAATGAATACATAGTCGAATAGAAGGCTTCCATGCATGTTGAAAGATTACATCTTAAAAATTACAGAAATTTCAATGAAATAGATATCGATCTAAACAGGAAGCTGAATATTTTTATAGGCAACAACGCCCAGGGAAAGACAAACCTTCTGGAATCAATATTTGTAAGCTCCATAGGAAAGTCATTCAGGTTTTCAAAGGATGAAAATCTCATAACAAGTGATCAAGACCATTCAAGGGTAAATGTAAAATTTGTCAGAGAATCCGATGTAAAGGATATAGAAATAGATTTTTTCAAGGGAAGCAAGAAAAAAATCAAGATCAACGGCCTTTCCCTTGAAAAATACAGCGAACTTGTAGGACTTACAAACGTTGTTGTATTTTCTCCAGACAGTATAAACCTCATAAAGGGAAGTCCTGTGGAGAGAAGGAGATATCTCAATGTGGAGCTTTCACAGATAAAGCCCAACTACAAGTATCTTCTCACAAGGTACAACAAGATACTCATACAGAGAAACAATCTCATAAAAAAGATTCTTGAAAATCCAAAAAGTAAAAAAATGCTTCCGATCTGGAATGAACATTTGATTAATACGGGCACAGATATTATAATGTATCGTCTGGATTATTTAAAAAGGATTGGAATGCTTGCCAGAAAAATCCATGAGGAGATTTCCGGAGGTACGGAAATACTTGATGCCACATACAAGTCAAACCTTGGTAAAATCAACGGTCTTGGTAAAGATGACATAAAGGAAATTTTTTATAGAAAGATAGAAAAGAGCCTGGAAAGGGAGATAATGAGAAAGTCCACCCTGTACGGACCACATCTGGACGACATAGAAATACTGATCAACGGAATGGATTCTAAATTCTATTCATCCCAGGGACAAAAGAGGACGGCTGCCCTTTCACTTGTAATGGCTGAAATAGACATAATATACGAGGAAAAGGATGATTATCCGGTACTTCTCCTTGATGATGTGCTTTCTGAGCTTGACAACAACAGGAAAAATTATCTCATCAGGTTTACAGACAAGATACAGACGATAATAACTTCAACAGATGATACGGATCTTCTCAATATCCTTAGGGAAAAGAACAAGAAGATATTTTATGTTGAAAATGGAAATATAAAACAGATTATGGAATAGAGGTGCAATATGGCGGAAGAAAAAAGAAGTTACGGGGCCGAACAGATACAGGTTCTGGAAGGGCTTGAACCTGTAAGGAAAAGACCGGGAATGTACATTGGTTCAACAGGACCTAGAGGTCTTCACCATCTGGTATACGAAATAGTGGACAACTCGGTGGACGAGGCTCTTGCAGGAGTCTGTGACACAATAAGCGTGGAAATATTCAAGGACAATTCCGTAAGGGTTACGGACAACGGTAGCGGAATACCTGTTGAAAAACATCCAAAGACAGGAAAATCAACAGTAGAGACAGTACTTACAGTCCTCCATGCGGGGGGTAAGTTCAACTCTGATGCATACAAGGTATCAGGCGGACTCCACGGAGTCGGTCTATCTGTAGTTAACGCTCTTTCCGAATGGCTTACAGTGGAAGTCAAGAGAGGCGGCAAGAAGTACAGACAGGAATATAAAAGGGGAGTGCCCCAGACAGAGCTTGTGGAAATTGGAGATGCGAGAGGTACGGGTACAACCATAGAGTTTTTGCCTGACAATACCATATTCGAAGAAATAGAATTCGACTATGGAACACTTCAGCACAGGCTCAGGGAGATGGCTTTCCTAAACAAGGGAATAAACATCAATATTTCCGACGACAGAGGCGGAGCAAACGACAAGTTCCATTTCGACGGAGGAATAAAGGAATTTGTTGAATATCTAAACAAGAAGAAGAATCCTATACACAACAGAATAATATATTACGAAGGAATCAAGGATGGAAATTCAGTGGAACTGGCAATCCAGTATACCGATGCATACAGCGAAAGCATCTATTCCTTTGCAAACAACATAAACACCCATGAGGGCGGAAGCCACCTGAGCGGATTCAAGTCTGCAGTTACAAGGGTGTTTAATGACTATTCAAGAAAAAACAACATCATAAAGGAAAAGGAAGACAACCTTACTGGAGAGGATATCAGGGAAGGAATGACTGCAATATTATCAGTGAAGCTTCCTGATCCACAGTTCGAGGGACAGACCAAGACAAAGCTTGGAAACAGCGAGATGAGAGGTATCGTTGAGTCTCTAGTCAATGATTCCCTTACAGCCTTCCTTGAGGAAAATCCAAAGGAAGCAAAAGTAATAATTGACAAGGCCCAGAAGTCAGCAAAGGCAAGGGAAGCAGCAAGGAAGGCAAGGGAGCTTACCAGAAGAAAGAATGTCCTTGAAGGGCTGTCGCTTCCAGGAAAGCTTTCAGACTGTTCCGAGAAGGATGCTGACAAGTGCGAGGTGTTCCTGGTAGAGGGAGATTCCGCCGGCGGATCTGCAAAACAGGGAAGAGACAGGAAGATACAGGCTATACTCCCATTGAAGGGTAAGATACTCAATGTTGAAAAGGCAAGGATTGACAAGATTCTGAATTTTGCCGAGATAGGTGCAATGATAACGGCTTTCGGTTGCGGAATAGGACAGGAATTCGACCAGTCCAAGTTGAGATACGGAAAAATCATAATAATGACAGACGCCGATGTTGACGGAGCCCATATCAGAACGCTTCTTCTCACATTCTTCTACAGATACATGAAGCCTCTCATTGAGAACGGCAACATATACATAGCACAGCCGCCACTATACAAGGTGAAGTCCGGAAAGAGTGAATACTATGTATATTCGGACAAGGAGCTTGACAAGCTTCTGGATGAGAAAGTGGGAAGGGACAGCAAGTACACACTCCAGAGATACAAAGGTCTTGGAGAGATGAATCCCGATCAGCTTTGGGATACGACAATGAATCCCGAAACAAGGACAATGCTCAGGGTTGAAATAGCCGATGCTCTTGAAGCAGATGAGGTATTTACCACTCTAATGGGCGACAAGGTTGAGCCAAGAAGAGAATTTATAGAGCAAAATGCGCAATACGTTCAAAACTTAGATATATAAATTTGTTGGATTTGGAGGAAAATGATGGATAATATAGAATCAGGTAATGACAGGGTTCTTCAGGTAGATATAGAAAAAGAAATGAAAAAATCCTATCTTGATTATGCAATGACTGTTATTGTAAGCAGAGCATTGCCTGATGTCAGAGACGGATTGAAACCTGTTCATAGAAGAATACTTTATGCAATGAGCGAATTGGGAATGACTCCCGACAAGCCCCATAAAAAATCTGCACGTATCGTCGGTGAAGTTCTGGGTAAGTACCACCCACACGGTGATACTGCAGTTTATGATGCAATGGTAAGACTGGCTCAGGACTTCTCAACAAGATACGAACTTATCGACGGCCACGGAAACTTCGGCTCCATAGACGGAGACGGTGCGGCTGCAATGAGGTATACTGAAGCAAGGATGTCAAAGATGGCACTTGAGATGCTTAGGGACATCAACAAGGAAACTGTAGACTACAAGTTCAACTTCGATGAAACGCTAAAGGAGCCATGTGTACTTCCGGCCAAGTATCCTAACCTTCTGGTTAATGGATCGAACGGTATAGCAGTTGGTATGGCAAGTTCAATACCACCCCACAACATGGGAGAGGTGATTGACGGAACAATAGCATATATAGACAACGATGAAATTACTGTCGACGAGCTGATGGAATATATAAAGGGTCCGGACTTTCCAACAGGTGCAGCTATCATAGGCAAGGAAAACATAAAAAGAGCCTACAGGACGGGACGAGGCAAGGTAGTAGTCAGAGCCGTAACTGAAATCGAGGAAATGAAGAACAACAAGTCAAGAATCGTTGTTTCAGAGATACCGTACCAGGTCAACAAGGCAAGACTTATAGAAAAAATAGCTTATCTGGTAAGAGACAAGAAGATAGAGGGAATTACAGACCTTAGGGATGAAAGTGACAGAACGGGAATGAGGATAGTAATCGAAATCAAGAAAGATTACAATCCCAACATTGTATTGAACAACCTGTACAAGCATACTCAGATGCAGGATACCTTCAGCATAATCATGATAGCACTGGTGAACAATCAGCCAAAGGTACTTAACCTCAAGGAAATGATTCACTACTATGTAATGCACCAGAAGGATGTAATTACAAGAAGGACACAGTATGACCTAAATAAGGCGGAAGCCAGGGCACACATCCTTGAAGGATTGAGAATAGCCCTTGACAACATAGATGAAATAATCAGAATAATCAGAGCTTCATACAACGATGCGGAGCTTAAGCTGATGGAAAGATTCGAACTTTCCGAAATCCAGGCTAAGGCAATAGTGGATATGAGGCTTAGAAGGCTGCAAGGTCTGGAAAGGGAAAAAATAGACGAGGAATATGCAGAACTTATCAAGCTCATCAATAAATACAGGGAAATCCTTGCAAACGAGCTTCTTCTAATGAACATCATCAAGGAAGAATTGACTGAAGTAAGGAATAAATTCAGTGACGACAGAAGAACAAGCATCAACTCCGATGAAGGAGAAATCAACTATGAAGATCTCATTGAAGAGCAGAATGTTGCTATAACCATAACTAAGCACGGTTATGTTAAGAGGATGCCTGAAGATACCTATAGAGCTCAGAAGAGAGGCGGAAAGGGAATAATGGGACTCTCCACAAGAGAGGGAGACTATGTGAAGGACATACTCATAACTTCGACCCACGACTACCTTCTTTTCTTCACTAACAGAGGGAAAATTTATCAAATTAAGGCATATGAGATACCTGAGGCTAGACGACAGGCCAAGGGAACTGCTATAATAAATATTATACCTGTGGAATCAGGAGAAAAAGTCACCAAGGTTATTCCCATGAAGGACAAGGAATATGAGGACGAGGAGCTTATCTTCTCTACAAAGCTTGGAAAGATAAAGAAGACAAGGATTGACGAATTCAGCAATATCAGAAAATCCGGAATCATTGCAATCAAGCTTTCAGAAGATGATGAACTAAACGGAGTCAGCAAGATTCTCGGTGGAGAAGACATATTCATTGTAACCAAGAAAGGAAAAGCAATCAGATTCAAGGAAGAGGAAGTAAGGTCCATGGGACGTACTGCCTCAGGAGTAAGGTCCATAACACTTGAGAGAAACGATGAAATAGTATCAATGGACATCCTTGAGGAAGAGAAGGAAATGTTTGTAATAACCGAATACGGATATGGAAAGATGACAAAAACAGACCTTTACAGATGTCAGGCAAGAGCAGGAAAAGGTGTCAAGACATATAAGATAACCAAGAAGACTGGTGACATAGTGGGTTCTCTGATTCTTGACAAGGAAGATGATATAATGCTTATAAGCAAGGACGGAGTCATAATCAGAATGAGTGCTTCCGAGGTTTCCACAATGGGAAGGGCAACCCAGGGAGTAAGGGTAATGAAGCTTAACGAAGGCGACAGCGTAGTATCCTTGACAAAAATTGAATTTGATGAAGACTAGGAGGTAAATCCATGGCGTTGACGATTGAGAAAAGAATGGAAGAGAACAAGATAGTAGTTTTGCCTGCAGGTGATATAGACATAGTGACATCGCCTGATTTCAAGGAAGTTGTATTGGATATGTTCAAGGACAGCAATGAAATTCTAATTGACGGTGAAAACCTTGAGTACATGGACAGCACCGGACTTGGAGTATTGATAAGCCTTCTGAAGAAGACAAGGTCAAACAATTCCAAAATCAGTCTCACCAATCTGAAGCCTAATATATACAAGTTGTTTGACATCACGGGATTGACCAATGTCTTTGAGATAATATAGGTGAGGACATGAGCGATAGGATAACCTTGGATATTCCCAAAAAATCAGATTTCATAAGCATAATAAGGCTTACTACATCATCAATAGTCAACAAGCTGGATTTCAACATAGACGAAGTAGACGACCTTAAGATTCTTGTTGCTGAAATAAGCGTAATGTTTATCAGATACATCAAGGATGACAACAGGAATCTAAGGTTTGAATTCATATTGGATGGAGACCTTATAAAAATCGATGTTACAGATATGAATGAGGGAGACTTCAGAGTTGAAGATGATGATCTAAGCATGCTGATAATTGAAAGTCTTTCCGATGAATACAGTATTGATGAGGAAGGAAAGAGAGTTACAATAGTAAAGAAATGTTCTTAAGGGTTTGGTATGAGTGAATATAAAAGGGTGAAAAATCACGAAATGTTTCTTGAATTCAGCAGGGACAAGTCTAACAAGGATTTGAGAAATGAAATTTTCAATAAATATGAATATATTGCTGAAATAATTTCAAAGAAGTATGTAAACAAGGGAATTGACTATGATGATCTTTATCAAATTGCGTGCATAGGGCTTTTGTATGCCATTGAAAGATACGACCTTGAAAGGGGATTTGAATTTTCAAGTTTTGCAACACCTACCGTACTTGGAGAAATCAAGAAATACTTCAGGGACAAGAGCTGGACTCTTAAGATGCCCAGAAGGATACAGGAGCTTTCAAAGAAGATAAGCGATACAAAGGTATACTTGACTCAGACGATGCAGAAAACTCCATCTGTTAAGGATATAGCGGAATATCTGGACAGTTCTGAAGAGGATATCCTTGAAGCAATGGAAGCAAGCAAGACTTTTACACCCAAGTCACTTGATATGAAATATGAAAACGGCAGTGAGGAAAACGACATAAGTCTTATGGATGTAGTTGGAGAGGAGGATTTCCATTTCAAGAATTTTGAAGACAAGGACTTCATAAACAATGTAATGGAAAATCTCAATACACTGGAAAAGGCCATAGTGAACGAAAGATATATAAATGGTGAAAAGACACAGATGGAGCTGTCCCGGGAATTCAACATATCCCAGGTGACTGTTTCAAGAATAGAAAAAAAGGTTCTTGAGAAATTCAAGATTGAATATGACAAAATTTCCAAATAATGTGAAGGAAAGTGAATTATCCGATTTTGTGGATGACTTGATTTTAGGAGTTTTTAAATGGATATGATTATGAAGAAAAGAAAGAATATTGCTCTTATAGCACATGACAACAGGAAGAATGACCTTCTTGCATGGGTGAAGGCAAACAGGGAAAAACTTCAATGTCACAATCTCTATGGAACAGGAACAACTTCAGCCATCATTTCAAAAGAGGCGGGACTTGATGTTTATGGATATAAAAGCGGACCCCTGGGCGGAGATCAGCAGATAGGTGCTAAAATTTCAGAAGGTGAGATAGACTTCGTGCTGTTCTTCTGGGACCCTATGACTTCACAGCCTCATGACCCTGATGTAAAGGCCCTTTTGAGAATATCTGTACTTTATGACGTACCGGTTGCAATGAACAGATCGACGGCGGATTTTTTGTTTACATCAGAATACATGGAAAATGAATATGAAAGAAAAATAATCGACTATAAAAGCAGGGTATGATTTCCTGCAATTAAAGAAAGTAAAAAAAATAGAAGGTGAAATAGGTGAACACAGTCGATAGAAGAAAAAAATTGATAGACCATCTAATTAAGTCAAATGAACCTACAAAAGGAAGCAGATTTGCCGAGTTGTTCAATGTGAGCAGACAGGTTATAGTACAGGATATTGCAGTACTTAGAGCTGAGGGATATGAAATAACTGCCACACCCCAGGGATATATAATAACAGGCAAGGAGCTTGAAGGATTCATAGAGGAAATAGTAAGCAGGCATGAATCAAATGAAGAAATCATGGAAGAGCTTAATATAGTTGTAGACAACGGTGGAGAAGTAATAGATGTAACGGTTGACCATCCCTTTTATGGAGAATTCAACGGAAAGCTTATGATAAAATCAAGGCTTGATGTGAAGAATTTCCTTTCTCAAATGGAGGAAAGCAATGCAGAGCCTCTTTCAAGAATGAATGATGGGATACATCTTCACAAGATAAAGGCTCCATCCAGGGAAATTCTGGATGAAATAAAGAGACAGCTCAAGGAAAAGGGATTTATTGTAGAATAAGGAGAATCAGCACTGGAGACACTCCGGTGCTTTTTTGTAATTAAAATTTGAAAGGTACGTGTAAAATATAATATTAAGAAAACATATTTTATTTATGAATAATCTTGTTGTTTAACCTGTTGAAATGGGTATGTATAAAAGGTATAATGAATAGAAACTAATTTTGAAAACTACGTGTATTGCGTTGCATAATAGATTGAGACAGACAAAATAGGAGGGAGATTGCATGGCGGATAACAAAAAGAAACAGAACACTCTAAACAAAGCTAATATTTTCGGAATAATCATCTTCTTGGTGATAGTGGTTGGCATCAGTTCCTTCGGCAGCCTTATTTCATTTGTATCGGATTACAAATGGTTCAGCGAAGTTGGTTACACAGGTACATTTTTGACAAAATTGAGAACCCAGTTCATGATAGGAGTTCCTCTTTTCATAGTTCTAATGATTGTATTCAACTATTACCTCACATACCTGAAGAAGAAGTATTTCAAGGAAATGAGCCTGACCCTGGACAAGGACAACATGAAAAAGGTCAATCTTGGAATAAGACTCGGTTCAATTGTTCTGGCATTTTTCTTCACTGTGTCCGTTGTATCATCAATGTGGTTTGAAATACTTGAATTCATAGATGGCCAGCTTTTCAATGTTTCAGATCCTATATTCAACCAGGACATAGGATTCTATGTATTCAAGCTTCCATTCATAAACAGCATACTTAATTTCCTTATGGCTATGCTGTTCATATTTATTGTCATAACTGTAGCATTCAATATGATAATCTTTACTGCAAAGACTACTACGAGAATGCGTTCAGGAGAAAAGGTAATAGATTTTGAGGAGCTCAGCCACAAGAGAAAACCTTTTAACGATACAATAGACAAAAAGACAATAACCAATATATTGAATCAGGTTGCATTCTTTGGAGCAGCGTTCCTTTTGATTCTTGGAATAAGGTCCTGGCTGAGATCCTATGACTTGCTGTATTCCACAAGAGGTAAGGTTTACGGAGCGTCATATACCGACATAATGGTTTCACTGAAGCTTTATAGGATTACTGCTGTTGCAGCCATTGCTGGAGCCGTTACTTTCTTTCTGGGAGCAAGAAGAAAGAATCTCATACTGGCCCTTGCCATGCCTGCAGCTCTTATAGTTATAACCATAGCAGGTGGAATTGTTGGAGGAGCTGTTGAGACTTTTGTAGTTGAACCTGACCAGATATCAAAGGAAATGAAGTACATAGAGTACAACATTGAATATACCCAGAAAGCCTACGGTCTTGAAAATGTAAAGGAAGTGGAGTATCCGGTAAAATACGACCTTTCCAAGAATGACATAAATGTTAACAGCAAGATAATAAACAATATAAGAATCAACGACTACAGGCCTATAGAGCAGGTCTACAACCAGATTCAGGGTATAAGACCATACTATGTTTACAACGATGTTGACATTGACAGATATACAATAAATGGAGAATACAAACAGGTATTTCTGTCTGCCAGAGAGCTTGACCAGTCAAAGCTTGACTCACAGGCACAGACTTGGATCAACCAGGTTCTCAAGTACACCCATGGATACGGTTTTTCACTGTCTCCTGTAAATAATGTAACATCAGAGGGGCAGCCAATCCTTCTAGTAAAGGACATACCTCCCACTACAACTACAGACCTTAATATTACTCAGCCTGAAATATATTTCGGCGAGATGACAAACGACTATGTAATAGTAAATACGGATGAGGAGGAATTCGACTATCCTTCGGGTTCGGACAACGTAATGACATTCTACGATGGAACTGCAGGAATTGAACTTTCGGGAATGAACAAGCTTCTGTTCACCATAAGACAGGGCAGTCTCAAGATATTCATTTCAAACAACATAAACTCTGACAGTAGAATAATACTTCACAGGAACATACTGACAAGAGTCAAGAAGATTGCGCCTTTCCTTACATTCGGATCAGATCCGTATCTTGTAGTAAACCAGGATGACGGAAAACTTTACTGGATTATTGAAGCTTTCTCCTTGAGTGAAAAATATCCATATTCACAGCCTATAGAAGACTATTCATACAACTACATAAGGAATCCTATAAAGGTTGTAATAGATGCATACAACGGAGATACGGATTTCTATATTACAGACAAGACAGACGCACTTGCTGCCACATACAGGGAAATATTTCCGGATCTGTTCAAGGACCTTGACGAAATGCCTCAGGGAATCAAGGAACATATAAGATATGCTCAGGAGTACTTCAACGTTCAGTCTGAAATATACAGAACTTACCACATGGAAAATCCAACAGTGTTCTTCGGAAGAGAGGACCTTTGGGAAATTTCCGAGGAGAAATATATGGAAGCTGTGCAGAAGGTTGAATCAAACTATGTGATGTTCGAGCTTCCGGGTGAAGACGATGTTGAATTCCTTCTTTCGGTACCTTATTCACCAGTAGGAAAGAACAATATGACAGCACTCTTTGCGGCAAGAAATGACGGCGATAAATACGGTGAACTTGTTCTTTACAGGTATTCCAAGAATGAGAATATACCTGGTACCAACATGATAGAATCAAGGATTGATCAGGATTCCGAGATATCTCCACAACTCACACTGTGGTCCCAGGAAGGATCAAACGTATTGAGGGGAAATATCCTTGTAATACCAATAGAGGAATCGCTTCTTTACATCGAGCCAATATACCTGCAGGCCGACAATGAAAACAGTCTTCCTGAAATGAAGAAGGTAATAGCTGCCTATGCAGACAATATAGTGATGGAGGACACTCTGGAAGAGGCACTCAACAGTCTCTTCGGATCGGACTATGATTCGGGTGAAGGTGGTGGAATAGAGGACAAGACAACAAAGGACCTCATAATAGAAGCAAATGAACTCTATAAAAAAGCCGATGAAGCTTTGAAAAACGGTGAATGGGCAAGATACGGCATATACATAGAGCAGCTTAAGAAGGTTCTCACCCAGCTTGAAATAAATGAAGGAATAGAGCTAGAGGTTGAAGAGCCTGAGGAGGAACCCACTACTGATGAAGAACCGGCTGAGCAGCCTGTAACTCCAATAAATCCACAGTAAGAAATTAAAAACATGAATATTAAAAGTATTGATGAGAAATATCTTATCAATACTTTTTTTTTGCAAATTTTAGTCAAGATTGAATAATTAGTCAAATGTGACTAAAATGAAATTTACATTGAGAAATCAATGATTCTTGGCTTTTATAGGGTAATCGTTTTTTTATTATTCAAAAATGACTAATCAATTGCTGGAAATTTGATTATTTACACACATTATAATATCCCATTATAAAATATTCATTTAAATAAACAGGGTGATTTCAACGATTACAGAGTATTGTTATTTTAGGATTTCTTTTTTGGTATGGTAATTGCATTATTCATCTTCAGGTTAATATATTAACATTTATAAAAGAACAAATACAAAATCTAGCTTATGGAGGAAAATATGGTAAAACCACTTGAAAATATTAAAGTAGTCGATTTTACCGACAACCTTGCCGGAAGTCTGGCTACCATGTACCTAGCCAGCTTCGGTGCGGAAGTTATCAAAATTGAAAATCCAAAAAAAGGTTCAAAAATCAGGAATTATGAGCCTGTCATCGAAAATGGTAGTTTGTTCTTTTCCTATCTTGGAAAAGGTACCAAGAGTCTGTCTGTCGATATTGAAAAGGAAGAATCAAAGGAAGTTCTTGAAAAACTCATAATGGAAGCTGATGTAATTTGCGAAAGCAGCGAACCGGGTTATATGGATGGCATTGGATTGGGATACGAAGATGTAAAAAAGATAAATCCTGAAATAATATATGCATCGGAATCATATTACGGTCATACAGGTCCCATGAAAAACAAGCCCGGATCAAGCTGTACGGCACAGGCATATGGTGTATCAATGGATATGACAGGTGTAATTGATGAAGAGCCGATCAAGTCGGGTCCTGCAATGGGAGAACACTATGCCGGAGGATATATGGCATCTGGAGTAATATTGGCTCTTATAAGAAAAAGAATGGACGGATTTGGACAGAAACTGGATATTTCACTATTGGATTCACTCTTCTCAACCATTGAAGCAGCCGCAGCCGCATATTCACTTAACGAAGAGATACAGACGAGAAAGGGTAATTTCGATCCCGCATGTGCTCCATATGACACTTTTAAAACCAATGACGGATTTGTTGCAGTCGGAGTGGCAAGCGAGATCCAATGGCAGAATTTCGCCAAGTATGTAGTGGACATGCCTGAGCTGGTGACCCACCCCGTATACAGTACAAATACAGGAAGATGTGATGACTACCTGTTCAACTTGAGGCCCATACTTGCAGATCATATTGAAAACTGTTCAAAATACGATATTGAAAGATTGTGCCGTGATTATGGAATTCCAAGTGCTGAGGTGAACGATATAGAATCTATGATGAATCATCCCCATGTTACTGAAAACGGTTTTCTCAGCAGTATGAAGAATGATTTTGTAGGCGAGTTTAAAGTACCAAGTCTTCCTATTGAACTAAGCGATACTCCTGTAGTATTTGAAAGCAAGGCCCCTTCAGTAGGAGAACATACCTTGGACATATTAAAGGAACTGGGATACAGTGACGACAGGATTAATACTTTAAAGAGAGAAGATATTATATAAATAAAGGAGAGAAACAATGGGTATTTTTGACGGAGTAAAAGTAATTGATTTTACACATGCCTATGCCGGTCCCTTTGCAACACTGAATCTTGCGGATTTCGGAGCGGATGTAATCAAAATAGAGAGAAGAGATACTGGAGATGTTTCCAGAGGATGGGGTCCATTCAAAAACGACTACAGTGGATATTACAGTTCATTCAACAGGGGAAAGAGAAGCATAACACTTGATTTCAGAAGCGAAGAAGGTCAGAAGGTCATATTTGATCTTGTAAAGGATGCCGATATAGTATGTTCAAATTTTAAGGCCGGTACGTTGGACAAGTATGGCATCGGATACGACAAAATGAAAGAAATTAAGCCTGATATAATTTACGCTGCTATTTCAGGTTTTGGAGAAACTGGAGTTCTTTCTTCATTTGCAGCCTATGACAATGTTGTACAGGCAATAAGCGGGTTGATGGACGTAACAGGATTCCAAAGTGGTGATCCAACAAAAATAGGACCTGCAATAGGCGACAGTTTTACGGGACTTCTTCTGTTCATGGGTATAGCCACTGCATACTACCACAAGCTAAAAACAGGCAAGGGACAGAAAATAGATGTTACAATGCTGGGATCATTGTTGATGATGCTGGATAATCCGATTATGGCTTCATCGGTTAAAGAAGAAAAGGTTACAAGAATTGGAAATATGAATCCCCACTACTCGCCATGTGACATCTTCAAGGTAAAGGACGGCTATGTAACAATAGCAGTTAAAAACCAGAAAATGTGGGATTCATTCTGTTCGATTGTCAGTGATAATGAAATACTGTCAGATAAAAGATTTGAAACCAATGAAGAAAGACTTAAAAACAGTATGGTTCTGAAGGAAATAATAGATAACCTGCTTCAAGACAAAACAAAGGAAGAAATTGAAGAAAAACTTACAGGTGCTGGAATACCTTGTGCACCGGTTATGAATATTAAAGAGGCTTTTGATAACGAACAGCTTATAGAAAGAGATATGATAGTAGAACTTGCAGATCCTGGTACGGGCAGTATAAAAGTTGTAGGTAACCCAATAAAACTGTCGAGGGACTTGCCTGTCATTTCAAAGCCGTCACCTTTGCTCGGACATCATACTGATGAAATCTTGAAAGAAATTGGATATGAAAAGGGAAAAATTAGTGAATTAAAAGAACAGAATATTATATAAAAAGGAGAAATTTCATGAATAAAAAAAATATTGATTATTCTTTGATGCTGCCGTCCATTATTTTAACACTTTTGCTTTCAATACCTCTGGCATTGTTCAAGGAAAAAGGTGGAATTGTAGTAAATGCCGTTTTCAGTTTTATAACATCAAATTTCAAATGGGCATTTTTACTTTTCGGACTTTTCTGTGTTGTGTTCCTGATTTGGCTTGCACTCAGCAGATGGGGCAACATTTTCCTGGGTCAGCCTGGTGAAAAACCTGAATTTTCAAATTATACATGGGCTGCAATGATTTTCTGTGCAGGCATCGGTATTGCAATAGTTTACTGGGCATTTATTGAACCTGTTTACTACATGGGAGGACCACCACTGGGAGTTGCTGCAGGTACATCAATGGCTGCCGAATTTGCAGGAATGCTGGGTCAGTTTCACTGGGGTGTAACACCGTGGGCTATCTACTGTATACCTACAATACCCATTGCATATTCAATACACGTAAAAAGAGCTTCCACTCTTAGATTGAGTACAGCCTGCAAGGGAGTCATAGGTTCACATGCAGAAGGATTTGCCGGTAAAATGATAAACGTACTTGTAATATTTGCAATGATAGGCGGAGTAGGTACGTCTCTTGGACTTGCTGTCCCCCTTGTTACTACGCTGTTTGCACATATGCTTGGAATACAGGAAAGTTTTTCACTTCAGATCATTGTACTGACCATATTTACAGCATTAATAGCAGTTACCGTTTATTCAGGATTACAGAAGGGTATGGCAAAGCTTGCTGATTTCAATACCTATATTGCATATTTTCTGTTGGCATTTGTATTTATTGTAGGACCTACAATATTTATTCTTAATCTATGGGTAAACAGTCTTGGACTAATGGTTACTGATTTCATAAGAATGAGCTTGTGGACAGATCCTATAGCAAATTCAGGATTTCCAGAAGGATGGACAGTATTCTACTGGGCATGGTGGATTGCATATGCTCCTATGATGGGATTGTTTGTTGCAAGGATATCAAGAGGTAGAACGGTTAAGCAGGTTATACTGGGCGAATTGATATTTGGAAGTCTAGGATGTTGGGTATTCTTTGCAATCTGGGGAGGATATGCAATAGATGTCCAGATATCAGGGGCGATGGATGTTGCTTCAATTGTCGCAGAACTGGGCACAACGGGAACAATAGTGGCCATATTGAGTTCTCTTCCTCTAGGAAACCAGCTGATCATACCGGTGTTTACCGTTTTGTGCGTAGTATTTCTTGCTACAACTCTCAATTCAGCTGCATTTACACTGTCGGCGCAGGTAACTAAAAACATTAAGGGTGATGAGGAACCGAATAAATGGAACAGAACACTTTGGGCGATATTCCTGGGAGTATTTGCTGTCGGGCTTCTTGCTACGGGAGGACTTAAGACAGTACAGCTTGCATCGATAGTTGTTGCTCTTCCTCTCATGCCAATATTGTTGATAATGGTTGTTTCCGTAATGAAATGGATGAGAGAGGATTATGGTGAAATACTGATGCCTAAAGTAGCCGTTAAGGAAGAAAGGGAAATTAAATCAATAGCTGAATAAAATAAAAGAGGGATGTTTCATCCCTCCACATCTTTTTATCCAAAATTTATTATATTTTTGTATGAATATATTATAATACCCAACTATTCTTAGTAGTATTATATAGATATCAGTATACGAACGTAAGGTGAATTATGGCTTATATACTAGAAAATAGATAACAATTAAAAGACCATGAAAAGAGTATAGTATCAACGCTGGAAAAGTGCAATAGCTTAGGAAAGTCAAAAACGCATAGTATATTGAAAAGTTTTCGTTATGATGTCATGGTTTTGAATTGAGGATTGTATGAAAAATAATAGAATTTATAATAGGGCAAAAAAACCCATTGAAGAAATTGAAACATTGATTGATTACTTAATGAATCCCGTGTTTGAAATTTCGGGTGATGTTACGGTAGACATGGCTGTAAACATATTTAAAGAAGATTGTAACACAATAATTGTAAACAAAAATAATTTTGGAAAAATAAGGATAATTGACAGGGATATATTGTTTGATCTTCTGTTGAAGGATGTTGGTAAAGACAAAAATATATTCGATTACGGTTCTGAAGATTTTTGTTTATTGGAAAACTTGGACAATATTTCTGATATTCAAAGCAGGTACATATTGGTGAGAAATCTGGAATTTAAAGTGACAGGTGTTTTTAAAAGAACATACATAAACAGGCTTTCTGACAAGTTTGACCATCTGAATGAAAAAAAAATAATGAATATAGTAAAGAACAAATTGAATGACGATACTCCTGATATAATTGTAAACAAGGTAATTCCCATCAAACAGGCAAAGGAAAAAGTTGAAAGGGAATTGATTACAATGGTTATGAAAGAAGTCAAAAGTACATATAAGGCGGCTAGAATCCTTGATGTGAGTCAGCCGACCATAGCAAGAAAGGCTAAAAGGTATAATGATGAATTACTTGACTTGATATAAAGGATCGGATCATGTGAATTTTTCATCAAGAAAATTTTGTCAGTGAAAACGTTGCTTCAATCTGATATCATGTATATAAAGAAATATATGGAGTAAGTTATGCTTATAAGTGACAAGGAATTTAGAAGAGTTATAGATAACCTTCATGATGAAATAATGATCTATGATGATAATTATAGACTCGTTTATGTCAATAATGCTACTAAAAAGCATTATGGAATTGATCCTGAAGATTTGATAGGGAAGAAGTTTTCCGACTTGGATGAAACTTATTGGGGAAATTCTACTCTGCCTGAAGTCTATAATAAAAAGAAGATAGTAGCAAAAAGACAAATAACAAATCAGGGTATAGACATTGTAACCATTTCCACACCTATTTTTGACAAGAACAACGATATCAAGTATGTAGGTCAAAATGTCAATGAAATAAATACTCTGAATGAATTCAGTAAAAATGACTGTATTGATTGCGAATGGTTTGATTCAGACGAAGACACGGAATATATTTACAAAAGTAAGGAAATGGAAAAAACCATGTCGAACATCAATAAAATAAAAAACCTTAAATCAACATGTTTGCTCATAGGGGAAACAGGTACGGGAAAAAGTCATTTGGCAAAGTATATGCATATCAGCAGCAAATATAAGAACAAACCTTTTGTAAGCATCAACTGTGCTTGTATGAATCCGAATCTAATTGAATCTGAGCTGTTTGGATATGAGAAAGGAGCTTTTACAGGAGCAAATGCAAGGGGCAAAGAAGGTCTGGTTGAGGCAGCTGACAATGGAATACTTTTTCTTGACGAAATTTCCGAAATACCTCTGGAATTTCAGGCAAAGCTTCTTCATTTCCTCCAGTATCAGGAATTTATTCCTGTTGGTGGAAGTGTAAAAAAAGAAGTAAACGTGAAGATAATAGCTGCAACAAACAGAAGTCTTTCATCAATGGTTGAACAAAAGGCATTCAGGGAAGATCTGTACTATAGATTGAATACCTTTGAAATAAAGCTTTTACCTTTAAGGGAAAGAAGAGAAGATTTGAAATTATACATAGACTATTTTCTCGATAAATTCAATAATTCCTATTTTAGAAAATGTAAGATAAGTCCTGAAGCATTAAATGTACTTTTCAACTATTCATGGCCCGGCAATGTCAGGGAGGTTGAACATATCATTGAAAAGGCTGTAGTATTGTCGAAAGACAAGGAAATAAAGATAAATGATCTTCCTAAAAGAATTTTTGAATACAATACACATACCTTCAATTCAATGATTGAAAAGGAAAAGAGTTTTGATGAATTGATGGATTCAGTGGAATCAAAAATTATCAATGAATATTACAAACAGTACAAAACCAGCATAAAAGTGGCTGAAGTACTTGGCATCAGTCAATCAAAGGCCTATAGACTCATAAAGAAGCATGTACTGGATGAAAAGTAATTATAAATTAAATAAACGAGTGTCTTGACAAAGATATTATAGTATAATATTATTACAAGAAAGTAGCTATGACTGTGAAGGAAAGCAGTAGGCTGACATGTTTTTAAAGAGAGCTTCTGGTTGGTGTGAAGAGGCAAAACATGCTGTTGAATCCGTTCCCGAGTCTGCAGGGGTTGAAAAACCTGCACGTTGGAGGCGTTAACTCATTTGAGCGACTGCAGTTATTATTTGCAGTAATCAGGGTGGTATCGCGGTAGTATTCAATACTCTCGTCCCTTTATACAGGGACGGGAGTTTTTTTATTATAGGACAACCCAAAAACCTTATTTAAAGGTTAAACCTAGGAGGAAAAAATGTTAGATATCAAAAGAATCAGACAAAACCCGGAAGAAATCAATGAACTGCTGAAAAGAAGAGACCCAAATCTTTCAATAGACAAGGTAATAGAACTGGATGAAAAAAGAAGGGAAATCCTTAAGAAAGTGGAAGAAATGAAGGCAAACCAGAATAGGGTATCAAAGGAGATTCCAAAGCTTAAGAAGGCTGGAGAAGATGTAACGGAAACCCTTGCTGAAATGAAAAAGCTTTCTGCTGAAATTAAGGAGCTTGATGTAGAAGTTAAGGCTGTAGATGCTGAAATAAGAAATGAACTTCTCTACATACCAAATACTCCAAACCCCGATGTTACCGTTGGATTGACAGAAGATGAAAACAAGGAAATCAGAAAATGGGGAGAGCCCAGGAAATTCGATTTTGAAATAAAGGCTCACTGGGACATAGGAACAGACCTTGAAATACTTGATTTTGAAAGGGCTACGAAGATTACAGGAGCAAGATTCTCAATGTTCAAGGGAATGGGAGCAAAGCTTGAAAGGGCGCTCATATCCTTCATGCTTGACCTTCATACTGAAGAGCATGGATTTACAGAGATTTCACCTCCATTCATGGTGAACAGGGACAGTCTTGTAGGCACCGGACAGCTTCCGAAATTCGAGGAAGACATGTTCAAGATTCCACAGAAGGACTTCTATCTAATACCTACTGCAGAGGTTCCTGTGACAAATATCTACAGGGACGAGATACTTGAAGAAAACGACCTGCCCGTCTATATGACTGCATACACTCCATGCTTCAGATCTGAGGCTGGATCTGCAGGTAGGGACACCAGAGGTCTTATAAGAAACCATCAGTTCGACAAGGTAGAGATGGTTATGCTTTCCAAGCCGGAGGAATCTTACGAGCAGCTCGAAAAGCTTACAGGATTCGCCGAAGAGATACTCAAGAGGCTCAACATACCTTACAGGGTAATAGAGCTTTGTACGGGAGATACAGGCTTCTCATCGGCAAAGACTTACGACATCGAGGTGTGGATGCCAAGCTACGGAAGATATGTGGAGATTTCTTCATGTTCAAATTTCGAAGACTACCAGGCAAGAAGGGCAAACTTGAGATACAGACCTTTCAACAATGGAAAGCCACAGTTTCTTCACACCTTGAACGGATCCGGACTTGCAGTTGGAAGAACCTTCGCTGCGTTGGTTGAAAACTGTCAGAACGAAGACGGTACAGTAACAGTGCCAGAGGCATTGAGACCGTATCTTGGAGGAAAAGAGAAAATTGAATTCTAGATATAGATTCAGAAAAATATCATTGATTGTTGCAGTAATGCTTCTCATTAACATTACTGCAGCTTTTGCTGAAATAGATGTAAGCCAGGATATCAGGTCTGCCATTGTAGGAGACATGGAAACAGGCGAAATATTCTATGAGTACAATTCTACTGAAACCGTCGAGCTTGCCAGCATCACAAAGCTCATGACCTATCTCCTTGCAAGGGAGGCAATTGATGCCGGTGAAGTGTCCTTTGATGATGACGTATACATTTCCAAAAATGCAGCCAACAGCGGAGGAAGCTCACTGTATCTTCTCTCAGGGGAATCACTGAAGCTTGAACTCCTTATGAATTCAATGCTCATAGTGTCGGGAAATGATGCGGCAGTTGCCATAGCCGAGCATGTCAGTGGCAATGTGAACACTTTCGTGGGACAGATGCATGACAAGGCAAGGGAAATAGGAATAACCACTGCAAGGTTCATCAATCCAAACGGAATGCCCATAGACTATGAGGAAACGGACCAGAACTTCATGTCTGCAGAAGATGTATTCAAGCTTGCAAGATACATACTGCAAAAATATCCGGACATTACCCAGGTTACTTCACAAACGAAAGTTATCATTCCTGAAAGAAACTTTGTCAAAAACGCCTCCAACAAGCTTCTTGAAGAACTTGAGGGTGTTGACGGACTGAAGACGGGATATACGGACAAGGCTGGAATGTGCCTCGTTTCAACAATGCCCTATGTGGACAAGGAAGACAGCAACAAGGACAGAAGAATCATAGCCGTCCTTATGGGAGCACACAGCGAATCGGACAGGGTAAACAAGTCAAAGACAATGCTTGAATACGGCTTGTACAATTTCTTCATAGAAAAGATAATCAACAAGGATGACATTGTGGAGGAGATACTGGTTCCAAATGCTTTGGACATGAATCTTCAAGTCGTTGCATCGGAAGACTTCTACAAGCTTGTTGAAAACGGAACAACGATGAGGACTGAAAACATCTACAATGAAGAATTGGAAGCTCCCATTTCAAAGGGAGATGTTGTAGGAAGAATGGAAGTATTCCTCAACGATGAAATGATCAAGGAAATACCTTTGAAAGCTACAAGGGACATGGAAAAGGCAGGATTCTTTACAAGAGCATTCAGATACCTTTCAAATGTTCTTGGAATATAGAATAATCTAAATTGTCAATTTATTGAAATATACAGTCAGCACTTAAATTGCTGGCTGTTTCAATGTCGGCAGACAATTTGAATAAATAAGAGGTTTTTTATGATACTAGCTACAGTAGTAAACTCGGTGCTTATAATGGGCTTCCTCATAGCCATAGGTTTCTTCCTGGTGAAAAAGGGAATAATAACCACAGAAGTGGAGCAGGCGTTCACCTTCATGCTTCTAAACATAGCAATACCGGCACTGGTTATCAAATCATTCAATATAGAATATTCTCCTGAAAAAATGGACCTTGGATTCAAGGTGTTGAAACTGGCATTTCTTTTTACAGCTGGAACGGTTTTTCTCAACCATTTCATTCTAATGAAGGTGAAGAATATCGGAAAGAGAAAGGTCATGAGATATACAAATGCACTGACAAACTGCGGATTCATGGGATTTCCAGTAGTCTACCAGGTATACGGAGCAGAGGGAACCTTCTTTGCTTCAATGTTTTATGTCAGTGTTATCTTTCTCATGTGGACCTACGGAATGTCCATCTTCTACGACAAGTTCGGAAAAAGGGAGCTTAAGGGAATGCTTCTTAATCCCAACATGATTTCAGTATATATAGGCCTTTGCATATTCTTCTTTTCAATAGAGATACCCCATATCGTAGAGAATATGATTGATTCCGTTGGTGGGATAATAACTCCCCTTGCAATGTTCATAATAGGCGCAAGGATAGGAAGGGTCAGGCTGTCTGAAATGTTAAGCGATATTTTTGTATATCTTGCAACCTTCATTAAGCTTGTGTTCTTTCCCTTGATCATGGTGTTTATACTGTCAATAATTGAAATGGATCCTTTGATTGAAGGAGTGTGTCTCATATATGCTTCACTGCCTCCACCTGCAATAGCTGTTGTTATAGCCAGCCAGTTCAACTGCGAGGTTGACTTTTCATCAAAGATAGTAGTGATGACACACTTGTTTTCACTTGTTACAATACCCCTCATGTTTGCAATATTCGAGTTGTTGTAAGGCTTAGAGGATTAAATAAATTTTTATATATTAACGACCATATGACTAATTAGTCTAATACTAAAAAAACACACTTCGTTGAAGTGTGTTTTTCGTTGATATTTAAATGCATATAGCGTTTTGGTCGGGACGACAGGATTTGAACCTGCGACCCCATGACCCCCAGTCATGTACTCTACCAAGCTGAGCCACGTCCCGACAATTTACCGGTTCTCTATAAAACCGGTAAGTAATATTATACACTTATTTGTTGATTTGTCAATGAAAGTTGGCGTTTAAATGCAAAATATCTTTCAACTTTGATCAAATGTGGATAAACTTTCTTGAAATGGATTTTTTTGTGGATAAAACAGTGCCAAAAGGGATAATTATGGTAAAATATAGGTGTAGACCATGCAGGTATAAAACAACAAACATATACTTTCGATACTTGAATCACCTTATGAAATTTCACAGGAAATTATATTAATGATTGCAATAAAAATATTGTAACAGGAGAGTGATTAGATATGAAAGACGTTGCCAGGCTGTTTGACTACTTCAAGGATGCATTTCATTTGAATGTGGAAAACAGGAAGCTCTATATGCCTCAAATTATTCTTATACTAGTTAAAACCTGTATTTTTCTTGCCTTTGGTATTTTCATATACCAGGTCATAGTCAGCTTCGAATATACGGGATTCAGCGAAAATGTCATAAAGGATGCTGTCTTTGGCTTGGCATGGTGGATCGCAGGAATGATATTACTCGGTATCATAGGTGGTATAGTAATTGAAGCAGGACTCTTCAACATGTACAGGGTTTGCATCTATGAAAGGGAACTCAGGTCGGGAGAATTCTTCGAAGGGGTGAGAAAGAATTTCCTGAAATTCCTTCTTGCAGATTTCATCATGCTCATCGTGTGGCTCTTGATTTTTATTCCATACATCATCATAGGGGTCTTGTCGTTGCTGACGGGCTTTGTTCTCATACCTCTCATGATTTCAGTTTTCACAATAATGTGGAAGGTGTCAATGGCCGTGGATGATGTATTTGTTATTGAAGGATTCAAGAGAGGTTTCCATTTTGCAGTTGAGCATTTCATACCGCTGAGCGTACTTGTCATCATAAGGGAATCATTCCTTAATTTAGGCAACGGTTCGTGGAAGTCCAATTCCAGAAGCAGTTCTTCAAATTCATCGTCCAACTTCATGGATGACCTTCCAATTGATATTGAGCCTCCGGACATTACCGTTCACCAGGGATATTTGAAGGCACTTCCCTATATCAAGATTGGATTCTATGTTATGCTTCCAGTAATATCAATAGCAGTAATAGTAGGCTCACTTGTTAGAATGGTATTCCAGATATTCTTCGGACTCGCATCCTTCATAATGTATGCGGATAATGTAAGTAAACCTGATGAAAGATCCTCGTGGGAGGTGGAATAGATGTGGTTTGACTTTTTGATGGATGACGGAAAGGCTGTATTTGAGCTGTCCAGACAATACAAGGGTGTATTCGTCCCTGTCTTCCTTAAATTGATAATGACTCTGATTATAGGAGTTTATGCAGTCATAAGCATAGGAATCACTGCCATAAGCGGTGCCTTGTCCGGCATAGGCAGCGCCAGGGATATTGAAGTGATCATAAGCATCCTCGCTCCTATGTTCATCTTTCTCGTCTTCGGCTATATCATCTTCATGATATTCTGGGCTCTAATAGAAGTGGGGAGCATCAATCTTTACAGGGCGGCCATAAATGGAGAGAAGCCTACAAGGGAACATTTCCTTACGGGCATAAAAAGATATATGATGAGGGTTTTTGGAGGAAAACTGTTTATTCATTTCCTTGTACTCATACTGTCCCCTTTGCTGATAATATTTTTTGTCATATATGCAGTAATACTGGGAATACCAACTGCAGGATGGGCTGTTGTGTTCTTGACTGTTGTCATAGGAGCATACTTTGCAACCTGGACAATAGCTATAGTCAACGACGACCTTGGTGTCTTCAAAGGACTGGGAGCAAGCTTCAGGCTTGCAAAACGCCATTTCAAGCCCATGTTCATACTTGTTCTGTCAATGATGATGGTGGTCAGGTATTCAAGTTGGATACTCGGTCCCTTGGCTTTCGTTTTTCTGGGATGGTTCCTTGGAGGAGTTGTAAGGACGTTTTTCAGAATTGTGCTGTACAAGACATATCTGAGGTATGAAGAGAAAGTACAGTATCCTTGATGTAATTATATAAAGAAATAGAAAACCAGTTCCCATAAACATGAGAGCTGGTTTTGTTTTAGTAAGGTTAAATGCTACAGCATATTATTGTATTTCATTCCTACGGACTTTGGAGCGGTTTCCTCGAAGTTGAATTTCTTGTACAGATTCTTTGCTTCTCCCTTGGCAATAACTGTAAGGCAGCCGTCTTTTGGAGCGTTCTTTCGGTAGTAGTTCACAAGGGCCTCCATAATGACACCTTCAAATCCAAGTCCCTGATGCTGGGGAAGGACTGTTACATCCGTTATGTGGAAGGTGCATCCGTCTCCTATCATTCTTCCCATTCCTATGGTCTTGTCTTTGATGGTTATATGGACACCAAACCACGAATTGTCGATAGCCAGTTTTGCAGAAGCACGGGTCTTTTCTCCCAGTGTATGCTTTCTGATATTCAGATAGTCTTCAATACTAGGCATTTTTTTGACCACTTCGAATTTTTTCATAAGATCCTCCGATAGTTATATATTTATATTGAGTTATTCCTAATAAGAAAAAGATTGATCCGGCAATGTCCGGCTCCTTTGTACAAGGTTTATTATAACACAGACACTGGTGGTAATCAGCAGTATTGTGATAAATATTCATATTATTGTTGATATTTTTGTTTGATGATTTATAGCACATGATGAATAAATATTATATATTTCATGAAAAGATATGGAAAAAACACGAAAGATAAAGGTCTGTAATGCTTCTATAAATTTTAATGTTCGTGTATTAAAATGAATACAATATACATGAAGAAAAGCCCTTGCGTTAATAAAACTTTGTGATATAATCGTAGATACAACAAACACCAAACCTGTCAAACCAAGACAGGCAAAAGGATTCATAAGTCGGAAAGATTGAAATGTTTTAACGGATTCATTCACGGAATCAAAAAAACAAATCAAGTACAATTTGGTTAACAATTTGCAAAACAGGATTAGAAACCCTAAAAAAGCAAACAATAATCAAAAAAGAAAAATTTGTTGAATTGAATAAAAATGAATGAAAAAGTTAGAATAAAAGAGTAAATCAAGTATGAAATCAGAAAGATTGAAAAATTTCAACAAATTCAATCGATGAAAAATCAAGAAAAGCAAATCCAGTAAAATTGGGAAAATTGTGAAGCAGGGGCAAAGACTCCTGATAAGCAAAAGACTACCAAAAAGAAAAATTTGTAATATTGATCAAACATGATTGAAAAAATTGAAAAAAGAAAATCTATTATGAAATCAGAAAGATTGAAATTATTCAACAAATTCAATCAATGTAAATCAAGAAAAGCAAATCCAGTAAGATTGGGAAAATTGTGAAGCAGAGGCAAAGACTTCTGATAAACAAAAGACTACCAAAAAGAAAAATCTGCAATATTGATTAAACATAATTGAAGAAATTGAAAAGTAGATCAAGTAAGACATCAGAAAGATTGAAAAATTAACAAATTCAGTCGATGAAAAATCAAGGAAAAGCAAATTTAGTAAGATTGGGAAAATTGTGAAGCAGGGGCAAAGACTCTTGATAAACAAAAGAGTACCAAAAAGAAAAATCTGCAATATTGATTAAAAAGAGATTGAAAAAGTTAAAAAAGTAAATCAAGTAAGACATCAGAAAGATAGAAATGTTTAAATGAAATCAATTGATCAAAAACCAGGAATTCAAATCCGGTAAAATTTGGAAAAATTGCAAAAAAGGATTAAAGCCCCTGAATTGCAAATAATAACCAATAATAAAGGTTTGAAAGAATGATTTGAAAAATAATCGATGGAAATAAACAAAAGTAAATCAAGTAAGATGAATGAAAAAAATTGCCCATTGGAAAAAACAGACTAGTGAATGTTGAGTAACATAGATGAAAATATGTTGCGATAATTCTGCCTAGGGGCAAAACCCGAAAGGAGCAACATGAAAGCAGAAATATAGAAACCAGTTCTCATAGACAATTCTAAGAGAGCTGGTTTTGTTTTTTGGAGTTTTTGATATTGGTGAAGGGCTGCCTTATAAGGCGGCTTTTTTTGTTACCTGGAAACTGGTCCCAATAATGGGAATAGTGTCAGGAATGGGAAAATTCAGTGTTAAAAATGGGAATATTAAGGGGCCAGGAAGGTGTTTTTTATATATAAATAAATTTAAAATACAGTCATATTAAGGGTTTAAGGGCATTGTCACCTCTTGCTGGAAAACGTTGGCATGGTAATTGCTTCATATAGAGGCAAGAAGGAACAAACAAAGATCTACTCTATGCATCAATATTGTTTGGGAGGTGGTACTGATACTCAAGACAGTTGCATGAGTTGACGTTGGTTCGAAAAGAAATTTTGATGCAAATTACTCAATAAAAAGTTGGAGGAAAAAGAATGAATTTATCAAACGATAAGATTGTAGACATGTACAAGACCATGATGAAAATCCGAAAATTTGAAAACCAGGCAATGGATCTTTTTGCAAATGGAAGCATACCTGGTTTTGTTCACCTGTATTTAGGTGAAGAGGCTGTGGCAACAGGAGTATGTGCTAATTTGAACGACAAGGATTATATAACAAGTACCCATCGTGGACATGGGCATATTGTTGCAAAGGGCGGAGACTTGAACCTTATGATGGCGGAGCTTTACGGCAAGGAAACCGGCTACTGCAAGGGCAAGGGAGGATCCATGCACATAGCCGATGCGGAAAAAGGAATACTTGGAGCAAATGGAATAGTTGGAGCAGGCCACAATATCGCAGTAGGTGCAGGACTCAGCATATCATATCGTGAAACTGACCAGGTATGTGTCTGCTTCTTTGGCGATGCGTCTACAAATCAGGGAACTTTTCATGAGTCCATGAATCTTGCAAGCATATGGAAACTGCCTGTGGTATTCGTTTGTGAGAACAACTTGTATGGAATATCAATGAACCAGAGCAGACACCAGGCAATCAAGGACGTTTCAGACAGGGCTGTTGCCTACAATATGCCCGGCGTTACAGTTGACGGAAACGATGTGTTTGCTGTTCACGAAGCTGCAGAGGAAGCCATCAAGAGAGCGAGGCTGGGACAAGGGCCTACATTGATCGAGTGCAAGACATACCGTCACAGAGGCCACTTTGAAGGTGATCCGGGAGCATACAAGCCGGAGGAGGAAGTCAAGGAATGGATGGCAAAGGATCCCGTTCCAAGGTTTGAATCCTTCCTCATTGACAACAAGATATTGACCAAGAAGGAATTGAAGGAATTGAACGAGGATTTGGACAAGGAAATGGCTGCAGCAATAGAATTTGCAGAGAACAGTGATTATGCGTCTGTGGAATCGGTAGTTGAAGATATATTTACAGATATAATTGAGGAGGTTAGGGCAAGATGAGGAAAATGACTTATTCTGAAGCAATTCGAGAAGGTATGAGGATAAAAATGAAGGAAGACCCAAATGTTCTAATCTTTGGAGAGGATGTTGGAGCTTTTGGAGGATGCTTCGGTGTTACTGCCGGCCTTCATGAAGAATTCGGCGACAAGAGAGTCAAGGATACCCCCATTTCCGAGGGTGTAATAGTAGGTGCGGCAGTAGGTGCTGCTGCAACGGGACTCAAGCCAGTAGCAGAGCTCATGTTCATAGACTTCCTAACAGTTGGAATGGACCAGCTTGTTAACCAGGCTGCAAAGATGAGATACATGTTCGGTGGAAAGATTACATTGCCGATGGTTGTAAGACTTCCTGCCGGTGCTGGAGTTCAGGCTGCTGCCCAGCATTCACAGTCCCTGGAGGCATGGCTTACCCATGTACCTGGATTGAAGGTGGTATACCCGTCGACTCCTCAGGATGCATTGGGACTGATGTTGAGTGCAATAGAGGACGATAATCCGGTAATGTTTGTGGAGCACAAGCTTCTTTATGCATTCGAGGGTGAAGTTGAAGATGATGTTAAGCCTATCCCTCTAGGCCTTGCCGATGTGAAAAGGGAAGGATCTGATTTGACAATCGTAGCAACCGGAAAAATGGTCCATGATGCTCTTGAAGCTGCTGCACAGCTTTCTAATGAAGGAATAGAAGCGGAAGTAATAGATCCAAGGTCACTGTATCCCTTTGACAAGGAAACCATATCTGAATCCGTTATGAAAACCAACAAGGTTTTGGTAGTAACAGAGGAAAATAGAAGAG
Organism: Dethiosulfatibacter aminovorans DSM 17477; assembly: GCF_900142005.1. Classification (GTDB taxonomy): domain Bacteria; phylum Bacillota; class Clostridia; order Tissierellales; family Dethiosulfatibacteraceae; genus Dethiosulfatibacter; species Dethiosulfatibacter aminovorans. Next base: position 209,674 of record NZ_FQZL01000004.1, read on the forward strand.
GCGGATTCGGTGGAGAGATTTCCGCCATGATTTCCGAGGAAATGTTTGATTATCTGGATGCACCTATAACAAGGATAGGGGCATTGAATACACCCATACCTTTCACTCCGACCCTGGAAAGTTATGTAATACCAAACTCAACAGATATTGTAAGTGCTGCAAAGAAAATGTTTTAAATAAAAAATCATGGAGATGGCATTGATATATCTTTGCCGTCTCTTTATAGAAGGAGATTAAGGAGGAAGTTAAATGGCTGATATAATCGTTATGCCCAAGCTTGGCCTGACAATGAAGGAAGGAAAGATTGGCAAATGGCTTAAAAATGAAGGAGATTTTATAAATAAAGGCGATGCCTTGCTTGAAGTCACTACGGATAAACTTGCAAATGAAATAGAATCCAATTATTCCGGTTATGTGAGAAAGATAGTGGCGCAGGAAGGAGACTCGGTGGCATGTCTGCTGCCCATAGCCGTAATAGGAGACCAGGACGAGGATATCTCATCGGTACTGGGAGATGAAGTTGCTGAAAAACCCCTTGAAGAAAAGAAAGTGATCGTATTGGAGAAGAAAGCCGGCGAGCCTGTAAAGGCAGGGGGAAGAATCAAGGCATCCCCTGCTGCAAGAAAAAGAGCCAAGGAGCTCGGTGTCAGCCTGGAGGATGTTGCTGGAGGGGGACATCAGGGCAGGATAGGTGTTGAAGATGTTGAAAAGTACCTTGAGAACAGGGACAAGGTCAAGGCCAGTCCAACTGCTAAGAAACTGGCATCCAGCTTGAATGTCGACATTGGAGATATTGACAAGGATGGAAGGATCATGAAGCAGGATGTAGTGGACTACAGTACGGCCCAGGGCCTAGCAGCAAGGGCAAATCCTCAGGAAGAGAGGGCGCCGATGAGTCAGATGAGGAAGGTAATAGCGGAAAGGATGTCACAGAGCTGGGATGTTTCTCCTGCTGTTACCTATGATATGAAGGTTGAAATGACCGAACTCCTGAAGTTGAAAAACCGCCTGAAGGAAACCCAGAAGCTTACCATTACCGATTTGCTGGTTAAGATATCATCCAGCGTATTGCTTGAATTCCCTCTGGTAAATTCAACCATAGACGGTGATGAAATAATTACAAGAAATTATGCCAACATAGGGGTGGCGGTAGCCATAGATGAGGGACTTGTTGTTCCCGTAGTGAAGTATGCGAACGTCAAGGGACTGAAGGAGATATCGGCTGAAGTAAGGAAGCTTGCGTCAAAAGCAAAGAGCAACAACCTGTCTTCTGACGACATGCAGGGAGGCACCTTTACAGTCACCAACCTGGGCATGTTTGGAATGAATGCATTCTCGCCCATAATCAACCAGCCTGAAGTGGCAATTCTCGGCGTAAATGCCATAGAAGATGTTCTTTTCATGGAAAATGGACAAGTGAAGTCAAAGCCCCTTATGACCCTGTCTCTTACTGCGGACCACAGGGCCGTGGATGGAGCGGTGGCTGCCAACTTCCTGAAAAGATTCAAGACATATATCGAATGTCCTGAAATATTGATGCTGTAAAAGGAGGAAGCTTATGCATATTGTAGTAATCGGTGGCGGACCGGGTGGTTACGTCAGCGCAATAAGAGCTTCTCAACTGGGAGCCAAGGTGACTATTGTAGAAAAGAAACATTTTGGAGGAACATGTCTCAATGTCGGCTGCATACCTACAAAGGTCCTTCTTCATACATCTGAACTTTACAGAACCATGCTTCACGAGTCTTCCGAACTTGGAATAGATATTGGTCAAGTATCCCTTAACTGGCCAAATCTTCAGAAAAGGAAGGATGCCATAGTAAGTCAGCTGGTGGGAGGAGTGGAAGTCCTTCTTAATTCCAACGGCGTTTCAGTTATAAACGGCGAAGCATCATTTACGGGAAAAAACCAGATCTGTGTCAGGGATGAAAGCCATAATGAAACAATAGTCGACTTTGACAAGGCAATAATCGCTTCAGGATCTGAAAGCATCATACTCCCAATAAAGGGAGTGGACAATGACGGAGTTATAACAAGCACCGAGGCACTGTCACTGGAGGAAATACCGGAAAGCATGTGCATCATAGGAGGAGGAGTAATAGGCTGTGAGTTTGCAAGCCTTTATTCTTCAATGGGATGCGACGTCACAATTGTGGAGATGCTTCCTGAACTGATTTCAGTAATGGACAAGGAGATCGTAGGCATACTCAAGGAGGAGCTGTTGAAGAATGGCGTGGGCATCCTTACAAGCACCAGGGTCAATTCCATAGGAAGGGAGGGCGACGGTCTTCTTGTTGAAACGGACAAGGATGCATTCAAGGTTGACAAGGTCCTTCTTGCAACTGGAAGAAGGCCAAAGACGGACGGACTTAACCTTGAAGCCATCGGAGTGAAGACGGAAAGAGGAGCCATAGTAGTGAATCCCTTGACAATGCAGACAAACATAGGCAGCATTTATGCAATAGGAGACTGCAACGGAGGCATCCTCCTTGCTCATGTTGCATCGGCTGAAGGAACAGTGGCTGCGGAGCACGCCATGAACAAGAAATCCAAGATGGATATGAGAACAACACCTTCAGCCGTTTATACAAGACCTGAAATTGCTTCAGTAGGCATGACGGAAGAGGAAGCAGTCAAGACGGGATACGGTATAAAGGTGGGCCGCTTTCCCCTATATGCAAACGGCAAGTCCCTCATAATGGGAGAAGGTGGAGGCCTGGTCAAGTTTGTTGTTGATGAATCAACAGATGAGATACTTGGAATCCACATGGCGGGACCAAGGGCAACGGACCTTATCTCCGAAGGGTGTATGGCCCTTCGTCTCGAGGCTACAGTAGAGGAAGTAATAAGCACAATACATGCCCATCCTACAGTCAGCGAAGCTTTTCATGAAGCTGCCCATGCCGTCCATTCTTCGGCTATACACTTGCCGAAATAAATCACTTACGCCAAAGTTTAAAGGAAGTATTGAAATGAAATTGAATGTATTGAGATTCAAAAAAATCGAATATGAAAAGGGATTTGATATACAGCTAAGGGTAATGGACATGAGAAAGAAAAACCTCATCGACGATACCATAATCCTTCTTCAGCATCCCCATGTACTGACCATGGGTCTTGACTGCGGTGAAGGAAAGGACAGCAATCTTCTTGCAACAAGGGAGTTACTTGAGGAAAAGGGAGTGAGCCTTGTAAGGACAAACAGGGGAGGAAACATAACATACCATGGTCCCGGGCAGATTGTGGGCTATCCCATAATAGATCTTAACAATCACGACAAGGATATTAGACAATACGTATACAATCTTGAGGAGTTCTTCATCAGGATGCTTAGGGAAGAATATCAGATATGTGCAGGCAGGGACAAGAAACACAGGGGCGTCTGGGTGGAAAATGACAAGATAACTGCACTGGGATGTTCCGTGAAGAAATGGGTGACCATGCACGGCTTTGCATTCAATGTCAATACGGACATGGACTATTTCAAGCTGATAAATCCATGCGGAATAACTGACAAGGGAGTGGTATCCCTTGAAGAGCTGACAGGATTCAAGCAGGATGAGGAAGTTGCTGAATCACTGGTACTTGAATATTTTGCCGATATGTTCGGATACGATGAACTGGTATACTTTGGTGAAGGGATTGAAAATATGCTGGAGGTGTCGAGAAGTGGATATTAAGAGACCTGAATGGCTGAAGACAAGGTATTCATATGACCCCAATGTGGTAAAGGTAATAAGGATACTGGACGACAATTCAATAAATACCGTATGCAGGGAAGCCAACTGTCCCAATGTCATAGACTGCTTTTCAAGAAAGACTGCAACATTCATGATTCTCGGCAGGAACTGTACGAGAAACTGCAGGTTCTGCAATGTCACAAGCTCAAGGCCTGAAGAAATAGACAAATATGAACCGGAAAAGATTGCCGATGCGGTGCTCAAGATGAAGCTTAAATACGTGGTCATAACATCTGTCACCAGGGACGACCTTGACGATGGAGGTGCCGGACATTTTGCAAGTGTTGTGAGGACCATAAAGGATCTGGGAAGGGATATAAAGGTGGAGTTATTAATACCGGATCTTAAGGGAGATGTCGATGCCCTCAAGGTAGTTCTGGACAGTAGACCTGATGTATTGGGCCACAATGTGGAGACTGCAAAAAGGCTTTACAGGGAGGTAAGGTCTGAAGCTGAATATGAGAGATCCCTTGAAGTACTGAGCAATGCCAAGAAGATAGACCAAAACATAACAACAAAGTCCGGCATGATGCTGGGTCTTGGGGAGACTGTTGACGAAGTTATAAGGGTCATGAAGGACCTAAGAAAACATGACTGCGACATAATGACTCTTGGACAATACCTTTCGCCTTCACCGGACCATTATCCCGTTAAGGAATATATAAGGCCTGAAGCATTTGGAGGATATGAAGAGTACGGCAAAAGACTGGGTTTTAGCAATGTCTTTTCAGGTCCCCTTGTAAGGAGCTCCTTCCATGCGGATGAAGTTTTCTGTAAAGGAAGCCATTGATTATGGTACTGCTTGTTATACTTGTTTATTCGACTGTCAGGTTATATACTTGTTAATATAAGATTTACAGTATTCGGATATTCAAGGGGAGGAGATGTACAGATGCTTCATGCGAGTAAGGAAAGCTGGTTGAAATTTGTTAATGACGATATCATTTCGGAAGATGTAGACCCTGTAATTGCAGATGCCTGGAAAAGATGCAAGGAATACGGCGTTAACCATATGGAAGGAATGGGTACAGGTATTGACATTGAGGCATACGAGAGAGCCCGGGAAGAAAACAAGGAGCTCCTTGCCATTGCCCGTCCCATTATGGAAAATCTCCATGAGATTGTTACAAGCTCTCACTTTGCACTGGTTTTGTCCGACAGGAATGGACTGTTGATAGAGGCAATAGGTGATGAAATATACAATGAAAAAGCCGATCGACTCAGGTACAATCCGGGCATGTTGTGGAGCGAGGAAGAAATCGGAGCCAATGCCATAGGAACGGCACTTGCCATTGACAAGCCTGTCCATTTCATAGGAGAGGACCATTACTGCATAGAACACCATTCGTGGACCTGCTCTGCAGCCAACATTCATGATGAAGACGGAAACATAATTGGCTGCCTTGACATGTCCGGTGACAAGAACATGTCAAATACCCATACCCTGGGCATTGTTGTTGCCGCCATATATACCATCGAGAGGGAGATGGCCCTTAAGAAATCCCATAAACTCCTTGAAACGACCTTTGAAAGCACATCGGACGGCATGGTCATTGTTGACAAGGACATGAATGTCATAAGAGCCAACAATCAGGCATCCAACATACTTTTTGTTCCACATGAAAAAATATTGGAAATGGACATAAGGGATATTTTCACAGACCTTGATTATGGCAGGCTGCCGGAAAAGCGCAATGTATTCCTGACGGAATCCACAGCAATAGTTGACGGTAGAAGGATCAACTGTTCCGTCAATATTGTTCCAATAATCATAGACAAGAAGATATTCGGTTTCAATATCGCCTTCAAGGAAACCAAATATCTTCACAGAACTGTAAACAAGGTTGCAGGAAATATAGCAACCTATCATTTTGAAGATATTATTGGAGACAGCGAATCTGTAAGGAAAGTCGCTGAATCGGCCAAGAAGATCGCAAAGACAAGAAGCAATGTATTGATAGAAGGGGAAAGCGGAACAGGCAAGGAGCTTTTCGCCCAGTCCATACACAACTATAGTCCGCGAAGCAAAGGACCTTTCGTTGCCATAAACTGTGCATCCCTTCCCAGGGAGCTCATAGAGAGCGAGCTCTTCGGCTATGAGAAAGGAGCCTTCACAGGTGCCCTGAAGGACGGGAAGATCGGTAAATTCGAACTGGCTGACGGAGGAACGATTTTCCTCGACGAGATCGGAGAACTTCCAATGGAAGTACAGGCAAAACTGTTGAGGGTCCTTGACAATTTCTCCATAAGGCGAATAGGAAGCGACTATGAGAAGAAGCTTGATGTGAGGGTCATAGCGGCAACCAACAGGGATCTTTTGACAGAGGTGGAGAACAAGAACTTCAGGCATGACCTGTATTACAGGCTCAATGTTTTCAAGCTGGAGCTGCCGCCTCTAAGGGAACGTGATGACGACATAAGTATCTGCGCAAATCATTTTCTGTTGAAGCTGAATACCCAGAACAGCAACAGTGTTAAAATATACGGAAGCGACTTCCTTGAATCACTGAAAAGATACAGATGGGTCGGTAATGTCAGGGAGCTGCAAAACATTGTCGAAAGAGCCTATTATCTTTGTGACGGCAACGTCATAACCGCAGAATATCTTCCCGACCATATAATAAACAACAAAGAGAAAATGACCCATGGTGCAGCAATAGAGATAGCTGGTGATGGAATACTAGATATGGAAAGCGTGGAGAAAAGAAATATAATAGCCACCATAAAAAGCTGCGACAAGAATGTACTAAAGGCAGCCGAACAGCTTTCCATGAGCAAGTCCACCATATACAGGAAGATTCGGAAATATGGAATCAATGTAAGAGAACTGTGATGTAATAAGCAAAGTGTACAATCACGATACGGAAAATATATACATGGAATATTCACAAAATCAATAAATGAAAAATATAGTGAAATTGATTAACCTCCACAGATGGAGGTTTTTTGATACGCTGTTTCAGTGTGAAGAGCGATTTTGCCATATATATTTATTAGAAAAGTGTTGACTTCATACAGTATGCAATGTATAATTATATAAAATTTAGAATAATTAAACGGAGGTTTCAAGTATGAACACAAAGTATTATGTAACATATCTTAATGCAGATGATGAAATGAAGTATGGGAATGAATTTACCAGAGATGAGATATATAAGCTTAGAAAGAACAAGCTTGTAAATATCCTAAGTGTTACTGAATCTTCAAAGGTCAAGTAAAGAAGGTATGGACAGGGAAAGTCACAGAAGAAGGAACAATGCTAGAAAACTGAATCTGGAATTGTAACAAGGATCTGAACTGATTATGGAGTTTGGGTCCTTTTTTGTGATAGAATAATAAATAGCAATTATACCTAATATGCTCAAAAATATGATATCACATTGTTATACTTCAAGGGGGAAGGTCATGATAAATGAAAACACAAATAACATTAAATTTAACAGATTGTTGAATTTAAGAAAATACATACTGTATTTCATAATGTATTCAATGTTCGGATGGATATATGAAGTATTTTTGGAGGTTGTGGTGTACAAATGGGGTTTTTCAAACAGAGGAGTTCTCTTCGGACCCTATTGTCCCGTCTATGGTGTGGGAGCGTTGATATTTCTGTTCGCAATCTATCCAATCATAAGGAACAAAAGCTTCGGTAAAAGGCTCTTGTGGATATTGCCTGTATTCCTGGGATGCATGACTGTGGCGACTCTTCTTGAGCTAATCACCAGTTATATAATGGAATGGACTACCGGTTCCTGGCCCTGGCAGACCTATGTTGACTATGACATACACTTCCAGGGGAGGATAGCCCTGTCACCTTCCATACGATTCGGACTGGGGGGAGTGTTCTTCCTTTATGTGATCCAGCCGTTATTTGAAAAAATTACCGGCAGAATGGACAGCCGTCAGCTGTCCATAACGTCAATTACAGTTCTGGGCATATTGATGGTTGACTTTATATATACTGTATTCTTTAGAGGGTGATTAGAAAAGGTTAAAATAAACAATAATGAAATACAGATGCGGTCTTAAATATGGCAGTTATCCCCGGAATGTGGATAGTTTGCGAAAATTGTGGATAGACCTGCTTCATTTGTGTTGGAAAGGATGGTATGAACTGCGGCATCGAAAAGCTTGCTTAATTCAAAAGTGAAATTATAAAAAGACAGAACAGACATCAGAAAATTGATTTCTGTTCTGTCTTTTTACATGAAAATATGCATTTTAAAAGGGTTTATTTGGTCGAAGTGTAATCTTTAAACAACCGTATTAACCCTTTGGTAAATAACTTTTAAAAATTGCATCTTTATACAAAATCAAATATTTATTGAAAACAGGCCCTTTCTGGTGTGAATGTCCATTTGATTTACATTTTTGTTTTCTGGCATGATAATTGCTTGATGTATATATGAATAGCTATTTAAACCAAACAAATTATCATGGATATGTTATTGGCATATTCAAAGAACTAGGAGGATTAAAATGGAACATGTAGGAATTTTATCATTGTTGCCTGTTTTTCTGGCAATTACTATTGCAATTAAATTCAAGAATGTAATACCGGCGCTTTTTATCGGAGTGTTTGCAGGAGTTATGATACTGGTAGGCGGCAATCCAATAACTGCGATTACAACTATGATTAAGGAATACGTTTTTACTCAATTGACTGACAGTTATAATGCAGGAGTACTGGTGTTGCTGGTGTTTATTGGTGGTTTTGTAGGTCTTATGGAGAAATCCGGTGGGGCTGCTGCTTTTGCCAAGCTCATAACCAAGATCGTCGACAATAGATTCAAGGCACAGATTGCAACATGGCTGGGTGGAATTATTGTATTTTTCTCGGATCTTGGAACCCCTCTTATTGTAGGTCCAATATCTGAACCCTTGTTTGACAAGCTTAGGGTATCTAGAGAAAAACTTGCATGGATTATTGATTCCACTGCTTCTCCTGTTGCTGTCCTGGTTCCTTTTATCGGCTGGGGTGTCTACGTAATGGGGCTCATACAGAAGGAGTTTGAAGCTCTTGGAGTTATGGAGTCTGACTGGACGGCATTCATCAAGGCTATCCCGTTCCAGTTCTATCCGATAATGGCAGTAACAATGGTACCGCTTGTAGCATTCACCGGGTATGAATTCAGTGCAATGGCAAAGGCTGAAAGAAGGATTCTGGATACAGGTGAAAGGTACTGGCCGAATTCAAGTCCTCTTAGAATGGCCAATGATGAAGTTAACAAGAACAGCAGAGCCATTCTGATATGGCTTCCGCTGATAGTATTGTTTGTAACACTTTTTGGAATACTTGCACCGCTTGGTTTTCCATTCAAGAAGGTGCCTGGCAGTGCATTTAGAACAGCACTGAGCACGGGATATCTATTTGCTGCAATTACAATAATATCGTTGATGGTAAAAGACAAGGTCAACACGTTGAATGAAAGTTTTGACATTTATTTCAAAGGCATGAACAAGATGATGAACGTTGCGGTAATACTTGTTCTGGCATGGGCTTTGGGAACAGTGGGAAAAGGTCTTGGAACAGCAAATTACATAATAGAGGTGACTCAGGGAACGTTGCCGGGATGGGCAGTCCCTTGTCTGGTATTCCTTATAGGAGCTGTAATGTCCTTTGCAACCGGCTCATCATGGGGAACCTTCGCCATAATGATGCCTCTTGTTATTCCAATGGCTGTAACTTTGGGATCGCCGATACATGTATGTATAGGTGCCGTACTTTCAGGGGGACTCTTCGGAGACCATTGCTCACCTATATCCGATACTACGATTCTTGCTTCAACAGGTGCGGGATGTGATCATATAGACCATGTCAAGACACAGATCCCTTATGCTTTGCTAAACGGGGTCATAAGTTTTATGGCCTACATAGTTGCGGGACTTACAGGCAGTGTTACGGCACTGGGACTTGCCGTAGTGGTTCTTGTTGCATCAATGATCTTTCTGTCAAAGCGGTTCGGTACAAAGATACCAAATACTACAATCGAAGAAATAGAGAGAATGAAATCTCAGATTAAAACAGTATAAAGGAGCAGGGTAGAATGACTAGTTTATGGGGTGGCAGATTTGAAAAGAGCATGGATGATATTGTAAAGACTTTCAATGCATCCATAGGATATGACCAGAGATTGTATAAAAATGATATAGAAGGCAGCATTGCCCATGTAACCATGCTTGCGGAGCAGGGTATTGTGACGGTATCGGAGAAGGATTCGATTATTGACGGCCTTAACGGCATTTTACAGGATATTGAAAGTGGTAAGATTGTATTTGATGTCGAGGACGAGGATATCCACATGGGAATTGAAAGCAGATTGATTGCCAGGATAGGAGATGTAGGCAAGAAGCTGCATACTGCACGAAGCAGAAATGACCAGTGCCAGGTTGACGGGAGGATGTATCTCAAGGATGAAATCAGGGAAATCCTGAACAGACTTGTGCACCTGGAATCGGTCATACTGGAGAAGGCGGAAAAATATGCAGATAAGATTACCGTAGGATTCACTCATATGCAGCATGCACAACCGGTGACTATTGGCTTTCACTTCATGGCATATTTCCAGATGTTCAGAAGAGATATTGACAGGTTATTAAGCGCCTATGAAAGAATGGACTTGTGCCCTTTGGGAGCCTGCGCCTTGGCCGGGACCACCCTGCCAACAAACAGACATACGACGGCAAAGCTTTTGGGTTTTTCCGCACCTACAGAGAATGCAATGGACAGTGTAAGCGACAGGGATTATTGTCTTGACTTCCTGAGTGCCGCTTCAATTTCCATGATGCATCTTTCAAGGTGGGCGGAAGAATTTGTGTGGTGGAATTCCCAGGAATTTTCATATATAGAGATTGATGACAGTTATTGTACAGGAAGCAGCATCATGCCCCAGAAGAAGAATCCGGATATGGCGGAATTGCTGAGAGGAAAGGTTGGAAGGGTATATGGTGACCTGACTCAACTGCTGACAGTAATGAAGGGGACGCCTCTTGCGTATAACAAGGATTTTCAGGAGGACAAGGAAGGACTTTTTGATGCGGTAGATACCTGGAAGGCAAGCGTTGAAATCTTTGCAAACATGCTTGAGAAGACTGATTTCAGGATGGATATGATAGAGAAGCAGCTGGACAAGGGGTTTCTTAATGCTACAGACATTGCTGAACAGCTGGTGAAAATGAATATACCATTCAGGGAAGCCCACGAGATAGTGGGTAAAATGGTTAAAATCTGTGAAAACAAAGGGTGTATTTTGGAAGATCTTACAGATGATGAACTGCAGGAAATTGATTTGCGGATAACAAGGGATTCCATGGGAGATATAAGCATCAAAGCCTGTGTTGACGCGAGAACATCATTTGGTGGTACTGCACCGACGGAGGTCGGAAGGCAGATAGAAGCAGGGAAAGTATTCCTTGATGACTGTTCATCGAAAATTGGCGACCTGACAGGTAATGACATAATGCTTGGCAGATAAAATAGGTCAAAGCTGTAAAGTTGAGTTATAAAGACTTTACGGCTTTGAATTTTTCTATTTATTGATTATTAATCGGTAGTGTAAAGTAACGTATGAAAAACCAAAGTACAAAAATTGTAAATATTTGAAACTAGAAAACTGAAATATAGACCAAAAATACTGATGAAAAAGGTGATCAGCCACCCTTGACTGCACGCAAAAACAATGCTGCAAGGTAACCATCGATGGCGAAGGAACTCAGGAACAGAAGGACTTTCCCCATCTCGAATGCAACAGTATAGCATTGTATTTTCCCCGCAGTAAAGGGCATGTAAATGGCTGATAGAATCTCAGGCTCAAGAATCTAGGAACAGAAGTCAGAAATCTGTTTAGCTTCTTGTAATTCAAGAATTTTTTCCTGACCAAGACGGAGCAAGATGAGCCATTTGGCGGGCATGTTCATATCAGGCTTGAATCCTTCGACTTCATTGAGCACATTCCACTTGTTGACCTTGTGGGGACGAAGGAAGTTGTAGTAAGCCACCCAGAGGGAAACGCCATAGAAGGCGCCATCGGAGCTGGAATAGCCATTAGTGACACGATAGGAAAACTTGAAGGTACGATTGAGCCTCTCAATCATCTGCTTGGCCCAACGATACTCGGTGGAAACCTCGTCATCGTTTGTAAGTCCAATGACCTGAATGAGTTCAAAGTTCTTATCTTCTCTGAAGAATTCCTGTTGTGCCAAGGGATAGGTAGTAAAGCCGTCTGCGATGAACTTGATGGCATCTTGAGGGAACTTCGTAAATTTTTCAAAGGCCATGCGCATGGCAAGGATACAGGGACCTGTTGATCTTGTGTCGGAGACCTGATAGCCGAGAACTGATTTCTTGACGGTATCCATGATGAACCAGACGTAGTGCTTAACGCCGTTGACCTTGATATAGGTTTCATCGGCAGCCAGGGATTTGGATGGCTTGTACTTGTAGTTGTCTACAAAGGGCTTGATTACAGCAGCTGCAGTCATTGCATAGTTTGCAACGGTGGCATGAGATATATTGACACCGTGGATATCCCGGAGGGCATCGGCAGTAGTCCTGGTGGAAAGATTGAGATTGACATGATAGGTAAGACAAAGCCCCATGATATGAGGACTGAATTTCCTGAAATTGAAGTTGATAGCTCTTTTTGGAAGCGTGTTAAGATCCATCTTCATGAATTCGATGGTGAATTCCCTGTAGATGTAGCGAAGTTTGAATTTGTGCTTCTCTTCAGCTATCTGTTTGAGAGACAGCCGTTTAAGCTGTTCCAGATAATATGGACAGTGGTTATTCAAGCACTTGTGGATGTTGAATTCTTTTCTCTCCTTGATGAGCGACAGGGTACGTCCGCAGTAGGGACACTTGAAAACTGTGGGTTTGTCGACGTGATGAGATTCCTTGAAGGTAGTTCTGCAAACCTTACATTGATACTGGCCTTTATCGCCATTGTTGTTGTAGAGGTAAATGTGGGGAGCACCGCACTTTGGACAGGTTATGTTTTCGGGAACACCCTTGTCCTTGCGTCTCTTGACAGGCTTAAAAGGTTTACCGTCCATATACTCGTAATACCCGATGAGAAGCTGATAGTCCACTTTTTCAAAGCGATATATTTTGGGAAGCCTGTCTACCTTGAATTTGTTGTACTTGGGGCTGTCGGTATCATCGAGGAGCTTTTTCAGTGGTATATATTTCAAGATGAAATTAAGAAGATAAGAAATAATTTGTAAAAGATATTGATTATACGCAAGTAAATAGGTTACAATTGAGTCCATAGCAATGACCATCCTTTTTGGTATTTTTAGTTGTGTCGGAACTCTAATTATAACCTAAAAAGGGGGTCATTGCTTTTTTGTTTCAAAAAAGCCTGGAAACCTTGCATTTACTTGATGTTTATAAAAAAGAGTAGTGTCATACTTGACACTACCTATTAATCCGGGAAGGTGGTTTTATGAAAAAGAGAAAACTTGCCATAGTATCAAGGCATTCATATTCTGTTGATATTTATTATAAAGAACTCGAGCCATTGTTTGGTGAATTCATTGATTTGGTAAAATATTCATTGGATTCACATGACAGTTATGATCTTATTGAAGCGGATCTGGTACTGATATCCTCCTTTACCATTTTTCAAGAAGTCAAGAAGCTTGTTGGCAATAGTACCGAAATAATTGTTGCGGAATATACCCTTGCCAAGAAAGGTCTGGATATGTTGAGGGAGCTTCCTGAAGGGACTGAAGCCTTGCTGGTGAACATCAACTACAAGGTGTGCATTGAGACGATACTGCTGCTGAATCAACTTGGATACAGCGAATATAAGCTTATTCCCTATTATCCCGAAGCAGGGACTGTCAATGAAAGGTCGCTGGCAATAACTCCAGGTGAAAAACGACTTGTACCGGATTTCGTCGAAAAAACAATTGATATAGGTCATAGAGTACTTGATATAAGTACCATAACGGATATTGCTGCGAAGCTTGAGATCGATACAGTGATTGAAAGTGAAGCATTCAAGAGATACTATGATGAAATAGTGCACTTCAGTTATGGCATAGAGAACATCATAGGTAGAAACAGGATGTTGAACAGGCAGTTGGACATTATCCTTGGTTCCATTGATAAGGGAATAATAATGATCGGTTCGGATGGAATAGTACGTTCATACAATGCAGCAGCCGAGAAAATAATCGGATATAGAAAGGGAAGGATTATTGGAGAAAGGGCTGATGAAGTCTTAAGCGACATTCCTTGCGATGCTGTCAGTGAATCAGGTAAAGGCAGAGTTCAAAAGTTGATATCAATAAACTCAAAAAATGTTGTCCTTACATTGTCGCCCATAGTCAATGCAGGGAAGTTCCATGGTATTGTTACGGTAATAGAAGAGTTTACGGAGATTGAAAAGAAACAGCATGAGATCAGGGTACAGCTCAGAGGAAAAGGGCATGTTGCTAAATACAATTTTAATGATATACTGGGAGATAGTACTGCCATAAATGATTGTAAATCCATAGCAAAAAGGATGGCCAAGTCGGACTCTTCAGTACTGATTACTGGAGAAAGTGGAACGGGTAAGGAACTTTTTGCACAGGCCATACATAACGAGTCATATAGAAAGGATTATCAGTTTGTAGCTGTAAACTGTGCGGCGCTGCCGGAAAATCTTCTGGAAAGTGAATTATTCGGATATGAAAAAGGAGCTTTCACAGGTGCTAGAAAAGAGGGAAGGATAGGGCTCTTTGAACTTGCACACAAGGGGACTCTTTTTCTTGATGAAATAGGTGAAGTGTCACTGGGGCTGCAGGCAAGATTGTTGAGAGTCCTCCAGGAAAGAACAATTATGAGGATAGGTGGAGACGAAGTCATCGACGTGGATGTAAGGATAATATCGGCAACAAATCAAAACCTTGCAGACATGGTTAAATCAAAGGAGTTTAGACAGGACCTTTATTACAGGTTGAATGTGTTGCCTCTCAAGATTCCGTCCCTTAGGGACAGGAAGGATGATATGTTTTTAATAATTGATGAATATAAGAAGCGGCTGCATTCTGAATTTGTTATTGATGAAGAGGCAAGACGAGAGTTCTACAGACACGATTGGCCCGGTAATATCAGGGAGTTGGTAAATTATGTTGAATACCTCAGCAATATCGACGAGAATATTGTAGGGTTGAATCATTTGCCTTTTGTTGCAGAGAAGAAATATTCTTTTGAAACTTCCGGTGAATATGATGGATTGTACGAGAGATTCATAAATGAGAATTGGAATATTGATGAAATAATATTTGTACTTGAATCCTTAGTCAAGTCCTATGACAGGAATGAGAGGATAGGGAGAAGAAGCATTTCCGTCATGTCGAAGGAGAGGGGCATATATCTTTCCGAGCAGGAGGTAAGAAGCGTGTTGAAGAAACTTCAGGATTACGGATTGGTTGTCATAAAGAAGGGAAGAGGCGGCACAAAAGTAAGTGATGCCGGGAAAACAATTTTTAGAATGTTGAAATCCAAGGAAAAACAAAACTGTTGCAACAGGAGGATGTAATGAAGATAAAGGTGATTATGCCGGATAAGGCAATGGATAGAAAAACACTTGATGAGAGGGAAGTTATGCTTTCGAAGGCACTTTCGCCAGGAGTTGGAATATCTGTAGACTGCATAAAAAGAGGTCCGGATGAACTGGACTGCAATACTGATGAGGCCTTTGCCGCTGCAGAACTGGTGAAGGAGAGCATACAGGCGGAGAAGGATGGATTTGATGCCATCGTCATATACTGTTTCAGTGATGTGGGGATAGATGCCGTGAGGGAGAATGTAAGGATACCTGTCATAGGTCCGGGAGAAACAGCGTTGTCGGCGGCAAACATGCTTTGCAACAGATTTACGGTAATAACTACAGAGCGTATAAATATACCCAGAACATATAGAAGGCTTATGAGAAACGGCATAGCAAGGGAAAAGATGACTTCTGTAAGGGCCCTTGATATACCTATAATGGAGCTGAGATCAGACCCCGGAATTACTGGAAAATACCTGAAGAATGTCTGTGCCGATGCAGTGGATAAGGAGCAGGTGGATGGAGTGATTCTTGGTTGTCTGGGAATGGCAAGCTATGGAGATATGATAGAGGAAGAGCTGCCTGTGAAGGTGTTTGATCCTGCATTCATTTCCGTTGCCTATGCAGAGATGTGTGCAAGACTGGGTATGCGACACAATCCGGCAGTGTATCCTCCCTTCATGAACAACAGCAATGTGGAGCTGTAAAACCAGCTTTCTTGCAAAGTGACTGCACCTTTAGTATAATTTCGTTATGATATTAGGTTTTTAGGAGAGATTATGAAAAGTATAGCTGTGGTTGCAACTGTAAAAGAATATGCAGATTTTTTGATGATGA
Source organism: Dethiosulfatibacter aminovorans DSM 17477 (assembly GCF_900142005.1). Classification (GTDB taxonomy): domain Bacteria; phylum Bacillota; class Clostridia; order Tissierellales; family Dethiosulfatibacteraceae; genus Dethiosulfatibacter; species Dethiosulfatibacter aminovorans. The sequence continues at coordinate 225,794 of NZ_FQZL01000004.1, forward strand.
ATGTTTCGCGTTATCTGGGTAAATATGCCGAATTCAAGTCCTATTCAATTGATGAAGTCGACAGTATAGATACCCTGGAGGAAGATTTTGTTTTATTGTCTGCATTCAATATTTTTCAGAAGGTTCGCAGGAAGATTGGAAGCGGATCGGAAATCATTGTCCTGGCAGTGACCTTGAACAACAAGCAGATTGAGAAACTTGCAGAAGTGCCCAAGGGCACAAAGGCTTTGCTTGTGAATTTTGACAACAGGTCATGCATGCATACAATAACTCTCATGTATGATGCCGGCTTCAGGGATATCGAACTATATCCATACTATGGTCAGGAGGAATATGATAAGTCTATCGGGGTTGCAATCACTCCCAACGAAACTGATCTTGTTCCGGAGGGAATGGATACGGTTATCGATCTAGGTGAAAGTTCTGTAGACATGAACAGTCTGTTCAATATTGCACATAAGCTGGGTGTTTATGAAGAATTTTCCGCCAATGAGGCCGTTGATGCCAGGAACGAGCTGTATTATATCAATTCAGGCATGGATAAGCTCTTTGAAGACAGAAAAGGAATGACCGAGAAGCTCAACACCTTGATCAAACTGATGAATGAAGGGATAATAATCACCGATGTTCTGGGAAGGATATATCTGACCAATGAAAAGGCGCGGGAACTGCTGTCCCAAAGAACGAAGATCCTTATGGGATTCAACATAGAGGAAATACTTCCGGAACTGGACATTAATTCAAAAGATGAAAAGCTTATAGATATTGAACACGCCCATTTGATTGCAACAGTAGTGGAAATAAGGCTCGAGAATGAAAATGTGGGCCATATAGTGACTCTGACTGACTTTGAAGAGGTTGAAGAGAAGCAGCACGGTATGAGGTCCAAGCTCAGCGGAACGAATCATGTTGCCAAGCATACCTTTGAGGATATCATCGGCAGCAGCAGGGTAATGAAAAGCGTCATAGAAACGGGAAAGCGGATAGCCAGGGCTGAAGCTTCAACAATGATTATGGGTTCAAGCGGTACAGGAAAGGAGCTGTTTGCACAAAGCATACACAATGCTTCTTCAAGAAGGAAATATAATTTTGTTGCAGTAAACTGTTCTGCAATACCGGAAAACTTGCTGGAAAGCGAAATGTTTGGCTATGAAGAAGGGGCGTTTACAGGTGCAAAGAAAGGCGGCAAGATCGGATACTTTGAGCTGGCTCACAGGGGGACAATTTTCCTTGATGAAATTGGCGATATGCCTCTGCAGCTCCAGTCTAAACTGCTTAGAGTGTTGGAGGAAAAGAAGGTTTCCAGGATTGGGTCCAATAAGACCATTGACATAGATGTAAGGATAATATCGGCGACGAACAGGGATTTGTATGAAATGGTTGAGAAAGGAGATTTCAGGGAGGATTTGTATTACAGGCTCAATGTTCTGCCTCTGTCCCTGCCGGATCTCAAGGATAGAAAAGAGGATATTTTAACCTTGTTCTATGCTATGGCAGACAAGATGGATTCAAATATCAAGCTTCACAAGGATGTTGAGAAAACCTTGGTGGAATACCCCTGGAGGGGAAATGTCAGAGAGCTTAGGAATATGGTTGAATTTTTAACCAGTAAGGACAAGGAAATCATTGAAGTAGAGGATCTCCCTCCATTGAAGGAGAGGAAGGCCGTTTTGGAAAAAAGTGATGTAGGCCATACGGCGACTATAATAGACAAGTTCGTACTCAATGAAGGCAGGGATATCGAATTGTACGGCAAGGTATTATCCATTTTAAATGATTCACTGGAGAAGAGAGAACGGTATGGCCGCAGCAGACTGTTGGAAAAAATTGTTGAGAGTGGCGGTTTTTATACAGAAGCAGAAGTAAGAAAGGCCTTGAGCAAACTTTCAGGATATGGTTTTGTAAGGTCTGCAAAAGGTCGAGGTGGCAGTGTTATTACTCAGGATGGGCAAATGCTTTTGGAAATAATTGATGAATATATAGAAAGAGGCGTATTAGGTTAATGATTAACCTAATACGCCTCTTTTGTTCTGTTGTAAATGATAGTCATGGATCAGATCACAAACGAGTTGTTAGAGTTGCAGTGGATTGAGAGTTTTGTATTTTTATTAATAATTTGGCATGAATATTGCATTGATTGTAAGTGGAAATACATATGATTTTGCTGTTAATTCAATTGATGTATAAGAGGAGAAAAAATGGAATATAACAAATGGCCTGGCAATAGAAGAAGTGCCGTAATGTTTACTTTCGATCTGGATGGAGACACCACGTGGGAAAACGGCAACAGAGATCTTCCAAACGGGGGAAAATATATCAAGTCATTGTCCATAGGGCAGTACGGCCCCAAAAGATGTATTGATATGATACTTGACAAGTTGGACAAGTACGGAGTTAAAGCTACCTTCTTTGTTCCGGGAGTTACAGCCGAAAGGTATCCTGAAGTGGTGAAAAGAATAGATGATGCCGGACATGAGATTGGACATCATGGCTATGCCCATGAAAGATTCGCCGGGAAATCTACTGAAGAACAGATAGAGATAATTGAAAAGAGCCAGGAAATATTCAAAAAATTGATAGGACGTGAAGTGACGGGATTTCGTACTCCTTCAGGGGACTGGGCCGTAGATACGCCCAAGCTGCTGTATGACAGAGGCTTCATGTATTCCAGTTCCATGAGAGGAGATGACAGGCCTTATAGAACCGTCATTGATGGAAGTGAAACAGACTTCATTGAAATACCCACCAAGTGGGAAGTGGACGACTATGTTGCAATGGCTTACAACATGTACCCTGCAGAACCGGCAGGACAGGACAGGATTTCCTGTTACAAAAATGTGCAGGACAATTTCTACAGGGAATTTGAAGGGCACCACAAATACGGACTCTGCATTTCATATATGTTCCATCCCCAGGTCATAGGATCTCCGGGAAGGATACAGATACTGGAATATCTTCTAAAGAGTATAGCGACCAGAGAAGATGTATGGGTGGCAACGGGGACTGAGATTGCTGATTGGTTCAGGGATAACAATTGACTGAGGAGGAAATGCTGTGTTTGTTGAAAAGATAGAATGGCCTGAGGGTAAAAAATGTGCTGTCATGATAACAATAAATCTGAATGCTGAGTTGTTTTGGCTGCAGCTTGACCCGGAGTGTGAAAACATGCCTAAAACTCTCTCCTTGGGCCAATATGGAATGAAGAGAGGACTTAATAGGATTCTTGACATATTGAAGGAGAGAAATATAAAAGGAACTTTCTTCGTGCCTGGCTGGATTGCAGAAAACTATGGGGATAAAATCATAGAGATAAGAGAACAGGAGCATGAAATAGCATCACTTGGATACAGGCATGAAAATATGGCTTTGCTTTCAGAAGCGGAGCAGGATGAGGTTATCAAGAAAAGCATTTCAGCCATTGAAAAATCATGCGGTGTAAAACCAAGAGGATTCAGAAGTCCTGAAGGTGAATTGACTATGGACACCTTGAGAATTGCCAAAAATAACGGTTTGTGCTATTCAAGTAATCTTAGCGATGATGACCGTCCATATTACAATGATTTGGGAAATGATATGGAATTGCTTGAGATACCAATACATTGGGTCAATTACGATTTGCCGTATTTTGCATTTAACTACAAGCCCGCTTTTCCTGCTGGACAGGGAAGGATTGCCAATTATACAGGGGTATTGAGCAACTGGAAAGACGAATTCTATGGTTGCCATGATTATGGTCTGTGCTATGTACTGCAACTGGATCCTCAGGCGATTGGTGCGCCGGGCAGGATAGGAATGCTTGAAGACTTGCTTGACTATATGGAAGAATTGGGAAATGTGTGGTATGCGACGGGTACTCAAATGCTGAACTACTTTGAAGAGTCGAAATTGGAGAAATCGAAGGAAACCAGATGACAATCATGGGATTGTGAATTAGGATATTGATTATTCAGAAGTGGATAAGTTATAGTATTATATGATGATAAAAATTATTTTCCATCATGCAAATTAACTTACTGTCTGGATATTGATATAGAGATATTGAATAAAATATTATTGAAGATGGAGGAAAGTATGAAAAAGTTTAAAAAGAGTATTATTATTGGATTGGTCTTGATTTTAATGATGTCAATGGTAACAGGGTGTGCTCAAAAGGCTGAAGAGCCGGCACCGGCAGAAGAAGTTGCCAACAATCCGGAAGAGAACAAAAGACCTCTCGAGGGTCAACACCTGAGATATGCAATCAATGCAACATTTCCACCTTTTGAATCTGTTCAAATTGTAAATGGAAAAACAAATTTCATTGGAATGGACCTTGAGCTGGTTGAATATCTGTCTGAACAGCTTGGTTTCACTTATGAGATTACAGATATGGCTTTTGCAGGATTGGTTGGTGCAATTCAAAGCGACAGGGCTGATTTCGTATGTTCCGGAATATCACCTACTGCTGAAAGATTGAAGAATGTGGATTTTTCTGTTTCATATTTCTATCCGGGAATAGCAACAGTAAGTAGAAAAGACATGCCGTTGACTACTCTTGAAGAACTAAAAGGAAAGAAAATTGTTGTAGGATTTGGTACAACTTATGAAATGTGGGCAAATGACAATATAGCAGATGCAGAAGTACTTGCAATCGATGGAACACCTGCAGTAATCCAGGAACTTCTTAACAAGAGAGGAGATGCAGCAATTCTTGATGCAAATCAGGCAGCAGAATTTGTAAAACAAAACCCGGACCTTCAATTTGATGTTCTGGAATACGACAAGAGCAGAGAGAATAGTTTTGCAATAGCTTTCCAGAAAGATTCGGAGCTTACTGAAATATTCAATGCTGAATTGAACAAGATGCTTGAGAATGGAGAGATGGACAAGCTTATCATCAAATGGTGTGGTGAGGAGTTTGCTCAGTAAATACAGTTTCCTAAAAAACACGAAAGGATTGATGGCAAATGATACTGGATTTTAGAACTACGGCAGAATATGTACCTTTGATTATTAATGGCATATGGGTAACTTTACTGTTTACATTTTTTTCAATGATTGCAGGTTTTGTATTGGGAACCTTGCTCACCCTTGTCAAGGTGTCCGGCAAAAAAATCCCGGTGGCACTTGCTAATGCATACACTTCCGTGTTCAGGGGAACACCCTTGCTGGTTCAACTGTTTCTCATCTATTATGCAACGCCTCAGGTAACGGGATACAGCATCACTGCACTTGAAGCAGCCGTACTTACCTTCGGTCTCAATGCTGCAGCATACATATCTGAAATCATGAGGGGCGGAATCATGTCGGTGGACAAGGGCCAGAGAGAGGCTGCAATGTCCCTGGGAGTGCCCTACAAGCTCATGATGCAAAAGATTGTGTTTCCCCAGGCTCTTAAGATGATATTGCCTTCACTGGTAAATGAAGCTATTGGACTGTTGAAATCATCATCATTGGTTGCCATGATTGGTGTAACGGATATAATGAGAGGCGCCCAGATGATTCAGAACATAACATACAGGGCCTTTGAGCCGTATCTGCTGGCAGCCGCCACATACTATGTTCTGGTAATGGTCCTTACACTGTTTGCCAACAGACTTGAAAGGTGGGTGAGAAGAAGTGATCAGAGTTGAAAATGTCTATAAAAGTTTTGGAAAGCTTGAAGTATTGAAGGAAATAAACCTTAATATTTCAAAAGGAGAAGTTGTATCCATTATTGGACCTTCCGGCTCAGGTAAATCCACCTTGCTGAGATGCATGAACTTGTTGGAGGTGCCCACGAAAGGGAAAATCTTCATTAAGGATGATGAGATTACTGCTCCCAATGTTGATATCATGAAAATACGTCAAAATGTCGGCATGGTTTTTCAACACTTCAATCTTTTCCCCCATATGACTGTAATAGAGAATATGACCTTTGCTCCAACAAAAGTCAAGAAAATGAGCTATGACGAAGCCTACAAGAAATCCATGGCTCTGCTGGAGCAGGTCGGTCTGAAGGACAAGGAAAATGTATATCCCGGGAAGCTTTCCGGAGGTCAGAAACAAAGGGTTGCAATTGCAAGAGCCCTTGCCATGGAGCCGGAGATAATGTTGTTTGACGAGCCTACATCGGCCCTTGATCCTGAGATGATCAAGGAGGTTTTGACGGTAATACAGGACCTTGCCCATACGGGAATAACAATGGCCCTGGTCACTCATGAAATGGGATTTGCAAGGAATGTCTGCGACAGGATATGTTTTCTTGATGAAGGAAGGATAGTTGAAGACACTACACCCGAGGTATTCTTTGAAAGTCCAAAGTCCGACAGGGCAAGGGAATTTTTGGATAAGGTGCTTTAATTCGAGAGCAGAATGGATGTTTGTAATACTTCATCTATTCTGCTTTTTTGTATTTTTGTGGTTATTTATAATTTTACGCCAAGAGGGTAGTGGCTTATATTCTCGCTTCAGACGAAGTCATTGAGAGGGAATATGGTTCTTTGATTTATTATTGTAGGTGCATACAATTAGTGATAGAATAGTTATTGGAATATGCTGAATTGGGATTAAGAAATAAAAAAATAATTGGAGAATCAGTATAATGAAAAACAGAAAAGTGATATTTTTATTAACAATGGCATTAATGGTGACCGGATGTGTCCTGAAGGAAGACACACAACAAAAAGAAGAGAAAGAAGAAATTATTACCGAAAGTCAAATCGATACAGAACAAGAAGGTTCAACTCCTGAAGTTGAGGAACCTAAAATATATATGGGGCAGGTATTGGACACTAATGAGACTGATGGCGAAATAAACGTATATGATATTAATAGTTATAAGGGCAATATTATAGGCACTCTTGAAGATTATGAGGAAGTAGAATTGATAGAAACTGTTCCCTTTGGTTGGTTTAAAGTAAGGCTTGAAGATGGCTCGGAAGGCTATGCAGAAGCAATTAGCATACGGACTGAGGAAATACCTCCACATGAATACAACAAGGACAGCAGTGAATATGTCCTTATATTTACTCATGAAGACCAGACATTGAAAATATTCAAAAATGGAGATTTAGTAAAAGAATCACTGGGATCAAGCGGAGTATGGGACAGCTTCACTCCAAAAGGAATCTTTGAAATAGAAGATGGTAGAAGAGGAGAATGGTCTTATATCGAACGATTTGGAGTAGGTTTGAAATATTGGGTTGGTTTTCGATGGATTTATCTTTTTCACTCTACACCTTTCGATAAGGATGGAAACATCATAGTGGAGGAAGCCGAAAAAATTGGCGAACCTGCAAGCCATGGATGTATCAGGTTGCCGGTCGATGCTGCAAAGTACATATATGATAATATTCCTGTAGGTTCTATTGTATTGATATATTAATTTACTTTGCTTTTTATCTTCATAATAAAAATACTATTATCAAAACAGGAGGAAATATTATGTCTTTTTTATGGTGTACATTGCATGTGAAAAATCTGGATGAATCAATCAAATTCTATGAAACCTTTGCAGGATTGTCTGTAAACAGACGGTTTGAGGCACGCCCGGGAGTTGAAATTGCCTTCCTGGGTGACGGTGGAACCCAGTTGGAGCTGATAGATGCAGGAGACGGAGACTCATATCCGGTAAGCGACCAGATATCCATTGGTTTTTCAACAGATTCAGTTGATGACAAGATTAGGGAATTGAAGGAAGCGGGAATCGAAATATATAGAGAGCCTGTGCAGCCAAATCCACACATTCGATTCTTCTATGTAAAGGACCCTAACGGTATCAGTGTTCAATTTGCGCAGCAGATGTAATCATGCCTAGAAGGTCAGGAGGCAATAAATCCAAGCAAACCAATGGAGATGGGAAAAGTTGTGGAATAATGGTTTTAGGTTTTCTATTTCCATTGGTTGGATTAATTCTATATTTTGCATGGAAAAACAGCTATCCACTTAAAGCAAGAAGTGCCGGTATAGGTGCTGTCGCAGGTTTCATTATTCATAGTCTCGTATTTTACGCATTATTGCTTTTAAGCATTTAATTATGATATTAAGATATCAACAAAAGACACTGTCAAATTCAGTAATTGTGGATAACATCAGCAGAAATCTTTGATGTTGTTGATAATATCAGTAAAATTGACAGCTCCATTTTTTAAGCATAATTTCGTATTTGACCGCTACTTGCTTTTTTCAAACATCTCTGCCAGACATGCTTTAACGGTCATATCTTTAAGAACAGGCAGGTCTTCCAGATACTGTTCTCTTATTATATTCTTTTCCCGGATATCTTCCTCGTCATCGAGGCTGTCCGGGGCCAGTTCCATTTCCATGGTTTCCTTGTTGTAATGCCAGTCGATAATTGGGTAGTAACCATTCTTGTCAGCCTTATGGGATCTTAGAACTTGAATAATATCATTTTCCGTTAAGCTCCCTGCCCTTACTTCACTTTTTAGTTCATCAATTAATTCCTGGTAATCAAATTGAGGTTTCATATTTTTATAATTTTTCATGATTTTCTCCTTCAGATTTTCTAATATTTTTGGTAATTATTCTATAACAGATTCAATCAAATCCATTCCATTTTCAATTGCGGTCAGTCCTCTCTAGCTCATGTCTATTTTTCCTAGTTAAAGTATACCTTAAAACTGAAAGAAATAATATAAGGAGAGTTGTTAATCATAATTTATTACCACAAGGGATATCGGAAGGGTTGAGAAACTGAACAGGTATTATTGAAATTTGATTTATTTCTAAAAAAAGAATATAATTGAATTAATCAACTTGGGAATTTTCACGAAAACATTAATAAAAAAATAATACGGAGGTTTAGTTATGGATGTAAGTTGGATTCAGATTCAGACCATCGGTGGTAAGCTGATAGCAGCTGTGCTCATCCTTGTAATAGGATGGATTATCGCAAGATTCATTTCCTCTGGCATTAAAAAGGTTTTGACAAAAAGCAAGTTTATTAATGAAAAGGTGTTTGACAAGTTTGAAAAGATGAAGGATATGGACCTGCCGCACCTCATCAGCAGGGGCGTATACTACGTCATACTGATATTCGTCCTTGTTGCCACCCTTCAGGTACTGGGACTCACCATCGTTACACAGCCCCTCAACAATATCCTGAACACAATATTTGCATATCTGCCGCAGATCATAGGGGCACTGATACTGGTACTTATCGCCTGGGTGATTGCAACATTCCTGAAAAAGCTGATTCTAGGCATATTCAGCAAAAGCAACATAGACAAGAAACTTGAAGAACAGATGGAAGAGGGACCCAAGAAAGTCAAGCTGAGCACTACAATTGCAGAACTGGTTTACTGGCTTGTATTCCTGTTGTTCCTTCCCGCCATACTCGGCACCCTTGAACTGGAAGGCGTACTTTCTCCGGTACAGAACATGGTGGATACCTTCTTGAGCTTCATACCAAACATATTTGCGGCTGCAGTGGTTGTAATCATTGGATGGTTCATTGCCAAGTTTGTAAAGACAATTGTTACGAACCTGCTTAAGACACTGAACGTGGACAGGCTGGGAGTCAAAAGGGACGAAGAGAAGGATGAGACCAAAACGAGTCTGGCGGAATTGCTGGGATCCATAGTATATTTTGTCATACTTATTCCAATCATCATATCCGGATTAAACATACTTGGACTTGAAAGCATAGCGATGCCTGCAACAAGCATGCTGCAAAGGATATTCAATTTCATTCCAAGTCTGCTATCTGCTTTCATAATCGTGGCATTTGCATACTTCATTGCAAGGATTGTAGGTGAACTGATTACAGGGATTCTTGAAAAGGTTGGATTCAACAAGGTTCCTGAGCTGATAGGACTCAAAAATACAAGGTTCAACCTGTCAGAGCTTGCAGGCAAGCTGGTAATGGTTGCAATAGTCCTGTTTTCGGCGCTTGAGGCAGCGGACGTGCTGGGTTTCTCGAAGGTTTCCGGACTGGTCGAGCAGTTTGTCCTTCTAGCAGGCAACATAATAATAGGCTTGATCATCATAGGATTGGGATTTTATGTGGCCAACCTTATAGCCGGCATCATAGAGAAGTCGGAATCCAAAAACAGCAAGGTTCTTTCCCTTATAGCAAAGGTTGCAATTCTTATGCTGGCGATCAGCATGGGATTGAGCCAGATGGGACTTGCATCAAACATCATAGAGTATGCATTCATATTCCTAATAGGCGCACTTGCAGTAGCCTTCGCGATTGCATTTGGAATTGGCGGACGTGACCTTGCAGCGAAGAAGCTTGACGAAATAGAGAAGAACATCAAGAAATAGAATGGAATAGAACATAGAAATGGAAGGTGCCGAAAGGCACCTTCTTGTTTTGCAATAATTTTCCGAAGTGTGATATGGATAACGCAGCGAAGCTGCTTTTTTGATTGAAAAGATGGTATAATGTACATGTTTAGACAGGAAAAATTTTGTCTCATCAATCTATATTGGAGGAGAGAAAAGATGATGAACATGTATGAGAAAGTTGTTGAATCAAAGAATTATATCAATAGTAAAACAGATACCAGGGCAAAAGTGGGGTTGATTCTGGGCTCGGGACTTGGAAGTCTTGTAGATTCCATGGAAGAGATGACCACCATAGACTATGAAGACATACCAAATTTTCCCAAATCAACCGTGGAAGGACATGAAGGACGTCTGGCTTTTGGGAAAATAGGAGGCACTGAAGTCGTTGCAATGCAGGGACGGTTTCACTATTACGAAGGCTATACTATGAAAGAGGTTACATACCCCGTATATGTTATGAAAATGATGGGTGTTGAAAAGCTTATAGTAACGAATTCATGTGGAGGTATCAACACCGGGTTTGAACCTGGAACCTTGATGATAATAAATGATTTCATTAATCTTATGGGCGCCAATCCCTTGTTTGGACCAAATGATGAAAGGTTCGGACCGAGGTTCCCTGACATGACGGAGCCATACAAGCTGGACCTCATAGACCTGGCCAGGAAGACGGGAGACGAGCTGAATATCAGTTATGGAGAAGGAGTATATGCGGGTTTCGTGGGTCCCTACTATGAAACTGCAGCGGAAATCCGTGCATTTGGCAGGATGGGTGCGGATGCCATAGGCATGTCGACGGTTCCTGAAACCATTGCAGCAAATTATTTGGGTATGGATGTTCTTGGCATTGCATGCATAACGAATATGGCTACCGGCATCCAAAAGAAGAAGCATTCACACGAACACGTTGTTCAGGTGGCCAATAAGGCTTCTGCGGACTTCTGCAGATGGCTGGAACAGATAATCGGGCAAATATAAATGAAGCAGGAATCAGTACCTTTGCTAAAGGGGGGGACTATTAATTGAAAGACTACAGATATATCTTATTCGACCTGGATGGAACAATTACCGATTCCATTGACGGTATTACAAATTCCATAATATATGCCTTGAAAAAATATGATATAGAGATTGTTGACAGGAATGAACTGCAAAAATTTATTGGACCTCCCCTTGTGAGCTCCTTCAAGAATTTCTGTGGATTTTCCGAAGAAGATGCCAATGAAGCACTAAGGTATTTCCGCGAATATTATTCCACTAAAGGAATATTCGAAAGCTCGGTTTATAAGGGAATTGAAGAGTTGCTCACAAGACTTAAATCAGAAAACAAGACTCTCATAGTTGCAACATCCAAACCCGAAGCTTATGCCAGAAGGATATTGGAGGATCTTGAAATGGATAAATACTTTTCATATATTGCAGGATCAAAATTTGACGGGACAAGAATTGAAAAAAGCGATGTCATCGCTTATGCCATGAAGTCCTGCGGTATTACAGACTTATCACTTGTACTTATGGTAGGGGACAGGAAGCAAGATATCATGGGAGCAAAGAAGACGGGGATTGATTCAGTGGGGGTTCTGTTCGGATATGGAGATAGAAAGGAACTGGAGAATGCCGGGGCTACATATATTGTGGAAACGGTAGGGGACCTTCAAGACCTCTTGGTTGCGAAATAACCCCAAAATGCCATTTTTCCGAAAGGAACCTTCTTGTTTGAAAGTTTCTGGATGAATCAATGGGTTTTATATGCTATAATGTGAACTGCAGTAATTATAGAATATTCGGAAGATTCATATGGATTCTTCCGCAGGATATATATGGAGGATCCAAAATGAAGATTTCAAAGAAAGATGCCCTGGCGTGGTTTGAATTTTTTTCAATGATGCCTGAGGACGAGGAGATTCTGACCTGGCAGCAGGAAATAGTATATGCCGTGTTTGCACAAATTGAGGCAGCAGTTGAAAACAATGTTGAGAAATTGATGTCGGAGATAAGAGGTCTTAAGACCCTGGAAAACAGGACATATTATGTTGGAGATGACAACAAGTTTTCCGATGGGTGCAGGTCGTGTCTTCTAGGGACGGGGTTGAGTGCCGTTAGAAAGACCAACAAGTGCAATATAGAGTGCAGGTTTTGCTACAATTACGGTGAACTTGATGATATACCTCCTATTGGAGAAGGCATGTGGGAAATCGGCGGCACAAAGTTCCTTGAAAAGGATTTAGACCTGCTTCTCTCAATCCATGATAAACCTACCGGAATTGCATATGTTTATTTGGAGCCCTTCATGGAGATTGAAAAGTATTATTCTGTCATCAAAAAATTCAGCGAAGCCAATATCCACCAGCATCTTTACACCAATGGACTCCTGGCCACTGAAGAGACTCTGAAGGCCCTTGGCGAAGCCGGTCTTGACGAGATTCGTTTCAACCTTGGTGCTACGAACTGTTCCGACAAGGTTATAGAGAACATTGGTATCGCCAAAAAGTACATTGGAAGTGTGGGCATAGAAACGCCGATGACGCCGGAGTTCTTTGAATCGTTTCTGTTGAAGAAGGAAGCCATCATGGCTGTAGGTCCCGACTTCATCAATTGTGCCGAACTTCACCTGAATGGAAACAACATAGGCAACTACTACGGCGAGAACATGTACATTTCAAGACATGGATACATATCTCCCGTCTGGAGCAGAGAGCTGACTTTGAAGCTTATGAAGATTGCAGATGAGGAGAAATGGAACCTTGCAGTCCATGACTGCTCGAATTTCACAAAATTTGCAAGAGGCCTTAACCTGAGCAGCAAGGAAGGCAAGTGGTTTGGTGCCAACAGCTATGCATGCGAGTTTTCACATACACCCTATGATGTGTTTCTTCCCCTACTTCGTGACGACAGTTTCAGATTCCTGGAAGAGGAAGAGCTTCCAGAGGGATACAGACCCGGAGACATATACTGCTAGACAAATAAATTCTAAGGCCATCAAGGCAGCTTAGGAAAGTAAATATACATGAAAGAGACCCGGGCATCTTGAGCCTGAGTCTCTTATGGTATCATATGATGAACTATTTATTTGCAATGGACTATGGACGGGATCAATCACCGAGGTCGTCATAATCATAGTCAAAATCATCATTTATCCTGTTTTTTGAATTTTTGTGCTTGATTTATTAACATATTGTTCTTAAAATTTTCGTATTGCTTTCAAGCCTGTTGTAGAACGACAATATTATTTTCTTATATAAATTGTCTCCATCGACCGCATCTTCTACCATGTGGTCAATGTTGGGATTGTCGTTCACTTCGATAACATACACATCTCGTCCCTTGACTTTAATATCCACACCGTACAGTCCGTCCCCAATTATCGATGCAGATTTCAGTGCAGCATCAAGAACCTTTTGAGGTACATCCGACTCATCAACCGATTCATAGCCGCCCTCGTCTATGTCACCCGCTCCGTTTTCCCAGCTTACTATCTGCCAGTGGTTTTTAGCCATATAATATTTGCAGGCGTAAAGAAACCTTCCATCCAGAATGCCTATCCTCCAGTCATATTCTGTAGGCATATATTCCTGTGCAACTATCAATTCCGATCGTTTAAACATTTCCTTGAGTTTTTCAAGGCATTCTGTTTCATCCCTTACCTTGTAGACGCCTGCCGAAAAAGCACTGTCCGGCAACTTGAGGATTAGGGGATATGACAGATTGCGGAGTTTATTCTTGTATTTGCTTTTGCAGTTTATCACCCATGTGCCAGGCATGTTTACTTTCGCATTTCTAAGTGCTTCAAACAGATAAATCTTGTTTGCACATCTTAAGATTGACCATGGATCATCGATTACTACCAGCCCTTCCGCATAGGCGTATCTGGAGAAGTCATAAGTGTAGTCGTTGACATTTGTGGTGGTTCTGATGAAGAGTGCATCAAATTCAGGAATCCTTGAAAAATCCTTTTTTGTAATGTACTCAACATAAAACCCGATCAATTCAGCAGCCTTTCCAAATCTGTCAAGTGCCTCTTTGTCCGAGGGTGGCAGTTTTTCATCAGGATCAACAAGTATTGCCATATAATACTTGTAGCGTTTTAAAGAGCTGCGGATAAACCTTTTATCGGAGAAATATTCCCTGGCGTATGATTTCAGCAAATCATAGTCAAGATTCAAGGTCTCCTTCAATGCCAGTACTTTTATTCTGTTCATGGACCAGGTGCCTCTTTTGACAAAATGGTATCGCATGAGCGGTGAAGGATAAAGATTTTTCAGGCTATTGATTAATTTTTGGAATTCAGGAATATCTGATTTGCCGAAATAGCTGTTAACGGTTATTTCATTTTCTGAAATGGTAGAAAAGCTTTCCTGTATCAGTTCATCTATTTCTTCTCCTATGCTTTTTATCACCTTGTAGTTGTCAATATCCCTTAAAAGACCGGCGCTTGGATAAGCAACCTGATTTCTTGCAAGAGCCAGCAATGATACGTAATATCCTACGGACTGATATTTATATTTTGCGCAGAAATTGAATACTCGTACATCCTTGACATGCTGGTACTTTTCATCTTCAAAATAATCCGTTGCCCTTACACCTATGACATTGTCAAATCCATCAAAGAAGTCCGTATCAAAATCTGTAACAGCAATATATTTATTTGGATCATGGATAAACAGTTCCATTTTAATGGCATGTTTTTTAGGACCGTAGTAGTTTTCCAAAATCCGAACCTGTTCAAATCCAAAGGATTCATACCATCTTATGAGACGGTTGTCGTTTGCATCGGCTTCCAGTGTCAGTCTTTTAAATTCAAGAAAGCGTCCGCATTCTATTGCTTTTTCCAATAGTGCCTTTCCAAGATTTTTTCCCTGTGCATTCCTTTTTACTGCAATTGACATTATTCTTATCTTTCTCTTGTATTTTCTAAGGGTGATGCTTCCGCTTCGGATGCCCTCTGCATCTTTGGCAACAATTACTATTTGGTTATCACTCGTGATGCTTCTTCTGATCGTATCATTACTCTCTCTTCTATATTCTTCAAAACTTTCCTTTTCAAGTTCCTTTAGAAACTTAATATCTGACTTTTCGGCTATCGAAAAGGGTGGTTGAATGATGGAATCTATAGATTTAATGTTATCCTGGATTTCGTGATTGTCTGAACTCATCCTTTTAACACTCCGTAGCCGCCATATACGGGCTTGATATCATAAAGTAAAATATCCATTCTTATCTCCTTAAAAATATTGATTAATGTGCAGAAATGGAACTTTCTGCGTCATTATGCCTTATCCTGATTCTATTTTTTGTACAAAAAAAGCATCATACCTATCTGTTATACCCTAACACGATACCTTGCTATGGAACATTCAGGTGCCGTACATATACTTAATAGTGGAGATGCATAAAAATCTTTTATTATATTTTTCCGGTTACTATAAACCAGCTCCTTAAATAGAATTTTGCATTAGTAATTTTGACCTAATTATACGCCTTTTCCGTAAATAGTCAAGCAAAATTTCAGCTATTTTATTACGGGCTGGAGTGGTTGGTTTTAGCTGTATACAGGATTTTAGCCAAAGGGCTTTATGCCCTTGGGGAAATTCATCTAAATGCCACATACCTGTCACATTTGCAGGTTATCATTAGTACATGGAAAACAAATTAAAAAATTGAAAGGAGATATAACGATGAAAAAACTAATGATTACCTTACTGGCAATAGTGATGGTGCTGGGAACAATGGTATCTGCATTTGCGGACGGAGGAGCAGACGAGGTTGTTGCAGGAGAATCATATACACTTGAAGAAATGCTTGAATATGCATACCAGGACGAATCAAAGGCACTTGCGGAATATGATGCAATAATGGAAAAATTCGGAGTCGAGGCACCTTTTGCAAACATAAAGAGAGCTGAGGAAAACCACCTTAATGCCGTTATCAGGCTCTACGACTACTTTGGACTTGAAGTTCCCGAATTTGAATTTGAAGTTCCGGCTCTTCCCAAAAGTTTGGAAGAAACATATTCCATAGGAGTACAGGCTGAAATAGACAATATTGCAATGTATGAAACATTTCTGGAAAATGAAGACATAGATCCGGTTGTTGCCAGGGTTTTCACCCAGCTTATGAAAGGTTCTGAAAATCACAAGGCTGCCTTCGAGAGAGCAGGAGAATGCGACGGCGATTGTACATTTGAATCAATGAATGGAATGGGAAGAAAAGGTGCAGGTCAGAGTGCAGGGGAAAGATTCGGAAACAGAAGTTACGGCAGGGAAAATGGATTGCAGACTGGAAATAGAGAAAACAAGAGACTTCAGATGATGGATCCTGAGAATTGCCCGAACATACAATAGAATTATTGCTTTAAAAATAGAAAGCAAGGTTTTTATGGATAATCATAAAAAACCTTGCTGTTTTTTGTTTTGTGGAAATCACTTTGCCGCATGACAAGGAGCTGTATCATCATGAAAGGATATAGGATTTATGTTGCCCGCTCTCAAAGCTTCGATGAAACCGGTTTCATCCTGTACATCCTTAGGAAATCTTGTCGCATATTTGCCTATGTTTTTGAGATTGTGCGCATCGCTTCCGCCTGTGCAGGGTATTCCCAGCTCATTGGCAAGTTTTTCGGCCTTGATGTTGGATTCATCGTCGGTGTTTCCGTTTAAGGCTTCTATGGCATGGATTCCCTTGATGTTGCAGATGTTTTCCTTCAGGCCCCTGTCGTTGTCTCTGAAAGGATGGGCGGCTATACAGGCACCTCCGGATTTTTCAACATGCTCCACAAGTTTCTGTGCTGTAATGGTGCCTTCGGGAATGTCGTCGATGCCAAAGCATAGGATATCTCCTTCTACAGTTTGTACTTCCGTGCCTGGAATTACAAGGATGCTGTATTTGTCCTGAAGATTTTTTGCCAGTTCTTTTGAGGCGACTGTATCATGGTCTGTAATGCATATGCCGCCAAGGCCAAGTTTTTTGGCTTCCACGATTCCGGCTTCCATATCTATGCTGCTGCAGATAGAATATTCTTTTGTATGAAAGTGTGTGTCGATAATCATAATATTCTCCTATAAGATGTGCAGAGTGTTTTAATTGACCTGAATTTAAATAATCTCATGTTGTATTATCTTCTATATTATCCTTCAAATGCGCTAGTTTTACAAATAGGCATTATTTATCCAAAAATATTTACTATTAGGATAGCAAATAGTAAAGTGTAATAGTTGCATCTGTAAGGTGGTTATTATGAAAAATTTGCAGAAAAGGTGCAGGCCAGGACGCAGAGCAAAGATCTGGAAACAGAAGTAATGGCAGGGAAAAGGACTGCAGATTAGAAACAGAGAAAACAAGAGACTTCAGACAATGGATACTGAAAATTGCCTGAATATGAAATGGGATTATTGCAATAAAAAAGAACTGCACATATTCTCCTAGAAGATGTGCAGTGTATTTTCGTTGAAATTTATTTTTACTTTGTCTCCGTAGTCTATACTTCTTTTAACCGACTTGTTCAGCATATCTGAATAAAGCTCATAATCTGCTGCCTTCAGGCGGTATCTTATTATGGGTCCCATTGTTTCGATATCCGTTACTTCTGCCTCTATGCCGTCGTCACATATCTCGACCTCTTCAGGTCTCAGGATGATGTCTACTATTTCCTTTTCCGATTCGGTTTCAATCCTCTTGCCCAGGAATTCAATGTATTTTCCCTGACCTGAACTTTGGGTACTGCACTGGAATATGTTGATGTGTCCCATGAATTCTGCCGTGAACCTGTTTTCAGGCCTGTAGTAGATGTCATCTACATTTCCGTACTGGAGGATTTTTCCTCCATCCATTATTGCAATCTTGTCCGCAATAGCCATGGCTTCACGCTGATCATGGGTTACATATATTGAAGTGATTCCAGTATCCTTTTGAATCCTTCTGATTTCTTTTCTCATGGATACCCTGAGCTTTTCATCCAGATTGCTGAGAGGTTCGTCGAAAAGAAGTATGTCAGGTTCTATGACAAGAGCTCTTGCAAGAGCAGCCCTTTGCTTCTGTCCTCCGCTAAGCTCCTGGATTTTTCTTTTTCCAAGTCCGCCAAGCCTCACCTTTTCGAGAACCTTCATGACCTTTATGTTGATCTCTTTTTTGTTCAGTTTCCTGAGTTTCAGACCATATGCAATATTTTCTTCAAGGGTCATGTGCGGGAAAAGGGCATAGTTTTGAAAAACCATGGCCGTATTTCTCTTTTGTGCAGGCCAGTCTGATATGTCGCTGTCATTGAGGAATATCCTTCCTGAATTGTGTTCTATCAGTCCGGCTATTATTCTTAGCAATGTAGTCTTGCCGCATCCCGATGAACCAAGGAGCGCCAGCAGCTCGCCTTCATTGACCGACAGGGAAACATCCTTCAATGCAAGGAAATCTCCGTATTTTTTAGTAATGTTTTCTACCTTGATATTCACTTAAGCCGCTCTCCTTTTTACAGTATGTTTTTTCACCAGGTCATTGTAATAAAAAATGCAATAGAAGAATCCCAGAAGAACCAGCGTCAGGACCGAAAGAAACAAAGCCATTGCTGCCGCCGTCCCCATCATGTTACCTGTTATTATCTGGAATATCTGCTGTACTGCAACCTTGTTGCTTGGAAGCAAAAGGAAGATTATAGCACCAAGTGTAACCATTCCGCTTGAAAAGGATTTTAAAAAGGAAGCAAAGAATGCATCCTTCATCAAAGGAAATATTATTCCCGCAAATGCGGCAAATTCGCTTGCGCCCAGATTGTATGAAGCTTTTTCAAGGTCGGGATGCACATGTTCAAGGAGTGCATACCCCGATCTCAAACCGGTGTTCATGAATCTTGCTATGCATATGATGTATATGATGATTCCGGTACCGAGCAAAAGCAAGGGCTTGGAATCCGTAAATATGTATCGTCCTATTCCGAACAGGGGATATTTGAAGGTTACCAGATATCCTATGCCGAAAAGTATTCCGGGTACTGCTGCCGGCAGCGTAGCCATGAAGTCTGCAGCGAAAGATTTGTACATCTTCTTCATCCTTATGAGGTATGCAAGGAGTACTCCGGACAGTGATGCTATGAAGGCGCTAGCGGTAGCAAGCTTCACAGAGTTTATGAACGGCTTGTACCTGTTGGTGAACAAAACCTCGAAGTGTTCCAGGGTCAGTGTGTAATCATGTCCCCACTGCTTTGTGAATGATCCTATTACTATGAAGAAATATTTCGTGAAAACTATAAATAAAAACAATCCGCAAAATCCGATGAGGAAAGCTTTTGTCTTCCTGCCCATATTTTTGTACCTGATGTCCAAAGACATGCTGTCTTCGCTGAAATACGATTGTCTTGAGATATAGTACTTCTGAAGGACGAATGCACCGAAGCAGGGAATCAGCAGTATGATACCCGATATGGCAGCGGTTTCCATGTCGTAAAGCCCTGTTATCTGTATGTACAGATCCGATGCAAGGGTCTGGAAGTTGCCTCCGATTATCAGCGGCGTGCTGAAATCCGACATCGATGCCAGGAATACAAGAAGGGAAGTTGAGGATATCTCGGGAATCATCAGCGGAAAGGTAATCGTCCTGAAGATCTCGCCTTCTGAAGCTCCAAGGTTTCTTGCCGCATCCTCCAATGTTGTGTCGACCTTGTTGACTGAACTGGATATCAATATGTATGCAAGTGAGCTAAGTCCAAGTATCTGTATTGTTATGATGCCTACTGGACCGAAGGGACTCACCGTGAGTCCCAGCAGCTTGTGTGTTATTAATCCCCTTTTCCCAAAAAGCATTATGAAAGAAATGCTTCCAACGAAGGGAGGATTAACAAAGGGAAGAAGAGCAATGATTCTCATTGCCCTTCTTCCTGAAAATTCAATCCTGTTGAGTGTAAAAGACAGAATCATGCCCATTGTTGTTGCAACCAATGTTACCGGAACTGAGATCTTCAGGCTTCTAAAAAGATATTCAAAGCTTCTTTTCAAACCGTTAATTGAAAAGAAGACGCTGTCTTCAGAGCCGATGCCGTAGATTACAACGCTGATGACGGGAACTACGATAAAATATATCAAGAATACCACGATTAAAGCATATGTGATTTTGATAAATTTGCCATTATTGTTTTTCAAATGATACTGCCCCTTAACTTAAAAATTATTCTACGTGGCTTGCCCACTGTTCAAGTATTCCATCCCTGTTTTCAGCATTTGCCTGGAAATCAACTGGGAAAAGATTGATATCGTTGATGTCAACTATTCCTTCAGGTATGGCTAAGTCGTTTCTTGCAACTGCTGCATATCTTACATTGGCTATTGTTTCCATTCCTTTTCTTGAAAGAAGCCAGTCAACAAAAACTTTAGCTTCATCAAGATTCTCTGTTCCTTCTACGATTGCAACGGGTTGAGGCCACCATCCTGTTCCGTCAGACGGATATACAAGTTTGATGTGTGAATTGTTTATTTCAAGCTCCCTGTCTCCGTTGCTTGCATTGATACCTACAATCGCTTCGCCGTTTACAACCATGTTTGCAGGGTCGCTTCCTCTTGCCGTAAAGAATGGAACCTGCTGTATCAGTTTATCCAGGTAGTCCCAACCTTCCTCTTCGCCTCTAACCTGGAGGATTGCGCTTACAGTATTGTATGCTGTTCCGGAAGATGCGGGATTTGACATTGACACCTCTCCTGCAAGTCCTTCCTGCAGAAGGTCGTCCCATGATTCAGGCATTTTAAGACCTTTTTCCTCTATGAGTTGTTTGTTTACAACCCAGTTTACAAGAGTCAGCGACGTTCCGTGCCAGTAGCCGTCCTTGTCCTTCATTATGTCGTCGAGTATTTCGCCTTCAGGCGACTTGTACGGATGAAGAAGTCCATCCTGTGCCGCACTTATGAATGTATCGGCTCCTCCTGTGAACCAGATGTCGGCGATAACTACGCCTGAATCCTTTTCGTTTATGAGCCTTTGAAGAATTTCTCCGTTTTTCATTGTGAGATTTTCAACGACTATGCCCGTGTCCTCTGTAAATGCTTCAAGAACAGGTATTATCTTGTCTGTAACGCCATACATGTTGAGGGTTTTTCCTTCCATGGCTTCTCTGTCATAGAATTCAGAGCTCCAGCCAAGATCATCTTCAGGTTCCTCTGTTTCAGTCTCCTGATTTTCAACTGCTTCAGGTGCTGATTCCACTTCGCTGCTTTCCGGTTCAGCCGGTGTCTCTTCAGTGCCGTTACATGCTGCAAGGGACAAGACCATCATTAATGCAAGAATGAATACTACAATGCGTTTTCCTTTTAATTTCATTGTTCTCCTCCAATTTTTTTTCATACCTCTACATGCTATATTATCTATTATAAATGCTTTTGCCGCCAATAGGAATTGCTTATTCAAAAATATTAAGTATTAATATATATAATAGCAAAGGGGGTTGACATGATTTGGCAGTACAAAATATTTTTTATGAAAAATTCTTGTTTTTTTTGCTGAATTATGTTAATATGTATCGATTATATCAACAAATAAAGACAGTTCGAAATCCATCCTGTCTCTAAACAAAACTAGGACAAGAGATGCGGGAAATATCGTGTCTTTGGTTTTGATGAGTTTTTAGAGCAGATTTTCTGCTCTTTTTTTTGTGGCTCAGGAAAGTTGAAGTACGCATAATACCTGGAAGTATTGGCGTTATGCATTTGGAGGATACATGAAACAAATTGGGATAACAACTACAGTTCCAATAGAGGTGTTGATTGCAGCAGGTTATCAGCCTGTTGACCTTAACAACATATTTGTAACTGATGAAAACTATGATGAATATATTGATATGGCCGAGCGCGACGGTTTCCCCAAAAGCGTATGTGCCTGGATAAAGGGTCTCTATGGAGTTTGCCTCCTTCATGGCATCAAGGAAATCGTCGGTGTAGTTGAGGGAGACTGTTCCAACACCAGGGCGCTGGTTGAGGTTCTCGGACTCAGGGGAATTAAGGTCCACAGCTTTTCATATCCCTCAAGCCATTCCCGTGATGATGTAAAGAAAGAAATAGGTAAATTCATGGAAACATTCGGTGTTTCAATGGACCAAGTGGAAAATGTAAGGCAGGAGCTTAACGGAATCAGAAAAAAGGCAATGGAAATAGACCGTTTGACTTATGAAGAAAACAAAGCCAGTGGATTTGAAAACCATTTATACCAGATATGCATGAGCGACTGCAATGGTTCGCCGGAAGATTTCGACAAGGAACTTTCCGAGGCTATGAAGGAAATAAATGGGCGTGAGCCATTAGAAAAGACAATTAGGCTGGGATATATCGGCGTTCCGCCTATGACAGCGGATATTTACGAATTCGTAGAGGGGTTCAATGCAAGGTTTGTATACAACGAAGTACAGCGGGAGTTTACCTTCCCCAGACACGAGGCTGCAAACGATATTTTTGAACAATATTATGACTATACCTATCCCTACGACAACGACTACAGGATAGGGGAACTTGAGAAGCAGATTGAAATGAGGCAGCTTGACGCCATCATCCATTACACCCAGGCTTTCTGCCACAGGGCCATTGAAGACATTTATCTCAAGAGCAGGCTGGACATACCTGTATTGAACATAGAAGGCGACAGGAAGAATGAGCTTGATGCACGGACAAAGCTTAGGCTTGAAGCATTTTTGGACATGATTCTTGACGTGAAGGAGAGTAGAAATGAAAGTATTGGGAATTGATTTGGGAAGCCGCGAAGTCAAGCTGGTTTTGATGGAGGACAGGCAGGTTCTGGAAACCAAAAAAATCAGCACAATGTCCTTTTATCGTGACTATTGCCAATACGATGAAGTGTTGAAGGTGGATGAAGAAAAATTAGGCATGACCTTTGATATAGGCATATCAACCGGCTATGGAAGGAACAATACGGACTTGAATCGATTCAAGGCAATAAACGAGATCAAGGCGCATGTCTACGGCGCCGTCTGCCAGACTGGACTTAAGGATTTCATTTTGCTGGATGTGGGAGGCCAGGATGTAAAGATTGTCAAGGTCGAAAAAGGTCTTGCAACGGACTTGGAACTTAATGAAAAATGTGCAGCTTCCTGCGGGCGATATCTTGAGAACATGGCAAATGTGCTGGAAGTATCCCTGGATGACATGAGCGAGCATTATGAAAATCCTGTGGCACTGAATTCAACCTGTGCAGTATTCTCCGAATCCGAACTCATAGGGAGAATAGCGGAAGGCGTTTCAATGGAGAGGCTTTGCGCAGGGGTCAATTATTCCATGTACCACAGACTCAAGCCCCTTCTGACAAGATTCAAGGGCAGGAGGCTGGTCCTGGCTGGCGGTGTTGCCAACAACAGTGCTGTAAAGCACTACCTAAAAGGGCACTACGATGAAATCATCAGGCTGGAAGAGCCCCAGCTCAATGGCGCAATTGGATGCTGCTATTACGGATCAGGAAAGTTTTAGGAGGAAAACATGTATTTATTGAAAGCTGAGCATAGTTTTGACAGCGCACATTTTCTGGCCGGTTACGACGGGAAATGCAGCAATATTCACGGCCATAGATGGACGGTGGAAGTTGAGATCCAGTCGGAGAATCTTGTGGCAGATGGAAAACTTAAGGGAATGATAGTGGATTTTTCAGAATTAAAAGAGGACGTCAAGGAATTGGTGAATGATCTGGATCATGCATTGATCATACAAAAGGATACAATGAGGAAGGAAACACTGAACTGTCTCGTGGAGGATGGATTTAAGATGATAGAAGTCGATTTTCGACCTACAGCTGAGAATTTTTCTTTTCACTTTTTCAGCGAGATGGAGAAAAAGGGCTATGATGTGAAACGCACAAGGGTGTATGAAACGCCCAACAACAGTGCTGTATATGAAAAGTAACAAATGGGGAGAGACATTAATGAAATACAATGTAGTTGAGAGATTCACCAGCATCAACGGTGAAGGAATGAAAGCCGGACAGTTGGCGGTGTTTATAAGATTCGCAGGCTGCAATCTTCGTTGTACATACTGCGACACCATGTGGGCCAATGACAAGGATGTGGCATATGAACCCATGACGGCTGAAGAGATATATGATTATATCAAGGGGACAGGAATTGTAAATGTCACCATTACAGGAGGCGAGCCCTTGATTCAGGCAGGTGTTGACAAGCTGCTGGAATTGCTTTCAGGTGACGAATCTCTATACGTTGAGATAGAGACAAATGGCAGTGTACCATTGAAGGATTTCATGGATTTGACAAATCCGCCGTCCTTCACCATGGATTATAAACTGCCTTCCAGTGAAATGGAGAATGGAATGGAAAAGGAAAATTTCAGTTATCTGACTGAAAAGGATACCTTAAAATTCGTTGTGGGAACCATGGAAGACCTGGAAAGGGCAGACGAATTGATTCGGGAGCACAGGCTGACTGACACTACCAATGTGTATTTCAGCCCTGTATACGGAGAGCTGCCTTATGAGGCAATTGTTGATTTTATGAAAGAAAGGAATCTGGGCGGAGTTACTTTCCAGCTTCAGCTGCACAAGTTTGTTTGGAATCCGGAAGAGAGGTCGGTATAGATGGAAATCAGGAAGATTACAGAATTTGCAAAAAGAGAAAAGAAGATAGATACGGCAGCCATAGAAAAGCATATCAGAGGCATTCTTGTTGCCTTGGGTGATGATCCGGGAAGAGAAGGATTGATTGACACTCCCAAGCGTGTTGCCAAAATGTATGAAGAGGTGTTCGAAGGCATGTGCTACAGCAATGAAGAGATTGCAGAAATGTTCGACGTGACCTTTGAAGACGATCTTGATGTGGAACAGGGAAGCAATGATTTTGTTCTGCTGAAAGACATTGAAATTTTCAGCTACTGCGAGCATCACCTGGCTCTCATGTACAACATGAAGGTTGCAGTTGCCTACATTCCTACGGAAAAGGTGATAGGACTGAGCAAGATCGTACGGGTTGCAGAAATGGCAGGCAAGCGACTGCAGCTTCAGGAAAGAATCGGAATGGATATTGCCGAGATAATAGGAATGATAACAGAGTCGGAAGACGTTGCAGTAATCATAGAAGGCGAGCACTCCTGCATAAGTGCAAGAGGTATCAGGAAGCCTGGAACCAAGACATTGACGACCACCTTGAAAGGACGGTTCAATGAGCCTGAACTGATGGGCAAGCTGATGATGATGTACAGAGGCTAGAAAAGGTATGGAATTATAGAATTAAAGAAGAAAGGCAGGAAATATTATGAATACGGAAAAAGCAGTCGTGGTTTTCAGCGGCGGACAGGACAGTACAACGTGCTTGTTCTGGGCAATGAAAGAATTTGGTGAAGTAGTGGCGGTTTCCTTTGACTACAGTCAGAAGCACGTTCTGGAGCTGGAATGTGCAAGGGAAATCTGCACAAAGCACAACATAGAGCATCACAGTTTGGATCTTAGTCTCTTGAACCAGCTTGCACCCAATGCACTGACCAGAAAAGACATAGACGTTGATGAAACGGCGCCGGAGGAAGGACTCCCCAACACTTTTGTTGACGGAAGAAATATGATATTCTTGACATATGCCGCTGTAATTGCCAAACAGAAGGGAATCAACAATATAGTTACAGGGGTTTCCCAGAGTGATTTCAGCGGATATCCCGACTGTCGCGACGTCTTCATCAAGTCCTTGAATGTCACATTGAACCTGGCCATGGATTATCAGTTCGACATCCATACACCGCTCATGTGGATAGATAAGGAAGCAACCTGGAGAATGGCCTATGAACTGGGCATCCTCGATGTAATAGAGAATGAGACCTTGACCTGCTACAACGGAATCAAGGGCAAAGGATGCGGTGAATGCCCGGCATGCCATTTGAGAAACAAGGGTTATGAGAAGTTCAAGGAGTCACTGAAGAAAGAAAATTAAAGGATGGATCAATCCAATGCATCGGGGACGCCATCCAGCCAATCACCTTTGAAATTTTCGATTTCACCTGAATCACAGGCCGAAGCCAGTTCGGGAACGATGGGTATTCTGCCCAGCAGTCTTATATTGTGTTCTTTGCATATGTCATCGATTTTGCTCTCGCCAAAAATATGGTATTTTTTGCCGCAAAAATCACAGGTAAACCATGACATATTTTCGATTATGCCGATTATGGGAATGTCCATCATGTTTGCCATCTTTATTGCCTTGGATACGATCATGGATACAAGGTCCTGGGGTGAAGTCACTACGATTATGCCGTCAACCTTGATGGACTGGAATACAGTCAGCGATGCATCTGCTGTTCCCGGAGGCAGGTCTATGAACATATAGTCTATGTCCTGCCATATCACGTCTTTCCAGAATTGCTTTATTATTGCAGATATACGAGGCCCTCTCCATACGATAGGGTCTGTTTCGTTATCCAATAAAAAATTTACGGACATGATTTCAATACCTGTTTTGCTTTTCGGAGGAAGCATGCCGATGTCTGATGTCGGTATGCATTCATGGACACCGAAGGCTTTGGGAATTGACGGACCTGTTACATCAGCATCCATAATTGCTACATTATATCCCTTCCTTCTCATTATTACAGCGAGCATAGAGGCCACAATGGATTTGCCTACTCCTCCTTTTCCGCTTATAATTCCGATTACCTTTTTAATATGATTCAATTCGTTTGTTTCTACAGAAAAATCCGTTTTATTATCACCGGTACCCTTCATTTTAATCCCTCACTCAACAAAGAATAATCATATGCCTATAATTTAATTATACTCCATGGTGTATATATGTCAAATTGATTTCCCGGGGCGGACATGGTTTTACAGGTTGTGATATAATTAGTTTATAGGCAGTAATTTCAAAAATGATTTTAAACCTGGAAAGATATGATTTATAATGGCAAAATGTTGTATTTGAAGGGATGATATAATGAAAGATATTCTAGAGTTGGAAGGGATTTCAAAAGTCATCAAGGGAAGAACGATACTGGATGACATAAGCTTCGCTGTAAAAAGAGGTCAGATATACGGTTTTCTTGGTCCAAACGGAGCAGGGAAGACAATGACCCTTAGAATGATCGCAGGACTGATCAGACCGTCAAAGGGTAGAATATCAATTTGCGGACACAGTGTGGCAAAATCTTTTGTAAAGGCTATGGAAAATGTCGGTTGCATTATTGAGTACCCTGAGTTTTATGAATTCATGTCAGGATATGACAACTTGATGATGCTAAGGGCAATGGAACCGATCATTGAAAAGAGTCATGTACGGGACACCATTGAACTTGTAGGAATGAGCCACAGGATAAATGACAGGGTGAGTTCCTATTCCCTTGGCATGAAACAGAGGCTGGGGATTGCCCAGGCACTTATGAAAAAACCAAGTCTTCTGATATTGGATGAACCCACAAACGGACTTGATCCAGCAGGCATTAAAGAATTCAGGGAACTGTTGAAATCTCTGGTTTCGAACTCTGATATTTCTATTTTGCTTTCAAGCCATCTGCTGTCGGAAGTACAAATGATATGTGATGAAGTTGCAATAATAATGCATGGCAGGATCATCAGAACTTCAAAGGTAAGTGATCTTACCATGGGCAGGAAAGTGATATGGCAGGTGGATGACGTTCAAAGAGCGGTTGGACTATTAAGAAATGAATTTGATATCATCTCATATGTAGACGATGACAATGCAATAAATGCATTCGTGGATGATGATTTGACAGAGATAAACGAGGCGCTTGTCAATTCCGGAATAGGTCTTAGGACTGTATTCAGGACCAAGAGGACTCTGGAGGAATTGTTCATTGAGTTGACTGGAGGCGAAACAATTGGTTAGTCTAGTTGAGAATGAAGTGGCAAAAATCATCTGCAAGAAAAGACTGCATGTGATAGTTGTCATTCTACTGGTTATTATCGGTTTGTTTGCCTACGGCGAGAATTACACAATATCCAGGATGCAGCAAAGGGTAGCTGACGAGATGGGAATTGAGAATTCAACGGAGTGGGAAAATCTCATAAGACAGCAACTGTCAGACCTGGAGCGCCGAATGAACAATCCATATATACCTGAAGAGGGAAGAGCTTCTCTTCGCGTAAGAATAGACCAGCTCAGCTTTTATCTCGACAAGGGCATCAATCCCATAAGTCCCACATCGGCAAAATTCATGGGGGATTTCATGGAGCAGTCAATTCTTTTGCTTTTGCCTCTTATGATAATCATACTTGCTGCAGACATAGTGTCTGGAGAATTCAACAGCGGTACAATCAAGCTTTTGCTCACAAGACCTGTCCAGAGGTGGAAAATCCTTCTGAGCAAGTTGTGGGCCATCACTATAATGGAAATGGTTGTAATAATCTCCATTGCGATTATTTCCTGGCTTGTTTCCATTGTGGTCTTCAGGCAAGGTGGATTTAACGAGCCTGTTATAACGGGTTTCAGGATATTGGAGGGACGGCTTGATGCATCACAAATTCGAACAATACCACGGTGGCAGTATCTTGTAATGGTTTATTCCATAGGCTACTATGTTGCCTTTGTAATAGGCTGTCTTTCACTAATGGTTTCCGTTATGGTGAAAAGCACATCGGCTTCAATAGGGATCATGATGTCGGCATTGATTGGAGGAAGCTTCCTAAGCCTGTTCATAGCGGACTGGAAGATTACCAGATACCTTTTTACCGTAAACATGAATCTTGTGTCTTTCCTGTCCGGCGAATTCATAATTTTTGAAGGGTTGAGCATGACGTTTTCAACTCTTGTCCTCCTGGGCTGGGCAACGGGATCCCTTGTTTTGGCTTTTATAAAGTTTACCCGTGAGGATATTCTGTCATGATGTGAGGTGAGGTAAAATGTACAGAAAGTCGTATTGGCATGTATTCATCCTGATTTTCATTATAGGCATTGTCGTCTTCATAGCAGGCTTCAGCCAGGCCCTATCCATAGGGAGAGAGGTAACTAAGGAGACGGTTGACGAGGAGGATGTTGAAGTGGAAAAACCCCAGGAATATGTCGGAGAGTATCGAATAATTGCCTTGGGGGATTCCCTGGCAAGAGGTACGGGGGACATTTCAGGAGAAGGATTTGTAGGAAGGATGGTTGAAAGCGGCGACCTCAACGGAGGTAAACCTGTCAATCTTTACAATCTGTCTGTGGAGGGCATGCGTTCCATCGAACTGGTTGAACAGGTGAAGGATCCGCAAACGGTTGAAGGATTTGCTGATGCTGACATAATAATAATATCAATAGGGGGAAATGACTTGAGGGATATATTGAATGAGTCTGCCGTTGATCAGGCGGAAGCATTTCAATCTGCCTTGGGGGCGTATTTGTACAATGTTGATTTCATACTAAAAAGCATAAGAAGCGCCAATGAAGGGGGACTTGTTGTATTCCTCGGTCTCTTTAATCCCGGTGACGGTGATGACAAGACAAGAAACATGTATTTGCTTGAATGGAACAATAGAACCTGGCAGCTCATGGAGATGTATGAAAACACCCTGTATGTTCCGACTTACGATCTTTTCAAGTACAATTCAAATGAGTACATTTCAGTGGACGGACTTCACCCAAATGATGAGGGATATGAAGCCATAGCAAAACGAATACTTGGGAGTATTAAATAGAAAGCATTAGAGATGGAGGTTATACATTAAATGACAGTCAAAGTATATGATGTATTGGATATTGCCAAAGAGCACGGCATCAGCCTTGTGGCGGGTGAAAAGGGATTGAACAGGGATGTGAAGTGGTTCCGTGTAATGGAGAGTTGTGAAGTTCTCGAATATTTGGAGGAAGGGCTTTTGCTGTTTACCACAGGCCTGGCCATTAAGAGCAAAAAACAGTTGTTCAATCTTGTCAAGAATCAGCATGAGGCGAATTCCAGTGCAACGGTGCTCCATGTTGGAAAGAACATCAAGGAGATACCTAAGGAGATTATTGATTATTGCAATGAACATGACTATCCGTTGATGGAGGTTCCATGGGAAAACAGTCTTCCCATGATGATGAAGGACTTCAGCATGCTTTTTCTGGAATACGACCGCATTGACAAGGAATTGGAAGAGGCCTTTAAAAATGCCATATCCTATAGTGAGAAGACTGAACTGTATCTGCCTATGTTCAAGGAGCACGGATGCAGGGAGAATGATACCTATGGTGTTGCCATATTTGAATTTTGTGAAGGAATAGAACTTCCAAAGGACAATAGGAAAAAACAGATAATTAGAAAAATAAGGATGATACTGCTGTCTGCAGGGACAAAATCGTTTTTTATTGAATTGGAAAGAAACCTTGTCCTTCTCTTTGCCGATTACTCAATTGACGTGATAAATCAGGTTGTTGAAAAACTGTTGGATGCATTGAACTCTCTTGACTATGACTTCAACATCGGAATAGGCATGAATCAGAAAGGGGCAGAAAAAATATCCGACTCTTACCTGCAGGCTAAATGGTGCATCAAGATTGGAAGAAACAAGAATTTGAAGAACAGTATTGTACATTTCGAGGATATTGGAGTATACAAAATCCTGTCGCGCGTTGATTACAAGCTGTTGAAGGAGTACTACCAGGATACCGTTGGTGTATTGGATGAATATGATAAATTGAAAGATACGGAATTAAAAAAACTGCTTCGTTTATATATAAACAATAACAGGAGCGAGAAGAAAGTTGCCGAACTGCTGTTTCTGCACAGAAATACAGTGAATTACAGAATATCAAAAATCAAGAAGCTACTGGACTGTGACTTGTCCGATACTGAGGATTTTGTAAGGGTTTACCTGGCATTTTGCATTGAGAACCTTTTATCATGACCAAGTAGCATTGGGAATGGAGTCTATCAAATATGATAGGCTCTTTTTTAGTTTTTGGGGATATCCTCATTTTATGCGATAATGATAAAAATTTAACAAAAATATGTGCTGAAGCACAAAGAACTTTGGGTAAAAGTCCGTATATCGCCGAGAAAACGTTTGCTATACTTAAGTTGCAGAACAGAGTGTTACATACGAAAGGTTGAAATCAAGGAGGATTATTATGAAAGTTAAAAAAGTGGCTGTGCTGGGCGGAGGTAACGGAGGAGTTACTGCAGCAGTAGATTTGAAGACTAAGGGGCTGGAGACTTCTTTATATGAATTGCCCCAATTTTTTTCGAATCTGAGCACAATCAAGGAAAAGGGAGGTGCTTTGCTTCAAGATGACAGAGGTGAGGAATTTGTCCAGATAGCGACAGTTACAGATAATATCGAAGAGGCCATAAAGGATGCACAGGTTGTTATGCTTGTAATACCTGGATTTGCAATTGAGACATTTGCTGAGGTACTGGCGCCTGTTGTCGAAGAAGATCAGGTTATATTCATGAATGGTGCGGCTGCCATGGGATGTGTAAGGTTTGTCAACAAGGCAAGAGAGATGGGCATTGAGAAGAGGTTCAAGATATGCGAGGCCAATTCACTTACATACGGTACAAGGGCATTCTATGACGAAGCAAAAGTGGAACTGTCATTGAGGGTTGAAAAGCTTTTTGTTGCTGCATATCCAAAGGAGGATACGGAGGAACTGCTTGATGCCTGCCTGCAACTTTATGACGGACTTGTTGCAGCAGAGAACATATGGCATGTAACCCTGGAGAATGGAAATCCTGTAGTGCATCCTGGACCATGTCTCCTGAATGCAGGACGGATTGATTATTCCAATGGTGATTTCTGGCTTTACAAGGAAGGTATTACTGAACATACTACCAATGTTCTCAGAGGGATTGAAAGGGAGCAGATGGCCATAGGAAAGGCTTTTGGGTTTGAAATTGAAGATGCCGTACAGTCAAGAGCAAGGAGAGGCTACTTCGTGAATGAAGAGGATGACCTTCAGGAACTTTTCAATACCAGTCCGGTATTTACTCAAATCAAGGGACCGACAAGCTGTACAGCAAGATATTTCACAGAAGACATATCTACAGGTCTGGTGCTTTGGGCGGATCTGGGACTTGTTGCAGGAATCCCTACACCCAACATCAACTCTGTTATAACTCTCGGTGGAACAATGCTTCAAAGGGATTTCAGGGAAGAAGGGCTGACCCTTGACAAGCTTGGCTTTGACGGATTCAGTCTCGAAGATCTTATAGCCAGCGTCTAATCATAGTGGGAGTCGGGTCCTTAACCCGATTCCCCGGTTCATCAGTACTTGATAGTGACTTAAGAGGGATTAAAGGGAAACTGTTAGTATATGAAAGAGAGGGAGAATTCTAATGAAGAAAAAACCGACTTTTGGTCAAGCATTGTCTTGTATAGTTTTTATGTTTGCAGCCATAGGTATAGGCAAGGGAATATTTAAATTTGGTATTCAGCAGTTGCTGCTTCTAAGTGCTGCATATGCAGCAGTATTGGGTAAAAGGCTTGGATATTCATATCAGGAGATGGAGGAAGGCATTTCCGAGAAGTTGAAACAGAGTATGCCTACAATGTACATAATCATGACAGTGGGCATTGTTGTTGGAACATGGATATATTCGGGTACGGTCCCCATGATGATCTATTATGGATTGAAGCTCATCAGTCCGTCCCTGTTTTTGGTAACTGCATTTATAATTGTCGGTATAGTTTCAACTGCTACCGGTACTGCGTGGGGCTCTACGGCAACTGCCGGTGTAGCTCTTATGGGCGTCGCCAGCCAGATGGGTATACCATTGGGGATGGCAGCAGGAGCAATAATTGCAGGTGGCGTTTTCGGAGACAAAATGTCACCACTGTCAGACACTACAAATCTTGCCCCCATGGTCAGCGGAGCTGAATTATTCGAGCATATCAGGCACATGTTCTATACCACTATTCCGGCAGCAATCATAAGTTTGGTAGTATATTTTGCAGTGGGCAGCCGTTTTGCCGGAATGGAGGCAGGAAACAGCGAGAGTGTCGGACTATTAATGGCTAATCTTGATGCCATGTATAACTGGAGCATACTGTTGATGCTTCCCGTAGCCATAATATTAGTAGGATCCATGAAAAAAATGCCTACTGTTCCTCTAATGCTTTTGTCTTCTGTTGTGGCTGTTATCCTTGGTGCGACCATCCATGGATTTGCTTTAGGCGATGGAGTTTCAGCAATGGTATCGGGCTTTAATGTAAATATGGTTGCAGCTAAGGGATTGAATCCGGATACGATAATAGCACCTGTGCTTAAACTGGCAAACCGCGGTGGAATCAAGTCCATGATGAACATTGTCATCACTATCATATGCGGCTATTCCTTTGCAGGAATCATAGAGAAAATCGGCTGTCTGGAAGCGATTATGGAACTGTTCAGCGCCAAGATAAGCAAGGTATGGCAGCTGATTGGAGTTACAATCATAGGCAGTCTCGTGATGGTATTCACTGCGGGAGTTGCTTCAGTGGCTTTCATAATGATAGGAACACTTTTGAAGGATACTTACAAGAAAATGGGACTTCATGCAAAGAACCTTTCAAGAACCCTGGAAGATTCCGCTACAATGTGGCTTCCATTCGTGCCTTGGGGAGCTTCCGGAATATTCTACATGGAAGTGCTTGGAGTAGATGTGGCGCATTATGGAATATGGGCAATATCTTGTTATCTGGGAATTGTAATGTCTATGTTCTGTGCATTTACAGGATTCGGAATTGCCAGAATAGGCAAGGATGCCGAAGCAAACAAAGGCAAAGCCTTGGAGACAGCTTTGACAAATGATTAGAAAAGAGGATTTGAAGTATGGAAGTTTTGTTTGAAATAGTTGAGAAAGGAATAGGTGTGGTATCGGATACCATTTGGCCGGTTTTTCTTCCTTTCATGCTGCTTCTTGGGCTGTATCTGACTATCAGGTTTATATTCAGGATTCAGCCTCAAACAAGCAGAAAAAGCAATCTGAAGTTTAAGAACGTCATAGGTCCCGCATCAATCAGTCTGGGTGCCATGGTAGGTACAGGTGCAATCATAGGAGTTCTGGGAAGCTTGTCGAAACTTTACGGTAACGGGCAGGTTAACATTGAAGCCATGGCCGTGTGGGGTGTTATAGGCTCCATAATAATGGTTCCGGTCAGTTATTGCGAGACTGTCATCTCGAAAATAATCAACATGACACCGAAGAAGTACATAGCTGCCTTTATTGGACCAAGGGCAGGAATGCTCTATTGCCTGTCCTTTGCAACTTTGTATATCCTTGGATTTGGAGGTTTCCAATTCTCGGGAATAGACAGTGTGGTGACCATCATAACCAGCAGGTCGTCAGGCATAATGCTGACTCAGTTCCAAAGATATGTATTTATTGTCATACCCATGATAACCATAATTGCCGGGATAGTGTTGTCGAGGAAACACAGTGTCTTTATAAACAGCATGACATATATGATTTTTTCAGCAGTCATGCTGTACTTCATATTCTTTGGCATCTTCATTGCCAGAACAACATCCTTTATGCCGGTATTCATCAACAGCATGATGGAAGGATTGACCCAACCCATAAATGCGATGCTGGGCGTTCCAACAGGATTCATCCTGGGGATGCAGCGTGTGATGCAGACTGCCGAACCGGGCATAGGAGCAATGGCAATGGCAGCTGTAGAAGCGGACAGCAAGCCGAGAGAAGCGGGGCAGATAGCCTTGATACCTACAATCACAACCATTCTGGTGGCTATAGTTGTAACCAGCTATATTACATCATACGGCATGCATAATGGCTACTTTTCATTGCCTGCAGGCGGTGTCGAGAGACTGGGAGGTTACTTCCTAACGGCTGAAAAGGTTACAGGAATGTTTGGATTGGTCGTCCTTTGCATTTTCACCTTGCTGTCAGCCATGACTACTCTTCTGGGAAGTTATTTCTACCTGGGACAGCTTTTCGACAACAGCGAAACCTTGAACATAGGAATATATCTTGGGATAATAACAGCAGCTGGAACCTTGGCTGTATTCGGATTCGACATAATATTTGACATAGTGGATCTGCTGCTTTTCGTAGTGGCATCTCTGAACATGTTGGCACTTGCCAGATTTGTCAGTTCAAAATGGACGGATTACAGACTGGCAGGATACGATAAAACAAGAAAGGTCATATAGTTTACAGAGACCGGGATAAATGAGTCCCGGTCTTTTTCAGCGCATTTATTCTTTTGAAGTTCTAAAGGGCATGTCAAAATGGTATAATAAATAGTAATTAAAAGCAGGAGGTATCCAATGGGTTTAGGTTTTTTTGATATGGCTATAATTGTTGTATATTTCATTTCAGTATTGGGGATAGGATTTATGTCTTCAAAAAAAATCGACTCCTTCGACGACTATGCAGTTGCAGGCAGACAGATACCTACAGCATTGCTTTTTGCAACAATGGCGGCCACTGCAACAGGTGGTGGAGCTACCATAGGAAGGGTTTCCTATGCTTATCATACAGGAATAGTCATTTTTTTTGTAACCATAGGATTTGTGTTGAACCAGGTGCTCACGGGAGTTTTCATTGCGCCAAAGATGAGAGAAATGGGCAACATATATACGGTCGGAGACATAATGGGCTACTATTACGGCAAGGCCGGTAGACTTGTAACCGGAATTTTCACATTTGTCTACAGTATCAGTATTTTCGGAGTACAGATACTTGCCATGGGAAAGATACTTCAGACCATAACCGGATTCGGACTTATTCCCCTGACTGTTGGAGCTTCCGCAATCGTCGTGCTGTACACTTGGGCAGGAGGAATGTGGGCAGTCATCTATACCGATGCTGTCCAGTTCATAGTACTTGCAACGGGAATCACCATGGCTGCTCTATTGACGTATTCAAGGGTTGGAGGTGGAGATGCATTGATGGCTGGGCTTGACGAGATGCATCTATCCATAACGGCAGGCTGGCCCATGCTCAAGTTGATTGCATTTTTCCTTACCTTCCTTCTTGGGGAAGCCCTTGCACCTTTTTATGTGCAAAGATACTTGACAACAAAAGACCCGGGAAGCACCAGGAAGGGAGTGACATTATTTGGACTTTATTACGGATTTTTCACCATATTGGCCATAGTCATAGGTTTGGCGGGAGTGATTCTGCTGCCGGATATCGATCCCGACATGGTCATGAGTACAGTGGTAAAGGAATTTCTTCCTACAGGCGTTGTAGGCATAGTTTTCGGAGCAATGCTTGCAGCAATAATGTCAACGGGGGATTCCATCCTGAACAATACTGCAGTGATCTTTACGAGAGACATATA
The DNA here is from genome assembly GCF_900142005.1 of Dethiosulfatibacter aminovorans DSM 17477. Lineage (GTDB taxonomy): Bacteria > Bacillota > Clostridia > Tissierellales > Dethiosulfatibacteraceae > Dethiosulfatibacter > Dethiosulfatibacter aminovorans. Next base: position 262,223 of record NZ_FQZL01000004.1, read on the forward strand.
TCACAAGTTTATAAATGAAAAAGCAGATAACAGAACTATGCTTAAGGTATCAAAGCTTGTTACCATAATAGTGGGAGCAGGGGGAATAATTGCTGCCATCACGGTGCCAAGCGTTATGGACCTGATGATATATACCTACTATCTTTGGGCTCCCTCAATTATTCCGCCTATTGTCATAGCTCTTTTATGGGGGGATGCTCTTGAAAGGAAGGTTTCGCCTTATGCAGGTCTGCCGGCTATCGTTTCAGGCATGGCAGTCACATTGATCTGGGGTCCCATAGGGTTGGGAGAGCCAATGGGAGTACCTGCCCTTATTGCAGGAATAATCGCAAACCTCATAGTCTTTTCTCTGATGCAAGCCATTGCTGGCAGAAAAACGGCAACAGGCTATTTTAAACCTGAAGATATTGAAGAGGAGGTTTCGTGATGGTTTTTGATATAGTTGTATACTTTTCTGCCGCAGTAGTGCTTTTTGCTGTAGCAGCTACTATTGTAGGATGGGTGAAATTTTCCAGGGGTAGCTAAGGGGAAGAATATTACGATAAAAAGACCTCCCGGCAGAACTGATTGTCCTGCTTGGAGGTCTTTGGATATGGTTGGCTATTTTATTGTGCTGAGTCTATTTCAATCTGTTCCTTGTCATCCGGTGTAAGTATGTGTGCCGTCCAATTTTCAGGATCTGATTTTTGTTTTGCTTTAGCATATACATAGAATCCAAATCCTAATGCGAAGTACAGAAGAAGTACCATCCATGATGAGAAACTCATTGCTGCTGCACATGTGTAGATAATATATACAGTGAATAGAACACTTACTATGCCGATGAAGCTTCCTGCCTGTGCTTTGAAAGGTCTTTCCCAGTTTGGTTGTTTCTTTCTCAAAATCAGGAAGGATACTGCAACCATGAAGTATACCAGTCCTGCAGTTACTCCATAGATTGAATAGATATAGTTTATCCAGCTTTCAGGAGCGAATACTGTGAAGTATATTGACAATACTCCAACTGCCAGATTTGCTTTCCACGGCTGACCGTATTTGTTGATTGCTACAAGTTTAGATGTAAGCTGTCTTTGTCTGGCCGCACCGTATATTGTTCTCGATGCACTTAGCCAGAAGCCTGAAAGTGTTGTAATACAGGTTATTGTTCCCATTATTACTATAGCCAGTCCAAGCCAGTGCATTCCTATTATGTCTGCAACTCTCGGGTCGACTATGTCTGTTTCCATTACCCATTGAGATGTTACTATTCCACCTACTCCGAATACTGCAAGTCCATAAACAAGAAGTGTAAGTCCAAGGGATATGATAAATGTTTTCCATAGCTTTTTGGTAGGGAAGTTAGCTTCTTCAGCCAATTGTGGAATCAGGTCGAATCCCACAAATTTCATTATCAGAAGTCCAACTGCAGCTGAAAATCCTGTAAAACCGTTGGGGAACCAGCTTGGGCTGCTTGCAAGGTTTGCATAGCTCCAGCTGTCGCTTGTGATGAATGTAATTGAAGCAAATACCGATACGCAAAGTGTACTCCAGAACATAACGCTTTGAATTCTTGCCAGCCATTTTATTTCAAAATTGGTCAGAATATACCATAAAACCAGTATGATTGCGGCTATTACTTTAACCTGATTGAATTCAAGGGGATATATGTATCCTGACATTGTTGCAATTCCGTATGAAACTGTTGGCATTGCCATTACGTATAGAAGTATTAAAGCCCATCCCGAGAAAAATCCTATATCCCAGTTGAATGCATTTGAAATCCATACATTTTCGCCACCTGCAAAGGGAAGCATGGATGTCATTTCCGAATAAACCAGACACAATGGAAGTACGAATAATGCACATACCGCCAGTGCCAAGAAAGAGCCGGGACCGCTAAGTTCAAACCAATATTTGATTTCAACCATCCATGCTGCAATCATTCCACCGGCTGCCATTGCAATTACCTGATGCATTGACAATTCTTTTTTCAGTTGATTTGACATTTATAAATTCCTCCGTTATTTTATTTGTTTATTTGTTCTCCTCTAGAAGTTTTATTACTCCTTCAAGATCCGTTACCTGACAGTAGATGTTGTTCATGATTTTAAGTTCTGCGTCGTGCAGTTCCATTGTAGCGGCAGCACAGCAGTCTTCGACTACTATTACCTTGAATCCTTCGTCGGCAAGATCCCTTACAGTGGAAGCAACGCACTGGTCTGTCACAATACCTGTTACAACAACCGTTTTTATTCCCATGTTCGCGATAAGCTGGCTGTAGTTTGTACCAGCTAGAACGCTGTCTGTTGTTTTGTTTACGACTATGTCATCTTCCTCAGGTGTCAGTGGCTCAACCATCTGTGCTCCGAAAGACTTGACAGGTATCAACATTCCATTCCAGCCGGGAGTTTTCTGTACTGGGGACCTGTCTTCGCCATTGTTTTTCAGGCAGGCTATCCTTCCATATGTAACTTCCATGCTGTTGTTTCTGAAATAGTCGATCAGCTTCTTGTTGTTAGGTATTACAACATCGTGAAGTCTGTCAAAGTATGGTTCCCATCTGTCCCATTCGCCCATTTCCTTAAACATCTTTCCTTCGCCGTAGTCTTTAAGAACAAACTCATTCTGAAGGTCGACAACGAGCATGGCAGTTGTTGCCGGGTCTGGTTTTACTTTTGGTAGATCTTTTGCTGTTTCGTAATAGAACGAAACATATTTCCTTTCATCAAACATGATAAACCTCTCTTCTCTTTAAAATCTTTAAGAATATTTCCCGGGAATCTTATGACAATATAATAAGCAAGTATCATGCCAAAAAAAGTATTTTGCCCAAGAGTGAGTGTTTGCAAGGTGTGTGAGGAAGTAGGGTGAAATGCTGCAATAAAAAAGATGTTACCTTTCAGTAACATCCTTTACGCAAAATATACACTATTCATTTGATTTCAGATGGTATTTGTTGATTTTTTCGTAGAGGCTTTTCCGGGTCAGGGAAAGCAGCTCTGCTGTTTTGCTTACGTTCCAGTTGTTCATCTCGAGGGATTTTCGTATATAGTCCTTCTCGAAAATTCCTTTGGCTTCGGACAGATTGTTATTTAAGTTGATTTTGAGATCTTCTTTTTTTGAAATTCTGGAAGGCAGTTCATCGTAGATTATTTCCCCGTTCAATGAATATACCGAGAGCCTTTCTATTGCATTCCTTAACTCTCTAATATTGCCCGGCCATTCATAGTCAAGGAATTTATTGATAATTTCATCTGAAATTACAATGGGTTCTTTACAGAACTCTGCAGCAAACTTTTTCGAGAAATAGTCTATCAATAGCTTGATATCGGTTTTTCTTTCTCTTAAGGGAGGTATCCTGAGAGGAATGACATTGAGCCTGTAATACAGGTCTTCCCTGAATTTACCTTTGGATATTTCTTCCTCCAGGTTCTTGTTGGTGGCGGCAATAAGTCTGAAGTTGGAGGATATTTGAATGTTTCCGCCTACGCGCTCGAATGTTTTGTATTGAAGTACTCTAAGAAGTTTGGCTTGCATATCCATGTTCATTTCGCCGATTTCATCAAGGAAGAGGGTTCCTCCGTTTGCGATTTCAAACTTGCCGATTTTTCTTGCAATAGCTCCTGTGAATGATCCTTTTTCATGGCCGAATAGTTCGCTTTCAAGAAGTGTGGGACTAAGCGCCGCACAGTTTACCTTCACTATCAGATTGTCTTTTCTGCTGCTGTTGTCATGAATGCTTTGTGCCACCAGTTCTTTACCCGTACCGCTTTCTCCCAGTATCAATACATTGGAGTCGATTTTTGATATTATATTTATTTTATCCTTGATTATTTTTATTCCCGGCGAGTCACCGATGAACGAGTCGGCTGCAATGGTCAATGTCTCTTTCATGTACCTGTTCTGTTTGTCTATTGTTGCAATGCTTGTTGCCTTCTTTACTTCGATTACAAACTGCTCCACATCGAGAGGTTTCTGTATGTACGAAAAAGCTCCGAGTTTGACAGCTTTGACTGCATTTTCTATGGAACCTTCTCCGGTTATTACAATAATCGGTATTTCTTTGTTTATTTGTCTGATCCTGCTGATGAATTCAAGTCCTCCCATTTTGGGCATGTACATGTCGGTTATTATGAGATCGCAGTCGTAAGTTTCAATTAAATTCAAACCTTCCTCACCATCATTTGCCGTATGTACCGTATATCCTTCTTTTTCCAGAATTTTTCCGTATATGCCGGTGATTCCGGCATCATCATCAGTCAGTACAATATTGCTAGCTATCATGTGCATCACCTTCCCGTTTATTGAATATAAGCGTGAATTCAGTTCCTTCATCATCGCTTATGACTTTTATTGTACCACCCATCTTGTCCATCTCTCTTTTGACAATCCACAACCCAAGACCATATCCTTCTTTTCCTTTCGTTGAAAAGAATGGCTTGAATATCTTATCCATTATGTCTTTCGGAATTCCCGAGCCGTTATCGGCAATCCTGACCTCAACAGCATTCTCTCCCAGTGAACGAGTAGATATATCAAGCCTCGGTTCTTCTTTGGGGAGTGCCTGTACGGCATTTGATATGAGATTGATAAATATTTGTTTTAGGATGTCCCTGTTTCCATGAATCCTGGATAGCTCATTATCGTATTTTGTATTGATGATGATGCTGCTCCTCAGCATTGAGTGGCTTTCAATCAGGAGTACTTGCTCAAGGATTTTGTTGATATCGACAAGTTCTTCATTTTCTGTTGATTTTCTTGAAAAATCAAGAACATTGCTTATTATATTTTCAGCCCTTGTCACGCTTTCGTCTATCATGTGAAAAATCTCATTAATCTCGTCAGTAGTTTCCTTGCTGGACACAGATTCGGAAACTGTAAGTTTAAGCAGGTGTTCAGCACCTTTAATCACCATCAGTGGATTTTTGAGTTCATGGGTAACCCCTGCCATCATCTGACCTATTCCTGCCATTTTTTCTCTTTGTACCAGAGTCTTTTCCAGAAGGTATTTTTCTGTAATATTGCTGTTGAATACAACCCACTCCCTGACAGGCTCGCTTTTGGCTGTTATCGGGTAACTGGTGATTCTATGGAGCTGAGTCCCATTTGTTATTTCTCTGGTTATTTCCTCTGTCGATGAAAGCTTGTTTTTCAATGGACAGTTTTCACAGGAATCGGAACGGTTGAAGATTGACGAATAACATTTTTGCCCGATTATTTCCTTTCCTGTATCTGAAGGTTCTGATATTATGTCCATGCCCTTGTTGTTCATGAGAAGTATGTTGAAATCCTTGTCGATTTTCATCATGATCTGTGGATAACTATTAAACACAGCTTCCATTTCTTTTGTCTTGTATTTCATATTTTCAGTATATTCACTTATGGAATCGGTCATAGTGTTTATTGCACTTTCCAGTTCTCCTATTTCATCATTTGAACCGATATGTATTCTGGTTGAGTAATCGCCTGAAGTGATGGTGCGTGTATGTGTTACAAGTTTGCTTATGGGCAGGGAAATCAATCTGTAAAGAAGGATCCCAATTATTGTAAATATAAATATGGAAACAAAACTGATGAGCAGCAGATAATTTTTGTTTGCACCCGTGATATTTTTATACATGTCCCAGTTGACATCAATTCCAAGGGACCAGCCTGAATAGTCTATGTTTGAGTAGGCTATTGCATGCAGCTTTCCGTCTGTGTTGTTGATGTAATTTTTGAAATCATTATTTCCGTTTGCCATATCGAGAAGGATAGACTCGTATTCCTTGTTCTGGTTTTCGGTTATGAGGTTCATTGACAAGGGCATTCCCTTGTCCCTGCTAATTGCTTCTGATTCAGGATGGTATATCACGCTTCCCGAACTGTCGATGAGAAACGCAAAGCCCGAATCTGACAATCTGAAATCCGAAAGGATAGAGCTTATATCCTTTGATGTTACATCTGCCGACAATACTCCCAGAAACTCATCGTTGACGTAAACAGGGTATGAGCAGGTTATTGTCCATCCCTTGCCCAGCCAGTCCGTATAGGGAGTTGTCCATAAAAGCTGTCTGCCAGGGTTGTTTTCAGGCGTTGCTATAGAATAGTATATGTCGTTTTCAAAGTTGTGATCATATCCGAAACTGTCAAGGTTTGATTGAGGGGTCAGAAACATAAGGTTGTCAGGGGTAATGAAGTATATCCATCCCATGTCGGATAATCTGTTTCGGGCTGTTGCAAAGAGTGGAGTGATTTCTTCGAATTTCTCCATTGTTGTTTTCTGGTACTGGGTGATATTGTCCGGTGTAGGTATATAGATGCTGATGGTGCCTGCTTCGGAGTAAACGCTGCTTGTTGTTTCCTTTTCAAAGGTGAGTTCGATTAATTTTGCTAGATGAAGAATTTCGTATTCCACCCTTTTAAGGTCCTGGGAGAGTACAGTGCTTTTCTCTTCGACTAGTTTGCCAAGGCTTTCTTTTGAGAAATTTTCATTTTCCTTTTGTTCAACGCTGAAGTACAGTATGTTTACCCATACAAGGGGTATGATTCCGAGAAGTATAAAAATTAGAATGATACGTGTAATTATCGATTTGCTCATATTTCACCACCTAAAATTCCTAATTCAATTATATATTATAATATTGACTATGTGTTTAAAATAATGTATTTGATTCGTTTTTGATTTTTCATTTTATCACCTCAATGATTTTGAAGCAAAATCCGTGCCATCATATTTCTTGGAAATACGTTGAAATATCAATGCATATAAGTTGAGGCAAAGGGGGAGTGTTTACTTTGGGTGACAAAAGTGTTACTTAAAATATACAGAAAGATCTGATGGATTATGATTTTTTTGAAGAAGGGATTCCAACAATATCATATATTGGACTTCTGAAAATGAATAGTAATATTTCCTGGGAAATATAAAATGGTGAGCTCACTATGGAATTTTACATGATGAGCTCACCATTTTTATATTTTCAAACTTTCATGTTTCAGAAGTGCGGCTTTTTTGTCAAGACCGCCGGCATAACCGGTCAGACTGCCGTCTGCGCCAATTACTCTGTGGCAGGGTATTAGCAGTGAAATGGGATTGTGACCAACAGCACCTCCGACAGCCTGCGGAGACATTGATTCTTTCCCCTGTCGGGCTGCAACCCTGGCGCTGATTTCACCGTAGGTGGAAGTCTGTCCCATGGGGATCTTAAGGAGTTCGTTCCACACGGCCTGTCTGAATTCACTTCCTTCAGGACACAGGGGAAGGTCGAAGGACTTTCTTTTTCCTTCTTCGTATTCCATCATTTGGATATCGAATTGTTTTATGGTTTCCATTTGTCTGTCGACGCGAGCCTGAACAGCCGGAAAATCGCTGCTCGAATTTTCGGGAATGTCTTCAATCCAGCAGGCATCTTCAGGAATGTCAGGGAAGTACTTCTGCCCGTCGAACCACAAACCTGCAATATTAGCTTCAGCATCAATACAAACTGTTATGTCGCCCCATTTTGTATGTCGTTTAAAGTAGATCATTACTTCACCCCTTAATCTTTTTCTATAACATTTCTTGATTTCGTTATTAAAAGTATAGCACAAAAGACAATAAAAAACTCCTCGTTTTCAGACACGAAGGGAGCTTTAAGACTGAAATATGATTGGGGGATGATGAATGGGAAAATGTTTGAAGAAAATATTAATTTTTTGTAATTTACGGTTTTAATTTGTTCATAAATAGCATAAAATATATGTCACGGAATAGTTTCTGCAATAAGAGCGTTATATTTTCTGGATATATTTTTGAAAGGAGATTTGATTATATGAATAAATATGGAAAATACGGGGTGATATCATGGGCATGACAATGACACAGAAGATACTTGCTAAGGCGTGCGGCATGGAATCAGTCAAGGTTGGAGAGATACAGGAAATAGATGTTGATCTTGTAATGGTGACGGATGTAATGTTTCCACTGGTACCGGACATATTGGAGAGCATGAACTGCAAGAAGCCACACAGTCCCGAGGATGTACTGGTTGTAATAGACCACTATGCGCCTGCGCCAAATATAAGTTCTGCAAACCAGAACAAGTACACAAGGGAGCATGCAAAGAGATACGGCTTCAATGTAATCGAAAACCAGGGAGTCTGCCACACCATACTTCCGGACATGGGATATGTTTCACCGGGAAGCGTAATACTGGGCAGCGATTCACACACTGTGACCTACGGAGCCCTTGGAGCATTCTCGTCAGGACTGGGAACTACGGATATCACCGCTGCAATAGCTACGGGACATCTTTGGATGAAGATCCCCAGTGCAATAAAGGTTGTGCTGACAGGGAAGCCTGGAGACAATATCCAGGGGAAGGATGTAATACTCAATGTCCTTGGACAGATAAGCGCCGAGGGCGCGAGGTACAAGAGCATAGAGGTTGTCGGAGAAGGACTTAAGCATCTTGGCATAGACGACAGGTTTACAATCGCCAACATGGCAATAGAAGGCGGTGCAAAGAACTGTGTAATAGAGCAGGATGAAATTACAAGGGAGTACCTGGAAGGCGTTCTTAAAAAGGACTTCAAATTTGTAACAGCAGATGATGATGCTGAATACGACGAGATAATCGAAGTGAATCTAAGCGAACTGACTCCGCAGGTTGCAAAGCCGTCGTCTCCTGATAATGTGGTCCCTGTAAGCGAGATTGTTGGAACGAAGATCGATCAGGTATACATAGGGTCATGTACGAACGGAAGGATTTCGGACCTCAGAAAGGCTGCAAAAATCCTTGAAGGCAAGAAGGTACACGAGGACGTAAGGGTCTTCATAACTCCTGGATCGCAGGAAGTGTACATGAAGGCTGTGGAGGAAGGACTCATGAAGATATTCATAGATGCCGGAGCCTTTGTAAACGGACCGTCATGCGGTGCATGCTTCGGAGGACACTTCGGAATAATCGGAGACGGAGAGGTATGCCTGTCCACAACAAACCGAAACTTCGTTGGAAGAATGGGAAGCAAGAAGGGCCTTGTATACCTTTCATCACCCATTACGGCTGCAGCGTCTGCATTGACAGGAGTCATAACGGAATATCAGGAGGGCCTATAATGGAATTCAAGGGAAAAGTATACAAATATGGAAAGAACGTCGACACCGACGTGATAATACCGGCAAGATGCCTCACTACAAAGGTGGAAAGCGAACTTGCAAAGCACTGTATGGAGGATATCGATTCGGAGTTTGCATCAACTGTTGAAGACGGAGACATAATAATGGGAGATACCAACTTCGGATGCGGAAGCTCAAGGGAGCAGGCAGTCATAGCCATCAGGGGATCAAAGGTGAGGCTTGTTGCTGCGAAGTCCTTTGCAAGGATATTCTACAGAAATTGTGTAAACAATGGAATCTGCCCGCTGGAGATAGGCGATGATCTCTATGACAGGATAAACCACAAGGATGTAGTGTCCTTCAACATAACGACGGGCAAGTGTCGCAACCATACAACTGGAGAAGACCTTGCTTTCGAGCCCATGACCGGAAGGGTTCTTGAACTTCTCCAGGACGGTGGAATAATCGAATCCGTAAGAAAGGAAATGGCGGAAAAGGCATAGACGGACTGTAAACAATATCTATAGAGGACAGGTGAAAACATGAATGAAATAGAAAGAATCATTGCTAAACATGCCGGCGTCGACAGTGTGAAGCCGGGAGAAATAGTGGAAGTGGAAGTGGATCTGGTAATGACCAACGACGGAACTACGGCCCTTAACATAGACATATTCGAAAACCAGCTCGGATGCGACAAGGTTTGGGACAATGAGAAGCTCATAATGATAATGGACCACTATATACCCAGCAATACCATCGCTGCTGCAAACTCCCACAAGATAATGAGGGAATTCGGAGTGAAGAACAACCTTAAATATGTCTACGACGGAGTAGGAGTATGCCACCAGCTAATGCTTGAAAAGCATGTGGAGCCGGGACAGCTTATTATTGGAGCCGACTCCCATACATGCAGCTACGGTTCCGTAGGGGCCCTTTCCACCGGAATGGGATCCACTGACATCGCAGTGTCGTGGATGGATGGAAGGACATGGCTGAAGGTGCCTGAAACCATCAAGATCATACTTGACGGTGAAATACCGAAGGGCGTCTACGCCAAGGACATGATACTGAAGATAATTGCCGACATGACTGCAAAGGGAGCTACATACAAGGCCGTCCTTTTCGAGGGGACTGCGGTTGAGGCAATGTCCATATCTGAAAGGACCACTCTTTGCAACATGGTGATCGAGGCGGGAGGAAAGTTTGCATACATCAAGCCTGACGACAAGGTGAGGGAGTACATGGCTGCCCAGGGAAGGGAAGTCGACTTTGACGATGAAGAATGCACAGACGGAGAATACGAGCAGATCATAAACTATGATGTTTCGGAAATAGAGCCACAGATAGCATGCCCCCATACAGTAGACAATGTATGCGACCTAAGCGAGGTTGAAGGAATGGAGATTGATGAATTCTTCATTGGAGCATGTACCAACGGACGTTACGAGGACCTTGAGGTGGCAGCGGCCATACTTAAGGGAAAGACCATAGCGCCAAATGTAAGACTCATAGTTACTCCGGCATCAAGGGAGATATACAAGAAGGCGGCAAGAGAAGGACTCCTTGAGATATTCATGGACGCCGGAGCCATGATTTCAAATCCAAGCTGCGGTACCTGCTTCGGGTCGGAAGGTCTTCTTGGAGACGGTGAAAGGCTTCTTTCAACTGCCAACAGGAACTTTATTGGAAGGGTCGGAAGCAAGGACGGATTCATATACCTGGCAAGCCCTGCAGTAGTGGCTGCGTCGGCAATAACAGGAAAGATAAGCGATCCAAGGGAGGTGCTGTAATGAGCAAGGTAATAAAATTCGGAGACAACATAGATACGGATCAGATCGTTGCAAGCCAGCATCTGAGCCTGCCAAGCATAGATGCAATAAAGCAGTACACCTTCGAGCATCATGCCAATTTTACGGAAAACTTCAAGAGCGGAGACTTCGTAGTGGCAGAGGAGAATTTCGGATGCGGCTCGTCAAGGGAGCAGGCACCTGCAGTTCTGAAGGCCCTGGGAGTTGAAGCTGTAATCGCAAAGAGCTTTGCCCGAATATTCTTCAGGAATGCAATCAACCTTGGAATACTGGTGATCGAGTGCCCCGAGGCGGACAGGATTGACAACCTTGATGAAATATCAATTGACCTGGACAAGGGAAAGATAGTCAACAAGACAAAGAACGAGGAATATTCCATAGTTCCAATGACAGGATTTTTGAAGGAAGTACTGGATGCCGGAGGAATAGTGCCTTACAAGAAGGCCAGGCTGGAGAAGTAAATCTCATATTAAAAATTAAACATGTATGTAGACTACAAGAAAGGCTTTGCAGCAATCTGCAAAGCCTTTTCCTAATCCAACAGTTCCCGGAGCAATGCCATAACCGTTTCAAGCTCCCTTGTTTCATCGGAATTTCTTTCTATCTCCATTGCTTCCTCGGTAAGTCTTATGCAATCAATGACTTTTTCCTTGTCGAAGCTTTTTCCTGAAGTTTCAAAATCCTGGGACAAATAATCCAGTTCCATATCAGTTCCCAGCCTCAATCGGCATCTGACTAATGACTTGATGCAATCTACGGGACAATCAGGACCTTTGCAGTTTACACATGCTCCTGTACCAAGGCAGACTGAATCTATTTTTGAATTCATCAAAACATAGTATTCCTGGAGTTCTCTGAACCTTGCCTTGAGTGCGGATTCCATTCCCTGCCTTTTCATCCTGACAATGGAATAGGTTGACATTGCCAATGCCACAGATACTATCAACAGGAACAGTACAATGTTGGTTGTTGTAAGATATCTTACGGGAACAGAGTTGTATAGCTTAACCAGGCCTAATCCCATGAATATGACAGATGCAAAAATCTTAACTGTCAGCTCCGGAATCCTTCCGCCTATATATCGGCCTACTATTATACCAAGAAGTCCTGTGGCAAGCATTCCTGAAACAGTTCCCGCAAGGGTAAGAACCGGGACTGATGAATCTATTGCAAGTGCAACGGCGGTCAGCTGTGTCTTATCGCCGAGTTCGCCTATGAAAAATGCCACAGCCACAGTTAAAACAGGACCAAATCCCTTTGTTTTTCCGGAATCTTCATCATCCTCATCCTCAACTCTCAATGTCCATATGGAAAATCCCACAAAGGCAGCCCCTGCAATCATTTGTATTATTACTCCATCTATAAAGCTGGATATATATATTCCAAGAGCTATGGCAAGGCTGTGATTCAGGAATGCTCCTATTCCTATGCCGGTTAGTACGCTTATCAGTCTGTACTGTGTTGCAAAGGCCAGTGCAAGAAGTTGTGTCTTGTCTCCCATTTCAGCCAGGAATATCAGACTGAAGGCTTTAATAAATTCATTTATCATCGTTTGACCGTCCAAAAAATTTAAATTAAAGTTTCATTGGGTCTATATTATATCATCAAACTGTACCTATACAAGAATTTTATCCTGGAATCAATTAATGACATATGTCTGAAATGGGTTTATAATATAAAGTACGGATCAATTTTTATGAGTAAAAAGGTGAGGGCGAAAGGAAGTGTAAATAGATGTATTATATTGCAGGTGTTTTTCTGGCATTGTCATTTTTTAAAAGCAGGAAAAAAACAAAAATGGCATTAAAAAAGGCGTGGAAGTCCTTTGCAAATATCTTCCCCAAGTTTCTGGGAGTAATAATTTTTGTGGGAATCATGCTTGCGATTTTTGATGAAGAAACGGTATCAAGGGTCATAGGGGCAGAGTCGGGAGCATTGGGAGTAGCCATTGCAAGTATAGTCGGATCAATTACCCTTATTCCAGGGTTTATAGCATTTCCCATGGCAAAGGTCCTCTTGGACAACGGAGCAGGCATAATGCAGATAGGTGTCTTCATATCTACATTGATGATGGTTGGTATAGCTACATTCCCGGTTGAAGTGGAATATTTCGGCAAAAAGGTTGCCATAATGAGGAATGTAATGTCCTATTTTCTGTCTTTCATAGTAGCATATATTATAGGAAAGGTGGTAGGTGGAGTATGGTTCTAAAAAAATACAGATTTCCAATCGTAGCTATAATAGCAATGGCAGTCATGTTTGCAGTCGACAAAGAGCTGGGGAAAAAGGCTGTCACCGTAACGACAGATTCCCTTTTTCAAATGCTGTCTGTCCTTCCTGCGGTGTTCATTCTCATAGGCCTTATGGATGTATGGGTGCCAAGGGAGACCATGATAAAGTATCTTGGCGAGCATTCGGGAATAAGGGGAGTCATAATTTCCTTCATAATGGGTTCGGCAACCATGGGTCCTCTCTACGGTGCCTTTCCCGTGGCTGCCGTTCTTATGAAAAAGGGAGCGAAGTTCTCAAACATACTCATTTTCATAGGGGCATGGTCGACAACCAAGGTACCCATGTTCATGTTCGAGTTCAATTCCCTTGGGCCAAGGTTTGCAGTAACCAGACTGGTAGTTGACGTCATAGGTATAATAATAATCTCCTACGCAATAAACAGGATGCTCTCGAGGAAGAGCATAGAAGAGATATATGAAAAAGCTGAGAGCTTTTAGTTGAATATTGGAGATTAAAAATATGTAAAAATATTGTAAACCAGCGTTAAAAATAGCTGTGAACTATTGATTTTTATTCTATTTTGAATAATATAATAGAAGACGTAATACATTAGACGTATTTGAAGATGTAAACAGCCATCATCGGAAGACTTGATGTCCGGGGGGACAAAAAGAGAATCGGAAACGCGGGTAATTGAAAAAGGAATGATTAAAATATGCAACACTGCAGCAGACAATCGACTGTGCTGCAGAAGTTCTTACGAAGATGGAAACGGCGGGCCTTGCCCGCCAATTTTATTTTTTTGGAATCCTTATTGCACTGCAGTTAAATTGATATCCGGTCGAGTTCGTAGAGGCCGTATTTCTTTATGATGTTCATAAGCTTCATAGGATAGGATGGATCCGTTGCATAGCCTGCCCTCCTGATGGCATAGGCTCCGAGAGTCCAGTCGTGCATGACTTCCCTGAATCCTGCATACCTTTCCTTTTGAAGGAAGGCTTTGTGGTCCTTCCAGCTTTCATAAGGCGTATTGTATGACCTGAAGTAATCGTCGACCCTGAAGGAAACGCCGTTGTAGACCTCCCAGGTGTTTGCTATGATTGAACCATTTGTTCCGGTCCCCTTTATTCCGAAAAGGTTGTTGGAGAAGGTTCCTTCGTACTTGTCTACAGGTATGTACTGGCCCCATCCCGATTCATGGATTGCCTGGGCTGTCTGAAAGGCAGCCGACATTCCTGTTTTTTTGTATGACTCCACAGCCATTTCAGATACGAAATCCTTGAATTCCGACTTGTCCATAAGGGGTCTTGAACTGTAGGTTTTTCCAGTGTATACACTGAGGTTCATGTATTCACTGTCTATTGCCCTGCCTTCCATGTATCCTCTTGCAAAGATGCTGACCCTTCCTGCATCTCCTTCCTTTGGAACATAATTCAGCTTGCTGTCCCTGTCGATTTCCCCCAGCATTCGCAAGACACCTGTGTCCCTGTTTTTCAAATAGTATTGTATATTTTCCATCCCTGCATTGTTGACGGAATAGATGTCCACAGGGGAAGTGATGACCTGGTTGGGTCCTATGCCCTTTATGATAAGGTTTGGGCTTGTGTCCACGGTCACATGGACAGGGGCACTTTCATAATAGCTGCCGTCAAGTTCCTTTGCATCCATTTCTTTGGCATAGTCGGTGCTTCTCGAAGCGACAGGCATGCTGCCATCTCTTGAATCCTTTACTCGTACCTTAAGGTCGAACTCGCCTTCCAGTCCGTCTGCGGCGGAAGGAAACCATTCATAGCTTCCGTAGGGTATTGTCTTCAGTATCCTCTCCACTCCCGTATTCCTGTCAACAGCGATGAATTGTGTTTCATCCACATCGAAATTCCTGGATGCAATGAGCGTTACGGGAGTGTTTATAATCATTCCTTCCGATACGCCCTTCAGTTTCAGTATCCTTTTTACATCCATTGTTATATAGACATCTTCGCTTTCATAGATGTTTCCGTCATTATCGTAGGCAATTGCCGTCATGATGTAGTCGCCGGATTCGTAGAAGCCGGGAGTCCATGTGTAGCTGTCGTAGGGGTCAACTGTACCGCTATATATTATCTTCTTGTTTTCCAGATTTACGAATTCATATTCCACATATGATGCAAGGAAGTTCATCTCCGGTGTCATGGTTATACTGTCGTAGTGTCTGCTGTGGTCGGCTATTTCAGGAAGAACGACTTCAGGTTCCACATCCATTGTTACGGCTGCAGCATCGGCTTCAATGATGTTTCCATCCTCATCACAGACCACTGCAACAAGGACCATGTCTCCCTTGTCTTCCATATGAGGAATGAAGGTGAAGGTGGAATCGGAAAGCTTGCCACGTCCCCGTATGAATCCGGACCCCGTTTTACTGTCGAGAAGCAGAAGCCTCAGTTCTCCGTCCATGCTTGTGTATTTTCCAGGTATGTCTACTGTTATTTCTCTTGAGCCCCCTATGGTTGTTCCGTCCTCCAGTACGATGTCGAGGCCGTAGAAGGGTTCAATCTCTGAGGATTTGTTGGAATCCACATATACTATTCTTCCATCTTTATCCCATTCTATTCCTATTCCCAGGGCATTGCTGACAAGCCTCAGGGGGACATAGGTCCTGTCGTTAATGATGCGGGGAGCCACGTCGCTTATCTGGTAGTGAATACCCCTGTCGTATTGAATAAGCTTGCTGTCGATCATAAGCCTGAGATTGTCATCTCCCCTTGTTACTTCTACAGTCCTGGTTTCACTGTTCCATGAAACTTCAGCCCCTATTTCATCGGAAATAAACCGTATGGGTACAAGGGTTCTGTCATTCTCGATTACAGGTTCAGACAGATGCGTTATGTCATTGCCGTCCACAACAAGGTGTATACCATCGGATGCATGTGCTTCTATGTTTGCAGACGGATATGTCACAGAAATAGTTAGTAATGTCATTAGAAATATAATGATTATTTGCTTCATACATATCACCTTCATAGTTATATTATATCACTGTATTTTTAGTCGAGTATAAGAGATTGAAGTAGTATATGGCAGGACATAAAAAACAAGGTGAATTTAAAATCTCAATTTAAATTCACCTTGCTTTCTTGTCGACTTGATAATTGGTAGGAACTATATCATGTATTCCATATTGATCAAAAAAGTAGTTGTTCTTTAGTTACTTAACCAGGTTGGAAATGGTCTTGAACGTACTGTTGCCTGCATATCTGCACAGCTCAAACAGTATGGATTCATAGGTTGTAACTATAGCTCCTGCCTGTCTCATTCTTTCGACGGCTATTCTTTTGTCGTTTTCCTTCCTTGAGGATACGCAATCCTCAACTAAAACAGGAACACAGCCCTTTTCCAGCATGTCTATGACTGTTTGCTGAACGCATATGTGTGATTCTACACCCGCTACGATGATCCATTTCTTGTCCATTTTGTTCAATATTCCATCTATGGATGCTTCATCACAGCAGCTGAATGACATTTTTTCCAGATATTCACATTCTCCAAGTATTTCGGATATGTTGTCCACAGTGTGTCCAATCCCTTTGGGATACTGTTCGCTTACAAAATAGGGTATCCCAAGAGCCGTCAAGCCTTTAATGAGTATTTCCGTATTCTTAAGCAGCTCATCTTTTTCATGCATGTGTGGGACCAGCCTTTCCTGCAGGTCGATTATTATTGCTCCCGTGTTTTCTTTTAGAATTCGCATTTTTATCTTACTCCTTTAGCTTTGTTAGTGCCATGGACTCTGATGAAGGTTGAAGGTTTCAGAGGCTCGTTTCTTTTTTGGCTACAACTCTATAATTTTATCACAGTTTGATAGTATTTTCATATCATGGCTTATGATTATTGTAATAATATCTTTCGCTAATCGATTGAAGGTTTCAAATATTTTCGCTTCGCTTTCAGAATCAAGGTTGGCGGTTGCTTCGTCCAATATAATAACGTCAGGTTGATTGATTAGAACACGTGCAATTGCTATTCTCTGTTTTTGTCCTACTGAAAGACTGTCTCCGTAGTTTTTCACCTGGTAAAAGATACCGTCAGGCAGTTCATAAACAAAACCGGCGCTTGACAGGTCCAGTGCCTTCATGGCCATAAGTTTCTTATCGTCAAAGCTGAGTTCTGCTTCCTTGTCTTTATCCAATCCAAGCAAAACATTATTTAAAATGCTGTCGTTCATTAATAAAGGCTCTTGGGCAACATATCCTATTTTGTTTCTGATATTGTTGACATCATATTCCATGATGTCAAGACCGTTGATTTTGATTAGACCTGACTGGGGTGAATAAAGCCTCAGCATTAATTTGGCAACTGTAGACTTTCCTTTTCCGGAGATTCCTTTCAGTCCTATGCAATTGCAATCCATTATTTCAAGATTCAAATCTTGAATTACTATTTTGTCTGGAGATTGCGGATAACGGAAGGAAACATTATCAAATTCAATGTTTCTTATTTTTTGCAGAGTCTTTGTTCCGCTCTCTTCCGCTTGAATATTCCAGAATTTAACCACTCTATCTAAGGCTACAAGGCCTTGTTGAATTTGAATATTGGTGCCTATGATTCTATTGGCAGGCCCAAAAATGAAAGAGATAAAATTGGTAAATGCAACCAAGCTTCCTAATGTAAAAGTTCCTTCAATGATTCTCAGCCCTCCAATACCGATGATAATAATTGGAATTAGATCAAGGATAAAAACGGGAAGCACCCCATTTAATATCACATTCCTGGATAGTTCCATATAGGAAGTATAATTGTCAATTAAACGAGTATGATATTTTTCTACTCCTAAAATTTCTTTTCCGAATATTTTAAAGACATCGGAAAGCGATAATGATTCTTCAAGTTGAGAAGTCATGAGTGCTGTCTTTTCATATGTGTCGGATGATTTTTGTTTTATCTTAACAGTGTAATGATAAGTCAACATAATATAGACTGGTAGCAGGGAAAATGTAATTAATGCCAGTTTTACATCAAGGTAGAGCAGTGCAATAAATCCGAATATGAATTTTAAGATTTCCCTTAGTATTCCTGCAAATGAATTGACGAAAAGAGACTGCAAAGCCTTTGTATCGTCTTGAATCCTCGATATCAGGTATCCGGTTGTAAATTGTTCCTTCTCTCTTACTTTCATCATTAATATTTTTTTCAAGAGATCGCTTCGAAGGTCAATAATGATTTTTGAGTTGATTTTTATAAAGATATAGCTTGTAAGATAACTAATGACCTTCTGAAGGATAATAAAAAGCAATAATATTAAAAGCAGACTGATGAGCATTGTGGTATTTTTGTTTGGAATCAGATCATCAATGATATACCTTGTAATAAATGGTGTTGGCAATAAGAATAAAGATAGAACAAAAATCCCGACAACGCCAAGGATGATTGATTTCCTGAATTTTGCAAAATAATGCAGTAGAATTTTCATGTTGTTTTTTTCCATTAATAGTGTCCGCCTTTTGAAATATGAAGTGTTAAGTTTTATTGACACAATAATCATATGTAGTATATAATAAAAAAAGTATTATGTAAATATTGATAGAGGAGATTTGAAATGGCTGCAGATAACAGAAGAGAATTTGATCATGTTGGACAATTTGTGATTTTGGATTTTGAAAAAAATATTGATGCGACTGATATTGATAATGAAGTTGATAGTGCCATCATAAATCAGCAGATTAATCAATAGTATTTGATTAAGGTAAAAATTAAATTGTTACGAATGAGGCACTTTTTCTTATCGGTATCGGTAAGTGGAAGTGCTTTTGAAATTAATAAAGCTATTTTAAGGATATGAGATGAAAGATAAACGGGTTTTAACTTCAACAGAAATATCAAAGTTATTGTCATTATCGGATCTTCCAATTGAAATCAGAATTGCCATCTCTCTGATGATCTATTATTTTTTTGATGTAAGTCAGGTGGCAGCATTGAAGTGCTCTGATATATTTTGGCAAGAAGACGGTGCATATGTTAATTATTACTTGGAGGATAAAGATACATTTTTGAAAATTCCGCTTAGAAATGATTTGGAAGAACTGATTAGGCAGTCAATTCAAAAGAACGCCAAACGAACAAAAAACGGATATCTTATCACAAATGAAGACGGTAGTCTTTATGAGTCTAAAGAGATCCAGGCATGGATAAATAAAGCATGTCTGAAGATTGGGCTTAACGATCAGCAGGTTGACTATTTACTGAATGATAGCGCATTTTCAATAGACCGTTTAATAACTGTCAGGCAAAGTGAGTTTCAAACCATTGCAGTTATGGATATAAACGGAATACGATATCTGTTCACCGATTATAGCATTAGCGGTGTTTTTGATATTGAGAGGAATTCTTTTTACTTACAACAGCATCAGCAGTATATTCGTTTAATTGAGAAAATGGACATGCTACCTAAAAACATTCTTGTTCTTGGTGGTGGTGTTTTTGTAACTCCGCTCTATTTTAAGGCTTTGTTTCCGGATTGCAACGTAGATGTATGTGAGATTGATCCTGAAATATTTTCTGTTGCCAAAGAGTATTTTGGATTTGATAAATATGAAAATAAAATTAATGTCAAAATAATAGATGCCTTTGAATATTTGGAAACATCAGACAAGAAATATGATATTGTATTTTTGGATATTCCATGCTTGGATCAAGAATTAAAAGACCGTTTTCTTGGTAAAGGCAATTATAATAGGTATCAATCCCACCTGGATAAACAGGGTCTGCTCATTATAAACATATTGGATTATCTTAAGTTTACTGAATCCAAGGCCTATCATTGTGAGTATGAAAACATCAAAGACATATTTAATTCTGCATGTCTTTTGGCTACTGGAAATGGAAAAAACAGAGAATCTGAATCTCAAAATTTGATGATATTTGCTACCAATGCACCACATCCTTTTGATGAAGAAATGTTGTCTGGCAAAGACTCAGAGATTTATGGCCAATTGAACAAAATCATAGATGCAGTATGTGACATCCACTACAAGTGATTTTAAGCATGTGAATATTGAATACCTGGCTTTTCACGAAACCTAAATTATTCCGGGTGTGCCAAGCTAATAAAATGTTTATCATCTTAAACATTAAAAAACAGACCTCCTAAAAGTTAGATTTTTTAGGTCTAACTTTTAGGGGTTAGTTCAAATTCCCATTTTCATACGGGTTTTCCTTCAAGTCCCGGAATCGGGCATAACGAAATCCGTGCAATTCCTTCAAATCGGCAAAAGCACGTTCAATCGTTTCTTTTCTTCTTTTGTAGATCCTCTTTCCCAAATCAGTTTTCTTTGTGAATTGATCTATCTCCCTAAGATGTTTGTCCCAGACATGGAGCCTTATTATCCTTTTCTTAGATTTCTCATACAAGCATTTTTCTTTCTTAGGGCAATTGATACATACATCTTTATTACTGTGATATTCTAAATATCCTTGTCTTGTCGTTGTTTTGTATTCCATGGAATGTCCTTGTGGACACATTACTACATCCCATTCCTCTACATAGGTGAAATTCAACTTGGACATCTTTCCCTTTGGTGTTGGTTCTTTCCTTTTTGTTATTGCTCCTAGGACTCCCAACTTATCCAATCCCATTCCTAAAAACCATCGGTAGGCTATGTTGTATTTTATTTATTCTATAAGCCTTATTTCTGATCTTATTCCAAACAAATATCCTATGAATATCATCTTGAACAGAACAACTGGATCTATGCTTGGTCTTCCGTTGTTTTCGCAGTACTTATCCTTTACCAGGTCATATATGAAGCTGAAATCTATATTATTTGATATTTTCCTGAAAAGAGCAGCAAATTTCATAAATTGTTAAGATTATCAAAATTGAGACAAAAATTCATGAAAAGAATAATTTTAATTATATTGTTAATAAAATAACTAAGAATACCAATGGATGCTTGGTATCACTATTGAATTATCTAAATTGAGACATGTTTCTACAAAATGAGACAAAAAATAATGAATTGTAAAAGAAATCCATATTATGAAAGATATTATTATGTTTAGTAGGCAACATCATATTCATTTAATTATTCTAAGCTTTAATGTACTTGAAATCAATTTAAGAAATAATCGGAATATTACCAGATTAAAAATTATAGTAATGATTCCTTCATTGGAAACAGCTGTCCTGCTGTAAGCTGAATAAGTAGAAAAGCAATCAGTTCATTTGTGGGAGGTATGTAGACTAACCATTTAATAGCATATAATATATGGCATCGATATTGGTTATCAACAAAAATGAATGAGATAAATTTTTAAAAGAATATAAATGTTAAAAAATTGGCAAGGATTTTGCATTATCTTTTGTAAAATAAATACTCAGGAGGTTAGAATGATAGATTTATTGAAAAAAGAAGATATGGTACTTGAAAATATCAAATTAGATATTGAAGACGGTATCGCTATGGTGGTCATGAACAGGCCTGAAGCTATGAATGCCCTGAACAACAATACACTTCAGGAGTTAGAACAAATAATTGAACTAGTTAAGATGGACAAAAATGTATACGGAATGATAATAACCGGTGAAGGGAAAGCGTTTGTTGCTGGAGCGGACATTGCACAGATGAAGGACTACAAAGCAGAAGAAGGCAGAAACTATGCTGAATTTGCACAAAGTATATTTAACAAAATCGAAGATCTGGGGAAACCGGTAATAGCAGCGGTTAATGGATATGCTCTTGGCGGCGGTTGTGAACTGTCTATGAGTTGTGATATAAGAATAGCTTCGGATAAGGCGGTATTTGGGCAGCCTGAAGTTAATCTTGGTGTAATACCTTGTTTTGGTGGAACACAGCGTCTATCAAGACTTGTGGGAACAGGAATAGCAAAGGAACTGATTTTTACGGGAAGGATGGTTAAGGCAGATGAGGCTTGCAGCATGGGATTGGTTAATAAAGTGGTTCCATTGGAAGAGCTTGTTAACCAATCACTTGACATGATGAAAATGATTGTTGCAAAAGCTCCTATGGCTGTAAAATATTCCAAGATATCTATAAACCAGGGGTTTGATATGGATCTGAGGAAAGCGCTGGAACTTGAAAAAGATTTGGCTGCATTGACTTTTGCGTCAGATGACAAGGACGAGGGGATGAATGCATTTCTTGAAAAAAGAAACGCTAATTTCAAGAATTGTTAGAATTATCAAATTAGAGACGCAATTCTGCAAAATTAGACACAAAAAACAATAAAAAATCAAGGAGAATAGAAATCAATGTCAGGAAATATACTTATAAGTTTGGTAGGTATCATTATAGCATTTGTACTTTTAGTCATATTCATTATGAAAGGTATAAACATATATGTTACGGCAATTATATGTTCTTCCATAGTAGCCGTTACAGGAGGTATAAATCTATATGATGGATTAAAGGTCAACTATCTTGGAGGTTTTGTTGGATTTTTCCAGAAGTACTTCCTGATGTTTCTGGTTGGAACCATCATGGGAAAGGCATATGAGGTAACCAACGGAGCAAAGGCAATAGCCAGCATGATAGTAAGCAAGTTCGGGAACAAGATGGCGCTGATATCAATACCGTTAGCATGCGGAATCATATCATACGGTGGTGTAAGCGTATTTGTTGCCAGTTTTGCAGTATTCCCCATAGCTTTGGAGGTGTTCAAGCAGGCTGGATACCCAAGAAGGTTCATACCTGGAGCATTGACATTCGGATGTTCAACATTTGCAATGGTAGCACCTGGTGCACCGCAGATACACAATATAATTCCAGCAGGAGCACTGGGAACCGACTTGATGGCTGGAACAGTAATAGGGTTCATATGTTCCGGCTTCATCCTTGTACTTGGATCAGTCATCTTGATAAGGGTAGTGAACAATGCCATGACGCAAGGAGAAGCGTTTGCAGCAATAGCGGTGGATTCATTCCATGATGATGCAGAGTATCCTAGTGGAATATTGGCGCTGATACCGCTTATAGTTACGATATTGATAATAAACATAAAGGTTGGAGGAGAAACATTAGTACCTATAGAAGCGGGAGTCTTTATCGGTGCGGTTCTAGTAATAATAATGCTCAACAAATACCAGGACAACAAAAAGATACTTTTCCATCTGGGAGAAGCAAGTAAAATGTCCATAGTTTCGATAACGAATACATGTGCAGTTGTAGGATTTGGAGCAATGGTGAAAGCGGCAGCGGCATTCCCTGCAGTAGTGGATTCAATGGTGAACATTCCAGGACCTGACTATGTAGGTATAGCTGTGGGAACAACAGTAATAGCCGGAATAACAGGATCGGCATCAGGAGGATTGGGAATAGCGGCACCATTGCTTGCACCTGTATATTTGGCAAGAGGAGCAGTTGCAGGAGCTATCCACAGAACAATGACCATATCTTCAGCGGCTCTGGATTCATTGCCTCACAATGGATATATTGTAACAGTAACAAATGGATTGTGCAATGAGACACATAAGGATGCCTATGGATTGATATTCTGGTTGACAGTGGTAACACCGTTTATCGGTTCTGTGCTTGCAGTTATTCTGTTCTCATTGTTTCCGATGTTGCCGTAATAAAATAAAAACATTAAAAACTTTAAATTATAGGAGGATATTATGTATAAGCCATTAAAAGGAGTAAAAGTAGTTGATTTAACATATTTCATAGCTGGTCCAGGAACAGCAAGAATACTTGCAGATTGGGGTGCGGATGTAATAAAAGTGGAACCGTTTTGGGGAGATCCTGGAAGAACTACCGGTGCAGGCATGGGTGCTCCTGCAGATTTTGGGGCAAACCCGCTGTATAGTTGCTACAATTCGGAAAAAAGAGGAATTTCAATTGACTTGAAATCTGAAAAAGGGATGGAGATTCTGCATAAGTTGCTGGAAACAGCAGATGTATTTGTCAGCAGCTACAGAACAAAAGCTCTTAACAAACTGGGATTGGACTATGAAACCGTACATGAAAAATATCCCAAAATTGTATGGGCGCAAATAAATGGATACGGTGATGAAGGCCCGGCAAAAGATAATCCTGGATTTGATGTAATTGCATTCTGGGCACGTAGCGGAGCCATGTCTGATGCTGCAGAAATTGGAACAGCAGTCAATCCTCCAATAGGATTTGGTGATGCTACAACCTCATGCAGTCTGGCAGGAGGAATTGCAGCGGCTCTTTACGAACAGCAAAGAACTGGTGTTGGTGCAAAAGTAATGGTATCCTTGTTTACCCAAGCAATATGGAACTTAAGTTCATTGGTTGCCTCAGTTCAATACGGCGATAAGTATCCAAAAACAAGAACCATGGCTAATTCACCGGTTATCAATTCTTATGAGTGTAAGGATGGAAAATGGATATTCTTGGCTATTTTGGAACATGAAAGATATTTTGATTCGTTCTGCAAGGTTATTGAAAGAGAAGATCTTATAGGGAATGAGAAATTCTGTACAGGAGCAGGAGCTAAGGAAAATTCTCCCGAATTAATTGAAATCATTTCTGATGCTTTTAAGAACTGGAGCCAGGATGAAATGCACGATAAACTGATAGCTGTTGATATTGCACACGAAAGGATTCAAGGAGTAGAGGATGTGCTGAATGATCCTCAGGCTCTTGCAAATAATTATATCCATGAGGTGGAGAATCGTGACGGAACCAGAAGCTTCATGGCAATGCCGCCAATTAAGTTCAATAATGTCAACGTTAATGTAAAAAGCGACGCTCCACTGATTGGAGAGCATAACGAAGAGATTTTAATGAGTCTTGGATATACAATGGATGAGATAAAAGAAATGGAAGAGGCAAATTTCATAAAAAGCGTAGCATATGAGAGGGAGTTTGTTTAGAAAAAATGACATATTAAGCAACAAGATTTTAATAGGGAGATATGAATATGGATTTTAAATTTTCAGATGGACAAGAGATGTTAAGAAAAGTAGCTAGGGAATTTGCAGAAAACGAAGTATCGCCGATTGCTGCGGAAATAGATAAAACAGGAAGATTTCCCAGGGAAACATTTGACAAGATGACGGAAGTAATGTTTACAGGAATTGGAACACCAGAAGAATATGGTGGAGCAGGGGGAAGCGATACGGAGAAGGTAATAGTAGTATCGGAACTGGCAAAGAAATGTGGGGCTACAGCGGCCATACTTTCAATCCACACCATATTTGCACAGGTGATACAGAAATATGGAACCGGGGAGCAAAAGCAAAAATATCTGCCTAGAGTGACAAGTGGAGGTTGTGTAGGGGCTTTTGCTCTTACGGAACCGAATGCAGGTTCGGATGCCGGAGCAGCGAAAACTACTGCTACACTTGACGGGGATGAATATGTATTAAATGGGACAAAATGCTTCATTTCGGGAGGAGGACAGGCCCAGTATGTAGCGGTATTTGCATTGACAGACCCTTCCAAGGGACTTAAAGGCCTGTCATGCATAATAGTTGAAAAAGGAACTCCTGGATTTACAATAGGAAAAATAGAGGAGAAGATGGGTATACACGGATCTGAAACGGTGGAACTCATATTTGACAATTGCAGGGTGCCTAAAGAAAACCTTGTTGGAAAAGAAGGAAAGGGGTTCAATATTGCAATGGTTGCCTTGGATGGAGCGAGAATAGGAGTGGCAGCCCAGGCACTGGGAATAGCAGAAGGAGCTCTTGAAGAAAGTGTTAAATATATGAATACCAGAGTTCAGTTTGGAAAGCCTTTGACAGCATTGCAGGGACTGACATGGTATATATCAGATATGGCAACCAAAATAGAGTCGGCTAAGTGGCTTACTTATTATGCTGCTTATCTAAAAGAAACCGGTCAACCTCATACAAAGGAAGCTGCCATGGCCAAATTGAATGCATCGGAAACGGCCAGGTTCGTTACCAACCTAGCATTACAGATACATGGAGGATACGGATACATGAAGGATTATCCGCTGGAAAGAATGTATAGGGATGCAAAGATAACTGAAATATACGAAGGAACATCCGAAATACATAAACTTGTAATATCAAGATCAGTATTAAGCTAGGAGGAGACATGAAGATAATAGTATGTTTAAAGCAGGTGCCTGACACCAACGAAGTCAGGATAAATCAGGAGACAGGGACACTAATAAGGGACGGAGTGCCTAGTATAATCAATCCTGATGACAAGAATGCCCTTGAAGAAGCACTTAAGATGAAAGTGGAACATGACAGTACAGTAACTGTTTTGAGTATGGGACCTCCACAAGCAAAAGAAGCACTAAAAGAAGCACTGGCAATGGGAGCCGATGAAGCTATACTGCTTAGCGACAGGGCTTTTGGAGGATCTGACACATGGGCAACGGCTACCGTCCTGGCTGCTGGAATAGAAAAAATAAATGATTATGATATCATAATGTGTGGAAGACAGGCAATAGACGGAGATACGGCGCAAGTAGGTCCTGAGATAGCAGAATTCCTCAACTTGCCTCAAGTCACATATGCAAAGGAAATAAAGGTTAAGGAAGATAAGGCGGTTATTACAAGATACACGGAGACAGGTGACTATATAATAGAAACCAAGATGCCAGTGCTTCTTACAGCCATTAAAGAACTTAATGAACCAAGATATCCCACAGTAAAAGGAATTCTTAAAGCATATGATCCAGGCAATGACGAGATAAAGGTGTGGGGACTCAGTGACCTTGAAATTGATCCAACCCAGATAGGACTGAAGGGGTCGCCAACAAACGTATATAAATCATTTGTTCCAACTAAATCAAAAACATCGGAAATGATTGAAGGAATAAGCGGAAAAGAAAAAGCAGCAGTTCTGGTTGGGAAACTATCGGATCTGAAGTTGATATAGGAGGTGGAAAGATGATTAGAAGAAAAGTAAATCAGGGAATCAATCTGGAAGAATACAAGGATATTTGGGTAATAGGAGAGCAAAGAGAAGGGAAAATTCATCCTGTAACGATAGAGTTGATAGGAGAGGCCAAAAAACTTGTTGAAGGAACAGAGAAGAAAGTAGTCGCAGTAGTTGCAGGATATGATATAGATGAAGAAGTGAACAAACTGTTGTATTACGGCATAGACAAGGCATATTATATCAAGAGTCCGTTGCTGGATGTTTTTTCAACTGATGGATATTCAAAAACCATTGCAGACCTGATACTGGAGAAAAAGCCGGAAATAGTGCTTGTAGGAGCAACGTCAATAGGAAGGGATATAGGACCTAGAATAGCGGCTAAAATCGGCACAGGGCTGGTAGCTGACTGTACAAAGCTTGAAATGGATCCTGAAGATGGAAAGTTGCTGCAGACAAGACCAGCTTTTGGGGGGAACCTTATGGCAACAATAGTATGTCCAATTAACAGACCTCAAATGGCAACGGTTAGACCTGGAGTGATGGAAAAAGCAGTACATGAATCAAATCCTGCGGGAATAATTGAAGAAATAGCACCTGTATTGAAGGAAGATGACATAGCAGCAAAAGTGGTCGAAATAATACAAAGCGGTAAAAAAAGAGTTAACCTTACGGATGCCAAGATAATTGTATCAGGTGGAAGAGGTATCAAGGGTCCTGAAGGATTTGAACTGATCAAAGCCCTTGCAGACAAGATGGGTGGAGAAGTAGGATCTTCAAGAGCATGTGTTGACAGCGGTTGGATAGACCACATGCATCAGGTCGGACAGACAGGAACCACGGTGAGACCGGAAATATATGTGGCTTGTGGAATATCAGGAGCCATACAGCACCTTGCAGGGATGAGCGAATCAAAATATATAGTGGCCATAAACACAGATCCTACAGCGCCAATATTTAGAATATGCGACTATGGAATAGTAGGAGACCTTAAGGAAGTTATTCCGGCAATGATTGACGAGCTGGACAAAACTAAGGAATTCGAACTGTAAAGGTAGAAAATCCCTTTAAACTTGATGTTTAAATATCATATTGATATACTTAATAAAGTAGACAAATGTAATTAATGTTTGTCTACTTTAATCATTTAACCTGGAGTGAGGAATATGAATGAAGATTGTAGATACAAATATATTTTTGATCAAATACTTAGAATGACAGATGATGGGTTTATTGTCGTTAATAAAGATGGTGTAGTAACCGATATTAATGACCAATACTGTGACTTTCTTGGTATTGACAAGAAGAAGGCGATTGGTGGCAGTATTAAGAATATTATATCCAATTCCAAGATGATTGACATTGTAAAAAATAGATACGATGAGGAAGGGGTCATTCATAAGTTTGTAGAAGGTGAGACGAAGGACAAAGACAATGACTTTTTATTGGTCAGTAGATCATGTGTACTTGATGAAAATAAAGATGTTGTTGCAGGTGTTGCTCAGGTTAAATTCAGATTTGATACTTTAAATTCAGCAAAGAAGTTGATGAAAGAGTATATGGAATTGGAGTTTTTCAAAGAAGAATATAATAGGATTAACAGCGAGAGGTTCTGTTTTGATGAAATAGTTGGAAGGAATAGGCAGTTTCTGGATATGAAGAAAAAAGCCTTTAAGGCTTCAAGAAATACATTCCCTGTTCTAATAACTGGAGAGTCAGGAACAGGCAAGGAGGTTTTCGCCCGTGCTATTCATTATAACAGTGATAGAAAAGACAAGCCCATGGTGGGTATAAACTGTGGAGCAATACCGTCTGAACTTTTAGAGTCTGAATTATTTGGTTATGAAGAAGGATCATTTTCTGGAGCAAAAAGAGGTGGAAAGGATGGTAAGTTTATTCAAGCGGAGGGCGGAACCGTTTTTCTGGATGAAATAGGAGATATGCCGCTGAATATGCAGGTTAAAATTTTAAGGGTTCTGCAGGAAAATGAAGTTGATAAAATAGGTGGAAAAGAACCAATACCAATAGATGTAAGAGTGATAGCCGCAACAAAGCGTAACCTTGTGGAAATGGTCAAAGAAGGAAGTTTTAGAGAGGACTTGTTCTATAGATTAAATGTTATCAATATTGAAATGGTTCCTTTACGAGATAGAAGAGAAGATATAAATTTGTTCTCGAATTATTTTCTTTCCCGATTGAATGATGAATACAAGTCATTTGTGACATTTTCAGGTGAAGCAAAAACATGTTTGCAAAATTATTCTTGGCCGGGGAATATTCGTGAGTTAAATAATGTAATCAAAAGTGCATACGCAACTTGTGATGAATTTGTTATACAATTGACCGATTTGCCCTCTAAATTGGTTACAAGACATAATGTGGATAAATTGATTTGTTCAGACAATAAGTTGCTAAAATGCATGATGGAAGAATACGAGAGTTCAGTAATTAAAGAGTATTTGAAAAATTCTAATTATAACTGTATGGAAGCTGCAGAAAAACTCGGCATACACAGAAGTTTATTGTATAAAAAAATAAACAAATACGGAATTAAGATGGAAAAATAAGAACAATCTTAGACTAATGGCTGAAGTTAAGAAATAAATCATCAAAGCACTTGAGCATATTGAAATATTGACTGTATTTTAATACCAGGATGAAGTCATTGATTTAAACTAAGGGATATACTGGGAATCCTAATCCGAAGAAATACTGCAATAGTAAAATCACATGAATATTTTAAGTCAAATAATAAATTGAATTTTAAAGGATGTTAATATGCATAATGCAAGATAACTAAAAAAAGAATTACTATGAAGTGCTTCATGCGAACATATACTAAAATAGTTTACAAAATACAAACAATAGGGCTCTGATAACATGAAAAAATAGAGCCTCAAAATGTTCTGAAAACCTCTAAAAATAGAGGTTTTTTTGATGTCATATATTTCCCGTGGTGGTTAAAAAGTGGTTAAATAATAAAAAATGGCCCCAAGCTAAACGCTGGAACCATTGATATTGGTGCACCTGGGAGGAGTCGAACCCCCGGCACATGCCTTAGGAGGGCACTGCTCTATCCTTCTGAGCTACAGGTGCAAGGTTTATTAATTTTTGGTACTCTATGAATTTTACACGAGTGGAAGCCTTTTGTCAAATGATTTTACAAAAATGCAAAAATTTATATTCTTTATTTGTGATATGATGGAAGTAACGACAAAGGAGGCGGATTTATGGATAGGAAAATGATAGAGAAATATGCCGAACTGATAGTGAAAACGGGTATAAACTTGCAGGAGAACAAGATATTGATAATAACAGCATTGGTTGAAAACTACGAGTTTGTGGAAATACTGACGGAGATTGCATACAGGGAAGGCGCAAGGGAAGTAATACCGCACTGGATTGACGAGAAGATGGACAGGTACAAGTATACATACGCTCCTGATGACCTCTTTGACGAACTGCCTGAATACAGGAAGATGTTCTTTTTGGAGAATGTAAGGAAGGGTGCCTGCTATATAAGGCTAACGGGAGAGGATCCCGATGCCCTTAAGGGAATTGACCAGGACAAGATAATGAGGTACAAGAGGGTTCTTGGGGAAGGTGTAAAGGAATACAGGGAAAGGCTCATGTCCCACAAGAACATATGGTGTGTTGCTTCCGCTCCTACTAAGGCTTGGGCAAAGAAGATGTTCCCTGATGTGTCTGTGGAAGAAGCAATTGAGAAGCTCTGGGAAGCAATACTGAAAACCAACAGGATGGATGAAGCTGATCCCCTTGCTGCCCTGGAAACTCACAAGAGAAATCTTAAGAAGAGAACTAAGTTCATGAATGATAATGGATTCAAGTCCCTTAGATATACGAATGAACTGGGTACGGACCTTACGTTGGAACTGCCGGAGAGTCATATCTGGCTTGGCGGGTCCGATGAAACGGAAGGCGTCGAATACATGGCAAACCTGCCTACGGAAGAGATATTTACCCTGCCCAAGAAGGACGGAGTAAACGGAGTCGTGTACAGCACCAAGCCGCTGGTGTACAATGGTGTACTCATAGACGAATTTTGGATAAGGTTCGAGGCAGGAAAGGCCGTCGAATACGACGCCAAGAAAGGACTGGAGGCACTTAAAAGCCTTATTGATCTGGACGAGGGATCCTGCTACCTTGGAGAGGTTGCCTTGGTGCCTTACCATTCACCTATATCTGAAATGGATATCCTCTTTTATAATACATTGTTTGATGAGAATGCATCATGCCACCTGGCACTTGGTGAAGCATACCCCGTGTGCATAAAGGACGGGGAAAAAATGAGCAAGGATGAACTTGCAAAGAACGGTGTCAACAGTTCCCTTGCTCATGAGGATTTTATGGTTGGTTCTGCCGACATGAAGATTGTTGGAATCAGGGAATCAGGGGAAGAAGTTGCAGTCTTTGAAGCGGGAGATTTTGCTTTTGAGAAAAAGTAATAATAAGTCAAGCGGTTTTCTGCTATAAGGAGACCGCTTTTTAGTATAACGAATACTTGGAGCAAAAAACTTATTTTATATTGTATAATCAACTAGTGAAAAAATTAACGTGCCGGTTTGATAATTGTTCCCCCTGAAAGACAGTAGATGAACCGGCACTAGAGAACTAAGGATTGGAGATATAATGAAAGTAGGATTGCTGAGATGCGCGCAGACTGAGGACCACTGCCCTGCCTCGACTTGTTTTAAGGTAATGGAAGTAAAAATGTTCGAATTCGATAAATTCGACGAGGATGTTGTAGTTGTTGGAGCCACTTCTTGTGGCGGATGTCCCGGAAAGAAAAGTATCCCTAGGGTTCAGGAAATGATAAAGAGGGGAGCCGACACCATAGTGTTTGCATCGTGCGTGTCAAAGGGTACTCCCAACGACTTTCCATGTCCAAACTATGAGAAGATACTTAAGGGTGTCAAGAAGAAGGTCGGAGACGACGTCAGGATAATTGAATATACGCACTTATAATAGAACAGCATCAACCGGCAGTAAGTACATCTGCCGGTTGATGCTGTTTTTGTATAGACAATCAACGGGTTAAACGTTTTCATATTGAATATTTGTTTGTATGAGTTATAATATAAACAATGATGATTGCGGGAGATAAATATGAGAATATTGTCAACGGTCAAGAAAATACCTGGTGGGATAATGGCAGTGCCGTTGTTATTGGGAGCGACACTGAATACTGTAGTACCTGGATTGCTTAATATAGGAACCTTGAGCTCGGCAGTTTTTTCCAGTAAGGGAACTGCCACAACAATTGCCTTGGCGTTGGTTTGCATTGGAAGTCAGTTGAACTTGAAACAGGCTCCGGAAGTCATTAGAAGAGGTGGCGTATTGTTGCTTGTGAAATTTTTTGCCGGGGCTCTTTTGGGTATTTTAACGGCAAATATTTTTGGCATGAAAGGCTTTTGGGGTATTTCAAGTTTGGCAATAATCAGTAGTGTGACAAATTGTAACGGTGGACTGTATATGGCGTTGATGGGAGAATATGGCGAACCTGTCGATGTTGCCGCTCAAAGTATATTGAATATAAGCGATGGACCGTTCCTGACGCTGATAGTCCTTGGTACTACAGGCTTTGCATCAATACCTGCCATGGATTTGATGGCTGCAGTAGGACCGCTTTTAGTTGGCGTTGTACTTGGAAATATTGATGAGGATATAAGAGATTTTTTAAGGCCGGGGGTATTAATGATGATCCCTTTTTTCGCCTTTTGTCTTGGGGCGGGGATAAACCTCATGGATGCCGCATCTGCAGGTATAAGCGGGATATTGCTGGGAGTCATAGTCATTGTTGTCAGTGGTGTTCCATTGATATTTGCAGACAAATTCATTAACAGAAGACCCGGTTATGCTGGTGCTGCCGTAGCAAGTGCGGCTGGTAATTCTGTGGCTACGCCAGCTGCAGTTGCATTGATAGATCAAAGTTACAGTCCCTTTGTTGAATCGGCGACAGCTCAGATAGCTGCTGCGGTAGTGGTCACTTCAATATGTGTTCCAATTATTACAGCCCGTGTTGCGAAAATATATGGCTGTGCTAGAGATCTTGAATCCAATATTGATGGTTCCACCGACAAGAACAGGAATCGGGTAATTGAATTATGATTTAATAGATTGTTGCATGGGAGATGTTTATGAAAGCTGTAGAGAAGAAAATTGCAATCCTGGCACCGCTTAGGTCAATTGAACAACTTGCACGGG
Source organism: Dethiosulfatibacter aminovorans DSM 17477 (assembly GCF_900142005.1). Lineage (GTDB taxonomy): Bacteria > Bacillota > Clostridia > Tissierellales > Dethiosulfatibacteraceae > Dethiosulfatibacter > Dethiosulfatibacter aminovorans. Next base: position 295,366 of record NZ_FQZL01000004.1, read on the forward strand.
AGATAGTTGAAAGGCAAGAACTCAATATTGATGTTGAATATGTCAATGAAAACAATTTTGAGGAAGTGACGAGGAAGAAAATTGCTGAAGGTAAGGAAATAATAATTTCAAGAGGCGGAATAGCAAATAGGATACGGGAAGTATCTGGCCTATCTGTTGTTGACATTGAAATTAGTGGATACGATATTGTGCGTATCCTGTCAAAATATGTACATGTCAACAAACGGTTGGCTTTTGTAGAGAGACCGGAGATCATTAGAAATGCCAAGAAGGTAGCTGATTCACTGGATTTGGATTCGAAATTGTATACAGTCAACAGGATCAGTGAATTTGAAAGCCGTTTTGAACAGGCCATGAATGATGGGATACGGATAATAGTAAGTGGTTCATGGGCTGTTCAGTATGATGACAGGTATAAGTTTTTTGAAGAAAAAGGTATTGTTTATGATGTTCTTGAATCAGGGGAGGCGTCCATTGAGGAGGCGATAGAAAAAGCAATAGAGCTTTATAAAATGACTGTTGATGAAAGAAGAAAGAAAGAGGAATTTCTCGCAGTAATAAACTCAATAGACGAGGGTGTCATATCCCTGAATACGGATATGGACGTTAAGACGGTCAATCCTGCCGCTCTTGATATTTTGGGAATGAATGAAGAAAATATTATAGGTAAAAAAATATTTGAATTCAATGCTGGGAATGTTGTTAAAGCTTTGGAGTCCGGTATCAATAAAATTGGAAAAGTTGGCAGTATTGAAGGGAAGGAAATAGTGTTCAACAGCATGCCTATATTGATAGATCAGGAAAACCAGGGATTCGTTGTCAGTTTCCAGGAAGTCAGAAAACTGCAGGAAATAGAACATAAAGTCAGAATGAAACTTTCAGAGAAGGGTCTGGTTGCAAAGATGTCTTTTAAGGACATTATAGGTGAAAGCGATGGAATAAGAAGAGCGATAAATTTGTCCAGGAACTATAGCAGAGTTGATTCTACAATTCTCATTACGGGGGAATCAGGAAGCGGGAAGGAAGTTTTTGCCCAATCCATACACAACAGCAGCAGGAGAAAAACAAAACCCTTTGTGGCTGTTAACTGTGCGGCCCTGGCTCCCAGTCTTCTTGAAAGTGAACTGTTTGGATATGTAGAAGGTGCCTTTACTGGAGCCAGGAAGAAAGGTAAAACAGGGCTATTTGAGCTGGCCCATACAGGCACTCTTTTTCTTGATGAGATCGGTGAGATGGACAGCGTTTTGCAGACGAGGCTTCTTAGGGCGATACAGGAAAAAGAGATAATGAAGATTGGCGATGACAGGATCATACCTGTTGATGTAAGAATAATTGCTGCTACAAACAAGGATCTTCTTGATGAGGTTGACAGGGGTGAATTCAGGGAGGATCTATACTATAGACTCAATGTATTAAGAGTTAAAATTCCTCCCTTGAGGGAGAGGAAAAAGGACATAGTGGTGTTAGCTGAAAACTATTCTGATTATCTGTGCGGAAAATACGGATTCAAAAGACTGGTGATCGATGATGAAGTAGCGGATATGTTTGAAGAGTATAGATGGCCGGGAAATATAAGGGAGTTGCAAAACATAATAGAGAGAATGGTGGTATTTAACCAGGATAATGACATGAATGATCTGGACATGAAGACATTGATAATACAGAGTTTTGAAGGACGCGGCAGGCAAAGGCAAGAAGAGATTGAGATAGATATGAGCAGAAGTCTTGAAGACATAGAGAAACAGATTATCCAGAGAGTGCTTAAGGAAGAGAAATTCAACAAGACCAGAACGGCGGAACGATTAGGCATAAACAGAACCACAATTAATAGAAAACTTGATACATAAACCGTTGGTGATGCAAAAAGTGACATTGGCGATGCAAAATATGACTAAAAATGCAAAGGTATTTTTTAGGAACTGTCAAATATGACAGTTCTTTTTTTATTTTTTGGGAGTTTGAAATTTATTTTTATTGCTCCCAAACCTTCAGAAATAGAGAAAAGATGATTTCGTGACCTTTCTATCCAATGTTTATTTTGATTTCTGGCACGAGAGTTGCACTGTTATTATTCATCGGCCGATAATAAATCATTTTGGAGGATATTAATGAAAATATTATCAAACGTTAAGAAGGTTCCTGGCGGAATCATGGTAGTGCCGCTTTTGCTTGGTGCGATTTTGAATACTTTAATTCCAGGACTTTTGAATATTGGATCTTTAAGCACGGCAATTTTTTCAAGCAAGGGAACCGCTACGACAATTGCGCTGGCACTGGTATGCATAGGAAGTCAGCTGAATCTTAAACAAGCTCCGGAAGCAATAAAAAGAGGAAGTGTACTGCTTATTACCAAGTTTATTGCAGGCGCTCTGCTGGGGGTGGCTGTAGGCAAGATATTTGGCATGACAGGATTTTTAGGTATTTCAAGCTTGGCAATAATCAGTAGTGTGACAAATGGAAATGGAGGTCTTTTCATAGCATTGATGGGAGAATACGGTGAGCCTACAGACATTGCGTCACAAAGTATATTGAACATTAATGACGGGCCGTTTCTTACACTTGTAGCCCTCGGCGCTTCCGGCATGGCAACTATTCCGGTAATGAGTCTTTTGGCTGCAATAGGTCCTCTGATCATTGGTGTAATAATCGGAAACCTTGATTCGGATATCAGAGATTTTCTTAAACCGGGAGTTTTATTGACAATACCGTTCTTCGCTTTCTGTCTAGGTGCAGGAATCAATCTTACAAACGTAGCAACCGCAGGATTCAGTGGAATACTGTTGGGACTCATAGTAATGGTTGTCAGCGGAATACCTTTGGTGTTTGCAGACAGGTTTGTAAACAAAAGACCCGGCTATGCGGGAGCTGCAGCGGCAAGTGCGGCGGGAAACTCGGTTGCAACGCCGGCAGCGGTGGCGCTCATAGATCCAAGCTATGCTCCTTTTGTTGAATCGGCAACTGCACAGATAGCGGCGGCGGTAGTTGTAACTGCAATTTGTGTACCTCTTTTTACAGCATGGATAGCAAAAAAATATGGTTGTGCCAAGGTTTTGGAACCTGTTGGGGATATTCCAAAAAACGCACAATTATCATAAAGGGAGAAGATAATGAAAATTAACAGTATATTTCTAAACAACAAGGACAATGTCATTACGACACTGAAAGAAATGGAAAAGGATTCGGAGGTCATCTATCAGTGTGAAAATGAACTTTTGAAGTTGATTGTACAGGAGGATGTACCTGAATATCACAAGGTTGCAATAGTTGACATACGCTGCGGTGAATATGTTTATAAATATGGAGAAATAATTGGAGTCGCACAGAAAAACATTATGAAAGGACAATTTGTGAGTCATCTGAATATTAACAGTGTACCAAGAGATTACAGTAAAGAAAATTACGAAATGACAGGAGCGTAAAATGAGTAAAATGTATTATGAAAAGGATGTTAACAAGGAAGTATTGAAGAGCAGGAAAATCGCTGTTATCGGTTATGGAAGCCAGGGTCATGCCCATGCCCTGAATTTAAAGGACAGTGGATTCGATGTAGTGGTTGGGCTATATGAAGGAAGCAAGTCCTGGAAGAGAGCCGAAGAAGATGGACTTGATGTTAGGACTGTAGAGGATGCATCAAAGGAAGCGGATGTCGTTATGATACTTGCTCCCGACCATGTACAGAAAAAACTATATCTGGAGAAGATTAAGCCAAATCTTGTCGAAGGAAATGCGTTGGTTTTCGCCCATGGATTCAACCTGATATACAGCCAGATTACTCCTCCTGAAAACGTGGACGTATTTATGGTCGCACCCAAAAGTCCGGGACATCTTGTGAGAAGGGTCTTCAAGGAAGGAAAAGGAGTTCCCGGGCTCATAGCGGTTGAACAGGATTATACGGGAAATGCAAAGGATTTGGCTCTTGCATACTCGTACGGAATCGGATGTACCAATGCGGGAGTCATTGAAACAACATTTGTAGAAGAGACTGAAACTGATCTTTTTGGAGAGCAGGTTGTACTTTGCGGTGGAGTTACAGAACTTATAAAGGCAGGATTTGAAACATTGACTGATGCCGGATATCAGCCTGAAATTGCATACTTTGAATGCTTGAATGAACTCAAGTTGATAATTGACCTGGTTTATGAGGGTGGAATGGAGTATATGAGGTATAGTGTGAGTGATACTGCTGAATATGGCGACTATGTAGTTGGAAAGAGAATAATAAACGACGAAGTAAGAAAAGAAATGAAAAAAATATTGAGCGAAGTCCAGGATGGAACATTTGCAAAGGACTGGATACTTGAAAATGAACTTGATAGACCAAAGTACAATGCAATTAGGAATAAAGAGCTTTCTCATCCAATCGAAATTGTTGGAAGGAAACTTAGAAGCATGATGTCGTGGATCAAAAAATAGGAGGATAACATGAAGTTTTTAGGATATAGAAGGCCTGACGGCAGAGTCGGTATAAGAAACCATATACTTATATTGCCTACTTGTGCCTGTGCAAGCGAGACGTGCAGGGTGGTTGCATCGCAACTGCCCCAGGCAGTCAATATTGTTACGCAGGATGGTTGTGGAGAAGTTAGGGGAAACGAGAAAATCACCCAATCCGTGTTGACAGGATTTGCAGCAAATCCAAATGTTTATGCTACAGTCCTGATAGGACTTGGATGTGAAAGCAACAGCATTACAGCTATGGAAGACATAATCAGGGCAAAGACCAATAAACCTCTCCATACTCTCGTAATACAAAACGAAGGTGGAACGGTGAAGACCATAAATAAGGCTGTAGAAATAGCTCAGGGTCTTGTGCAGGACGCATCCAGATGTCAAAGAGAGGAATTTGACATATCCGAATTGATGCTGGGAATTGAATGTGGAGGCTCCGATACAACTTCGGGACTTGGTTCGAATCCTGTAGTTGGAAATACAAGCGACAGGCTCGTAGACTTTGGCGGAACGAGCATGATGAGCGAGACCACTGAATTCATCGGCGCAGAGCATCTCCTTGCAAGAAGAGGTGCAACACAGGAAATAAGCAATAAGATAATAGACATCTGCAGTCAACTTGAATCACATATTTTTGCTGCAGGACAGGATCTCAGGACAGGCCAGCCAACACCGGGCAATATGGACGGCGGATTATCGACAATTGAGGAAAAATCTCTTGGATGCATTTACAAGGGCGGAACAAGACCAATAGTTGAAGTGCTTGATTATGCTGAAGCGCCGACTAAGAAGGGTGCTGTGATAATGGATACGCCCGGATATGATATTGCTTCAGTAAGTGCAATGATTGCCGGCGGATGTCAGGTAGTCATATTTACTACAGGGAGAGGTACTCCTACAGGTCACGCCATAGCACCGGTAATAAAGGTGACAGCAAATAAAGAAACCTACAGAATGATGAACGACAATATGGATATGGACTTAAGTGCAGTCATATCAGGTGAAAAGACAATAAGCCAGATGGGCGAGGAAGTACTTGAAGAGATTGTGGAAGTAAGCAACGGAAAGATTACAAAAGCTGAAGCGTTTGGATTCAGTGATATAGCGATAAACAGGATATGTAAATACATATAAGGAAAGATAATTGAGGAGATTATAATGACTAAATTCAGAACAGAAAAATGGTATACGAGTCCCTGGAATTTCAGCGATGAGGTTACGGAAGGATATAAATTTGCAAAGGACATACAGCTGCACGATGTAACGCTAAGAGATGGAGAGCAACAGGCAGGTCTTATACTTAATGCAGACCAGAAAATCAGGCTTGCAGAGAAGATGGCGGAGATGGGCATCCATAGAATAGAGGCAGGAATGCCGGCGGTTTCAAAGCAGGATGAAAAGGCAATCAAGGAAATTGTAAAGAGAAATCTTGGACCGAAAACCTTTGCTTTTGGAAGATGCATGATTGACGATGTAAAAAGAGCTGCTGATTGTGGAGTTGATGGAGTGGTAATCGAAATACCATCGAATGAAGAACTGATCAGAGATGCATACAAATGGGAGCTTGAAAAGGCAATAGAACTTTCCATAAAGGCAACAACTTATGCTAAGGAGCAGGGGCTGTACACAGTGTTCTTCCCGATAGATATGACCAGGTCCAATATGGACTGGGTGTTGTCATTGATTGAAAGGGTGGCAAATGAAGGCCACATGGATGCACTTGCCATAGTTGATACCTTTGGTGGATTGGCACCACATACAGTTCCGTCACTTGTAAGAAATGTCAAAAAGCGCATAGACAAGCCGATAGAACTTCACTTTCATGATGATTTCGGTCTTGGCTCTGCAAATAGCATAATGGGTCTTGCTGCTGGAGCAGATGTAGTGCATACTACTATTTCTGCATCGGGAGAAAGAGCAGGCAACGCATCCTATGAAGATATTGCACTTAGCCTTCTAACGATGTATGGAATAGATGTTGGAATAGATTATTCAAAGATTTATCCTCTGTCGAAAACATTTAGAGATATGACGGGAATGCAGTTAAGAAGCAATAGAGGTATTTTTGGTGATGGAATAAATGATATAGAATCTGGAATTGTTGCTGCGTGGCATGAAAATGTAAAAGAAAATAATCCGCTTCTTCTTTCTCCGTTTTTACCCGAGCTTGTTGGACATAATATGCAAGACATTGTAATAGGTAAACACAGTGGTCTACCGACAGTTGAATATTATCTTGACAAGATAAATATTAAAGTTGAAGATGAAAAGAAGGCAGCCATTCTGGATTCAATAAAGGAGCAGGCTTATGAGAAAGCCGGACTTCTGTCGCAGGAAGATTTTGTTGAAATTGTTAAAAATGCGTAGCTTTGAACATAACCTCAAAGTTTAGCTTTTTAAATAATACATTTTGCTCAAATGTAGGCAGCCCTATGGACTTATCATAGGGCTGCCGCTGTTTTTTCACCTCAAATCAATGATGCTTTTGGTCAATTCGTTGATACTCTCAGTCAGCAGGCTGAGCTTTCCCTCTATCCGTACCAGCAGATAGGTGGATACGGCTATTGGAAAGCCTACATTTGCTATCTGGTCATAAAGATTTTCCATAAGCTCCTCCTTTCATATATTGGATTGCGACCCCATGACCCCCAGGCATATATTCGAAAAATACCGGTAGAATATTCAAACTACCGGAAAGCCGGGAGTATAAAGAAGGAGAAGGCCAGGCCTTCTCCTTGGTTGTAGCTTAAGAAAGTTAAAATATGCATAACACCTTGAAGCTTTGGTGTTGTGCGATAAAGGTGAACTCTCTACGCCTTTACAACAACGACTTGCATCGTTGACACGGCGAAGCCGCTTTGTTTAGCCTAGATAAGCTCGTTTATTGTAGTTGTTGTAACCTTTGCTCCAGCAACGCTTACAAGGTCTCCGCCGGAAGTATTGAAGATATTCTTAGCAAGCATATCGTCCATCACTGCCTGTACTTCCACGTCTGTAACGTCCGGCCTCGGATCGTCTATGGAGTAGCTTGAAGTATTTTCTGAAGCATTCTTAAAGCTCATAGTCAGTTTAACAGCCATTTAATCACCTCCTTGCAATGGATTTAGTCATTCCTTACGCCTGGTCCACAAGATCGTATTCTTCAGTTTTCCTTACAGCGACTACAGGTTTTTCCTGTAGGGAAGCCATTCCTGATATTACGGAATAGATGTCTTCGTCTGTTGCTTCAGGCTTAAGCTTTGAAAACGACTTGCTTTTTGTAAGGGTGTTTCCGTCTCCGTCAACGCCGTTGTTCAGCACAAGTGTTACCTTGCCTTCAAGTTCAGTAGAAACTATTGCCATGTTCTCACCTCCTTTCACTACGTATATGTGAAAATCCGGAAAAGTTACCATAAGAATTTTGAAAATATTTTTAATGATTGCGTTACCTGTTCAAAAAACATTGAAATTTGACTGCAAAAATGATATGCTACCAAAGGTAAGAACTGCACGATAATTGATTGTAAATTACAATTGGAAAGATTATGTATTGAAGAGCTTATTTGTATAGGCTCTTTTTTTGAGATAATAAGTGATTTATGCAGCATAGCTGCTTGGTTAGAAAGAAAAGAGGTAATAAAATGTTAAAGGTAGAAAACTTGTCCTATTCGTTTCCGCAAAAGGATCTGTACAATGAGATATCATTCTCCCTGGAAGAGGGGCAGCACTGCGCATTCATTGGGGCAAGCGGCAGTGGGAAAAGTACATTGGTGGACATGATAATGGATCCGGAAAGGTTCATGTTCGACGGCAGTCTGGAAATTGACCCGAGCTGCAGGATGGGATATGTGAGCCAGTTCTCCCAGCATGACAGGACGGAGGATGTTACAGTATTTGAATATATAGCCGAGGAATTCAACAGGATACAGAATGAAATAGCATTCATATGCACAGAAATGGAGACATCTTCCGACATCGAACCCTTGCTTGAGAAGTATCAGGAGGCACTTGATGCCTTCGACACCATGGGCGGAGACGACTTCGAAAGTAATATCGACAAGAAGCTGAATCTTGCAGAGCTGACAAGGCACAGGGACATGAGGATAGCGGAACTCAGCGGAGGAGAATTCAAGCTGGTTCAGGTGATCCGGGAGATGATGGGCAGTCCTGACCTCATTATCATGGACGAGCCTGATGTCTTCCTTGATTTCGAAAACCTCATTTCCCTAAAGAACCTTATAAATGACCACAAGGGAATGGTGCTTGTAATCACACACAACAGATATCTGCTGAACCACTGCTTCAACAAGATAATTCACCTTGAGAACAAGGAGCTTCAGGAGTTCGACGGAAGATATGTGGACTACAACCTGTCCCTGCTCCAGATAAAGATCGAGCTCCAGGAGCTTGCCATTGCAGACGATGAGGAGATAGCCAGAAACGAGGTCCTCATAGACAGGATGAGGTTCATGGCAAGCGAAATCGACGATGCTGCCCTGGGAAAGGTACTCAAGGCTAGGGTTAAGATCCAGGAAAGGCTTATAGCCAGAAGGATCAAGACCCCCTTTGTGGAGATTAAGCAGCCTGACATAAGACTGGTGACGGACAATGAAATAGACGAGACAACAGCTCTTAAGGTAAGGGACTACAGCCTTGCCTTTGACGAATCTCTTCTGGAGGATGCCGGCTTCGAGATCAAGTCCACCGACAAGGTGGCCCTCATAGGCTCAAACGGAACAGGGAAGACCACTTTGTTGAGGGAAATCTTCAAGAATGACAATGACGCCATAGAAATAAACGACGGTATTGAAATGGCCTATCTGTCCCAGATCCAGGGAGAGATACTCAAGGAGTCCAATACAGCAGTGGAGGAGTTCTTTGATGCGGGATTTGAAACCTTGACAGAGATAAGGACATACCTTTCAAAGTACGGCTTTGACGAGGAATTCATAGAGCAGAGGATAGGGTCCCTTTCCGGCGGGGAGAAGAACATACTGCAGCTTGCAAAGATCTCGGCAGGAAAGGCCAACATGCTCCTTCTCGATGAGCCCACAAGCCATCTGGACACCTATTCCCAGATTGCCCTTGAGGAAGCCATACAAAACTACAACGGCGCCATACTCATGGTGTCCCACGACTACTATACCATAATGAACTGCATGGACTATATTCTCATCATAGAAGACAAGAAGATCAGAAGGATGAGCATGAGGAAGTTCAGGAAGATGATCTATGCAAACCACTTCAACAAGGATTATGTCGCCCTTGAGAGAAAGAAGAAATCGGTAGAAACGGGCATAGCGGTTGCCCTGAGGGATACCGATTTTGAAAAGGCAAGGACGCTGTCCGTAGAGTTGGAAGAGCTGGTCAAGGCCATCTAGTTGAAATATGAATAATGAAATTGCAAGAGGCTGTCGAAAGACGGTCTTTTTTCGTGTCATGATTTAAAGGGAATTTTTCAATACCGCTACTGCTGTTAAGTAGCTGTTGCTAGTATAGGGAAGTTCTTATGTGTAAAGCCCCTTGAAGCGTTGGTGCTTAACTTTAAAAGGAAACTTCCCTATACTGTAGTCGTTTCGTTGAAACGACTACTTGACATTTTCCGCGGTGGTTACTATATTAGTTACTATTAGAAGTAGTGATTATTGGAGTAACTACTATTTGTTTGGAGGAAAGTTCATAGTTGAATATTCACTGTGACCATTAGAAATTATGAATAATAAAGATAATTTAAGGAAACTGAATATGGGGGATGGAGTGAAGGCGGCCATTCCCGTGTTTGTTGGGTATTTTCCCATTGCAATAGCCTTTGGCATCCTTTCCAGGGGAGCTGGGCTGAACCTGTTGGAAACACTTTCTTTTTCCTTCATCGTATTTGCAGGAGCAAGCCAGTTTATAGCCGTCAGCATGATTGCCATGGGAGCAAGTGCGGCGGAGATTATAATGACGACATTTTTTTTGAATTTCCGTCATTTTCTCATGAGTTCATCACTGTCGACGAAGATTGAATTTTCAAATCCGGTATTCAAGCCCATTGTGGCATTCTTTGTCACCGACGAGACCTTTTCCGTTGCATCCTTTGCAGAGGGAAGACTTACTGAGAGATACATGCTGCCACTTCAGATACTAGCCTACCTTGGATGGGGAGCAGGAACCGGGACCGGATATCTTCTTGGAAGCATATTGCCCCTAATGCTTCAACAGAGCATTAACATAGGTCTTTATGCGATGTTTGTCGCACTTCTTGTACCGGAAATCAAAAAGACAAGAAAGGCGATAATCCTGGCCGCACTGTCGGGAATTGTAAACAGCATCCTGGTATCTGTATTGGGAATGCCCCAGGGATGGGGAATAGTCATATCCATTTTAGTAGTCTCAGCTGCCGGGGTATTCATATATGGGAGATATGAACTGGAATATGAAGAATTGAAGGCCGAAAACAGTTGTGAGGATGAGGGAAATCCTTTGGAAAACGGATCAAAGGCGGTGAAAAGAAATGAATAATATAATGTTTATAATTTTGGGGATGATGATAGCGACTTATTTGCCCAGGCTGGTACCCTTCATGCTCATATCAGGAAAGCCCTTGCCCCTGAAGGTAAAAAGGTTTCTTGAGTATGTACCATATACGGCCCTTGGAGCTCTAATAATACCCGGAGCCCTTGGAGCCGTTCCCGAAAGGCCCGTTGCTTCCGTCCTGGGACTTGGATTTGCTGTAGCATATAGTTATCTCAGAGGAGGAATAATTGTGACAGTGGCAGGATCCATAGCCACCGTATATCTGGTGCTTGTGTATCTATAGAAATATGGAGCAAGGATGAAACAGACTGTGAAAAGACCAGTGGATAAACCTGTGGACAAGCGATGAAAACTGTGGACAAGTCCATTTGACAAGTTGATAAATTGTGGTTAGTTGTCAGATCAATCCACAGGCATGGACCAGTGCAGGGTGTGAAATCTCCATATATCCTCTTCAACCATGACTCCTGAAATTACCATCTTGAACTCGTGGCCGGTACCTAGGTTCTTTTCCCTTACTCTGCGCATGCCGAAGTGGGCGGCTTCAAACATCCTGTCGTGGGGTGAGAGGCTTTCATCTTCAAGGAGTTCTTTCATCTGTCCTGCATAGAATTCCCAGGCTTCTTCATTTGCATCCAGCTGTTCCAGCGTTGCAGGGAGCGTGAACCATGCAACGTTGTTTTTTTCCTTAAGCTGAAGAAAATCAAAACGGAAGTTGACTCTTCCCCAGTATGTCCAGTCGGATAGTATTATTTCCCGGATTTCTTCTCTTCCCCTGAACCATTCATAGGCTCCTGGCTCCGTAGCTCCTATTCCCAGCATTTGTACATCCTCTTCATTGCTGAACAGATTCATGAAGTCATCGATATCATCTGCATTCCTTCTCTCATAGCCTTTTTCTAAAGCTTTAAGGGTTTCCATGATTTTATCTTTCATAGTCGTCTCCTCTCAATTTATGGTTTATGCGAATCAAGGTGAATTTTTCATAGTGATGTTATTTTTGATCTATGGATTTGGCTATTTGCTCCTGTTTTCCTCTGCTGATATTCCTGAGGGTGTCCACAATGGTCTCGTGCTTTATTGAAGTGCTGTCAAATTTGAGGGCCTTGAATGTAATCTGTATGCAGAAACCTGCAAGGAATGCAGCCATTATTGTACCGATTCCCAGGAGTCCGCCCATTCTCCATCCTATAAGGGCCGCTGCAAATTCAAGAAAGCTCCTGCATATGCCTATGGACAGTCCGGTCTTCCTTTTCAATGCAACCATGAGACTGTCCCTGGGACCTGATCCCATGGATGAATCCATGTAGAAGTATGTTCCCAGAGAAATTGTGAACAGACCTGCTACCAGCATCAGCGATCCCGTAATGAAACCACCTGACAATGGAATCAAGTCTGCAGCAAGAATACAGTTGATGAATATTCCAATTAGAATCATGTTCAGAACTGAACCTATACCCGGTTTTTCACCAAGGAAAGCAGCCAGTAAAAGAGCTGCAAGCCCTACGATAATGGATGCCGTTCCTATCTGGATTCCTGTGATTTTTGCGGTTCCTGCATGAAAGACGTCCCAGGGAGCATAGCCTATATTTGCCTTCAGTGTCAATACAACACCCAATGCACAAATAAAGAGTCCTGAAATGAGTTTTATAAATCTTGATACATATGTTTTCATTATATTCTCCGTTACCGTTTAAAATTTATTGCAACTTGATTATATCAGATATATTGTTACTTGTATCCACATGTTTTAAAACTTTTGATATTTGCTGTTAACAAAAAAAATTAGGGACTATCGCAAATTTGCGATAATCCCTAATTTTTACTGTTTATTCATTAATCTCCGAATTCTTTAACAACTTCCTTGAGCATGTTCCTGATCTCTATATTTTGCGGACATTTCTCTTCGCAGACACCGCACTCGATGCAGTTTGACGCACGGTTGTCTTTGAGGATGAAAGTTTTGTATTGACCCTTTGCATATTTCATGTCTTCAAACATGGCTCCGGTATTGAGGAAACCGAAACATCCCGGTATACTCACACCTACAGGACATGGCATGCAGTACTGGCAGTTGGTACAGTTTACAGCCATTCTTGACTTGTAGATTTCCTTGACTTGTTCTATGAGTCCGGCGTCCTTTTCGGTAAGGGATTCGGGTTGGACTTTTCCGGCTGCTTCCACGTTTTCGTCAATTTGTGATATGTCGTTCATTCCACTCAGGACAATACCCACTTCAGGTCTGTTCCAGAGGAAACTCATTGCCCATTGGGCTGGACTTCTTTTTTCATCAGCCTGGTTCCAAATATCCATAATTTCATCAGGAACATCCTTGGCAAGGTAGCCTCCTCTAAGAGGCTCCATGATTAATACACCCATTCCCTTGGCAGCGGCGTACTTGAGCCCTTCAGTACCTGCCTGAAAGTTCTCGTCCATGAAGTTGTACTGTATCAGGCAGCAGTCCCAGTCATAAGCATCCACTATTTCCTTGAATAATGGAAGTTCGTCGTGGAATGAAAAGCCTATGTATTTTATCCTTCCGTCTTCCTTGGCCTTCTTGATGAAGTCGAATACGCCGTGCTTCTTGTAGTTTTCCCATCTCTGTTCATTAAGGGCATGGAGAAGGTAGAAGTCTATGCAGTCCGTGTTCAGCCTGTCAAGCTGTCTGTTGAGATACTTGTCCATGTCCTCCCTGCTGCGTACCGACCATGATGGCAGCTTTGTTGCAAGCTTCACCTTTTCCCTGTAGCCGTCAGCAAGGGCCTTTCCTACAAGGGCTTCGCTGTTGCCTCCATGATAGGGATAAGCTGTGTCTATATAGTTGATTCCCTTGTCTATTCCATACCTTATCTGTCTTATTGCCTCTTCTTCGTTTATCTTTGCGTCGTCTCCCTCAAGTACGGGAAGCCTCATGCAGCCGTATCCAAGGATGGATAATTCTTCACCTGTGTTTCCGAATTTTCTGTAAAGCATACTTATCTCCTTTTTTATAGTGATTTTGAATACCGTCTTCTAGCTGTTAACTCATCATCTAGTTGAATCAATGCTGGTTCCGTTTGCAGTGCAGGACGAAAAACAAGAGACTGAACTCAGTTAAGTGAACAATCCCTTTTGTCAACAAGACCAGTTATTTCATAATATAAGTAATTTAATTATAGGACATTTATGCTGTTTTGAAAAGTACGCACTTTTAGGAAGCGTAGTTACCGATTAGGTACTTAGTTGAATTGATTCAAATTGTTTCCATTAGTCAATCAAGTCTGGCTGAACCAGTGTCTGGTCCTGTTTGCGATGTTTACAAGGGTAAGCATGACTGGAACCTCCACAAGGACACCTACCACTGTTGCAAGGGTTGCACCTGAATTGAGGCCAAAGAGGGAGATGGCCACGGCAACTGCAAGTTCAAAGAAATTGCTGGCTCCTATCATTGCAGCAGGTGCTGCGATATTGTGCTTGAGCTTCCATGCCTTGGACCACCCGTATGCAATGAAGAATATCAAAAATGTCTGGATGATCAATGGAACTGCAATCAGCCCTATGTGCAGTGGATTGTTGAGAATGATCTCACCCTGGAACGAGAATATTATTACCAGTGTCAAAAGGAGCCCTGCTATTGTCGTGTTGTCGAATTTTTTTAAAAACACATTTTCAAAATAGTCTAAGCCTCTGGTCTTTATTATGTGTTCCCTTGAGACATATCCTCCAACAAGGGGAATGACTACGAAGAGTACAACAGAAAGGAAGAGGGTATTGTATGGTACCATTACATCGCCTACTCCCAAAAGAAAGGCGACTATGGGTGCAAATGCAACGAGAAGTATCAGGTCGTTTACCGAGACCTGAACCACTGTATAAGCAGGGTCTCCCTTTGTCAAGTGACTCCATACGAACACCATTGCGGTGCAGGGAGCCGCTCCCAGAAGAACAGCTCCTGCCACGTATTCGCTGGCAAGTTCGGCTCCTATCATATCCACAAATACTGTCTTCAGGAAGAAAACAGATATCAGATACATTGTAAATGGCTTGATGAGCCAGTTTGTGACGCAGGTGACAGTCAGTCCCTTTGGTTTTTTTGTGGCATCCACTATGCTTTTAAAATCAATCTTAAGCATCATGGGATAGATCATCAGCCATATGAGCAAGGCTACAGGTATTGATACGTTTGCGTATTCAAATTTGCTGAGTGTCTGTGGAATTGCAGGCAGATACTTTCCTATGAGTACCCCGGCTACTATGCAGAGTGCAACCCATACAGTAAGATACCGTCCGAATGCATCCATTCCCTGGGATGATTTAATGTTTTGTTCTTTTTTATTAATGTTCACTTTTTGTTCCTCCTTCATGAATAATCAGTGATAGTATATGAGCATATTCGTATATACTCATATACTATCATCATAGCTCAGTCTTTGCAACAATTATTTTTATTAAATATTAAAGACTGTTATTAAAAATTCTGTTTGAAAATTTAATAAAAGAAGTCTGGAAATTCCAGACTTCTAGTTTTACAGCTTCAATTCACCGTTTTCTATTCTGTTAATGAGGTTTTCTACCTTTTCCTTGATCATATCTCTTGTTTCCCTGAATCCTTCGATAGGACCGCCTGACGGATCGTTAAGACCCCAGTCCTCGGAATGTCTGTTGGGAACAAAAGGACATACGACATTGCATCCCATGGTTATGAGGATATCAAGCTCCTGGGGGATGTCGGTCAACAGCTTTGGTCTGTATCCCTCCATACTGACACCTGCTTCTTCCATCACCTCAACTGCAAGGGGCTTCACTTCAGGATAATTTTCAGTGCCGGCGGAATATGCTTCAAGAACATCCTTTCCAAGGGCTTTGGCCCAGCCTTCAGCCATCTGGCTTCTGCATGAATTGTGCACACATACGAATGCTACTTTGTATTTCATTATTTTTCCTCCGCTTTTCTCTTACCTTATCATTTCAAGAACCATGTCCTTGTCTTCTCTGATGTACTGACAGTTCAGATTCGAGTTTTTGTATTTCATATATCGGTTCAGGTCGCCTTGAAGTATCTTGTCTTTTTGCATTTCAAGCTCCAGATAATTGTAAAGCAGACCGTTTTCATTTATAAACTTGTCTGAAATCTTGTAGTGAATCCATTGTGCATCCTTGGAGGAGCTTATTATTCCTGCATCCTTAAGTTTTTTCAGGTGTCTGGAAATATTTGACTGGTTAAGATCCAGCATGACTTCTATTTCACAGACGCAAAGCTCTGCATGAATAAGAAGATTTACCAATCTCATCCTGTTTTCATCGCCTAGAGCTTTAAAGATATCTATCATAATTCTCCTCCTTGTAATTGAGTATATACGAATATACTCATACAATAACATGGCAAGCCTTCCTTTGCAAGAATTAATTCAAGTGAAGTGGCAAAAGTCAAAAAATGACTAATCGGAACTTGTTGGACAGGCATAAGGTTTTCTGTTGACAATGAAGGCTCCTCCTAGTAAAATATATAAGATATAGAGTAGCGCGGAGGGACTGAGGAATTATGGAAGAAAATTTATTGTTAAAGGATATGCTTTTGGTTAAAATCTACGAGGAGCATCAGAAAGAACGTCCTGACATGGAGAAGAATGTAAGCTTCAAGGAACTTGAAATAGACAAGGATATATACAATGTCACCCTGGAAAGCCTTCAAAATGACGGATTCATCAAGGGCGTAAGATTTGCCAGAGAAGGTGTTGGAAGCAAGATTGGTATCTCCTTCATAAATAGCATGACCATAACAAAAGACGGAATAAGCTATCTTAAGAATATTTCAAGAAGATAGGACATAATATTGAGATAAAACAAATCCTCTGCCGGACGGCAGGGGATTTTTATCTATATGACGTTCAAGATAAAATTTTATTATTTAAGCAAAATATTCAGTATCATTGTAACTGCTGCCAGGATATTCGTAGCCGTGAAGATTCTATGGAGATCCAGCGACTTGCTTTTTACAGCATGCCTGCTTCCGATGATTCCTCCGATGACGGCAGCTATAGTGAGGGGTATTGCCATTTCCGGGTTGAAATCGCCATGAAGGGTATGGCCGATGAATCCCATTAGAGCTGTTGCTGCAACCATTGCTGAAGATGTTCCCACTGCTATCTCAATGGGTATTCCGCAGAGAAGTACCATCAGGGGTATCTTGAAGGCCCCGCCGGACATTCCCACTGCTCCGGAGAAGAAGCCTATTGCAGCTGTCAGGGGAATTGTAATCCACAGGTTTACGGTGTATTCGCTGTAGCCGAATTTCCTGTGCCAGTAACCGAACCCCTTTCTATTTAATGGCTTCTCCCTTACGGGAATGAACATGAATACGGATATTACGATGAGAACCACTGCAAATATCATCTTCAGTGTATCTCCGTCAAGATATCCTGCAAAATATCCTCCTACCAAAGCCATTACATTGGTGGGTGGGTCGATTAGCAGGGCAAGCTTCCAGTCCACCTTCTTGTGCTTGTGGAATATGAGCATGGATGTAAGTGCCGTAACCATCATGATGAGCTGGGACGTGGTGGCTGCATTGTGCATTGAAACTCCTGCCAGTACCATGGTAAGGACGTAGAAGTTTCCTCCTCCCTTTCCAACCATTGACATGGTTATGGCTATTGCCAGTATTACAATACTCATTATTATAATTGTAATCATATTTTTAGCTCCTTTCGTGAGCATTCTTTGCAAACATCATGAAGTTATTATATCCTTCTTCCGATGTTATATCCACTGTTTTCGCAGATTGTTTTGTAAAGTTTGAGACAAAAAAGAAAAATCCCCAAGAGTTTGAGGATTTCAGTATCACATATTGTCTGTATCAGCTATCTGTCGATTATATCCGTCTTTCCCATGAACTGGTTGACCTGTGAACGTGTAGGGAAGCCTTCCATGTCGCCTCTTACAAGGGTTGCCATGGCGCCTACGGCATTGGCAATCTCTTCCGGATATGAAGGAACATATCCTTTACGGCTTGAATATGAGCAAGAACAACTAATCTTCGAAACCGACATGACCTCTTTCGGGAACCACACACATGAACTTGAAGGTGTCCTGCCCTGCGTTCAACAGCTGGTGTTCCTTGTTCGGAGATATGAACATGAAAGATTCCTTTTCAAGAGGATAGTCCGTTCCATCCAGGAAAAGAGTACCTTTTCCTCCAATAACATAAACAATATGGGGATAGTCGTGGCTGTGCCTTCCTGAGAAGCCATTTTCCCCTACTTCAAAAATTCTCATTACATATCCTTCCCAACCATCTGCAGGGGAAACAAGGACTTTTCCGACTATGTTTTCATAACCTGGAGCACTGATTTCATGAATTTTACAATTTTTTTCACTTGATACCATAGATATACCTCCAAATATTTGATTGTCAACAGTTTCATTATACCATCTTGCAGTACGGCCAACAATGGTAGAACCATTATCTTTTGAAAAATTATTGTTTTACCCCTATAATTTAGGAGATAATGCGTATATAATATAATAGACAAATAAATTTTAATATATCTCCCGATAATAGCAAACCATTCGAAAGGGTGGGACGCAAAGTCACAGGCCTAAGGAATTTCTATGGCGGCTGGATTGCCGAAAGAGCGTTGTTTGCTGTGTTCTTCGGGACGCAGTTTTTGTTTTTTCCTATTGTTTTTGGAGATATGAAAGGAGAAAATGATGAAAAGATTTGTTGCATTGATTTTGGTGCTGGCACTGTTGCTGTCCTTGACCATGGGTGTTGCCTATGGAGAATCTAAAGGTAGGGCTGCAGGAAAGGACAAGGAAAAACCTGTAAAGGTTGAAAGGGTTGAGAAAGCCACGGGTAAGGACAAGAAGGCATTCAAGCAGGAGCTAAATGAAGCGAAGAGAGAGGTCCAGAGTGAGATTGCCGAGCTTGAAAAGATGCTGGAGGAAATGCTTGCTGGCGAGACTGTTGCAGAAGGGGAAGAGCCAGCTGAAATTCCTGAGGCTGATGCTGAGGTAGGTGAAGTGACAGAAGGCGAAGTGGAAGAAGAGCCTGTCATGACTGTTGAGGACATCGAGAATCGTCTTGCTGAACTGAAGCTTCAGAAGAAAGAGATAATCAACCAAAGATTCATGGTCGTTAAATCGGAGTATACTCCCGAAGAGCTTAATGCTTTTAACTCAGCGACGGAATTGATAGAGGAAATGTATGCAAACGCCTTGGGTCTCGGTTCTGTAACCGTAAGGGACAATATCATTAAGTTTGACACTCCTCCATACATCAAGGGCGGAAGAACGGTAGTTCCTGTTAGGGCTATCACAGAGGAACTGGGAGCCCAAGTTGAATGGGATGAAGAGACTCAGACGGTTAAAATTACAATGGAAGGATCCAATACAACGATAGTCCTTGGAATAAACAGCACTACAGTGCTTGTAACCAGTGATATTGAAAGTGAGGGTACAGAAGCAGAAAATGAAGTGATAGAACTGGATGTTGCTCCTGAAATAACAAATGGCAGGACTTATGTACCTCTAAGGTTCATAGCCGAGACATTTGGACTTGACGTGGATTGGGATGAAGATTCTGAAACCATAGATATAGATGATCCCGGTGAGGATGGGACTGAAGAAGATGCTGTTGAGGATGGAGATGCTCCAGCAACGACTGAAGAAGCAATAACAATGGAAATTTAATTATTATGGTGAAATGCTCTTTGACTTTTTTGTCAGGGAGCATTTTTTCGTGCAATATGGACAATTGCGTATAATGCAAAAACACACTGAAGGATCAGTAAAACTGCAAACATGTATACCATGGGCATATTGCCTGAATGAGCATAGTATCCGGATGAGTTTATCACAGAATATATGATGCTTCCTGAAGCGATGAGGAAAATAGTGTATCCGGTATTTTTATTCCTCAGCAACAGATACCCTGCTGATACTGATATCAGAGCCATGATTGACTCGGCTGTTATGTGGAAATATATTGTAAGCGGAGAAGATGACAGCTCAGGAATATTATTAGAGACAAACAGCATAATCCACAACAATATTATGGAAGCCCCAAGAAATATAGAATATACGGAGATTACCTTCTTCAAAATGATTCCTCCTTTGTTTTCAGTCCCATCATAATTGTATCATATATTTCAGATGGAATCGGTACAGGTTTTTGCTCAAAAGCGAAGGGCGGGCGTCGAAGTTTATTATTGAACATTAATTTGATTTTTTTATACCGTAAAGTTTAAATCAATTCATTATAGTGATATAATTAAAGGTGCAGAGTGAATTGACATAACACTAAAATAATAGGAGGTCTTTTAATGAAAGGCAAAAAGTTTCTTGTTTTTTTTATCGTGTTAGCAATGTTGCTTAGTACTATGGTGTTGCCTGCATTTGCAGCCAGCCATGAGGTAATGAGTGGTGAAACTCTTTACAAGATAGCTGAAATGTATGGAGTGACGGTTCAGGATATTGTTGATGCAAATGATATCGCAAATCCTGATCTTATTTATCCGGGACAGATGCTGGAAATACCGGATGAAATGGGAATGGAGACACCTGCTGTACCGGCTGGTGAATCTGTCAAGATAACCATTGTCCACACAAACGACATTCATTCAAGAGTGTTGGAAGGGGACTATGACGGAATGGGTTATGACAAGGTGGCCACAATAGTGAAGAATGAAAAAGCCATGAATCCGAACGTAATAGTAATGGATGCTGGAGATGCATTCCACGGACAGACCATTTCAACTCTCAACGAAGGTGAGAGCATAGTGAAGATTATGAATGCCATAGGTTATGACATAATGACTGCAGGAAACCACGACTTCAACTATGGGCAGGACAGGCTTCTGGAACTCGCTGCAATGGCGGATTTCCCGATAGTATGCTCCAATGTATTCAAGGATGACTATACGTCGTTGCTTCCGCCTTATAAAATAATGGAATACGATGGAGTTAAGGTTGCAGTATTTGGACTTGCAACTCCAGCCACTACATATATGACTCATCCGGACAATGTAGTGGGCCTTACCTTCTTTGATCCTATAGTGATAGCCAAGATGATGACTGCCCAGCTTGAAGATGAAGCTGACATAATTGTTTGTCTGTCACACCTTGGAGTGGAGGGTGAATATACAAGTGAAATGGTAGCGCAATATGTTGACGGAATAGATGTAATCGTTGACGGACACAGCCATACGGTAATGGAAACAGGAAGAATGATCAATGACACATTGATAGTGCAAGCCGGTGAATATACGAAATATGTAGGTATAGTAAATCTTGAACTCAAGGACGGCATGCTCATGAAATCAGCCAAGCTTATAACCAAGGAAGAAGGAATGGCTATGGAAGCCGACCCCGGCATTGTTTCACTGGTTGATGAAATAGAAGCGGAAAATGAAGACATAACTTCAGTTGTTGTAGGTTCTACGGACATAGTACTTGAAGGTGAAAGGGAAGATGTGAGGACAGGTGAAACAAATCTTGGAAATCTCATTACAGATGCAATGCTCGATGTGACGGGAGCAGATCTGGCCTTGACAAACGGTGGCGGAATAAGGGCGTCAATAGATATTGGAGATATAACAAAAGGTGATGTCATAACAGTGCTTCCATTTGGAAACTATGTGGTAACCAAGGACCTTACCGGTGCACAGATTGTAGCGGCTCTTGAAAACGGGCTGACTGACTACCCTGAAGCTAAGGGTGCATTTCCTCATATTGCAGGCATGAATGTTGTGTTCGATCCTACAATGGAAGCTGGAAGCAGGGTTGTTTCAGTTGAAATCAACGGAGAGCCCATGGATATGGACATGACCTATTCGGTGGCAACAAACGACTTCATTGCAGCTGGTGGAGATGCATATGACATGTTTGTGGATGAACCCATTACCGGTGAATATCCGGGACTTGACGAGGTTCTTATAGAGTATATCCAGATGAACGGAACCGAGGGATCGCCTGTTGAAGGAAGAATCCTTACAGTTGACGAGGTGTCAATCCTTTATATGGATGTAGTTGCCTGATGAATGATGAACAAACGAATATTGAGATGGGAGCCGGATTTTCCGGCTTCTTTTGAATTTTTGTACTTGAGGCCGAATCGGGCCTCTTTTTTCTTGCCGGGACTCAATCCGGTCAATGTTAAACAATGTTAAGAAAGGATTGTGTTTGTAAACATACTCTTAACACAAATGTACCTTTTCTTAACTTTACTCAACTTGGCGCCAAGATATAATAGCCTCAGGCCTGAAAAAAAGAAAGGAATAGGAAAATGCTGAATAGAAAAACAAGAACTGAAATTTTAGCCAACTCCAATGAACGAGACCTGGATCATATTTGTGAAATGATATTGGAATATACGGACATTAAGATGCTGGAAGAGCCAAGTGGCGGCCTGGTCATGGCCAAGATGAGAGAGACAGCACAAAACACCTTGTTCTATCTTGGAGAAATATATACTACGGAATGCAAGGTCATGATTGACGGCGTTATAGGACTGGGAATAATTCAGGGCATCCAGCCAATGAAAGCAAAACACATGGCAACTATAGATGCAGCCTATAATGCCGATATAAAAGGACTAGAACTCATAGACAAGAGAATTGCAGAGCTTGGAAAGGTTTGGGAGAAGAAAAAATCAATTGAGGTTTCAGACATACTTAGGACGAAGGTGGATTTTATAACTCTTGATGAGGAGGTAAAGGGATAATGTTGGATTTGGTACATGATGTTGGAAAGGCATACCGAAAGGTTGTAGATGGATTCAGTTATCCGGGAATGGTTGTCAACATATCGGAATACACTGAAAGCAATGAGATTGACATACCCTTTCATACTTCATCATTCGTGTTGGCTCTCATGCTTCTGGATGCTGAAGTCACTTTTGCAGTAGCAGGTGGAAATGACGGGGTTGCAGAGCTTATAAGGAAGTTTACCTACAGCAGGGAGACGGTACTGGAAGAAGCGGACTATGTATTTTTATTACAGGATGCTTCAGACGAAGAAAGGGTTCAGGCAATAAGAAATGTCAAGGTAGGAACCCTTATAGATCCTCACAGGTCGGCAACCATAATATATGAGACGCCTTCTTTGAACAGGGGAGAGGAGTACGTGCTGACAGGACCTGGAATCAAGGATGAGACATTGGCTGTTCTGGATATGAACAAAGGTTTCATGGAGGAAAGAAACAGAAGGGTTGAGGAATTCCCACTCGGTATGGATATGATATTTGTGGATAATCTGGACAATATGGTCGTTCTTCCAAGAACGACTAATGTGAAGGGAAGTGATTAAATGGCTTATGTTGCGGTCAAAGGTGGACAAACAGCAATTGAAGAATCGATTAAGAGACTTAAATATGAAAGGCTGAAGAAGGGACATGTTCTTGACGTGAAGGCTGTGGAATCAGGGTTGAGAGGCTTGGTGGACCAGGTAATGAGCGAATCGTCCCTTTATGACGAGGAAATAGCATCCCTGGCAATAAAGCAGACTGAAGGAAATCCGGAGGAAGCGGTATTTCTTGCAAGAGCATTCAGATCGACGCTTGAGAGGAAGCACTATTCCAGGATAATAGAAAGTGACACAATGGATATAGAAAGAAGGATATCTGCATGCTTCAAGGATATTCAGGGAGGCCAGATACTGGGTGCAGCATATGACTATACACACAGGCTCATAGATTTCAGCCTGGTCAATGAAGATATGGGGGATGCAGCCAAGTGGCTGGAAGACTTCAGCAGTGAGAACAATTCTGATGGAAAGACAAAGCTTCAGTTCGGGAAGGTTATCGATGGATTGAGGAAGGAAGGAATCCTCATAGGATATGAAAGAAGTGACGAGGAGCCCAAGGATGTGACAAAGGAGCCGCTTACATTTCCAGCTACAAGAGGGGAAAGGCTTCAGGTCATGACAAGAGGCCAGACAGGCACCGTAACATCCCTTGCCTATGCCTCAACCAGGGGATACGGATACACTCATCCTTCCGTGGGAGAGCTGAGAGTGGGAAGGCTGCCTGTACATGTTGACTCGCCTTTCCAGGAGTCGGTAAATGAAGAGGACAGTTACTATATTGGATCCATAAAAGTTACCGAAGTTGAATGTTTGCTGCCTGCGGATGAAGTAAAAAGCAATGGAGAGAGGGTTCCGAAAATGGATATCGGATACGGCATATGCTACGGGCAGAATGAGACGAAGGCAATTGCCATGAGCATACTGGACAGGTGTTTAGAGGAGGGAGGAGACTCTCCTACTCATGACGAGGAATTCATACTCTACCATATAGACAGTGTTGAGGCGACAGGTTTCATAAGCCATTTCAAGTTGCCGCACTATGTAACCTTCCAGTCTGACCTTGATAATGTCAGAAAGAGCCAAAAGGAGTAGCATATGAATAATCAATATAATTTTGCGTTTTTCGATGAGGGTTCCAAAAGGGAAATCAGAAGAGCCACATTGAAAGCTATAGGGATTCCTGGATATCAGGTGCCTTTTGCATCCAGGGAGATGCCCATTGGAAGAGGATGGGGTACTGGAGGACTTCAGCTTTCCTTGTCCTTGGTGACCACGGAGGATGTAATAAAAGTAATAGACCAGGGAACAGACGAGTCGGTGAATGCCGTTAGCATAAAGAAGCTGATACAGGGCACTACGGGTATAGATGAAACGGTGAACACCCATGAAGCGACATTGATACAGTCGAGGCACAGGATTCCTGAATATCCCTTGAAGGAGGGCCAGATAGTAGTGTTGCAGGTGCCTATTCCTGAACCGCTGAGGAATGTCGAGCCCAGTGAATATGTGACTAAAAGGCTCCATGCAGACGGTGACTACAGTGGAGCATGGATGGAGCTGTTTGAGAAGATTGTAAAGTATGGTCGTCTTGCAACGATAGCAGCTCATCCTGTCATGGTTGAGGAGAGATATGTCATGACTCCAAGTCCAATACCCAAGTATGACAATCCGAGACTTGACGGGTGTGAAGCATTGCTGCTGTTCGGCGCAGGTCGTGAGAAGAAGATACAGGCAATTCCACCATATTCAAAGGTTGTTTCACTGGGATTCGAGGACTATCCCTTTGAACTTGAGGATTTTACTGGCAAGAGATGCTGCCAGTGCGGTGCAACGGATGTTTATCTGGATGAATTTGAAGATGAAGAAACAGGTGAAAAGTATTATCAGTGCAATGACACGAGCTATTGTCTGGATCGCATGAACAAAAAGGAAGTGAGTTAGATGCTTGATTTTGAAGATAAGGTATTGAGAGTGAGAAATCTGTCCAAGCAGTTTGGAGAAGGCTGTGAACTGTGCAGGCATGACAAGGGTGTGCTGGAAAAGAATCACTGTCCGCACTGTAAGACCATATATGCCTGCAGGGATATAAGTTTCGACTTGTACAAGGGTGAAATACTGGGTGTTGTAGGCGAAAGCGGTTCCGGCAAGTCCACATTCGTCAAATGCTTGTATTTCGACCAGGACGTGACGGCTGGCGAGGCTTATGTTACAGACTACAAGGAAGGCAAGGCCAATATGTTTGATGAGACTTCCCAGCAGAAAAGGTATCTAAGGGATTATTTGCTTGGTATGGTGTATCAGAACCCCTATCTTGGCTTAAAGATGGATTTTACCACCATATCCAATATTGCAGAGAAGCTTATAGCTGCTGGCGGGAGAAATGTAGTCGGCATGATTGAAAGGGCCGACGAGCTTCTGGATGTGGTAAGCATAGAGAAGTTCAGGAGAAAGGATGCTCCCAAGTCGTTTTCAGGAGGTATGCAGCAGAGGGTGCAGATAGCCAAGGCGTTGTCAAACAATCCTCCTATACTCTTTCTTGATGAGGTGACCACAGGACTTGATCTGTCCGTACAGGCGGCGGTACTCGACATGATAAAGGTCATTCAGAGGGATTTGCAGATAAGCATGATTGTTGTTTCCCACGACCTTGGAGTCATAAGAATGCTTGCAGACAGGACAATGGTCATGCTTGACGGAGTCGTAATTGAAGAAGGCCTTACAGACCAGATACTGGAAGATCCACAGCATGCATATACCCAGCAGCTTGTTCATTCGCTGCTGTAAAGCAAGGCATTGGAAGAGATTGATATAAGGAGAAAGAAATGATTCGTTTGACAAACGGTAGAATAGTTTTAAAAGACAGGATAATCGAGGGCAGGGACCTGATTATCCGTGAAGACATAATAGAAGGGTTGCCGGAACGAAATGAAGCAATCCATATTGAAGGAAACCGCGAGGTGGAGCTTGTGGATGTCAATGGTGCATATATCACTCCCGGTTTTGTTGACATCCATGCAGACTATATAGAGCAGATGGGTGCTCCGAGACCCACAAGCATGATGGATTTGAATCTTGCCATGAGGGAAACAGAAAGAGTTCTGGCTACCCACGGGATAACTACAATGTTTCATTCCCTCAGCATAATGAAGGATATGTCATTTGACAAGAATCCCATAAGGCAGATGAAATATGTGAGGACACTCACTGACATAATAGACGAGATTGAAAGGGGGCAGAAGCTTATAAGGCACAAGTTCCACGCCAGATTTGAAATGGAAAGCGTGGATTGCATTGAGGAGCTGAAGGGCTTCATCAACGACGGCAAGGTTGACCTTGTTTCCTTCATGGACCACTCTCCGGGACAGGGACAATATTCAAATGTTGAAAGATACAGGGAAGACTTGATCAAGATGGACAACGACCTGAACGAGGACAATGTAGATGATTACCTTGAAAGCATCAAGACTGTAGAAAAGGCAAGCCACCAGGAGTGTATTGAAATAGCGGAGCTTGCCAGGAGCAAGAATATCGCGGTGGCATCCCATGACGATGATACGATGGAGAAGCTTGACTGCAACGAAGAGATAGGTGTGACCATTTCCGAGTTTCCCATAAGGATTGATGTGGCTAAGAAAGCCAAGGAGAAGGGTTTCCACACCATTGCGGGGGCTCCGAATGTCATGCTTGGCGGCTCCCATTCGGGAAACCTGGCTGCCCATGAGGCCATCCAGGAGGGGTGCATAGACATACTGTGCAGCGATTACTATCCTGCAAGTATGCTTCATTCAGTATTCAAACTCCATGAGACATACGGACATGATCTGGCGGAAATGTTTGCCCTTGTCACAATCAACCCTGCCAAGGCAGTAAAGCTTGACGATGTCCTGGGGTCCATAGAGATTGGGAAAAAGGCCGACCTGCTGGTCATAGACAAGCTGGAAGAAACTTATCCGGTAGTGTCAAGATGCTATGTCAACGGCAGTGAAGTTATGAGGATGTCATACTAGGAGGATGAAATGAATACTTTGTTGAAGATAGAAAATGTGTCAAAATCATTCACTCTCCACAATCTTGACCGACACATAAAGGCCTGCCAGAATATTGGCATGGAAGTGAAAGAGGGAGAATTCATAGGAATAACGGGAAAAAGCGGCTCGGGAAAATCCAGCATACTTAAGACCATCTACCGCAGCTACCTTCCGGGCGAGGGTTCAATATACTACAATTCAAAGAGATTCGGATTCATTAACCTTTTCGAAGCTACTGAAAGGCAGATGATATATTTGAGGAAATACGAGATAGGATATGTGTCCCAGTTTCTAAACGCGATGCCCAGAACCACTGCCAGGGAAATTGTTGAGAACTCCGTCCTTGAAATGGGAAGGAAGAAGGATGAGGCGAAGGCAATGGCAGAAAGGATGCTGGATCATTTTGAGCTTGACAGGGAGCTCTGGGACAGCTATCCGGTGAATTTTTCAGGAGGTGAGAAGCTGAGGCTAAACATAGCTTCTGCCATGATAAAGGAACCAAGACTTTTGTTGCTTGACGAGCCTACAGCTTCTTTGGACCTTGCTTCAAAGGAGAGGGTAAGGCTTCTTATAGAGACTCTCAAGAAAAATGGCACGACAATGGTAGGAATCTTCCACGACATAGAGTTCATGGAAGGGTTGTGCGACAGGGAGTACAATATGGAGAAGGGAGTGATTGTGGCCTAGATATAGAGTGCTGAAATAATTGA
The DNA here is from genome assembly GCF_900142005.1 of Dethiosulfatibacter aminovorans DSM 17477. Lineage (GTDB taxonomy): Bacteria > Bacillota > Clostridia > Tissierellales > Dethiosulfatibacteraceae > Dethiosulfatibacter > Dethiosulfatibacter aminovorans. The sequence goes on from NZ_FQZL01000004.1 coordinate 323,333, forward strand.
GAATAAGAAATGCTGACAAAAATAACAAATAAATTAATGATGTTTTAATAACATAAGAATCAACTTAACTAAATTTGTGATCTAAAACTAGGAGGAAAAAATGAAGAAAATAATTATAATGATAATGATTTGCGTATTGGCCCTTGCATCCTTTACGGGATGTCAGAAGAAAGAAGGTAAGGTTTATACAATGGCTGTACTGCCACAAGAGTCAGGAACCGTTGAAGCTGGAATAGTTGCTGTAAATGAAGAAATGAACAAGGCGCTTGAGCCATTCAATGCATCTGTCGAGATGATATTGGTTGACGATTATTCGGTGGTTTCAGAGTCTGTATTGACAGGGACTGCGGAATTCGCAGCATACTCTGCAGCTACTTATCTAAAGGCGCACGCTGAGAACGACAAGATTCTTCCACTTTTTGTCCACACGCCTGAAGGTGATACCGGCAAGGGTGGATATTGGGCTTATATTGCAGTGCATGTCGATGAAAAGGATGAATTCGAGGGGCTTGGTGCAGAGGAAGCACTTCTTAAGCTCAGGGATAAGTCATTCTCATTCGTTTCTTCTACATCAACATCAGGACGTCTTGTACCTACTACAACATTGTGGAATGCAATTGGACCGGATGGAAAAGGCATAGTTGATTCAAAGAAGCAGATATTCGAAGAAAACTCCGACAACGGCGGATATTTCTCAGAGATAATCTTTGCAGGAACTCACCCTGCATCCGTAGAGATGATACTGAACAAGAAGGCATATGCAGGAGCATACTGCTGTGACTATGGCGATGAAAGGGCGGATGAGCTTTACGTGATTGCCGAGTCCCTTGTACCATGCGATCCATACTGGATGAATACTGAAAACATAGAGCAGGAGCATATAGATGCAATCATAGCACATTTCGAGAACATTACTCCAGAAAATGCTGTAGAAGGACTGTACGATGATGATACTACTGATTATTCCGTGCTTCACAGCGAAGACAGGTTCGTAGCAGTTGACCATGAATTATATTCTTTCCTGGAAAAAATGTATGAAGGAGAGTAATTCCGGAATGAAGAAAGGTTATGGTAAGGAGGTTTTCTTAATGAAAAAACCTGTTTTGGAAATGAATAATGTAAGCAAAACATACGACGGCAGTACAAAAGCCCTCCAAGGATTGTCGCTGTCGGTTTACCGCAACGAGTTGATTTCTATCATCGGCCCCTCAGGGGCCGGGAAATCAACTCTGTTGAGGTGTATAAACAGGATGATAGAGCCGGATGAGGGAAGCCGCATTCGCTTTGATGGAAATGAAATAGCAACAATGAACAAAAGGGAGCTGAGGGAAGTCCGCAAGCATGTAGGGATGGTTTTCCAGCACTACAATCTGGTCTACCGACTGTCTGCCCTTGAGAATACATTGCACGGGAGGCTCGGGTACTACTCGACATTGAAAGGAGCGCTTTCGTTGTTCAGTGATGAGGATGTGAAGAGAGCCTGTGAACTTTTGGACTCACTGGGACTTGAGGACAGGAAGCTTTTCAAGTGCGGAAACCTGTCGGGAGGACAGAAGCAGAGAGTGGGCATAGCAAGGGCTCTTATACAGGATCCAAAGCTCATACTATGCGACGAACCCATTGCATCCCTTGATCCCCAGTCTTCAAAAAACATAATGGAGCAGCTAAAGAGAATCACAAGGGATATGGGTATTCCTTGTCTTGTGAATCTTCACCAGGTTGATGTAGCGCTGGCCTATTCCGACAGGATAATAGGCATGAACAATGGTGAAATCGTATTTGAGGGAAGACCGGAGCAATTGACTGAAGCGCAGATATCAAAGATATACGGAGCGAGCATAGATGAACTTATTGCGAGTTAATAAAGGGACTGTCGGGATGTCGCCAAAGGAATTCAGACGTGAAAACAAGCTCATCAGCATAATGTACACTTTGGGAATTGTATCTCTTACAATCATTGCATCAATTGCCATAGAATTTGAAGTGTTTGGCATTTTTTCGGGCACGGCAAAGGTTGTTGAGAGAATAACAGAGATATACCTTCCTCCAAACTTCACTGAAATCGACAAGATGATTGAAGAGATTTGGGTTACAATAATACTGTCGATTTCATCGGGAGTAATAGGGTCCATATTCGCATATATGGCAGCTCTTCTTGTGTCAAAGACGACGGGAATGAACAGGGTGGTCGCTTTTATAGCAAGGGGATTGGCAACACTGTCAAGAAATATCCCCGGTCCCATATGGGCCATAGTGCTCCTCATGGCATTCTGGTACGGAGAATTTCTTGCCCTTCTCGTAATGACTATGATGACATTTGGCCTGAATACCAGGATTTTCAATGATATGATAGATGAAACCTCGAAAGGAGGAATCCTGGCTCTTGAATCCACTGGAGCCGACTGGATGCAGGTTGTATTTCAGGCAGTGATTCCAGAGACAATTCCTTCAGTCGTTTCATGGACTCTGTATGCAGTTGAGTACAACATAAGGTATGCCACCATAGTGGGAATGCTGTCCGGAGGAGGCATCGGATATCTTATAGGAATATACAAGGACTTCAGGCGTTTCGATGAATTGATGGCGGCAGTGGTATTCATCGTGGTTGTAATAATGGTTTTCGACCAGCTGTCGATTCAAATAAGGAAAAGGATACTTGGATAATGGAAATGAGAAGGACATGGTATGGCAAGCCCATACTCAAGAAAAAAGATTCGTCTGATACAATGATCAGATGGGTATCCATCGTCTTCGTACTGATCACGCTGTATACCGTGTTTGGAAGAATTGAATACAGGTGGGAAAGCTTCAGCGGAGACATTGCCTTGAAGATGCTCAAGAACTTCTTCAGATATGACCTGGTTGAAGGTGTCCAGGCTATGAAAATGGCGATAAGCCTATTCAAGACACTTGCATTGAGTTTTGTCACCACCATACTTGGATTTATAATAGGAATAGTCATGGGGTTGTTTTCTGCAAGGAACATATCGAATCCAATGCTGTCGAATATAATCCGGGGGATAGCATCTTTCATAAGGGCTGTGCCGACAATAGTATGGGTGTTGTTTTTCGTTTCGGGATTCGGGCTGACATCAACTACAGCCGTTCTGGGAATGCTGTTTCACACTGTGGCGTTTTTTACGAAGGCATTTTCAGAGTGTTTTGAAGAAGTGGACAAGGAGACAATCAATGCCTTGAGGGCTACCGGGGCAAACTGGACACAGGTTGTGTTTGGATCTATATTCCCTTCTTCGCTGACAAAAATGATTTCGTGGCTGGCCATCAGATACGAGACCAATTTTTCTGTAGCGGTGATAATAGGTCCTGCGGCAGGAGTGCCTGGAACCATAGGTACTGCAATAAATGCAGCCTCAAGAAGCGGAGACTATCCCGTTCAGGGTTTTGGTGTCATGCTGGTGTTTGTGACGGCACTGATCATGGAGCTTCTTATAAACGGCGTCAGACAAAAAAGCATAGTAAATGAAATATAGAAAATATTACTCGAAATTGCTTGATTAAAACAAATAATTGCAAAGGTGGTGAAGACATGAAAGCGGATTTTCATGTACATACATCGAATACGGACTGCAGCGAAAGTCCAAGACAGGTATTTAAGACTGCAAAGGAAAATGGAGTGACACATATTGCAATAACGGACCATGACACTCTGTATGGGCAGGAGGAGCACAGAATCCTTGCTGAAGAGTTCGGCCTGACTCATATCCCTGCAGTGGAAATCAGTGCCTATGACTATGAAAACAACAAGGCCTGTCATATAGTAGGGCTCAATGCTTTGCCAGGTGATAAGGATCTTGATATTATGATGAAGTCGGTGACCGACCAGCGACACAGAAACAGTGATGCCCAGATACTGAGGCTAATGGCTTTGGGATACGACATATCCTTTGATGATTTCATAGACAAAAGAGGTGTCCATGGCGTATACAAGCAGCATATCATGGACGTTCTCCGGGAAACGGGATATGTAAATGATCTATTCGGCGACTTTTACAAGAAGATGTTCAAGAACGGCGGGCCTCTTGAAATGAAGATAGAATACCCTTCGGCAGTTGAAGCCGTGAAGGTGTTGAGAAATTCAGGGGCGCTCCCTGTGCTTGCCCATCCTTCCCTGTATGGCAACCTGGAGATACTTGAATCATTGATTGATAACGGATTGATGGGCATAGAAGCATTCTATCCCGTTGCAACAGAAAAGGACCGGGAAGAGATATTCACGTTGGCTGAAAGATACGGTCTCTTCATATCGGGAGGGTCGGATTTTCACGGTGATTACGGCAACCACAGCAGATTCAATGTGGGTGATTGCTATGTTGACAATATAGATTTTTTCATTAGGAGGTAGACAGTATGATGAGATATTTAAGGATAATCTTCTTTATAGCATGCTTTTCAATTCTGGCAGCATCTGTATTTGTAGTAGCTGCACCGAAGTGTTCTGATACAGGAGGCTATTTGATTATTGCCGACACTGATGAACTGGAGGAACATCTGAACGGATTCGAATCAAAGAATGAGAGGGTGCTTCTTGACTTGAGGGATGATGAGGATTTCAAAAAGGTCCACATTGGAGAAGCCATTAACATTGATGGCGGGAGTGAAGATTCTCTTGTTGAAATGCTCAACAAGATGGAAGACAACGGCCGGTATGTCAGGAATGAAACTGAAATAATCCTGATGTGCTACAGCGGAAAAAGAGCTGCAGATGCTTTCAATTTCCTCGTGAAGGAAGGATATCTGAAAGTCACATATGTAACTTTTGGATTTGAAGAATATATGGAAGGATATTCAGGTGGCATTTCTCTTGAATCCGGAGAATGCAAATGCAAGGAATACTGATTGACAGCCGGTTATGAATCAGTCATACTAAACATGGAAATATGATTTGGAGAGGTAGGTATATGGCTGTGTGGATGGAAATCCTTGACGATATCATTGAGGGAATAACCAGCGGTGAATATAGCAAAATGGAGAAGCTTCCTAGCGAAAATGTGTTGGCTGATCAGTACAACACTACTCGTTACAATGTTAGAAAAGCATTCGAACGTCTTTATGACATGGGTTATCTGAGTGCCCAGAAGGGAAAGGGCAGATACTTCAAGTCCAAGGGTGAGCGAATAATGCTGCGCTTCGAGGAGGAAGACAGCTTCACCAACAAGATGAAGAGAACGGGTCACAATCTAGTTAACAAGAATATCAATTTTCAGGAAATGGAGAATGTGCCGAGGATTCGAAAGAAACTCAACCTGCCTGAAGACTTTAAGGTGTACAGGCTGCAGCTGCTGAGAATCATCGACGATGAACCTGCCGCAATACACATATCGTATCTTTCTGACAGGAAGTTTCCCGACATAGAAAGGGAAGGTGTAGCAATCGAATCTCTCTACAATTACTACAGGTCAAAAGGAATAGATCAGGTAAACCATATCCGGTCCCATATGCAGACAATGCTTCCTACGAACTTCGAGAGGAGCATGCTGGAATGCCCAAATCTTGTTCCAGTACTCAGTATAGAATCGCTGGTAGAGGAAAAAAGAACAGGTGAGATAATCGAATACTCAAAAACGATATACCGGGGAGATCGCTTTTATTTCAGCATATACTAGTTTTCACAAGAAAACCATTATAAAAAAACAAAGACCGAAATTCAGGTCTTTGTCATCTTTTCCATATCTTTTTTGCGTCAATAAGCAGGCTCAGGTCGTAGGTCTGAAGCGTAAACTCTTCTCCGTACTTGTCGAGAGGCTCTCCCACCGACTTCATGCAGATGAAGCTCATATCCGGATGGTTAAGCTCTACCTTTGTTACAATATAGTTGTTCTGAAGAAGGTATTCCATGAGTTCCTTGTCGTTCATACAAATCAACTCCCCTCATTAACTTACTTATATTATATCAAATGAATATGTCTTCTACAATTGATAAAAAGAATTTTGTTTTTTTTATCTATTGCCTGTTATTTTCAAAAATTATATAATATATATCCTACAGTTGATTTTGACGCAAATACTACCTGGAAGGAGAGGAAGTATTATGCTTGACTACGAAAAATCATCTGACATAATGGGCAAGATTAATGTTGATACATTTGGGAAATTTAAAGTATACAATACGAGCTGCATGGACCTTGTCTTTAAATCCAGGTCCGACAAACAGTGTAAGCTACTTCAGTATCTTTTGGTAAACGGCAACAGAAGCCTTTCTGTTGATAATATTATTGAGAATGTCTATTCTGAGAATTATTACAGCGATGCAAAGAACACACTGCAAAACAATATATACAGGTTGAGGAAGTCACTCAAGGAGTGCCATATTTTTAATACGCCCAAAAAGGGCCTGGAATATGAATCCGGCTGCTATACCTTAAGGATTGATGATAGATTCAAGATTGATTTCATCAAGTTCGAGAATGAGATTTCCAAAGGCTGCAGCTGTAGTTATAATTCCAAAGATTCCCTGGAGTGTTTGGAAAATGCATACAACATATATAAAGGTGATTTTCTTCCTAATCTTGTCAGCGAGGAATGGGCCATATTTAAGAGAAACCATTTCAGCAGACTGTATATAAGATGCATCAAGGAGCTTTGTGAAAGATATTTTTCTGCAAAAAGATATGACGAAGCAATCAAGACTTGTGAAAATGCTTTGAACTTTGAACCTTACGAGGAGGAAATCCATGTAAAGTTCATAGATGCATTTGTGAAGAAAGGCAACTACAGGGCTGCAAAGAAGCACTATTCATATGTGACCAAGCTGTTTTACGAGCAGTTTAACATATCCCCGTCAGAAAGGATGCAGCTGACCTACAGGGATATTAAGGAAAAGAATGGGAACCATGATGCAATGGAGAGTGGCAAAGACAGCAGTGATGAAGAAAATCAGGGGGCGCATTACTGCAACATTGAAGAGCTTGCTACGATTTACAGGGTGGAAAAGAAAAGGGAGAGAAGAACAGGAAACAGCAATATATTGTTCTCCTTTTCATATTCAGGCGATTTCGACAATATGGACAAGTTTAGGATAAAGAAAATCCTTATGTCTTCTCTAAGGGAGGGAGACCTTGTTTCCAAGGTGGAGGAGCAGAAATATGTGGTCTACCTCGTAGGCGCTGAATTCGATACGATAAAAAAAGTGCTTGAAAGAATTGTCAGGAGGATAAAGAGTCGTCACCAGCTTGATAAGGGTGCATTTACAATAGGAAGGTATTACCTTAAATAAGGCATGTCAGGCCGTTCGCAGCCGGAGAAAAATCCGGATGCGAACGGCTTTTTTGTTGTCTGCAATCATTGGCATGTGAAGCTTCAGGAATTTATTCATATTAAAAGTAAATTTTATATTAAATGATTAATGAACCGTGACTGGGATGTGACTGGTTTGGGATTGAAGCGAGACTGAAATGAGGTTCATCGACGACTGCGGTGAATATAATTAAAGTGGGAATATAAATTACCACCGGGAGATATTCTTATGGCAAATGAAATGGAAAGCAATAATGATATTAATTTGATAATAAAGATCAAATACCAGCAGAACCAAGCAGTGCAGGGCTCGGCAAAATGGGTGGAAAAGGGAAGGACAGTCAATTTCAGAAGCTTCATGGAATTGTTTTATCTAATAGTCGAAGCCTGCGACGATCTGGAGATCAGGAGTTGGGAAAATAAATTGGACGCTTGATGGGAGTGTTTTTAATGAAAAAGAGCTTGTGCATATTAATAATCATATGTTTGTTGATAATGACCTTGTCCGGAAATACTTACTCCTATTTCAACAGTTCAAGTAAAGCTGAAACCATCGTATTGAGTCCTACAGATGAGAAGAATGTACTGGATATAACTATGATGTCTGACAGCAGCCAGTACTATGAATATGACTCCATATCTGTTGATGTTGTTTTCAGCGATGCGGACCAAAGACAGGGACTTATGTCCTATGAGATAGGTGTTGTCGCCAGTGGAGCAACAATAACGGAAGCAACATCGCCGGAAGGTATTGATATTAATGATGATTTTTACATGGTATACGATGCCACGACAAGCGAAGCAATCACTTTTGTAGATATGGATGGTATGGGAGCAGGGAAGTACACTGTATTCTTCATTGGAGAGGACCTAGACGGATGGACCATATACAGGAGCACAGTAGAGATATCAGTAGTTCCGGAACCGTTTGCAGAGTCCGCTGTTATGGCAGAACCGGTAACTGAACCGGCAGAGGAACCTGTTTCAGAAGAACCAACTGCCGATGAGACGTCTGTAGAAGATACAGGAACGAGCGAATCTGAACAGTCGGATGAATTAGTGTCTGAGGAAGAACCAGTGGTGGAAAATCCGGAAGTTGAAACACTAGTTGAAGAACCGCCTACAGAGGAACAACCAGTGATAGAAGAATCAGAAACAAGCGATTCGACTCAAGCAGAGACAGTTGAAGAATCTCAAACTGAGGAGACAACTTTTGAAGAACCGGTAACCGAAGCGACAGAAGATCCTGTTTCAGAAGAACCGACTGTCGAGGAGGCACCGGTAGAAGATACAGGAACAAGCGGATCTGAACAGCTGGATGAACCGGTATCTGAGGAAGAACCAGTAATGGAAAACCCGGAAGCTGAAGCACCTGTTGAAGAACCGCCTACAGAGGAAGAGCCGACAGAAGAGGCGGCAACAAGTGAACCGGCTCAAGCAGAGACGGTTGAAGAAACTCAATCGGAGGAAACATCGGCTGAAGAACCGGTAACCGAAGCGACAGAAGAATCTGTTTCAGAAGAACCGACTGTCGAGGAGACACCCGTAGAAGATACAGGAATAAGCGGATCTGAACAGACTGAAGAAGATATTGACGGAAGAATAATCAGATGTACAAATTGATTGGAGGTAGGCAATGGCTGAGATTATGAATGAAGAAAGGAAAAAATCTTCAACACACAAAATGTTAAAATATATAGTTGATGCAGTTGTGATTATTATGATAGTGCTGCTTGCAATATTGACTGCGGTATTTGCTGTTGGCATGAGAAACGGAGAACAGCCATCCCTATTCAATTACAAGATGTTCATTGTGAGGAGCAACAGCATGAGTCCCGAGTTCAAGACGGGAAGCTTGATTTTAGTCGATGCCGGTGAAACCGAGTTTTCACGGGGAGACATAATCACATATATCAAGGATGATGGAAATTTATCTACAACCCACAGGATAGTGGAAGTATACGAGGGTGAAACAACCAGGTATATAACCAGGGGAGATGCAAACGAGATTGATGATCCGCTGCCTGTCTTTGAGGATGAAATAATTGGAAGGGTTGTTCTGAGTATACCTCTTATAGGATATGTGTTAGGATTTATTCAGAAGAGATGGGCGTTTGTGGCATTATGGCTTGTTCCCAGTGTAGTGATAGTATTGTTTATTATAAGGGAGATAATGAAGGAACTTGAAAGAGGGAAACTCAGCCTTTAGGATATGGAGGGTGAAAGCATGAACAGAATGCTGATGCTGTTGATGATGCTTGCGGTAATGATTACATTGGTTGCAGGAACGACATATTGTTTTTTTACAGCGGGAGTAACCTCGGATGAGGTGATGTTCATCACCGGAAGCAATGAAGTTGAAATAACGGAAAATAACATGTCAAGTCTTGCCTTGATGTCGGTCGACGGAGATGCAATTTCCGACAGGGAAAACTGGAAGCCTGGAAAGGAGAATGCAGTGTTTGTCGGATGGAGCTTCAAGAATACGGGAGACCAGGATTCGTCCTACAGGGTTAGGATCGATGCAAGCTGGGACAATGGCGCCGGAAATGTCGTGCACTGGGTGAAGACAGGCGACGATGAGTGGATTGAGGATGATTTCGGTGGATACGAGTACTTCTGGCCTGAAACAGTGAACCCGGGAGAAGAGGTGGAGATTTCATTCGGGATATGGTGCGAGAGCATAATTGGTGTTGAAAATACAAGCTACAACATAGATCTTGAGATAGAATCATGCCAGGTACATTGATGAAAATCCAGCCTGTAGCGCTGCAGGTTTGATTATAGATTATATAAAAAAATAATATATTATGGAGGTAATTTTATGAACAAAAGGCTTATGATGTTGGTTGCGCTGTTGGTCGTATTTGCAGTTGTTTCCTCAGGTATGACTATGTCGTGGTTTACCGCCGAGAGTAATGAAGAAGCATCTTTCATAGCAGGAACCGTCGCGTTGTCGTCAGGGATACCATATGCAATTGCTGAAGGTATCATTGATGATAACTGGAATCCAGGGGACTGCGATTGCTTCAGGGTTATTGTATGCAATGACGGCAGCAAGGATATTGTAGTCAGGGCGAAGATTGAACATAAATGGCAGATTTATAGTGATCAGTATAAACAATATATTGACTGGGATCCTAATAATCCTTCAGTTGCACTGTCAGAGGCTGCAATATTCGACTGTCCTGCTCCTTGGGAAAATATAGACGAGTGGCTAGAAACTGCAATAACTGATCCGGGAGAGATTTGCTGCTTTACAGTCAGAGGACATGGTGCGACACTGTATTATATCAACTGTCTGAACCAACTCTGCTGCATGGATGACGGAGCAGTGGTCGGTGAATTCGATCCAACTGAAGGCGCAGAAGCATTAACCATATATGGTGAAGATGGTGTTGAGGATTTTGTTATAGATGCGAATACTCTATTCAATGACGACGGTGAAGTCTATGCCGAACGTTTTGGATGCTATATCTCATTTAACAAAGAATGCTGGGAACCTGTGGGCGAATTCTACTACTACGTGGGCGGAGAAAATTTCTTCTGCGGTGGTCACCCAATAGATCCAGTGCTTGATGGGTATTATGACCCTGACTGTCGCGACAAACAATGCGTTGGACTCTGCCTGCCAGTATACTTCAACCATATGGTTGACAACGATTATCAGGGCAAGAAATTGAAGCTGAAAGTTTATTTTGAAGCTGTTCAAGCGGCAAATAATGCACCTGAACATTACTTTGGATCCTGCATACCTGAAGAGTTGCTTAATTTGCATGGTCATTTAGATTAATAAGCTACAATCATATACCGGCGAGCGGTTTTAGATTATTTGTAAGCACATAGAAGAGCATGTCTCTTCTATGTGCATTTAACATATACCGGAAAGGAGGCTGGTCATGGAGTTTTCCGGAACTGAAAAGGAAGCTGCATTGTTTTTTAAGATCATGCTGTTTATTATAATATGCATGGTCTGCTTTGGTATGTTTGAAGCAGAAGCGTCAGAGTTTGGCCTTATTGCGGAGTTTTCCAACGTACTCGCGCCGACGGACAACCTGAATCCAGGCGACGTGAAGTCTTCGGTCATGACGCTGAAGCTTGAGGAAGTAGACGGCTACGACATATCCTCGCTTCCGGCATACATAAGGTCAGAGATTATATCGAGGGATCCGGGCCCTGGCGGCGGGGACCTTGATGAAGTGCTGGTGCTCACCGTGAGAAAGGAGTCCGGCGATGTAGTCTATGAAGGACATTTAAGCGGATTCGATGAGAACATATACCTCGGTGAGGTCTACATGGATGAAGGTATGGACCTTGAGTTCACAATATACCTTCCAGGCGAGGAGACCACCAACGAATACCAGGGCTCCGGCCTGCGGGTGAAGTGGATAATCACCACCCAGTATTCGGAAAGCCGGGATGACGGTTCTGATGATCCGGATGATTCCGACGATTCTGACGATTCCAATCATAAGGATGATGATAAGAAGGATGAAGGGTCCGTGGATGATATGGATGAAAGCGGGAATGAGTCGGAGGAGGATGAAGGTGAAGACAAATCCGACAGTCAGCACGCAAGCCGTGGAGAGAGCGTGGAGCGTGTCTTCGACAATTCCGGCGATGTCCGGGAGGAGGTCATAGAAATCGAGGAATCCATACCCGCAGGGCTTCCCAGGACCGGAACGTTTCCAAAGGGGATACTGTATTCTCTAGGTGCCGTTGCTGTCATTGGAATAATCATTAAAGCTTTAAAAAACAATAGGACTTTCGGGTAACATATAAAGAGACCGTTGCGGCATTTCAAATGCTGCAGCGGTCTTTCGTTTGTAGTGCCTATTTCTCCTCTCTTAGAGGTTCAAACCCGAGTCCTGAACCCCAAACCGAGTTTACGGGCATGACATCCATGAATGCGTTCTCGTCAAGGTCCGATACAAAATTCCTTATTAGTAGGGATTCCCTTGGTGTGCAAATGGATACAACCTTTATCTTGTTTTTGTTGGTATATCCGCCGATTATATTGTACTTGGATATTCCTCTTCCTATGGTATTGAGTATGTATTTTTCGATTTCATTGTCCATGTCGCTGATTATCTCAAGCTTCACCTTCTTGTCGCTGAATCCGTAGAGTACCGATTCAAGTGTTCTGACATATATGAACATTGTCAATATGGCATATAGTGCGGTATTTATATCGTACTTGATGATGGAAGTGGAAATTATCAATATATCTGCTACAAGCATAAGCTGACTTACTCCTATGAATGGAAGCAGCTTATTGTGTATTATCCTTGCTATGGCGTCGGTTCCGGCAAAGGAAAACCCTCTGGTTACTATGAGGCCGTAACCCGCCCCGCTTATAACTCCATAGAATATGGCCGCCAGGAACATGTCATTCTGTACCAGCCTGAAATTCAAACTTTCGAAAAGTATCAGCATGGGAGGGAAGATAATGCTGACCATTATTATTTTACCGACTTTTTTCTTTCCGAGAAAGATAAGCGCTAGAATCAGTACCGTTATTGTCAGGGCATAGTAATAAATTGTATATGGTATGCCCATGAGATTATCTATTAGTAGGCTGATTCCTGTGATTCCTCCTGTTATTAGTTTGTTTGGCCTCAATATCGCTGTAATTGCAAAGGCCATTAGGGAATTTCCCACAATGAGGAAAAGATAATCTATAAATACATTTTTGAATTTATCAAATTTTTCGTGTTTTTTCATTTTTTCTCCTTTCTGTTTTTATTACATTCAGCTTTAGCTGACGCGACAAACATACTACAAATCCTTTCCTAATGCAAGATTTTTTTTCAATAATCATAAAATATTAACAATATCTTAATAGGAGTTCGTTTTCCGCTCAAAAAAACTGTTGACTGGGACTGTACTAAGTCGTATAATACAGTTGTGCTGTACTAGACGAATTAGTACAGTTGCAGGGTAGAGTAGAAATATTACAATATTCATAACACCTTGAAATATTGGTGTTTTGCTTTAAGAAATACTAGAGGAGGGAAAGAGATGATAATCATTGACAGCAACAGCACCAAGTCCATATATGAACAGATATATGACGAATTCGTCAGGCTGATAACAACAAAAGTGCTGAAGCCCGATGAGAAGCTGCCTTCTGTCAGGGAGCTGGCCACCATGGTGCGGATAAATCCCAATACAATACAGAAGGCCTACAAGCTTCTGGAGAGCAAGCAGTTCATTTATTCCGTTCCGGGGAAGGGTAATTTTGTTGCCGAAAATGACAACATTGTATTGGCTGAAATAAAGGATGCGGAAGACAATTTGAAAAGCGACATAAGGAAATTGAAAAAACTGGGAGTAGGGGATGAAAGGATACTGTCCCTTGCGCATGACATACTGAAAGGAGATGACTAACATGCTTCAAGTACATTCGCTCAACAAGAACTTCAGGGACTTCAGAGTGCTGAAGGACATATATCTCAATGCGGAGAAGGGACAGATCTACGGCCTCGTAGGTTCGAACGGATGCGGAAAGACAACCCTTCTTAAACACATAATACAGGTTTACAGGCAGGATACCGGTGAAATATACCTGGATGAGGAGGTCATAGACGAGAATTCCGAGAAGATAAAAAGCTTCTACTATGTCCAGGATGATCTGTTCTTTCCTCAGGGAAGCACCTTGAAGAGTCTCTTTGACTATGAGAGGTTGCTCTACAGCGACATGTCCGGCGAGAAGTTCAGCAAGCTGGCTGAATTTTTCAATGTCGATGTCAACAAAAGGCTGTCAACCATGTCCAAGGGGCAGAAGAGGCAGGCGGCCTTCGTCCTGGCTATGAGTGCGAATCCAAAGGTTCTTCTTCTGGACGAGATCGTTGACGGACTGGATGCCGTTGTGAGAAGGAAATTCTGGAACGTCCTCATAAAAGAGGTTATGGAGAACGAGATAACCGTAATAATCTCATCCCATGCATTGAAGGAGCTTGACAACATCTGCGACAAGGTGGGCATAATGCACGAGGGAGAGATTATAAGGGAAGAGGAGATGGATACGCTGAAAGAGGACATAAAGAGGGTGCAGTTTGCCGTGGAAGGCGAATTCCAGGAGACTGCAGGATCCGCCTTCACTGTTGTCAAGTCGGTGAAGATAGGAAGCGTATACTTTGCAACCCTCAGGGGAAGCGTGGAGGACTTTAAAAGGTCCCTTGAAGAAAGATACCAGGTGCTCATTTTCGACGAGCTTCCAATAAATCTTGAAGAAATATTCATCACGGAACTGGGAGGTGCAGGTTATGGAACTGAAGAATATGATGCACAGTAATTCAAAACCACTCATATTGAACAGGCTCAAGGAAAAGAAGAACTGGTTCCTTGTGTCCTTTGCAATAATGCTTGTGACTGTCGTAATACTTCCCATGGTAATGGGAGACGGAGTTGAGGAAGCAAACATAGTCATGGGAATGGCGGAGATATTTTTCCTTGTATACATCAACTGCATGATAGACTTCAGCTACCTTCACGACAGCAGGAAGCTTTCATACAATGTGTCTAAGCCGATAACGGATATTCAAAGGATAAACATGGCGATCATAGTCAATGTGGTGTTCACTGCAGTCCTGGTCGTTGTCCTTGCTTTAATAACGCCGCTGATAAACGGCGGTCCCGACGACTATGTCTGGGAGATGTTCATGGTGACAATACCCTGGCTTCTTGCAGGTATATTCACTGCGGCCCTGTCAAGCATACTGACTGGAAACACCATAGCAGCAGGCTTTGCAACGGTAATAAACTTCACCCTGCCTCTTCTGGTGCTGGCGGTGATAAACTTCTTCTTCGAGATAATTGAAGACATAGCCCTTGGATTTAATTCAAGCATCCTGTTCAGCAAGTTCATCGAAGAGGTGTACAGGATAGACATACTGTATTTTGTGAAATACATAGACGACAGCTTTGACTTCACCTACTTCCTGGTGCTGGCTGCGGTTCTGGTCCTTCTCTATGCACTCATCGTGACCATGTCCAAAAGAAGGAAGCACGAAAGGGCCGGGGATCTGGTGGTCGTGGACGGATACAAGAGTCTCATATCCGTACTGGTGGCATCCCTTGCACCGGCAGTTTTTGCCCAGGTAATATCCTATGCCGACTTCACAGGGAAGATAGTGTCCTTCATACTGCTCTCGGCTCTGTCCTTCTACCTTATCAATGCCATTATGGAGAAGTCATTCAGAATCAGGCAGCATGCGGTGAAGCTTTTCATAGGCTTCGTGGTGGTGTTCCTTCTCTTTGTGGTTGGATCTGACATGATGACGGAAAAATTCGAATCCTACGTGCCGTCTCCTGTGGATGTAAGCTCCGTATATATAGGGCAGAATACATGGGTGTATTCTGCTGAAAAAGAGGAGGGAAGGGAGATATACTCGGCAAGCGAGGCTTTTGTGGAAGGAGCCGATATGGTTCTTTTCAAGACCGCTTCTGAAATTCAGGACATAACCAACCTTCACAGGGAAGTCATAAAGAACCAGGACTACTACTATTATTCCAACTTCGTTATTGTCTATTACATGAAGGACGGAGAAAAGGTGTACAGATACTACAAGCTTGATGACAGCGAGGACTACAAGGGTGAAAAGGACAGATTCATAACTGCCGTTGTCAACGGAGATGAATTCAAGAAAAGGAAGCTGAACTTCATTTATGACGACGTGTATTACGACGGTCTTGACATACAGTCAATAGATGTGTCCTATCAGGATGAGAACTACAATTCGAGGGTTGTACCTCTCAAGGCTGAAGATGTTGATATTGATTTGCTCAGGGACAACATGAGAAAGGACTACGACGACTATCTCAGCAGCTGTGGAGCCTGTATGGACATGGTGGTTGGCTACCGGAGCAATGATTATTCCCTTCGCTACAACTACATACCGGATGCGGACTATTATTCCGGAAGCATAAAGACTGTTGATGCAGTATCCAGGGAAGGATTCACAGTGAATCTTTATTTGTACAGCAACAAGATGGATGACAAGGGCTACAACAATATTTACATAGATGTAAACAAGAATATGGCGAATACCTTCAATTATCTGAAGAGCTTTGATAGTTGATGTCAAATAAAATTCTCAGGAGTCGAGTCCTGTAAAAGAGAATAAAAGAGAAATTCCCGGGAAGTGATATTTCCCGGGAATTATTTTTGGTATATTCAATAAGACTAAGCAGCTTTTCTGCTGTCAGACTTTTTTACAACATGCACCAGCTTGTTTCCGAGGAATGATGCTATAAGGCATTTCGCCGCATCTCCGGGAAGGAAGATAAGTACTGCGGGCCTCAATAGACCGGACAGTGTAACTGCTGCTCCGTTTACCTTTGCCAGTACGAAGTACAGGTACGGATATCCCAGTGCGTATATTACAGCTGTTCCTGCAAGGCATGCAAAGAGAATTTTTGCAAATCCGGGCTTTTCATCCTTTTCAAGGATAAGTCCTACGACGAAGGATGCCGCTATGAAACCCAGCAGGTATCCGAAGGATGGACTGAATATGTGCTGGAATCCGCCTGAACCGCCGGCGAAAACAGGAAGTCCTATAAGGCCCATTGTTACGTATAGTATTTGTGAAAGAGCTCCAAGTCTTGAACCCAGGAAAACCCCTGCCATTATTGTGAACAAAAGCTGCATTGTTATTGGTGCAGGGCCTACAGGTATGGAAATGAATGCTCCCACTGCAGTCATCGCTGCGAATAATGCTACCAGTATCATGTCTCTTGTGTTGATTTTCATAAAAACTCCTCTTGTTTAGTACTTTAATATAGTGGTATAATTTCTTTGTAAACTTTGTTTACGATTCTTGTTTACAATAATACAATAAAGGTCGGCGATTGTCAACCGGAAATTTCAAAAAGGTTTACGATTGTAAACTTAAAGGAAAAATGGAGCAATCTCAATATACAAGGTTTATATTTTGCTAATGATTTTTAATAAATAATAAGGTGATGGAATGAAGGAAAAGATTTTACATATACTCAACAGTGAAAAGGATTTTGTATCGGGAGAGGAAATAAGCAGGTTGCTGGGTGTGAGCAGGGCTGCCGTATGGAAGCACATGAAGGCGTTGAAGGAGGAGGGATACGAGATAGAGTCCGTATCGAGAAAGGGCTACAGGCTTGTTCAGTCTCCGGACCTTCTCACTGAAGAGGAGGTCAAAAAGCATGTGACTGCAGATGTAATGGGAAGGAAGATAGTACATTTCGATTCCGTGGACTCAACGAATACTGCGGCGAAGGAATTGGCGGACAAGGGGGAGGAACATGGGACGGTAATAATTGGAGAAGAGCAGACTGCAGGAAAGGGAAGGCTTGGAAGAAGCTGGGTGTCGCCGAAGTACAAGGGCATATGGTTCTCCTTCATACTGAGGCCTGAAATCAACCCCATGCTTATTGCCAAAGTAACACAGGTTGCAGCTGCGGCAGTAGTGAAGGCAGGGGATGAAATGGGTTTTGACTTCAAGGTTAAGTGGCCTAACGACATAATAATGAATGACAAGAAGGTATGCGGAATACTTACCGAAATGAGTGCGGAGCTTAATCAGATAAATTATGTAATACCGGGAATAGGTATAAATGCCAATCTTGACATCGAGGATTTTGATAAGGAACTTAAAGAAAAGGCATCGTCCATAAAGATAGAATCGGGAAAAGCCGTGGACAGGAAGGAGCTTGTCGGAAGGATAATCAACAATTTTGAAGAACTCTACGACAGTTTCATGGCGGACGGTAAAGGCATTGATTCCATTAGGATCTGCAGGGACAAGTCCATATTGATCGGCAGAGAGGTACGTGTAATCAGGGGTGGACAAACCGCTGAGGCAAGGGTCCTTGACCTTAACGATGACGGAGAGCTTGTAGTTGAATGGGAGGGAGGCAGGATTGAAAAACTTTTCTCCGGAGAAGTTTCCGTTAGAGGAAAGAAGGGATATGTGCTATAATATATAAGTTAGGGTTGGAATTGTTCGTACAAATAATATATGAAAGTGCAGGTGGATTTATGGTAGATTATTTTATGAAGAAAGCAATACTGGAAGCTGAAAAGGCATATGATATGGATGAGGTTCCTGTAGGAGCTGTCGTAGTTAAGGATGGAAAAATAATCGGCAGGGGATTCAACCAGAAGGAATTGGCAAAGGACGCAACGAAGCATGCGGAAATACTGGCAATCAATGAAGCCTGCAAGACTCTCAACGCCTGGAGGCTGACTGGATGCACAATGTATGTGACCCTTGAACCATGCGCCATGTGCGCAGGAGCCCTTGTGAATTCAAGAATTGACAATTTGATAATTGGGGCAAGGGATCCGAAGACGGGGGCCTGCGGCTCCGTGTTCAACATTGTGAATGAGGAAAAGCTCAATCACGGCATAAATGTGGAGTTTGGAGTAATGGAAGATGAATGCTCAACAATGCTTAAGGATTTTTTTAAAAAACTGAGGAGTAGAGACGATGATTGATTTATTGATTAAGAGAAGAAGCATCAGAAAATATACAGATGAAAAGATTGAAGAACAAAAGGTTGAAATACTGAAAAAGGCAGCTCTTCTTGCACCGACAGGAAAAAACAAGAAGGAATGTGAATTTGTATTTGTAGATGACAGGGAGCTTCTGGAGAAGCTTTCAAAGGCAAAGCCCCAGGGCGGAAAAATGCTTGAAGGTGCGGCCCTTGCCATTGTGATCATAGCGGATGAAACAAAGTCCGATGTATGGATAGAGGATGCCTCCGTAGCCGCAACGACGCTGCACTATGCGGCGCAGGATCTGGAACTTGGATCGTGCTGGGTGCAGATAAGAAACAGAATGTTCGACTACGATGCGGAAATCAGTGCAGAATCAGTAGTTAAGGACATACTCAATATTGGAGTCGATTATAAGGTTCACAGCATCATATCCATAGGTTATCCGGAAAAATGGAGACCTGAAAATGATGTGGCGAGTCTGGATTATTCCAAGATTTATGAGAATGGATGCAAGTAACTGAATATAAAAACTATAAAAGACAAGGGGCTTCGTGGCTCCTTGTCTTAAATTTACGCCTATATGTTAAATCATGTCCGGGTATTTTGTTGCCCAGTGTACATTTCTCAGGAAGCTTTCCAGCTCCTGAGTTTTTTTGTTTTTGAACATTTCAATGATGGTTCTGTGTTCGGCGTTCGATTCTTCCAGCGCCTTGAACAGTCTTTCCTTGTCGTCGCTTATATATGAACGGTGAACCGGACCCGACTCCAGGGTTTCGACCAATTCGACTAGTTTTGGGTTGCTGCACTTGTTCAGATATATTCTATGGAACTCGTCCTGGAGGCTGTAGTAGTCGCTGAAATTCTTGTATTTGATGGCTATGTCTATCTTGTCGCACAATTCTTCCATTTTCAGGAAATCTTCATCCGTCATGTATTCTACGGCCAAACTGGCTGCAAGAGCGTCCAGCGTAGCGATGATTGTGTATAGATTCATCTTTGCTGCATCTTCCAATTCTACGATTGTATATCCCTTCCTTGGAATCCTGCTGATTATATTGTCTGAAGTCAGTTGTATAAGCGCTTCTCTGACGGGAGTTCTGCTGATACCCATTTCATCGCAAATCTGCTGCTCTGTAAATATTTCATCGACTTTTAATTCGTTGTGTTGAATCTTGTCCAGAATGTATTTTATTGCCTGATCTCTAAGCGGTAGCGTCGTATCCATAAGTGTTCACTCCTTTTTCGCGTATTTGCTTTGTTCAATAAATATTTTAAATGATTTTCAAGCATATGTCAACGGGAGTATAAACGTATACGCAAATACACAGAATATTGATAAAATATTAACGTATACATAAAAATAAGGGTTGAAACGATTGGATGAGTACGATTATCCGATGATGAAACAAAAAAATAAAGACGATAAAAGCGCGAAAAATCAATAATTAAGGTGCTAATGCGTATTGGAATCGAGGGCGATGCGGAAAAACGATTTGACAAACGTTTTCTTGATATGTATAATTGTATACGTAAACAAAAACAATAAAAATTTGATTTGGAGGTAGTTTGATGGACCAAAAACCGTATGCAGTTGTTGAATGGAATGACACTGAGAGTGATGCGAAAGGATGGTTGTGTGCTTATAATTTTGTTAATCATTATTGTGGCGGCGGAACGAGGATGCACCCGACAGTAACAAAGGAAGAAGTCGTAAGACTTGCAACGACGATGGGATACAAGTACAAGGCTTGTGAATCCGAGACTACAGGAGGATGCAAGGGTGGTATTGCCTATGACTACAAGGCTCCCGATGCAAAGGATGTATTGAGAAGGTACTTGAATGCAATGGCGCCATATATCAAGGCCGGCGTCTCCATTGGTGGAGATCTGGGAGTGGATTATGCGGATGTTCTTGAAATCCTTGAAGATATGGGAATAGGTCTTCCCCAAACCAAAGAAATGAAAGAAAGTGCGGAAATACAGCAGTATATCAGGAATCATGATGATGCCTGCGACATGACTTATGATGGATTCAAGATGTATGACATGATAACCGGCTACGGATGTGCCCATTCCCTTGATGAGGCATGGAAATACAAGAAGGGTGATGAAGGTGCAAGGGTTGTAATCCAGGGATTTGGATGTGTAGGAGCCAGCATGGCAAACAATCTTGATCAGATGGGTTACAAGGTTGTTGGTATAGCTGATGCAAACCTCATGGTGGAGTGCCAGGACGGACTTGATGTCAAGAAACTCATTGAGACGAGAAAGCCAAAAGGTGAAATGGATCCCGATGCATTCGAATCAAATTATATAGTAAGAGAAAACACGGAATGGCTTGATGTTGACTGTGACGTACTTGTTCCGGCAGCCCTTGAGGATGTAATAAACAAGGACAATGCAGAAAAGGTGAAGGCATCCCTGATAGTTGAAGCTGCAAACATACCTGTTACAGCAGAAGCTGATGAAATACTTCGTAATAACAATGTGGACATATGTGTTGATTTTGTAGCTAATCTTGGTGGAATAAGAATTTATGACTCTCTCGTTTTCGGTATTGTAGATCCTGTTCCGCAACAGATAGTTGACGATACCACATCCCTTATAAGAAAGCAGACAAGACTGATGTTTGAGGAAGCGGACAAAAGAAACATGAGCCATAGGGCTGTAGCAAGGGAACTGTTCAAGCCGGACGTATTTGATACTCCCGACATTTAGTTCGAAGAGGAGGCTGAAATTGAAGAGATTAATAACAAATGTTGAAAGCTGTAAAAGCTGCAGATATTGTGAAGACAATTGCCCCAAGGATGCTATCAGGGTCAATGGTGAAATAAACAGCAAGGGTTATCCTACGGTTGTGGTTGACCATGAAAAATGTATAGTTTGTGGAATATGCTATAACGTGTGTCCCGACTATGTATTTGAAATTCATGAAGTGGAGGTGTAATATTGGATAAACAGTTAATGAAAGGAAATGAAGCAATAGCTGAAGCTGCCGTAAGAGCAGGATGCAAATTCTTTGCAGGGTATCCCATTACTCCTCAAAGCGAGATCCTTGAGTATCTGTCGTGGAGAATGCCTGAAGAAAACGGCGTATTCATACAAAGTGAATCTGAACTGGCAGGAATAAGCATGGTTTATGGAGCTGCAGCAACGGGATTCAGAACCATGACCAGTTCCTCGGGACCTGGATACAGTCTGCTTCAGGAAGGTATATCGTATATAGCGTCGGCAGAGTTGCCGTGTCTTATTGTCGATGTAATGCGTTACGGGTCAGGATTGGGAGATATTTTCGTAGGACAAAGCGACTACTGGCAGGCGGTAAAGAACGGAGGACACGGAGACTACCGCTCCATAGTGTATGCGCCGTCATCGGTACAGGAAGCTGCAGACTTTGTAAGAATGGGATTTGAGAAAGCGGAAAAATACAGGAATCCCGTAACCCTTCTCTCCGACGCTTCCATAGGACAGATGATGGAGCCTGTAAAGTTTCCTGAAATAATCGAACATGATCCGGACCAGTACGACTGGACTGCAAGCGGCAAGGGAGAAAGAAAATTCAACAGGATCACTTCCGTCATGTACTATATGGATGACTATGATGATCATATAGCAAGGAAATATAAGGATATTGAGGAAAATGAACAGCTTTGGGAAGATTTCCATACAGAGGATGCGGAATATGTAATGGTTGCATACGGAATATCTTCCAGGGTATGCATAGAAGTTGTGGAGACATTGAGGAAAGAAGGAATCAAGGTGGGGCTGATACGACCGATTTCCTTGTATCCCTTCCCTGTAAAGGCATTTGAAAATATCAATGATGCAAAGGCACTCATAAGCGTTGAGATGACAAAACTTAATCAGATGGCTGAAGATGTTGCCCTTGCTTCAAGGATGAAGGTTCCCGTATACGGTATAACTGGCGGCACCGAGTTTTATGAAGCCGAGGATGTAATAAGCTCGGTAATTGACATAATAAATGGAAATGCAAAGGAGGTCATATAAATGGTTCTAAAGACTAAACCTGAAGCCTGTTTTGTAGACAACAAGTATTGTCCCGGATGCGGACACGGAATCATAAACAGGCTGGTTGCCGAAGTCCTGGAGGAAATGGGAGAAGACAAGAAGGCCGTAGGCACTATAGCCGTTGGATGTGCATCGCTGATGCCGGATACATTCGGCATAGACTGCATACAGGCGCAGCACGGAAGGGCTGCTGCAGTGGCGGTCGGAGTGAAGCGCTGCAGACCGGACAACATGGTATTCTCATATCAGGGAGATGGCGATGCCCTGGCGATAGGATTTTCGGAGACCATGTATGCTGCCATCAGGAATGAAAATATAACTGTAATATTTGTGAACAATGGAAACTTTGGAATGACTGGTGGACAGATGGCCCCTACAACCCTTGAAGGACAAAAGACCACTACATCGCCTATGGGAAGGGACATATCTGCTACGGGAGCTCCTCTAAATGTCATAAACATGATGAAGACTCTGGATGTTGCATTCCTTGCCAGAGGGTCCGTTGATGGAAATGCCAATGTTTTGAAAACAAAGAAATTTATCAGACGTGCATTTGAAGCGCAGAAAAACAAGAAAGGCTACAGCTTTGTAGAAATTCTGTCGCCATGTCCTACAAACTGGAACATGTCGCCGAGAAATTCGATGAAGCACATAAGGGAAACCGTTGAAAATACATATGAACTTGGAGTGTTTGTAGAAAGGAGTGAAGACAATGCCTGATATTATCTGTGCCGGATTCGGCGGACAGGGTGTTCTGACTGCAGGATTGATACTGGCAAAGACGGGAATGAACAACGACAAGAATGTAACATGGATTCCTTCTTACGGTTCTGAGATGAGAGGTGGAACGGCCAATTGCAATCTCAAGATATCCGATGGGAGAATAGCCAGCCCGTTCGTAAAAAAAATAGATATTCTTGTTGCAATGAACACACCTTCTGTAGACAAGTTCGAGCCAATGCTGAAAGAGGGAGGAACCCTTGTCGTAAATGAAACTCTTGTGAAGTACAGGAAATTCAGGGATGACGTAAATGTAGTAATGGTTCCTGCCACGGACATTGCCGAATGGACAAAGAATCCAAGGGGAGCAAACATCGTAATGCTTGGAGCTCTAGCATCTACCGGCAAGTTGTTTGATCATGGAATCATGCTGTCGGGAGTGAATGAGTTTTTTAAATCGAAGGGAAAGAACAATCCCCTCAATGCCGTGTGTTTCAGAGAAGGAATGAATAAGGCGAGGAATCTGAATGAATATTAACAAACTGCTTAAACCCAAAAAAATTGCAATAGTCGGAGCCAGTGATAAGGAAGGATTCGGCGGAGATACATGCAGGAATGCAATGGCATACATGTCGGACGACAAGTATTATTTCATAAATCCAAGAAGAGATGAAGTCTTTGGGAAAAAATGCTATGAATCCATAAGGGACCTTCCTGAGAAGGTGGATATGGTAGTAATATGCACACCTGTACATACTGTAGAGGCAATTCTTCGTGAAGCCCATGAAAAGGGTGCGGGAGCTGCGGTTGTATTTGCGAGCGGCTACTCTGAGGTCGGCACTGAAGAAGGGGTAGAAAGAGAAAGGTCGTTGATTGAAACCTGCAGGAGTCTGGATATGGCTCTCATGGGACCCAACTGTGCAGGGTTTATCAACTACAGCGATATGGTTTCATCCTTTGCCTTCATTTCGGAGGAAAGGGACAGAAAGGGAAGAGTAGGTTTTGTTTCCCAGAGCGGACAGCTGGCCTTGTCCATGATGGACAGTCCGAAGATGAAGTTTTCCTATGCAATATCCTCAGGGAACAGCTCCGTAGTGACCATGGAGGATTATCTGGACTTTCTTGTTGATGACGAGGATACAAAGGTTATTGCCATGTATCTTGAAGGAATAAAGGATACGGCTCCCTTTGTTGCGGCTCTCAAGAAGGCTGCATTGAAGAAAAAGCCCGTAGTCATCCTGAAGACGGGACGCTCCCGGAAGGGCCAGGAGATTGCTGCGTCCCATACGGGAAGTCTTTCGGGAACGGACAAGGTATACGATGCATTGTTCAGAAAGTTTGGAGTGATCAGGGTTGACGACCTTGAAGAGCTCATGTCTACCTGTATGGCTCTTTCTGTCATGAAAAGGATGCCGGAAAATCCCAAAGTGGCTTCAATGAACCTGTCGGGAGGCGAAACGGGAATCTGTGCCGACCTTGGTGAGCTTCACGGAATAGAATATGCAAACTTCGGCAAGGATACCATGAAGAGGTTGAAGGAGGTTCTTCCCTCCTATGCATCTCCCAACAACCCTCTGGATATGACGGCAACCTTGTCATATGACGTAGATAAATATGCAGAGGCAGTGGACATCGTCATGATGGATCAGGATGTGGGACTGGTGGCCATAGGATACACCCTCCTTCAGGAAATTGCAGACCCGGCTATCAAGTACATGACAGAGAGTCTTGAAAAGGTGCTTGAAGATCCCATGGCAAAGCCTGTGGTAATGATACCTTTCACAGAAAACACCAGGAATGCAGAATACAGCGAGAGGCTTGAGAAGATTGGTGTTCCTGTACTGCCTACTTCGAATTATGCATTCAAGGTGCTTAAAAACATAACCGGATTCATTGCATATGATGCTTCATGCCATAACCTTGAAGTCAGCATACCTGAAGCAAGGAAGGGAGAAGCAACTCCTTTGAGCGAGTCGGAAAGCAAGAATATCATAGGTTCATATGGCATACCCTTCCCCAGGACCGAAGTTGTAAAAAGCCTTAAACAGGCACACAGTCTTGCCGATGATATGGGATATCCGCTGGTGGCAAAGATTGACAGTCCTGATATAATGCACAAGTCGGATGCCGGATGTGTAATGCTGAACCTGAAACATGCAGATGAAGTTGTAGATGCATACAGTGAGATTATTGACAATGCCGTTGCATACAAGAAGAATGCTGTCATAAACGGAGTTCAGCTGAGTACAATGGTGAAAAGCGGCATAGAGATGATAATCGGAGTGAAAAACGACCCTCAACTTGGACCTTGCATCATGTGCGGCCTTGGAGGAGTCTTTGTGGAGGTGTTCAAGGATACGGCTTTGGGACTTGCTCCGGTATCCAGAATTGAAGCGGAAAACATGGTGGATTCCTTGAAGGGTGTCAAGCTGCTTAACGGATACAGGGGATCGGAACCTGCCGACAAGGATGCCTTCGTTGACGCCATTGTAAATGTGTCAAGACTTGCAACTGAGCATATGAACAGCATGTCTGAACTGGACATAAATCCAATTTTTGTATACGAGGAAGGAATTTGTGCAGTGGATGCACTGTATGTGAAAAATGTTTAAACCATAGTTGGGAAAAATAACATGGAGGAATTTATGAACAACACAATAAAAAAATATTTAACGATTTTTGCACTGTCTTTAAGTGGTGGGTCAATATTCATGCTGCCCTATATCAAGTATGTATTTTATGACCATCAGATAGAGGTAATGGGAATAACAAATCAGCAGTCTGGATTGTTGCTTTCGATGTATGCCATTGGCTGCATGGCATTGTATATTCCAGGAGGAATTATTGCCGACAGGTTTTCAGCCAAGAAATGCATATTCTGGTCCTTGACATCCACGACGGTTTTAGCATTGCTATATGCCTTCACTTTCAACTACCAGCTGTCGCTGGTAATCTGGCTGTTGCTTGCCGTTACTACATGTTTTGTATTTTGGACGGCCCTTATGAAGACGCTGAGGATGGCGGGATCCGATGAGGAGCAGGGAAGGATATTCGGCATATATTATGCGGGCAACGGAATAACCGGTGCCGTCGTAAACTCTCTTGCCTTGTGGGCAAGTACAAAGGGGGCTGACCCGAGAGGAAGTCTTTTCAATGCAGTCATGGTTATGGCGGCTGCAACGGCAATAGCGGCGGTGTTGATTAAAATATTCCTGAAGGATGACAAAGAAGACAGGGCGGAAAGTGACGACAGTGAAAAATTTGATTTTGGAGCTGTCACAACACTCATTAAAAATCCAATAGTGTGGATATTTTCCCTGATTATTTTCTGTGGATACAGCCTTTACAGCAGTACTTCATATTTTACTCCTTATCTGACTGACGTAGTAGGAATTTCGCCGGAGCAGTCCGGAGTGTTCTCCATAATCAGGACCTATGTGTTCATGCTTCTGGCACCCATAGGAGGTTTCCTTGCCGACAAGGTATTCAAGTCTACAAGCAAATGGTTCATGGTCGCATTTACTGTCCTTGCGATACTTTTCTGGGGGGTTTTGAGGATTCCGGAAGGTACGAATCCGACTCTGATAAGTATAATCACATTGCTACCCGGAGCTTTCGGACTGGCGTTGTACGGCATTCTGTTTTCAATAATAGGAGAAGCCAAGATTCCTGTAACCGTTACAGCCACTGCAGTTGGAATAGCATCTATTATTGGTTATACTCCGGATCTGTTCATGTCGGCAATGTTCGGCACATGGCTTGATAAATACGGCAACGGCGGATATGGATACATATTTACATTCCTCATGTTTGTGGGAGTCGTAGGTGCGGCAGCATCCTATATAATCAGAAGAAGATGTGTGAAGCTGGAAAGTCTGGTTGCAGACAGAGAAAAACAAGCTTAGGTTGTTCATAAAAATAGTTGAGCTTATTCGGAAGAGGCAAAAACTCTTCCGGAGGGCTTGACGTTTTGCATTTTTTGTTTACTATACTAGGAGGAATTTAAATGGGTAAAAAAATAACGTTTGGATGGTCCATGGTGCCGGTATTGTTTTTAGTTGCTGCATTGATACTTACTTTGCGTTTCTTCAACGGGGCACCTCACATAGCACTGTTTTTTTCGGCTGTAGCAGCGGCAATGGTAGCGATGAAATTCGGATACAAATGGCAATATCTTGAAAAAGGAATAGTGTCGATGCTTTCCAATACGCTGCCCTCCATGCTGATTTTTTGCATAATCGGCATGGTCATAGGAGTATGGATGCTTGCCGGAGTTGTACCTACCATGATATATTACGGACTAATGATAGTATCGCCTAAGTATTTCCTCTTCACTTCGTGCCTCATTTGCTGTATAGTTTCTCTTTCTACCGGCAGTTCCTGGACTACTGTAGGAACTGTGGGGATTGCATTGATAGGAATGGGTCACGGCCTCGGTGTGCCTCTTCCTATGGTTGCAGGAGCGATAGTGTCGGGAGCCTATTTCGGCGACAAGATGTCTCCTCTTTCCGATACCACAAACCTTGCTCCTGCATCGGCCGGATGCGGTTTGTTCGAGCATATATCCCATATGCTGTATACAAGCGGACCCAGTATTGTCATTGCGCTGATA
The DNA here is from genome assembly GCF_900142005.1 of Dethiosulfatibacter aminovorans DSM 17477. Taxonomy (GTDB): domain Bacteria; phylum Bacillota; class Clostridia; order Tissierellales; family Dethiosulfatibacteraceae; genus Dethiosulfatibacter; species Dethiosulfatibacter aminovorans. The sequence goes on from NZ_FQZL01000004.1 coordinate 351,427, forward strand.
ATGTTTTTTGCCATGGGGATGAAATATGGATCAACCCAGGTTGACAGTTCGGCTGTGGATGCGCTGCTGTTGGACATAAACGGAGCATTCGTGATAACGCCTGTGCTTCTGCTTCCTCCAGTATTGATAATAATTATTGTGATCAAGAAAATCCCTGCCATACCTGGATTGGCGAGCGGGGTGTTGTTGGGAGCAGTATTTGCTTACTTCGTTCAGGGGAAAGGCATGACTGACATCATAGCAGCCATGCACTACGGTTTTTTAGCAAATACGGGGAACGAGGTTCTTGATGAGCTTTTGACAAGGGGAGGCCTTGATGCCATGATGTGGCCTCTGTCGCTGGTGTTCATGTCCTTGAGTTTCGCCGGGGTCATGGAGAGGTCCGGCATGGTCCAGGCCATAGCGGATGTGATACTGTCCATGGCAAAGTCCACTGGAGCAATGATACTGTCCACTGTGTTGACATGCATAGGAGTCAATGTTCTTACCGGGGATCAGTATCTGTCCATAGTGTTCACCGGAGAAATGTATAAGAAGGCATACAGGGACAAGGGGCTTCACGCCAAGAACCTGAGCAGGACGCTGGAGGACAGCGGAACATTGTCGTCTCCCATGATTCCCTGGAATGCCTGTGCCGTATTCATGGCTTCAACCCTGGGAGTACCCACTGCGGCATATGTACCCTTTGCTTTTTTCAACCTGATCAATCCTGTAATTGCTGTCATATACGGATATACGGGAATAACAATAGCAAAGGCTGAACCTGCAGAAGAACGTGCTATGGATATCAAATAATGTTTTTGGAGGAAGATTGAAAGATGTATAAGTTGGATGAAAAAATCAAGCGAGAACATAGAAGGTATAGAAATATATCTAAATAAACCTTGATTTTTGATTATATTTGTATTATATTAGGTCTAACAAGTAAATATGTTTGTGGTGCTGAAAAGCTAATAAGGGAAATAGGTTAAAGTCCTATGCAGCCCCCGCTACTGTAAGCATGACGAAATTCCAGATGCCACCGTGAAAACGGGAAGGTGGAAGAGTAGGAAGATTGCAAGCCAGGAGACCTGCCATAAACAAACCGAACTGCTTCGGAGGGAAGTGAGTGATGGATTCGATAGATATTCACACTGTTTTCCGGCAGTGTGATTTTTGTTTGCAGACACATTTGGCAAATTGCAAGGAGAAATAATCTTGTATCACAACTCCCTGTTCACTCAACACAACAATTTGTGATTGGTAAGGATAATTGTTGTATTTCGAATTCACGACCTCGCTGTAATACAAGATTATTTCAGACGGTTGTCAAGGTTTAGAACAATAACCGGAGTATTAAAATTATTGAATATTTACTTTTGTTACACAAGAGTGAATAAAATGATGTTGATGGAGAGATGATTATGTATCTGTATCTGATAAGGCACGGAGAGACTGACTGGAACGTTGAAAAACGTATGCAGGGTCAGATAGACATAAATTTGAATATGAATGGAGTGCATCAGGCAAAGGCTCTTGGACAGAAGCTGAAAGATGAGTATGATGTGAAAAGGCTTTATTCAAGTCCTCTCACAAGGGCATATATGACGGGAAGCATAGTCGGCGACATACTTGATCTCGAATGTGAAAAAAGGGATGAACTGATGGAATTCAACTTTGGAGACTGGCAGGGAATGACCTATGACGAGATAGAGAAAAGATATCCAAGGGATTGGCACAACTGGAAAAACTGCAGCCATCTGGTGGAAATCAGCGGAGGGGAAACCTTAGACCAGGGATACAAGAGGATATCAGAGGCAATAGATGAAATTGTGAAATCAAATGATGACAACACTGCAATCATCACTCATGGAACATCCATTGAATTTTACATAAACTATATGATGAATACAAATATTGAAGAAATTAAAATGGAAAGACTGATTGGGAAAAACACTTCAATTTACAAGATATACATAGACAAGAAACAAAACATCAACAGGCTGGAGGCTTAAATGACACCTGGATTTTTAATTGCAGGAACAAACAGTGGAGTTGGAAAAACCACCGTATCTACAGGGATAATGTATGTGCTGGCGGAGGAAATGAAGGTTCAGCCCTTCAAGGCGGGACCTGACTATATAGACCCTGCCTACCACACCTTCATTACGGGGAAAAAGAGCAGAAATCTTGATACATGGATAAACAATGAAAATACAATAAAGTATCTGTATTGCAAGAATGCAAAGGATGCTGACATTGCAGTCGTCGAAGGAGTAATGGGCCTTTACGACGGCAAAGAGACAGGAGAAAAGAAGGGAAGTACGGCTCATCTTGCCGAGGTGCTGAACCTCCCCACCCTTCTCATAGTTAACGGTAAAGGCATGGCGGGAAGTGCAGCCGCAATAGTAAAGGGATATGCGGAACTTGACCCAAAATCAAATGTCAAGGGAGTCATATTCAACAATGTGGGAGCAATGCACTATAAGCTCCTTAAGGATGCAGTGGAGAAATTCACAGATGTTAAGGCTTATGGATATATAGAAAAGCTTCCTGAAATAGAGCTTCCATCAAGGCATCTTGGACTTGTTCCCTCCTGCGAGATAGACAATCTCAAGGAACAGCTCAACATCTTAAGGGACAGAATTAAGAATACAGTTGATTTTCAAGGTCTCATGGAACTGGCTGCAACAGCCGGGGAGATTGAATTTGAAGACATTATTATAGAAAAGAAAGAACCAATAAGAATAGGCATAGCAAAAGACAGCGCCTTTAACTTCTATTATGAAGACAATATAGATTTATTAAAGGAAATGGGAGCTGAATTAATAGAGTTCAGTCCTCTCGAATCAAAACTCATACCAAATAACCTACATCTTCTGTTGTTCGGAGGAGGGTTTCCCGAAGTGTTTGCCAAGGAACTTCAAAATAACCATTCCATCAGAGAAGATCTGAAAGCAAAGCTTCAAGAAGGGATTCCCTACCTCTCCGAATGCGGAGGAATGATGTATCTCTGTGATGAAATCGTGGATTTCAACGGAGACAGGTATGAAATGACAGGATATCTCAAGGGATATACCGAAATGACAAATAAGCTTAATCGATTCGGATATGCGACCATAAGACTAGAAGAAGATTGCATCTACGGAAAAGCCGGATCTGAAATAAGGATACACGAATTTCACAGGTCAAAGGACCATGTGGAAGAAAAGAAGGTCTTTCATATCCACAAGGACAGGAAAGGCAAGGTTTCAAAGGAATGGGAATGCGGATATGTGAAAGGCAACGGAGCCAGTTCCTATGCACACTTCCACTACTATTCAAATCTGGAAATGATAAACAGCGTCTACGACAAAGCTGTTGAATACAAGAAAGCGGCTACGTTGCGTTAAATGCAAACCGCGAAAGAATTAGTTGGTACAAGCATTGTAAAGCATAGAAGGATTATGGGTTGCCTGAAAAGCCCAAATAAACTGGAGAAATGATCATATCATTAAACAATCAAATGACTCAATACATTAAGAATCCTGAAAAAATCGAAGAAAACAGCATGTCAATAATAGAAAGTGAAATGAAAGATCCAAGCAGTTTTACTGATGATGAGCTTAAGGTTGTGAAGAGGGTGATACACACCACTGCAGACTTTGACTACGAGGATCTTCTAAGATTCTTCGACAGTCCCATAGACAGTTGCAAGGAAGCAATAGGCAAGGGCTGCAAAATCTATACGGACACATCCATGATGAAAAGCGGAATCAACAAAAAAAACCTTGAGAAATTCGGCTGTGAAGTTGTCAACTATGTCCACGACGAGGACGTGTGGGCTGCTTCAAAGGAAAAGAACATTACAAGGTCGATGGCATCGATCGAAAAGGCATATCTTAAGGAAAAGGTTGAGATTTATGCAATTGGAAATGCTCCGACAGCCTTATACAAGCTTTTTGAGCTCATAGACGAGTACGGAGTTTATCCTAAGGCAATAATAGGAGCTCCTGTAGGTTTTGTGGGAGCTGCAGAATCGAAAGAAATGCTTATGGCAAGGACTGATGTGCCGTATATTTCCGTCAAGGGAAGAAAGGGTGGAAGTTCTGTCAGTGCAGCAATAATCAATGCAATAATGAAGATAACTAAGTGACATGGAAGACAGGTACATAGATAAAAATGGGAAAAAACTAAGATATGGATATACCACGGGAAGCTGTGCGGCTGCAGCATCGAAAGCTGCCGTTCAAATGCTTTCAACCGGTAGAAAAACTGATGAGGTTCACATAGACACTCCCTTTGGATGGACTATAGGAATAGATGTTCATCCCGTGGAGGTCAATGATTGTGAATCTTCTTGCTATGTAACAAAGGACAGCGGAGACGATCCTGACATAACCAACGGTATGGAACTCTATGCAAAAGCCGAATGGTGTCAGGATGGAACAAATGAAGACATGATAGTTGTTGAAACGGGAAAAGGAATAGGGAAGGTCACAAAAAAAGGACTTTCCGTAGAGCCTGGCAATCCAGCCATAAACCCCGTTCCAATGAAGATGATAAGGGAAGAGGTTAAAAAGGTCCTTCCCCAGGGTAGGGGCGTAAAGGTCACACTGTGGATTCCAAAGGGTGAGGAACTGTCAAGGAAGACCTTCAATCCAAGACTGGGAATAGTGGGAGGCATTTCAATAATAGGTACTACCGGCATAGTGGAACCCATGTCGGAAGAGGCTCTCAAGGAGTCCTACGCAATAGAGATAAACATGCAGGTGAAGGAAGGGAACAGGACAATAATTCTTACTCCCGGAAACTACGGTCTCGACTATACAAGGAAAAACAATCTTGATGAGAAGAGGGCTGTAAGGACCAGCAACTTCATAGGATACATGCTTGACAAGAGTCTGGAATACGGTGTGGAGAACATACTCTTCGTGGGACATGCAGGGAAGATGACAAAGATTGCCGCCGGAGTATACCAGACCCACAGCAAGTATGGAGACGGCAGGCTTGAGACCATCGCATCCTATGCGGGAATCTGCGGATATGGAAGTGAAGTCCTTGAAAAGATACTTGACTCCACCACTACGGATGAGGCAATCAGCCATATTGAAGACAAAAGATTTGAGATCTATGAAATGATCTGCGAAAGGGCTGCTGAAAAATGCAGGGCAAGGGTCTTTGGAGATGTAAATGTGGAAACTTTGATTTTCACCAATGAATATGGTTTCCTGGGTAAAAGCAAAAATGCGGACAAACTCATAAAGGAGCTTGAAATTGGACAAGATTAATATAATTGGGATGGGCCCTGGAAGCAGCAAGTATGTGCTGCCTGTTTCCCGGGAAATAATTGAAGCAGCGGACATGCTCATTGGTTCCAAAAGATATATAGATGACTACTGCAGTGACGGACAGAAATCAATAGTTCTGGATTCAAACTACCCCCAGGTTGTTGAATACCTGAAGGGAAACATGGGAAGTGAAAGGATAGCCATACTTGTTTCAGGTGACTCATCCTTCTACAGTCTCACTACATATATAAAAAAGAATATTGATGTCGGCAATCTCAATATCGTGCCGGGAATAAGCTCCCTGCAATACCTCTTTTCAAGAATTGGAATAAGCTATGAGAGGACACTCCTTACCAGTCTCCACGGAAGGGAGGAGGATTTTTGGGAAAGGTCACTGGAATTCGACAATATAGGAATACTTACGGACAAGAAGTGGAGTCCCGAAAGGATAGCGAAAGAGATAATAAGAAGGAAACTTGACTTCAAATACATATACGTAGGTGAAAATCTCACCTATGAAAACGAAAAAGTCAGCAGGATGACAATGGAAGAATGCCTGGACTTTGAAACCGACAATATAAATGCGGTGGTGATATCTAATGATTAACAGGATAGTGCCTGGAATAGACGACGACAAGTTCATAAGGGAAAAGGCACCCATGACAAAGAACGAGGTAAGGGTGGTGACCTGCTCAAAGCTTAACATTGAAAGTGATTCAAGGATACTTGACATAGGGGGCGGTACAGGCTCAACATCAATAGAGTTTGCAAGCCTTTCACCGGAAATCCGGGTTACGGTTATCGAGAGAAACAGAGATTCTTATGAATTGATACTCAAGAATATTGATAAGTTTTGCCTGGGCAATGTAAGGGCAATCCACGGGAAAGCCTGCGGCGACCTTCCGGAGGAGGAGTTTGACAGGGTGTTCATAGGTGGAAGCGGCGGAAACATGGAGGACATCTTCAAATGGATGGAGATCCATCTTGTGGATGGGGGCACCGTTGTATCCAATACGGTGACCATAGAGAACCTCTTCGTATTCACCAAGCTTCTGAAGGAATACGGATATTCAGACATAGATGTTACACAGATGAGTGTTTCAAAGGGGAAGAATGTTGCAAACCTTACAATGATGATTGCAAACAATCCAATTTACATAGTTTCGGGAAGAAAATAAAAAAGGCTTATGGTATGAGCTGAGATTAGAGGAGAAATAAGATGAGTAAGGTATATTTTATAGGCGCCGGACCAGGTGCAACGGATTTGATTACTCTGAGAGGGGCAAGGCTTATAGAAGAGGCTGATGTGCTGATCTATGCAGGGTCCCTTGTGAACAGGGAGATTCTTGATTTCAACAAGAAAAGTGATGAAATCTACAACAGTGCATCAATGAACCTTGATGAGGTTTTGGATGTGACAATCAAGGCAGTGAAGGAAGGAAAGACTGTTGCAAGAGTCCATACCGGAGATCCTTCAATATATGGAGCAATAAAGGAGCAGATGGACGAGCTTGAAAAGCACGGTATTGAGTTCGAGGTTGTTCCGGGAGTCAGCTCTTTTGTTGCAGCAGCAGCGGCAATAAAGAAGGAATTCACCTTGCCGGGAGTGTCGCAGACTGTCATCTGTACAAGACTTGAGGGTAGGACTCCCGTGCCTGAAAAGGAAAAGCTTGAAGAACTGGCAAAGCACAGGGCAAGCATGGCTCTCTTCCTGTCGGTGGGAATGATAGACGAGGTCGTTGCAAGGCTCACGAAGCACTATGCAGCTACAACTCCCGTTGCAGTTGTAAAAAGGGCAACATGGCCTGATGAGGAAATCATAATATGCACTCTTGAAACACTTGCTGAAAATGTGAAGAAGCACAACATCAAGAAGACTGCACAGATACTTGTTGGGGATTTCATAGAAACCGAATACGAAAAATCAAAGCTTTACGACAGCAAGTTCACCCACGAATACAGACAGGCGAAGTAATGAACTGGGCCGTAGTGACATTGTCCGCAAAGGGGCTTGAAACAGCCTTGAAGGTGGGAGAACATTTCGACTCGGATATCTACACTCTTGAAAAATATCTGGATGGAGATGGAGTTTCAGACCGTCGGGGCGGCAAGTTTCAGCTAAGGGCCATTCCCGGAAGATTCAAGGACTTCAACGGATATCTCTTTGAAAACTACAGGACAATCGTATATATAATGGCTACGGGAATTGTGGTAAGGGACATTGCCCCTTATCTCAGGCACAAGTCCGTGGACCCTGCAGTACTTGTAATGGACGGCAAGGGGGACTTTGTAATAAGCCTCCTTTCCGGACATCTTGGCGGAGCCAATGAAAAGGCATTGCAACTGGCTGAAAAAATCGGAGCACAGCCTGTAATAACCACAATGTCTGACGTAGTGGGAAAAACTGCCGTTGACATCATAGCAATGAAGCTTGACTGTGCCATAGGATCCTTTGAAAGTGCCAAGGATGTAACGGCAGATATCATAAACGACGACATTGTCTCAATCACAGGGGACTATGAAATTTCCGGAGAGAATCTGCCGGCAAATATTGTAGCAGGCTATGATGAAAGGGCAGTGAGCAGGATAGTCATATCAAACAAGAGAGATGCAGTTCTGGGTGAAAGGGATGCCCTTTTGATACCCAGGAACACAGTCCTTGGTGTGGGATGCAGAAGGGATACCCCTTTTGAGAAGATTGAAGCCTTCATCAGGGAAGAGATGGAAAGAAACAATCTTCATATGAAATCAATAAAGAGGATATCGTCAATAGATTTGAAGGCGAATGAGAAAAGCATCATAGAATTCAGCTGCAAAAACAATATAGAGTTTGTCACCTATCCTGCAGAGGAACTTGTAAAATATGAAGACAGGTTTGGAGTTTCCAAGTTTGTAAAGAAAATAACCGGCGTGGGCTCTGTCAGTGAAACCAGCGGATATGCAGGGTCTAATTTCGGAAAGAAAATAACGGGCAAGACGTCAAAGGATGGAATGACGCTGTCCATATGGGAGGAAGAAAAGTGTTATACGTTATAGGTATGGGTCCCGGAAACAAGGACAATATGACTTACAGGGCATATGAAGCGTTGAAGAATGCAGATGTCGTAGTTGGCTACAAGACATACATCCAGCTTGTCAAGGAAATACTGCCAGAAGTCAAGGTTACTGAAAACACAGGGATGAAAAAAGAAATAGAGAGATGTCAATTGGCAATAGACCTGGCAATGGAAGGCAAGGAGGTTGCTTTGGTAAGCAGCGGTGATGCAGGGATATACGGCATGGCAGGCCTTATCTACCAGCTGGCAGAGGGAAAGATGAATATTTCGGAAATAGAGATAATCCCGGGAGTGTCGGCATCAAGCTCGTGTGCATCAATACTTGGAGCTCCACTGATGCATGACTTTGCAACCATAAGTCTGAGCGATCTTCTAACAGAATGGGACCTTATCAAGGAAAGGCTCCACTGTGCAGGAAAGGGAGACTTTGTAATCGCCCTTTACAATCCTAAGAGCTTCGGAAGGACTACACAGATAGAAGAGGCAAGGGACATCCTCCTTCAGTACAAGCCCGGAGACACTGTTGTAGGAATAGTGAGAAATTCGGGAAGAGAAGACGAATCGAAGGAAATAACAACCCTCAAGGACATGTGTGACTGTGAAATCAACATGACGTCAACAGTCATCATAGGAAATGAAATGACCTATGCCAAGGACAACATGATGATCACTCCAAGGGGTTATCTGGTTTGATACTGATTTTTTCCGGCATCAAGGATGGAAGGGAGATTGCATCGGACCTGGCAGGATCGGGATATGAAACAATACTTTCCACCTTGACTGAACATGGAGTGGCTATGGTTGAAGAAATGGACAACCTTGAAACTATCTACGGACAGATGGACGTGGAAAAGATAGAAGAATTTATAGGGGAAAGAAATGTACAGGCTGTAGTTGATGCTACGCATCCCTATGCCGAGATAATTTCCAATAATATTGAAAAGGCATGCAGTAATGCGGGTACAAGGCTTTTCAAATATATAAGGCCGGAAATCCCATTGGGGGAGAAGGTAAATGTATATGAGGACATAGAATCCCTTTGTGTAAACCTCAAGACAACTGAAGGAAACATACTGCTGACTACGGGAAGCAGAAAGCTTGAGGAATATACTAAACATCTGCCTGTTGAAAGGCTCTATGTAAGGGTACTTCCAATAAGGAAATCAATGGAAAAGGTCTGGGACCTTGGTTTCAAGTCAAACCAGATAATAGCAATGCAGGGACCTTTTTCAGAGGAGTTTAACAGGGAAATCTACAAACAGTGCCATATTGAGCATATGGTGCTGAAAAACAGCGGACCAAACGGGGGTACGAGACAAAAAATCGAATCGGCCCTTGAGTCAAACATAGAAACACACCTGCTTGACAGACCAATTGCCGATGGGGAGTGGTTTGAAGACAAGAAAACACTAATTAAAAACATTATGGATTATTTGGAGGAGTTAAAATGAAAAGAATACTGGCGATTTTATTGGCACTTATGATGGTGATGGGAGCATTCACGGGATGCGGAACAAAGGCGGAGGAGCCTGCACCGGCAGAACCTACAGAAAACGAAGCGGAACAGACTGCAGAAGGAACTGAGATAATGTTCCCTGAATTCGTACTTGAAAACACTGAGGAAGCGGTAACATACCTTGATCCAAAAGGCGATGCGACTACGATTACCAAAAACCCTGAAACTGTTGTAGTCCTCATGAACTCAATACTTGACATGTGGTATATGGCCGGTGGAGAGGCTGTAGGAAGAGTCAGCGGAACTACAAATGTTCCGGAAGCTGCAATGGACATCGAAGACCTTGGAAAAATTACATCATTGAACATGGAGATGCTTGTTGCACTTGAGCCGGATCTAATAGTTATATCATCTACATATTCGACAGCTGATGATGTTAAGAAGCTTGCCGATGAAAACGGAATCGAATGCGCACTTTTAGATACAAGCATCGAGCCTTACAATACTTTTGAAAAGATGCTTTATCTTTTCTCCCTTATAAACGGTACAGAAGAGAAGTTTGCAACTGATATCCAGAAGATAGTGGGAGACTGTGATGCAATAATTGAAAAGGCAAATGCAGTAGAGGAAAAGCCTTCTGCGGCAATACTTTACACTTCTGCAAAGAGCATTAAGCTGAACTCGGACATAACCCTTGTGGGAGACATGTTCAAGCTTCTGGGCGGAGAAAATATAGCAATGGATGCATTCGAAGAGGGAGCAAAATATGTTGACTATTCCTTTGAGGTTATGCTTCAGAAGGATCCTGACTTCATACTAATAAACACCATGGGAGATGTAGAAGCATGCAAGGCAAACTTCGAGGAGAATGTTGCAACAAAGGATGCCTGGGCTGACCTTAAGGCAGTGAAGGAAGGAAATGTATACTACATGCCAAAGGACCTTTTCATGTACAAGCCAAATGCAAGATATGCTGAAGCATTCGAATATCTTGCCAAGATCATATACCCAGGTGTATTTGAATAATATTTCCAAACATTATGGAGCATAATCTATTAATCAGAAAAAAAATTACATATATTTCGGCAGTGAGCATATTGTTGTTCATTGCCTTCATATTAAGCATAAGATACGGAGCTGTCGACCTCGATACAGCTGAGATTCTGCGCAGCATTTTCACAGATGCAGAAACGACCAACAGAAGCATAATATGGAAGTTGAGAATGCCCAGAACCCTTATAGCCGGCCTGGTAGGCATGTGCCTTTCGGTTGCGGGATGCATTCTTCAGGGGGTTATGAAGAATCCCCTGGCATCACCGACAATCATTGGAGTAAACTCCGGAGCAGGACTTGCGGCGGCATTGACTCTGGTGCTGTGGCCTGAGATGGAGTATCTTCTGACTCCTGCTGCATTCCTGGGAGCTTTTGCCACGACATGGATAATATATATTATATCATGGAAGGATGGGATAAAGCCCCTAAGGATGGTCCTGGCGGGAGTTGCCATATCATCGGTGATATCGGCAATCATCAATACGATACTGATTTTTTTCCCGGACAGGATTACAAACCAGATATCATTTACAATTGGTACCCTGTCAGCAAAAATGTGGTCGGATTTCAGGATTCTGCTGCCCTATGCGGCAGTGGGAATATTTTTGGCAATAGTATTTTCCAAGAAGCTGAACATCCTTCTTCTTGGAGATGAGATTGCTTCGAACCTGGGTGTGAACATTGAGAAAACCAGGCTCATACTCATAGGAATAGCGTCCCTTCTTGCGGCTTCATCCGTAAGTATAGTGGGAATGCTGGGATTCGTGGGCCTTATCATTCCACATATGACCAGGCTCATAGTAGGATCAGACAACAGGTTTCTGATACCTGCAAGCGCACTTACGGGAGCTCTGGTCATCATGACCTGTGATACGGTGGCAAGAATCATAGCCAAGCCTATGGAAATACCTGTTGGGATAATCATGTCACTTATAGGTGCTCCGTTTTTTCTGTTTCTCTTGAGAAGGAGGTTCAAGTACGATGATTAAAACAAAAAAAATCCATGTAAGCTATGGAAAGAAAAAAATAATAGACTCGGTGGACATCCATATCAAGGAGGGGACAATCAACACCCTCATCGGGCCCAACGGATCTGGAAAGTCTACCATTCTCAAGGCGCTTACACAGCAGAAAAAGATAGACAGCGGAGAAATATTCTTCAAGCAAAAGCCCATACAGAGCTTGAGCAGCATGTACTGGGCAAAAAATGTGACCTATCTTCCACAGAATCCAAAGGCTCCAAGCGACTATACGGTTTGGGATCTGGTAAGCCTTTCAAGAAATGCCTATCTCAAGTGGTACGAACGACTCGGCAGGAAGGACTATGAGATAATCGAGGAATCCATAAGAAAGACAAACATCCAGGACCACAAGTACAAGCTTCTCAGCGAGCTTTCAGGAGGAGAGAGACAGAGGGCATGGATAGCCATGGCTCTTGCGCAGGAGCCTGAGCTCATTATCCTTGACGAGCCGACTACCTTTCTGGACATTGCATACCAGTTCGAGGTATTGGAGATTGTGAAGGAGCTCAATGAGAAGGAAAACATTACTGTTCTCATGGTGCTCCACGACCTGAACCATGCAGCAAAGTATTCCGACAACATAGTACTCCTTAAGGCGGGAAAGGTATTCGCGGAAGGAACGCCAAGGGAAGTAATGAACAGTGAAAACATTAGGGCTGCTTTCAACATAGAAGTGAAGGTGCAGCACGACGAGGAGCATGACTATCCCCTTATCTATCCTATAAAAAAGGCTGTGTAGCGGGGTGAATGTATACAAGATATACATATCTCTGCTTATTTCTTGTGGTCAACAGTATACTTTATATACAAATTAATAGGCTTATATTTTTTCGGATACGAGACGAAGACTTAAAAAACGTTGGAATTCAGCGATTTTCAAGTCTTTTTTTATTGCTCCATTTGTTGGCTTGCTATTTGCTATATATAAAGTAAATGAAAGCTGGAGGATGTATAATGAAAATAGCTAAAAAAATATTTGTTTATTGTTTGGGATTGTTTTTCCTCGCTCTGGGAGTCACCTTTTCCATAAAATCACAGTTGGGTATATCTCCTGTAAATTCAATTCCATACATTTGGAGTCTTATTTCGGGCATAGAACAGGGACATCTGATCATAGTCGTATTTTCGAGTTTCATATTGCTGCAGATAGTATTGCTTAGAAGGAAGTTCAATCCCATAAATCTTCTGCAGATTGTTTTTTCCACCATATTCGGATATTTTGTTACACTGACAAATTATATGTTTGTTTTTATGTCTCCGCCTGAAAGCTATATAATGAGATTGGTCTTCCTGTTCATCAGCATGGTACTGGTAGCCATAGGAATCATCCTTTACCTGCGTGCTGCTTTAATTCCCCTGCCTGCGGAAGGATGCATGCTGGCCATTAACGAGGTGACAGGAATGGAATTCCATAGGATCAAGTCTTTCTTTGATACTACAATGGTTGTAGTGGCTGCTGCTCTTTCTCTGCTTTTTTTGGGCGGACTAATAGGAGTAAGGGAAGGTACCATAATTGCAGCAGTAGGGATAGGTAAAATTATCGGAGTCTTGAATAAAATATTCAAAAACCAGATCGAAAGGCTGGATGAATTCATCAATGGAGACAAGGCAATTACATTAAGAAGCGAGGAATGCTAGATTCTAACAAATCAACAAATATCCAGGTAGGCCGAATTAAAAACCTCTGCTGTATGAATGCGCTCATACAACAGAGGTTTCTTAATTTGAATTGTAAATCTCAATAGTGGGACTGTTAATTGGATTAAACCGTAGCTTCCTTCTTTAAAGGCTCAAGGTGAGCTGTGAAGTGTCTCATTATCTTTGGTTCCCAGGTGATTCTGTATCCGCTAACTTCCGAGGCTCTTTCCTTGATTGCCTTGAGGGCTTCAACTGTGATGTCGAAGTGAGCCTGGGTGTAAACTCTTCTTGGTACTGCAAGTCTTGTGAATTCAGTTGGTGCTTCAATCTGCTCTCTTGTCTCAGCGTCGTTTCCGAGCATGTAAGATCCGATGTCGCAGGACCTGATTCCGGCTTCTATGTAAAGTTCAAGGGCAAGTGCGTGTCCCGGGAACTCGTTGTAAGGAATGTGGGGGAACATGGCCTTTGCATCAACGAATATGGCGTGTCCGCCAACCGGGTACTGGATAGGAACACCAGCCTCTCTCAGAAGGTCTCCTGTGTACTCTATCTGGCCTATTCTGTACTCGAGGAACTCGTAGCTCATACCTTCGTAAAGTCCTATTGAAAGTGCTTCAAGGTCCCTTCCTGCAAGTCCGCCGTAGGTAACGAATCCTTCGTTGGGAATGGTGTTTGCCTTGACTGCCTCGTACATTGCTTCGTCTTCCTTGATGGCGATAAGTCCACCCATGTTTACGATGGCATCCTTCTTTGCACTCATTGTGAATGCATCACCGTAAGAGTAAAACTCTTTAGTTATTTCCATTATTGACTTGTCTGCATATGCTTCTTCCCTGTTTTTGATGAAGTATGCATTCTCTGCAAATCTAGCAGAGTCGATCACTATCTTGAGACCGTGCTTGTCGGCAACCTTTCTTACGTCTTTCATGTTTTGCATGGAAACGGGCTGTCCGCCGGCGGAGTTGTTTGTGATTGTCATCACGATTACCGATACCTTGTCTGCACCGTACTCGTCTATGAAAGCTTCAAGCTTTTCTATGTCCATGTTTCCTTTGAAAGGGTAGTAGTTTCCGGTGTCCTTTGATTCATCGCAGGTGAAGTCTATGGGTCTTGAACCCAGAAGCTGAACATGTCCCCTTGTAGTGTCGAAGAACATGTTTGAGATTGAGTAGGATCCCTTCTTGATGAAGTAGGGGAACAATACCTTCTCTGCGGCTCTTCCCTGATGTACAGGCTGAACATAAGTGTAGCCGAAAATGTCCTGAACTGCAGCGACAACATTTCTATAGCCTCTTGCACCTGCGTAGGACTCGTCTCCAACCATAATTCCAGCCCACTGCTTGTCGCTCATTGCTCCAGTACCACTGTCAGTGAGGAAATCGATGTAAACATCGTCAGAGTCGATTGCGAAAAGGTTGTAGTTGGCTTTTTCCAATATCTTGATTCTGTCTTCCCGTGTAGTCTTCTTAAGTGGTTCAACCATCTTGATTTTAAACGGTTCAGGTATGTAGTTTGCCATAATGTTCTCCTTTAATATTTATATTTTTAATGTCGTTTCAATTTAGGAGTGTTTCTTTATTTGATTACATGATATATCCTGCATGATATATTGTCAAATAATCAACCTTTCCTTTTTGAAATCATTTGAAAAAAAAAGATGACCTTAGTTAACTAAAATCATCTTTTTTCATAATATAAGGAAATAAATCCCTTTGTATACCTATTATATAATTGAATTAATAGGGTTTTAGAGGTTTTTTGTTATTATAATTAAGTGTGCAAAGTTGGTAATATAAACACTTATTAGTAATTATTCATAGAAAATTGAAAAGTATCAGTATTCACACTATTCAGAGTCTGATGACTTGAAGCTGGGAAGCTTAATGTCAGGGAATTTTATATCGGGCAACTTAAAATCTGGCAGCTTGAATTCAGGCAGTCTAAGCTTTGGTGGTTCCACACTTGGCATTTCCAGGGTGTCAGGATCTATTGTCTGGGACTCGTCTACTTCCTGTACGTCGAGACATCCTGTAAGCAATACGGACAGTATCATTATAATCACAATCAGTTTTTTCATTATGATTCCCCCTGTATATTTCATATTTTTTCCAGCTGTATGATTAATATATACCCATATTAATGATTTTTTATAAATTCTGAATATGAGTTTAAGGAAACTTTCCTGCTTCTTGAACAACAAAAAGGACATATAGCTATTATTTGCATATGTCCCTTCAATGTTCAATTTCTATTACTGTGACAATCAGATATGCTCAAAAATATACCCCGAATATCTCTCGTAGGAATCGAAATAGTGGGATTTCAACAGCTTGTGTACCTTCTTGTTCTTGCCCTTCTTTAGCTCGTTAAGAAGTTCCGTATGTTCCTTTACGCTGTTTTTCCTGTATTCCGCATTCGTATACACCACCTTGTTGGCGATGTTGTACTGGCCGTGGATCTGGTAGAGGGGCTTTTTCAGCACCTCGTTGTCAATCCTGCTTATCATTATCTCGTGAAACTTCTTAGAATTCTTGAAGAATTCAATCTCGTCTCCCTTTTCATCCGCTTCCGATTGATGGGCAAGTATTTCTTCCATTTCAGCTATGACTTCATCGATGAGATTGTTTTCGCAGATATAGTCGAAGGCAAGTTTTTCGAAATAATAGCATGCCTCGTTTATGTTCCGTAGTGTTTCCTCGTTCATCTTGAAAACCTTGGCTCCCACATTGGGAACGAATTCAACAAGCCCCTCCTGTGAAAGCCTGTTGATTGCCTCCCTTACAGGGGTGATGCTTACTCCGTATGATTTGCTAAGCTCGTCAATATTTATTTTTTCACCGCACTTGAGTTCCTGGAAAATTATCTTTTCCTTTATCCTGTCATACAGCTGTTCCGTCAGGGGTTTTCTTACCAGTGATTCGTTTGTCATGTTTTTCCTCCTGTAGAGACTATTAATACTAAAATAATACTATATGATGCATGATTTGGCAATGGGGAGACATGTAAAAATATGCAAAAAAGGACTGTCTCGTGTTAAAACAATCCTCCAATGACTGGCTTGGGTATGCAATGGTGATTTTCTATATTATTTTCTTAAAGCTGCCTGTTTCCTCAATTTTAGATATCAGACTTTTAAGGATTTCTACGCAATCGCCTACGACCTTGTAATGGGCCGCATTGAAAATTGGAGCATCTGGGTCGGTGTTTATTGCAATTATATTTTTGGCCCCGCTTATACCGGCCAGGTGCTGGATTGCACCGGATATTCCACAGGATATAAGGAGTTTAGGAGAGACTGAGGAGCCCGTCTGTCCTATCTGGTTGTTTTGGCTACTCCAGCCTATATCTACTAGAGGTCTTGAAACACCTATGTTTCCGCCTAATAGTGATGCAAGCTTCTGGGCAAGAGCTATGTTTTTTTGCGAACCTATACCTCGGCCTACAGCAACAATGATTTCAGCATTGGCAATTGTTTTAACTTCAGGTGCCAATATGTCTTCAATGAGTTTTATCTTTTTGTCTATATTATCTTCATATTCAATAGAAATGATTTCACCTTCCTTTGAATAATCAGGGTTTTGGATAGGCATGATTCCGGGGCGTACAGTGGCCATTTGAGGGCGGTGGCCAGGGCATATGATGGTTGCCATGAGATTGCCTCCGAATGCAGGTCTTGTCTGATGAAGCAGTCCTGTTTCATTATCTATTTCAAGGAATGTGCAGTCGGCTGTCAAGCCTGTTTTCGCCCTTGCTGCAATTCTTGGTGCCAGGGATCTTCCAAAACCAGTTGCCCCAAGAAGAAGAATTTCAGGCTTGTACTGGGAAATCATCCTGCTGAATATATCGGTGTATCTTTCGTCTGAATTGATTTCGAGATCGCTGTCATTGCAGATGTATACCTTGTCTGCTCCGTATGCTATAAGTTTTTCAGCTTTAGAACGGATATCGCTGCCTATCAGAACTGCAGAAAGGTTGCATCCTTTTTCCTTGGACAGTTCTCTTCCTTTTCCTATGAGTTCAAGGGAAACGGGTAATACTTCACCCTTGTGCTGTTCTGCAAAGACCCATATGTCACTGTATTCTGAGCAGTCAAATGTGGAGTTTTCCTCTTTTTCTATTGACAGTGCATTGAAGGGGCATGCATCTAAACAAACACCGCACAAAACACAGTTGTCGTTGACTTCCGCCTTGCTGTTTTTGATTTCAAGTGCATTGGAAGAACAGCTTTTTGCACATATGCCGCATCCTACGCATTTCTTTGAATCAATTATTAAACAGGACAATCAGATCACCTCCTCAATGATTTTCATTATTCCTTTTACCTGGCTTTCCGTATCGCCGGTAAGTTCCACAGCTGTTCTGGTTCGTTCGGGAATATATGTCTTTACCACCTGGGTGGGGCTTCCCGACAAACCGATTCTTGCAGTGTCCGCATTGAGGTCTGTCGCATTCCTTATGTCAAAAGGAGCATTAAGGCTGAATTCTATTCCGGGTATGGAGGGAAGTCTCGGCATATTTATATCCTTTACTACGGTGATAAGAGCAGGCAGGTCAACTTCAAGAATCTGATGACCCTTGTCTGTAGCTTTTTTGCACAATATTTTTTCTTCGCTCACTTCAACCAATTCTACTACATCCGTTACATGTGGGATTCCAAGGTTTTCAGCCAGTTCAGGGCCTATTTGGGCAGTATCGCCGTCAACAGCCATCTTTCCGCAGAGTATTAGGTCGAAGTCACCGATGCTTCTGACTCCAAGGGAAAGAGTGTATGAAGTTGCAAGGGTGTCCGCACCTGCGAAGGATCTGTCGGACAGGAGCAATGAGCTGTCTACGCCCCTGCTCATGGCATCTCTCAACAGTCTTTCTGTTGAAGGGATGCCCATGCTTAGTCCAATAACTTCTCCACCCAGAAGCTCCTTGATTTGAACAGCTTGTTCTATTGCATAGGTGTCAAAGGGGTTTGTTACTGATTGACGTCCGTCTCTGATTATTGTTTTAGTTTCAGGATCCAGTCTTACTTCATTTGTTGAAGGAACTTGCTTGATACATACTATGGTCCTCATTCAGTTGAACCTCCTTTCAATGGAGTAAACATGTTTCCTGCTCCGATCAATGCCTTGGGGTCGAAGATTCTCTTCATTTCAGCCATTTCCCGTATATGTTTTTCTCCGTACATTACAGTCAGAAATTCGGATTTTAACTTTCCAACACCGTGCTCGTCCGATACGGCACCTCCAAGGTCTGTAACAATCTTTGCCCATTTGCTGTAGAGTTCCTTTCCCTTTGCATAGTCCTCATCATTGTTGGGAAGGAGGTTCACATGGAGGTGATTGTCTCCTATATGTCCCCATATGGCAGATTGGAGACCGGATTCCTCAAGCATGTCTGTGTAGGTCTTTGTTATGTGGGCCAGTTTTTCATTGGGAACGGACATGTCAGTTCCCAGTTTTGTTATTGATGGATTATTTTTCTTTCTCGCGTCTATGAGCATGTTTACACTCTCAGGAACTGCGTGTCTGAAGAAAATCAACCTGTCCCTGTCTGAATCGTTCCGCGCAACCCAGGTGTCATTGCTGCATCCTCCTGATTCATTCATGGATGTGCTGATGGTTCTGAGTCCCGTGATTGCTTCATTTTCATCTTTGCAGTGCAATTCCAGATATATGGCGGCTTTCTTGTTTTCTTCTACATCCGGCAATCTTGAAAAGCCTGGATTTTCACATTTTTGTCTTCGCAGTATTACAAGGGCATTGCCGTCAAAGAATTCCATAGCTGCAATATTCCCAAGTTTTCTGCGTATGATTTCAATAAACTCTACAGAGTTGTCCATGTTTTCGAAAAAGCAGCTGACTCCCCAGATATGTTCAGGCAGTGGTAGAAGTTGAAGTTCAATTTCCGTGACTATTCCCAGTGTTCCGTCTGAACCTATGAAAAGATCTATGGCATCCATGTTGTCTTCGATGAAGTATCCGGAAGCGTTTTTTGTTTTAGGCATTTGGTATGTGGGCAGGTCGATTTTCATAGACGTGCCGATGTTGGTAACGAGATCCAGGATTCTTCCCTTGGAGAAGTTTTCTCCTCTTTTCAGAGTAATGGTTTCGCCATTGTATAGTACAAGCTTCAGCCTTGTCACATGGTTCCTCGTAGGTCCATATAAGTAGCTTCTTGCACCTGAGGCATTGCAGGCAACCATGCCTCCGATTGTGGCTGAGGCTTCCGTAGGATCGGGAGAAAAGAACTGTTCTTCAGACTTGCAGAACTCCGAAAATGTTTTCCTTGATTCTTCAGACCAGCACTCCGTATTGAATTTTCTTCCGGATATGGATTCACGAAGATTGGAAAGAATCATGCCAGGCTGAACGGTAACATGGAAAATGCCATTTTCATCCTTTCTCATGGAAGTAGCTTTGTCCATTCTTGATATGTTCATTATGTGTCCGCCCTGGGGAACTGCCCCGGCAGCAAGACCGGTTCTTGCACCCTGTATGGTTATTGGAATTTCCTTGGGATACAAATTTTGGATCAACTGGATTATTTCACTCTCTTCCTTCGGAAATGAGATGCTGTCAGCTTTTCCTACTGTTCTTGACTCATCCTTCAGGTATTCGGTAAATTCATCACTCATAGGTTTGATTAAACTATTCACCATTATTGACTCCTTGATTAATATTTAGGAATTTATATAAAATTCAACATTTCATTATTTAGTATACTACCATTTATCTGTGAAGTCTTTTGATAAATTGCCGTTAAATTTGCATATATTGCTATGGAGTGGGATTTGTGATATCATTTATTTGGAGGTTTTTATGAATTTTGAATATACTATCAAGCTGAACAGAGACAATGAATGGTCCATGAGCAAACATCATTTCCATGACAAATATGAGATGCTGCTTTCGCTTTCCGACGCAGGAAGTTTGTTTGCTGGAGGGAAGCTGTATCCTCTTAAAAGGGGTACGCTCATAATCTTAAAGGATACTGTTCTCCACAAGACTATTGCTAATGATTGTGACCTCTATGAAAGATATGTTGTCCATTTTTCCAAGGATGTACTCAGGGAAATATCTACCAAAAAGACGGATCTTGTAACTGCTATTGGAAGTATTACACAATGTGTACGACTAGCTGAAGATGAGATGGAGTATCTGGTTAGTTTATTGGAGAAATGCAGAACCATCGATTGTGACAATTTCGGATGTGATTTGAAAAGGGATATAGCCTTTCTTGAACTTGTACTGGAGGTAAGCAATTTTGTAGGCAACAAGGATTATTTTGCTTATGTTGACAATTCAGGCTTTAACAGGGTATCTCCAATACTTGAATATATAAATGGTAACATTGCAAAAGATATGAATCTTGATTTTCTGGCGGAGAAATTTTACATGAGCAAGTATCATATGAGCAGAATTTTCAAGTCTGTTACAGGATTTACCATAATGGACTATATCATAAATTCAAGGATTCTTCTGGCAAGGGAGCTTTTGAGGAAGGGATACAACGTGCAGCAGGCAGGGGAATTGTCTGGCTTCAACAATAATGCCCATTTTATTAGAACCTTTGGAAAGTTTACTGGAATTTCTCCGGGAAAATATATGAGAGG
Source organism: Dethiosulfatibacter aminovorans DSM 17477 (assembly GCF_900142005.1). Classification (GTDB taxonomy): domain Bacteria; phylum Bacillota; class Clostridia; order Tissierellales; family Dethiosulfatibacteraceae; genus Dethiosulfatibacter; species Dethiosulfatibacter aminovorans. Next base: position 372,504 of record NZ_FQZL01000004.1, read on the forward strand.
ATATAGGAAAGGGGAAAAGGGGATATATTAGTTTTTGTCCAATAATCATAATGGTGTGATCTTCCTAATGATATTAGTATTTTATATCATATTAGGAAGATCACACCATTAATATTATACTACCATCTGCAGCTTATCTGCTGCAGATTTTGATTTGTTATTCTATTATGAATTCAGGCATACCCATGCTGCCGGGAGCGATAGCATACTTGTCAAATACTATTACGGTCTCGCCTTTTTCATTTATGTAAAATTTCTGATTTTCGTCTATTCCGTCAAACTCAAAATACACATTGTTTTCAGATTTAGAATTTTCCAGCTCTATCTGCTCTTCAATGCTGCTGTTTACAATGCTCATGTATTCGTTTCCATAAATATCTTCCAATTTAAGTATTTCATCATTTTCAAGATTGATGTTATAGTACTGGGTTTCGGAATACGCGGCAGCAAGAGATTCATAATGATACAATACGAAGGACAGGATTTTTTCGTCAATAGACTTCAGTTCATAATCCATCTTTACATCTATAGGGATGAAGTCTTCCTCTGTTCCGCCTGTTGCCAGGTAGGCCTCTTTGTATTCGAGCGCTCTTGTCTCGGACTCGGAAAGGCATGTTTTCATTTCTCTGTATATCTGAAGATTTATCTTCTTCGCAAGGGCTTTATCATTCAAATTCACTTCTGGAATTCTAATATCGGCAACAATAACCTCGCTTTGAAATTCGAATTCTGAGAATGTCAGCAACCTTGCGATATTGCCGATGATTGGTACTTCAGATGCTGAATTTGCAAAGGCTTCGTTTGTGTTCAACCCTATTGTCAAGGCTCCGCATATCATGACTGCGGCCGCCGTAGCAGTGAAAAATCCTTTTTTTATTTTCAGTTTCGAAGGGCTTTTTTTGTTTGCGTTGTTTATCGTTTTATTTACCATTTCGTCCAACTCCTCGGGTATTTGTATTGATTCGTAAATTTTTTTTGCTTCCTTTAGTTTTTTCTCCATAATTACAGCTCTCCTTCCAGAATATTTTTTAGTCTGCTTATTGCCGAATAGGTCCTTGACTTGACAGTGTTTATATTGCTGCTGACTATCTTTGAAATTTCATCAAATTTCATGTCTTCAAAATATCTCAATGTAATAAGCGTTTTCTGATCATCATCCAGCGAATTGATGGCGTTGAACAGGTCGATGCTTTCATCAATATTGAGGCTGTCGCTCTGGATTTCTTCGTTGATGCTTTCCGTCAGTATTATTCTTTTGTTTTTCCTTATATAGCCCAGACTGCAATTGACAATTATCCTGTATATCCAGGTTTTGATGCTGGACATGTCCTTCAGGGAGTCGAGAGAGTCAAAGGCTCTGCAAAGTGATTCCTGAACGATATCAAGAGCCGCCTCCCTGTTTTTTACATAACTGTAAGCAAGTCTGTAGAAATTATTCTGGTTGTTTTTTACATAATCTGCAAATATCAGATGTTTCTTTTTGTATGTCGACATAGTTTTGTAATCCTCCTTACATACTATAGACACATGAGGAGTTAAAAAAGTTGAAATATTTTGGAAATTTATTTGCTTTCATCAAAAGTTTTGACGAGATGGTGATATTTGTGTCCAAGAACCTCAAGCTCACAGTCTTTGATATAGCCAAGTTTCCTGTAGATATTGAAAGCCTTTTCGTTGTGCAGGTCTGCAAGGATGGAAATCTTTCTGTATCCCATCTCAAGTCCTTCCTTCTCGGTCGCTTCAACAAGAATCTTTGACAGTCCCTTGCCTCTGTATTTTTCGACAACTGCAAGGTTGTCTATATAGTACTCGCCGTCGAATGCCTCCTTGGATCTGCGTATTCTTTCAGCATGCTCTGTGAACAAATCATCGTCTGAGCTAAATCTTATCCTCAGCCTTTCGATTATTTTTTCGTTCAGCTTTTCCATTTCGGAAGCAGGATATGAAATGACTGATGCTGCAACCTGACCGTCAATTTCAATCACTTTGCAATATTTATGGCTGAAGCGGTTATCAGATTCGGCAAAGAGATTTTCCATCTCGTTTTTTATTGATCTTTCATCGTTGTACCCAGTGAATGTGTTGGCAAGGTCTTCTATTGCTACAATTATCAGTTCGGAGACAATATTCTTGTCGTCTGGTTTTGAGTTTCTTATCATCGTTGCTACCTTCCTAATATTATTTTTATTTATTAATTTATGTCATATAGTGAAATATAAACTTGGAATATTCATAAAAATTAAAGAAAAGAACCCAGATTTGTGATGAAGTTTGAGCTACCAAATACAAACAAATCACAAAAAGCGTTCTTTCTATGACAAGTTTACAGCATGGTGCATTGAATTTCAACAAAAGTCTTTTATATAATTTAGGAGTGTGGGGACTAAATATTGAAGTATCAAACCGGCATATTCATATAAAGGATTAGATCCGGACAATGATCAAACTAAAAACAACTTAATATAACAAAACAACCCATGTTGTGCTATACTATATATAGTGTTAATATATCAATTCAATACTAGGGAGGCAAAATGGAAGCAAGGAATATAAATGATCATGTGTACAGCACTGTTCTTGATAGGATATTAAATCTGGAATACAAACCGGGTGATATTATAGAGGAAAAGAAAATAGCATCTGAATTCAACATAAGCAGAACTCCTGTGAGGGAATCTCTTTTGAGGTTGTCAAACAGATCAATGATAAATATGATACCAAGAGTAGGCACCTATGTAACGCAGATAGATATCAAGGAAGTTAAAAACGCATATCAGGTCAAAAAGAAGATGGAAGCTTATGCAGCGGAGCTGGCGGCTGAGTATGCATCGCCTGAAGAGACTGCAAGACTCGTTGAAATAGCTTATGAAATGGAGTCTTTCAACGGAAACAGCGACTATTTGAAATATATTGCAGCGGACTATGAGTTTTTCAAGATAATAAGGGACATATGCAGAAATGAAATACTGACAGGAATGCTTGAAGAACTAAACGATGTAATAGTTAGATTTTTGAGATACATACAATATGTTTGCGAGAATCCTAAATGGCATGCGCAGTCGCTCAATTCAATTGCCATGTCCATTAAGAACCACGACAAGGAAACTGCATACAAGGAAACGGAGTATTTCGATTCTGTATATGTAAAGAAGCTGTTCAATTCATATTTCGGTTAGGAGGAATGCATGAAATTTAAGACGCTGGGAAAGACGGGGTTGAAAGTATCGGTAGTAGGACTTGGCGGCATACCCATCCAAAAAGTTACGGAGGATGGAGCGCTTGAAATAATCAGGGAATGTAAAAACAGGGGAATCAATTTTATTGACACAGCAAGAGGATATACCGTTAGTGAAAGCCATATAGGAAAGGCTCTTAAGGAGGTCGGAAGGGAAAACTTCATAATTGCTACAAAGGCAATGGCCTACAATTATTTTGAAATGAAAAAGAATATTGACGACAGTCTTGAAGCCTTGGGAGTCGAATATATAGACCTGTATCAGATACACAATGCTGGTACAAGAGGTCAGTTTTCCGATGTGGTTTCAGAAGATGGAGCTTTGAAAGCAATGGTTGAAGCCAGGGAAGAAGGAAAGATAAGGCATATAGGGATAACAAGCCACAACCATGAAATTCTTGAAAAGGCCCTTGACTATGAAGAGTTTGATACCTTTCAATTTCCCTATAACCCTGTTGAAGACCAGGGAGCGGACGTTCTCTCAAAGGCGGCAGAGAAGAACATTGGTGTAATTATTATGAAGCCGGTGGCAGGAGGTGTTTTTCCAAAGCCGGCACTGTCACTAAAATATATACTAAATACGGATTTTGTTACCTTGGCAATTCCGGGAATGGACAGTATAGAGCAGGTAGTGGAGAATGCATCAGTAGCAGAAAATCTATCTCTACTAACGGATGAAGAAAAAGTTGAAATCCAAAAAATTGCAAAAGAGATTGGTACGGACTTTTGTAGAAGATGCGGATACTGCCTTCCTTGTCCCCAGGGGATAAACATACCGGCAGCAATGCTTCTGGAGAATTACGTTAAAAGTTATTCTCTCAATGACTGGGCCTTAAAAAGATATGAAGGATTGTTTTCAAAGGCCTCAGACTGCATAAAGTGTGGAATCTGCGAGCCAAGGTGCCCTTACAATGTTCCAATAAGAAAGAGGCTGGAAAGTGTTAAGGAAACCTTTGGAGAATAAAGTATTGAAATATTGTTAAATATAACCAGGATGGAATTCAAGGTTGATAGCTTTGGAATATCCTGGTTTTTTATTGAGTAAGTGAGTGATTATTTGAAGAAGGTTAAGTTTGTGATGAGTGACGATATATGTGTATATAATATGTAAGGAAAATCATATGGAAAACAATTGATGAAAATATCAAAAAAAGTAAAAAATAATGATTGACTTTTATGGTGTAAATCCCTATACTAATAAAGCACCCCAAAAGGGAGCAATAAAAAAGAACTTAAATCAACAAACATGACAGAGAAGAAACGACATAAACCATGTAAAATGGAAGTAAAAAAAGAAGTAAAAAAAGTTTAAAAAAGTTATTGACACGGAAGAGTATAGATGATATACTACACAAGTTGTCAAAACGAGCAACGCAAGCAACAGCAACGAACCTAGCCTGGTCGCGAATAATAAAATTTGCTGCTCGGCAATGCACCTGGACAATAGAATAACACATAGTCAACGTAATTCTTAGAGTTAATTATGTAACAAACAAAAGTAATTTTGGGACTTTTTAAAAAAAAAAAAGTCAGTGTAAGAAATGAGTTAAAGGCGAAAGCCTTAAATAGAGATTTTAAACGAGAGTTTGATCCTGGCTCAGGACGAACGCTGGCGGCGTGCCTAACACATGCAAGTCGAGCGGAGAAATATCCGACACTGAGATTTTATAAAGAGTGAGTAAGCAGCACAAGACCGATGCGTATTCAAGCAGAGAGGTCTTTGCGCGAAAAAAGCTTGCTGACACAATGTGAGATTTGAGTGTTGGATGTTTCTTAGCGGCGGACGGGTGAGTAACGCGTGAGTAACCTGCCTTATACAGAGGGATAGCCTTGAGAAATCGGGATTAATACCTCATGACATATTTTGATCGCATGATCAAGATATCAAAACTCCGGTGGTATAAGATGGACTCGCGTCCCATTAGCTAGTTGGTGAAGTAACGGTTCACCAAGGCGACGATGGGTAGCCGGCCTGAGAGGGTGGACGGCCACACTGGAACTGAGACACGGTCCAGACTCCTACGGGAGGCAGCAGTGGGGAATATTGCACAAT
>NZ_FQZL01000022.1 GCF_900142005.1 Dethiosulfatibacter aminovorans DSM 17477
CTATGCATCCTGTTGTCTCTATCTTGTAGTCGAGTCCAAGCTCTTCCCTCTTTGCTTCAAGGGCCGCTATTACCTTTCTTCCTCCGGAGGCTATTCCGCAGCTTCCCAGTCCTACTCTTATTATCATTATGCCGCTCCCTCCTCTTTCGCTCTTATGTCTTTTATTACCTTTACTGCTGATGCAGGCGTAAGGTTTCCGTATGCTTCCCCGTTTATCATGATTACCGGTGCAAGACTGCAGCATCCCAGACAGGCAACGTCTTCTATTGTGAACATTCCGTCTTCAGTTGTCTCTCCCGGCTTTATCTTAAGCTCTTCGCAGAGCACCTTTGATATTTCCTTTGATCCGTTTACGTGACAGGCTGTTCCCTGGCACTGCAGTATCAGGTATTTTCCTATGGGGTTGAGCCTGAACTGCGTGTAGAATGTCGCCACTCCATATATTGTAGCCTTCTTGTTGTCAGTCTTGTCGGCTACGTATTTCATTGCGCTCAAGGGGAGGTATCCGTAAACTTCCTGTATCTCCTGGAGTATGTTGATCAAACTTCCCTTCTTCTTCCCGTATTTCTCCACTACGGGGGCTATCAAGTTCAGGTCCACGTTTTCATCCTTGAACTTCTTTTCCATTTCTGCTACGTTGCAGTTTTCACACATGTTGTTTCTCCTTCCTTGTTTCTGTTTTGGTTTTTCATTATGACCGGTTATAGTCAAATTTACGTCAATTTCATCTAGCCAGCGTCTTTAACATCAATAGTTATTAGAGACTTTCAATTTGTGTTTGGTTTAGTGTTTTCATTTGTGTTTGCTCGTGTTTTACATTTGTGTTTGATTTTCGTAACATTACCATTATACTTTAATTTAAATAATATACAAGGCTTAGAAACCTTGTTTTTTGTTGAAAACCATGATTTTTTTACATTTACACAAATAAATATTTTTTGTTCCACATTACTTAACGCCGTTCTTTATTATGGTATAATATAGATTATCACAAAATAGTTTTATTTTCAAGTATATAGATATACTACCTATTCCATCCATATAAGTAAACAATTAAAAACTTATTAAATCATAAATTATTTTTATTGCTATTTTTAAAACAACAACATATAGGAAGTAATGCAAAAATTAATTAAATTTTTAACAGATTGCTCATAAAACTTATTGACCATTGACCAAAATAGTATTAACATACTTAATGGATAAAGTTGATTGAGGAGTGATTTTTTTGAAACCCGTCCATGCAAAAGAGAACAATGCATACAACATACTTGACCACTGGTACAATACAAAATCCCTTATAATACTCGAATGTCTCATACTTGGAGTCTTTGTGGGATTCATAGTGGTGCTTTATAGATTTCTGCTTGACTATGTCAGCAGTCTGATGGACAAATACATATTTGTCCATATTCACGATCCCCATTATGTTCCTTATATAATAGCATTCCTTTTGTTCGCTGCGTTTCTCGTGAACAAGATGCTCTCCATACAACCATTAATTTCAGGAAGCGGCATTCCCCAGGTTAAAGGATATATATTCAGGCAGATTAAAATGCCATGGATCAGCATAATTATAAACAAGTTTATGGCAGGAGTACTTTGCATAGGCTCTGGATTGTCGCTGGGAAGAGAAGGCCCTTCAATACAGCTGGGAGCAGCTGCAGGAAAAGGATTTTGCAAAATATTCAGAAGAAAAAAGATTGAAGCGAAATATCTTGTGACCGGAGGCGCCAGCGCAGGTCTTGCCGCTGCATTTAATGCCCCTCTTGCAGGAGTGGTTTTTGCGCTGGAAGAGGTTCACAAGAATTTTTCGCCTTTTATTGTAATCACCGTTCTAGCCACAGCAGTAAGTGCTGAATTTGTATCAGAAACATTCTACGGTTCAAATCCCGTTATGAATTTTGATATAGTGGATAAGTTTCCTCTTGCTCATTACAATTCAATAATACTACTGGGCATTGTTCTTGGAATAGCCGGCATACTTTACAATCATTTTCTTGTTCTGTCTCTTGATCTGTTCAGTTCAGACAAGTTCATTAAAAAAAAATACAAGATGTATCTGGTCTTTCTCCTTGCGGGAGCCGCACTTGCATTCATTCCCGAAATAACCAGAGGCGGACACCATCTTATAGAACCCGTAGTGGATCTACGCTATGGAATGAGAGCAGTACTTGTATTTTTGATACTCAAATTCATGTTTTCAATGGTATCATATGGCTCAGGAGCACCTGGTGGCATTTTCCTTCCCCTTCTGGTTATCGGGGCGCTAATAGGATCGCTGTACGGTCAGCTTTTGAGTGCGCACTCGGGAATGGATCCTGTTTATATACAAAACATGGTAATTTTTGCAATGGCAGGATTCTTGACGGCGGTTGTACGTGCACCCATAACAGCCTGCCTTTTAATTTGTGAGATGACCGGTTCCTTTACACATTTTCTACCATTGACGGTTGTCGTGATTATCTCTTATCTTATACCTGAATTCTTCAACTGTCATCCGATATACGATATTCTACTCAACAGAGCCCTTGAAAACAACAATGCAACATATATCGGAGCTGAAAAGTGCAAGGTTCTACTCGAAAAAACGGTAGTAGTGGATTCATCTGTAGAAAACAAAGCGGTCAGGGATATCGAATGGCCTGAAAATTGCCTTATTGTTAATATAGAACGATGTGCCAAGGACTATCTTCCAAGAGGGTCCTTCAAGCTGCTGGCTGCCGACCATATAACCTTTATTACGGATGAAGCCTATGCTGCAGGCGTAAAAAAGAAGCTTGGAAAGCTTATGGATGACCCTTATCTCGATTCTTCCTGCTATATCAATACATCAATAGATGATATCATGGATAGCCAGAAGTAATAGAAGTAATGACAAAAATTCAAAAAGTGAACCTTCGACAGGTTCACTTTTTTTACATCATTTTTGTTTAATAACATCAAACATCTCTTTTAATCAATTGATTTTGATTCTTTTATTCCGCCATCGGTCCTATCCCTTGTTGACATTCCAGTATAAAAGTCCGCCTTCCTCATGAGAAAGTATCAGTCCTGACTTTTTCAAAACCTTCTGGGAAGGAATATTGTCCTGAAGAGTAGATGCCGTAATTCTCTTTATCTTGACCTTTTTCTGCGAGAACGCCCACTTTACAAGTTCAGTAAGGGCTTCAGTCATATATCCCTTATTCCTGAACCTTTCCTCTGTGCCAAATCCAACCTCCAGCTTTCCTTCTTCTCCTTCAATACCCTTGAATCCAATTTCTCCGATTATGAGCTTCTCCTCCTTGAGAACCATCTGCCAGAATGTATAAAAAGCATAGTTTTCCGGATCCTGCTCCATCTTGTCAATCTTTATTGCATAGATCTTTTTCATTTTGTCGTCAGGCTCTTCTGAAAAGAGTTGAAATCCCAATTCTTCAGCCAATTGAATCTTATTATCCAGGGCTCTTTTCATTTCATCGGGCTTCAAAGGCACCAGCAACAATCTGTCCGTTTCAATAAACATGTAATCCCCTCCCTATTTTTTCTTCTTTTCATTATTCTTTAAGGCAATTTTACTTGCAACGTCTTCAACAATATTTTGTTCGCTGTAAGGCGTTCTTTCGTAATTGTTTTTTATCTGCTTTTCAGGAAGCTTAATCTTCTTGTAATCCATCTCCTTATAATCTATCTGCTTCAATAGATGGGTTATGCAGTTTATCCTTGCATTCTTTTTTATGTCTGACTCGACAACATTCCACGGCGACTTTGTAGTATCACTATATCTGAACATTATATCCTTTGCTTCAGAGTAGCTTTCCCATCTCCTCCTTGCTTCAAGGTCCATGTCGCTCAGCTTCCACCTCTTTGTAGGGTCGTCTATCCTTGCCTGGAACCTTCTTTCCTGTTCCTTGTCGCTTACAGAAAACCAATACTTCACAAGTATTATTCCGGACCTTATTAGCATGTTTTCAAATTCAGGCACTGAATTCAAAAACTCCCAGTATTCATCATCCGTACAAAATCCCATTACCCTTTCAACACCGGCCCTGTTGTACCAGCTTCTGTCAAAGAATACCATTTCGCCGGCTGATGGAAGATGGGATACGTATCTCTGGAAATACCATTGGGTCCTTTCCGTTTCCGTAGGCTTTGCAAGGGCTGCAACCCTGGCATATCTGGGATTCAACGGCTGCATAATTCGCTTTATGGTTCCGCCCTTCCCGGCGGCATCCCTTCCTTCAAAAACCACAACAACACGAAGTCCACGCTCAATGATCCATCTCTGCATCTTCACCAGTTCAATCTGAAGTTCTCTTAGCTTTTTCTCATACACTTTTGTAGATAATTTAACAGCATCCTTCATTCAATCACCGTCCAGGAAATCAATAACTTAAATTTATTATTATAATTATTATATCATAAAACTGCATGGATTTATTAATGAATATATTATTTAGATGCTGCAAATCATATGGAAAAAATGATAATCTTAACTAATGATCCTTATAGTTGAATAGAGGCTTCAACACATCCACTATTTCAACTGTTTCATCAATGCTGTCCAAAATGCTTTCCATGGACTTGTAGGCCTGTGGAGCCTCATCCAGCGTCTTCCTGCATACCGACTCCGAATGAATACCCTTCATTGACTCCTTGAATTCCTTCATATCGATATTGTTCTTTGCAGCTTTCCTGCTCATGAGCCGCCCTGCGCCATGAGGAGCAGAACAGTTCCAGTCGTAGTTCCCCTTGCCTATTGCAAGAATGGACCCGTCCCTCATGTTTATTGGAATGAGAAGCAGTTCTCCTTTTTTTGCAGATACGGCTCCCTTTCTCAATATCATTGAATCAAGGTCTATATAGTTGTGTATTGTCACAAACTCCTTCACTACGCTCAACCCAAATCTATCTACAATCCTTTTGGATATAAGCTTTCTGTTTTCATATGCAAACCTCTGAACAAGCTCCATATCGTGGAGATAGTCGTCCAAAAGGCTTCCATGGCAGTAGGCAAGATTCTTTTTTATTATTCTGCCTTTCAGCTCTGCCATTTTTTCCAAAACTTCCGAATCCTGTTTTCTGTTCTTTAACAGGTCCATTTCCTTTTGAATATTCATGTTGTATCCCTTGAAGGTTTCATATGCCTTTTTCTGATAATATTCGGCAACCTGCTTTCCTAGATTTCTGCTTCCTGAATGCACCACAAGGTAGAGACCTCCATTTTCTCCCCTGTTTATTTCTATGAAGTGGTTTCCTCCTCCCAGAGATCCAATGCTTCTCCTGATCCTTTCAATATTGTCAAGTTCCTTGACACACTTCAACCGGTCCACAGGAAATTTCTTCATAACCCTGTCATAAACCTTGAAGCCAGTAGGTATTTCCTCCCTGATGAACCTGTTTATTTCATCAAAGTCCAGCTTTCCCGTTTTGAATTCAACTGTATGCATGCCGCATCCAATGTCCACACCTACAAGATTCGGCACAACCTTGTCACTGACAGTCATGGTAGTCCCTATGGTGCAACCCTTGCCTGTATGGACATCGGGCATTATCCTTATTTTACTGCCTCTGACAAACTCCTGGTCACAAAGCTCTTTTATCTGACTGAAGGCCGTTTCCTCAACCTCTTTGGCATAAACCCTTGCCGTATTATATCTACCTTTTATCTCAATCAAACCATTTCTCTCCTATTAAACTTCTCAGTACATCAAGTCCCTCTAATATAATTATATCTTTTAAAACTTTTATTCACAACCAAAAGACTTCCTGAAACCCCTACCAATAATTGTGGTATAATATACAAAAAATAATTGATGACATGGTGATTAAAATGAAAACAATACATACCTTCAATGAAATAAGAATAAGAGACCTTCTTGATAACTACTGGGACAGAGGCAAATTCCTGGAGTTGTGCAAAAACTGCGGCAACTATGGAAAACTTTGGTCATGTCCTCCCTATGATTTCAATATCTACGATCATATTATGCAATACAACTATGTATATATCATAGGAACCAAGATGATATTTTCAGATAAGACAATTGAAAGCAACAGCAGCGAAAATGCCATAAGGGAATTCACAAAATCCACCCTTGAAAAAATGAGAAACATCCTTGGGGAAAAACTTCTAGCTCTTGAAGATGAAATAAAACAGGGGAAAAGCCTCTATGCAGGTAGCTGTCTTCTATGCGAAAACTGCAATAGAGAAGATGGCGAAAACTGCTGCAATGTAGACATGATGAGATATTCCCTTGAGTCACTGGGCTTTGATGTGTCTAAAATAGCCGGAAACCTCCTCGACATAGAACTTAAGTGGGCCTCAGACAGACTTCCTGAATACTATACACTTGTAAGTGCCTTTCTTTCAAAAGAAAGAATCAAGGACTATGAATCAACTCTGGCAACAATGTTTGATTAGAAAAAAACACACCCAGATGCCAAATTTTCAACCGGCATTCCAGGTGTGCTTTTATTTGTAATATTATGTTGCCGTTCTTATCTCTGAGCCTCGAACTGTCTCAAAAGCTCAACAAACAGCTTTGGAATCTTTGCTATGTTTTCAGGTGATTCAACAAATGAAATCCTGAACTGTGTTCTTCCTGGGTTTTCTTCAATATTTTCAATGTCGTAGAATCCATTCATAGGTGCTACAAGAAGCGTAGTCTCAACTCCGTCGATAACAGCAGAACCTTCCTGGGCACAGTACAGAACAAAATCTATAGCCTTGAATCCAGGCTTAACAACATTCCTTACATCTATAACAGAATAAATCGATGCATCAGGGCTAGATACAATCAGTCCAGGCTCTTCTTCCTTAAGGCCATTGTAAACAGTCATTATCAGCCCTCTGTAATAGTCTCTCATTTCCTTGGCCCAGGCAGCTATCTGCTCTTCAGTTTCGTTAGCAAGTGCTCCAAATATATACTGTCCGATTGCATTTGCGCACAGGTTTGCAGTATACTCGGCAACAGCACGGTTGTTGAACTCAGGACTGTCAGTTACCAGCCCACCTATTCTCAATCCACATGCATTCCATACCTTGGAAGCAGTTTCGATACTTATTCTTCTTCCCTCGATTCCAGGTACGTCCTTGTCGCTGAGTCCCCAGATACTTACAATCTTGGTATCTTCAGCATAGTGAAGCTCCCTGTATGCTTCATCGCTTGCCATCCACATATTGTACTTGACACAAAGTCTGGCAAGATCCTTCATTGTTTCATAGTCATAAAGCTGTCCAGTAGGATTGTCGTAAGGAATTACAAGAAGGCATCCTGGATTGTTTTTCTTTATAGCCTCTTCTATCTTATCCAGCTCAGGAAGAGTAAAATTTCCATCCTCATTCAATATTCTCTTTACTGTTGCAGTCTTTCTTCCAAGTCTTTGTGCAAAAGAGATATAATTGGTATAAGCCGGGTCTATCATCATTAGAGGCTTTTCATCTGTTCCTGCAGGTCCGCATACTCCGGTAACCAAAATCTCCATGGCCGCTGATCCACCATCAGTGACCTGAACGAAAAGCTTGCTTGTGTCAAATCCTTCACACTTAAGGATATTCTTGAAGGCTTCCTGACATTCTTCAGTTCCAGCGGTACCGGTATATCTTATTACACCCTCTGCAAAGGGGCTTCCTTCCGCATCAAGTTCAAACATTCTCTTCTTCATTGCCGGATTGGTTGGCAATGAAACATTTCCAATGCCTACATTAATAACCGCTTCAGGTTTCACCTTTCTCTCCTGGTACTTCATCTGTGCCAGTCTTACTGCTGAAGGCTTTCTCGATTCGAAATGTGCCGATAGAACCGGTTTGTTAATAACATTGCTCCTTTTATTCATCTTCTTGCTCCTCTTAAATCTTTGATATTTAGTATTCTCTGATACTATTTTTTGTACATATTTTCTGCCATCTAAAGTATAACATTTTCAATTTACCAATTGCAACACTTTTTGAAAAGTTGTTTCAATCATTTTGCAATTTTTTCATCACTTCTGTCAAAACCCTTAAATTAAGTCAACGGAAGGCTTCAAGGCTTTCCTAATCGAATAAGGATCTGACTTATCGAAATGCACATTCTATAAACTTCTTTCCGTCTTCACATGCAGAAAAAAAGGTAAAAATACAACTTCAATATAACAAAAAACCCGGTGAAATGAATTTTTCATCAGGTTTTTGCTCTTTTATGCAACTATTTTTTGTTCACAAGCAGGACTTCAATGGTCTTTCTCTGCAATTCCTCTACACTGTGTCTCCGACTTCTAGCGCAAGCCGCAGCCATATCACCGCAAATCAGGCACTTGCGTCCATCCAAACCCACTTCATCCCTGCCGATTTTTCTAACATTTACAATTCCTCCGGCATCAGATGGCGAATCCAATGCAAGTATGTCAATATCAAACAGCCTTCCTATTGGCGTGTTGTCTTCAATATCCGTCATCATCCTCTTTATTGAAAGAGCATCATCTTGAATTACATAGTATGCGGTATAGCCCGTATTTTCGATTTCAATTTCACGATGCAATACAGTATACTTTTCATTTCCCAACAATTCCTCAATAAGTTCAATACCTGCTTCAAACCCTGATTTTGCCAATTCAAAGACCTTTACCGGTCCCGCAATATTCATCGTGAAACAGATCAAGGCATTCGTACCTCCACCTTTACCTTTGTCATTATAAGCTTCCAGCAGCTGCATCTGTTTGCAGACCCTTTTTTCCCTTGCATCCAGAATTTCTTCAAGTGAAACATGATGACAGCTTTCCAGTTCTTCGTATATCTTATCCTGTAAGTTCATAGATTCTCCTGGCTCCATTAATCAATAGTGAACATAATCGCTTGAATTCCGGATTCTGTCAACAACCCTCATACCTTCTTCTGTAGATACGAAGAAGTCATATGTGGTCTGAGGCACACTATCCCTGATTTGTTCAATTCGACCGTCATGAATGAGGCTTCGCACCTTGGAAGCGCTTATCGCTCCATTTTCATTCTCTTTCCTCGGAATCACCACACATTCTATGCCACATTCACCAAGTTCCTTTTTCATGACCCTGTTGTATATGTTTGTAACCTTGCTGAAAGGCTCTTCTCCTACATAACGCCTGGTCACTCCCAGGGATTCTGCAATCTTCTTGAATATTTCAATGTCAAGCCTTGCGTGAGATTCGATTACAAGCTCCTCATCCTTAAGGAAATATGAAGGGAAGGTGGCAGTGGAAATTAGATACTCCCCTGTATTATGATAAATCAGATTGTCAAGATGCGCCGTTCCTTTTTTCACCAGATCATATCTTGCCGAAAAGGGAACCAGCGATGCATCTTCAGATACAACAAATATATGTACAATGTCATTCTCTTCAGATATTTTTTCCAGCAGATACTGATGTCCGAGGGTAAAGGGATTGGCATTTACTACTGCAGCTGCAACCTTTTCAGCTTTCACCTTCTTCATAGCAAGATTATCTGAATACTTGCTGAAGCCTTCTCTTCGGTTTTCCATAAAGACAAGCTTGTCCTGGACGCGGGCAATTTCATGGAAATTCAAATCCTCAAAAAACTTTGCAGAATCACATTTTGTATATAGGAAAAGATCCAGGTTTCCTCTGTTGTACTGATGCTCAACCAGATGTGTAACAACAAGGTTCAAAAGTCCTTTGCCCTGATAATTCGAGTCAACCGCCATGCATCTTAGTGTTTTACCAAAACAGGATCCAGTAGCAAGCAAATTATACTCTTCATCATACAACCCAACAGTATAGTCCAGATTTTTATCCCTTTCAATGCCTTCTTTTTCAAACATCGCTTCCATTTTTCGTATGCTTCTTCTATCTGAAGGTCTGATTTCACTTAATATATATTCTTCCATTACATTTTCCCTTCTTCATAATCCATGATCAGTCTCTAAATACGAATTCCTTCATTTCCCTTACTACGTCAAGTATCGTTCCGTCACGGGCCTCAATGATTCCAACTATCCTCTCTCCAAATTGAACCTTTTCAGGTTCTCCAACGATGGCGTAAGCTTTATCCCTTAATTCTTCGATGGTGCAGAATGGCAGCTTCACATCCTTCATCGCCTCAATGAGGTCCTGACGAAGAGGATTGATTGCAATGCCGTAATCTGTGATGACTACATCCACTGTCTCACCCGGTGTCGTTATGGTTGTTACATCGGTACAGATTGTCGGAATCCTTCCCCTAACCAGTGGAGTGATTATTATTGTACACTTCGCGCCGGCAGCAGTGTCGGGGTGTCCTCCCTGGGCTCCCGTTATCATACCGTCGGAACCAACAACAACATTAACATTATAGTTTATATCTACTTCCAGAGCCGCCAGTATTACAAAATCCAAACGATTTACAAAGGCCCCCTTGTTCATAGGGTTTGCATACTCTGAAGTTGAAATTTCGAAATGATTGGGATTTTCCCTCATTGACTCGATTGCCTTCAAGTCAAATGCCTGGGTATCCACCAGCTTTTCAATAAGACCTTCTTCATGAAGCTTGACCATTGGACCCGCTATACCGCCTATGCCAACACTCATCTTGATGCCTCTTTCCCTCATTATCTTTCCAAGTGAAATGGTAGATGCGATGGAAGGTCCTCCGATACCTGTCTGATAAACGAATCCATCCTTGAAGTATGGAGAGCTGCTTACAAATTTTGTACAATAGTCGGCCATCATGAGGTTACGCATATCCTTTGTAGGCTTGGCAGCACCTCTTGCGATTTTGCTTGGGTCTCCTATTTCATCTACAACAACTACGTAGTCCACATTAACCTGGGATATGCTTGCATGAAGATTCGGAAAAGGCACCAGGCAATCGGTAATTGCCACCACCTTGTCGGCATACTGTGAATCAACCACTGCATAGGACAAGACTCCGCTGTCGGATTTTCCGCCCGTTCCCCTGCAGTTTCCATATTCGTCACATGTAGGCGCTCCAATGAATGCAATGTCTATATGGATATCACCTTCCTGGATTGCCCTTACGCGTCCACCATGGGAACGCATGACTGCAGGAGTAGGCAACTTGCCCTTTGAAATTATTTCTCCAATCTTGCCTCTTACTCCCGATGATTGGATTCCAGTTACTGTACCGTCTTCGACCATTGGTACGATAGGGTCGTGAGCCTTGCCCATAGAACTGGCACATAGGGTAATATCCTTGATGCCCATCTTGTGGACTTCATCCATTACCATATTAAGTACATAGTCCCCTTCCCTGAAGTGATGGTGGAAGGACAATGTCATGCCATCCCTTATTTCACATTTAATCAGTGCGTCCTTTATAGAATCAACCATTTTTGACGCTTTCGGATCAACAAAGCCTCTTACTACAGGTGCAGCTTTCTTGTATTCTCTTTTATGACGGCTATAGGCACCTTGATATACCTCTTTTCCATCTATTAACAACTCATCAGGTATTTCTCTTCCTACTTTATTAATCATCCTATAAGTCCCCCTCGTATACTCCTGCGGCCTTGGCCATTTCTATGACCCTCTTGGCGCCGGGATAAAAAGCTATGTCTACCATTTTGCCGTCTACAGTAAATACACCGATGCCCTGTGCTTTCTTTTCATCAATTTCCGTAACAACCTTCTCGGCAAAGATAATTTCCTTCTCACTTGGAGTAAATATTCTATGTACGGTTTCTATCTGTCTTGGATTTACAATGGATTTACCGTCAAATCCCATCATTCTTGCTATCTTGACTTCATGTTCGAACACTTCCATATCATCCAGATTGGTGAATACGGTATCAAAACACATAACACCGGCAGCCCTTGCAGCTATGATTAGCTGTTGTCTTGCACCGGCCAGCTCCACACCTGTACCGGAAATAGAAGTTTGAAGGTCCTTTGTATAATCTCCACCTGAAAGAGCGATGCCAAACAGCCTTTCAGAAGACTTGCAGATTTCAAATACGTTCATGACACCCATTGTAGACTCTATGGCTGCCATAAGCAGCGTGCTTCCTTCAGGCCTGTCGAACTCCTTTTCCGCCTTTAGAACAGCTTCTTCAATTATATGTACATCCTTTGCAGACTCAACCTTTGGGATACGGATCGAATCACAACCTGCTGCAACACTTACTCTAACGTCCTCCTGCCAGTGTGGAGTATCAAGACCATTTATACGAACTACACGCTCCACTCCCTGGTAATCGATTGTAGTCAGGGCATGATAAAGAGAAAATCTTGCAACATCCTTCTGATTTTCAGCAACGGCATCCTCCAGGTCCAGCATGATAGAATCAGGCTTATATACATGAGGATCCTTTATGAGTCCAGGCTTTTGTGCATTAAGAAACATCATTGTCCTTCTCAGTCTTTTCAAATTTGGATTTTCCATTATCTTATGGTACCTCCCCACGGAATATTGTCTACTATGTCATTTGCTCTATATGCAGCGCCTTCCACTCTAGCCTTAAGTGTACAGTCAAGAGCTCCCTTGTCCACAACTGTAACCTTTGCATTTGTAATTTCCAGTCTTTCAAGAGTTTCCATTATAGTCGCCTTTATTGCATTGCCAAACTGGTTGATAACACTACTCTTGATAGTCAATTCAATACCATTTGTTCCCGGCTCTATAGTAACCTGAGCGTCGCTTGATTCCAATGTACCGGCCACTGCTGATTTTTTGATTTCCATAACATACTCCTATCCTATTTCATTTTATTGGTGATACTTCTTTTCTTAGTGATTCACAGTGATAACCCACGAAGCATTCGTGAGTTATCAAGTCAATGACTAAGCTTCCAGTCTTTCTTTAATTGCGTGTATGAATTCCTGGCTGTTCAGTGTCTTTGCATCCTTGTTGCTTGTAATGAGGGCAAGGTCCTTTGTCATTGATCCATCCTCGATTACGCCTATGGTAGCTTTTTCCAGCTTGTCAGCAAATTCCTGAAGCTCCTGGATTCCATCCAGTTCTCCACGTTTTCTCAAGGCGCCTGTCCATGCGAAGATAGTTGCTACAGAGTTCGTAGAAGTCTCTTCCCCCTTCAGGTGCTTGTAGTAGTGTCTCTGAACCGTTCCGTGAGCAGCCTCATATTCGTATTTGCCGTCGGGAGAAACAAGTACAGAAGTCATCATTGCAAGAGAACCGTATGCTGTAGCAACCAAATCACTCATAACATCGCCATCATAGTTCTTGCATGCCCAGATATATCCACCCTCTGAACGAACAACACGTGCTACAACATCATCGATAAGAGTATAGAAGTATTCTATATTTAATTCTTCAAATTTTTCCTTGTATTCCGTCTCATAAACTTCCTGGAATACATCTTTGAAAGTATGGTCGTATTTCTTTGAAATTGTATCCTTTGTTGCAAACCACAAATCCTGCTTGGTATCCACGGCAAAGTTGAAGCAGCTTCTTGCAAAGCTCTCGATGGATTTGTTCATGTTGTGCATTCCCTGAAGAACGCCAGGAGAGTCGAATTCCTGAATTGTCTCCTTGATGACAGTTCCGTCTTCACCTGTGAAAACAAGCTCAGCCTTGCCAGGTCCCGGAGCAATTATTTCAACACTCTTGTAAACGTCGCCATAAGCATGACGCGCTATTGTAATGGGCTTTGTCCAGTTTTGTACATATGGATCTATTCCTTTAACGATGATTGGAGCTCTGAATACAGTACCGTCCATGATGGAACGGATTGTTCCGTTGGGGCTTCTCCACATTTCCTTAAGCTTGTATTCTTCAACTCTTTGAGCGTTAGGCGTGATGGTAGCACACTTGACCGCAACTCCATATTTCTTGGCAGCCATTGCAGCATCGACAGTAACCTGGTCATTGGTATCATCCCTGTGCTGCAGTCCAAGGTCATAGTACTCTGTTTTCAAATCAATATAAGGCAACAACAATTCGTCCTTGATAATCTGCCAAAGGATTCTTGTCATCTCATCTCCGTCCATCTCCACAATTGGAGTGATCATTTTAATCTTAGCCATTCAATTATCCCTCATCTTTCATTTATTTTAAGTGCATCAATTTAAATCTAAAAACTGAACCTGTAATTATTTGCTTGTATTGTTATAGTTGATCAGGCAGCCTGCAAGTATGATCTTTCTCTCATCATCTGTCAATTCGCCTATTGATATTTCAAATTCAGTCATAGCATCGCCTACAACGTAAGCCTTTATCTTGTCGGCTTTTTCCTCTATAGCCTTTCTTATTCCCGGTATGTAGATATAGTCGTTCAACTCGAAAGGAAGATTCTCCTTTTCGTAAAGGAATGGAATCATACCCCAGTTTATCATGTTTGACCTGTATCTCTTTGTAGCATATTCCTGTGCGATGTTTGCCCATGCTCCAAGAACCTTTTGGCATGAAGCAGCCTGCTCACGTGCAGAACCGTCGCCAGGTTTCACGGCATATATTGTGCTTCCGAGGGCAGTATTAACAGCATCTGCATCTGGGAACTGCTTCTTAACCTTGTCATATGCATCTGCAAGTTCTCCTGCAGGTGCCTTTCCTTCACGTCTTTCAACTTCCATTGCATACACGTCTTTTGCCCTTCCAACATATTCAGGGTCTCTTCTGGACAATGTAAACTCCGCAAGTCCAAGAGGATTTGAACGGTAAGAAGAAGTTTCTCCCGAAGGTATAAGTTCATCCGTAGTGGTTACTGGATCGTGAATCTCAGATACAACCTTAAGCATCAAATCATCAGTCAATGCAGTCATCGAAGGCCAGTCCTTGATATTCGGACCAAAGACCAGTTCAGCTGAAGAATCCGCAACACCTTTACTGTCAAACACACGTGTTTCATAAATACTCTTGTCGAAGTAGTATTTAGGCTTTGTGAAGTCAACGCCTTCCATCTCGTCAGCACCTGCAAGGAATCCCTTGTTTGCTGCAGTAGCTGCAACAGATTTGGCATCCATAAGGGCAACAGATGCAATCTGTCCATTTTGCACTTTTGAACCTTCTCTGTTCGGGAAGTTTCTGGTAACGTGTCTGATACTGAATGCGTTGTTTGAAGGAGTATCTCCTGCACCAAAGCAAGGACCACAGAATGCAGTCTTCATAACAGCACCTTTTTCCATCAATGTCGCATATACTCCATTCTTGATCAACTCCATCTGAACGGGAGTTGAAGAAGGATATATACTTAATGTAAACTTATCGCTGCCTATGCCGTCAGATTTCTTTAGAATGTCTGCAGCATCACATATATTCTCAAATGTACCACCGGCACATCCGGCAATTATTCCCTGTTCTACATAAAGGTTTCCATCGATGATCTTGTCCATCAATGAGTATTCAATCTTGTCTCCAAAGCTTACCTTTGCTCTTTCTTCACATTCATGAAGGTAATCCTTCAAGTTCGCCTTGACATCTGCAATTGGGTAAGCGTTGCTTGGATGGAAAGGCATTGCAATCATAGGCTTGATAGCACCAAGATCCACCTTGATGACTCCATCATAGTAAGAACATGCTCCGGGAGCAATCTCCTTATAGTCGCCAATTCTACCATGAATATCATAGAATTCCTTGATTTTCTCATCTGTTTTCCAGATTGAAGAAAGGCAGGTTGTCTCTGTTGTCATAACATCGACGCCGATACGGAATTCTGCGCTAAGGTTCTTGATTCCAGGGCCAACAAACTCCATTACCTTGTTTTTTACATAGCCGTTGTTGAATACTGCTCCGATAATAGCCAGTGCAACATCTTGTGGACCAACACCATAAGATGGAGTTCCTTCCATATATACCGCAACAATACCAGGCATGTTTACGTCGTATGTCTGGTTCAAAAGCTGCTTGGCAAGCTCTCCGCCACCTTCACCTATAGCCATGGTTCCCAATGAACCATAACGCGTATGGCTGTCCGATCCTAGAATCATTCCACCACATGTAGCAAGCATTTCTCTTGCAAACTGATGGATAACTGCTTGATGAAGCGGTACGTAGACACCACCATATTTCTGTGCAGCTGTCAATCCGAACATGTGGTCATCCTCATTGATTGTTCCCCCTACAGCACAAAGACTGTTGTGACAATTCGTCAGCACGTAAGGAAGTGGAAATTTTTCCATTCCCGAAGCTCTTGCTGTCTGGATAATACCAACAAAGGTGATATCATGGGATGTGATTTTATCAAACTTGATTTCAAGCTTCTCCATATTTCCAGAGGTATTATGCTCTTTCAATATGTTGTATGCCATCGTGTTCTGTTTTGCTTCTTCCTTGGTCTCAACTACTCCCTTTGATTTCAAAATTGCTTCCGCTTCATTATTGGCTTCAATAATTTCAGAGTTATTCAATAAATATGCACCATTCTGTAATAAAGTAATCATCGGCTCTCCTTAAAATATTTTTCCCTACTACAACCAAATGCAAGTATATATGCATATGTCTCTAAATGCACTTCAGCTATAGTAATGGTAATTATTATTGGAATTATACCACAAATTATAACACCATAAAAGGCTTTTAATCTCACGTTTCTGAGCTGTTTCCAAGCAATGACGCCGCAAAAAAACAAGTTGCAAATCTTGTTTTATTATGACGGATTTCCTGCATTTTTTATCTAGAAATGCAATGCTTGTTAATTTTTTTGCAAATATGAACAAATATTTTTTAATAAAAAACAGCATTTATTATTATCCGTCAAATAAAACTCCCCATTTACACCATGACAATTATACGTTATTATTTATGATAATGAAGTTGAAGTCAAATGAAAAACAAATGTACAAGGAGTAAAGAATGATACTTGATTATCTTAAGAAAAATATACTTCTCACCGACGGTGCCATGGGTACCTATTACGCGGAACTGACCGGCGACTACCATACAACTTGCGAGCTTGCCAACCTTCAAAACCCTGATATCATAAGAGAAATACACCGGCAGTATTTGGACGCTGGAGCAATGCTCATTCGTACAAACACCTTTGCAGCCAACAGATCAAAGCTCGACGTCTCTCTTGAAACGCTGAAAGACATTATACAAAAAGGCTATGCGATTGCAGAGGAAGCGGCAAAAGAAAGCAATGCCTTCGTTGCCGGAAGCATCGGCCCCATAGTTGCAGTGGACATTGACCAAAACGAAAACGACATTCTGGAAGAATACAAAATCATAGCGGATGCTCTGCTGTCAGCCGGTGCAAGGATTATCCTCTTTGAAACCTTCAGCAGCATCAACTATCTGAAATCAGTCAGCAGATACATCAAGGAAAAGGACGACAGCATCACTGTAATGGCACATTTCGCAGTAATGCCTGACGGCTACACCCGTGAAGGTATAAGCATAAATCATATCCTCGATAATGTACAGGAAATAGAATCCATAGACATCCACGGATTCAACTGCGGTTCAGGCCCTACCCACCTTCACAGGATGATAAGGAAGCTGGACTTTTCAGGGGACCCAATTTCAGTCCTGCCAAATGCGGGATATCCGGAAATAATAAATGAAAGGACCGTATATGTAAACAACCCCGACTATTTTGCAGACAAGATGATGGACATAAAGAATCTTGGAGTGAAAATAATCGGTGGATGCTGCGGTACCACACCTGAGCATATAAGAGTGCTGGCACAGAAGCTTGCAGAGGGAAACGGCAAAGAAACTAGACAGGAACCTGCCAGGACAGTCCACAAGGAAAAACATACAAAGTTGCAGAATACCTTCCAGGAAAAACTTTCTAAAGGCGAATTTGTATTTGCTGTGGAGCTTGACCCTCCCTTCGATACGGATATAGCTAAGATAATGGAAGGTGCAAGGTTATGCAGCAAGGAAAACATCGACCTAATCACCATAGCCGATTCGCCCATGTCGAAGGTACGTGTGGATTCCATAGCCATTGCCTGCAAGATAAAGCGAGAAGTAGGCATAGACACCATGCCCCATGTCTGCTGCAGGGACAAGAATGTAATAGCACTTAGATCAGGACTGCTGGCTGCACATGTTGAAGGGATACGAAACATACTTGCCGTTACGGGAGATCCTGTCAGCGCCGACACCCTTGCTTCAGTCAAAGGAGTCTTTAACCTTAACTCATACAAGTTCATGTCACTGATATCACAGATGAATATTGAGGTCTTCGGCGAAGATCCATTGAGCATTGGAGGAGCACTTAATCTCAACCTTGCCAACAAGGATAAGGAAGTTTCAAGGATGATGAAGAAGGCGGAAAACGGTGCAACCTTCTTCCTGACACAGCCAATCTACGAGGATGAAACGATAGACTACTTGAAAACGCTTAAGGACAGAAATGTAAAGATACTGGGGGGAATACTTCCAATCGTAAGCTATAGAAACGCCAGGTTCCTCAACAACGAGCTCCCAGGCGTACATGTGCCTGCAGAGTATGTAAACCGCTTCAATCCCGACATGACACGTCAGGAAGCAGAAGAGACCGGCATACAGATGGCAGTAGAACTTGCAAAAAAATTGAAACCGCATGTTGACGGAATCTATTTCATGACTCCCTTCAACAGGGTCTCCATGATTGTTGAAATAATAAAAAGGATGGGCTGATTTTTCAGCCCATCCTTTTCTTTTGTCAATTATGCTACTCTATTGTTTTATTTCTCATTCAAAAGGATGTCCACATTCCGGACAAAACTTGAAATCCTCAGATGTTGAAAATCCGCAATTGGAACACCGCTTAAATTGTTTAAGACCGCAGGAAAAACTTAATTTATCCAAATCTATGTTTGCATTTTCGCCTGAAGCAATGGCAGCTCCAGTATCATCATCCAACATTGCTGTTTCACCGCAGCAAGCCATACGAACAAAATACCGCTTATTCCATTTGAACAGAGGTATGAAAAAAAACATGAAATATGTATACGTCATATACACTTCAACTTGGCCATATCGTCCACAGCAGCTGCAGATGGCCAACTGCTGAAAATCCAGCTTCTTTTCCTTTTGACTGATTCCCATTATAAAAAACATATTGATACTCCTGTTAATATATTTCCTTCACAGGTTTAAATTATATCATCAAACCATCACAAAGTGCTATAATTTTAGTATTTATGACAAATCACTAAAGTTGCATCCCCGCATACTCAACCAGTTCATTTTCAAATCGCACATGGTCCATGTCTTCAATATCAACAGCCTTCTCATACATGCTTCTCTCAATATCAGCCAGAATCCATTGGTCATCTTCCAATACATACACGTATCTTCTCGTTTCTGTCAGCTGAACACCGACCTCATTGTTTTCGTCAGGAATCAGCGTCGCTTTAGTGTATACATATTTTAAATCCAAAAAGCATTATAAAAAATCCTTTTGCTCATAATAATCTTCATTTTACTTAAGCTGTAATTCGATTACTTAACTCTAGCGCAGATAGGCTGATACAGAAATATAAGTCAATATAATCATTAAAAAACTGAATACTTCCAACATATAAAATTTTGCATCTTTTCTATATCTCAACTCAAAAAACATGTCAACAATAAAAGCAACCACTATAATGATTATCCAAGATCCTTTAAACTGATCAATGGTTCTCCTCACAAGAAATACCATAGCAAATAAAGCTGAAACTAAAACAATTAAATGGGTCTTATTGACAAATCTATTCTTCCAAGTTCTCTTCTGAATTCCATAATAATCACGAATTTTCACCTCAATATAGCTGGGTACAGCTATAATAAGGATTAAAGCTAGTATTAAATATCCCATTGTGACTCCTTTTCTGTCCCCGAAAAATTAGAATCCTCCCAAATTTAAAACAACCATATCGGTATAAACAATAAAAATACGACACCTGCAGACAGATATCGCCATTACAATCAATTTTAACTTATACCCAAATATCCACCCGGAATTATTGTATCACTATCAATACAATAGTTCAATCGAGCTTCACTAATAACAAATTACTTTTTCTTAACAATTCCCATGCACAAACAACGCGGATCCTGCAGTAACCCTCACAACACCGGCAAATCCAACAACTATTGCAGTGTTCAAAATTGCAGTAGCCGAATTGGCTGCTCCCTTGTTAACAATGGATATATACTTGCCAAAACAGCTTAAGTCCATTGAAACGGACTTAAGCTGTTTTGAATTTGAAATATAAGATCTATTCAGACAACTTTTCTATAAGAGCATCTACAATTTTCTCCCAGTCGGACACTACCTTGTAGTCCGAAACATCAAAGATGGGTGCATCCTTGTCTCTGTTGACACTTATTATTGTTCCTGCCCCCTTTATTCCGCATGTATGGTGCGCGGCTCCCGATATGCCGAATCCAATGTATACTTTTGGCTTGATAGCAACACCGCTTGTTCCGACCATGGTCTCTTCCCTTTCGGTCCATCCTTCGTCAAGAGCCGGCCGCGTACATCCAGTAGCTCCGTGCAGAAGTTTTGCAAGCTTCTCAAGCTTGTCCCATCCTTCCTGCGTTCCTATTCCAAAACCACCTGCGACGATAAGTTCCGCATTGCTCAGAGACACCCTCTCTGTGGTATCCTCAATTACTTCAATTACCTCTATTTTATCTCCATATCCAGTCACTTCAGGGTTGAATCTTTCGACCTCCGCTTCCTTGCCCTCGAAAATCACCTTGTCCGCGAGACCTGCCTTCATACTGGCCATCTGAGGTCTGTGCTTCGGACACAATATGTCCCCAAGAACCTTTCCGCCAAATGCCGGCACCACCTGCAGGAATTCACCGTCTTCCCTGATATTCAACTCAACACAATGAGCGGCCATTCCGGTATCCAGTATTTTTGCTGCAGTAGGTCCGATTTCTTCTCCCTTATGAGTTGCCCCTACAAGGACTATTTCGGGCTTGTATTCATCGGCCACCTTAGCCAGTGCTTCAGCATAATAATCGGGTCTGTACACCGAATATTTCTCATCTTCAACAACTACTACCTTGTCGGCCCCATGTCTTGCAAGTGTTTCAACATGCTTCTCAACATCATCTCCTATGATTACAGCAGTCACGACAGTGTCTTGGCCCATCTTCTCCTTAAGCATTGCAGCTTCGCCAAGAAGCTCGAGGGAGTTGTCGATTACCCTGTCACCTTTTGTTTCACAATACACATGTATTCCTTTATACAAACTTGTATCCACAACTACACCTCCTTATTCAACTTCTATCCCCGCTTTTTTTATCTCGCTGATGATTTTCTCTGCTATTTCTTCAGGCTCGCCCGTTATAGGCTCGCTCTTCCTGCTCATATCCGGAGCATTGATGTCTCCCGGCTGAGTAGGCGAGCCAACAAGTCCTATGCATTCAGGGTCAATATCCATATCCTCAGCCCTGTAAATTGTAAGAGGCTTGCTCTTTGCCTTCAAAATCCCCATAACATTGGGAATCCTGGGATCATTTATATCCCTTGTTACTGCAAATACGGCGGGTGTTGAAATCCTGTATTTGATGCTTCCGCTTTCAGTCTTGCTTACCACAACCATCTTCTCACCGTCATATTCCATTTCCTTGACGTTTGCTATATGGGGAACCTTCATCCATTCTCCAAGCTGACTTGGAACCTGGGCAGTACCTCCATCTTCGGTCTCGTTACCCAGAATCACAACATCATATTCTCCGCTTTTTTCAATTGCCTTCCATAGGGTGTACGAAGTTGCCCATGTATCAGCTCCACCCAGAGCCCTGTCACTGCAGAGATAGGCTTCATCAACTCCCATGGCAAGAACAAGCCTTAAATTCTCGACTGCACTGTCGGGAGCCATTGTGAAACTGGTGACCTTGCCGCCATGCTTGTCCTTAAGCTTAAGGGCAGCTTCTATTGCATTCTTATCCATGGTATTTATTATTGTCGGTATCCCTTCCCTGTTTACCCTTTTTGTCTCGGGATCTATTGTTATTTTATCGTAGTACTCAGAGTCTGGAACCGGTTTTACACATACTGCTATATTCAATGACATAAAATCAAACTCCTTATTTCAATGCATTTCCCGCTACTATTATCTTCATTATCTGAGAAGTTCCGCCTGATGGTATATTTGTCACGGCATCCCTCAGGAACCTTCCCACAGGATACTCATTAATGACTCCATATCCACCCATAAGGTCCATTGTTCTCCTTGATGACCTGATGGCAGCTTCCGTTGCAAAATACTTGACCGCCGCCAGTCTGGCTACTGCATCCTCTCCCCTGTCGTATACAGTTGTTGCATTGTAAAGCATTGCCGATGCAGCCTCGTACTCTATCTGGTTTTCAGCTATCATTTCCTGGATTGCAGGAATTTTCACAAGGGGCTTTCCGTAGATTATCCTTTCCTTACCGAACTTGATAGCTTCCTCCAGGCTGCCCTTTATAACTCCTAAAGCTATTGCAGACATTCCCGACCTTCCAAAGTTTCCTATGGTGTGAAGGGCTACTCCTGCTCCTTTACCCTCTTTTCCTATTATTGCATCAGGTCCAAGCTTTACATCCTTGGCAATTGTATCACCTGTAACAGACCCTCTAAGTCCAAGCTTGTGTTCCTTTCTTCCTGCCGAATATCCTTCAGTTCCAGGAGGTATGAGAATAGCACTGAGAATGTTTCTTCCTTTTTCATTGACACCTATCTTTCCAGTCCATATGTTCAGATTAGCTATGTGAGAATTGGTGATAAATACCTTTCTTCCATTAAGAACAAATCCGTCATCTGTCTTTTCAATTGTGGTAGCATGGTTCATCAGATCCGATCCGCCAGTTGGCTCTGTTACTGAAAGACCTCCTATGATTTCTCCTGAACAAAGTTTTGGAAGCCACTCCTTCTTCTGCTCTTCCGTTCCGAAATTGTAGATTGCGGCAGTACACAAGTCATGGGTCATGAGTGTCATTGCAAAGCCTGCACTGTGTCTTGCAACCTCTTCAAGTATTATCGCCCTTTCAGTTATTCCCAGCCCTGCTCCGCCATATTCAGGAGAAACAAACACTCCCAGGAATCCAAGCTCTCCAAACACCTTCACCAGTTCCTTCGGACACCTGTCCTCTTCATCCCATTCAGCTGCATGAGGAGCAATTTCCTTTTTTACAAGTTCTCTTACTACTGTTCTTATCATTTTCTGATCATCGTTATAAAATTCAAACATTGTTTCCCTCCATAATTTACGTACAGTTTTATTATATTTTTAAATATTATAAACTTACTGATAATTGTGTGAGAAGTATAAGCCATCTTAGTAAAAGTAACCTTTTAGAAATAATCTTCAAGTGCCTGATTTTGTAATTTACTTATCAGGAATTCAGTCCCATAACCTCGTCCTTAAATATCCGCTCGTCCATTGTTTTCAGATTCTCGGAAATTATAGGTTCAAAGTCCATCTGATCAAGTATGTCCTTTTGAAGGTCCATTCCCGGTGCTATTTCCGTAAGCATAAGCCCATCTTCAGTCAACTCGAACACCGCCCTCTCTGTTATGTACATTACAGGCTGCTTAACCTTGTTGGCATATTCTCCGCTGAAAGTTATCTGCTGCACTTCATTTACAAATTTCTTGCTTTTTCCTTCATTCAAAATCTTTAGCTTGCCGTCTCCAACGTCTATCTTCAATCCTCCCACCGTGAATGTTCCGCAGAAAAATACCTTCTTGGCGTTCTGGGTTATGTTGATGAAGCCTCCGCAGCCGGCAATCCTTGTTCCGAATTTGCTTACGTTTATATTCCCTCCCATGTCCACCTGGGCAAGACCCAGGAATGCCAGATCAAGTCCTCCTCCATCGTAGAAATCGAACTGGTAGGGCTGGTCAAGTATGCACTCGGGATTTGTTGATGCCCCGAAAGCCGTTCCTCCTGCAGGTATTCCTCCAATGGGACCTGCCTCTACAGTAAGGGTCATGTAGTTTCCTATCCCTTCCTCGTTGGCAACCATGGATATGGCCTCAGGCATTCCTATTCCCAGATTTACTATGGCATCGGGGACAAGCTCCATTGCGGCCCTTCTCCCTATGATTTTTCTCTGATTCATGGGCAAGGGCTTTACATTTCCAACCGGAATCCTCGCCTCTCCCGAAAATGAAGGGTTATACTGTATATCGAAAACCTGCTCGTGGTGTTCGCACATCTCCGAAACAACTATGTAGTCGACGTATATTCCGGGTATCTTTACAAGTCTGGGGTCCAGAGTACCGGCCTCTACAATCTTTTCAACCTGTACTATAACAAGTCCGCCCGAGTTTTTTGCGGCCTGGGCAACTGCTGTGGATTCATAAGTCAGTGCTTCCTTGTTCATTATTACATTTCCTTTTGTATCTGAACTGGATCCACGAAGGAAAGCTACATCTATATCCGGATGCATGTAAATAAGCCTTTCCAGTCCCTCTATCTCTATTACCTTGACAAGATCCTCTGTTGTCTTTTTGTTAAGCTTTCCGCCTTCAATCCTGGGGTCCACAAATGTGTTCAAACCTACATGGGTGATTGTTCCAACCCTTTTGCCCGCTATGTCCCTGAACATCTGTGAAAGTGTACCCTGTGGAAAATTGTATCCCTCGATTTTTTCTTCAATAATCATTTTTCCAATCTTGGGAGCAAGATTATAGTGGCCTCCTATGACCCTTTTGATAAGACCATCGTAGGCAAAATGGTTGATCGACCGGGAGTCCCCGTCGCCTATGCCTGCAGCATAGAAAAGAGTAAGATCCTTCGGAGTCGATGTTTCCTTGTATCTTTCCTCTAAAGCACAGTAAAGCGCTTCCGGCGACCCACAACCTACAAATCCTGTAGCAACCAGCGTTTGGTTGTCCTTAACCAGACTGGCGGCTTCAGCAGCAGTGATTATTTTCATAACATTACCTCCTCATATTATATTTCACTTTCTTGTTTTGTTCTTGACAATCATGAGACAACGTAAATCCTTGGTCATCCACCCCTTCGGATTCATGCAAGTGTTTAGTCAATGATTTATCATAGTCCCATTGAAGCCAACGGTATGCACAGTAGGCCAAGAGCTATGAAAGGTATGATTATCTGAGTTATGGCAATGTCGAAATATCCTTCCTTGTGTGTAAGTCCGCATATAGCAAGCAATGTAATCTGAGCTCCCTGGTGCGGCAATGTATCCAGTGTTCCAGCTGCAATTACTGAAATCCTGTGTACATATTCCAGATTTACTCCCATGTCGATATATGTCTGCTTTAGAGCCTCGTATGCAATACCCAGACCACCCGATGCTGATCCGGCAGCTCCTGCAGCGATAGCTGCGGTTATTGCAACAAACCACATTGGCGACATTTTAAGGTTCTTGAGTCCTGCAATAATATTTCCGAATCCATCAGTCACCCTTACAACTCCTGCAAATCCTACAACTATTGCAGTGTTCAGGATTGCAGTAGCCGAGTTGGCTGCCCCCTTGTTTATAATAGCTATGTAGTTATCGACGCTTCTTATCTTGTTCCAAAGGAACACAGTTGCAGTAATGATTCCAATCATAACCGCACCTTCAACAGGCATCTTTAAAATATTGAAACATAAAAGTATGAGTATTGCAGGTATTGCTGAGAGTATCGGATTTGGAAGCTCGGACGATTCATGTACAGTCTCGTCAATTGGCTTCAAGGTCTCATCATGGAATTCGAATCCTCTCTTCTGAAGGTTCTTTGTCCTGAATTCCAGCCATATGAATATCATGATAAGTTGTCCCAAGGCTGCAGCAGTAGCAGGTATCAGTGCTGCAAGGGAGCCTGTTCCCAAATATCTCATGGGGATTACGTTCTGTATGGCCGGACTGCCGGGTCCACTCATGGACCATGTCCAGGCACCGGCTGATATTGCTGCAGGTATTAACCTTCTCGACACGTTTGTGCTCTTGAAAAGCTGAAGTGCTATGGGGTACATGGCGAAAAATACAACGAATCCGCTGACTCCGCCATATGTCAAAAGTCCTGTGATTATCATTACAACAGGTGCTGCAAATTTGCCTTTTGTAACTTTTACCAGAGCTACTGCAATGGCTTCTGCAGCTTTCGTTTCTTCATAGATTGCACCGAACAATGCACCTACAAAGAATACGAGGAAGAATTTCTGCACATATCCACCAGCTGCAGTCATGTAAGGACCTATCATGGTATCGAACATAGGCAGCCGTGCAAAAACTATCAGGAATACCGAAATCAGGGGACCAAGTATTATTGCGCTCACTCTTCTGAAGGCAAGCACCGAGAATAAAACCAACGAAATTACAATAATTAATATATCAAACACAGTATCCTCCTTAAATTCAAATTATTTGAAGCAAAACAGACATCACAGACCTTTGCAAACGTTTTCCCTCTGTCTAATATACCCCTCTCATCATGTTCCTTTATAGTAACTTTTATAAGCATTCATCTATTTAAATAATACACCAATGAATCGCAACTAGCAATACCGCACTTTTCCAACACATAGTATCAAAACAGCAACAACTCGCGAAAACGTATTCCCGGTTTCAAAATTGCATGTTTGCGGTTTTTTAGTAACCTATGGCTGTTTTCGAAACCATAACACTTGCAAGTACCCTGTTTACAAACGATTCATAAATGTATTATAATTAATCATAAGCAATCATCTATTTGTAAACAAATCCTTTCATCATTCAAAAAGTAATTAAGGGAACTGTTATGAATTCAAAAAAACTGAATACAATGTAAAAAACGATGACAGCATAGTATTTCTTCCAGTAATAGGCGGCGGTTGATAAATATGAATATGGATTGATTAGATTGGAGGATGATTTATGAAGAAAATCTTATTACCTATAGACGGATCCGCAGGATGTCAGAAAGCACTTGATCTGGCAGAAGATATGGCCAAAAAATTCGATAGTACAATAACGGTGTTTAATGTCTATTATTATTTGAATACACAGACAGCCGATGGATTTGTAGTTGAAGAAAACAAGGTCCGAAACGTTGACGTAAATAGAGAAATAGCAAATAAAACGGCTGAGTATTTCAAATCTCGCGGTGTGAAGGCTGACGCAAAAGTCGTTACCGGAGATCCTGCAATGGATATAATAGACGAGGCTGAAAAGGGTTCATATGATCTTGTTATCATGTGTACCCATGGAATGTCTGCAAACAGGAGATTCCTTCTAGGAAGCGTTACAAACAAGGTTGTGCATCATATAAAAGTACCTGTATTGGTAGTTAGATAGCACTTTACCTTCGGCATTACCCACATATAAATGAAACGGCCACCGAAATGTCGGTGGTCGTTTCATTTATATGACGTTCAAGATAATTCCGGCTTCTGGGAATTATCACTCGATTGAACGTCAGATAATTCGAAGGACTCGATGTCCTGAGAATTTTAATGTGATATTATTCATATTTTAGTTCCAGTTTTTCAGCTATTCAATTATGTGAAGAGGTTAATGTTCCCGCAAACAAAATAATACTAAAGCCATGAATACAAACGTCAAAATTTTTTCTTGCATTTCAATTCACCTTCTTATTAAAAGACCTTGAACCAATTTTAACTTATGCCAGATATCAATCACAGCTACAATTATACTCCTGCAAATCTAGAATTACAATAGGATGCTAACATTTGTTTGTACAACGTTGGCTAGCTGCTGCAACTTTATTACAGAAGTTCATTTTGTCATAATAATAACAATTCCCTGAAATTGTTTAGTTGAAAAATTTTTAAAGACCTTTATTTTTATGAAATTGAAATAAAATACAGCTCAAATATTAAAGTACCTTCAGCATTTAGAAACTTAATTCATAGAAATATGATATGAAATCCATACTACAATGAAGGAAACAAAACTGAAATAACCGTCATTGATAAGAACTTGTCAATCAATGCAATTTGATGACGAAGCCAGACATACCAATATTCTCACCTTTTCCCCTACAGTTTAAAAAAAGTTTTGGCTAAAATTATGGGTGAATATTCTAAATTGCCCTTGATTTTAAAGTAACTTCAGCTTGTAAAATAATAAGTGTAATAGTTATCGATAATTATTTTGGGTGTAAGTCTGCAGCTTCGATTGTTAAAAATTTCACTTTTTATTATTTTTTTCACTATGATTGTTAAAAATTTCATAAACTTAAGATGTTTTAGGAGGAATAAACATGAACGAATTCAAAGATAAAGTTGTTGTTATATCAGGAGCTGGTGCAGGAATGGCCGCAGAACAAGCCAAGCATTTCCTTGAAGAAGGCGCATATGTAATAGGACTGGATGTCAATGGTGCCGGGCTTAAAGAAGTGCGTGAGAAAAACATCCAGTACTCGGATCATTTTCTGTCTTATGAAGTGGATATCAGCAAAAAAGACCAGATTGAGACCGCCATCACCGAGGCTACGAAAAACCTTAAACACATTGATGTACTCGTAAATACCGCAGGTGTCTTCGATAAATATACACCGATGATGGATATTGACGAAAAGCTTTGGGATCTTATTCTAAATGTTAATGTCAAAGGAATGTTTATGCTGTCTCAAGCTGTGCTTCCTTATATGCTTGACCAGAATAAAGGCGTCATCATTAATATTGCTTCTGCTGCAGGAGTACGCGGTTCCGGCGGAGGTGTCGCTTATACTGCATCCAAGCACGGTGTGCTGGGCTTGACAAAAAGAATGTCATTTGAGCTTGGTCCCAAGGGAATTCGCGTTCTCGCCGTTGGCCCTGGCAGAATAAGCACTCAAATGAACGAGGGAACTGCAAATCTTATTGATGAGCGCTTGCCTGCGCAAAGAAACGGCAAAGTTTCTGAAATAGCAGACGTAATCCTTTTCCTCGCCAGTGAAAAAGCCGACTATATACATGGTGGAGCCCTCATGGTCGATGGAGGGTGGACAATCCTATAAGGTTAAATTATTAAATCGTCAAAGGAGACAAACATGGAAAAAAACAATATAAATGGCAGGAACATTCTATTTCTAGGTTCCTGGCTCAGTATTTACTTTTTAGCCCTTAATGCAACCTTCAGCATTCTGTCTAAGACCATTGCTGTTGAAAGAAACTGGGATGTCGCATCAATCACAGACACCTATGCACTTTATCTTTTGATATTTTCGGTTGTTGGTATCTTCGCCGGAAAATTTGCGGATAAAAACGGATGCCGCATGAACATGTTCATTGGCGGCATAATCTGTGGCGGTGGCTGGATTCTTACAGGAATGTCATCCAGTGTACTGATGTTCTATATCAACTTTGGTGTCATAACATCAATAGGAGCAGGTATAATGTACAATCCATTACTAACACAGACGCTAAAGTTTTTCCCTGAATCCCGAGGAAAAGCTTCCGGCCTCCTGCTGTCGGCAGCATCTATAGGTCCATTCATTATGGCTCCTGTATTCACCACATCATTTGCTGCTATGGGTGTGCGCACAACCCTGCTTATTCTGGGTATCGTGATTATCGCAATCAATGTAATCTTCTCACCTTTTCAAAAGAAGGCGGAAGTCCAGCCGGGAAAAACTTCATCAACCTTTGCAAGCGATGAAGGACAGTATTCTCCCAAACAAATGTTAAGTTCTGTAACTTTCTATAAGATGCTGTTTATTTTTATGGCTGTAGCATGTGCAGGCAATATGATGATCGGTGTGCTGTACAGCATTGCTCAGAATCAGATTCAGGTGAGTCTAACGACAGCGGCACTGGCTGTTTCCGTTTCCACTATCTCAAACTTCGTCGGACGGTTAAGCTTCGGTGTTATCTATGACAAAATAGGGGCATTCAAATCCCTGATATTAAGTCTTGGCATTACTACCATCGCCATGGTTGCAGTTTCCTTCATAGGAGCCAATATGGCAATTCCATTCTTTGTTGTCATAGCATTTCTTGGATTCGCTTTTGGTGGACCGATGGTAGTATTTCCACCCCTCACCGGCAGAACATTCGGCACCAAATACCTGGGCACCAATTATGGAATTATTTTCCTTGGCTATTCCTTGGCTGGCTTTGTGGGACCAAAGCTTGCAACATTTTTTAACAGCCAATTCGGTGTCTATACCTATGGCTATTATGCAGCAGCCATTCTGGCTGTCCTTGGAATCTTTGTTGTGCTTAACCTGAAGAAAGAACTCGAATCACGGAATCAGTTGGATATTCCCGCAAATACACAATCCAGTTAGCGAGATTTTAATCCCTCCTTCTGATTTATAGATGAATTTCACAACCCCAGCCTCTGCAGCTTATGGTTGCCGGAGACTGGGGTAAGTATAAATATGCTTTCTTTTTTAGAAATGAGGGTTTATACTTAATGTAACAACTTATTTAAGGAGTTTCTATTGTGAATTATAAGATAGGCGATGTAGCCAAGTTATTGGGGATAACTACTGCAGGTTTGCGATATTACGAGAAATTTGGAATTGTAACCCCTAAAAAACAGGAAGGTTCAAGCTTCAGGTATTATGATGTATGGGATATACACATCTTGGTACGTGTCAAGGCCTATAAAAGCCTTGGTTTTTCATTGCAGGAGATAAGCAATATCATCAATTCAAACAACTATATGGATATGCCCGCTTCCCTAACTGGTAAAATGAAGGACCTGGAGGATGCCATCGTTTATAATTTGAATCTCATTAAAAGGGCAAGTCAGCTAAGAGCAATGTATACCGATGCGCAATCGATGAAATACAGGTATCGTATAGAATATTGTCCAGGCATCTATCGAATTAATACACAGGATGAATACAATTTGTATAAGGATAAATCTGTACTTTCACTTGCACACGAATGGATAAGCAAAGCTCCCTTCGTTTTTACTTCAGGACTTTTTCCCAAGGAGGAACTCCAAAAGTGCGGCAGTAATTACAATTTTGGTTTTGGAATAGAGGAAGAGTATGCTGACTACCTCAATGTCAAACCGGATGATCTTGTGAAATACTACCCTCCTCGTCTTTGCGTATATACCGCAATGCCTTCTGATTCTACAACATTGCTTTCTACTGCTCATTTGTCAGGAGCGATGGAGTATATTCAATCGGAAGGACTGAAGCTTGCAGATGATGCCTTTAGTTGTGTATTCGACTTTCACAAGGATGGAGATGTTTATAGAGATTTACATTGCATCTGGTTTCCCGTAGAAGAATAAGATAGAGAAACATGGATGATTTATGGAGTATATCAATAATTGACATACTCCTTTTTTACTGCTTTTTCACCTAGTTCTGAATATACCATCAATGTAAAGATTTTATCCTCTGGTATCTAGTTTATTCAATAAACCTTGGAAGGTATTACTAAATTGGCATACTCCTCCGGCTTCAGAGGATTACTTAGATAATAGCCTTGCATTGCATGGCAACCCAATGACTGTAAAATCATATATTGGGTTTTATTTTCGACCCCCTCTGCAATAACGCTTATTCCTAATTCATTTGCAGTTTTGATTATTCCCTCAATCAATGAGTATGTCGCTTTGTTTTCAATATTATTGGTGAAAAACCGGTCGATTTTAATGCAGTCATATGGGAATAGCAAGGGGTTCTTTAAAGAATTATAACCAGTTCCATAATCATCAATAGTAATTTTGAATCCACTATCTATAAATTTATTTAACAACAGGATAATATTATTTTTGTTCTCGTATATGCATCTTTCTGTTATCTCCAATTCAATCATTCCTGGATCAATATTTCTTTTTTTTATTTCTTTTATTAAATACTTGAAATAAAATTCGTTCGAAAAATCTTTAGGCGATACATTTATTGATATCTTTGTCGAAATGCCTTTCTCATTCCATTCTTCCAATTGGTTGATAACCTTCCTGGTTACCCATTTTGTTATATGGTTAATCAGGTCAGTTTTTTCAACTATATCAATAACTTTACCAATGCTCATGCCCAGATCATCCCATCTCAGTAAAGCTTCAGCTCCAATAATACTGTTATCCCTGATGCTGTATTTAGGTTGATATTCCAGTCTTAGTTCATCATTATTGATCGCATGGTAAATTTGACACATTATATCAAACTCTTCTTGAATGTTAGACGCAAAAGAATCATTGATTATCGACAAGTTGTCTATACCGTCTCCGGAATGCAATAAAATTGTTTTCAAGTTTTTATAAAATGTATCTAGTCTATCACCATTAGCCGGATAATTAACGATACCACATTTTATTTTTATATTAACTGGAATATCATTGATTAAAACCGGGTCATAGAACTCTTCAATAAAATTAATTCCCTTAGCATAAGTATCTTCAGTTCTATAGTTTTCTAATACAATAGCAACTTCATTTGTACACATCGAATACGCTTCATGTTTTCCAAAAATCTTTTCTGCCACTTCTATTACATAATGCAACGCTTTTCTTCCAAATGAATAATCAATATACCTGTTTATTTTAGTTAAATTTGATATTTCGAATACAAAAACAGTAAACTCCTTTATTGACTTGTTATTTATTCTGGAATCAATACTTTCAATTAAAGCATTTAAATTTTTCAATCCAGTAAGTTCATTTATTTTGTTTTTTTCATTTAACATTTTCTACTCCCATATGAATTTTTTTAGATTTAAATAAACATACTTATCCTAAGTCTTTACTTTAAATTCATATGTCTTAAGCTCTTCGATTATTAAATATTCAATTTTTCTAATTGTATTGATTAGAATTCCAATTGATTCTATGCTATCAATATCTAAAACTCCGCCTACCTCTTCAATTGTCAATTCATCAACATAGTATAATGATAAAATCTGCTTCTCTATCGTATTTAAACCTTCAATTTTGCGTGTCAAAACCTCCTTTATGTTTTCTTCTCCCAATGCTTGAAACCGTTTGCTCATTTCATTGTTGCTTGCAAAAAATGAATATTGCAAGTCAAACATTTTGTCAATGTTTGTTTTAAATTGCACTTACTTCCTCCTCATTTAAATCGAATTAATACTCTTCGGTAGTTCAGCCATCATAGATATTACCTTAGACCTGTAACTTTGCGTCCTTACTTTTCAATAAGTTTGCCTTTGTCGGAGGATTTTGTTACACTAAAAAAAAGATACTTAAACAGAATATAATCTGTAAGTATCCCGGATAAATAGCCTGTATATATACCTTCTATTCAAACTTGATTATAAACTATATTATCAATATTTATTTATCAGTTATATAAGTTATAACCGATTTATCTTCCAATAGATTATGCCAAATATCTGATTTGATAATCTTACACTCTAAAATATCCTCTAATTTATTCGTATGCAATTCCATTTGTTTTTCAAAAAAATATTCTCTAGGTTTGATAAAAGCTTCCTCCAAATCAGGGAAAACAGCTAATGACTCTTTCTCAAATCATGTAAGAATTCCTTCTATCAATATATCAATTCTTTTCTCGTCTATATAACGATGACATTCTTGGGCCCTATACCAGTCACCTTTTTTTCTCCTTAGCAATGAATTGCTCAATCTTATTTTTTGAAACTATAACAGGCCTCCTTTCTAAGCCTATTATTACAATAACAAACCATTAATAAAATCAGTTCATTAATGAAGCTAAAATCCATTATTCATTTATCGTAATTATATAAAAAATGAATCAATATGTCAATTGATTTATTAACATACAGTAAAGTTCATATTCGTGTGTATATACAGCTGTCTTGTCTATTGTTTTCAATATTATACTACTTCTTTTTGTTCTCTACAAATAAAAAGATCCACTAAAGCAGCTAATTATTGTTCTCTACCATATTCTATTCCTTAATGTCCTATATTTTTTCAATTCATTAGTATCTACCGATTTCATGGATTTCATTTCCTTTTACAACGCACTCCAAGATTAAAGTTTGCAACTGTACCTATAAATTCCTGGAATTGTGTATTTTTTTCCAATGCAAAGATAGTGTGTACAAATCATACAGCCATATAAACAAAGGTATTTCCATAAAATAACAATTATCAAGTAAAACCAACTATTGCATCGCTAATCGTTTTATTGGCATATAATTTGCATTATCATTAACAAATAAATATCACAGGAGGAAAAGATTTATGAGTTATCAGTTTATTTCACCAACAATTTTGGATAGTGGCATAGGAGCGGTTGAGAAAATTGGAGATTATCTGGAAATGTTCAATTCAGAAAAGGTTATGATAGTGACCGACAAAGGATTAATGACAACAGGACTCGTGGACGATGTGGTTGATTTAATTGAGGACGCTGGTAAAGAAGTGGTTGTTTTCGATGGTGTTTTACCCGATCCACCGGATGTTATGATTGATGAAGCAATAGAATTAGCCAGAGAAGAAGAAGTTGACACTCTCGTTTCAGTTGGTGGAGGAAGTTCAATTGATACCGCAAAAGCAGTGGCTGTTGACCTGTCTAGTCCTGGTGGTTATAGAAGCTACTATGGCAAGTTTAATGTTATACCCGGACCAATAATGCCGCATATTTCAATTCCTACAACGTCCGGAACAGGTAGTGAGGTAAGTGCATTTGCTGTTATTTCGGATACTGCAGCAGAAAAAAAGGAAGGCTTGATTGCCGCTACAATTTGTCCGACAGTAGCACTCGTTGACGCCAATATGACTATATCCATGCCTCCTCATATTACAGCGGCAACTGGTGCGGATGCCTTGACTCATCTGATGGAGACATGTACAACTACTGCATGCAGCCCGATAACGGATGGGCTTGCATTGGAGGGTACGAAACTGTTATACAAGTATCTTCCAATGGTTGTCAAAGATGGAAAAAATATTGAGGCAAGACAGAAGGTTGCAGATGCATCTGCAATGGCTGCAGTAGCTTTTTCCATGGGTATGTTCCATTTGCCTCATGCCATTGCTCATGCAATTGGAGCAAAATGGCATATTCCCCACGGTGTAGCATGTGCATGGGGATTGGTTTACGGACTGGAATATGTAGCAGAAACAGTTCCGGACAAGATCAGGGACTTCAGCAATATATTCGAAGTTGACGGATTTGAAACAAAACCAATCGAAGAATTAAAATCAGATCTCAGAGATAAGATGATTATGTTTTTTGAGGAAATCAACATTCCTAAACTGTCCACATTTGAACATGCCAAAGAAGATGAATTTGAAAAAGTTGTAGCTGCATGTGAGGTTGAAATGGAACTGTTGGGACCATATGCAAGGAAGGCTCCAACTAGAGAATTTTTCTTTGAAACGATAAAAAAATCCTTTAAATAAAAATATTAAACTGAAATAAAGAGGAGTAGTTAATGAATAAAATATATAGAATCAACATGAGAAGCAAGGAAATAAAAGAAGATATGTTTGACAGTTCCATGCTTTTAGGAAATAGAGGATTGACGGCTAAAATAGTGTCCGAGGAAGTAAATCCAACATGCGATCCCTTGGGATCCGGAAATAAACTTGTCTTGGCTACTGGTATACTGGCAGGTTCTGGAGTTACTACAACAGGCAGATTGTCCTTTGGCGGTAAAAGCCCACTGACAAATACCATTAAAGAATCCAATGTAGGCGGAAGTGCTGGAGCTGAAATGGCAAAGCATGGCATAAAAATGTTTGTTATTGAGGATCAACCGGAAACAGACACTTGGTATATTTTAAGAATAGATGAAAACAGCAATGTATCTCTTGAAGAAGGCACAGATTATCAGGGCTTCAATTCATACAAAACAACGGAGATGCTTAAGGAGAAATATGGTTCTAAATCATCAATCTGTGTTATTGGTAAAGCAGGAGAAAGAAAACTACTGTCTGCTTCAATACAGGTGACTGACAATTCGACAGGGCATCCTGCTAGAGCGGCCGGTAGAGGTGGCCTTGGCGCTTTGATGGGTTCGAAGGGTTTGAAGGCAATCGTTTTAGAAAAAGCCAAATCAAGAAACAAATTGGAAATAGTTGATAAAGATAAGTTTAATGAAGGCAAGAAAAGTATAATTAATTTCATTAAAGAAAGTCCGATAACAGGAGTAGGGTTGGCTTTGTTGGGAACAATGGCTTATGTGGATGTTACTGCTGAATCAAATATTATACCAGTTAATAATTTCAGCGGTAAAATGATCAATGATGAACAAAAAGAAAAAATATGTGCAAATGCTTTCGCAGATAGGGCAAAAATGCATGGCGGAAGATCCGGAGTAGCTTGCCAGCCAGGTTGCATAATCAGATGCTCGAATATTGTAAATAATGAGCAAGGAGAAATGATAACTTCAGGGCTTGAATATGAAACGGCAGCTTTGTTCGGACCCAACTGTGGTATTTATGACTATGACTTTTTGGTAGAAGCAGATAGAATATGTGATGAGTTTGGTGTAGATACTATTGATGTAGCAAATGCAGTTGCAGTTACAATGGATGCAGGTGAGCTTGAATGGGGCGACAAGGAAGCAGTACTAGACTTGTTGAAAGAAATGATTGAAGGCAGCTCAGAACTTGGTGTGGCAATAGGAAACGGTACAGCTGCAACAGGTGAGTTGTTGAAGCATAATAGAGTACCTGTCTGTAAAAACCAGGGATTGGCAGCATATGATCCAAGGAACCTGCAAGGGATGGGAGTTCAATATGCGTCCTGTACCCAGGGAGCTGACCACACCGGAGGACATCCAATGACAGTTGAGGGTGTAGATCATACTAATCCTGAAGGTCAAGTTGATCTGATGAAAAACATTCAGGTTCCTACGGCACTTTGTGACAATCTAATGTGTTTATTTGCTTTTACGGCATTGGCTACTCCGGAAGCCTTGGAAGCTATTGCGAAATCCATTGAAGGTGCACTTGGTATAGAATGCGATGTCGACAGATTGATGCAAATTGGAGTAGAAACAATAAAAATGGAAAGGGAATTTAATGAAAAGGCGGGATTCAGGCCGGAAGATGATGTATTGCCGGAATTCTTTTATAAAGAGAAAAATGCCTCAGGAAACGTCTTTGGAGTTAAGAAAGAAGAACTTGCAGCAATGTGGAAATAATTGTTAATAAATTATGCGGAATATTGTTAATCAATAATCCGCTTTTTTTAGGAGGATTTATGTATTCAGTAAACAATGTCAATTATAAAGTGGAAAATAATATTTCTTTGAAATCAATAGTAAACAGATACGAAAACTCTACCATTACAAGTCAAATAAAGGGATTCGCAAATTATATTATATTGAATAAAAAAAAGATCAAGAGAAATGAATTAGATGATATAATTATTAAGGATGGCGATGTAATTGTAATCATACCATTCGTAGGGGCAGGATAAATCGAAAAGAGGGATGATAGTAATTGATATTGAATGATATGAAAAAAACATATACAACCGAAAGAAATATCAGTAAAAAATTATTTGAATACAAGGAAGAGTGGAATAAATTCATGAGGGATGAAACCGTGGACACAGAGATCATTCCAGAGTATATTTTAAAGTCTTGGAAAATAAGCAAAGAATATGGTGTCA
Source organism: Dethiosulfatibacter aminovorans DSM 17477 (assembly GCF_900142005.1). Classification (GTDB taxonomy): domain Bacteria; phylum Bacillota; class Clostridia; order Tissierellales; family Dethiosulfatibacteraceae; genus Dethiosulfatibacter; species Dethiosulfatibacter aminovorans. The sequence goes on from NZ_FQZL01000022.1 coordinate 37,255, forward strand.
ATCCTAATGTTTTAAAAAATAACAGCATAATATATTATGGTAAAAAAAATCAAATACCGGAAGAGAGCAGACAATTAATAAAATATCAAGTTATTCTGAAAGAATTGGCCGATATTGCTGAAGAGAATGGATTCAATTTTTTGTTTGTGGATACAAATCTAAAAGCTATATATTTTGATTCAGAATTACATAATTTATTCCAGAAACCACAAATTGATGAAGTGCTATTTATGGGGTCAGACTGTTCAGAAAAAATTATTGGAACTTCTTCAATGAGTGTAGCATTAAGAGAAAATAGAAGTGTACAGTTAATTGCAGCACAACACTACAATCAGGAATTTCACAACACGCACTGCTCAGCATCCCCGATCTATTCAGAAGACGGCAGTAAAATTGGCGTCTTAAACTTATCAAGCAATAATATGAGCAAAATTTATGAAAGCAGGATTCTTTTAGACGTATTAATTGAAATCTTCAGAATAAGATTGAAAGAAGAAAAAACATTGCTTAGGAAAAACGTTCTTTTGATAAATCAACTTGAAAACGAATCAGAAGACGGTTATATAATGCTTGATGGCAATGAAGATGTTGTATATTATAATAAAAATGCTATAAAACTTCTAAATATAAGCGAAAATGGCAATTTGAAATCTTCCCTGTCACAAAATATTGACAAACTGAAATTAAATGATTTTAAATATAGCCAGGAGCAATATATTCAAATAGCAGGGAATAATGTGAAGTTTAAACTCATAGAGTTTTATGGGTTTGAAGAGAATACTGAAAAGATAATTGTCATATCAAAGGTGGATAAAAATCAGGTCACTCTAAAACCAAAGGAAAGTGAAGATGGACTCTTGAATTTCACTAATATAGTCGGAAAAAGCATAGATATTAGAGAAGCTAAAAATCTGGGAATTCAGATTGCAAAGACAGATCTTCCAATACTCATATTCGGCGAAACCGGTACTGGAAAGGAGATGTTCGCTCAGTCCATACACAACAGCAGCAACAGACGCGAGGGACCCTTTGTTCCTATAAACTGCGGAGCTATTCCACTTGAACTTGTAGAAAGTGAACTGTTCGGATATGAATCCGGAGCATTCACAGGAGCGTTAAGAACAGGCAAGAAAGGTAAAATTGAAGTCGCTGAAGGTGGAACTCTCTTTCTCGATGAAATTGAAAGCATGCCTATGTCTGTCCAGATCAAGCTATTAAGAGCGTTGTCGTCGAGAAAGATTGTAAAGGTGGGAGGAACAAAATCAATATCCATTGACATCAGAATAGTCTCGGCTACAAAAAAAGACCTTCTGAAGGAAGCTGACAAGGACAATTTCAGAGAAGATCTTTACTATAGAATAAGCACTTTCATTTTAAAGCTGCCCCCCTTGAGGGAACGAACAGATGATATTGAAATATTGCTGAATCATTTCATAGAGGAATACCGCCAAAGAAGCAACTACTGTACAGGAAGATATTCCAAGGAGTTTTTAGAGGCGCTGAAGAAATACTATTGGAGAGGCAATGTAAGGGAATTTAAAAATGTAATACAAAGAGCAGTTGTCCTGGCTGGCGACAAGGGCAAGATTGACATCGACCATCTTCCTGATAATATTCGAAGTTCCTATATCTATAAAAATACGAAGGAAAAGTTAGTTGAAATACTCAGTGAAAAAAAGTATTCAAATGCACTCAAGATCGGTGAGGAAATAATTATCAAAGATGTATTGAACACAACAGATTACAATATTAACCAAAGTGCCAAGTTATTAGGCATCACAAGAAGCACCTTGTACAAAAAAATCCAGAAGAATCCATGTTTGATAAACAAGAAGGAACTCTAGAAATTGCAAACCTAATGAAGGGTATTCGAAAGATTCAAAATAGCTAATTTCATATTTATCTTGATTTGACTTTTCTCTAATCAATGTCTTAATTCCAAACATGTGTATTTTCAACAATAAAACTGTTTAACACCAAAAGGCGCATATTTCTCATGAAATTGCGGTATAATAAGAATATACCGGTTTACGTTAAGAAATTATGATAATTGGAGGGGAGAAATGAACGGATTGCAGATGATCGCAGAGAATGATATAAGGATCCATAATGAAAAAGTAATCAAAATTGCAAGACAGTTGAAAGAACGCAAAAGCACTACTCCATTAAGTCTAAAGAAAAAGGCTGTTTCTCACGAGGTACCCAAACCTAATGACAAAAGGCATTCAGATGAGAAACTTGACATAAGCGACCTTGACGAGGTTATCCATATCGATGCAGAAAAAATGATTTGCATTGCAGAGCCTGGTGTAACATTTGAGAAACTTGTAGAAGAGACCGGCAAACACGGACTCGCTCCCGTTGTAGTACCGGAGCATAAAACCATAACTATAGGAGGTGCCGTTGCAGGAGGTGGAATTGAATCCATGTCATACAAGTTTGGTTCATTCCACGACAGTTGTCTTGAATTTGAAATTGTCACTGCCAAAGGCGATGTTATGGAATGCACTCCGGATAATGAGAATATGCTTTTATTCCAGATGGTTCACTGGACGTTTGGAACATTGGGAATAATTACATTGCTCAAGTTCAGGCTCATACCTGTAAAACCGCTGGTGAAGATGACTTACGAAAAATTTGAAAGTCTAGAAGAATACAAAGACGCAATAAAGGAACATTATATCAAACGAGATATTGATTTTATGGACGGTATTATCCATTCCTCTGAAAAATTCGTTCTTTGTGCAGGAGATTTTGTTGATGATGCTCCTTACACTCACAACTATGACTGGTTGAGGGTGTATTATCAAAGTACAGATGAAAGAAAAGAAGACTACCTGAAAACACCCGACTATTTCTTCAGATATGATAGCGGAACAACAAGCTCACATCCAAAATCATTCATTGGAAGACTTCTGTTCAGAAAATTCATAAACTCCAATAACGTACTAAAGGTTACCAATGATTTAAGAAAAGTAATACCTTCAAATTTTATTCCCATAACGGTTGACCTTTTCCTGCCGTTCTCAAAGGTCGATGAATTTATGGAATGGTATGTAAAAGAGGTTAATCATTTCCCACTATGGTGCGTACCCTATAAAGTAATGCATAAATATGAATGGTTATCCGACGAATTTCTGGAAAATGTCGAGGATGAACTTTTTCTTGACATTGCAATATATAATATGAAAAGGGAAAATCCGGAACATTACCATAGGATCATCGAAGAAAAATTGATTGAACTGGGTGCCATTAAGACTCTTATATCAACCAACCTTTATTCCGAAGAGGAATTCTGGAATATATGGAATAAAAAGAACTATGATTTGGTCAAGGAAAAGACTGATCCGGACAATATATTCAGGGGTTATTATGAGAAGATGTGCAGAACATCAAGAGGATTGGGCAGATAGGATTAAACGACTCTAACCTTAATGCAATTTGGCGTAATTCGATTAACGGAAATAGTTTGGAATTACGCCATTTTTTATCAGGTTCACTTTTAATATCAGCACGTTCCATGAGCAAGAAGCGCAACCTGTTCCCCGGCATGATACAATTTGTTATATCTTCTGCAAGCTTCCGGAGTCCTTTCAACAATCACTTTTTCAAAGCCATTTTCAAGAAGGTAATTGACTACTTCTTCCGGTACAGTCAAAGCACCATTTGCACCATTTCCTATAACCAGAATCTTGATGTTCCTGTCAATTACTTTATCTACCATTGATATGTTCAGCACATGCCCCTTTCTCGCTTTCCATCTTCTGACTTTATCACCTGTCAACCTTATGTCCTTGCCTTTTCCTATTCTTGAATCGCCTTCTTCAGAGTGTTCCTCTCCCAATATAATAAATTTACCCCACGAATAGTGTTCAATAGGCCCTTTAGGATCATCAAACATATTTCTCACCTCTCTACTTAAATTCTACATATCATCTCCCCAGTCGTCAACATCAGCCTGATTTTATATAAGATATCCGCCCCTGCATCCAAGCGCTTGTACCTTGCCCGATCTTAATATTCTTATTAAGAAAATCGTAGTATAATAGAGTTATCAAGATATTATATCCATTAAACTTATAGAACATCAAAAAACCATTTGAAGTCAACTGTCTTAACGATGTGCGAAATCACCTTAAAGTAGAAAAGAATAGAAGGAGATATCTGTTATGCTAAAAAAGCGATTGCAAATCAAGGACTCTCAGGTAAGAAAGAATCTTAAATGGCACATATTGCGCCTGTTGCGGCTAAACAGCAGAACTAGACAAGAACTTCTAGACAAGATCAAGGAAATGTATGTAGGCTATTGGATGTCAAATAATGAACTCATAGATATCAATTTAAACACTCTGATGCATGAAGATTCTATAGAATATTCAGATAAATACGCAATAACAGAAAAAGGGCTGCACGAATTAGACAAAAGGGAAAAAAGTATTGAACAGCACCATATGAGTTATCTATCAAAAGAGGCCTGTGCCAAATACTCCTTGTGGGGAAATGTTGGGCTGTCGGCCTTGGAATTTTTTATCGGCTTTCTCTCCGGAAGCATTGGTCTTATTGCAGATGCTGTACACACCGGCATAGACATAGTTGCATCAGCAATAACATGGATTGGCATAAAGATAGATAGAGAAGCACAATCTGCCCTTATTGGTGGTATAATCCTATGTTGCATCGGTGCCTTCATTGCTTTTGAATCGATAACAAAGATATTTACACCCGTTGAGATACATTTCCAGATTGTTGCTTTGGTTACCATAGTAATCAATATAGCCGTTAATGGCTATTTCTCCTACTATAAGTTTTATGTTGGTGGGCAGACAAGAAGTATATCACTGGTAGCCGATGCCTATCATACAAAAACAGATATCTGGTCATCGGTAGCTGTTTTAATCGGTCTTCTTGGTGCAACTTTAGGATTTTTCGCGTTAGATGCTATTGCCGGGGTAGTCGTTTCTTTTTTCATAATCCTGGGTGGCTATGAGCTAATCAAGGAATCTCATGGTATTATGCAAGGCAAAGATCCTAAAATCGAAAAATTCTCGAGATTTCTTGACAGCCATCTAAATGTTTTACAAGAGAGAGGAGTATTTATATTCCTCTGGTTCTTAAATCTGAGAGAGACAACAAAAGAAGAGAATTTCAAGTGTGTTAAAAAAGGTTTTGGAAAACACTTCCCGGTGAAACTGGAGGATAAGGATTATGAGAGTATTTATGCTGGACTAGTGATAGACCATCTATTGGAATCGGTGAATGGAAAACTTAGATTGACCGAAAAAGGTAAAAAAGAACTAAATAGGTTAGCAAAAAAGCAAGTTGCCTACGTCGCCTGGTCTAAAAGCAAATTCGTAAATGCAAGAAAAATCAATTGGTTTAGCGAGGGATTATAAACAGTATTATCAAGACAGCCAAGAAAAAGGAGCTGTTTATATAGAATAAATATCTACATAACAGCTCCTTGCACTAAACTATACCATTCAATTCATTTTTTTATCAATAGATTTAAATCAAAACAAATACATATATCAATTGTCGACAAATGGACTATTATTTACTAAAACGGACCGTAATCTATCAGTACCGCGATTGTAAGCAAAACAACTGACATTCCTATCAAAAGCGACACTAAAGGTATAACAAATCTGAACCACTTGTTGAAAGGCACCTTGCCCATTCCAAGCATAATCAGCAGAACTCCAGCAGTTGGATAGATAATATTTGTAAGTCCATCACCCAATTGAAATGCCAATACTGCAATCTGTCTATTCAAGCCTACAATATCAGACAAAGGCACCATAATAGGCATTGTTGCTGCAGCTTGTCCACTACCAGATACTATGAAGAAATTAATTGCACAGTGGGCGGCAAGCATAGCATAAGCACTTATCATTACAGGCAGATTAGACAATGGAATTGAAATAGCATGAATCACCGTATGTATAATACCTGCTTGATCAAGAACCGCAGTAATCCCATATGCAAATCCTATAACACAAAGCCCTGGAGCAAACCCAGCAATTCCATTTAGAAAAGCTTTTGTACCATCGTTTATGCTGATTTTATTAGCTATCATTGTTATTATGGTTACCCCAATAAACAATGCTGCCATTTCAGTAAAAAACCATCCCCAGTTTAATGCACCATAGACAAATAATCCTAATGCTGAAATCACAGATAGTATTGATATTACATGTCCACCAGTCAACGATGTTTCATTCATTTTTTTATCTTTGTGCAACTCGTCTTCAACTTCAACGTTGGCCATAAAACTCTTGCTCGGATCCTTTCTTATCTTCCTCGCATATCTCAATACATATATAAGTGAAAATCCGACCATGAATATCATACTTATTGTTCTGAATGCAAATCCTGAATACATCGGAAGTTCAGCTATACCGTGAGATACTCCTACAGTAAAAGGATTACTTGGTCCGGTTGCGAATCCAACAATACCACCTACAATTGCCAGCGATACACCTACTATTCTATCATAACCCAATCCTAAAGCTATTGCTATAGCTAAAGGAACAAAGGGAATCGCTCCTTCTGCGAATCCAAGAAAGCCTCCTAAAAATGCAAAGAAACCAAACAATACCACGATGATTATATCACCCTTTTTACCGAATACCTTAACAATTCTCGAGACGAATGCATCAAAAGCACCTGCATAAGTAACAACTTGTATTGCTCCACCAACCAACATTCCACACAGCATCATCGTAGCTGCAAAACTATTTGCAAATCCCCTAGGTATAGCTGTAAGAACATCCATAAATTTAATTCCAGGCACTTCAGTATAATGAAAACTATTGCTGTCTACTATCATCCTTCCATTCATTTCCACCATGTCATATGACCCTGAAGGAATGACATATGACAATAAGGCACACCCAACTATTATGAAAAATATTAGTGCATATGGATTTATCATTTCCCTCTTCTTACCAACTTTTTCTTTTAGGTTTTTATTATTTGATTCGCTCATTAAAAATCCTCCTTGTTTAAATACTCTATTGCAATCTCTTTATATAGTTTTGATCCTATAATGAGACTGTCTTCATCAACTACCATTCTTGAATTATGCAAACATTCCTTATCGGATACCTCATTTCCTCCGCATCCCAGCCAAATAAATGCACCTTGCCTTGTTTCCAAATAATGCGAAAAATCTTCACCTCCTAATTTAGGCACATCACTCATGGTTACACCAGAAATGTCCTTAATACCCTCGCATACTTTCTTTACAAACATAGACATGCGTTTATCATTAATAGTAGCCGAATATCCCTTTAATCTAGTAAATTCATAGGAACCGCCATACATCTCAGTAGTGCCCTTTACTACATTCTCCATTTTGTTAAATATGGCATTCCTGATATTTTCATTGAAAGTTCTAACTGTTCCCAATAGGTTGACTTCTGTTGGTATGGCGTTGAAAGCCGTACCACCTTGAATCTTTCCTATGGAAATCAACGCTTTTTCAATCGGATCTATTTCTCTGCCAATAATACCTTGAAACTGTCCAATTATTATCGACGCCATATAAATCGGATCAATTCCCAAATGTGGAGACATTGCATGAGTTCCTTTGCCAATAATTTTAATATCGAACAAGTCTGTAGCTGCCATTGCCTCAGTATTTGGAATTTCAATGTACCCTGTCGGAATATTTGGCGTGACATGTATTCCAAAAATCGCATCAACATCATCTATCAGTCCACTTTCCATTACAATTCTGGCACCACCCGGTGCTGGTCCTTCCTCAGCCGGTTGAAAAATCAGTTTTACCGTCCCTTTTATTTTATCCTTATTGTCAGCCAGCATTTTTGCCGCACCAAGTAACATGGCGGTATGACAATCATGGCCACATGCGTGCATATATCCTTCATTTTTTGAACTGAATTCCAGTCCTGTCTCCTCAGGTATATTCAATCCATCAATGTCACCCCTTATGGCAACCGTTTTCCCGCTTTCGATTCCTGAAATGGTTGCAACGACTCCTGTTGTTACTCTCGATGGAAGACTTGCTCCAGCTCTTGTAAAATATTGTTTCGTTGAATCATCTACCAGTCCTGTCGCATCGACATTTATTCTCTCGTATTCTATCCCATATTGTTTCAAACATTCAATTATGTATTTAGTAGTATTGTATTCATTAAATCCGGTTTCCGGACACATATGTAGATTCCTTCTGTTTTCAATTATTCTTTCTTCGTAGTTTTCAATCATAGTATCATACCTCTTTTTCATTTAAGCTTCTCTTGTTTTTATTCTATGAATAATTTTTTAACAATTGGCAGTGAGCACCTATATCAATGAGTCTCCTGCACTTTTATTTCTAAACATTTTTTTATAAAGCTGTCGAAAATACTTCTTTGTTCAACTACATTTCTTATCATTTCCGGATGCCATTGCAATCCCATGATATACTTGTCTTTATTACAGCTTTCAATGCATTCGATGATATTATCATCAGATTTCGCAGTAACTTTCAAATTCTCTCCCACTCTGCTAACACTTTGGTGATGGATGGAATTCACCATCAGTTTTTCTTTATTTACGATATTAAAAAGATTGCTGTCCCTGGATACATTTACACTGTGAACCATTTTGTTCCAATTAAGGATATCCGAATGCTCCGACCTTGTAATATTCTGATATTTTATATCTTGGTACAAGGACCCGCCCATTGCTACATTTATTATCTGCATACCCCTGCATATTCCCATCATAGGTTTATCCGTGTTTTCATAGATGTGTTTGACTAATTCTATTTCCATACGATCTCTTTCATCATTAAATTTTGCATAAAAGCTCGCATCATTGTCATCCAAGGTGTCAATATTACCAAGAAGGCCTTTCGAATATTTGTTTTCCTCGTTGTAGACAAACGGATTAATATCATTACCGCCTGTAAACAATATTCCATCCAATACATTCACCAGACTTTCAATATCCTTTATATCGCTGAAAGATGGAAGCAGCAGAGGAATTCCACCAGCCTCTTCAATGGCCCTGATATCATTGTCGAACACCATTGAAAATTTCAATTCATTAAATTCCAGCATGTTTTTTATTGACTCGCATGCATTGCATACTTTTTCGAATTCCTTTTTTTGCTCTTCATTTCCTTTATTCAATTTTGGCAACCAGCTATTTACACTAACACAAGTAATTCCAATTATTGGTTTCATAATAGACTCCTAAAAACTTTTGTTGACTTCATCCATTTCGTTAACATTGTCAACTGTTGATATTGTTAACTATAACACATTTAAAGTACTTTGTCAATAACGTTGCTTACGGCATTGAATCTTTCTTATAGTATTAAATGTTTAACAATCTAATTTTCTTTTTAGTATCTTAGTGCAATAAAAAAAGACTGAAAACATCTATTCGATATCTCAGTCTTTATGTATTTATTTATAAAATTATCTGATCTCATTTATATTGCTGTATAGCTTAATCATCATTTCTTTGGATATATTCAGTTCTTCCGAATTAATCTCTTTCATACAATCAAGCCATATTCTCATCTGTATTTCCACACTCTTCTCAACTTCTTCCTTCCCTTTATCCGTTAAAAAAAGTCTAAAATGTCTCCTATCGCTCTGATCTATTTCTTTAAACAGTAGATTTCGATTTTCTAAATCTCTAATCACTCTTGAAACACTTGCCTTATCAATTCCAACAACACTTGCAAGTTCATTCTGATTGACTCCCTCATGTCTTTTTATATTAATCAAAACAATAGATTGTAAAGTGGTCATATTAATTGCTTTCAAATCATTGCCAATAATAAGCATCAATTTCCTATAAAAAAGAGACAAATATTTACCCATTTCACGGATATCTTCAATTATTTGATCATTATCAGTTTCATTATTTCCTTCGTATTCAGCAGGCAAACTCTACATTCCTCCTATCATTAAACTCTAATAAAGCTTATCATAGAATAATTATTTATTCAACCTAGTTTTCTTGCCGTTAATATCAATCTTAATTAACTCCCAAATACCTGTCAGGCACCTAATAAAAAGAAAGTTGCCCATTTTCATAGACAACTCACCTGACTAAAATTTAATCTGCTTTTCTCTTATAGCAGCTCTATCTCTATATGTTTTATGTTGCCGTCTTATTACATAGTCTATAACCTGTTCTTTCTTCTAAAAGCCGATCCTTTTAAGTATTGTTGTTATATCTTCTTCTGATGCTGTAAAATTAATTTTATCGTCTGAATTCAAAAAATCTATTGCGTATTGTACTGTTGCTGCTGCGCCTAGTTTCAATACATCTTCATCAATATCAAAATGTGGATTATGGTGTCCTGCTCCTGTACCCTTCTCTTCATTACCTATTCCCAAAAAGGCAAACACCCCTGGGAAATATTGCATATAGAAAGCCATGGATTCTCCTCCCATCCAAGGATGTCTCTGATAGAGAGCGTCCTCTCCTAATGCCTTCACTACTGATTGAGCTGCTATTTTAGAGCAATCTTCATTATTATATGTCAAGATATTGTGCGATTTTGGTTCTCTGATAAACTTATATGTACAATTGTGGAGTTTGCATGTATCATTGAGTATATCTCTAATATACTTTTCAGCTTTAGAACCTATTTCTTCATGATCCGTATGTCTCAACGAAGCTCCGAAAGTCAAATTTTCTGGAATTATATTCGGTGCGTCTCCCATCTTGACATAACCTACTGAAAAAGTTGTTGGGAAAAACGGGTCAAGCTTGTTCAATCTCATATCTTTCAAAGAATTATAAACATCAGCAAAACAATCTAATGGATTATTTGCCAAATCCGGCCTTGAGCCATGACCTCCCTTTCCACCAATTTCAATTTCAAAAGTTACATTTACTGCCATTCTTGGCCCTGGATCAACAGAAATTTTACCGCTTGGCGTCTCTGCTTGAAGGTGAATACCCCAGACTCCATCAGCCTTCATTTGTCGCAAATGCTCTACAATCATTAATCCGTAACCTATTTCTTCGCCTTGTTCAAAGGCAAACACGATTTCTCCATTGATCAAATCTTTATTTTCAGATAGAATTTTAGCTGCTCCCAGCAACATTGCAGTGTGTCCATCGTGTCCACACATATGTGCTACTCCATCTATTTCTGATACACACGTTTTTGGTTTAATGATATTATTTGGATCTTCCTGCATTGGCAACGCATCTATATCCGCTCTAAGAATAATACGTTTACCTTCCTTTGAACCTTTTAGTTTTCCTACAATTCCGCCTCTCTCAACAACCTCATATTCAATCCCGAATTTTTCAAGTTCTTTTTTTATGATTTCCATTGTATGCTCTTCTGTTCCACCTACTTCAGGATGCCTATGGAACTTTCTTCTCATATCAATAACATATTGCTCTTCTTTTTCAGCAAGTTTTAAAATATCCATTTTTACAACTCCTCTATTTGTTATTCTTCTTTGAACATATAATCTAATTAGATTATCAATTCCTTTTTATTAGATTTAAATTCTTCGACAGCTTTCTTTATTCTCTCCAGCCCTTCCATCATTACTTTGGTAGGACAAGCGATATTCATTCTCTCATATCCGTTGCCTTCCTCTCCGAAAATATATCCTTCATCAAAGAAAACTTCTGCTTCCATGTGCATCAATTTTTCAAGCTCTTCATTTTCGAGTCCCAGGCTGTTGAAATCCATCCATTGCAGATAGGTTCCTTCAAGGTCAAACACCTTTATTTCCGGCAGATTCTCCTGGAAGAATTTTTTCAGTTCAAGATGATTATGGTAAATCAACTCATTAAGCTGATCCAGCCACTCTTCGCACTCCGTATATGCGATTTCACAGGCCTTGTATCCCAGTATTCCCAGAGTGAAAAAGCCATTGGATGTTACTTCCTTGAGATAATCTTTTCTGATTTCCTCATTTGGAATGATGATGTTTGATGTCTGCATTCCTGCGAGATTGAAGGTCTTGCTGGGCGCTGTACACACTATGATATTATCTTCGACTTCCTTTGAAAGTTTTGCCATTACCGTATGCTTATGTCCTGGCATTATGAGGTCAAAATGAATTTCATCCGATATTATTAAAACATTGTTCCTAATGCATATCTCGGCAACCTTCTCCAGTTCTTCCCTTTCCCATACCCTTCCAACAGGGTTGTGGGGACTGCAGAAAAGCAGTATCTTGTTGTTGGTATCCTTAGCTTTTTCCTCAAGGTCTTCATAGTCAATTACATATCTTTCCCCATTGTTTACTAGACTGTTTTTTACGAGTCTTCTTTCGTTCTTTTCTATGGCATTGTAAAATGGATAATATACAGGCGTATTTATGATCACGCCTTCGCCGGGTTCTGTGAACGCCTTTATTGCAGAAAAGAATGCACCCACTACTCCTGGCGAACCAACAATCCACTCTTCTTTGATGTCCCAGTCATGCCTCTTCTTCATCCAGCCCACAACAGCCTCATTATATTCTTTTGTAGGTATCGTATACCCAAGTATTGTATTGTCCAGATACTTTTTAATACCTTCGATAATTTCCGGAGGATTCTTAAGCTCCATGTCAGCGACTGAAAAAGGTATAATGCCTTCGCTTACATCTGGATTCCATCCCAACATTTGCTCGTATTTGGCAGATCCAGTATTGTATCTGTTTATGACAGTTTCAAAATCATATTTCATTTCATTGCTCCTTTAAATGTTATTTTATCTTTCATATGCTAAAATCATATGTTTGTTTTATATTTATATTCATCTTCTCTAAAAATTTTCTCCCTTTTGAACACCATATATGCTATCAGAAATCTTATTGTCAAATCAAGAGCCAGGGACAGCCAGACCATTAAGAGTTCTCCCTTGACAACATAAGATACAAACAATACCAGCGGCACCCTTATTATCCATATCCCGATACCTGCATTGATCATCGGGAAATATGTACGCCCTGCTCCCCTGAAGACTCCATTTAGCATGAGGGTCAAATTTTGAGGTATCTGCATAAATCCCATTGTGAACAAATAGATGCTGCCTATTTTAACGACTTCAAGGTTGTCCGTCAGAACCCTCATTATCATTGCAGGGAAAAATATCAACATACCTGCCGTTACTATCGTAATTGAAAGAGTGATCTTTTTCAATTCAACGTAATACATTCTTCCCAACTCATGACTTCCAGATCCCAAAGCCTGTCCTATGAATGCCGCAGCTGCTATTGAAATTCCCGCAGCAGGCATGTAGGATATGGATTCCGCCTGCAGTCCAAGTTGATAGGCCGCATATTCAGTTTCCCCATATGTAAGTATGCCTTTTGCTATGACTCCAGCAGATATTTGCCAAAATGATATTTCCAATGAAGCCGGCAATCCATATCGAATCAAGGCACGAAACTCTCTTGATCTTGAGATTTTATCATAGAGATCCAGGTCATATATTGTTTTCTTGACATATGCGTACAAGATGTACAGACTAAATAACGATGCAGCAAAGTGTCCAATATTGAGAGCATATGCCGCCCCTTTAAGCCCCATTTCCGGAAAGCCGAACATTCCAAATATCAGCAAGAAACTGAATACAATGTTCAGTAAATTCAATATTACTGTCGATATCATAGGTGTCTTTGCATCGCCCTTTCCTTGAAGAATTCCTGAAGCAAACAATATGATTGAGGCAAAGGGTATGCTCCAAGAAGTAATCTTAAGGAATGTTGCTGCACTTTCCAGCAGTTCAGAATGCGAAGTAAACATCTTAACCAGACTGTCTGCAAACCAAAACAATCCTTGCTGAAGCAGCATTGATGCTGCTATGACAAGTATCAAGCCTTGCCTGATCATCAAAATATTTTTATGGTTTTCATTTGATCCATAATTGTGTGCTACATAAGCTGATGCTCCTATACCCAAACCTTTGAACCATGACCATACAATCCTGAAAAGAATATTACCGATACCAACAGCTCCTACAGCAAGGGGACTTAGCCTTCCTACAAAAGCCATTGTTACCGTACCTGCTGCCATTTGAAGTACGTTCTCTGTAGAAATAGGCAGGATCATAGACAAAATATTGTGTCTGATCTCTTTCTTTTCTGAATTGATATCTCGAAGTTTGTCCATGTTTCCTCCTGCCTCTCGTGTTACAGAGCCTTCTTTTCTCTTATCAAAGGCTTCAATCCATCAGAAGGATTGAAGCCTAGTATTTTACGAGCTACATCATAATCTTTAACAATTCTTCTGCAGTTGGAATATCAGCTAAATCCTTTGCATATTTTGAATAGCTGATTTTCCCTGACTTGTCTATGGCGAAGACAGCAGGCAACTGCATTTCTTCACCTTCGTATTCACCATGCTTCAGTCCTGATTTTTGAGCCCTTGCAACTTTCCTTATGGTACTGCAACTTAAAAGCTTAATTTTAGACTTTGCCGGAACTATTTCAAACCTTTTATACAACTCCATATCCGGATCGCAAATAATATCGTATGACAAAGGTTTTTTTATCAAGTTATCCCTCATCATTCCAGGATCTGACTGAAGCACCACTTTCAAATCTATATCATTACTGATGAATTCGTTTGCATGTTCTTCAATTTCCAGCAAATCAAGCTGGCATACAGTGCAGCCATAATATCTCAGAAAAAATAAGGCTGCTTGTTTTCCTCTTATTTCATCCAAATAGTCTATATTGCTATCATATGCCGTAGAATACTTGAACTCAGGCATACTGTCTCCAACATTCAGTTTCATGTCTTATACTCCTCCGGTCCAGCCTATTGCATACAATACATAAATCCAAACAAATGATACAAGTATCATGAACATCATTTTGGGGAATACCCATTTAACCCACTTGTCAAAAGGAACTTTGGCTATTGCAGCCGAACCAATTGTCCATCCCAGAGCAGGTGAAATAAGATTTGTAAATCCATCACCATATTGGAAAGCTTGAACAGCAATCTGACCATTCAAACCTAAAGCCTCAGTAACTGGTTGAATAATAGGAATCAACATAGCGGCCTTACCTGTAGCGGATGGAATCAATGGATTGATCAATGAAATTATAGCAGTTATGCCAACCGTTGCAATCCCTCTGTTTAAGTTCATAATAGGTTTAGTCAAAGTGTAAACTATTGTATGTGTGATTTGTCCACTGTCCATAACCAAAGAGACAACTTTAGCCAATCCTATTATAAAGCCTACGAATGCCATTGATGAAGCTCCTTTAGCAAATGAATTGCCTATTTCATCTCCCGTCATTCCTCCAACAATTCCCATTGCTATACCAAATACTACCATGATTGTCGTATAATACGCCAATGCTTGAGAAGGTGCGACTGCTATGAAATAAACAATAAGTACATATTGAACTACGAATAATATAAGTACTAGAATATGTCTCCAAGTTAATTTAGTTTCTTTCAACAAGTCACTGTTCCCTTCGTCGGAAGCATTTAACCATTCAGTATTACCCATTACAGATTTTGATGGATCATTTTGAATCTTCTTAATGTATCTGAGGACGAAAACCAGTCCAACAATCATAAAGAAATTCATTGATAAAAATCTAGCTCCAAAACCAGACAATACTGTAATATCCATCATCATTTGCGGAATTATCATTTTAGTAGGGCCTGTACCGAATCCGATCATAGATGGAAACAAGGAAACCCCAAGAGCAACTATCGGGTCCAATTTTAATTTTTTAGCAAATAATACTCCTATGGGGACAATTGCTATCAAGGCATCTGTTCCAGCAAAAGCACCTAGGTATACCATAAGTATGAATAATACACTTACTAATACAGTAGCACCTTTATCCTTCATCTTATAAATTGACCAGTTCATTAGTACATCAAATGCACCAGTATCAAGTGCCAGTTGCATTCCTGCTCCAGCTGCTATTACCAGCATAATTATTGGCGCTGCACCTACTAGACCAGGAAATATCAGCATAGCTGCCTGCCAGGGATTAACTGGTGTTTGTTCCCCAACATATTCAAACTTATCTCCCATAAGCTTTCCAGCCTCATTTGTAGCAAATTGACCTGCAGGGATTACATACGTGAGTATACTCATCAATAATATTATACCCAGTATAATCCATAATAAGTGAGGTACTTTAAGCCTGTTCATTTTCTCAACCTTCTTATTTTTTTTTTGTTTTTCTATACTTGTCACTTTAATCCTCCATATAATTTATTATATCATGTCAGCATTAAAACAATTAAAACTTTTAGTTTAGGCCCTTAACTATTTATAGTTTAGCACCTGAACTATTATTTGTCAACAGTTTCTTTGAAAACGTCACCTCTCCACTGTTTATGTCCTGTATTAAATTTTCTTCAGGTCATAAATCTTGATTCATCAATAGCTATTTCATTCACTGAATTGACATAGTTCGCTTTACTTGATGAATTTTTTGTAATCAATTATGCAAAGAGTTGTTTGAACTTATCACTTGTGTTAATATAAATCAATAACCAAATTAAGGAGACAGTCATGGATAGAAAAGAAGAATTTTACGACTTGATGAACATAATCTATGATGTATCAGACAAGATATCGTCCTATGAAAAAAATCCAAGAACATATGGCACTGATGATTTGCTTCATATGATAGAAGCGCATACAATTGAAATAATAGGCAATAATAAGGAAATAACCTCTTCGGAAATTGCCAAAAAAATGTATAAGACAAAAGGTGCTGTATCTCAGACTATTGATAAATTAATCCAAAAGGGTTTAGTAGTAAAAAATTCACACCCAAAAGACAACAGAAAGTTTATTCTAGAACTCACCGAAAATGGAAAAATAGTTTTTGGTCACCACAGGAGAAAGGATGAAACTGCATTCGATAGATATCTAGACAGGCTGGAAGAATATTCCGACGAGGACTTTAAAAACTGTAAGGATATTCTGTGCAAAATCTTCAAATTAAATACATGATAATATAGGGATACTTTGCCATTTTAAAAAATCCAGGATTCCCTCCGTGCCAGAAAACCCACTTTCGATAACGCCGGTATTTTCGCTGTTTTCCCGGGAAATTTTCTCATAGAAACTGAAATCAACATGCAAATTAATAAGCATGTTGATTTCAGCAGATACGAGATTTCTTCGGTGAAGAGTGTAGTATCTAAAATTAATGTTACTTTTTTACACTTAATTAAGCAATCTACTTTTTGTCATTAATTGCTGTCAGTCCATCGTTCGGTTATATGTTACATCAGCAAGGTATGAACTCCTAACCAATGGACCTGATGCAACCGATCTAAACCCCATCTGATTTCCTATTTCTTTATATGATTCAAATACTTCAGGTCTAATATATTCCTTAACTGGATAGTGTTCTTTTGAAGGTTGAAGGTACTGTCCGATTGTGAGAATATCACATTCTACAGTTCTTAAGTCCTCCATTACTTTTAGCACTTCTTCTTTCGTTTCCCCTAAACCGAGCATAAATCCGGATTTTGTTACCATGTCTAAATCACATGCCCTTACATTCTTTAAAAGTTCCAGAGATCTTTCATATATAGCCATTGGTCTGACCTGCAGGTAAAGTCGTGGAACTGTCTCCACATTGTGGTTAATGACATCAGGTCTCGCTTTTATTACGGTCGTCAAGGCTTGGTAATTACCGCCAAAATCCGGAATCAAAACTTCTATGACTATATGCCTGCCTAGCGCTCTAATGCACTCAATAACCTTTGCAAAATGTCCTGCACCTCCATCTTCCAAGTCATCTCGAGTCACAGAAGTAATGACGACATGCCTTAAGCCAAGTTCTGTCACTGCTTCGGCGATTTTTTCCGGTTCTTTTAAATCTACCGTCTCCGGTTCGCCACCATGAACATTACAGAATCTACAGTTTCTTGTACAAGCGCTGCCCAATATCATGAATGTTGCAGTCTTTCTATTGTAACACTCGCCGATATTCGGACATCTCGCTTCACTGCAAACGGTATTCAATGACAATCTTCTCAGCAATTTCTCAACTTTCATTCCCTGATTTGTTGAATAAAGTTTTGTTCTTAACCATTCCGGTTTTCTTTTTATATTACCATTCATATCATTCAATATCCTCAAGTGTATCTTTCAACTCTCTGAATGTCGGTACCAATTCAAACACCTCACAAAAATACTTTGCAACCATTTGAAACAACTGATCCATATTCTGTCGTTTCCCAGTAAGAACTTCTAGAGAGGTTACACCCCTATCATCTAGTCCACATGGAACAATCCAGTCAAAATACTTCAAATCTGTGTTCACATTGAAAGCAAAGCCGTGCATGGTTACATATCGCTTGATTTCTACACCGATGGCTGTGATTTTTCGGTCACCTACCCAAACACCTGTATATTTTCCTGTATCCTTATTTGCATCAATATCAAAGTTATCCCTTAAAAGGCGAATGAATACATCTTCCATACTTTCAACATACGTCCTGGTCTTTTTGTTGATCCTTTTCAGGTTCACAATAGGGTAGCCTACAATCTGTCCCTGGCCATGATAGGTAATGTCACCACCTCTGCCAATTTTGTGAAGCCCAATACCTTCCTGATCAAGAAACTCTGGAGAATGTAACAGGTTCTTGCTTTCTGTTCTTCTTCCCATAGTGAAAACATGCGTATGTTCTACAAGCAATAAGGTTTCCTTTCGCTTATTCTGAAGTACTTCCCTATGTATTTTTTTCTGAATTTGAAGGGCAAGATCATAACTCATCCTGCCAAGTAAAATAACTTCTATTTCCACATGACCCTCCTGACTACTCCGTTCCTTCTCTATTTTTTTGCTGTATTGTTGCTGCCAAACCAATCCTGCCCAATGATGCGTTAACTTCAGAATCAAAAACATTCAATATCCCGCAAATCCAGCCCCATGATGCATCCACCACAGATGAACCCATGGTACGGTTATATTCTGAAATCCATCCATATAAAACCCAGTAGTTAAAATTAAAGTTAAAGCCTGTCTATCTTAGCTGCCAATATAAAATCATTTTCACTCAACCCGCCAATTTTATGAGTGGTCAAAGTAACAACCACCTTGCCCCACGACAACATGATATCTGGATGATGACCTTCTAACTCAGCTAATTCACCTACTTTGACAGTGAAATCCAAGGCTTCCTTGAAGTCATTGAATTTAAATTTCCTCTCAATTCGCTTATATTCAATTACTTCCCATGCTTCACTCAGATTCTTGATATATTCATTAATCTCTTTTTCCTCAAGCGTTGGTGTTCCCAACGAACATGGTACGCATGATTTTGCAGTTAGCTCTGTCATAATAAAATCCTCCTTATTAACCCAAATATCCACTTATCTATAATTATACTTCTGCTAATTTATTATTACAATATATTCAAAGAACATTAATCGTGTTTTCCCAGAATTGAGTTCCAAATTTTAATAAAAATATTATTGTTGCATTTTCTGAAAAACAGGGTTATTATATAATTATATTTCGCATACGAAATATTTGCATACGATACAAACAAGGTGGTGAAACAAAATATGAGCAAAACATTCAATAAATCAGAAACAAATTTTTTAGTTGGAATTGCCTCTACTCTAGGATTAAGACAATTCTCATTGATTCTTGCAATGCCGTTGCTTGCTGTTTATGGAAATACTCTTCAAGATTCCACATCAGCACTAGTCGGGCTTTCCATTGGAATATATGGATTGTTGCAAGCAGTTTTTCAGGTTCCATTTGGAGCTTTAAGCGATAAAATAGGACGGAAACCAGTAATTCTATTAGGAATGATTCAACTTGCACTGGGTCTTTTTCTTGCTGGTATTGCCAACAGCATCTATACTCTAATCCTAGCTAGAGCTATCCAGGGCAGCGGTGCAATTATGGCCGTAGCGTATTCCTGAATAGGTGACGTAATATCAGAAAAGAAGCGAAATGAAGCCATGAGCATTGTAGGCATATCATTTGGCTTGGCAGGAACAGCTGGATTCATCGGAGCTACACTCCTGAACAAGGTGCTTTCAGTTTCTCAGATATTTTTATCCTGTTCGATATTCACTGTCTTTACAGGGTTGTACATAGCTATTTTCATTAGAGAATATAGCATAAAAAATATTGAAAAAAAAGTGAAGCTAAAAGCTGGAATGCTGACAAAAGACATGATCAAATTAATGAGTGGAGGTTTTTTCATATATTATTCTATGGTAAGTGTCTTCATGATAGTTCCACAAATTATAGATAGAACCGTTGGCATTGGTGAAATGTGGAAGTTTTTCATACCAGGAATAATTTTAGGAATATTTTCAATGAGAATTTCTGCCAAATTAGCTGACAGAGGACATGAGAAAAAAATTGTGAGAGTTTCATTCCTTGTCTTAGTTATATCTTTGTGCTGTCTGCTAGCAGATAGATTATACCTTGTTGAAATCGGGCTGACATCGTATTTCATTGGATACATGTGCTTGGTCTCACTTTTTCCGGCGACTGTAACCAAGTTTTCACCGCAGAACTCGGCAGGCACGGTAGCAGGTGTATTTAATACGGTTCAATTCATGGGTTCCTTTTCAGGAGGACTTTTGACGGGTGTTCTTTGGGGCATAAGTAAAAACACTGCCGTTTATGGACTTATCGCACTTTGTGTAATCACAACGTTAATAGTGAATACGGTACAGAGTTATTCACCTGAACACAATAATATTAAAAATGAGATAGGAGTGATATAAAATGTTGATAATGTCAATAATAACCATGATATTGGCTCTTGCATGTTATTCAATTGGAGTTTGGGGAGAAAAGTTATCAAAAAGATTAACCAAGCAGAATCTGATGTTTTTCTGGATAGGATTCATATTTGATACCACTGGAACAACAATGATGTCGCTAATGAGCGATAAATTCACCTTTGATATTCATGGAATAACTGGTACTCTGGCAATACTGTTGATGTTGTTCCATGCAACTTGGGCTACTATTGTTTTGGTGAAAAAAAACACTGCACAAATTATCAAGTTCCATAAGTTCAGCCTATTCGTATGGATGATATGGTTGATACCTTTTATGACCGGAATGGTATTAAAAATGATATAGATCAATAAATTTCCACTGTAAGTTGCCTTTTACTGTTGTGATATAAATAGTATAATATAAAATAATGTTTACGAAAGGAATGGTGAAATGACAAATAGTACAAATGGATATCAAATCGCTTCCCTGATAAGAGAAATAAACTCCAAGCTAAACCACAGCATTAAGAATGAGTTTAAAGACACCGGACTTACTGTACCACAGATCATGGTCCTCAAAACACTTTCCAACGGCAATAGATTGAAAATCAGTGAAATCAGCAAGGAAATGAATCTTGTAAACAGTACTGTTTCTGGGATTATTGACAGACTTGAAAAGCAGGATATCGTCAAAAGAATCCGAAGCGAAGAAGATAGGAGAATAGTATATATTGAGCTTTCTGAAAAAGGCAATGAAATCATTAAAAATCACAGGGCTATTATAAATAATTTTTTCAATGACACTTTCGGCAATTTAGGCAATGAAGAAATAAATACGATTCTTACGGGACTCCAAACAGTTAAAAATGTATTGGATAAAAAATTGATTTATGAAGATAAGTCTTCTTCGAATGAGTTGGTTTTCTTTGAACACAAATAGTGCCATAGTTGACAACTTCAGCTAATGACTTGAATTCCCCTCCTTCATTTCAAGGGGGGCTATCAATCAGAAGCCATTAATTGCTGTCAGTCCATCGTTCGGTTATATGTTATATCAGCAAGGTATGCACTCCTAACCAATGGCCCTGCTGCAACCGATCTAAACCCCATTTGATTTCCTATTTCTTTATATGGTTTTTCTCTATTATACCTGAGCCATCTACTGTTTTAAAACATAAAAATGAAACAGTTCTTGAATACCATAAGGATTCATCTCTCCCATAATTTCCACATTGTAAACCCCTTCATCTCCTTTCAATGGCATTTGGATGTCAAATTCACCATCAACAATTGGAAATTGTCCTCTATCAACTTCTGTACCGTCTTTAGAAATAATTACTGTTATCTCCCTGGATGCTGATATTGTTCCATTTATATAGATATTACCATCATCAGAAATAACATATCCCGCTTTCGGCAATTCCAATTCCAGATAGGTAAACTTTCCTATCTGACCGGTGCTTATCTTGTGTTTAGTGATATCGGCCATAACATCTTTCATAACCGAAAAATACAAAATTCTACCCTTATTTCTGACAATTATCCTCACATCTGTCACTTCACTGTCGATTTTTGCTTGAGAGGTCCCTACGAAACTTCCCAACTCATTGTCATAATGACCTGACATCATCACCATATTGCCACTATCCGGATAAATATAGACATCAACATCAGAAGGACGCTCAGAGTTCAGAAAAAGGTCATATCCGAATATATCAATAGTGCCAAAATCCCTAACGCTGTAATCAGTTCCACTAAATAGTATACTGTTATCTTCTGGATTCCATGTCTTTTCCAGACCAAGCACCTCAGCAATATCAAAATCCACCACATATATGTCACCAGACTCAAATATCGTATCATAGGATAGATTCCAGTCATCTACTTGTTGTCCGTTATAGTATGTAGTGACCACCCTTTCCCCTTCATGAACTTCAAATGCATAAGTTCCTTTGCTATACACATTACCTTCATTTTCAAAGTCAAAATAGCCTGCCAACCGGTCAAGGGACAATCTTGCAAACTTATCAACATAACCTACAGTCTGACCATCCAATATATATTGACTATCAACATAGTTGATTTCTGCAAGCTTACTATCAGTGGGCTTTATGATCAGGTCAAATTCGTTTTCAACTTCATTAATTGCATCATTTTCTTGCTCATCCACCTCCTGATGAGACACGATAACATACCTTCCATTCTGTTTTTCAAGAGTCAATATTGCGACCTTGTAAGTCCCATGTTCTTCATACAGTTTAATAGTACCGTCAGCTACTTCGCCGGAAGTACAGTTGAAGAATCCCGGTCCGAAATCGCTCGTAAAATTGTAGTATGCATCATAATCTTCCAGATATAGTATTTCATCCAAACCTACATCCTTCAAGTCTTCTAATTTGATACCTGCATACTCCCACATTACCAGCTCAATATCTTCTGTCAAATATCTATGAATCGGAACTGGCGTGGTTTCAAGTTCTTCTCCAAATGGCCAGTTTCCTTGTGATTTGAGACAGTTGAATTCTTCAATATCATTTACGTCGCTATGGTAAGGAAAATATCGCAGGAAGTTAGCAAAATCCATATCTTCAGGACTACTGTAGTACGATGTAAAGAAACAACTAATAGGGTTTACAGTTAAATTGTCATTTGTATCTGTAAATGTCGGTGCTATCACCTCATTTACCTGTGCAATCTGATCCGAAGAAAGTGTAGTGTTTATACCATCTTCTACAATATCATCCCACAACTCGTTCCATGAATCTGACAAATTAACTTTCATTAACTCTTGTTCCGAAACAGATTCTTCACTTCCTAATTGATTCTTACTGTAATTCATGCTGAACAATTCTTTTATAGATTCTCGGTTTATATAAAGATCAGAATATTCTTCTGATTTTTCTTCATCTGCAATTCCTACATCCAGTGGAGTTACAACAAAAAAAGCATTTCCATCCTCTATTGCAAGAAGTAATTCTCTGCCCCGTTCCTTCTCATTATAAGATTCTTCATCCATCACAATTATTTTAAAGAACTCCTGAAAAGCTCCACCTTCATACTCGTATCCGGTATAATAAAAAGTTACTTTATTGTCTTCCTCTACAACTTCATACTTCCCAGCCCAATTCTTCGGAATTTCAAATGAAAAACCATATTCTTCATTATTATAGGTTTCGCCTTTACTTGTTTCTTGACATCCATTCAAAACAAGTACAAACATCAGCATCACAATTGCAATTCTAAACTTTTGATTCATTTATTTCGCCCTCCGATTGTTTTTTATTCAATATATTCATATATTTTGCAGGTGTCACAAGATACTGATTTTGATCAGGTTAATTCTTAAAATTCCTATAGATCAGGTCTTTTAAGTTCTCCTCGCATAAACCTGAAGACTCATAGAATTCCTTTAGCTAATATTGTTTCTTCACTTCACCCGCCCCTTTACTAAAATTCCAAAAAATCAATTGTGCAAAGTCGGGATTTTGTATCATTTCCTTAAGATGTCATACTAAAGTCTTTACCATTCCTCATAATTCAATCGGAGAGGATCATCCCCATATTCATTTGGTCCATCCGTACCCTTCATGAATATTAGAACTAGTGCCAGGATGACATTGACTATTGGAATAACTTGCAATAGTACATACCAGCCCGACTTCTCAATATCATGAAGACGTCTTACACATATGCTGAGTTCAAAAATAGCAATTATTATAGCCAATACTAATAACACAAGCAATACTCCTAAATTGCTGACACTATCAATGATTATATCAAACACCGATGCTATAATTGCCAATACTAATCCATAACCAAAAAACCTAGCTCTATTCAATCTACCCTCAAATGAAAAAAACTCCCCTAGCATGATACCTCCCCCTTATTCTTTCCTCTGTATATCAAATTCCTCTATAAGTTCATCCTTGAATTCCTGTAGCGCTTCTCTTGTTCCCATTTTCACTGCATTCGCAACAATGACGAATATCAAGCCAAAACCCAGCAATCCCATTGCCACATATTCCATGCCCAACACCTCCAAATTTTTCAAAAAAAGACGATACCTGCATGCAGACAGATATCGCCATAATTATTAACTTAATCCCATATATCCACCCACTATTATTATACTACTATAAAAAACCAACACAATTGATTAATGGATATTTATTATTACATTTCCTTAATATTTTTAATTTCCTTCTTGATTCTCAATCTGGAACGTACTTTCGATGTTTTCCCGGGAAATTTTTTCTGTTTCAAAAAAAGAAGCAGCATGCCTAATTAAAAAGCATGCTGGTTTCATTCTCTATGAGAGTTTAATGGTGAAGGCGGAAGGTTATCGGTACAATAATCACATTTTCGTTAATTTGCTTTATTATACTGTTGATTCATATATATTTGCATTATATTATTAACTTATTCTTTTACAACATCAATCAGCCTGCTATTGACAAGGTAAACATTACCCATGTCAAGTCTATATGGATAAAAATTCGTTTTTTTCACCCATATAAAAAGCATATTTACTCTGTTATACAATTGTTAATGGCAAAACATATTTGCAACTTATGGCAACATAAAATTGCTTTATATGGAGAAGTGAGTATGGTAGCCTGTCTCGGGTGTCAAGCTGGATATTCCGGAGCAGATTGTACCGTGTATCCGGGTTAATGATACCATGATTCCGGACTTAGGATACCGAAATATATAAGCCAGTGCAGAGTGATTTGCCATTGACATGGAGCCTCTACCAATATGGCTATATTGCCTAAGGCGGCAACATGTAGGCACTGCAAATGGACAGGCTACCATATTGGTCTCTCCATGTAAATGGTTCGCAGGCCAAATCTGTTTCGTTTAACTTTTCTTATTTATCACACAAAAGTTATGGCAGTATCCATTACCGGAAAGGCGGTATCGTCTTTACCGGATTATAGGTACAGTAACACCGGAATAATCATCAAGCCTTGGTATACTAGGCTTTTTTGCTTGTCAGCCATACTCACAGAGGTTCCATGTCAAGCAATTTTATGTATTGCCATTTTAATCAAAACTCTATTGCCAAATACATGTACTTATTTCTTTCATTGTACCCTCCTACAGATAATTGCATTAAAATAAGCCCCGCTCAAAAACTGAACAGGGCCATTCAAACCACTACAAAAAATATTAATAAACACGCCAACCCCAATTCAGCATATCCCAATAACTATTGTATAACTAATTGCATAACTTTACAATAACAAATCAAAAATTACGGATGTATACCTTGTGTTTGGTCAATTAGAATTCAGCTCCTAATTTATATTGATGTATCACAATTTAGACATTACAAAGTATCATCTTCTACTCTAGTATTTAAATACCCCTGTAATACTCATTTTTAGCCCTTCTAATAATAACTGCTGCTTCTGATCTTTTAGCTAATCCATCAGGATCAAAACTACCATCTAATTTGCCATTAATAAGACCTAGTGAGTATGCTCTAACTACATCATTTCTATAATAATTATCTATTTGCTTGTAATCTAAGATAGATTTTCTAATAGAGCTTTCAATTTCAACAGAGTCCAAATTCAATCCATTTACAATTATTTTCGCCATTTCTTTTCTTGTAATAGGTTCTACAATGCTTACTTCATCATATTCACCGCTCTTAATCAAGCCTAAGCTTATCGCTTTTTCTAAATAATCCTTATACCATATCTCACCTTTAGCGCTTTCAATATCATAATCTAGTGCTCTAAGTGTTATTATAATATATTCAATTCTACTAATTTTATTATTTGGTTTAAACTCACCGTCTTCATATCCGTTAAAAATGCCTTCCCTAGTTACATAGCCAATACTACTATTAGCCCAATATTTTGAATCATAATCTTCGTATCTTCTTGCTAAAATACAATATTCTGAACGATTCATTTTATATGTCTTTTTTAACAACTTAATACTGGGATACATAAGTTTCTCCCAATTTTCAAATCTTATTGTTTCAAAGTGTTTCACACTTTCTAACACCTCGATATTATCAATTAAGTCTTTAGTTTTTGTAATTATATTTTCTTCATTTTCTTCTTTTTTATCACTATTATTATATGCTTTTATTAAACTTACCAACTCTTTAAATCTATTAATATCATCGTTGTCTAATTCTAATTTCTCAATATCAGTACTTCCAATAAAACTTTTAAATGTAAGTATGAACGCTGTTAATGCATTGGTATCTTCCGCTTTATTATATATCTCATCCCCAGTTAAAGATAATAAACCTGTTCCAAACGACTCAGCGAAAATAAACTTATTCAACTTCTCCTCAGCTATACAACAGTCAATACATCTGCTAGACTTTGATTCCAAAACATATTTTTCAGTCTCTTCAACGATCTTCTTTATATTTGAGAAGCTAAGCATATAATATAGCTTTAACAATTCTTCATAACTAAGATTCTCTAACGATTCCTCTGCTATATAACTTACTAAAGCTTTAATCATGCTTTCTTGGTTTAAATACGCTGCGCCAATCATACCCACCATTTCAGAATATGTTTCAAGAACTTTATATTCAGCTAGCATCTCGTTGTTTTTTTCATAATAACTAATAGGCTTTGTCAAATCTTCGTCTGTTAATACTTCATGTAAAAAATAAGCTTTATATAAATGTTCTACAATTTCTTCATCATATACAGGATTCCCATCTATATCAGTGAATATAGTATACAAATATCTCCCACAATTTTTTTTGTTGATCTGATACGATAAATATTTTTTTGTATTGTATTCATATAATCTAGGTGTTGAAATATATCTATCGTCTTGTAATTCTTGTATGCTCTCACCTGAAATACTCTTAAGAATAGTATCATAATTATTAGCTGCATATGCAATGTTAGATGATAGCATTAATACAACAATTACAATAATGACTAATCTTTTCATCTTTTACCTCCAAAGTTTTTATTATATATAAAATTATCTAAACATTCATAATTATGTTTAATCAAAACTCTTAACTATTCAAATATATATGAGCCTTTTGCTCCCTTTTGATAGAATACGTATTTACATACTAGTACCTTCATTTATGCTCCTATATGGTTTAATCTACTAGGAATCTCCTACTTATTCTACTGGAGTTTTATTTAAACACCCACGAATGCTAACACTCTAAAATCCCATACCATTATTGTTATTCATATCATTCATCCCCATGTTGTGCATATTGTTCATACCCATATCATTCATACTGTTCATCATTTGATTCATGTCATGATGCATTGTTTCTGACGGATTGAATCCTACACCACCCATATGACCTCCAAAATCCATAGGTGTAATACTTCTTAATGCAGCATCCATACATATCTGCATACTTTGATTCATATCACTTATCATTTGATTAGTCATTTGTTGTTGCATCATGTCATTTATCATTTGCATATTAAACAATTCACTATATGAATCGAAATCAGTGTTATCCATAGTATCAATGAACGAATCTAAGTTTAAATCGTTCATCGCCTGGGAAAATTTCAACATTTCTTTCTTATATATAATTAAAGCTTCACTTATTTTAACATTTACTTTTGCTTTTATCATTTTCATTAATAGTTTATGTTTAATTAAACCTATATCTTTTAAAGATTCTACAGAACTTACAAATAAACCTTTTTTTGAGCCAAGTTTTTTTAACACTTTTTGTTGAGTTTCTTCATTCAACAGTTCAAAGAATTTTATATCTCCTTCTAATTGAATTGTTGTAATTTCTAGATAAAGTTGTTCTAAAAAATCTTGAATATCGCCTTTCATATCAGATGATTTTATTCCTACTTCTTGATATGCTTTGAGTAAAGACCTCATGCGTTTTCCTTTTAATGTACTAAGACGATTCTCAAGATCGCTGAGTAAATCATCATTCATTAAATCGAGAACGTTCATGAAGTTATTTACTTGTTTAAGTAATTTCTTTTTTTTACTAATTGAGCTAATAATAAAACTTAAAATCCCAAAAATAATAATTGGAGCAAAAAGCATCATTTTTAACAACCTCCTTTTTAAACTTATCGTTTATTTTATACACTACTATTTATTGTATATCATCGAACTTTGCTTCAAACTTATCATGGTCATTTCCAATACAGTATAACAATACACTACCTGGATCTGCACCTGGATTAGGCAACCCTCTATCACTGAGTATATATACATTAGTCACATACACATATTGTAAAGTCTCAATGAAATCCTCAAGTGAACTATCCGATATATAAATTGTATGCGTAACAGTTTCAGTTTGATAACATCTTAGTGATGATGCAGCTCTATACTCACTAATAATAGAATTGTTATTATCTTCAATAACAAATCTATATCCATTCACCCATCCAAGCGATGCATCCACATCAGAATTGTTAATAAAATTTATGCTTAGTGATATAAATCCTACACCTTCATATGCATTAAACTCATCAATTTGAAAAGAAGTACTACGCATGGCTGACTTTTCATTCAAAATATCGACTACATGCCCTGTTAACCCTTGCCACACAATTCTTATTGAGCTATCATCTTCAATATGAATAATATAATCTTGACTACTAGAAAAACTTTCATTTGAGCTATTTACATACTTCTCAGTAACAGAACAACTATAAAATGAACCATCTCCATAATCAATATTGTTTATACCTGTAATAATCATATCTACATTAATAATATCTCTCTTAAAAGAATCATTTATCATTTGAGTTATACTTTCATTAATATTAATGCCTATACCTTCTAACTTATCTGCATTATAAATACATTCAAAAGTATCTAATGGTTTGTTTTCAATGATACCCGCATAATATTTTGCGAACATTTCCCTAGTTTTTTCTTCAAGTGATAATTCTTCTTCCTCAATGTTTTGAATTGTATCCGAATCGTTATTATTTTCGTTTTCAGATGCTTTGACTCCACACCCTACCATCATTGTTAATATTATGCAACTAACCATCATAATTATGTATTTTTTTTTCATGTCATAATCCTCCGAAATATTGTTATAGAAAACATAATTGAAAACTTAATACTATAATGAACCCAAGAAACTAGACGACAAAATCCTCAAAATAAGTTAGAATAAAGCTATGAAAAAGAGAAGAAACTTTACCCCAGAACAGAAAACCAAGATTGTCCTCGAAGTATTGAGAGAGGAACAGACGCTTGTGGAGATTGCCGCTAAGTATGAAGTTCAACCAAATCAGTTAACTCGTTGGAAAACCGAATTTCTTAAGAATGCATCAAGAGCCTTCAGCAAGGATAAAGATGAGTCTGAAAAACTGCAGAAGGAGCATGAAAAAGAAGTTGATGAACTTCATAGACAACTTGGTCAATTGACGTGTGAGGTCAATTGGCTCAAAAAAAAATCTAAACAATTCGGTCTCCCGACAGAATCGCCAAAAAATGATAAGTAAACATCCTAAATTGACGATAACCAGGCAGTGTCAACTGCTTGATATCAATAGAAGCACACTCTACTACATACCTGCTGAAATAGACAGGTCTGAGGAGTATGCCATAAAATGGCTCATAGATGAGATCTATACCAGCCATCCTGAATACGGTTACAGAAGAATGACAGTTATACTCAATAGGGACTATGATGTTAAGATCAACCGTAAGCGCACTCGTAAGTATATGCGTGAGATGAACATCCACGGGCTATGTCCAGGACCAAACCTAAGCAAGAGAGGTCGTGCTAAATATCTGTACCCTTACCTGCTTCGAAAAATGAATATCACAAAGCCTAATCAGGTTTGGAGTATTGATATTACCTATTGCAGAATGCCAAAGGGCTTCATGTACCTTGCTGCTATCATTGATTGGCATTCAAAATATATTGTTGCTTATGAGCTGTCCAACACAATGGACAAGGGACTCATCACAAGAGTTGTAAACAAGGCCATAGCCACTCATGGCAAGCCTGACATTATTAATTCAGATCAAGGATCGCAGTTTACTTGTGATGCCTATATCAGCCTCCTGAAATCCAATGGTATCAAGATTTCAATGGATGGCAAGGGTAGAGCCCTTGACAACATCTGTATCGAGCGTTTCTGGCGAAGTTTGAAATGGGAAAAGCTCTACCTTGAAGAATATTCAAATGGCAGACAACTCAAAAGATTAATAGATGAATACATTCTACATTACAATACCAATAGACCACACCAGACATTTGATTACACAACACCGGCTAAAATTTACCACGGGATTCCATTCCTGAAAATTTCAGCATGATTAGGGCTTTGCCCTAAAACCCATCCTCGCCGGAAGGCAGGTGCCATGACTGGCACTGACAACAGGATATCTGCTTATGCAGTCAAGGGTATACAAGCTCGTACCTCGCCCTTGACAGCGGCTAGATTACTATAAATATCAATGAAAGGAGCACCTAACTTAAATTGATAAAACTTTTGTCTTGACAGTGGGGGGC
>NZ_FQZL01000005.1 GCF_900142005.1 Dethiosulfatibacter aminovorans DSM 17477
TCAGACACAAGAGGATTCTGTGCGGCACCTGTACATGCCCTCATTCAGGCATCAGCCCTCGTCAAGGCGGGAGTATACAAGAATGTAGTCATGGTTGCAGGTGGAGCAACTGCAAAGCTTGGAATGAACGGAAAGGACCACGTGAAGAAGGAAATGCCGGTCCTTGAAGACGTACTGGGAGCATTTGCAATACTGGTAAGCGAAAACGACGGTGTGAACCCTCAGGTCAGGACAGACCTTGTAGGAAGACATACGGTGGGAACGGGATCCTCTCCACAGGCAGTAATAACATCACTTATTACGGACCCTCTTGACAAGGCAGGCCTTAAGATTACAGACATAGACAAATACTCGGTGGAGATGCAAAACCCCGATATCACAAAGCCTGCAGGAGCAGGAAATGTTCCTGAATCAAACTACAAGATGATAGGAGCCCTTGGAGTAAAAAGAAAAGACATAGAAAGAAAAGAGCTTCCAAATTTCGTTAAGGACCACGGAATGAACGGATGGGCCCCAACCCAGGGACACATACCTTCAGGAGTGCCCTACCTTGGATTTGCAATGGAAGACCTTACTGAAGGAAGCCTGAACAAGGTAATGATAGTAGGAAAGGGAAGCCTCTTCCTCGGAAGGATGACAAACCTCTTTGACGGAGTATCCGTAATCATTGAAAGAAACAGCGGCAAGATTACGTCGGATCAACCGACTGAAAATACATTGTCACGGGATACGGTGAAATCCATGATAGCAGAGGCAATGAGAGGACTTGCATCACAGCTTCTTGACGGACAGGAGTGATGACATGGAAGAGAAGAAGATAAAACAACTCATTGGAAAGACAATGCTTGAAATAGCCGAAGCCATAGAAACAGGATCCTTCGGTCAAAAGACAAGGGTTGGAATAACAATCCTTGGAAGCGAGCATGGAAGCAAGAACCTCATAGACGGAGCAGTCCTCGCGGCAAGGAACAATCCCGACATGGAAGTGGTCCTCATAGGACCGAAGAATGACTCGGGACTAGAGACTGTCGAAGTTGACTCCGAGGAAGAGATGCACACAAAGATGGAGGAGCTCCTTGATTCGAACCACATAAGTGCGTGTGTAACAATGCACTACAACTTCCCAATAGGAGTATCAACGGTAGGAAAGGTATTCACTCCCGGAATGGGAAAAGAGATGTACCTTGCGACAACAACGGGAACATCGTCTGTTCACAGAAGCGAGGCGATGGTGAAGAATGCACTGCACGGAATAATCACAGCCAAGTCAATGGGACTTGAAAACCCTACAGTGGGAATACTGAACCTTGACGGAGCAAGACAGGTTGAAAGGGCACTTAAGGATCTTGATTCAAGAGGATATGCCATAAACTTCGCGGAATCCATGAGATCAGACGGAGGATCCGTAATGAGAGGAAACGACCTTCTCTGCGGAACTGCAGATGTAATGGTTACGGACACCCTCACTGGAAACATAATGATGAAGGTATTCTCCTCATTCACTACCGGAGGAAGCTACGAGGCATCAGGATTCGGCTACGGACCCGGAATAGGAGAGGACTATGAAAGGACAATACTGATCCTTTCAAGGGCATCGGGAATTCCTGTAGTGGCAAATGCATTGGCATATGCGAAGGACCTTGCAAAGGGAAGGCTTGCGGAAAAGAGCAGGACCGAATTCCAGAAAGCTAAAAAGTCAGGACTTGATGAGATACTTGATTCCCTTAAGGAAACAAAGAAGGCTGCGGAAACTGCTGAAGAAGTGAAGATGCCTGAAAAGGAGACTGTTACAGGACAGATAGCGGGAATAGACATCATGGATCTTGAGGATGCAGTTCAGGCCCTGTGGAAGGAAGGCATTTATGCAGAAAGCGGCATGGGGTGTACAGGCCCGATAGTCAGAGTCAATGAAGATAAGATGGAGGATGCTGTAAAAGCTCTTGTGAAGGCTGAATTTCTGGCGGGATGATGCGAATGAATGCATAGAGGCTGTGCCATAACCGGAGATTAACCGGACGAGGTGCAGCCTCTTTCTTGTATCATAAGTCAAGAAATATTAGATGAATTTTTGTGCAGTTGGAACGTCTATATAAGTATCAAATACCCCATAAGCACTATGGCCAAATCTGCACATATATGAACGAACCAGCTGTTGAAAAAGGTATT
The DNA here is from genome assembly GCF_900142005.1 of Dethiosulfatibacter aminovorans DSM 17477. Classification (GTDB taxonomy): domain Bacteria; phylum Bacillota; class Clostridia; order Tissierellales; family Dethiosulfatibacteraceae; genus Dethiosulfatibacter; species Dethiosulfatibacter aminovorans. The sequence continues at coordinate 2,167 of NZ_FQZL01000005.1, forward strand.
GTCCTTGTCGTCCAGGAGGTTGAATATTGTTCCTCCAACAAAGAGGCCTGCAATGGCCAATATATAAAGAAGCGGGGAGAACCAGTTCTGGAAGTTTGCTATGTGATAGATTGCAAACATAATAGAGCTTGTTACGTATCCCGTCTTTCTATAGCCGATTTTTTTCAGGTTAAGAAATATGAATCCTCTGAAGAAGTATTCCTCCAGGAGTGAATTGACAAATGACATGTACAATCCATAAAAAAGAAGATTGTCTTTGGTTATTTTGTATTTGTCTGCAAAATCCGTCCTCATGGACTCCATGTCAAGGAAGCCCTTGAAGATGGAGAACATACCTATAAGAAAAAGGAATAATACCAATCCAAGTATTGTGCTGATGCTTTTTATCTTCAGTTTCCTGAAATTCCTTCCGGCATTTTCAATGGAGCCCTTTATGATATTGTCTTTTGTAACAAAGATATAGATAAGTGGAAATGTCAGAAAGGTTATGAGTTTAACTGCTATCTTGGTATTGTAGCTAAGCATCAGTACCTGGTCGGTGATATACAGTGTTGCTATGGTCAACAATGAAGTTGTTATTATATATAATAGCTTTTTTGTTTTCAAATTCAAGTCCTCTTCTATTTATGTTTTAGTTTAGGAAAGCTCATATGCGTAGAAAGCTTACCACCACCAATTATAGCACAGATGGCTTGTGTTTTATAAGTGGTAACGATCATTCACTGACGTAAAAAAGGAATTAATGCAAGAATGCATTTATGTCTTGCATGGTGGGATTCAAAAATGATAAAATGTTCGAGGTCAGTTATATAATTAGGAGGATTCAATTAATGAATGAAAGAAAAATTACTGTAGCCAACCCTACGCCGTTGGGCTTGCTGGGATTGGCTCTCGTCACGATTGTGGCGTCGTCTGCAAAGCTGGGACTCACTACCGGAGTCTCGTACCTGATTCCATGGGTGGTGTTTTTGGGGGCTACTGCACAGCTCATTGCATGTTTCATGGATTTTAAGAAGGACAACATGTTTGGAGCTACGGCATTTGGAGGATATGCATTGTTCTGGTATTCAATGGCAATGGCATGGATGATGAATGCAGGGGTGTTTGGTGAAACCCTTGCCAATGCTGTGGATCCGAAGCAACTTGGATTTGCATTCATAGGATACCTTATATTCAGCGTATTCATGACTGTGGGATCATTGGCAACAAACAAGGTATTATTCATAATATTTTTCCTTATCGATTTGCTGTTTCTGGGATTGTCCCTTTCAACCTTCCATATAATGGAAGAGCTGGCGCATGAACTTGCAGCATATTCGGAGTTCTTGATTTCAATGGTTTCGTTCTACGGTTCGGGAGCAATAATCGTAAACGGTGCTTTCGGCAAGGAAGTGCTTCCCATAGGCAAGGCTATCTACAGCCCTGTGAAAGCCAAACTCAAGAAAGTTGCATAGAGTTATTTAATTAATAAAGGCATTTGAATTTTCGTCTGGAATTCAAATGCCTTTTTAAATTACTAAGTTAAAATGGTTAAGTCGCTTTGTTTAAGGAGAAGTAGAAGGTGGTTCCTTTGTTTACCTGTGATTCTACTTTCAGTTCGGAGCCGTGGGCATCTATTATTGATTTTGAAATGAAGAGTCCAAGTCCGTAGCTTTTCTTGTCCTTGTTGTCGCCCTTGTAGAACATATCGAAAATGTACTTCTGGTCCCTTTCAGGAATTCCTATTCCATTGTCCTTGACTGAAAACAGTATGTGGTCCCTATCTTCTTCTATTTTGAGCGTGACGGTTGATCCTTCCTGTGAATACTTTACGGCATTTGTGATAAGATTGTTGATAACCCTGTTGATTTTTATTGTATCCATATATACCCATGTATTTTCATCAACTTTAATGGATGATTCGAATTTCCTGTTTGAATTTTCCACATAAGCTCTTGACTGCTTTTCCATAGCCCTTGAAGCGGTGACTGCAGATGTCTTTTCCATATTGAGCTTCTGGTTGTATTGCGCTTCATAGGTGGAATCCAGTATGTCAAAGGTTATGTTTTCTATGCCTTCGGCACTTGCATATATTTCTTTTAAAAATCTTTTCCTGTCTTTTTCATCCTTTACCATATCTGAAATGAGGCCCTGTGAAAAGCCCTTGATAAGAGTTATGGATGTCCTCAGGTCATGCGACAGGGTCGATATGAACCTGGCTGTTTCGTATGATTTCTTTTCAAGTGAGGTTGTCAGTTCCTCCGAGGTGCGTATGAGGTCATAGCTGTCTTTTTCCAGTGAGCTCCTCCTGTCCAGATATTCCTTAAGGTTTTCATATGAATTGTTCAGGTTTTCCAGTTCATCTTCTTTTTTTCCGTTGAAGGTGCTCTTTGTTTTTGCTATTGTGGTGTCAAGATAGTTGCTGCTGTCGGTTATGCTGTTTATATAGTTTGTAATTGATACTATGGGTTTGGATATCTTTCCCGACACAAGTATGCTTGTTGCTATTGCTGCAAAAATGAGCAGTATTCCCAAGCCAAATACGTATATGAGAAGACGGGCTGATTTTTGCTCAAGTTCCTTTTCAGGAAGGTTTGCCATGAGAATCCAGTTGTTGCTGTTCATCTGCTTGTATGTTCTGATGAGACCTTCTGAACGGTCCTTGATGAAGGTGTCCTTGCTTAAGCCGGTCAGGTTGATCTCGTAGTCGGAGTTTTCTACTCTTTGGCCGATTTTTTCAGAATCAACATGAGATAGAATGAAGCCGTTTGAATCGATGATCACATAGTATCCGGATTTTCCCAACTCGAAGTCTTTGATGAAGTTTATGAATTCCTCGGCTCTGATGGCTATCCCTGCCAGGGCTATCAGCTCACCTTGGTTGTCAGTGATGGGATAAACGGTGTTGACTATCATTGATCCGTCTGATTTTGCATGGAGGATGTCGCTTGTGACAAGCATTTTTGTTTCCAGTGATTTCTGAACATATTCCCTTTCCGAAAGGTCGAGATATATTGCTTCTGTCATTGTTGTAGAAATAATTACGCCTGATGTATCTATGATGAAGAGGTCCATATGGTAGTTTCTTTCACTGTTCAGTTCATCCATTCTGGCTGAAAGGTAACTGTTTAGGTCATACATTTCCATTTCACCCTTGAGGAATTTTTCCACCTGTACATCCCGGGCAAGGAGCTGTGTTTCCTGTTGTATGGATTCCACCAGAAGGTCTATTTTTTCCTGTGCTCTCAACAGCTGTACTTCCATATATTTTTCAGCCTCGTCGTTTAGGACCTTGGCTGATATGGAATAAATGAACAAGCTGATGATAATCAGAAATATTATGATTATTATGCTGATCATCAGAGTGATTTTCTTTTTAAGACTCATATTATCATCCTTTGCATCTAATTTGGCTATATAAAAAATAGAGTATTCTGCATATTTGCAGATACCCTATTTTATCATATTTCAGTTGAAGTTAGAACAACAGATAGGCTACAGGTGCGGCTATGAGTATTGTAAGTGCTGTTCTTTCTGCCCAGATTATGAGTATCTCCTTCAATGAAATTGGTATTTCCGTAGACAGGATGCATGGTATTGATGCCGAGAAGAACAGTATGGACGATACGCTTACTACTCCTATTACATACTTTGTGATGATGTCTGAACCGGCAACCAGAAGTGCAGGCAGGAACATCTCTGCAATTTCAAGACCTGAAGCCTTGGCCGCAAGCATCGGGTCAGGAACTCTCGCCAAAAGAGTAAATGGATAGAAGATGTATCCTATGATGTCGAATACCGGCGTATATTTTGCAAGCAGAAGACCGAAGAGTCCTATGGAAAGTATGGATGGCAGTATTCCCATTGTCATCTTGAATCCGTCTCTCAGGTTTTCATATATGTTTTGAAGGAAAGGCGTTGAATTTTCTGCTGCCTCCATTCCTTCGGACCAAGCATTTGCAAATATGTTTCCTTCCTTTTTTTCATGGACGTCAGGATTGTCAATTATGTATTCGTCGCTCTTCCTGCTCAAGGGATAGAGTCTGACGGTGATGGCCGATACTATGAATGTTATTACAAGGGTTGACCAGAAGTATATGTTCCACTGCTCCATGAGTCCAAGGGTCTTGGCAACGACTATCATGAATGTCGCGGATACTGTTGAAAATCCTGTTGCTATTATGCAGGCTTCCTTGATTGTGTATTTTCCTTCCTTGAAGACTCTGTTTGTGATCAGCAGACCTATGGAATAGCTTCCTACGAAAGAAGCGACAGCATCTATTGCAGATTTTCCTGGAGTTTTCCATATCGGCTTCATTACAGGTTCCATGATTATTCCTATGAACTCCAGAAGACCATATCCCACCAGGAATGTAAGGAAAATTGCTCCAACGGGAACTATGAGTCCTACAGGGATAACCAGCTTGTTGAACAGGAATGGTATCATGTCAGGTTCGAACAAAACCGCAGGTCCTATGTTGAAGATTGCCATGACTGCAACGGCGATTCCGAAGACCTTGAATATTGAAAATACCATATCCACCTTTGTCTTGTTCCATGTCTTGTTTTTGAATGGCAGTACTGCCCCAAGTATTATAACGATCAGTGCATAGTATGGTGTAAGAGGGGCAAGGTTGGTTTTTATTCCCGTTACTATATGGTCCAGCAGTATAGTGGACTTGCCTCCAAGTTCCACGGGGATGAAAAACATTAGTATTCCGATGAAGCTGAAGATGAAAAATTTAAGAATTGTGTTGATTGAGTATGATTTCTTTTCTGTTAATTGTTTTCTTTGTTCCATTGAATGTTCCTCCTTGTATTTTTACAGCTTCAGAAAGTCAAATATGTGTCATTCCACAATTATGTCTAACAGCTCCCTACTCCGTCGGTACAAAAATTTTTAAATCAATAATGATAATTTTAGCACCTCCAAGTCGAGACCTCGCTGTTATACATTATTGCTCCATTGACATGATTTATAAGGATGACTTTCCTCTGCAACTAAAATATACCATAGAAAAATCGTTTTCTTGCGATGTTGACGGGTTTTATATTCAACTGTAATTGAATTGTGATATTTTGTCATGAAACTGTTATAATTATAGGAGGAAGTATTGTTATATAATAATTATTGTGAATGTTGTTTATAATAGGTGAAGGAGGCAGCCATGGACAGCAGAGTTTTGATAGTGGATGACGACAAGAGGATAGTGAACCTCATTCAGGAGTACATGAAGATGTATGATATCAAGTCCGTTGCGGCATACAGCGGAAAGGACGCCCTTGCAATGCTGGATGAAAGAGTGAGCCTCATAATCCTGGATATCAACATGGATGACATGGACGGTATAACTCTTTGTGAAAAGATCCGTGTAACAAATGACGTGCCCATAATTTTCCTCAGCGCAAATGCCACTCAGTACGACAAGGTGAGGGGACTTGGCGTTGGAGCCGACGACTATATAACGAAGCCCTTCGACCCCGTTGTGCTGATTGCAAAGATAAAGGCCCACCTTCGAAGAGCCGAAAGGTATGGGAGGGACAGCTACGACAGGGCAGTGGAATTCGGCGATATAAAGGTCTACAGGAATGCCTACAAGGTGACGGCTGGGGGAGAGGATATAAGCCTGTCCAATACTGAGTTCAAGCTTCTGCTATACTTCATCGACAATGCATATACTGCTCTTACAAGAAAACAGATACTCTACAATGTATGGGAAAGTGAAGTCTACGATGAAGGTACGGTTACAACCTATGTGAACAGGCTGAGAAGCAAGATAGACAAGGATGAAAAACATATCAAGTCTGTCAGGGGAGTAGGGTATATTTTTGAGAAATAGGAATGTAAAAGGAGATGCGGGTGCATCTCCTTTAAATATTGCCAGGTTTTGTTGTAGACACTTTAGGAGCATCTTTCAGTCTATAAGTATCTGTATTTCATAATTCGCTTCGCTGTAGGGGCTGTTGCTCAGGAATTTAAATTCTTCTGCAATGACTATTTCTGCCTTGATATCGTTTTTCTTCAGGTAATCGCTCAATTCACCAACATCACATTTTTCAGACAATAACTTGGTGCAGTAGCATAGATAGTTGCCTTTTGGAATTTCCACAATATATTTTTCCGGATGACTTTCCTCGAACTCTACACCAACTGTAGATTTTTCAAATAGTATTTGATTGTTTTTCAACGCATTTCCATCCAATATATAGCCATAGGGATTCAGAAAGCTGATGGCATCGGTAAAATGTTTTCTGGTGATTTTCCTCAGCCCCAAATCCATTTCATATACGGTTTCATCCTTTTTACAGTCATAGGCTACATAACAGCGCTTCTCTATCCGTCTTGTATATATGCTTTTGTTCATATGTACAATCTTGCAGTATTCATAATAGTCTTCCAGTTTGTTTAGACTGACATTTAGTATTTCCAGTTTGTGCATCTCTTGCTCGATTCTTTCCTTTTCCTTGTTGAAGAAGTTTCTTATATAAACAGGATCATTGCCGCTGTCAAGAGCCTTTCCCAGTTCTTTCAAGGGTATGTTCAGTTTCTTGAACCGTTTTATCTTGTCTATTGTGGCAAACTGATCATAGGAGTAATATCGATAGCCGGTACTCTCATTGATATGAACAGGCTTGAGCAAGCCGATATCATCATAGTAACGCAGGGTCTTAATAGGAATATTGTTTAATTTGGATGTTTCGCCAATAGAAAATAACTTCATTTTTTCCTGCCTTCAAAAATATTTTTCATATGCTGTTGACTCTCCACAGACTGTATATATTATCATTGTTTGTGAGATACATTTTGAATTTAATTTTATTATGAGGTGATTTATATGTCAAGTTGCGATTTAAGCAACGCTAGGTTTGACACAAAAATGATACATGCTGGACATGTAGTGGATCCGGTGAACAGGTCCATGGCAATGCCCATACACCAGACAGCTACATTCGCTTTTGATACGGTGGAGCAGATGGACAAGGCATGGGACGATTTGGGGTATTTGTATACAAGAGAAGGTAACCCTACTGTGATCGCGCTGGAAAAAAGACTGGCTGCCATGGAAGGAGGCGAATCCTGTGTCGTGACCGGATCGGGAATGGGGGCTGTTGCCACGACACTGTTGAGTCTTTGCAGGAAGGGGGACAATATAGTAGCTTCCAAAGGTCTGTTTTTTCACAGCGACATCCTTCTTAAGGAATTGTTTGAAAAAATGGATATAACCGTTGACTTTGTGGATTTCAAGAATATTGACGAGGTTAAGGGTGAAATCAAGGACAATACATCAATACTATTGTTTGAAACTCCGGAAAATCCTGCTCTTAGTGTTGTTGATATTGCTGAAATGTCTAAGCTCTCGAAGGAAAACAATTGCATATTGATAGTGGACAGCACATTTGCACCACCGCCAATTTCTTTCCCATTATCATTGGGTGCAGATATCGTAATACACAGCCTGACCAAATACATCAATGGACATGGAGATGCATTGGGAGGAGCGGTAATAGGCTCAAAAAAACATATGGATATCATTAAGTATCCAGGAATGCCTTGTTTTACAGGTGCAGCCTTGTCTCCCTTCAATGCCTGGCTGATACTTCGGGGAATGGAAACGCTGGAGATGCGTGTAACAAAACATTGCAGTTCGGCAATGGAAGTTGCAAGTTATCTGGAGTCCAATCCCCATGTTGAAAAGGTCATATATCCGGCTTTGGAATCTCATCCTGACAATGGGATATGCAAAAGGCAAATGAACAATATGGGAGGAGGAATAGTATCTTTCTGGTTAAAGGACGGCATCAATGGTTTAAGCGTAAGGGAGGCGGACTATATGCTTTGCAATAAAACAAAGCTGTTTTCCATAGCTACCAGTTTGGGTGAGGCCCACAGCCTGATTCAGGTGGAAAATGACGATATGCTGAGGCTGGCAATTGGGCTTGAAAACCACGAAGATATAATAAATGACCTGAAACAGGCTTTTTCAATATTTGATTGAAATGGAGAAGTTTTTGTCAGGCATGGAGGTTCATTGGGAGGTGTTGTAAACAAGTTGAAGATGATGAAATAGGAGGTGGAACCGTATTTTCATGATGAAAGGGTGGAATAGAGGAGTATCTAGCGGTTTGGGGGATTTGATGCAAAAGCAGTTTTATAAAAGAACAGAAATTAATTAAATATTATGAGGTGGTGTCTATGTTAACATTTTTGGATAATTCAATAATTTTTATTGCAGGAATAATAATTCTGGGAATAGGATATTTTTTCTCGAAAATAACAAAGGATATGGAGAGTTTTTATCTGGCAAACAGAAGCTTGCCCTGGTCTCTCCTGGTAGGTACGCTTGTTGCCTCCTGGTATGGGGCAGCCGGTGTAATAGGATCAATAGGATATGCCGCAGTATATGGTATTTCCGTATGGGCTGTATGGTGTATAGCCGCACATGCTGCCAGAATACCCCTTGCCCTGTGGGTAGGACCCAAAGTGCAGGTCAGGACTGATGTAACGATTCCGGATTTGCTGGAAAACCTGTACGGCAAGAAAGTTGCCATAATCGGTGCCTGTGTACTGGTATTTTCATGTGCAAGCTTCGGATGTCTTCTGGGTGGAGCCCGAATAGGTCTTGCGGCCTGGGGCATACCTGAAGTGATGTTTGGAATAATATTGATAACACTTACAGTTGTTATAGCTTCCCTGGGAGGACTCATGGGTGTAGCCGTAACAGACATGATAATGTTTTTCTTCATGGTTTTCGGTGTCACAATGGTGTTCCCCGGATTGTTTTCCGAGATCGGAGGATTTGCCGGCCTTCAGGCTGCATTAGGCGACAATGCTGAAACCTTGCTGCACCCGACAAAAGGAATGTCTCTTGGTAAGATGGTGACACTGGTGATCCTTTCATTCAATGTATATGCAGATCCATCTTTCTATCAGAGGTTTTCTGCTGCTGAATCTGCAAAATCTGCACGAAGGGCATTGCTTACATGTTTCTCCCTTTGGATAGTTTTCGATATAATTCTTACTGTCATGGGAATCCTTGTTACGGCCTTTAGACCGGAGGCACAGCCTGAAGTCGCCTATATAACATTGGTATTGGAATCCTTGCCCGTTGGAGTTAAAGGACTGTTCATGCTGGGGCTCCTTGGAGCTACAATTTCAACCCTTGACAGTTACTACCTGGTAGGTGCGACTCTTGTAACCAATGACATATATGCAAGACTTAGAGGCCCTGAGAATATAACCCAGGAACAAATTGTCAAAATTACAAGAATAGCAATTGTCGTAGTAGGTTTCCTGGGACTTACAATAGCATTCAGGTTTGAATTGATCTATGATGTAGTTGTGTGGATGCAGGGGATTTCCATGTCTGTATTATTTGTACCTGTTGTAGGCGGTTTAATGTACAGGGGAAGAAAAACCGAAATGGGAGGATTGCTTTCCATGGTTGGAGGATGTGGTACCCTGTTGATACTTAGAGCGATTGAGTTTTCGGTTTTCAGCCCTGTGTTCATCGCATTGGCGGCAGCCTTTATCTGCTACAATATTGGAAATCGTATCGGAGAAGATAGAAATGGGATTCAGCCTGTTGCAGCCGGCAATGGGGAATAATAAATAAGGAGAATTATTATGGTAGATAATACAAAGAATGTAGATGACGTATTGAAGATTGACTGGATTGGCTTGGATGGATTTCTTGTGCTGCTGTATGCTTGCATAGTAGCGACAATAATGTATGGAATCATGATCAGAAGTGATTTTATTATTGGAAAGCTGGCACCATATGGATTGATGACGGCAGTCACATTGATTTTCGCATCTTACCTGTTTCAGGTGGCATCCTTCATAAGGGTCAACAAAAAATAAAGAGCAGTAAAAGAAGTTGGAAGAGAGTAGTATAGTATTAAGTATGAATTGGAGTATGATATGAAAATTAACTGTTATCCTTTAAAGATGGACTATGAAGAAGCAATGGAACTTGCACAAAAAAAAGGATCGATTTTTGGTAAAATGATGCTTATGAACAAGCAGGTTTCGGAAGTTAAGCTGCTTTATGTTGAATATAAGATAATCAACTATGAGATGATTCATGAACCGAACATCATCAGTAAAATCATGAAAAAGAAGACCGACATGAAGAAACAAAATGTGAGGGTCTTGGGAAACGGTACAACCGGTGGTGCATCTCTAATAACTTCAATGCCTGAAATTGAAACCATAGATGTAAAAAGAGACATGGTACAGCATGCTGAGTATGGTGATGACAGAATGATAAACAGGGGCAGGAGTCTTATAAGAAAAGTTGTCAGGAGGCGTTCAGGAGGATTTCCCTCAATAAACGTTGTGAATACCCGGAAAGTATACAGGCCGTTTTACATTGCATATTATGGCGATTTGAAGGAAAACACCAAAGTTCAGTATATCCCGATTCCTGCCGATGGTTGTAAAAATCAGAGAAGCATGTAGTTTTAGCAGGCCTTGGTATTCGTGTTTGATTCAAACATGCTAAACCTTCTGATATATATACATAACACAGAAAAAAGTGGCGTTCCAGTAAGAACGCCACTTTTTTCAATTGAATTGATGTTTGTATTGGAATAATCTTTTGAATGTATTAAAATTATTAGTATACTTAATAAAATATCTGATTCAGAACTTAAAGAGTCTTAAAATATTGTTTTCGAATATGAAACTGAAGGGTTTCCGATAGACTAAGAGAATTATGCTGAAGAGAAAAGGATATAATGTTGAAAGGGGATGCAGCAATGGAAGGAATATTCTTGATTGGAGCAGGGTCCTATGGTGATGTCATATACGATCTTGCAGTGGAGTGCGGTTATGAGGTTCTTGGATATTATGACGACACAATGGATGCGGGTACTGTTGTCAACGGAGTAGAGGTTCTTGGACCAATAAAGGAATTTCTTGATCAGGAAGCAATAGAGGGAAACTATGCTGTTACAATAGGAAATGTCGGCATAAGGAACGACTGGTTCAGGATAATAAGGGCGAAGGGTGGAGATACTCCTTCTCTTGTACACCCAAGCTCATATGTAAGCCCGTCGGCAGAAATTGGAGAGGGGGTATATATCCAGCCTTCCGTCAGCATATGGACAAAGGTGAAAATCGGTGATTTTTGCATTGTGGCACCAATGTCTTCCATATCTCATCATACAGTCCTGGGAGAAGGTTGTTTCATCACTCCGGGATGCACAATAGGTTCGAAAATTGTTTTCGGAAGGAAGGTCTTCGTCGGCATGGGTTCTACGGTCATGAGCGGTGTCAGGAAGATGGGAGACTGCAGTTTTGTTGGGGCGGGGTCCCTGGTTATCAAGGATGTTGATGAAGGCGGCAAGGTATTTGGAAGCCCTGCAAAAGTGAGGGAATAACAGTTGGATTCATGAGATTGATACAAAAATTAGATGAATGCATGACAAAGGTTGTGCTGGGAGATGCTTATGAAAAAACTTATTATTAATCTGGCGCCGACAGGAATGGTTCCCACCAAGGAAATGACAGTCCATGTACCCGTTACCCCTGAGGAAATATTTAATGATGTTGATAAATGTGTTGAATTGGGCGTATCCATGGTTCATTTGCATGCCAGGGATGATATTACCGGAAATCCTACATATAAGAAGGAAGTTTATGAACGTATCATATACAAGATAAGGGAAAAGCATCCGAATCTTGTTCTCGTGGGATCAACCAGTGGAAGGAATTTCAGTGAATTTGAAAAAAGGTCCCAGGTTTTGGACATCAAGGGTGATTTGAAGCCTGATATGGCCAGTCTTACCATGGGATCCATGAATTTCATGAAGGTCAGCAGTGTAAATAGTCCTGACATGATACAAAAGCTGGCTTATAAAATGCTGGAAAATGGAATAAAACCGGAAATTGAGATATTCAGCAGTGGAATGCTTAAGTTTACCCAGTATCTAATAAAAAAGGAATTGCTTAAACCGCCATATTACATCAATGTTTTGGTGGGAAATATAGCTACGATGCAGGATGATCTTCTGGACATAGGTGTTGTAAAGGCAAATCTTCCTGAGGACTCATACTTTTCCATTGCCGGGCTGGGCAAGTGCCAGAAGGACATGAACATTCTTGGGATGGCAGTGGCCCATGGAGTAAGAACCGGTGTTGAGGATTATATTTGGATGGATTCCAGGAAAAAGGAATATGCTACGAATTACAAGCTTGTAAAAAGAGTCAGGGATGTTGCAGACATAATGGATATTGAAACCATGAAACCGGAGGAACTTAGAAACATACTTGATTTGGAAAAGAAGGTGATCTAGTGAAAAACGGATTTGAAAATCCAATATATGTAACCAAACCTTTGTTGCCTGAGCTAGAGAAAATCAACAGTCGCCTTGAAAAAATCTGGAAAACGGGCATGCTCACAAATATGGGAGAACAGCACAGGGAGCTTGAAGAAAAACTTAGTCAATATCTGGCTTGTGAAAATATTACTCTTTTCAACAATGGAACCATTGCACTTATGGCGGGTCTTAAGGCACTTGACTTGAAAGGCGAGGTCATTACCACTCCCTTCACCTTTCCTGCGACTGTTCAGGCCCTGGAATGGAACGGATTGAAACCTGTATTCTGTGACATTGATCCTGTTTCAATGACTATGGATGCCGGGAAAATAGAGGATCTTATTAATGAAAATACTTCTGCAATATTGGGTGTGCATGTATTTGACAATATTTGTGATGTAAGGAAGATTGATGAAATAAGCAAAAAATACAATCTTAAAATTGTATATGATGCAGCGCATTCCTTTGGGTCCATATATGAAGGTGTTCCCGTATGGGAATTTGGTGACATGTCAATGTTCAGCTTTCATGCAACCAAGCTTTTCAACACTATTGAAGGCGGATGCATCATATCAAAAGACGCCGGTATTACAGAGCGGCTTGAACTGATGAAGAGCTTTGGAAGAGACAAGGATGGGAAGGTGGCTGACTGGGGTATAAACGGCAAACTCAATGAGTTTCAGGCTGCCATGGGCATTGAGGTGTTGAAACTTGTGGCCGGGGAAAAGGAAAAAAGGATAGGCCTGGCAAAAATATACAATGCAATACTTGGTGATATAGAGGGAATAAGAGTAGTAACGGAAGCTTGCAGGAGTAGGAGCTGTCAGTATCTGGTGGTGGAGATTGACGAGGAGAAGTTCGGCAAATCAAGGGATATGGTTTTTGAAGCTTTGAATTCCAGCAATGTATTTCCTAGAAAGTACTTTCATCCACTTTGCTCTGATACTGATTGGTACAGAATGGATTACAGCAATAAAGAATTGAAGCATGCACAATCTGCATCTGAAAGAGTCCTGGCACTTCCTTTTTATGGAGGCTTGTCTGAGGAAAATGTGGAAAAAATCTGCAACATAATATTGAATTGTTGATAAATCTAATTTCATTCAGTTCAAAAATGATTTGGGAGTGATTACATGAAGGGAATAATACTGGCAGGTGGATCTGGAACAAGATTACACCCAATTACAAAATCCGTAACGAAGCAGCTGTTGCCCGTATATGACAAGCCTATGATATACTACCCCTTGTCTGTACTGATGCTTGCGGGAATCAGGGAAATCATGATAATAACCTGTGAAGACGATCTGCATTCGTTTGAGAAGCTCTTGGATGACGGCAGCGAGCTTGGACTTTCCATCCAATACGCTATACAGAAAGAACCCAGGGGTATTGCGGAAGCATTTATAATTGCTGAGGATTTCATTGGGGAAAGCAATGTATGCCTGGTTCTTGGAGACAATCTTTTCTATGGAACAGGTCTGGTGAACTCTCTGCAAAGAGCAAGGAGTCTGGGTAAAGGAGCTCTTGTTTTCGGGTGCTTTGTCAGCAATCCAAGTGAATTTGGAGTGGTGGAAATAGATGATGACGAAAATGTATTGTCCATTGAGGAGAAGCCCGAGAATCCAAAGTCAAATTATGCCGTACCGGGGCTGTATTTCTATGACAATGATGTAGTGGAAGTTGCAAAGTGTATAGAACCTTCAGACAGGGGGGAACTTGAAATAACCTCTGTCAACAATGAGTATCTGAAAAGAGGCTTGCTTGACATTGAAGTTTTCAGCAGGGGAACGGCATGGATGGACATGGGTAACTGCAAGAGTCTTCTCAATGCATCGGTTTTTGTAGATGCCGTACAAAGCAGGCAGGGGCTTTACATTGCATGTATTGAAGAAATTGCATACAGGATGGATTATATAGACAGGGAACAGCTGAAGAGTCTGGCAGGAAGGATGAAGAATACAGAATATGGCAAGTATCTTCAAATGATTTATGAAACCCAGTGAAATGAACTTTGCCGGTCCAAAAAACCAGACACAATTGTTACAAATAATTAACAAATTGACATAAAAATGGGTTGAAAGGTAATGAGGTTATATAGTATTCTTATTAATATAATAAAACATAAATCAGAGGCGCAGTCATATGGTAGTCCAGGATGTGAAGAAATGGAACGTTCGATGCCGAAGACAAAGGATATGTCTGCCGAAAGAATGCACAGGTTCCTGTCTGTATTCTTGGTGACTGGGGGTACACCTTTGTCACTGCCATAAATATATGGAGAGCTGTTTATGTAATGGATATTGAGTTGATTTTCATTGCAGACAGTTGAACTATTGGGAGCACTGGAAATCATCCGGTGTTTTTTATTTTGGCAAAAAAAAAATTTAAGGATGTTTTATTCCACAATAAGTTTCGTTTCTATTCATTCAATCTACCATATACAGTTGAACCATCTATATACTTTAGATTTCATGAATTGACTCAACTATAATTGTGGCATAAAACCAGGAGGATGTATCAAAATGAAATCAGTAATCAGAATCAGAATGAGCTCTCATGATGCTCACTACGGCGGTGGTCTTGTGGATGGCGCAAGAATGCTTCAATTGTTTGGGGACGTTGCAACGGAGCTCCTGATCAGAAACGATGGAGACGAAGGTCTTTTCAAGGCTTATGACAGCGTGGAGTTCATGGCACCTGTATATGCGGGAGACTATATCGAGGCTACAGGTGAAATAATCAAGACAGGAAACACTTCGAGAAAAATGGTTTTCGAAGCAAGAAAGGTAATAATTCCAAGGCCGGAACTCAGCGATTCTGCTGCAGAGGTTCTAGAAGAGCCTATAGTTGTATGCAGGGCAAGCGGCACTTGTGTTGTGCCCAAGGACAAGCAGAGAATGGTGAAAGAGGAATGCAGCAGATAAAACTGCATGTATTGAAAGATGTATTAAGACGCTGAAAAACCGGATGATCATTGAGTTGATTCATCCGGTTTTTTATATCAGGTTCGGTTTTAATTCAGCTTTGGAAAGTCAAAATCAATGAGACAGCACTTCTGTCCAGACTCTGTCGTATGCTTCTATCTTGTCGCCAAGGTCTCTGAACATTTCCACCCTGTCAAGGATTTCGGCTGAAGGGTTGAAGCCCGGATTGTCGAAAAGGAATTCTTCTACTTCATTTACAGCCTCGTCGTGGACTGTTGAGTACCATACGTAGTCTATGTTTCTTAGTGTTGTTTCCTTCCTGCAGAGGAAGTCTATGAACTTTTCGGCTTCTTCAACATTCTTGGCATTTGAAGGCATGAACATTGCATCAACCCAGATGTTTGATCCTTCCTTGGGAACATAGTAATTGAGCTTTTCGTTTTCACCCATTGCGGCAACAGCCTCTCCCGACCACAGAAGTGCTATGGCAGCCTCGTCTCCTATCATCATGTCCCTTACCTCGTCTACTACATAGGCCATTACAAGGGGCTTTTGCTGGATGAGAAGGTCCCTGGCTTCTTCAAGCTCTCCCTCGTCAAGGGTATTCAGGGAATATCCAAGTTTCTTGAGGGCTGCTGCAAGGGAATCTCTCTGGCTGTCCATCATCAGAATCTGACCAGAGTATTTTTCATCCCATAGAAGGTCCCAGCTGTCGGGAGTTCCTTCAACCACTTCTGTGTTGTAGAGTATTCCTAGGGTCCCCCAGAAATAAGGTACGGTATACTTGCCATCCGGATCGTAAGGCTGCTTCTTGAATTCTTCCATTATATACTGATAGTTTGGAATATTGTCGTAGTTTATCTCGTTGACCATGCCCTCGTTTATGAGTCTTTCTATCATATAGTCACTGGATATTATGAGGTCGAAATCGGTGGCTCCAGCCTTCACTTTGGTGTACATGTCCTCAGGGGTTGGGTATATCTCGTAGTTCACCTCTATGCCGTATTCTTCTTCGAATTCATCAAGAAGGTCCATATCTATGTATTCGCCATAGTTGAATACGTTGAGAACAGGCTTTTCTTCCTGGGCACATCCTGCCGATAAGGCTAGAATAAATGCCAAAACAAGCAAAACAGATATTCTTCTTTTCATTTAATCCTCCCTCGATTCATATTGATTTTTTGTTCTTTTGTTTATAATCAAAAGCAAACTCAGGACGAAGCCGAGCATTATGGTTGATAATGCATTGATTGTCGGCTTCACGCCTCTTCTTGCCATCGAATATACGACTATGGACAAATTTGTCACTCCGGAGCCCGTGGTGAAGAAGCTTATTACGAAGTCGTCCACTGACATGGTGAAGGCTATCAGGAAACCTGTTATTATTCCGGGCATTATTTGCGGTACAATTATCTTCCTTAACGCGTAGAAAGGTGTTGCACCAAGGTCCATGGCAGCCTCGGCCAGGTGCCGGTCCATCCCCTTCAGCTTGGGCAGCACGGCCAGTATGACGAAGGGAATGTCGAAGGTTATGTGTGAAAGCAGCATTGACATGAATCCCAGTTTCATGTTCACCGACAGATAGAGTATCATGAGGGAAAGTCCCGTTACGATGTCTGGATTTACAACCGGAATATAATTTATATTCAAGAGGATGTTCCTGGACCTCTTTCTCATGCTGAATATCCCTATTGCGGATATTGTCCCCGCAATTGTTGAGATGGTAGCTGCCAGTACTGCGATTACCAATGTGTAGTACAGGGCCGTCTTGATGTCCCTGTCCTTGAGAAGCTCCCCGTACCATTTCAGTGTGAAGCCTCCCCATGACCCCCTGGAAGTGGAGTCGTTGAAGGAATACACCACCAGTACGGCTATAGGGGCATAGAGGAACAAGAAGACCAATGTCATGTAGATCCTGTTGAGATGCTTTCTTACCACAGTCCACCGCCTCCTTCCTTGTCGACATCAAACCGGTTCATGACGGACATTGAAAGCAGTATTATAATCATCATTATTATGGCTACGGCGGAACCGAAGTTCCAGTTTCCCGTCACGAGGAACAGCTTTTCGATGAGTGTACCTATGAGAGCCTTCTTGTTGCCGCCCAGCAGTCTCGGGATTACAAAGGAGCTTACTGCAGGCATGAATACCATGACTATGCCAGATATGACTCCGGGCATGCTTAAAGGCAGTATTACCTTGAAAAATGTCCTCCTTGAATCCGCACCCAGGTCGTAGGCTGCTTCTATGATTCCCCTGTCCATCCTGTTGAGGACCGTGTATATGGGCAGAACCATGAATGGAAGGAAGTTGTAGACCATACCTATTATTATGGCTCTGTTGTTGTAGAGGAGGTTCGCCTTAGGCAGTCCTATCATGTTGAAAAAGTTGTTTATGAGTCCGTTGTTGCCGAGGATCGTCATCCAGGAATATGTCCTCAGAAGCATGTTCATCCACATGGGCAGTATGAATAGCATGAGGATGGTGTTCCTGAATTTTTCAGGCATGTTTGCTATCAGATAAGCCACGGGATATCCTATTGCAAGGCAAAGGACCGTTGATATCAGTGCAAGGGCAAGTGATCTGCCAAGGACCTCCAGATAAAGGGGGTCGAAGAATGTACTGTAGTGGTCCAGTGTGAAGCTTAGAGTCTTTATGTTGTTGACTTCCTTTACCGTTATGCTGTAGAGGAAAACCAGAATGACGGGAAGAATTATAAACAGGGCCATCCATATGGTGTAGGGATAGGCCAGATATTTTTGTCTAGATTTCATTACTACCCTCCGGAAATTGCCTGCTTCTTCATTATATGTATGTCTTCAGGCGTGAACTTTATTCCTGCTTCAGTGCCCGGCTCGGACTTCAAGGTACTCTGTACCATGAGCTCGACATCATCCACTTGAATAATCATCTCGTAGTGAACGCCCTTGAATATGGCGGATGTTACCGTACCACTGAGCATACCTTCCGACTTTTCCGTTATTACAAGGTCCTCGGGCCTCAATACGACGTCTATTTCTTCATTCCTTCCGAAGCCGTAGTCGACACATTCGAACTTCCTTCCAAGGAATGTCACCAGATAGTCGTCTTCCATGATTCCCTCAACTATGTTGCTCTCGCCAATGAAGTCGGCCACAAAGGCGTTTTCAGGCTCGTTGTATATGTCGACAGGAGTGCCCGTCTGCTGAATCTCGCCGTTGTTCATCACAACCACAGTATCGGACATGGTGAGTGCCTCCTCCTGGTCGTGGGTTACATATATGAAGGTGATTCCAACCTCCTTCTGCATGTTCTTCAGCTCCAGCTGCATTTCCTTCCTGAGCTTGAGGTCCAGTGCTCCCAGAGGCTCGTCGAGGAGAAGGACCTTGGGCTTGTTTACAAGTGCCCTTGCTATGGCAATTCTCTGCTGCTGGCCACCTGACAATGATTCTATATCCCTTTTTTCGAAGCCTGAAAGTCCCACCAGCTTGAGCATTCCGGAAACATCTTCCCTGATCTTCTTCTCACCGAATTTCTTTATCCTAAGCCCGAAGGCTATGTTTTCATATACATTGAGATGAGGGAATAGTGCGTATTTCTGAAATACTGTATTTATCTGCCTCTTGTGGGGAGGCAGGTCGTTTATGACTTTACCGTTGAAGAAAACCTCTCCTTCGGACGGGCTTTCAAATCCACCTATTATCCTCAGCATGGTTGTCTTGCCGCATCCGCTGGGGCCCAGCAGGGTGACGAATTCATTCTCTTTTACACATAGGTTTATTCGGTCAAGGACTCTAATGTGGTAGTCCTTGGATATGCCCTTGAGTTCAATAATATTTTTGCTCATCGCTCCTCCAGTGAACATGTTTGCTGAAAATCCCCTTCATTATTATTATAAATCCATACAACTGAAAACACAAATATATTGAATGTTATGCCTGCCATTATCAAACTTTCACTATTTCAACAACCGGGCCAAGACGAATAATGATTTTCAACTTCCTTTTACTTGATGTATAATGGTTGTATAAGGGAGGCGATTTCATGAAGCTTTACAATAGATTTAAAACAAGTGCAGAGGGATTTTCAAGGGCTTTTTCAAGATTTCCCCTGACGGCTCTTTTTCTTGTCGCTATAGTGGTTTTGGACGGCATGATGATCAATGATTATGACCTTGATTTTGAGAAGTATCTGGCTACCTTTGCTGTCGGTGCTTGTCTCAGCATGGTGTTCCAGATGGCTTATGAAAGATTCTGTACCAGGCTTGCTGCCAGGATCATGTTTATGGTCATTGCAATTCTGCTGACTCTCGGATATTATCTTACAGTCATGAACCTTTCTGAATTCAGTGAGGAGATTGGCGTCAAGACGATGGTTGTGATTTTCGGTCTCTTAATAGGATTTCTTTGGGTGCCGTCAATAAGGAGCAGGATTTCATTCAATGAAAGCTTCATGGCAGGATTCAAGGCTTTCTTCATAGCCTTATTCTTTTCAGGTGTATTGATGGCAGGTCTTTCAATGATTTACGGTGCAACGGACCAGCTGCTCTTTGACGTGTCCGAGAAGATATATCCACATACCGCAAACATTGTATTCGTTCTTTTTGCCGCAATGTATTTCCTTTCACTGACACCCAAGTATCCTGGAATCAAGGAACTTGCTTCCGGTGAGGAGGAACTGAAATCAATAGAGGCTGATGTGTCGAAATTCACATTCTGTCCAAAATATCTTGAGATACTCATATCCTATATAATAGTTCCCCTGTCAATGGTGTTTACAGTGATACTACTCTTGTACATAGTCAGGAACATCGGTGGAGTCTTCTGGGAGGACGACCTCCTCGAGCCCATGCTTGTATCGTATATTGTTGTGGTCATACTATTATATATTCTTGCTAGCAGACTTGAAAACCAGCTGGCATCAGTGTTCAGGAAGGTGTTTCCCAAGGTTCTTCTGCCAATAGTTCTTTTTCAGACAGTCAATTCATTCCTGCGTATAGGCAGCTACGGCCTTACCTATGGGAGGTACTATGTCATACTGTTCGGCATATTCGCCTTCATATCCGGTCTTGTGTTCACATTCAGATCTGTTGAAAAGAACGGCTTGGTTCCCATGGTTCTCATAATATGCATAGCCATATCCGTGGTTCCTCCAGTGGATGCATTCACTGTAAGCAGGACAAGCCAGATAAGGATGTTCAAGAATGTGCTGGTCAACAATGGCATGCTTAAGGACGGTGAAATAGTGGCCAATCCGGAGATCGACGAGGAGGAAAAGGAGAAAATATCAGAGATCACTGAATATTTGTACCATATGGACTATACGGATGACATTGAATGGCTGCCTGAGGATTTCGAGTATTATGAGGACTTCAATGATGTTTTCGGATTTTCACCCTACGAGAAGATGGATAGGGGAGATGAAAACGAGCTGCACATCTGGACTGATATGAATATTGTAGATATAAGCGGATACGACTTTTTCATTCAAACCCATATGGGATTCTTTGAAGACGGCAAGAATGACAGTGATGAGCATGAGTTTGAAAAGGATGGAAAAAGCTTCAGCATAAGCCAGTCTTATACCGATGATGATGTCAGGATTTCACTGTACGATTCAGCCGGAAGGGAAATGGTCAGTCTCTGGGGCAGGGACATACTTGATGAATTCGAAGACTATGAAGGCTATGTTGAACTTGGATTGGATGAGGTATATGCAATTGCTGAAAACGACCAGTGCGCCCTTAAGGCATATATTCAGCGTATTGATATCTACGACAGGGAAAACCCGCATTTCGATGTCGACATGTATCTGTTGGTGAAGATAAAGTAAAATGGATTCAAGATTATTACAAGAAAAGTTTGACTTATATAGGAATCTGCTCGAAGCAGATTCCTTTTGCATTTAAACTGTATTTTGTGTATTCTATAGTTGTTGAATATTTGGGGATTTGTGTCTGGAGGTATGATATGGCTGTAATAGACTGCATTTGCATGAGCGAGGGAAGAACAAAACTTATTAGGTGCTTCGGCTTCACTGAAGAAGGCGGGGAGATAATCAACCATATAGATATAGTAGAGAAAGGCGGTCTCGATTTTCTTGAAAACATGGGAGCAACAGATTCCGGAAATGTAGAGATAGTAGGGAAGACATATGGCTATCAATGGATATATCTTCCGGATCTTGGCAGCTGCCTCGTGCTGAGCAGGGAGGCCTTCATGAAGAAACTGTATGAGGAGTTCATGGACAGCATGGATGAAGGGGTGCAGATATACGACAAGAGCGGCTTCACCCTCTATATTAACAGGATGAGTGAGGAAATAGAGGGTATAAGCAGAGATGAATTCCTCAACAAGCATCTTCTTGACCTTTATGCCTTTGACGAGAATCAAAGAAGTGAAAGTACAATACTTTCAACATTGAGGCACAAGGAGCCCATACTGAACAGATGCGACAAGTATGTCACCGGCAAGGGGAAGACATTGACCACCATAAATACTGCAAAGCCATTGTTTATGGGTGGTGAAATAGAAGGGGCGGCACTGTTCGAGAACGACTTCAAGACGTTGAACAGGAAATATGACCTGTCTTACCATCTGAAGAGATATATCGACAAGGCTGAAAGCAACAATCCTTTTAATCTATACAGTTTTTCCGACATAGTCTACAAGTCAAGAAAGATGGACAGAATGATAAATCTTGCCAAGAAGGTTGCCTTCAACAAGGCCAACATCCTCATTTGCGGAGATACCGGAACGGGAAAGGAATTGATTGCCCAGGCCATACATACCTATGGCGACAGGAAGTCCTCTCCTCAGAAACCCTTTGTTTCCGTCAACTGCAGCGCAGTGCCTGAAAACCTGGCGGAAAGCCTCTTCTTTGGTACAGTGAAGGGATCATTTACGGGAAGCATCGATTCGAGAGGGTATTTCGAGCAGGCAAATGGCGGAACACTGTTTCTTGACGAGGTGAATTCCATGAGTCTGGACCTCCAGAAGAAGCTTTTGAGAGCCCTTCAGGAGAAGGTGTTCAGGAAGGTCGGAAGTGAAAAATACGAAAAGTGCAATATAAGGATAATAGCCAGCACAAACGAGCCCCTTGAGGATCTTATAGGCAAGGGGCTAATGAGAAAGGATTTCTATTTCAGGATTTCTACAGTGGTCCTGGAAGTGCCCAGCCTGTCTGAAAGGATGGATGATCTGGACATACTCGTTGACAGGTTCATAGACAAGTACAACAGTATATATGGCTTGAAGGCCAAGGGGATGAGCAATAAGGCTCTTGACGTGTTGAGGGTTTATGAATGGCCTGGAAATGTGAGGGAGCTTCAGCATGTTGTGGAGTATTGCTTCAATATTGCTTCAAAGGATGTTGTTCTCTTTGACAGGGAGCATCTTCCCGAATATCTTTTAAGGACCTTCAAAAAATTTGTTCTGCAGCCGGAAGAGGGTGAAGATGAAGCAACTGAAGGTGAAGACATGGGATTTGTTTCAATGGAGGAAGATGATGATCTTCAGTCGGCAATGGAAAAATATGAGAAGTCAATAATAATGAAGATACTTGAAGAATATGGTGGAAATGTAACGAAAACAGCGGAAAGGCTTAACATAAGAAGACAGAGTCTTCAATACAGGATGAAGAAGTACAATATATAGACGGCAAACAGGTGGTGCGGGAAATTGGTGCATATTCATTTGGCATAATAGCATACTCATTTGGCACTATACTGCCAAATGAGTATGCTATTTATGCAAAAAGGTTTTTTCGAGATAAATAGTGAATAGGTGGGTATGGAAGGTGAAAGTATTGAAAAATGAAGGAAAACATGAAATAAACAATAAACGCAGGGAGGTAAAACGTTTTTGGCATGATTATTGCTCTATATCATGGCAAGAAAATATATCAGGAGGAAACAGATGAACAAATTCAGAATCAGTCTTATTGCAGTACCAATATTAATATTTGCAATAATAATCGGGTCAAGTATAGTGAACGCAGAGGCGACAGCAACCTTTGTAATGGACGTATACCTGTTCATAGCAAAGTATTTCGGAGCCATAATCCAGGTGACGTGCTTTATATTCCTGGCGGGAGTGATCTATGTGGCGTTCTCAAAGGTTGGGAACATCAAGTTCGGCGGAAAGGATGCCAAGCCTGAGCTTTCAACCTGGGCATACTTCACCATAGCCCTCTGTGCGGGAATAGGAACGGGAATCATGTTCTGGGGACCGATCGAGCCCCTTTACTTTGCCATGGCGCCTCCGCAGGGAGTTACAATGGCAGCGGGAAGCCCAGAAGCAATACAGTTCGCAATGAACAAGTCCTTCATGCACTGGGCATTCACTCCATATGCCCTTTACGCACTGTGCGGACTTTCGGTGGCCTATGCAGTATACAACATGAAGATGCCAAACACAGTATCAAGCGGTATGACACTTCTTTACGGAGAGAAGTTCACAAGATCGAAATACAAGGATGTAGTTGATGCAATAGCTCTAACGGCAATATGTTCGGGACTTGCAGGAGGTCTCGGAAACGGACTTATCCAGCTTGGCGCCGGAATCGAGATGATCTCGGGAATTCCATCGGGACCGGTAGTATGGATATCACTGGCGGTATCAATCACTGTAATATACACGATATCAAGCGTATCGGGTCTTCAGAAGGGAATCAAGTTCCTTTCGGACAAGAACGCATGGATATTCATAGCATTCCTGACGATTACAATAGTGGCAGGACCTACGAAATACATAATTGACCTTACGGCACAAAGCTTCGGCCACTACCTTGACAATATCATTTCATCGTCGATATTCACATCTCCGGGAAACACCGACATGTGGCCTGAATGGTGGGATACCTTCTATCTGGCGGACTGGCTTTCCTTTGCACCCCTTGTAGGACTATTCCTTGCGAGGATAAGCTACGGAAGGACAATAAGGGAATTCATAATGATAAACCTCATTGCACCTGCGATGTTTGCAGTGGTATGGTTTGGAGCATTCGGAGGATTTGTGCTGGACCTTCAGTTCGCCGGCAAATTCGACATGTTCAACTACATGATGACTGCGGGATTTGACGGAGTTATGCTGAAAGTTGCCGAGTTCCTTCCTCTTGGAAACATCATCCAGCCGATCATAATAGTTACGATAATGCTTTCATATGTGACAATGGCTGACTCAATGACATCTTCAATATCAATCATGTCTCTTAAAGACACAAACGTCAAGGAAGCGCCCATAGCAATAAAGATATTCTGGGGATCCTTGATGGGAGCACTGGCGGTGATCTTCGTTACAGTCGGCGGAATAGACGGAGTAAAGACTCTGTTGGCAATCTCGGGACTTCCCGTAATGATAGTCATGGTGTTCATGTTCGCCGGAGTAATGAAGAGACTTGTGGTAGACAAGAACTATTCGGTTGATGAGCTCAAGCCGGGAAAGGAAATCGGACTCAAGAAGGAAGCTGTTTGAGACATAAATATCATGTCAATAGTAGCTTTGAAGTAGTAAATATGAAGTATTTCCCGGGAAATAAAGATACTAAATAATGGCTTCGCATTATGAGGCCGAAGAATAATAAAAAATGAAAGAGGCATAATATGGAATGTTCAAAAGTTTTTCAGTTAAAAAAATATCCAAATGACATCAGGGAAGTGACCCTTGGAAGCAATATAACCCTCAACGAGATTGTGGCAGTGGCAAGATATGGAGCCAAGGTGCATTTTTCAAAGGAGTATGTTGACAGGGTAAACAGGTATAGAGGATTTGTTGAAGCCTTTGCTGAAAACAATGAAAGGGTATACGGCATTACAACAGGTCTTGGAGACAATGTAAAGATAACCATAGACAGGGAAAAAAGAAAGGATATAAACAGGAATCATTTGAGGGCCCATGCCACCTCTGTGGGAGAACCTGCAACAAGGGAATCCGTAAGAGCCATGATGATAGTGATGCTTTCACATATGGGAAACGGTCATGCTGCAGTAAGCCTCAATACTTTGACTCAGCTGAAGGACATGCTGAACAATGGAATAACTCCATTTGTTCCAAAGAACGGATCCGTAGGGTATCTAACCCTTGAATCTCATATAGCCCTGGTTATGCTTGGTGAGGGAAGAGCATATGTTGACAGTGTTCTTGTTGATGGTGACGAGGCACTCAAGCTAAAGGGAATGAAGTCAATTGAAGCCGACATCAAGGAGGGACTGTCCCTTGTGTCGGGAACAACTTCCGTTACGGCTTTTGGAGCACTGGCTCTCTATGATGCGATACAGCTGGCTAAGACGGCAGACATATCGGCAGCAATGTCCCTTGAAGTGCTGAAGGGAACCATGATGGCTTTTGACGAGAGAATCATGAAGGCAAGACCTCATGTGGACCAGTACAATACGGCTTCAAATGTAAGATCAATTCTTGAAGGAAGCGAAATAGTGAAGAAATACGAGGGGTACAGGGTTCAGGATGCCCTTTCCCTCCGATGCATACCTCAGCTCCACGGGGCTGCGAAGAAGCTCATAAACGATGCCAAAACAACCATGGACATAGAACTGAATTCATCCGTGGACAATCCTCTCATATTCGAGGAGGAAGGCAGGGGAATATCCCTTATGGGGTGCAATGCAGACGGTTCATATGTGGGAATGTCCATGGACAGTATTAACATCGCAGCTGCAAATCTTGGGAAGATGGCAGAGAGAAGGACTCACAGGATGGTCAACAGCCACGTCAGCGAGCTCCCGCCATTCCTCATAGAGGACCCGGGATTCAACAACGGTTTCATGATGGCACAGTATACTTCTGCCGGTCTTGTGGGACAGATGAGGCTCAAGTCGCATCCTGCAACCATAGACAACAACATTACCTGTGCAAACCAGGAGGACTATCTGTCAATGGGATACAATGCTTCACTGCAGGCTTACGAGAATATGGCTCACCTCAAGTATATACTGGCAATAGAAATATTCCACAGTGTACAGGCGGGAGACTTCTACGAGGAAAGCTCCTCCAAAGGCATCGAAAGGATCAGAAGCCTTGTGAGAAAGGAAGTGCCCTTCATTACTGAGGACTGCAACATGAATCCGTATATCGAATATATCAGCAGCCTCATTGAAGACGGGACCATAGTGAGAACCCTTGAAGATGAGACGGGAGAGATGTTGTTCTAGTTTGGAAAAATTTGTGAATAATTGCATATAGTCGGATATAGAAATTATCTTGCAGGAGTAAGGACAGCCAATGGTTGTCTTTACTTTTGTGTTTTTGACACTCAAATCATTTGATGATAGAATAGACAAAATATGCTGATTGTACACTGTCCGCTTTGCGTCCAATGCGATGCAATCGTTGTGTACTGGATGGCTTGGAAATTGTATAGGATGGTGGTCCCATGAATATAGCGGATATAATTTTGGAGCTTGATGATGAACTGAATATTTTGTCCCTTGAATATGAAGGGAAGGCTGCTGAGTTTTTTAAACCTTCTTTTGATATGTACACAGGAATGAATATTCTGGATATTCTTGTCATGGATACGGAGCGTTTGGCCGGTACCGTAGACTGGAGGGACAAGACGTTTTCTTACAGGATGATGGACTGCGGAAAGGAGAAATCATTCCTGTTCTTGAAGCAGATTGACAAAAGGATGACGATGCTTGAAAAGTCCCTGGATGAAATGGATTGCGGAATTCAAATATATGACAAGGATGCAAGGATTGTCTATATTAATAAGGACAGCAGAAGAATATCAGGACTTGAAAATGAAGATGTGGAAGGGAAATACATTGCCGAAGTGTTTGATCTGGATGTACAGGACTACAGTACTACGCTGACCGTTCTTGATACGAAAAAGCCTGTAATGCACAGATGCGACACCTTCAGGGTGAATGGCAAGATTCTTACCACTACAAATTCAGCAGCGCCAATAATCATTGACGGTGAAGTTGAAGGAGTGGTCCTTAAGGAATGGGATAGGTCTGCTGTAAAGAAAAGCTATGAATATATGGAAAAGGTCCAGCAGGGAATAATGGATTTCATAAGCTGCAATACGGAGATCGCGAGGGAAAACAAGATATATTTTGACAATATAGTAGGTGAAAGCAGGAAGCTGAAAGATGCACTGAACCTTGCGAAAAGAGTGTCCGTACAGGACTGCAACGTATTGATCTACGGTGAGACGGGAACAGGGAAGGAGCTCTTTGCTCAGAGCATACACAACGAAAGCAGGAGGAAGGGAAAGAAATTCGTTCCCCTGAACTGTGCTGCTATTCCTGAAAACCTCATTGAGGGTATTCTCTTCGGTACTGAAAAGGGAGCCTTCACAGGAAGCGAAAACAAGACGGGCCTGTTTTACCAGGCGGATGGCGGAACCATCTTCCTTGACGAGTTGAATTCCATGAGTCTTAATATGCAGTCGAAGCTATTAAGGGTCATTCAGGATGGAAAGTTCAGGCCTGTAGGAAGCCAGGAGCTTATTGAGACGGATGTCAGGATTATTTCATCCTGCAACGAGGAGCCTTTTTCCAGCAGTATCAGGAAGGACCTTCTCTACAGGTTGTCTACTATAATAGTTGAAGTACCTCCTCTCAGGGATAGAAAAAGTGACATTGAAAGTCTTGTAATGTATTTTTCGGACAAGCTGTCGCCAAGATACAACAACAGGATAGAAACGATAGATTCAGAAGTCATTGATTATTTGAAGAAGTACCATTGGCCAGGAAATGTAAGGGAGCTTGAACATATAGTGGAATATGCCCTCAATGTAATGGATGATGGAGAATTCAGGATAGATCATATTCCAAAACATGTTATGACGGGTCAGGTTGAAGAAGAAAAGAAATCCATTGGATTTTTCGAGGATTCCATCTACGACAGCGAACTGTCATATATGGTGGAAAAGTTCGAGGATATGGTAATAAGAAAGGTTCTTGAACGGAACGACAACAATATAACTGTGGCGGCCAAGTCCCTTGGAATAAAGAGGCAGAGCCTGCAGTACAGAATAAGGAAGTATGGAATAATATTATGATAAAGAAGCTGCAACTGGTCAAAATCCTGCTAAAAATCAGGCTGAAGTTCAAGATGAACATATACAACTACAGAAAGCACAGGAGAAGCTCCTTGAATTACAGGGTGTCCAGCAGGATAGTCGGTTTATTTTCAATCTTTAGTCAGCTTCCGCCAGGCATCAAATCGAAAAAGATAAGAATAAACGGCATAGAAGGCGAGTGGATTTACAGAGATGAAATAGACAGAAGTAAAGTCATTGTCTACTTTCATGGAGGCGGCTATACCCACGGCACAGAGAAGAAATACAGGCTGATTATTGGTGAAATGGTTAAGGAGACAGGAATAAACACATTCATGTTCGATTACAGGCTTGCTCCTGAACATCCGTATCCTGCAGCCTTTGAGGATGCAGTCAAGGCGTATGACTTCCTTGTCAAGGAAGGAGTACAGGGAAGGGATATGATATTTATGGGAGATTCCGCCGGCGGCGGGCTGGCACTTGCCTTGTCCCTGTATCTTAAGGATAAGGGCAGGGAGCTTCCTGGAAAGATACTTGCCATGTCGCCATGGACTGACCTCGCAGGCACAGGAGAATCCATCAGGAAAAATGAAAAGACCGAGCTTTTCGTCCCCGAAAAATTGTTGAATGAATACAGCAGGGGTTACGTCGGAAGAGATAATCCGAGAAATCCCTACATATCCCCTCTCTACGGAAACCTGGAGGGACTGCCCGACACATACATAAATGTCGGGAGTCACGAGACCCTCCTTGACGATTCAACAAGGATGCATGAGAAACTTATTGAAAGCGGAGTGAATTCCACCCTGTCAATCGGTGAAGGGCTCTTTCACTGTTATCCGTTGTGGGCGTTGGCTTTGGAGGAGTCACTGGAGGAATTCAGGAGGATGCAAAGGTTCATACTTGAATTGGAACACTATTTTCCTTGACATGACTAAATGCACAAAACACCTTGAAGCGTTGGTGTTTAGCTACCGGTAAAACAATCCCTTATATTTTAAAAAGGAGGATTGTTGATACCTTATACATGAAAAACCCTTCTGAGTTTCTCCCTCATATCCTCCGGCAGCACATTGTAAAGCCCCGTCATTATGACTGCAAAGAGTTGCAGGCTTATGAACACCACAAGGGACCAGGATATCTTCAATGTTCCGTCATTGTTTATTGAAAGCACAGTTTCTATTATGATTGACAGTATGCTGACTCCCACTGCAGTATAGACTGGGATGAAGATGAAATGGTTCTTGTGTTTTCCTTTCTTGTACAAGTGAACAGTTATCATGAATATTGCAATTGCTGAAATTGTAATGGGAAACGCATAGGTCAGAGACCATTCGATTTCCCCGTCTATATAGTCAAGCAGGAATGATTGTAGAAGTATGGTTGCACCGAATATGCCGGTTCCTATCCTCAGATGGGGTATATATCCCATGATGATGAATAGATAGATCAGTCCAGCCATTACACAGACCACCACTCCCGTCATATAGTCGGATATTGATGACCGGATAAGACCGATAGTCAAGAGTGTTACGATTGAAATTATGCTCAAGAGAAAGACTGTTATGAATATCTTGTTCCTGAGTGTTTCCAGAGTCTTGACATACATGTTCCTGGCTTCGGGGAATTTGTTTGTTTCCGTATCCTCATGCATTCCATATATGTCCGGAATTGGGAAATTACACAGCGGGCATTCCCTGACGTTGTTGTCAACCTCAACTCCGCATTTTGGACAATAAGCCATCTATTTTCCCTCCTTTTCATTACTCGGTTTTAGCTTGGTATTCGTTTCAATTTTCACGTGCAGGTTCATTTTCCTCAGCTTCCTGAAAAACAGCTTTTCGATTTCCCTGTTTGGAGTTAGACTTCCGAAAGAAATGCATGTCTTGTTGTTGTAGCTGAGCATTGTTATCTTGATTAGATTTCCTACGCTTGGAGGTGGATAGATATCCATCTGGTCCACATGCTTCCTTATTTCTTCGGGCATCTTGATTACTCCGAGATTGGAAAGGCTGCTGGTGTAGTTTGTCTCTCCGAACCTGCTGTAGATGAAGGGTATGGCGAGATTTTTTATTGGAAGCGGAAGAAGCCTGACCTTCCATTTCTTTTCGTTTGCAACGTTTCTGCTTATGAATTTCTGTATGTATTTGGTATTCAGGCGCATGCCGAAATAATGTTCAATATATTTGAGTATCTCATCAAAGCTGTAGTCTCCGAGGCTTGTGTCTATTGATGGAGTAAGGCTGACGAAGAAGTTCTTCAGCGTCTTGGATGGAAAAAGTGTTCTAAGATTTACCGGCATGTTCATTGTCACAGGCAGATTTCTTCTGTTGGTTTCCGAACCTGTTGTTTTCAGGAAATCAAGAAAGGTCTCGAAGTATACTGCCAGAAGAAATTTTGTCACCGAGGTATTGTACGATTTTGCCAGCTTGTAAAGGTCATCGGCGGGAACGATTCCCGTAATGATGAAGTATTCTCCCTTTGCATTGAGGTTGAAGGGGAGATGATAAGCCTTGCTTGGCTTCCTTGGCTCCCTGACCTTGTCATTATAGTATTTGTGGAATGCATCTTCGTAAACTTCTTCGGTATCGGTATATTCGCTGAACATGTCGAGGTCTGTTGATTCATCAAGGTTTCCTGTCAGGTGCAGGTAGTTCAGCAAAAGTGACTGCATGAAAACTACAGCCCCATATCCGTCTGTGAGGCTGTGTGAAACTTCAAAGCTTATTCTTTTCCTGTAGTATATTACCCTGAAGGGAAGTATGTCCTTTTTCCTGAAGTCAAGATACATGCAGGGATAGTATGTTTCCTTCTGAACCTTTGGAACTGTGGTTACCTCTTCGAAATAGTACCAGAACAATCCTTTTCTCAGTCTTACCTGAAAATGCCTGAACTTGGGAAGGGTTATTTCCAGTGTCCTTTGGAGAATCTCCGGATCCACGTCCATGTTAAGTGTTGCCGACAGTCGCAGAACCGTAGAAACTCTCGGTGAAACTATTGAAGGGTAAAGTTTCCCTGCGTTGTCCAGTCTGTGCCATTGTCTTTCATTAGTTTTGGTTTTCATATCTTTATTATAACCTAATGGAAGGATGAACTGCAATTAGATTAATTCAAGGGCGACCTTCACTATCATCATTCTAGGAATTATTACAGGCTTGCCGGTTATTTCCTGGACAGCCTCTTTCATTTTTTCTGAATACCCCATGCAATCCATGAAAATGATTGAAATGTCATCTGAACAGAGCTTTTCTGCTTCTTTTTTTATATCATGAAGTCCTCTATAGGGAGATGCAAAAACAGGCTTGATATCGAGTCCAAGAGAATTCCATACATTTTTTATTTTTTCTTCCTGCTCCTTTTCGGGCACGTAAACTCCAATTTTTTTCTTGAATCCTATGTTTTTAATGATATTGTGAAGTATTTTTTGAGGAGGCAATACAGGGACATTTGAAGTGAATTCAGGAATGCTTCCAGTACACATCATGAGTATGATACTGCATCCTTTGGCATTCAGGTCGTCAACGCAGTTCTGGAGCAGACCGTGAATTTTCTCTTCTGCAATTTCGACTTGGGAACCATCCCTCATTCTGCTGACCAGAAACTGATCGGAAATGCCAGGCGACAGGTTTTCCTTTATGTATTCGAAACTGTAGTTGTCCAGTGCGCCAGCTTCGATTATGTCAATGTCTGAAGGAATAATCTCCCTGACATCTTCCATGATGTCCGTTCTTGGCGACTGGCCTATTGTAATGAAACCGATTGTCTTTTTCATAATGTATCGTCCTTTCCTGAAATTTTCGAGCTTTCCTTGATAATTTCTTCTTCAAATATTATACTTATTAGAAACAGTGTCACAAGGAGTAGTCATGAACTTCAGTAGATTTTTGGAATTAAAAAATGTCAATTCTCTCATCCAACCTTATGACAAGCTGGATCTTGGAGAGGTTAGATGTTCAATAGTAACTGCACCAGGCAATCATCATTGGATTAGAAGTGATGATTTCGTCATCATAATATCCGAACTTGTGAAGGAATACGATATAAACAATATATTGAAATCGCTCATAGACAAGAACATTTCCGGATGCTGCATAGTTTCGGACACCAGGATAGCGGAAATAGACATCAATCTGTGCCGTTCGTTTAAATTGCCGTTGTTTTCCTTTGACAATATGAGGAATATAACCAGACTCCTGAGCATATTGACGGAAGATGGAAATGTTGAAGAATATATACATGACCAGCTTAAGTACAATATCATATGTGCCATGAATGGTCCATATTTCAATGAATATAATTTAACCAAGCTCGTTGGATTGTTTTTTTGCAGAGAGGTTTACCTTCTATCGTCAGACTTTACCATGCTGAGTAAAGCGAATGAACATATGGTATCAAAGGAGGAAATACCTCTGATGAAATGGTCTGATGAGCTTTCATCCTGGAACAAGACGGCATCATATTCGCTTGAACCGGTCAGTCTTTATCATGAAAGCATCTCCTATCTCTGTTTTCCATTAAAGTCTGAAACAAATATTCTCGGCTACCTATGCATACAGGAGAACCATGACTTGTGGGAAAGGCTTGACATAATACGCATAGGTGAAATATTGTCGTATTTTATCATAAGCCTTGTGCATTATTCGAAATCGAAGGTTTTCAGGCGAAAGTCCTTTGAGGAGTTTTTACAGAGTGCCCTTTACGGATTTATCAGCGATGCGTCGGATTTGAAGAAAGAAGCATCAAACTTCAATTTCGATTATTATTTAAACCGCTATGTATGGATCATCAGGGTTGAGCCTTTGGAAAACACAAAGGATGTCGAAAGTTCTCATATCATGAACCAGATATTGCAGTATGCCTGTAATGTATCGGAAAAGATATTCTACAAGAATATTTTCCTGACTGAAAGTACACAGGTAATATCGATTCAGGTAAAGGATGATGTACCTGACGATGTGGAATGGCCCAAATACCTGAAGATTCTTGAATCTCTTGAAATAAGATTTCCTGAATACAGATTTTACATAGGTTTCAGCAGGGCGTATCCAACTCTTTACCAGCTGAAGAATGCATATGAGGATGCTGTTTTCAGCGTTACTGTAGGGAAACAGATTTTTGAAAATAATAAGAACATATTCAACTACAATGATTTGTTGATATTTCATTTGCTGTTTAATCAGATGGACAACCCCATAGTAATAAGGCTGTATACAAATACGGTCAAGTTGATAGAAGATTATGACATACAGAAAAATGATGTTCTTTTGAAGACCTTGAACACGTTGATAGACAACAATTTCAACTATAAGGTTACGGCAGACAGACTTTATATTCACAGGAATACCCTTTACCAGAGGTTGAACAAGATTGAGTCCATTATCAGAATGCCCATCGGAAAGGCTGAAACAAGGTTGATGCTTCAGCTTGGGGTAAAATATGGATACCTGGTCAACAACATTGGAAAAGGGAACAAAGCGTGATTATCTGGAAAATCTGATTTTTCCGTCTATTATTGTCATTATATTCCTGGTCATGCTTTTTAGCGGGTCTCCGTCAAAAATGGCAAGGTCTGCATCCTTTCCCGGTTCAAGACTGCCTATGCGTCCATCCAGACCAAATGTACGGGAAGGGTTAATTGTTACAGATCTGAGGGCATGCTCGTATGACATGCCTTCTTTTACGTAGAGACATGCAGAAGTCAGGAGCATGTTTATTACAGTATCCGGATGGTTGGTTGAAATACTTGTGATTACTGAATTCTCAGATAGGATTTTCGCTGTATCGAGTCGTCTGTTCTGCAGTTCAATGCTTGAATTGTCGGTGAAACAGGTACCCAGTATAACCGGGATATTGTTTGAAGCTATCTCTTCTATTGCCATGTAGCTTTCTGCAGCGCCGTCAAGTATGATATCTATATTGAATTCTTTCTTGAGTTCGATTGCACTCAGTATGTCCTGTATCCGATCCGCCTTGATTTTAAGAGGTAATTTCCTTTCCAGTACCGGAATCAGGCTTTCGTATTTTCTTGAATAATTGTCAAGGTTGATTTCACCCTTAGCCTTTTTGTTGCAATATGATGTGGCATTGTACAGGTTTTCCCTCAGAACGTTGATTATACCCATCCTTGACAGAGGAGTCTCCTGTTTGTTTATATTCCATTTCTTGGGGCTGTCTCCCAAGCTGCAGCGTATGTCTATGGAATCAGACAGCAAGGCTTCCCTGATTGATGATGAAGTCTTCAAGGCGCAGCTTTGGCTTCCTATGACGCTTGAATTTCCTGAATTTACAATGACACTTGTAACACCTGAAGCAATTGCTTTCTCGAAGTATTCGTCGGTGGGATTTATACCATGGAGGGTCTTAAGTTCCGGTATTGCCGCCTCATATTTTTCATTCATGTCATTTCCTGGAACTCCTGAAGCGGATTCTATAAGTCCAATTGAAGTGCTGGCATCTATCAGTCCGGGCAAGACTATGTTTTGATGAAGGTCAACGGTCTTTGCTTCTCCTGATGAAATGTTTGAATCTATAGCTTTTATCTTTCCTCCATCTATAAGTATATCTCCATAAATTACTTTATTATTATTTAAAGTGAATATCTTTCCGTTCTTTAGTAAAAGCATTTTTCCTCCAGTATCAGTTAGTGGAATTTCGTCTGTATACGATTTCGCCACCTATGATTGTTGTCTCGGTGTTTGTTCTTATTTCAAGGGGGTCTCCATCATAAATAACAATATCTGCATTTTTACCCTCTTCGATGCTGCCCAGTTTATCTGCAAGCCCTATCGCCATAGCCGGATTTATCGTAAGCATTTTCACCGCATCGCTGTATTCCATTCCTTCTTTCACCATCAATCCTGCCGCAACGGCAAGATAACTTATGTTGGAAAAGGGATGGTCGGATGTGAGGGAGACCAGGCAGCCGTTTTCTGTCAATATCCTTGAAGTGTCAATTGTAGCATTCTTCAGCTCCTGCTTGGATTTGAACATAAGGGGAGGCCCCGTCATTATAGGCACTTTCCTTGATGACAGCTCTTCTATGATGAGGTGGCCTTCCGTACAGTGGTCCAATGTATATTTCAAGTTGAATCTTTCGGCAAGACGTATTCCTGACAGTATGTCATCTGACCTGTGTGCATGGATTTTCAACGGTATTTTCCCTTCCAGCAAGGGAAGGTACGTATCCCAGTAGAAATCCACAATAGTTTCATCGGCAGATTTCCTTTCACGATAAAGCATTGCCTTTTCAAATTCCTCTTCAAGAATGGAGAATGTTGACATCCTTGAAGAGGGAGATTTGCCTATGGAGCCGTAGACATTCTTCGGATTTTCGCCGAAAGCGACTTTAAGTGCAGCATAGGAATCCACTGTCATTTCGGAGATTGTTTTCCCCCATGTCTTTATTATTGCCGCTTGTCCTCCAAGTGCGTTACCGCTTCCCGGTGTAATCATTATTGTTGTGAACCCTGCCTTGACAGCGTCTTCAAAACACTTGTCTCTTGGATTGGCACCGTCTATTGCCCTCATTAGGGGAGTTATTGGACTGACGCATTCATTTGCATCGTTGCCGTTCTGTGTATTTGTCCACATTCCAAGGTGCGAATGTGCATCAATGAAACCCGGGAATACAATCTTGTTTTCGGCATTTATCACCGTAGTACCCTCGCTTGGGCTTATTCCCTTTTCAAAAGTCTTTATCTTTGAACCTGAAACAAGTATATCCTTTTCGACATGGAATCCTTTGTTTACATCGAATACCTGTCCGTTTTTTATTAGAATGGACATGGCAGCCTCCCTTTCTATTCTATCTCCAGAAGGTCAGTCAGTATGCCCAAATAAACCTTTGTAGAATTTACAACATCCTCAATGTCAACAGTTTCATTGTAGGAGTGGATACCTTCAGTGTTGGCAGGACCGTACTGTATGGTGGGTATATTTTTGTAGCGATAGTATCTTGCATCGCTTGAAGCCCACTGGTAAGCAGGAAGAACCTCTTTGTCCCATATTTTCTCTGCATTTTCCACAGCTGACACTACAATATCC
This sequence comes from Dethiosulfatibacter aminovorans DSM 17477, assembly GCF_900142005.1. GTDB lineage: Bacteria > Bacillota > Clostridia > Tissierellales > Dethiosulfatibacteraceae > Dethiosulfatibacter > Dethiosulfatibacter aminovorans. Next base: position 38,442 of record NZ_FQZL01000005.1, read on the forward strand.
TTGTCCACATCAGTGTAGTTTGCTTCAGAATTCCAGTTGAATTCATACTCAATATTGTCAAGACCCAGTCCTTTGACTATGTTCTTGAATTTTTCTTCTATGTCACTTGCCTTTACACCGATAGGCATTCTTACATCTATTGCCGACTCGCAGTAATCAGGCACCATGTTGGTTTTTATTCCACCGCTTATGGTTCCTATATTTACGGCCACATGGTCTATTACGTTCTCTACGCCTTCAGCCTTCAATGCTCCCTTGGCTATGGTTTTGGAATCCTTCAGGACCTTAAGCTGCTTGTCGCTGTATACTCCCTTGATTTCAGTGAGCTTTTCGACTTCTGCCAGGATTTTCATGAGTTTTGTTATGGCGTTTTCTCCAACATAATTGCCTATGCTGCCATGAGCTGATATCCCGTATGACTTTATCTTTATCCACAGGGAACCTTTCTGGCCCACTTCGACGTTGCTGTATGATGTAGGTTCGGCAACCAGACATGCGTCAGCATCGAAATCATATCCATTTTCCATGAGCCATTTTGTACCCATGGATCCTCCGGTTTCTTCATCAGGTACTATATGAAGTACAATCTTGCCCTTCAGCTTTGCATTGTTTTCCTTAAGCAGTCTTGTTGCAAACATGATTCCTGCCAGACCTGCCTTCATATCGGAAGTGCCCCTTCCCAGTATGCGGGTGTCAGTTATTTCGCCTGAAAAAGGATCGAAATCCCACTTGTTCAGGTCTCCGACAGGTACGACGTCAGCATGGCCGTTAAGTATTATGGTTTTCCCTTCATCATTGCCAAGTTGTGCGACTATATTTGGGTATTCTTCCTTCGATCTGATAATATCATGACTGATGTTTCCTTCGTTCAAATATTCGGATATGAATTTTGTGATTTCCTCTACATTGCCCGTAGGGTTTTCGCTGGGTATCTTTATAAGATCTGATACCAATTTAATCAATTCTTCTTTTTTTTCCTCCAGTTGAGACCAGAGAAATTGTTTGGTGTTTTCTTTCATGGCTGACTCCCTGTATTTTTAGTTTATTTTAATGATTATGTATTAGTATTATTCATATAAGAAGCATGATACTTTGTGTTTCCCTTTGATGCTCTTGAGCTCAGGCATTTTTCTGGTGCAGATGTCCATACATTTGGGGCACCTTGTTGAAAGGGGACAGCCGGCGGGAAGATTGAGGGGGCTCGGTATGTCGCCTATCAATTCAAACCTTTCTTTTCTATCGAAGGGGCTTTCAGGCGGAATCGCCGAAAACAGCGCCTTTGTGTAGGGATGCTTTGGAGCGCTGTATATATCCTTGGCATTTCCCAACTCGACAATTTTTCCCAGATACATTATTGCGATCCTGTCGCTTATGTATTTGACAACGCTAAGGTCATGGGAGATGAAAATATATGTGAGATTGAACTTTTTCTGCAGGTTTTTCATTAAATTTAGCACCTGAGCCTGTACGGATACATCAAGAGCTGAAACCGGCTCGTCGCATACGATAACCTTGGGATTGAGGGCCAGTGCCCTTGCAACGTTTATCCTCTGTCTCTGACCTCCGCTGAATTCGTGGGGATATCTGTTGACATGAAACGTGTCAAGTCCGACTTCCTTAAGCAGTTCGATTACCTTTTTCTTTCGTTCTGACGGTGTTCCGATATTGTGGATTATCATAGGTTCTTCAATGATGGAACCTATGGTTTTCCTAGGGTCCAGTGATGAGTACGGATCCTGGAATATTATTTGTATATCCTTTCTGATGCCTTTGAGTTCAGAGTGCTTAAGCTTGTTTATGACGTCGTCGTTGTAGATTATTTCTCCTGACGAGGGGTTGTGTAGCTGGATTATGCACTTGCCCAGAGTCGATTTGCCGCACCCGGATTCTCCTATTACTCCAAGGGTTTCCCCTTCGTATACTTCGAATGATACATCGTTGACAGCCTTAAGGATTTTAGGCTTTTCAAAAAGACGGGTTCCCTTTATCTTGAAATTCTTTGACAGGTTGTCTATTTTCAGAACTGTATTGTCCATTATTCACCCTCCTTTCTTTCAAGTTTCATTTCTGCGGTCTGGAAGTGACAGGCCACAAAGTGTCCTTTATCTATTTCGATCAAATCAGGTGCCTTTTCCATACACAGATCCTGAGCATAAGGGCACCTGTTGTGGAAGTTGCATGATCCGCCAGTAAGCTTCAAATCGGGAGGAGAACCCTTTATAGCCTTCAACGGTTTTTCCGTATCCTGGCTAAGTTTTGGCATGGAATCAAGCAAGCCCCATGTGTATGGATGCAGTGGTTTTTCATAGAGTGTTGTTGCTTTAGCGTATTCAACGGTCTTTCCGGCATACATGACCATTACCGTGTCGCAGACATCCCAGATTACTCCCAGGTTGTGTGTGATCAGAAGGATGGAAGTATCCATCTTTTCCTGAAGGTCACGCAGGAGGTTGAGCACCTGTGCCTGAACCGTAACGTCCAGTGCCGTTGTAGGCTCGTCCGCTATTATGACTTTGGGATTGCAGACTATGGCCATGGCTATCATGACCCTCTGCCTCATCCCGCCGGAGAATTCATGGGGATATGCATTCATCCTTCTTTCAGCCTCGGGGATGCCTACCATCTCAAGGGCTTCCACGGCAAGCTTTCTGGCTTCTTCCTTCGAAACATTCTGATGGACCTTTATTACTTCGATTATCTGTTCACCGATTTTATATACCGGATCAAGGGAGGTCATGGGATCCTGGAAGATCATGGATATATCCTTGCCTCTCAGGGAAAGCAGGTCTCTTTTGCTCATTTTCACAATGTCGTTGCCTTCGAAGAGTATCTGGCCCCCTGTAATTTTTCCGACAGGCTCCGGAATCAGTCGCATTATGGAAGAAGCCGTTACGCTTTTGCCTGAACCGGATTCGCCTACTATGCCCATCGTTTCGCCCTTTTTCAATGTGAAGCTGACACCGTCAACAGCTTTTGCTGTGCCGGTGGAAAGAAAAAAGTATGTTTTAAGATCTTTTACTTCAATTATATTATCGCTCATTATTCACCTTCTATTCATAAGACTTAATCATAGCTTTAAAATCATTTTTTGTACTGGACATGTTTGCATCAGCCATAAGATCGATGGCTGTCATTGCCATTGCCTTGGCACCTGTTATCAGCGCCTTGCGTCCCCTGTCATCACCGCATGCCTCTTCAAATTCAATCGTATGACCCCTCAATCCGGGTGCAACTTTGATATATGACTGCAGAGCAGGCAGGTGGTGGGTTATGTTGCCCATGTCTGTACATCCGATACCAAGCTCTTTTCTTCTTGGCATGACTGTCTCTCCAAGTGAAACAAGATTCTTTTCCAGAAGATTCTCTATAGTGTGGTTGTTTCTGATGTCTTCGTAGGACAGGCGATAAAAATCATATTCAAATCTTGTTCCTGTGATCTTGGAAATGTATTCGCAGGTTTCAAGCAGTCTATTGACCAGAGCCTTCTTTGTCTTCATATTGAAAGACCTTACTGTGAACCTTGCCTGACAGTGGTCGGGTATGTAAATTGGATTTTCACCACCCTTGGTTATAACTCCAAGTATCTTTCCTTCGCTTCCAAGTTCAAGGCGCATGGCATTAATGATATTGAAAAGTTCAATGACTGCATTAAGGGCATTTATACCTTCTTCGGGGAAGGTGGCGGCATGGGCGGTTTTACCGTAGAAGTTGACTTCTACATCGGTCATGGAATACGAGATGTCGTTGACTACCGTTTCATTTGCAGGGTGCAGTATCATGGCTGCATCGAGATCATCAAAGACTCCTTTTTCAAGCATAAGAATCTTTCCGCCTCCGCCTTCTTCGGCAGGAGTGCCGAAAACACTGATTTTACCGCCTGTTTCGTCAATGGCCGACTTAACTGCAACACCTGCGCCTGCGGCCATTGCAGCCATCAGGTTGTGGCCGCAGGAATGACCCATTCCCGGAACGGCGTCGTATTCTGCCATTATGCCTATGTAGTAGCCTTCCTTGCCCGAATCATAGACTGCCTTGAAAGATGTTTCAAGGTCGGCCACACCCTTTTCTACTGTGAAACCTGAGTTTTCAAGATATTCCGTGAGCTTCTCCGCTGCCAGATATTCCTTGAAGCAGTATTCCGGATTATTAAATATATAGTCGGAAATGTCAAACAGGTCTTCCGATACTTCATCTATTTTGTTTTGAACTATTTCTTTAAATCTATGTATATCCATTTTTTTGTCCTTTCAGTGGCATATCGATTATCTTTTCATCTTTGGATCCAGAACATCCCTTATTCCGTCGCCGAGGAGGTTAAATCCGAGGACGGTGAGAAGGATGAAGATACCCGATATGGTTGCTATGTGAGGCGCCGTTATGAGGCTGTCCTTACCGGCTCTCAGGATGTTTCCCCAGGAAGCCGTAGGAGGAGTGATTCCAAGGCCCAGAAAGCTAAGTGCTGCCTCGGATATTATCGCTCCGGCTATGTTAAGCGTTGCATAAACAATTATGGGGGACATTATGTTAGGAAGTATATGCATGAAAAGCAGCCTGTTGCTTGATGCACCGAGAGCTCTTACTGCATTACAGTACTCCTCGTTTTTTACTATGTGGACCTGTCCTCTTACGATACGTGCATATCTTGGAACATTTGCTATTCCTATTGCAAGTATTACATTCCTAAGCCCGTTGCCCAGCACTGTCATTAGAACTATGGACAGAAGCACGAATGGGAAGGCGAACATGCCGTCCATGAATCGCATTATTATTGAATCCACTATTCCGCCCTTGAATCCTGATATGAGTCCCAGAAATATGCCTATGAGTCCACCGACTATAGTACCTCCTACGGCAACAATTATTGATATCCTTGAACCATAGATTATCCTGCTCAGCAAATCTCTACCGAATTCATCGGTGCCGAAAATGTGTCCCTTTTCACCCGGCTTCAGGTGTATGTTGCCAAGACTCATCTCGTTGGGATCGTAGGGAGCAAGAATAGGAGAAAAAATCGCCATCAAGGTCATAATTACTACTATAACAAGACCTATCATAGCTGTTTTGTTTCTTTTCAGTTTGTTCCAGGCATTGTTTGCAGTTCTTTCCTTTTTCAGCATTTCTTCCTGGTTTTTGATGTCCAATGAACTTTTTGACATTATTCTCCACCTCCTTTATCTCCGTCGTAGCTTACCTTTGGATTCACATAAAGATACAGTATGTCCACTATCAGGTTAACGAATACAAACAGGAAGGCAATGAAAAGTACGGCACCTTGAATAAGCATATAGTCCCTGTTTTCGATTGCATCAACGATCATCCTTCCCATACCGGGCCAGCTGAAAATGGTCTCAGTAAGGATTGCTCCTGAAAGTGAAGTTGACACCTGCAGACCGATAACGGTCAGTATGGGCGGGAGGGCGTTCTTTAGAGCATGCTTCCAAATTACAATGCTTTCCCTTAAACCTTTCGAGCGAAGGGATTTGATATAGTCCTGCTTTACGACATCAAGCATGCTTGACCTGGTTATTCTTGCAAATGTTGCTGCAGGAATCGTTGCCATACATACGCTGGGCAGTATTAAATGCTTGATTACATCCCAAAGTCCCTTGTCGAGGCTTCCCATACCTATTGATGGAAGCCAATCAAGATTTACACTGAAAACAAGTACAAGCATGAGTCCAAGCCAGAATATGGGCATGGAAACACCGACTAATGCTCCAATCATTGATACATAATCAAATATTGAATACTGTCTGGTAGCTGATATTATTCCTATGGGTATTGCAACCAACATTGCAAGACAAAGACTGACAACAGTCAGAATTAATGTGTTTGGAAATCTTTCAAGTATTAGTTTCATGACGGGTTCATTGTAGGCGTATGATTTTCCAAAATCACCCTTTGTTACATCCTTCAGGTAGATCAGGTATTGTTCTCCTATGCTTTTATTTAGACCCAGCTCTTCTCTAAGTTCCTCAACAGCTTCAACGGGTGCCTGGGGTCCCAGCATTGTTTTGGCTGGATCGCCCGGAATCATTCGTGTTATTACGAAAATTATTGTGGAAACGATGAAGAGGATTGGTATGAGTTGTATTATTCTTTTTAGAATCGTTTTTACCATTGTCTCACTCCTTAAATTTTACGACAAATACAATTATAATATATTTTTCACACAATATGATAGCCGAAAACTCTGTATTTTCATACAGAGTCTTCAGCGATGAAATTACTTCATCCAAACATTTATTTCAGGGGAACAAACAACAATTTGATTATCCGCTCTCATCATGAAATCTTGTACTGCAGGATTGAATCCATATATTACTTTTTCATTCGAATAGTTTATTCTTGAATAGTTTTCTGTTATCAGCTTAAGAGCTTCCTTGTAAAGCGCTGCCCTTTCTTCGGTGTCCGTAACCTTGAGTGCTTCGTCAAGGAGTCTGTCGACTTCGGGATTGTTGAATCCCTGGCCGTTTCCAAGAGCACCTATTTCGCTGCTGTGGAACATTTTGTTGAGGAAGAAGAATGGATCCGGATACCATGTCCATGACATTCCGTACATGTCAGCCTGGCCGCTTGAAGCTATTTCGCTGAATGTACCCCATTCTGCAGTTTTTATCTCAAGATCTATGTTCAGGTTCTGCTTCAGGTATGCTTGGAGTATTGTACACATCTTAACCCTTGCAGGCTTGTTTGATACATATATCTCCAATGAGAATCCGTCAGGATATCCGGCCTCTTCAAGAAGCTGCTTTGCAAGTTCAGGGTTGTAGGAAGGTACTATGCTTTCAAGGGAAGCATCATATCCCCATGATCCCGGAGGCAATGGAAGATATGCTCTTTGAGCTTCGTCGAACTGGTAGATTCCCTTTACCATTTCATCTATGTCGACTGCTCTTATGATCGCTTCCCTTACCTTGATATCAGCAGTTGGTCCGTGCATAAGGTTCATGTACATATATGCAACATGGAGTCCCGGCAATTCCTGAATAACCAGGTCGGCATCATCTCTTACTATCTGTACGCTTTCACCTGTAAGATCTGTAGCTACATCTATTTCGCCCGTTCTGAGTGCATTTGTCATTTGGTTTGAATCAGTTATTATCTTGTATACCAAGCCGTCAAGATATGGATCAGCCGCCCAGTAGTTTTCGTTCTTTTCAAGAATAACCTCTTGGTCCATTTTGAACTCTTTCAATGCGAAAGGTCCTGTTCCAACCAGGTGCGAGCCGAATGAATCTCCCCATCCTTCAACTTCTTCCTGCGGTACTATTACGTTTCCTGCATCAGTAAGAACTGTAAGGAATGCAGAGCTTGGCTCATTCAAGTATAACTCCACTTCGTAATCGTTGATTATTTCGACATGGTCAAGCATTCCAAGCCTGTTCATCGCAGATTCGTTGGCAGATCTTTCCAGTGCATATTTTACGTCAGCTGCAGTAAAATGCTTTCCATCCTGGTATTCGCCTTTTTGGAAGTATACATCATCTCTCAGCTTGAACGTGTAGACAAGACCGTCTTCGCTGGCAGACCATTCGGTTGCAAGATTAGGCGCTATTCCCGACAGGTCCTGTTTGTAGGCTACAAGTGTATCTGCAACACTTCTGATGACCTGTCCTTCATATACTCCGGTATATTTGATCGGATCAAGGTTCTTGGGAGCCGATGCAAGTGCGATGTTCAATACTCCACCGAACTTGTCCTCTTCTGCTACAGGTTCATTTGAATCAGGTTCTTCGGCTGGAGTCTGGTCTGAAGGTTCTTCAGCGGGCTCTTGAGCCGGTTCTTCAGTTGGCTGACTGCATCCGGTGAAAGCCGATAAACACAGAATCAGAACCAACAGAAGTGATAAAAATTTTCTTTTGTTTGTCATTGTTTCCTCCCTTAAATAAATATTTATATTTAGCATTTTAATGCCAAATTACTTGGTTTATTTTTTCATTCCGGCAGTCTGGTATTTTTTGCCGTCTCCGTACAATTCCAATAGCTGTTTGAGGTTATCATCGTCGTAGAAGCTGCATGCACCTGTGGTGTAGTCCTTTGCCACTTCTATCGCAAACCTTGCAGCAGATTCGACATCAAGTCCATGGGTAGCGCCTGTAGAACATCCGGCAACGGCGACTTCAGTTGTTATTGCAACTCCCACTACAGGTGCATCAGTGGCTATGGCTGGCTGAAGTATGCTGTTCAAGTGAGGCAGTCCGTTTGAATATGGTGTAATATCCTGAGTTGAGAGTGCAAATACAAAGGGAAGCTTTCCTGTTACCCTTTTTGCAACCTGGAGCAGGTCATAGCTTACAGGAAGTATGTATCCTTCCTTGACCGTGGGGGATATGGCAAATCCGTTGCAGTTGATTACTTCATTTCCCTTTGTAGTATCTATGGAAATTATAGCATCCATCTCGTCGATGACTTCAACATTGTTCATCTGATCCATATCAACAGGAGAGCCCATGAAAGGTACAGGGTAGTGTTCCTGTGTAGGAGCATCGGGACATATGTGAGTCGTTATTATAACATCACCTTCCAGTGAATCGCCACGCTTTTTCATTTCAATAAGCTTGAGCGCTGCAGAAAGTGCAGCCAGTGCTCCGTCTCCGTCTGATACGAATCCTGTAACCTCAGGTCTTGCTCCCAGACCTCCAAGTCTGCCTATTATTCCAAGGGTTGGAACATTTCCACCGGATATTTTTCCGTTTTTTCCGCTGACTACTATCTTTATGAAGTCGGTTTTGCCTCCTTCTCCATGAACCGGTGTGACAGTAATATCTTCACCGCCGCATCTTTCAAGATAATCCTTAACAAGATTTCCACTGGCGTCGGATCTATCCAATAAATCGTAGATTTCTAAAACCTGTTTTAATAACATTTTTGCCTCCTAAGTGTTTATACAAAAAATTGTATTAAATCGTAGCGGGAATTGCTATGTGCAAATGCACACTAATGAATTGTGATTTCCCAACCCTTGCACACAATATTTCAATATCTTAACATTTAGTTTATGAAATCTTAACAAGGGGATATTTGTCTATGGTTTTAATGAAAATATAAAAACAGCTGATTTCAACGGTTTTGTTGGCTGGTGACTACTATATAAGGAGTTGTGTATCTAAAATAAAGACATAAAACCCTTTGTGTGCACTATGTACAAATACGTGTTTAGAGGAATACGTATTGACATTGTATGGTAAATAGGAAATGAACTGAATGTCTTTTATTAGGGTGTGCAGTATGCACACCTTTTTTAATCTATGTGTGTACTGATGGATACCCTTGTTAAGAAAATTTTAGTATATAATTAAATTAATTTAACAAACATAACTGCTTAATCTGAATCGGGAGGTGAGTGATTTGAATAAGAAGTATAAAATAGGCATTTTAAGAGTTCTTACAACTGAAGATTCAAAAATTTTAATGGCGCATCAAAAAATACTTGAAAACCTTTTCTTGGAATTCGAGTATGAAACAAAGTGCATACCTGATCAATATGAGGGAATCCATGATGAAGAGACATACAATGTTGCTTTTCCTAAAATCATAGACTTGGCAAGCAAATGGGAGAACGACATTGATGGTCTTATAGTAAGCTGTGCAGGTGATCCTGCAGTGCGACATCTTCAAGATATGTTGTCAATTCCTGTTGTGGGTGCAGGTATTTCCGCAGCGAGTCTGTCTCTCAATTATGGTGAAAAAGTCGGCATAATCGGCATTGAGGAATATCCGCCGCCGGCCTATGAGGATATTCTGGGTAACAGGATAATAGGATATGAGTTGCCGGAGGGAATAGAAAATACAAATGATTTGCAGACAGAAAAAGGAAAGGCATCGATAGTAGAATCGGCAATGAGACTGAAGGGAAAAGGCTGCGACGTAATTGCGTTTGCCTGCACGGGATTATCGACTGCAAATGCAGTAGACATGCTGAAGGATATCGGGATTCCGGTTGTTGATGCCGTAGTGGCGGAAGGAACTATTATGAAATACAAAATAACTGAAAAAAGCATGAGGGAGAGAATTTGTGTACAAAATAGATAATATTAAGGGTAAATGTGCTGTAAGAGGTGGTTCATTTCTGGGCGGTGGCGGAGGCGGATCGGAAAATGAAGGTATCAGAACACTAGAGGAAGCTCTAAAATTTGGAGATATCATTGTCAAGGGAATTGATGAGTTTGAAGACGATGACATTATTGTCACCGCATCCGCAGTTGGTTCACCTGCATCTAAAGAAGGATACGTATCCGTTGAACAGGTGGTCGATAATTTCAATCTTTTCAAAATGTTATACGGAAAAGAGATAAAGGGAATCATAACAAATGAAAATGGAGGACATTCCACAACAAACGGATGGATATTGTCGGCAGCAACGGGGATTCCTCTGGTTGATGCACCCTGCAACGGAAGAGCCCATCCAACGGGAGTCATGGGCAGCATGGGACTTGAAAGCAGGAAGGATTACCTTACGGTCCAAACAGCAGCAGGAGGCAAGGATGAGAAAGCAATTGCAACATATGTAAAAGGAAAGATGGATAGTGCTGCCAAAATGGTGAGACAGACAGCTGTTGAAGCGGGCGGACTCGTTACTGTTTTGAGAAATCCTGTTGAAGCGGATTATGTAAAGAAGAATGCTGCAATCGGATCACTTGCCATGGCTGTTGAAATAGGTGAAATATTTGAAGAATATGATGACTGCAAGGGAATAACGGATAAACTGAATGAAAGATACAATCTTGAGACCATAGCATATGGGAAAGTCATCGATTGCAGCCTGACTATTGAAGGTGGATTTGATCATGGCCATGTAACAATAGGAGATGGGAATGATGAATTCAAGGTCACATTCTGGAATGAATTTATGACCATTGACAAAGAGGGTGTAAGGTTAGCCACATTCCCGGATTTGATTGGTCTCATTGATTCGAAGACTACAGAGATATTGACGAGTGCAACTGTGAAGGAAGGCGACGAAGTTTGTCTGTACAGGATACCCAAAGAAAATCTTATCTTGGGTTCAGGTATGAAGAACAGGGAACAGTTGAGACTGGTTGAAAAGGTCTTGAATACAGAAATAGTAAAATTTATTGAGGAGTAGTTTATGTTAAAACAAGTTATTGATTTATTTGAAATCTTGGACAAACCTTCTGTTGACGGTTATGAAGTCGAGAAATATTTCAGGAGTGAAACGGATATTGAAGATATTTTCGTTAATCGCATATCCGGAGAAAAGGGGAGTACCGACTTCATCAGAGTCACAATCCCGGGAAAAAATGGAAGAAAAAACGGAGGGGATGCACCTACCCTGGGAATCGTGGGAAGACTTGGAGGTATCGGAGCAAGACCTGAGGTTACAGGATTTGTATCTGACGGTGACGGAGCACTGGCTGCCTTGGCTGCAGGGTTGAAGCTTGGGATAATGCACAAGAATGGCGACATTCTGGAAGGAGATGTCATCGTATCGACCCACATATGCCCCGATGCACCGACAAGGCCTCATAAGCCCGTTCCATTCATGGGTTCGCCTGTAGATATTCAGGAGATGAATGATGTGGAAGTCATCGACGAGATGGACTGCATACTTTCAATCGATACGACTAAGGGTAACTATATAATAACAAACAAGGGAATCGCAATATCACCTACAGTGAAGGATGGCTATATTCTGAAGGTCAGCGAAGACCTGCTGAACATAATGATGAGGGTTACAGGCAAGCTTCCCAATGTATTCGCGTTGTCGCAACAGGATATTACTCCATACGGGAACGGATTGTATCACTTGAACAGCATTCTCCAGCCGGCAATAGCGACAGGTGCACCGGTAGTTGGTGTAGCCGTATCGACAGAGGTTCCCGTAGCCGGATGTGCAACAGGAGCAACCCATATTACTGATGTTGAGCTGGCGGCACGATATGCAGTCGAAACGGCAAAGGACTACACGGAAGGAAAGTGCAAATTTTATGATGAGGAGGAATTCGAAAAAATAATAGCCCTGTATGGAGATATGAAGAGATTTCAGACAAAGGGGAATGCATAATGAAAAAGATACAGGTGACTTTGACTGTAGAAGAATCAAAAGAACTTATAGCTGAAAACATACTTTTTCATCCAAGTTTCAAAAAGTCCCTCAAATCAGGCAGCATTGTCTTTAAGGGAGGAACCACGGTATCAAGAATTTGCGAGAAGTCAACCGGCATACCTTTGCGGATATGCGGCAGAATTACGGAAAGGGGAACTGTGACCTCGGACATTGAAACTGATAATCCGCACACCCTTCTATTGAATGGGGGTGTATCCAGAAACATCGACGGCAATCTCTTGGATGAATTGTCGGCTCTGGACTCAAACGACCTGATAGTATGTTCGGCCAACGCCATTGATGTTTACGGCAATGCCGTGTTGATGGCAGGAAGTGAAGGCGGAGGCTCAATAGGACAATCGATATCCAGATGGTATACGGAGGGGGTGAAGGTGTTAATACCTGTTGGATTGGAAAAACTTGTACCTGGAAACCTCAATGAATCCATCAGGTTTGCATCGAGAAAGGATATCGATTTTTCAAATGGAATGTCTGTCGGATTGATACCTCTTCATGGTGAGATTTTTACAGAAATAAATGCATTCAGGCAGTTGGGAGAGGTTGACGTCAAGGTGATCGGATCCGGTGGCATCGGTAACGCAAATGGAAGCAAGACATTTCAAATATCCGGTGAAGATGCTGAGGTGGACAGGATACTCAAGGTATTAGAGGAATTGAAAAATCAAACCATCAAAGTTTCAGGGGAAACTGTTTCCTTGATGGAATGCGCCTATCCGTCCAAGCGATGCAAGTTTCATACAGGATGTTCATATAAGAGTGGTGAACTCAAGGAAGTCAAGACGAAAAAGCTTGGAGTCATAACAATAGGACAGTCGCCCAGAGCTGATTTCTTGAAAGATATTGTACCGATACTTTCATCAGAATACCGGATTGTTGAAAAAGGTGCACTGGACGGCTATGAATATGAAGAAATCACAAGAAGATTCAAGCCGGTTGAAGGAGATACAGTATTGGTATCTAGATTGAGGGATGGAAGGCAGGTTGTAATAGCTGAAAAGCATATACTGCCTTTGATACAGGATGCTGTATATGAATTGGAAAGATCGGGATGCAAGACAATCCTGCTCATGTGTACAGGCAAGTTTCCGGAAATCAAGCACAACTCACTGCTCATAAAACCACAGGAAATAATACCACAGATGATTAAGAAGATCATTGACGGTGGGAAACTGGGAATAATAATACCTGATGAATCGCAAGTCGATCAGATGTATAAATGGTGGAACATGTCAGAAGGTCTGACAGTCAAAGTTGCTTCACCGTATGAAAATCCGGAAAACTTGAAAAAGGCAGCAGAAGAATTAAAGGATGAAGAAGTAGATATCATATATATGGATTGTATGGGATACACAAGGGAAATGAAAACCATAGTAGAAAGCATATCCGGCAAGACGACAATACTCCCTAGGACCCTTGCAATAGGAATTATCAACAATTTATAAATATATTTTAGGAGGAGAATATGGAACAATCAACCAATATGAAAAAGAAACATCCATCGGCCCTGCATCCGGGCATACTGATTCTGAACATAATAGTTTCGGTGCTGGGAGCAATAATAGGTATGGAGCTTATCACCAGGCTTGGTATAAGTACGAATACCTCAATAGTCGGTGCATTGTTTGCAATACTGATAGCCAGAATACCTATAAACATTTTTAAGAGCTTCAGGGATATCAACTCACAAAACCTGGTACAGACAGCGATTTCAGGCGCCACTTTTTCGGCTGCCAACGGACTCATGCTGCCTATAGGAATACCTTATTTGATGGGGAGACCAGAACTTGTAGTACCAATGCTGATTGGAGCCGGTCTGGCTGTTGTAACCGATGCAACAATACTTTACTTCAGCTTTGACACGGAAGCATTTCCGGCCATAGGTGCCTGGCCTCCGGGAATAGCTGCAGCGGAAGCAATACTTGCTGCATCAAGAAAAGGCAGAAAAGGCGTTCTTCTCCTGGTAGGAATAGCAGGCGGAGTTGTAGGAAAGATGTTGACAATACCTACAGATATTTTCGGCGTGGCATGGATTGGAAATATATTTGCCTTGCTGGCTTTTGGAGTCGGCTTGATTTTCAGGGGATATGCTCCTCAATGGTTTGGACTCGACCTGAATGCAATGTACATACCTCACGGAGTTATGATAGGTGCAGGTCTTGTTGCATTGATACAGATCATAAGGATACTTTTCAAGAAGGATGAAGGCGAAAACAGTGCAGGAGAAAACTTCACCAGATCTTTGTTTGAAATGAAAAAAGGAATGGGAAGAGGTTACCTTGCCTATATTGCAATTGCTTTGGTCATAGCACTCGCAGGTGGATTGTTGAGCCACATGTCACCGGCTATGATGGTTTTCTGGATAATATTTGCCGCATTTGCCGCTATAGCTTCAGAGCTGATAGTCGGTATAGCCGCCATGCACTCCGGATGGTTTCCTGCATTTGCAACGGCACTCATCTTCCTGGTCCTGGGAATGTTAATAGGATTTCCACCGCTGGCATTGGCCTTGCTGGTCGGATTCACTGCTTCGACAGGACCGGCATTTGCCGACATGGCCTATGACCTTAAAGCCGGATGGATTCTAAGAGGTTCGGGAGCTGATCCTGAATTTGAAAAAGAGGGAAGAAAGCAGCAGTATATTGCCGAATTGATAAGTTTCATGGTAGCCATAATTGTAGTTGCATTTGCTCACAACTTCTACTTTGAGCAGGACCTGTTCCCACCTGTTGACAGGGTATATGTAGCTACAATAGAGGCTGGTGCAAATATAGACGTAGCCATGAAGTTGTTGATCTGGGCTGTACCCGGAGCCATAATACAGTTTGCAGGAGGGCCTTCGAGACAGCTTGGAGTATTGTTCGCCACAGGTCTTTTAATCAACTATCCAATTGCCGGAATAACAGTAATCGCAGGTTTGATTATTAGAACAATAGTCGTAAAAATATTCAAGCAGGAAGGACAAAATTCCTTGTACGTACTTGGAGCTGGATTCATTGCAGGTGCTGCAGTCTATGGTTTCTTTACTTCAACATTGAAATTGGGGAAAAAATAAAAATGAACGGCCTTCCTTAACGGGAGGCCTTTTACTTCGATTTTATGTTATAATTACTTTAATTGATTTGAGGTGATCATATGAAGGTAAGGGATCTGTTTTCGATAAACAAGGAATTTTCAAAGTTTGAAGTGATTGCAGGTGAAAATGGTCTTGATAGGGAAATAACGGATATAGATGTATTTGAAATTCCTGACGGGTTGCTTTGGTTGAATGAAGGTGAATTCAGCATAACAACGGGGTACTATTTCAAGGATAATCCTGAGGATTTGATGAGTGTAGTTGAATACCATGCTAAAAAAAATGCTTCGGGAATAGGAATAAAGCTGGGCAGATTTATAGACAGCTTGCCTCAGGAAATCATTGACAGGGCCAATGAAATGAATTTTCCAATTATTAATATTCCTATTCATGTAGACTGGGGAAGCATTATATGGCCTGTAGTCAGTTCTTTGCTTGGAGAAGACAGCTATGAAGATTATATGATGTCGAAGTTCAAGGAAGAGCTAAACGGCATCGTGAATAAAAAGTACTATTTGGATGAGATTGTCTTGCTTCTAAACAGTTATTTGAACGGAGATGTATACATCATCGACAAAGATCAATTTGGTTTAATAAAAAGCATGCCTCTTGAGGATGAATACAACAAGTTGAGGCAGATTATTAAAAGCAATATCGACAATATTGGAAATGATACTTTTTTTGAAGAAATTGATGATAAATGGTTTAAGGTAGAAAAGATTGCCCACCACGGTATTGATTATGGATACTTGGGGATTGTATCGGACAGGTACAGGAACGAGAGCAATGCGCTCGACAACAAGATGCTGAATGAAGTATTGCCACATATTATCATTCATATTTTAAGCTACAACAAGCAGAGGTATGAGTACTTTGAGTCCGCTGAGGATCTTTTCATGGAATTAATTATCGGGAATTATAACGAAGAGGAAAGCAGGCTAAGGGAAGAGGCTAAATTGCTGAGTCTTGACTATCATGAAAGCAGGGTAGTGTTGTATCTCAAATGCAAGGAGTATTTGGAAGAAACAGACAGGAAAAGTGAAGCGGAATTTTTGAGGCGTATGTTTTCTTTGAAAAACAAAGGATTCTATTGCTTTGATGATGGTGAAAAAATTGTGATGGTATTGTCAATTGAGGATATAGATAGAGAGCATATCGAAAAGATCTGTGCGGATATAATCGGGAAAATGAAATTGAACAGCAGCTGTACGAATATGGAATTTGGCATCAGCAAGGAATGCAGGAGTTTGAAGAATATCAAATCGGCCTATGAAGAAGCTGAATTCGCATATAAAATGGGGAATGCTCTAAATAATGAGAAGATAAGATTTTATGATGATTACATTGTTTATCATGTGATGACAAAGCTGCATAATCATCCTACAGTCATGAAATTGTATAATAACATTATTGTTAAAATCAGAACCGAAAGCGGCAATAAGGAAGAACTGATTAAAACCCTTAAATGTTATGTGAAGAACGATTTCAATATTTCTAAAACATCGGATGAATTGTATTTGCACAGAAACTCATTGTATAAGAGATTGAACAAGATCCAAGAGATAATTGGATATGATTTTGAAAAATCTGATACTAAATTTATTATCAATATGGTATCGAAGCTTGATGATTTGATTAATTAGGAGGTTGTATATGTTTAATGAGCAAGAGATAGTTGGAAGGTTTACGGAATATGTGAAGACAGCCAGTGAGACGGGTTGTGAAGGAGAGTTTTACGAAAGATTGATAGATGATCTTGAAAAACTTGGAGCGGCGGTTACCGTAGACGATGCGGGTGAAAAGTGCGGTTCAAATGCAAATAATATATATGCATGGTTTGAAGGCGATGAGAGTATTAAACCCCTCATATTCAGTTGTCACATGGACACAGTAAAGCCCGGGAAAGACATAGAGACAATAATTGAAGACGGCATGATAAAAAGCAAGGGAGATACAATACTTGGGAGCGATGACAAGTCGGGAATAACTGCGATTATGGAAGCCATGAAAGCAGTGAAGGACAAGGATGAAAATCATCGGCCAATACAGATAATATTCACCATCAGCGAGGAAGGGGGACTTAAGGGATCCAAGAATCTTGATTTCAAAAGGCTTGTTTCCGACAGATGCTACGTATTCGACAGCAGTGGACCTGTAGGAAAGATAATAGTCCAGGCTCCTGCCCAGAATAAGATTACTGCTACGATAAAGGGAAAACCGGCCCATGCAGGCATTGCACCTGAGAAAGGAGTCAGCGCAATAATGGCAGGATCAGATGCAATAAGCAATATGAGACTTCTGAGAATTGATGAAGAGACAACAGCCAATATCGGTACCTTTGAAGCAGTGGGAGCGACAAATATTGTCAGCCCAAAAGCCAGAATTATCGGTGAGGTGAGAAGCCTCGACAGGGAGAAGATTGCAGTCCAGACTGAGCACATGGAAAAATGTTTCAGGGAATCGGCTGAAAAGCATGGCGCCGAAATTGAGATTGAAATTGAAGAGATGTATGATCCATATAAGTTTGGTGATGATGAAGACAATGTGATATTTGTAATGGAGAAACTTAGAAGTATTGGTGTGGACCCATATACGGCATCTTCTGGAGGCGGAAGTGATGCAAATGTGTTCAATTCCAAGGGAATAAAGGCGATAAATATTGCATGTGGGGTGAACAATGCACATACAACGGATGAATGCATTAAGGTTGATGAACTGGTCAAGCTGACTGAACTGGTGTATGGTATGATTACTGTATAGGTGAGTATATGAAGATTGATGAATTGTTTGCTTTGAATAAGGATTTTAGGAAATTCGAATACATATGTGGAGTAGATGGCAAGGACAATGAAATCAATAATATTGAAGTTACCGAGGTTCCGGAAGGAGTCTATTGGGTAAAGGAAGGCGATCTTCTCGTTACTACGGGATATTTTTTTAGAAATGACGAGGTCGCCTTTGAAAATTTCATAAAAATGCTGATATACCATAAGGCTGCCGGTCTGGCAATTAAGCTTGGAAGATATATTGACAAGATACCTCAAAAAATCGTTCAGATAGCTGAAAACAACAATTTCCCTATTATAAACGTCCCCTTCCACATGAGATACAGCAGCATACTGTGGCCTGTTGCCAATAAATTGGTAGATACGGAAAAATACAGCGATTATATCCTTAAGACATATAAAAAAGAGTTGAAGGAGGAGATGAAGAACAATTATAATCTTGATGCTATTACCGACTTGCTGTCGGTATACATTGGAAGTACTGTAAGTGTTTTTTGGGAGAACAACAAGAAACAGATAAATACTTCCGATGTTCTGGAAACCAGGAATATTCACAGGACACTTATGGATAATTACAAAACCTTGTTTCAAACCGACAAAAGGTATGGTCATATAGAAAAAGAAGAAGGACAATATTTTTTCTTTAAAATAGAAGCAGTCAATCAAATTGTTGCGTATATGGGTGTGTTCTATCCCAAAACAGAATCCATATCAGAAACGGACCTGGAGCTGGTGGAAGAGACGATTCCATTCATATCAATATATCTGCTTTCAAATTCGCACCATAATCTCAGTCATTACAAGAGTCTCAATGAGTTTTATCAATGTCTCATCGAGGGGGATTATTCAAATAACGAAAGGAAGCTAAGGGAGGAAGCAGCATATTTCGATATGGAGTTCAACAAGAGTCGCTATGTATGGATAGTTCAAATGCCTGAAATCAGTGTTGATAATTATAGAAGGTTTGTAAATATTGCAACAAGTCATCTGGATTTGAGTACAAAGGAGTACTATCTGATAGAAAAGAGCAAGAGGTTAATATTCATCACTTCAACCAACGCCGAGCAGTTCAATGAAAGATATATCATTGAATTTTATTCTGAACTGATCAAACGAATCGAATACTCCTTTAAGGGATTGAGCTATTTTATCGGTATCAGCAAGGTGTGCAATGTTTTAAAGTACTTAAACTATGCACATGATGAAGCTGTATTCGCCTACAAGCTTGGAAGCAAGATCCACCCTGAAAGAAAAATATACTATTACGATGATTATATCGTCTATCATCTTCTTCATGAGGTGTCGGACCATCCTGCATTGTCAAAGATATACAAGAACACTGTGGAGAGGATAATTCGCTACGATGCTGAAAACAATACAGATTTTTTTGACACGCTGTCATCTCTCATTGAAAATGATTTCAACATAAACCAAACTGCAAACGCCTTGTTTGTTCACAGGAATACATTGTATAAGAGAATGAATAAAATAGACAACCTGCTTGACCTGAACTTGGAAAAGTCGGAAAGCAGGTTGCTGTTGCAATTGGCATTCAAACTGAAGGATTTGCAGAACTAGGCGGAAAGTTTTTTTAGAATCAGAACGATCAGTTCAAAGATCCTTGCTGCAGATTCGATACTAATTCTTTCTTTGGGGCTGTGTACATCAAACACATCGGGACCGAATGCGACAATGTCGAGATTTTCAATCATGTTGTCGAAGTATCCGCATTCAAGTCCGGCGTGAATTGATGATAAGGTTGCTTCTTTTCCAGTCAGTTGAGTATACGATTCCATCGATATTTTTCTAAGGCTTGAATCAGGATTGAATTCCCAGCCGGGATAGTTGTTGAAAAAAACTGATTCACAGCCTTGAATATTTGCCAGTGACTTGATTTTATCGATGATTTCATTTTTTCTGCTTTCCGCGGAGCTCCTGATTGATGACAGCAAAATAAGTTTGTCATTTTCCGTATGTATTGCGCCGATGTTGGCAGAGGTTTCTACCATGTCTTTCAACGATTTGTCCATATGTATGACACCGTTCGGCAGCAGCTGTATCATACTGATTATCTTGCTGAACGTATATTTGGTATATACACTGATTGTGCTTTCGTTTTTTGATACTTCGGTTTCTATTTTAACCTGGTCAAGTGGATTCAGCTCACTGTTCAATACAGCTTCCATGTCGCGCAAGTCATCATTGATCTTTTCAGGATCGCTGCATAAGATGGAGGATCTGCAAATATTTGGTATGGCATTTGCCTTCCCGTCGCATTCGATATTGCTAAGAGATATTTCATTGTGGTCACCAACATACTTTAACACTCTTGCCATCAGCACTATGGCATTTCCTCTCATTTTGTCTATTTCCATGCCAGAATGGCCGCCCTTCAAACCGGATACCGAGATTTTGACTGAATATTTTTCGGAATTCGATGGCGTCATGTATAGGGGTATCCTGGTTTCGCTGCGTACTCCTCCTGCACATGATACAAAGAAAAATCCTTCGTTTTCAGCGTCGAGATTTATATAATTCTTGCCTTTTAGTTTTGAGGCATCAATATGTGCTGCTCCTGCCAGGCCAACCTCCTCTTGAACCGTTATTACTATTTCAAGATCAGGGTGGGGAATATCCTTCGAATCCATTAGATTCATAAGGTAGGAGATGGCAATTCCGTTATCTGCACCGAGGGAAGTCCCTTTCGAATAAAGAAATCCATCTTTTTCATATACATCTATTCCTTCAGAGTATTCATGCTCGGAATCTGAATCCTTGACGTATACCATGTCCATGTGTCCCTGCAGAATAACTGCAGGACCACTGTAATTTTCAATTGTTGATTTCTTCTTGATTATCAAGTTGTAAAAATCGTCCTGGTGAACATCAAGATTCTTTGTTCTTGCATATGCTGCAAGAAAATCGCTTATTCTTTTTTCGTCTCCTGATGCCCGGGGGATTTTGCTTATCGTTCTGAAGTTTTCGATTATTGAATCTTTGTAGTCAATCATTTTAACTCCCCGATTTATTTCTAATATCCATTGATATTGAGTTTCTTGCACAGTGCTGCCACTTCAGGATCTACGTATTTTCCGTTAATTTCAAGAGGCTTACCATCCAGTATTATTGAAGGTTTGGACACAACTCCGTCCGTATGGGACGCGGCCGTCCAGAAGGCGCCTTTGATTTGTGAGCCCTGACTGCCTATTCCGAATTCCATGCAGCCGAATATCCTTTCATCTTCTACTATCCTTCCGGTAGCTTTCGTTACGCCCGGATTGAATCCAAGAGAATAGTGGGCGAGCCTGTACATGTTTTCGTCTTCAAAGTTCTCCAGCCATGCCCTGAAAACAGCTGCATCCTTTCCACCGTCAATATTCACAACCCTTCCATTTTCAAAGGTCAGTACAATGTTTGAGTTCAGAAGACCCAGTTCGGTTGGTGGAAATAACGCCACATCGAATACAAGAGTGCCGTTGATGGTTTCTTCAACTGGACACCAGCTAATCTGACCGCCAAGCATGTAGGGATATCCTTTATTGGTGGCAATCTGGCCGGAATGCCTTATTGCCCTTCCCCTGTTGTAGGCTTTCAGGTCTGTACCGTTTTTGTCCCTGATAATAACTTCATCCGCTTTCTCGAGTTTTCCCTTTATCAGTTCTCCCAGCTCTACAACCAATTTATAGTCAACCTTTCCGATTGTGTTTACCATCATGGTGACATCCATTCCGGTAAGGTTGATATACCTGCATCCAAAGTCCAATGCCTTTTGGTATGAAGAGCAGAGCATTATTGAAGAGTAGGCAAACTCAATCCATACATCGGCATGGGAAACAGCCTGTCCGATGGGTGGTACGGGTTCGGCATATGCATTTTCACTGGTGGGACAATAGATGACGACAGGTATGGCACCTACTGAATAGGCCGCATTTGCAGTTGCTTCAACCACTCTTCGATCTGAAGAACTGTCTGCGGTGATGACTATGTTTTCACCTTCCTTTGCCAGCATTACATCTTTTACGAGTTTATATGCTGCCTTTGCGGTTTCGTAAGACAGATAATCTTTTGACATTTCGATTCCTATTGGATAATTCATATTTCCTCCTAATAACCTTTTATTTTTAATTTTTTACAATAATTTACAGCTTCAGGATCGGTGTATATACCATCCTTTTCCAAATATTTGCCGTCTGCAATGATTGTAGGTTTTGAGACTATTCCATCCGTATGGGAAGCTGCATTCCAGAAAGCGCCTTTCAGGCTTTCTCCCTGACTTCCCAGACCGAACTCAATGCATCCGAAAATTCTCTCGTCCTCCACAATTCTTCCCGTAGCCTGTGTAACTCCCGGATTGAATCCTATGGAATAATGAGCAAGTCTAAACATGTTGGGGTCTTTGAAGTCACTCAGCCATCTGTTGAAGATTTCAGCGTCGCTTCCGCCTGTGATCTTCCTGACCCTGCCTTCTTCGAGCTCCATTACTATATTGCTGTTGATTATTCCGAGTTCCGATGGAGGGAAAACAGCTGCATCGAATATGAGGGTTCCGTGTATTGTTTCCTCTACCGGGCACCAGCTGACCTGACCTCCCAGCATTACCGGATAGCCTTTCTTGGTCGCCAATTGGCCGGAGTGCTTGACTTGTCTTCCTCGGTTGTAGGATTTCAGGTTTGTACCGTTCCTGTCCTGAATTATTATCTCATCAGACTTCTGGATATAGTCCGTCAAGTATTCCCCGAATTCAACCACCAGGTTGTAGTCGATTTTCCCTATGGTGTTTACAATCATTGTTGCGTCCATGCCCGTCAGGCATGTATATCTCGTTCCGTATTCCATTGCCTTCTGGAAGCACGGAGTATGCATGATGCAGTAGTAGGCAAATTCAATCCATACGTCTGCAGCAGCGACTGCAGATGCAACCGGAAGAACCGGTTCCTCAAATGCCTTGTACGTTGTGGGGTAGTTGATTATGACAGGGGAAGCACCAATTGAATAAGCTGCTTTTGCAGTCGCCTCTACAACCCTTGAGTCAGATGAACTGTCAGCCGTTATGACTACGGTTTCCCCCGGAAGCACAAGCATCACATCCTTGACCAATTTCATGGCTGCAGCCTGGACTTCGTAAGATAGATAGCTTTCCGACATCTCGATTCCTATTGGGTAATTCATAATTCCTCCTTGGCATGTTTTGATAATAAATTCTCATAACACTATTAATCTATGCTTATGTTGATTATATAATATATGATTTGCATATTGTGTAAACATAAGCACACCAAATCTATACAAAAATGTGCATGTAGCAACTGCGAGAAAAAAATCCAACTACTTGACTATATAGAGTAGTGTGGTATAATTAAAGTAGCTACTAGACTATGCATAGTAGTGGAGGTGAGATTATGGTAGACAGGGCACAGCTTCTGAAGGGACTGCTGGAAGGATGCATACTTGAGATAATACAGAGAGAAGAGACATACGGATACAAGATAACCAGCGACTTGAACGATTCGGGTTTCAAGGACTTGAACGAAGGAAGCGTCTATCCCGTTCTCATAAGGCTTGAAAAGAAGGGATACATAGTTTCGGAATCGAAGAAATCCCCTCTTGGACCCAAAAGGAAGTATTTCACCATAACAGATGAAGGAAGGGGATTTCTGAAATCATTCAAGGCCGTGTGGAAAGACATATCAAAGGTTGTGGATAATATTATGAAAGGCGGTGATCTTTGTGAATAATATTGGAAGAAACAAGCTCTTCATGTCAATTGGACTTTCAGTGCTTCTTATCATACAGATTATAATATTCATTAAGCTAAAGCCCGGTTCTAGAGGCCCAATAGGATTAATGTTTGGATTGATAATCCTGCTGGCTGTAATTGCTGTTGCAGCAAACTATTTTAGAATCAAGCAGCTGGAGGACAGGGTAAGGAACCTTCCCAAAGGATACAGGGATGCTTATATGGATGCCAATGAAGCCATTGCAACTATTGCAGGTCCAAGAAGTGAAAAAGTCAGAGTCATGGACATGGTCCTTGAAATATTCGAGCATGCGAGTCTTGAAAACAGGAACATAGACGATGTTACCGGTGGTGATCTTGAATCATTTCTTGAGGGGTTCGTTGAGGAAACCAAAGGCAGATCTTCGGCCCTTTACTGGTTTTCCTACAGTACGGCATTGTATATCGGCTACCTGCTGTTCATGAAGGCATACAAGGTCTTGAGAACAGGAGGCATATCAGTTGAAAAACTAAAGACCGAAACTCTTGATTTGGGTCTTGTGGCAACATATGCTATCATAGCCTATGCATTTTTCCCATGGATTAATCTTGCAATGCAAAAAGCTGCAAGGGAACAGTTGAGGGGCATAAAAAGATTGATAATACTTTTGCCGTTTGTTTTGCCTTTTGGACTGGTCGCCATGTTGATTCTTGTTGATAGTCCGTGGTTTGTAAAAATAATTGACACTCCCGTACCGGTCTTTGCTTCCGTTGCTTCCATTGCTGCCGGAGTGCTGCTTCTGGCAGGAAGTGTATTTTTGATGAGATATGCAAGTGTCAAAGGCAAGTAGACAAACATGAGTGATTTTTAGGGCAGATGCAACCGTCATGAATATGGTTGCCATCTGCTCTTTTGCATTAAACGAAGCGAAGCTGCCTTCTTACATTATGGGTAAATGTTTAGATTATGATTGTAATGGCAATTTTAATTTGATATACTTAAGCGGAATTAAACTAATCATGACTCGAGGTATATTTATGAATCAAACTGACCATTCATCAAAGAAGAACAGCTACAAACAGCTCGTTGCTGTGTCTGTGGGACACTTCACAAACGATTTTTTTGCCGGGCTGATAGCACCCATATCATTATATTTTGCACTGAAGCTTGACCTTAACCTTACACAGCAAGGGATACTGTCCATTGTCATGCTGGTATTCGCATCATTCTTTCAGCCTTTTTTCGGCCTTCTGTCGGACAAGAAGGGGAAGCCTGGACATCTTATAATATCTATAATCTGGATATCCGTCTGGATAAGTGTTTCAGGTATCGTTAACAATTTCTATCTCCTTGTCGTCGTGCTGGCCCTGGGGTCGTCGGCTTCGGCGCTTTTTCACACTCTCGGTTCGACTACTGCCGTATCGCTGGGAGGGACTTCGAAGGGGACATCGCTGTCGGTATTCATGACTGTTGGAGGCTTTTCCGCCACAGTATCATCAATAGTGGGGCTTTGGATAGCAACCACCTACGGCATTGAAAAGATAGCATTTCTAATGATACCGGGATGTGCAGCAGCTGCGTGCATGTATTTTCTGGGAATTCAAAATGTAAAGATAGATACAGAAGAGAATCAAAAAAACGGCAAGCTTGCTGCAAAAGAGCATAAGAAGGAAAAACTTAACATGTCCGGAAGAGACATGGCTTGGCTTGTTGTACTTATATATGTAAGCTTGATAAAGGTGTTGAGCGGACGTTTCATAGTTACATATGGAATTCAGATCCTGACAATAAAGAATTTTGCCTATGGTGCGGTTCTTCTGACCATCCACCTGTTTGGAAGACCTGTGGGAACCATGGTCGGAGGAATGCTCATTGACAAGATCGGCGACAAGAGGGTATTTATTATAGGTATGTTGGCAAGTCTTGTAAGCCTTTCTATGATAGGCTACGGAGGAAGCATCCTGGCGGCCATAGGTGTTGGCAGCCTTGGATTCTCCATTTCATTCACCAATACTGTGGGCGTTTTGATGAGCCACAAGATAATCCCCAACAGCCAGTCCTTTGCAACGGGAATAATCATGGGAATACCTGGAGGAATCGGGTCCATAAGCATGATGATTTTCAGTGGAATAGCAGATGTCAATGGACTCATCTACTCTACAAGAGTCATGATGATACCCTTGTTCATAGCAACAGTGCTCACATACTTCATGGTTTACAGAAGGAAGAAAGCCTGATTGGTCAACTGAACTGTTTAAGCGTCCATGAGGGCGCTTTCTTTATTATATTGCTTGTGTTAAAATAAATATATATTCTTAAATGCAAAAAGTATGATTTGGAGATGAATATTATGAAAAAATGCATTTTATATTATTCAAAAAGTGGAAATACCGAGTATGTTGCAAATTATCTGGCCGGTAAAATCGATGCAGCCCTTGTGAAACTAGTTGAAGTAAAGGGTAGGAATGGAGTTTTTGGATTCGTGAAGAGCGGATTCCAGGCATTGAAAAAGAAGGCTTCAAAGCTTGAAGGAAATCCCTGGGAAGAGGTCGGTGAATATGACGAAATATATTTCATGACTCCCATCTGGGCAGGCAACGGCACTCCTGCATTCAATGCCTTCATGGATAAGATGGACCTCAATGGAAAGAGGATCTACGTTGTCACCCTCCAGGCTGATCCCGGCAAGAAGGGAAGTGCGGAAGTCCATGAATACTTCAAGACAAGGATAGAAAATGCAGGTGGACATATGGTCGATTCCTATGCCCTTTCAAGTGCACCTCCCAACAAGTATGCAGGGAACGAACACCTTGAAAAAGAAGTGGATGATGTTATACTTAAGAAGCTTGTATTGGTTTGAATATGAACGATTGAATAATGATTGGGAGAACTCTTTTGGTTCTTCATTTTTTCTTTCTTAAAATCATTGAACTATGTATACTTTAGTGATATACTCGTCTTAATTGAATAGTAAGCAAGTTAACAGCGTTTTGAAAGAATGTTGTTTAAAAGGGAAGCGGGTTGGAATCCCGCGCGGTCACGCCACTGTAATAGGGTAGTCGTTATGCGAACCACTGATTTCTTCGGGAAGGGCATAAACAGATGATAATCCTTGAGCCAGGAGACCTGCTTGTTTTCACACAAAGCCTTACGAACGATGAGGGAGTGTATTTTGTTATTGATCATGTGAATTAATAAATATGAATTTAACCTCTTGTCTTTTTAGGACAGGAGGTTTGTTTATTTTACTGACCACTCCTTGTTTAGTAGTGCTGAACAACAAAAAAATAATTTGAAGGAGAGAAGTGATGTTTAGAAGAAAAAGCAATAATATTATTTCAAGAGTATTGGTTTTCTTGATGGTTATGATGACGGTCCTTTCATATTTACCGACTGGAATCAGCCCGGTGGTTGGAACTGCCGAGGCAGTGGGTGTAAGTGCTTTTGATAGCCTTGCCCTTACATCAATAAGGAACAACTATGAAGCATATACTGCGGGAACACCCGTAGATGCAGGATGGGGAAATTTCAGCTCCTATGATGTTTATCTACTCATGGAAGCCGGAGTTGATACCAGCCAGTGGGAGTATGACGGATCAAACATGTATGACGATGCCATGGCTCTAATAGATGCGACACTGTCTGATCCTGAATCGGCGTCGGCCAAGAGGGCAGCACAGGATTATCTTGCGTCAGATGCTATGGGGGAAGAATTGAAGTCAACAAGTATGGCGGCGATACTCATTGACAGACAGACAATGGAAGGTGAACTGGACAGTGGAATATACGCCATATACAGCAATATGGCTGCATATGACCTAATGGCAAGGGAAGGAACACTGGCTGGTGCCGGTCTGGATGTGGATGCGGCAGTAATGTACGTGCTGAATAATCAGGATGTAACAGGAGCATGGCCCAAGGAAGATGCTGTGAACTGGATATCCAATGATTTCATGACAACGGTAGAAGCTGTCAGGGTATTGAAATCGGCTGAGAATGATACGACTGTGACACCAGAGGCAATAGAGCTTGCAATAGATTACGGTATGACATGGCTTCAATCAAATCAACAGGAAGACGGAAGCTATATTTCGGGATGGGACGATGCAGTAACGGACACTTCAGAAATGATATATGCAGCAGCTGTCCTTGGTGAGGATCCAACAACATGGATAAGTGCCGGCGGGAAAAGCCCGGTGGACTTCATGAGAGACTATGCCCTTGTTGAAGGTAGTTTCGGAAACGTTCCTTCAACTACATGGGCGCTGGATGCATATCTTCAGCTTGGAGGGTTTGTATCACTTAATGAGACCTTGAATGTTACTGTGGATATTGAAAATGGAACGGTAAACAGAGGAGAAACCACTACATGCTCTGCTATTGCATTGGACTTAACCGGAGAATCGGATGTATCGACTATGGTTTCATGGACATCATCAAATGAGGAAGTGGCAACAGTTGATGATAATGGAGCAGTAACTGCCGTTGGAGTGGGAAATGCCGAGATAACGGCGGAATATGAAGGCTGTGAAGACAGCATTGATATAATAGTTGAATCCTACGAAGATAATATGACCCTCGTCGCAATAAGGAACAACTATGAGGCATATACTGCGGGAACACCCGTAGATGCAGGATGGGGAAATTTCAGCTCCTATGATGTTTATCTACTCATGGAAGCCGGCGTTGATATCAGCCAGTGGGAGTATGACGGTTCAAACATGTATGACGATGCCATGGCTCTAATAGATGCGACACTGTTAGACCCTGAAGCGGCGTCGGCCAAGAGGATAGCACAGGATTATCTTGCTGCAGATGCTATGGGGGAAGAATTGAAGTCAACAAGCATGGCGGCGATACTCATTGACAGACAGACAATGGAAGGTGAACTTGACAGCGGAATATACGCCATATACAGCAATATGGCCGCATATGACCTCATGGCAAGAGAAGGAACACTGGCTGTTGCCGGTCAGGATGTGGATGCGGTAGTAATGTACGTGCTGAACAATCAGGATGCAACAGGAGCATGGCCCAAGGAAGATGCTGTGAACTGGATATCCAATGATTTCATGACAACTGTAGAAGCTGTCAGGGTATTGAAATCGGCTGAGAATGATACGACTGTGACACCAGAGGCAATAGAGCTTGCAATAGATTCCGGTATGACCTGGCTTCATTCAAATCAACAGGAAAACGGCAGCTATATTTCGGGATGGGACGATGCAGTAACGGACACTTCAGAAATGATATATGCAGCAGCCGTACTTGGTGAGGACCCCAAAACATGGATAAGCGCCGGCGGGAAAAGCCCGGTGAACTTCATGAGAGACTATGCCCCTGTTGACGGTAGCTTCGGAAACGTCCCTTCAACTACATGGGCACTGGATGCATATCTTCAGCTTGGAGGAACAGTAGCATCGGATTCAATTCTTGATGTAATAATTGACCCTGAAGAGGCTTTGGTTTATTCAGGTGATACAAAACAGTTCAGTGCAAAAGCTGTGAAAATGGATGGATCAGAGATAAATATAAGTGATGTGGCGGACTGGATATCTTCGGATACTGATGTTGCATCAATAGATTCAACAGGCCTGATGATGGCCAATGCTTCAGGAACAGTTGAAATTTCAGCAAATTATGAATCGTGTACTGGTACAGCTGTCATAACTGTTGATACAAAACCATCCACAAGCAGCGATGTCCAGGTATACGTAGCAGTAATTGGCCAGGATGACGAGCTTCTATACGGACCAAGGAAAGTGATGATCTCTGAAGACGATGAGTATGGTTATACTGCACTGGGTGCTCTTGATGCAACCGGACTTGACTATGATTTCAGAGATAGTTCAAAGGATATGGTGGATGAAATCGAGGGTCAGGAAAATATGGGTTCCAATGGTTGGATGTATTCAGTCAACGGAAAAGTACCAACCATTCCTGCAATTGAAAAGAATGTAAACAGTGGAAGCAAGATTCTCTGGTGGTATAGTACTTCATCAATGGGAGAAGCCCCAGACTGGCCAAGCTCTTCATCTTCATTTGGGGCGGCGACTGCAGTCGACGAGGATGCAGTGAAGGAAATGCTTGAAGACTACAGAGAAGAGCTGAATGACGGAGCTGTGTTGCTCAACGAAGACGACATGATGAGTGCAAGTGAAGCAGAAGACCTGGCGAAGGAACTTGAGGACAATGACGTATCGCTGTCCGGCGACTACGAGGGAGACGAACTGGTGTTGTCTGACGACGAGCTTTCGATTCTTGTACCTGAAGATGCATTGGAAGAAGATCTTGAAATAACTGTCGAGGAGCTTGACGGGAATGAATCGCCTGAAAGGTTTGCAGTAAGGATAGGTTCTTCAGTATATGATTTCGGTCCTGATGGAACACAATTCGACGAACCTGTAACAATAAGCATTACGGTACCAATAGATGAGAACACCGACCTTGAAAGCCTTAAGCCTGCATGGTTTGACGAGGAAACAGGCAGGTGGATAACAATTCCGTGTGTGATAGACCTTGAGACAGGAATGGTTGTATTTGCAATAGACCACTTCACGAAGTTTGCAGTCATTGAAACTGAAGCAAGAGTCGAGTTTGCCGATGTTGACGACACGATGGCGTGGGCAAGGGATGCAGTTGAGATTCTTGCAGGAGCAGGTGTGATAAACGGAACCGGAGAGGGATATGAGCCTCAAAGGTCCATAACGAGGGCTGAATTCGTTAAGATTGTTGTTGAAGCTTTGGAAATTGAAAAGGCTGAAGCTGATGGAAGCGTATTTACAGATGTGAATGCAGACGATTGGTTTGCACAATATGTTGAATGCGGTTATAATAATGATATTGTAACCGGAGACCCTGACGGAAGCTTCAGACCTAACGATGAAATAAGCAGAAATGAAATAGCGGTTGTCCTCAGCAGACTTGGAGATGATGACGATATGGAGTCTGTGGAACTTGCCTTTGACGATGTTCTTGATATTCCTGAGTGGGCCAGACCGGGTGTGGAATTTGCATACAGCGTTGAACTCATGAATGGTTATGAAGACAATACCTTCAGGGGAGGCAATGCACTTTCCAGAGCGGAAGCGGCAGTAGTCGTGTACAGGTACATGAACTACTCATTCCAGAAAGCAGCTATGCTGCGTTAAATGCGAAAGCATTTATCAAGCGGCTATGGAAAGTTTCCTTAACACTATAACACCAACGCTTTAAGGTGTTATACATATTTCAACTTTCCTAT
Organism: Dethiosulfatibacter aminovorans DSM 17477; assembly: GCF_900142005.1. Classification (GTDB taxonomy): domain Bacteria; phylum Bacillota; class Clostridia; order Tissierellales; family Dethiosulfatibacteraceae; genus Dethiosulfatibacter; species Dethiosulfatibacter aminovorans. The sequence goes on from NZ_FQZL01000005.1 coordinate 69,352, forward strand.
GCTAGAACAAATAATGTGAGGTTCAGATTGAAAATAAATAAAAGATACTTGTTTGTTGTGGCGGTAATAGGCATTCTAATGCTTCTTGCCGCCTGCAGCAGCACTAATGATACAGGCGAAGTGCCTGATGATGGATCAGCGAAGATAGAATTGATTGTAACAAGGGATTTTGGAATTGAAGAGCTTTTCAGGGAATCCATAAGTCTTGAAAAGTATTGGACGGTATTTGACGCCATGGATGCAGCTGTGGAGATAGCAACAGACCACGGTGGAGGATTCATTTCGGGAATCAATGGTCTGGAGTCGTATTCCGACGGTACAAAAAGACTTGACTGGTTTTATTATGTCAATGGAATCTGTGCAGATGTAGGGCCCCTTGACTACGACCTAGTTGAAGGCGATGTCATTTGGTGGGATTACCATGAGTGGGAAAGCATGGATGCAACAAATTCCACAGTCATAGGTTCTTATCCGGAGCCATTTGTACACGGCTACAGGGGAAAGCCTGCAGTAATTACAATAATGTCTTCCGATGAAAACAGTGAACTTGCAATGGAACTTAAGGACGCACTTCTTAATGAGGGAGTTCAATCAGTTGAAATATCAGGGATAGACAACAGCATGATGGAAGACAGGGAAGGGCCGATCATTGTTCTAGGTCAATGGGAGGAGTTGTCCGGATATGAATATCTGAACAAGCTCAACGAAGCATATGAAAGAAACGGAACCTATGTATACTACAGCGACCAGGGAATTGACCTTCTCAGCAATAGCAGCGAAAAAGTAAGAACGCTGAAGGGTGGTGCAGGAAGCATAGTATCCCATGGAGACGGTCTTGGAGATGATTGCCCTCTGTGGATAATTTCAGGAACCGATATGAACGGTCTGGAAAAAGCCATAGAATTGCTGGTAAATGATACTAATAAAATAGACAGCACATACAGTGCTGCAGTGGAAGACAGCAACATAATCAAACTGCCAATAAAATAATAAGGAATGTATTATTATGATACCTTTATACAGAGAAAAGGACAATTTAATATACAAGCTACATCCTTTTACAATTGCATTTTTCATTTTTGCAATTTTTTTTCTTTCATTGATGTTCACCCATCCTGTGTATCTGATGAGCCTCTTTGTTGTGGTTGCAGTAATGATTGTTGATTCGGGGAACTTTCAGGAATGGAAGGGATATCTGAAGGCGGGACTGCCTCTGATTCTGATAATAATGACAATCAATGCACTGTTTGTAAGGGTTGGACGTACAGTACTCTTTCTTGGACCAAGGCTGCCATTAATAGGGAAGGTGAGGATAACCCTTGAAGCATTGTCATACGGTGCAGGAATGGGAATAAGGCTTTTGACCATCATAAGCATATTCTGCTTCTATACATATACTGTTCAGCCTGATAGGTTCATGAAGCTTTTCAGCAGGTTCGGAAACAAGACCGTATTCATAGTAACCCTGTCCATCAGGCTTTTTCCTCTCATGGTAAGCGACTACAGAAGGATAATGGAGGTTCAGAAATGCAGGGGAGTAAAGGTAGAGAATGTCGGATTCATGGAAAGGGCAAGGAACATGTTCCCAATAGTAAGCGTACTCCTCATGTCAAGTCTTGAAAGGTCTTTTCAGCAGGCTGAATCAATGTATTCAAGAGGGTACGGAAGCGGAAAGAGGACAGTGTACAACAGGGAGTTCTGGAGGATAAGGGACTACCTTGTAATAGGAGTGACTGTTTTAGCGATTGTGGCTGGAGTGGCTGCATATATTAAGGGATATGGTTCCTATGATTACTATCCGAAGCTCACTTCCTTCGATGTTTCGGAATTCAATTTATTGTATATAGTGGTAGCAGCACTGATATTTCCTGCAATACTTGACTGGGGGTGGAGAAAATGGCCGATATTAAAATTGAAAATCTGAATTACAGTTATCCCGAAACGGGTAAAAAGGCACTTGAAAATATCAACCTTACAGTCCCCCAGGGACAGTTCGTATTGATCGTAGGAGGATCCGGAAGCGGAAAGTCGACTCTGATACGGGCCATGGCAGGTCTGGTTCCTGACTTTTACGGAGGAACATATTCGGGAAAGGTTGAAATAGACCATGAGGATATTGGCAGCTATGAGAGGCGCAGGCTGGTACAGAAGGTGGGCATGGTGTTCCAGGACCCTGAAAGTCAGCTTGTAATGACCGATGCGGAACAGGAAATAGCCTTCGGTCTGGAAAACCTTGAGCTTCCAAACAACTTGATTAAAAGAAGGATAATGGAGGTGACCAGTGCACTTTCACTGTCGGGCTACAAGACCAGCTTTATTCCCGAACTGTCGGGAGGACAGAAGCAGAAGGTTGCCCTTGCATCGGTCCTTGCCATGCATCCTGACATACTGCTTCTGGACGAGCCCACCTCCCAGCTTGATCCCATAGCGGGAGAGGAAATCCTTACAATGGTAAGGAGGCTCAACGAGGAGAATGGAATAACGATAATCCTCACTGAGCAGAAGCTGGAGAGGTGCTTTCATTTCGCAGACAGGATCATTGCTATGGAAAACGGACAAATAGTCCAGGATTCCACGAATGTGAACGCAATTGCCAATTGGTCCGTCAGGGAAAACAAGCCCTTCATACCTCCTCTTTCCAGACTGTTTGCAAACATTCACTATCCCCATATACCTGTAACGGTAAAGGAGGGAAGGGAACTCATTAAGAACGAGTTTTTGCTGGATGAAAGAAGCAGCCAGGGAATAAGTGAATGCGACAAGGCGGAAGTGGACAATCAGGTTTCGGAAGACAACCATATAGTGGATATTGAAAATTTATGGTTCACATATCCAAACGGCAGTGAAATACTGAAGAACATATCAATGGAACTTGCTCCAAATTCTTTCACGGTGATAATGGGAGAAAACGGCTGCGGAAAGACAACCTTGTTGAAGAATATAAACAGCTTGCTGAAGCCTGGCAGGGGACATGTAAGGATTCTAGGCCAGGATACCAAAAAATCCACTGTAGAGGAACTGTCATCCACGGTGGGATATCTGTCCCAGGATCCAAACGATTATCTTTTCCTGCCTACGGTAAGGGAGGAAGTTAATTTCACCTTGAACAACCTGGGCCTTAAGGATGACGGCATAGTGGATGAAATACTTGGAAAGCTCGATATAGACAAGTTCGAGGACAGCAATCCCCGTGACCTCAGTGCAGGGGAAAGGCAGCGCGTGGCTCTTGCCTCGGTCCTCGTTACAAGACCTAAGCTTCTTCTCCTTGACGAGCCTACAAGGGGTCTTGACTATGAGCTTAAGGAGAATCTTGGAGAAATACTCCTGAAACTGAAGGATGAAGGTACAGCAATACTGATGATAGCCCACGATGTGGAGTTTGCGGCAGAGTATTCCGACGATATAATACTCATGGATGACGGTAGCATTGTTGAAAAAGGAAGCAAGTATGATCTGTTGTCCAATTCGACCTTCTATTCGCCCCAGATAAGCAGGCTTTTCCACAACTACAGGGACAAGGTTATAACCGTGAAGCAGGGTGAGGATGTATTGAGTAAACTCGAAATGCGTAAACATAAAAGGATGAAGGAGATTTAAATGAAGATCAGCAGGTTTTTAATATGTATTGTTTTGGTTATGGTCGTGTCGCTTGTACCTTTTAACCACGCATATGGATACGAAAGTGATGAAATGGGTGAAAGTGCTGAAATGATAAATGATGCCGTCGGGTATCTCAATGACATGCAGAACAGTGACGGTGGATTCCCGGCTAAAGCGGGAAGGGACAGCAGTGTTGCCCTTACCTGCTGGAGTGTTATGGCCCTTGAGGCAGCAGGAGAGAATATTGAAAGCGGCAAGTGGAAGCCGGAAGGGGACGGGCCGATTGAATACATCCTCAGTGCCGATTATGAGCCTGAAGATACGGTAGATTATGTGAGGATTCTTCTGGCCTTGTCTGCAGCAGAAAGGAGTTCCCAGTATCAGGGGTACGACCTTGAAGAAAAGGTGGAGTCCTTCCAGCAGCCAAACGGTCACTTCGGACAGCCTGACAGAGGCGAGGACCAGATGATAAACGCCCACATGTGGTCCGTGCTTTCACTGGAATCAGTCGGAAACCGTGATTATGACAGGGACAAGGCCAGGGAATGGCTCGTTGCAAGCCAGAACGACGATGGAGGTTTCGGTTGGCTCGTCGGAGGAGAAAGCGATACAGACGATACGGGGATAGCGATATCGACCCTTGTGCTTCTCGGAGAGGACAGGGATTCTGCTGTCATACAGGATGCCCTGGACTATATCAAGTCTAGGCAGGAAAATGACGGAGGAATAAGCGCCAGCGACATGATGGGCAATGACTCCAATTCGGCATCTGATGCATGGTCCATGCAGGGACTTATTGCAGCAGGAGAGGACTATGACGGTTCCTACTGGACTGTTGGGAATGAAAATGTGAAGACACACCTCATGAGTCTTCAGGCAAGTGACGGCTCCTTCGACTGGAAGGACGGAGTGAGCTCCTCACCGGTGAAGATGACTGCCTATGTAATAGCGGCCCTTAGCGAAAAGCCCTATCCGGTCAATGTGGACTATAGCGAACTTGAGTCGGAAGCAATGTTTACCGACTTGTCAAGGGAGCACTGGGCATATGATTCCATTGCATGTCTTGTTGGACAAGGTATCGTAAACGGTTATCCAGACGGTACCTTCATGGCTGAAGGGTCCGTGAAAAGGGCCGAATTCACATCCATGGCGGTGAAGGGGCTGGACATGGGGAATGACAGTTACGGCAGTTATCTGACCTTCAAGGATGTTCCGGGAAGTCTGTGGTCCTACAGGTATGTAGCCATAGCCTACAAGGAAGGCATAATAAAGGGAAGGTCTTCCGAGGTGTTCGATCCCGACGGTCTTATAAACGGAGCGGAGCTTGCTACCATGCTTGTGAACATTATGCCTGATGAAAAGAAGGCGGACATGGAAGAGGGACAATACTGGTATTCGGGATATGTATCCCTTGCAGATGGATATGGTCTGCTTTATCCTGGATTCAAGGCTTCGGAGCCTGCCACCAGGGCACAATGCGCCTACAGCATAAAGAAGATACTGGATTTTATAAAATAACAAAAAACAAAAAGAACCGTCCCTTTTGTTTTTTGGAAGTCAGGAGTTGATTAGGATATGAAAAGGTTCAGTGCATATATTGTTTTGATGACGTCAGCGGTTGCTATGCTTGCCTTGAGTATCATACCCGACAGTCCATTCAGTGGAATAAACTGGGCACTGCTTTCGGTGTGCATAGTCGGCATAGCCATCCTCATGTTTTTCGTCAGCTTTGAAAAGAAAAAGGTCGATCCCAAGGAGATGGCCCTTATCGCCACCATGGCGTCTATAGCGGGCATATCGAGGGTACCCTTTGCAATAATAATGAGCCTGCAGCCTACCACATTCATAATAATGATTACAGGATATGTCTTTGGAAGCCAGACTGGATTTGTTACTGGAGCGGTGGCTGCTCTTGTTTCAAACTTTTTTGTAGGACAGGGACCATGGACTCCGTGGCAGATGTTTTGCTGGGGCCTATGCGGAATCATAGCGGGACAGCTTGGCAGGAAATCGAAGGAGTTCAATGTCAAGGTGTTTGCAGCAGTGGCCTTTTGCTGCGGATTCATGTACGGATGGATAATGAATATATGGCACTGGGTGGGATTTGTATATCCATTGACCGTCAAGACCTTCATAGCCACATATATAGCAAGCATACCCTTCGACTCGCTCCATGCCATGGGAAATGTATTTTTTACCCTGGTGTTCGGGAAGTCCTTTTTTCTGATACTTACCAGATTCAAGAGAAGGCTTACAGTTGACAGGCCATGAAAAATCAAACCGTATCCAAACCGGCGGATTCACAGCCTGTTTGGATACGGTTTTTTGTTTGTTGAGTTATCTGCCTGTAAGTTTTTCCATCTCATCAATTACTGTGACAGCTCCACCATGGCGGGCAAGTATCTTTGAAAGTTTTTTCGTATTTTCCAAATATTTTTCCTTGCTTAGGATTTTGTCTACTATGCGTGGAAGCCTGTTCCTGTTGAATTCTTCCTTTTCTATCAACAGTCCAGCCTTGTTTCTCTGGATGGAGTAGCCGTTGTATTTCAGAAAATAAACATTGCATTGTACAACTATCTGCGGGGTATCCGTGGTTATTGAATTGAAAACATCCTCGTTTTCCCCGTTGTGAATGAAGACGGCTGCATCTGCCAGCTGTTTTTTCATGTTTATATTTTTTCTTACGGTCACATTGCCGAAGTCACCGTTCCCAAGCTTTGATGATACAAGCAATATATTGAAATCCGTACCCTTGAAGGCTTTTATGGTTTCCTTGAGAATGAATTCACTGTCCATTGACCTTAGCTTTATAACTATTTTTTTTGAGGGAATGAGAGCTTTCACAGACTCGGTTTTCCTTATGGGACCTGTGAAGATCACCGATTTACCTGCAAGTGGCTCCAACTCGTAAATGCTGGGAACAAATCTCAAGTCTGATCTGTCGAAAAAATCGCAGAGAGAACCGGATTTTGATATGCCGATTTTGCTGTTGCAGGAGTTGATGATATCCAGTACATACCGGTCCTGTGAGTGGTATTCACAAAGGGGAAAGGTGACTGTGCTGGCAATCCTTACATTCCTTGACAAAGATGCCGACAAGGCTCCGGGCCGAAGGTCCGAATAGACTATGTCCGGCTTGAATGAATCTATGGCACTTGCTATTGATTCTACATCCCTTTTGTAGTATTTCTTGCCTATGGCACCCATGATATAGAGTGCGTCGGAAAATGAATGCATGTTGTCAACCTTGTAAAACCAGTCCTTGGGTATTGATTCCTTTCCGGTTTTCTGTTTGATTATTGATGATTTCAGGTTTTTTGGCAGGGGGGCTTCGTAGAGGCCGGTGCCTTTGATTTTTGAATAATTGCAGCATTGGTTCGCCGACAGGGCGACTTCATGTCCCCTTCTCATGGCTTCTTCAGAAAGCATCCTGACTCGTTCATGTGATTCAGTAAGCTTCAAGCGGGTTATCAGTGGTGCGAACAATATTCTCATACATTCTCCTTGAATTATTTTGAGAACCTGGTCCCGGAAATGTTAACGTTTGCTTGTTGATGTGCAATTCAATAATACTCCTTTTGTGGGCAATTGTCAAAATTCCCGAATGTGGAATTCTTGTTTGTAATCTGGAATTTTGATATAATAAACACATTATTGAGGATAGCACATGAGGTGTCAATATGATTAGAAATTCAAACAAGAACAAGTTGTTTTTCACAATACAATTCATAATAGACTATTTGACTGTAGTCGTCGGACTGGGTATTGCATATGCAATTGCCGCTGGAGAACTCGGTTTTGCAAAATTCAGCTTCGAGGAAGTAATTGCAATAGTTACAGTGTTTTCATTCGTCGTGTTTTCCATATACAAGCCCCATTACTGCGGGAAGAAAAAATACCTGGACAGCATGTACAATTCCATATTTTCCATAATAGCCATCCATGTAATCGTCATAACCCTGGGATATATTTTTAAAAGGACAAAGATACCGGCTGGAGTATTTGCATATTCCATGTTTTTCAGTTTTATTGTATTTGCGATACAAAAGAAGGTGATGTTCAAGCTTTACCAGAAAATACATATAAAGGAAAGATCAATAGTCATTGGAACAACAGACGACAAGGAAATGATAACAATAAAGCTTATAAAGCATCTTGACCATCTTTATGACGTCAGGTATATACTTGATTCGGAAACATTGAGAAAGAAGATGCTTCTTGAGTATATAGAAGAGTCAGAGACTGTATTCATAAGCAACAAGGTTGATGCGATTCTGAAGGGAGACATAATCAAATATTGTTATATGCAGAACAAGGAGGTCTTTGCAATTCCAACAACCTTGGCTGTGTTCAACAACACTGCGGAGTTCACTACTCTAGACGACATGCCTGTTTTCAGCTTCAGCAACAGGATAAGCAATGAGGAGATGGTTCTTAAAAGGGCAGTGGACATAGTCTTGTCTACAGTCGGCCTTCTGGTCCTTTCTCCAGTCATGCTTGCTTCAGGAATTGCCGTCAAGGTCCAGGACGGAGGAACGGTTTTTTTCAGACAGACCAGACTTACGAAGAACAACATGAAATTTGATATGGTCAAGTTCAGGACCATGATTGAAAATGCAGAGGCGCTGACGGGTGCGGTGATTGCCGATGAAAATGATTCAAGGATAACCAGGGTCGGAAAATTTCTTAGGATGACAAGGATCGATGAATTGCCTCAGCTGATAAATGTGCTTAAGGGTGAAATGAGCATAGTGGGACCGAGACCGGAAAGGCCTGAAATTGCTGAAAAATTCACAGAGGAATATGATGAATTCGGGTTCAGAACCAAATTCAAGGCAGGTATAACCGGACTGGCCCAGGTCAGGGGCAAATACAATACCGCCCTGAAGGACAAGCTTATTTATGACCTCTACTATATCAACAACTACTCGATTTTTCTCGATGTCCAGATAATGTTTTATACACTGAAGGTAATATTTATGAAATCTTCTACTGAAGGGCTAAAAAAGGCTGAATCCCTGAAGGATACTGCCCGGAAGAATGATTTTGATGTCAGGGTTCATGATAGTGGAGTGATTGAGGTTGTCAGGTAGAGGATAGAATCCTTGAATGGAAGGGAAAACTTTGATATAATAAGCACATTGTTAATCGGTCGGGATGATTCAACTGACCGATAATTCGAAGGGTTTGATGCCCCGAGAATTTTACATAGGGGTAGTACACGAGGTATCAACATGATTAAAAAATCAAATGAGAACAAATCGTTTTTCAGAGCACAGGTCATAATAGATTATTTGACAATAGTCGGCGGATTATTCATTGCATTCACTGTTTTTACAGAAGGTTTGACATTTGCAGATCTTGGATTCAAAGCATTATTGGTCCTTACAACCATTATATCATTCAGTGTTTTTTCGGTATACAAGCCGTATCTCTGCGGTAAAAAGAGATATCTTAAAACCATGTATAATTCCATAAGTTCCATAATTTGCATCCATGTAATAGTTCTCGCCATTGAATATTTGTTCAACATGGCAAGAATTCCGAGTTCCATCTTTTCTTTTTCCATTATTTTCAGTCTGGCGGCATTTACCATTCAGAAGAAGATAATGTTCCTGCTTTATCAAAAGGTACATGTCAAGGAAAAATCAATAGTCATTGGTACTACAGACGACAAGGAAATGATTACCATAAGGCTTATTAAGCATTTGGGTCATTTATACGACATCAGGTATATTCTTGATTCTGAAATTTTGAGAAAAAAGATGCTTATGAAATATATTGACAAGTCGGAAACTGTATTCATCAGCAACAAGGTTGATACTGTATTGAAAGCTGACATAATCAGATACTGCTATACACAGAACAAGGAAGTCTTTGCAATTCCTACGACCCTGGCTGTTTTCAACAATACTGCCGAATTTACAATTTTAAACGACATACCCGTTTTCAGCTTCAGCAACAATATAAGTGAAGAGGAGATTGTCCTTAAAAGGGCAATGGATATAGTGCTGTCCATTCTGGGAATTGTGATACTGTCCCCGGTTCTCATTGCTTCAATCATAGCCGTAAAGGTTCAGGATGGCGGTCCGGTTTTCTTTAAACAGACAAGGCTCACAATTAACAACAAAAAGTTTGAACTGATAAAGTTCAGAACCATGGTCAAAAAACCGGAGGAAGTTGACCGAACTGCAACTGTCGATGGAATTGATCCCAGACTGACCGGTGTGGGAAGGATTCTAAGAATGACAGGAATCAACAATCTTCCTCAGTTTATCAATGTTCTCAAGGGTGAGATGAGCATCATTGGACCTAAACCTGAAAGACCTGAGATTGCAGAGAAGTTCATCAAGGATTATGACGAATACAGGCTAAGGACCAAACTCAAGGCAGGGATGACCGGGTTGGCCCAGGTTTCAATCAGGCAGAATACAGCCTTCAAGGACAAGCTCATTTATGACCTTTACTATATCAACAACTATTCGCTTCTTCTTGATATCAAGATAATGTTTTATAATTTGAGAGTGATTTTCACGAAACCGTCTGCGGAAAGTTTGAAGAAGGTCGGAGCATTGAATGGTACGGCAAAGAAAATCAATTTCGATGTCAAGGTCTATGAGAACGGTGTTATAGAAGTGGTAAAATAAGATTGTTAATTCATTAACTTTAAGTAATTCTTTGGATCAAGCGATTGCAACGATTTGAGATATTGCCTTAAAAATAATGCAAATATATGTAACGGCTTGGATTTTTTTAAAAAAAATCCAAGCCGTTTTTTATAAGAATCTTTATTTTTCAATGTGTGTAACGTTTGCAGGATTGTTAAATAAACTACTATTCCGGTAGCTGTTTACAAAAAGATAAAAAAGTGCTATTCTTTTAATGGAAGTGGTTCTACCAAAATGATGGTATGGAAATATTTTGTGTTCTTATGGAAATAAAAATAATTAAGAGGTTTTATGTCACAACGAGTTTCGTAATAATTCATGTACCATTTGCAAAATAATTGAAGCTTTTATATTTCAAATGGTACATGAATTAACTCAACTAAAGTTGTGACATAAAACTAGGAGGTAAAGTATGAAAATTGTTGTGTTGATCAAGCAGGTTCCCGACATGGAGAAGGTAAAGTTTGACAGGGAAAAGGGAGTTGTGGACAGGAAGTCTGCAGGAACGGAAATAAATCCTTTTGATCTTAACGCCCTGGAAGCTGCCGTAGCAATCAAGGAAGAAACAGGAGCCCAGGTGGTGGCTTTGAGCATGGGACCTCCAAGTGCGGAAACGGCTCTTAAGGAAGCAATAGCCAGAGGAGCGGATGAGGGAATCCTTTTAAGCGACAGGAAATTCGGTGGAGCAGATGTCAAGGCTACTGCAAATACACTCGCAGCAGGAATCAAGGAAATTGGAGAATATGACCTTGTACTTGCCGGCATGCAGACAGTTGACGGAGACACTGGTCAGGTAGGATCAGAGGTTGCTGAAATACTGGACATTCCACATATTTGCTTTGTAGAAAAAATTGAAGAGGTAACAGATAAGGACATAACTGCCGTAACTGACATATGGGACGGAGTATATGTAAAGAAGATGCAGTTTCCGGGACTTTTGACCGTTACCAAGGATATAAACAATCCAAGACTTCCTTCATTCAAGAACAAGATGAAGGCGCGAAAGGCTGAAATACCCGTATGGGGACTTGACAAGATGAGTGCCCATATCGATGAGACAGGTGCAGGACTTAAAGGGTCTGCAACCATGGTTAAGAAGATAGAGGTTCCCGAAGCGGTTCGCAGGGAAGGAAAGATGTGGAGGGAAGACATAAACTCAGCCCTTGATGAATTTACAGATATATTGAAAAACAAGAAGATACTGGAGGTGAAGTAGATGAAGGATTTTACAGGTGTAATGGTTTATGCTGAGCAAAAGGACGGAGTAATACACAAGGTTTCATATGAACTTCTCGGAAAGGCAAGACAGCTTGCAGACGAATTGGGCGAGGAAGTTTTATGCTGCATATGCGGTCCTTCCAACCTTGACTTGCAGGAACTCATCTACAGGGGAGCCGACAAGGTTTACCATGTTAAGGATGATGACATATTCAGCATCCCGGAAATTTTGACATATTCGAAGAATGTAGTGAAGGTCATCAACGATGTGCAGCCTGAAATATGCCTCTTTGGAGCAACAAGCTTCGGAAGGTCCCTGGCACCTAGAGTAGCGGCAGCCCTTAAATGCGGATTGACGGCAGATTGTACGGGATTGGAAATCGACCAGGACGACAAGAAGCTTGTGCAGATAAGACCTGCATTCAGTGAGAACATACTGGCACATATCAAGTCTGACTATATGCCTCAGATGTCAACCGTAAGATACAAGGAGTTTGACGAGGCCAAAAGTGATGAAGGCAGGAAGGGTGAAGTTGAAGTTATTGAGCCTGTTGTAATAGAGAACAACATGATTCAGGTCTTGAAGGAAATCACAGAAGAGGACTTCAATATAACCGACGCTGAAATAGTGGTTTCAGCAGGAAAGGGACTGAAGACATCAGAGGATTTCAAGATGATCAAGGAACTTGCAGATGTTCTTGGCGGAGTTGTCGGCTCATCAAGACCTCTTGTCGAAGACGGGTTCATTTCGAAGGCTCACCAGGTAGGATACAGCGGAAACAGGGTCAAGCCAAAGCTTTACATAGCATGCGGGATATCAGGAGCGCCACAGCACCAGGCAGGAATGAAGGAATCGGAAATGATACTCGCCATAAATTCCGACCCTTCGGCACCCATATTCAACATAGCCGACTATGGAATAGTTGGAGACATGTATGAGGTTATTCCTCAGATGATTGATAAGATAAACAGCCAGAAGGCACTTGTATAAAAGATCCATGGGAAAATATAAACCACAGAAAAGATAAATAACAGAATAATGTTCCTGAACAGGCTTGAGCCTGTTCAGGGTTTAAAGCAAAGAAGCAAAAGGAGGGTAGGTTTAAAGGCTTTAAGAAGTCTATATCCAAGGTATCATAAAATAAAATATATAATGGAGGATTTTAATGGAAAAGAAATCAGTTATGCCAACGTTTTTTGCTGTAGCATTTGTATGGTTCACAACCCACTTCGGTGGTGGATTTGCATCTGGCAGGCAGGTTGTACAGTATTATGTGGGTTACGGATGGTATGCATCATTCCTGCCGATACTGTCACAGGCAATAGAAGCATTTGTATTTTATTACGCATGGAAATTTGCTATTGAGAAAAGGAAATACGACTATAGAAGCTGGTCACTGGAATTTTACAAGCCTGTAGAAAAGGTTATGTCACCCGTATTTGAAGCTATTTTTCAGCTGATATTGGTAACAGCAACTGCAGTTGCCTTTGCAACAGGCGGGGCAACCATAACGACGGTATTTGGAACAAGCTATATACTCAATACAATATTAATCGCTGCATTCATGCTGCTGCTCACAATATTCGGAGCAGAACTTGTAAGAAAAGCTGCAACATATATAGCAGTCGCAATCATCACAGGAGTAGTTGTCGTTTACGTACCAAACGTAGTAGCAGGATGGGGAAAAATAACAGCAAACATTGCAGGTTTACAGGCAGGAACGTTGGAAAGTACTGGAACCTTCGGGCAGGCGCTCTGGAAGACATTTGTATATGCCGGATTCCAGTCATGCTGCCTGGGCGCATACCTTGCACATTCAAATGCACTCAAGGATGCCAGTGATGCCAAGAAGGCTGCCGGCTGGGGATTTGTAATCAATGCCGCAATACTTATGATAGCGACTCTTGGAATCATGGCATTCTATCAGGATGGAATACTTGCTGAATCAGTGCCTGCATTGTTTGTAGTAATGAACGGAGTTGGATCTTCAGTGCTTACTCCTCTTATTTCAATATTGATAATACTGGGAGCCGTATCTACAGGCGTCAACCTCATTTACGGAACTACCAACAGAATAGTAAACTTCATAGGAAGAAACGACAGCGAGGAAGTTCAAAAGGAAAATCTTACAAAGAGAAGTACGGCCGTATCACTGGCTTACGTTATATTGACATGGTGCATAGCTCAGTTCGGATTGATTCCGCTTATTGCAAAGGGTTACGGTACGCTGGGATACATCGCAGTATTCGTAATAATTCTTCCATTGCTTGTCAAAGGTGTAATAGGTTGGAAACCTGTTGCAGAAAGTGCTGACAAGGCCAACAAAATATAGATTTACAATAGATAGGGAGGTACATATGAAAACAGAAACAGCAAGAGTAATAAATGAGGAAATAATAGGGGAATTGCGGAACATATCGGGAAACGACTGGGTTGTATCGGATATGTCCCAGATGGAAAGCTATTTGTATGATGAAACCGAGCTTGCAGTAAGACCTGTGGCAGCTGACGGTTGTGTGGTTGTCAAACCGGGGACTGCAGAAGAAGTGTCTGGCATTGTGAAGCTTGCGAATGAATATAAGATACCGGTTGTACCAAGAGGTGGAGGTACCGGACTTTGCGGAGCCGCCATACCTACCAAGTCAAGCATTGTGGTATCACTTGAAAGACTCAACAAGCTTGTGGAATTCGACAACAAGAACATAATGATTACAGTAGAGGCCGGAGTAACGCTGGAGGGCCTTCTCGAAATGTTGAAAGAACACGACAAGCTGTTCTTCCCTGTTCATCCGGGAGACGAGGGTGCACAGATAGGCGGAATGGTTGTAGAAAACGCCGGCGGTGTAAGGGCTGTAAAACACGGCATCATGAGAAATCACATCAAGGGTGTGGAAGTCGTCCTTCCAACAGGCGAGCTTGTGACACTGGGTGGAAAGCTGATCAAGAACAACATGGGATACGACCTTCTTCACATGATGATAGGAAGCGAGGGAACTTTGGGTATTGTTACAAAGGTTACCTTGAAGCTCTACGCCAAGAATCCGAACATAGGAACACTTCTGGTATCCTTCAACACCACTGAGGAGGCTTCGGACATAGTACCAAAGATACTTCAGGATGGAATAACTCCGCTTGCAATAGAATACATGGACAGGGAAGTCGCCCTGGAATCCGCCGAGCATATAGGGCAGGCATATCCTGCTACAGAAGGAAGCGTTGACCTTATGTTCATACTTGATGAAGCCACTGAAGACGAGCTCTATGAAAAGTGTGAAAGAATAGTGGGAATGTGCGAGGAAAACGGAGCGGTTGACAGTCTTATAGCGGAATCTACGAAAGAGCAGAGAGCCCTTCTTGAAATAAGAAGCAACGTCTATACAGCCTACAAGGAAAACATTGCAGATGCTCTTGACATAGCCGTTCCATCGGGATCCGTACCTGACATGCTCAAGGACATAAGCGCCATAGCCAAGAAGTACAACACCATTTCTCCTGCAGTAGGACATATAGCCGACGGCAATGTACACAACTTCCTCATGCTTGACAACGGCGAAATCCCTGAATACCTTGACGACATGAGAAATGAAATGTATGATGCGGCTATAAGCTACGGCGGAACTGTAACTGCAGAACACGGTACCGGAAAAACCAGGAAGAGACATATGGAACAG
The DNA here is from genome assembly GCF_900142005.1 of Dethiosulfatibacter aminovorans DSM 17477. Classification (GTDB taxonomy): domain Bacteria; phylum Bacillota; class Clostridia; order Tissierellales; family Dethiosulfatibacteraceae; genus Dethiosulfatibacter; species Dethiosulfatibacter aminovorans. Next base: position 84,510 of record NZ_FQZL01000005.1, read on the forward strand.
CAGTATTCGGCAAGAGAGATAGAGATAATGCAAAACATCAAGAAGGCTTTTGATCCCAATGGGATTTTCAATCCTGGAACAATAGTCGACTAATAGGTAAAGACAAAAAATGTAACAAAACATTTACTGTCAACCTTCAGGTTGCCAGTAGCTTATATAAAGGGGAAACGGCTTGGAATCGAGTTGTTTACCCTTTTTTTGCTTTTGCTTGGCCTGCTGTATGGGAATAATTATTTTCAACTTATATGTCCCTTTGCGGAAAGTTTAATGAAATAAGAATTATATTTCATATATTTCAGAGGAGTGATGCTGAAATCATATGAAATATTTTTTTTATTCAGCTTGATTTCGTTGAAATACCTTTCGGCTTCTTCTAGAAGCATGACTTTTATACTGTCTATTTTACTTGACGATGCATTGAATACTGTCGTTGTAAAATTCTTGCTGTAAAAGGCTGATGCAGCTCCTATGGCTGTCAGTTCCGTTGAATCATCCATTTCCAAATATTTGTTCATGAGGGAAAAATTCTCGGAGGCGATGCCGGTGAGATTTATCAAGGGAAAAAAATCCTCCTTGCCAAAGTTGAATCTGTTGATTACATCTTTCATTTCATCTGCATTGCCAAGTTCCTTTATGTGTATGATTTTAGGGATGAATCCTGGGTGTTTCATATCAAAAGTCCTTGTGGATTCACCAGGGAGGACAGGCAGAGAAGAAGATACTCCGCTGGCTGTAATGTCGTCCTTGATTCGACTTATGACTATTGTGTTTTCTGCTCCTGCTATTTTTGAAGAACCGAGTATTTTACCTGTATGACTCGACAGCCATGTAGATGCAGGTTCCTTGAGAATGGATGTTTCGTCAATCAGGTACCCGTCTCCTCTGAGGAAATAAAGAGGACATTTTATGCTCGAGACTTTCAGGGCGTCGTTTATTATGGAGACGAGCTTTCTTGCACTATCCAAATAGACAAGGTTTGTGAGGAGATAATGTTCTCTTGATATATAGTCGTCAACATTGAAAATACTTGATTTGGTTATTTCAAGCCTGCCATTTGAAAGATTTTCGAGTATTTCGTGAGTACTGTTTTCGATTTCAGGATATGATTTTGAAAAATAGCTGTTTAATCCCACTTTTTCTATTCCCTTTTCGTTGAAATATCTTACTGCATCCCCAATCTTGCTTAATGATTCTTTATCTTTCGATAATCCAAGGTTTATGGAGTGAACTCGATATGTCTTATTACAGATGTCCAGTTTCTTGACATCTGTAGAATATTTTCCGGGAAACTGCTGTATATATCCGATGTCATTCGTCTTTACTTGGGCGGACAGATTCAATCCGGTTATATCACAGACCGCCGTGAGAGACTTGATGCAATTGGCATCAAAAGAGTGGGACGATAAAAAGTTGTCGATAGAATCATGGAGAGAGGATAATCCTTTTTTATAGTCCTTGGATGCAATGACTGACGTTCCCAATTTGCAGGAAAGTGTGAATCTATTCTTGTTCTCGATTGATAGAATTAATCCTAAATTCATTGAGATCTCCTAATAGTAGTAATCGAAGTATAATTCTTCCAGGGACTTGTATGTCCTTTTGTAGCCAAAGGATGAGGGTCCTACGATACTGAGTGCTGTCGGTGTCTTGAGGGGCAGGGGAGCCGGCATCCCTATTACGGACACCTTCATTTGCGGCTTCAGTTCGCTAATGTCAACAGGCATGAGAGTATCCACGTCTATCAGGGATATCAAGTCCGGAACCATTACCGATATAGAATCGTTTTTAAACCCTGCTATGAACTCGTTCTTCATTATTATCCTGTAGTTGTCCGATGAATAAGATTCGATCCCCCTGATCTTTAAAATCTGCCAGTTGTCATTTGTAGCATCGTCGATTTCAAGGATCTTGCCCTTGAAGAGTTCGATGGCAGCTCCGTATATAGAGTTTTTTGTTACAGTTACAAGACGGCTCAGCAGGTCTGAATAATCGGTGCATTCCATGAAGACCTTGCCTATTTCCATGGCATGGGTAACGGTGTTGGGAATCATCGATCTTTTCAATGCTTCGCCCTTGAGCATTCCGCAAGAAAAGAATCCGACGTTGCTGTAGCTTGCCAGGTGGTTTCTGATTTTCAGTTCAAGCATGAAGGTATCTTCTTCATAAAAAGTTGTTACATTCCCTCTGATATCCGAAAGGCAAAATGGCGAAAGAGGAATGTTGTTTATGTGTAGTGTTGTCATTTGAAGTTCTGGAAAGGCAGTGCTTATACAGTCGCCGTCAATTAGGGGCAATCCTGAAAGCGCGGCGGTGAACAGAGGATAGAGGGCGTTTATACCTGCGCATTCCAAAGTATAGAGTCCTGCTATTTCAGAATTGGTAATTTTTGCAAGTTCCCTTATGGACGGCATGCTCTCATGACCGGAAAAAAGAAAATCGTCAAGAAGTGTTGGAGAACCTACCAATCCTGTCCCTGCATAGTATTTATCGTTTTCGAGTTCCCTGCATGAAATCAGAGGGATTGATACATTGCTTGAGAACAGTTCTTCCAGAAGATAAACTGCATTGTTGGTTTTACCGCCGCCTCCTGTACCCAGATATACACTTCCCAAGAAGAGAGGCTTTATACAGCTTTTATCAATTTTTTTCATAAAATCACCCTTTGTTGTATTTTTCTATCCATCGGTACAATGTCGCCAAGCTTATGTCCAGGTGTTTTGCCAGCCGTTTTTTTTCATCCGTCGAATCCCCGTATTTCCGGAGAAGTGCAACGAACTCATCTTTTGACAGTTTTTTTGTTCCTTTCTTCAGTCCCTTTCCACAGGATTTTTCCGACTTTCTAATATGTGATGGAAGATGTTCCGCCTCTATTCTTTCGGAGGTGGACATTGTTACGCAGTATTCTACGGTGTTTGTGAGCTCCCGGACATTGCCCGGCCATTCATAAGCTGTCAGTAAATCCATTGCTTCCAATGAAAAGGTCATGTAGTGCTTTTTCTGGACTATACAAAATTTCTTAAGATAGTAATTGAGGAGAAGCTCTATATCGTTGTGCTTGTTGGTCAGGGGAGGAAGGGTAACGGGTATTACATTTATTCTGTAAAACAGATCCTCTCTGAAATCACCTCTTGTAATCATATCTTCAAGATTCTTGTTTGTAGCGCAAATTATTCGAATGTCCACAGGTATGAGATGATTGCCGCCTATTTTTTCTATTGATCTTTCCTGCAGCACCCGCAGGAGTTTGACCTGTAGATTCAAAGGCATGTCACCTATTTCGTCAAGAAAGAGGGTGCCCCTGTTTGCGGATTCTATCTTGCCGATTTTACCCTGGTTGCTTGCTCCGGTGAAGGCTCCCTTTTCATAACCGAATAGTTCGCTTTCAAGGAGGTTTTCAGGTATTGCTGCACAGTTTATTGCAATGAACGAATGGTCTTTTCTGTTGCTTTCCGAGTGGATGAGTCTGGCTATCATCTCCTTGCCTGTGCCGCTTTCTCCCTTTAGCAGTACGGTGCTGTCGGTGTTTGATATCTGGTTTATTTTAGCGAGGATTCTGTTGAGATAGAGTGCCTTGCCAATGATTTTCGCATGCAGGTTTTCTACCTTGGCGGATGAATGGCTGTCATCAGAGTGAATCCTGTTGCCGACATCTGGAATGCTTGCCTTTAAGCTTCCTATGAACCGGTTTCCGGAATAGTAGTTGCTTATTATTGCATTCCTGTCTTTCGTATTTCTGCTACTGGTTTTCTCGATTTCTTCTTCCTTATCGATTTGGATTTGCATGTTGAAATGTTCCTTTATGCTCTCTATGACTCCCGAATACAGTTTGTTTGAATCCGTTAAATGAGAGATGTGGAGGGAATCGTTTATTGAATCGGACAGGGAGGTCAAGACTTTTAGCCTGTCGTCCGTGAATTCGTTCATCGGGTTGTCGAATATCCACAAGAATCCGTTTTTTTTCTTTGTCCTGCCTATAACTGGTATGAAAACATAAGACAGTCCCTCCTCGGAGTAAATGAGAGGATGTGAATGTGACAACATGTTTGTCCTTTTCTCCTTGCGCGGTGTTTGTGGAGTTTTTCCCTTTGTTGAGGCAGGGGTTGTTGATTTCATTATTATTGTATCGCTGTCAAATACTGTGATTTTAGCATCAAAGCATATGGCCAGGCTGTTTATGAGATTTTGAGTTTTTAGCACGGCTTCTACCTCCAGGTAAAGGATTTATTAAATTATATCATACTATCAGAAAATGAGAAAAATAGAAAAATAGAGAAAAGGAGAGAAATGGTGAGATTGTTTGAGAAAAATAGAGAAAAATAAAAATAATCACCATGTTCAACTCGTTGATGATGAGAATTTTTAAGCGATTATCATGGAAAGTACGTTGATATATTGTATTTATGGTGGAAATATGTAATTTTGATCGAGGAAAGCTGGCACAATTGTTGCAATAATGTAATATATGAAGATTCATTAAGAATCAATAAATGAGAGGAGAGAATTTATGTCGTTAAATGAAAAAAGTAAATCGGTTGAACAAAATACCTTGAACAGGGTTCCTTTGGATCAGAGACAGTCATGGGGAAGCATAGCGCTGATATGGATAGGGTCTATGATCTGTGTACCCTGTCTGATGATTGGAGGCCTTCTTGTAACTGGACTGACTGTACCCAATGCCTTTCTTGCTGCGTTGATTGGATACGGAATTGTAGTTTTGTATATGTGTTTCCAGGGAATGCAGGGGTCGGATACCGGACTGCCAACTGTAAGTGTTGCAGCCGGATCTTTTGGTGAAAAGGGTTCGAAGCTTATCATATCAATGATAATCGGTGTTGCATGTATAGGTTGGTTTGGATTTCAGGCTAATGTATGCGGTTCGGCATTCAGCGGCATACTGTCGTCTGCCATGGGAATCAACCTTCCCGTATGGCTTTCGTCGCTGATTTGGGGCATCATCATGCTGGTGACTGCAATCTATGGATTCAATGCACTCAAGTACCTTAATTATATTGCAGTACCTGCCTTGATAATCGTTTGTCTCTATGGTGTCTATGAATCCATCTCCCAATATGGAAGCAGCGTGATCACTTCGTATCAGCCGCCTACGCCCTTCCCGCTCATGCAGGGAATTGCTCTGGCTGTTGCAACCTTTGCCTTTGGCGGTGTAATTGCCGGAGATTATTCAAGGTATGCAAAAAGCAGGGCCGACGTAGTCAAGTCATCAGTAGTGGGAGTTCTTCCTGCAGGTATCTCCATGATAGTGATGGGTGGAATAATGAGTCTTGTTTCTGGAACATACGACATTTCAATAGTCCTTACTGATCTTGGTGTGCCTGCATTTGGACTCGTGGCCCTTGTTTTGGCCACCTGGACCACAAACACTGTGAATGCATATTCAGGTGGTCTGGCAATAACGAACATGTTCAACCTTGACGCTTCTAAAAGAAGCTTTGCCACTGCCGTTGCAGGATTTACTGGAACCCTTTGCGCCGTTGCAGGAATAATAAACCATTTTGTAGGATTTCTGTCATTGCTGACAGCTGCTGTTCCGCCGGTGGCGGGAGTCATGATTGCTGAGTACTGGATAATCAACAAGGGAAAGGTTGAAAACTTTAGAATAAAGCAGGGTATTGCATATCAGGGAATACTTGCGTGGCTGGCGGGATCTGCAGTGGCCATTGTTGTCAAATGGGGAATACAGCCTGTAAATGGTATTATTGTTTCAATGCTGGTATATTTGGTCTTGAATTCCATCATGACTAGTAATGAGAAATAAATAGTGATATCAAATTAATGCAAGAATCAAGTCAACTAAAGTTGTGATATAAAAACGAGGAGGAAGAAATGAGGAAATTGGATGCACAAGCTATAGAAGATATTGCTCTTGGGGCTGCACTGCTGGGAACGGGAGGGGGAGGAGATCCTTACATTGGCAAGCTCATGGCTCTACAGGCCATAAAAGACCATGGACCCGTTACTGTCATCAGCAAAGATGAAGTGCCGGATGATGCCCTTGTATTGCCGACGGCAATGATGGGAGCTCCTACCGTATTGATTGAAAAGATTGCAAACGGCTGTGAATTTAAAAAGGTTTTCGAAGCCATGGAAAAGCATATGGGCAAGAAAATATACGCCACTATGCCCATCGAGGCCGGAGGGGTGAATTCAATGATACCCCTTGCAGTAGCGGCACAGATGGGAGTTCCAATAATTGACGGTGACGGTATGGGCAGGGCCTTTCCCGAATTGCAAATGGTTACATATCACCTTCATGGAGTCACATCATCACCTATGGCCATAACGGATGAAAAGGGAAACATGAGCATACTGAACACTATCAACAACAAATGGTCGGAAAATCTAGCCAGAGCTCTTACTGTGGAGCAGGGCGGCAGTGTAATGATAGGGATATACCCAATGGAAGGAAGGCAGATCAAAGCCTGTGCCATCGATGGAGTAATGACCTTTTCCCAGGAAATCGGCAAGGCCATAAGGGAATCAAGCAGCCATGAAACTCCGCCTGTTGAGCAGTTGCTGGAAAAAATAAACGGATACGAGCTGTTCAGAGGCAAGATTTCAGATGTAAGAAGAGAAACAAAAGAGGGTTTCAACTTCGGTACAGTGAAAATCGACGGAATAGAAAGCTACAAGGGAGAAACATGCCAGGTTGAATTCCAGAACGAGAACCTCATTGCAAAGAGGGGAGACAGGGTAGTTGCTACGACTCCTGATCTCATTTGCATGGTTGACCTGGAAAATATCATACCAATAACTACAGATGCGTTGAAGTACGGCAGCAGGGTCCTTGTAATAGGACTGAAGTGCGATGATCAATGGAGAACGGACAAAGGTATTGAAACTGTAGGACCAAGATACTTTGGATATGATATGGACTACATACCTATAGAAGAGAGACTGAAGGAGGTTTGGTGAAATGATGTATAGAATTGGAGTGGATGTAGGTGGGACCAATACCGATGCGGTCATCATAGATGAAAATCTGAAACTTGTTGAAAATGTGAAAATGCCTACAACTGAAGACATCAGTACGGGTATCTACAATGCCATCGAGGCTGTTCTTGAAAAATCCGGAATTGACAGGAAAAAAATAAGGTATGCCATGCTGGGTACTACACAGTGTACAAATGCAATTGTCGAGAGGAAGAAGCTTTGCAAGGTGGGAATACTGAGGCTTGGCTCGCCAGCGACCCATTCCATAGAGCCTATGATAGACTGGCCGGAAGACTTAAGGGGAGCTGTAAGTGAAAACTATCATATATTGAAGGGGGGATATGAATTTGACGGAAGGGAGATAACATCCTTTGATGAACAGGAAATCAGAGAAGCCGTCAGGTCCATGAAAGGAAAGGTTGACGCCATAGCCATAGCATGCGTATTCGCGCCGGTCAGGTCCGAACACGAGTATATGGCTGCTGACATTGTAAGGGAGGAACTGGGTGATGTATCCATATCCCTTTCAAATGAAGTGGCAAGCATGGGCCTTCTCGAAAGGGAAAATGCAACTATTCTTAACTCAGCCCTTATGAAAGTTGCTGAAACTGTAACCGAAGGATTCATTGAGGCTTTGAGAAAGCAGGGAGTAGACAGTGCGGAAGTGTATCTTTGTCAAAATGACGGAACATTGATGAGCGTCGAGTTCACCAGGAAGTTTCCTATTCTTACTGTGGCCTGTGGACCGACTAACAGTATCAGAGGCGCGTCATTTTTGAGTGAACTGAAAAATGCAATAGTAATAGACGTAGGAGGCACAACCACGGATATTGGAGTCATAGTGAACTCCTTTCCAAGGGAGTCGTCCCTTGCGGCGGATGTTGGAGGTGCGAGAACTAATTTCAGGATGCCTGACATCATAGCAATAGGACTTGGTGGAGGAACTATCATAAGGGAGAATGAAGGAGCCGTGAAAATTGGGCCGGACAGCGTAGGTTACAAACTGAGGGAGAAAGCACTGGTTTTCGGAGGAGACACCCTTACTGCAACAGACATTGCCGTAAGGCTTGGTATGAGCCAGATTGGTGATTCATCCCTTGTTGAGCACATAGACATGGATTTTGCAAGAGACACCATGGATAAAATGATGGAGAAGGTTGAAGACGGAATAGACAGGATGAAACTTTCGGCAGAGCCTGTACCTGTTGTCCTTGTCGGAGGTGGAGGTATACTTGTGAGAGACAGCCTGAAGGGAGTATCGCAGGTAATAAAGCCTGAAAACTACCCCGTTGCCAATGCTATCGGATCCGCAATAGCACAGGTAAGTGGAACTTTTGAAAAACTGTTCACAATAGGGGACGGCTTGACAAGAGAGGATGCGCTTCAGCAAAGCAAAGAGGAAGCAATAGAAATGACCGTGAGGGCCGGAGCGGATGAAAGGACCGTGGAGATTGTCGATGTTGAAGATGTTCCTCTGGCTTATCATACAGGAAATGCAACCAGGATCAAGGTTAAGGCTGCAGGGGATTTGAGAATATAATATTAGAAAATGATAAATGCAACCTGAGTTTTCTGGTAATATCGGCCATGACCCGGATGGAAAACTGCAGCGATCGTATAACGCGATTGCTGCAGTTTTTGTTTTGGTTTATAATTAAGTAAACAGAAAGAAATGACATCTTGTTAAATAGGATGTCATTTTTTATTAATTGGCCTTAGTGTTTAGCTGACTGGGAAAGAGTTTCTCGATATGAGAAAGTTTATCAAATTGAGAAATACTTGATTCGTGCTGGAATTCGTCATTAATTGGGTTGAGCCTGTCCGGCAGTTATCAAATTGAGAAATAGAAAGGAACTCAAACTTATGAAACCATTGAAAAACAGGGAAATAAATCTTGGCATGGTCCTTGCTTATATAAAAAGGTGTATTGATTTTATATTGAGTTTTGCTTATTGGACATGCGCATGTTTGATTAATATATTAAAGAGGTGTAAAATGAGTAGTCAAAAATTGAATAATAATTTGAATTCTGATACAAAAAAAGGATCTAGAATGCCTACGACGGCAGCACTCCTTATGTGTATGATTTTGCTGGCGGCAATACTTACGTACATAGTGCCGGCAGGTCAGTATGAAAGGGCATTCGACGAAGCGACAAACAGAACACTGGTTGTTGCAAACACATACCAAAATGTTGAACAGACTCCTGTTGGAATTGGCGGATTGTTATCCTCCTTCTATCGTGGACTTGTAAATGCAGCTGAAATAATTTCTTTTGTTTTCATTACAGGAGGAGCCTTTGGAATAATTTCAAGAAGCGGTGCAATCAATGCCGGTCTTGAAAAACTAATAAGAAAATTTGCCGGCAGGGAATCCATACTCATAGGATTGATAATGACTGCATTTGCAATATGTGGAGCGACTTTTGGAATGGCAGAGGAAGCACTTCCTTTTGTAACAATTCTCGTGGCTGCGTCCATGGCCCTTGGATATGATGCAACTGTTGGTGTTGCCATGGTTGTCATCGGAATATATTGCGGATATTCTTCCGGTCCCTTAAATCCCTTCAATACAGGGATAGCGCAGGGAATAGCCGAACTCCCCATATTCTCAGGGCTTGGTCTGAGGGTTGTTCTAATGGCAGGAAGTCTTCTTATTGCAATACACCATACTGTAAGATATGGAAAAAAGATAAAGAAATCAGACATCGAAAAATCCATAGAACTTGACAACAGGGAAACATTTGAGATGACTTCTGAAAGGAAACTGATACTGGGCATACTTGTTCTTACGGTAGGAGTATTGATATTCGGAGTTCTTAAATATGGTTGGTATTTTGCTGAAATCTCCGCACTATTCATGGTAATGGGACTTATCGTCGGAATGATCTACTACAAGGGGGATTTCAATCTATATACTACCGAATTTTTAAAGGGAGCCGGTGAAATGACGACTGCAGCAATATTCATAGGTCTTTCAAGGGCCATACTGGTTGTATTGCAGGATGGAAACATTATGGATACCATAGTTTACGGAATTTCACTTCCGCTGCAGAATCTTAACAGTGTGCTTTCAGCCTGGGGGATGTACTTTACTCAAGGATTAATAAACTTTGCAATTCCTTCCTCTACAGGTCAGGCTGTAGTGGTTATGCCTATTATGTCTTCAATAAGTGATGTAATAGGAACTACCAGACAGGTGGCTGTCCTTGCTTATCAGGCGGGAGACGGATTCTGGAACATGATAACGCCAACACACCCCGTAGTTATGGCATCTCTTGGACTGGCAGGCATATCATTCGGCAGATGGTTCAAATTTGCATCTGTGCTTGTAGTCAAGTGGACAGTATGGATTTTGGCAGTATTGGCAATAGCAGTTAAAATAGGATGGGGACCATTCTAGAACAAATCGAACAAATCTCATAAATATAAAATCAATACAATACATTTTATATGAGGTGAAAGATTTGAGAAAGACGAAATGGGCAGTGATAGGAGCAGGAAACGGCGGTCAGGCTATAGCAGGACATCTAGGGCTTCTAGGATATGAAGTGAACATTTATGACGCTTTTGAAGAGACGATTGATGCAATACAAAAGCAGGGTGGAATCCATATAGGTGGCATTGAAGAGGGATTCGGAAAAATTAAAATTGCATCTACAGACATAGGAGCGGTAATATGTGATGCGGATATTATAATGGTAGTTAATCCTTCCATATATCACAGAGCCATAGCTGAAAAATGCGCTCCATATTTGAAGGATGATCAAATAGTTTTTCTTCATCCGGGAGCAACCTTTGGAGCCTTCGCGTTTAAAAAGGCATTGGAAGATTGTGGATATATGAAGAACATAACTATTGCCGAGAGCAATACCTTGATTTATGCCTGTAGAAGTGTGGAACCGGGCAGGGCGGACATTCTTGGTAAAAAGGACAGGCTTCTTGTGTCCTCTCTTCCTGCAACTAATAATAAATATGTGTGCAAACTTCTAAAGGAAATATACGAAGAGATCGAAGAGGCGGAAAATGTTCTTGTTACAAGCATAGACAGCACTAATCCTATAGTGCATTGTGCACCAACTCTTCTGAGCACGTCGTGGATAGAATCCGATAAAGACTGGTATTTTTACCATGATGGGATATCACAGACTATTGGTTCCTTCATCGAAGGAATGGATGCCGAAAGAGTTGCCATAGGGAGAAAACTTGGGCTCGAAGATGATAAGAACCTTTTCACCTGTGTAAAGCAATATGAGCTTGAATACAATGTGAAAAGAGATACTCTGAGTGAGGCTGTTAGAAACAATGAAGCCTATGACGGCATAAAGGGTCCAAAATCTCTGAATACAAGATATTTATTTGAAGATATACCTATGGGCTTGATACCCTTAATATCTGTAGGAAAGCAACTTGGTATGAAAACTGAAAGAATGGAAATAATTGTGAAGCTGGCTGAATTGATGCTGGAAAAAGATCTTCACGAGAATGCAAGGACTGTCGAAAATCTTGGCATTGAAGGTATGGCGGCCGAAAGTATTATTGAGTTTGCTACAAACGGAATGAAATGATAAAATGAAACAAGGTGCTTATGCATCTTGTTTCGCTTTATTATAACAAGTTTTTCGAGGGAGGAATGCATATGTTGAAACTTTCAACAATTGGAAACTATGTCAAACAGACGGCAACGATACTTTCTTCTGTTTTGGACATGGATGTTTTGATCTGTGACAATGAATTGTTGATAATTGCCGACAGCTCTGAAATAAACAATTGTGAAAACAGTTGCCTGAATCCTGACTCCATACTGACCAAGGTCATGGAGTCAGGTCAATCTGTAATTCTTGAATCAAGAGATGAATATTATGGATGTCAGAAATGTTCCAGCAGGGAGATTTGTGATGTGGAATCTATTGTTGGAGTTCCTATTGTTTTCGAAGGCACTACCATTGGCAGTATCGGAGTCTATGCGGATACTCCGGACAGGAAAAGGAACCTTCTGGATAAACAGGATTATTTCATAAAATTCATAAACAGAATGTGCGACTTGATGATTGGAAAGCTGGTTGATGAATCCAGGAACAGGGAAATAAATATTCTGAGAAAAAGACTTATGGCAATTATGGATACAATGGCTGATGCAGTTGCGGCTGTGGACAAGGATGGCAGGTTCATATACAGCAACTACAGATTCAAGGAGCTGGTTGGCAGTGATTATCATGAGGATTCAACCATCTATGAATATATAGCAAACAAAGAAGTTGAAAAATCGATAGTTAAAAGCAACGATATAAAAAACAAGGAAGTATATTTGAAATCTTCGGGTGAAGAGATTTTTTGTCTCCTTTCAACAAAACCAATCGAATTTGAAGATGAAATCATAGGTACTGTCTTTACTGTAAAAAGCATGGTTGACGTATACAGGGAGGTAAACGACCTTTCAATAGTGGACCTTCCCACAAGCTTTGATGATATATTAGGGAACAGTGAAAGCATGGTGAGTTTAAAGGAGAATGCTAAGCAGATCGCCGACAGCAGTTCCACAGTTCTTATTCAGGGTGAAAGCGGAACCGGAAAGGAACTGCTTGCAAGGGCAATACACAACTTTGGGGAATACCGCAACAAGCCATTCATAGCAGTAAACTGTGCAGCCATACCTGATAATTTGCTTGAAAGCGAGCTTTTCGGATACGAGGAAGGTGCCTTTTCTGGAGCAAGAAAAGGAGGCAAGCTTGGAAAATTCCAACTGGCCCATGAAGGAACCATATTCCTTGACGAGATAGGAGAAATGCCCCTTCACCTTCAGCCGAAGATTCTAAGAGTCTTGCAGGAAAAGGAAATAGAAAAGCTTGGTGGAACAGGAACCATACCAATAAATGTGAGGGTGATAGCGGCTACCAACAAGAATCTTGAAGAACTCATAAAGGAAGGCAAATACAGGGAGGACCTTTTTTACAGACTGAATGTAATACCCTTCAAGATGATTCCTCTCAGGGAAAGGAAGGAGGATATTCCACTCCTTCTCGAATATTTCCTGCATAAATACAATGATACTCTGGGTAAAAGCATCAAGGGATATACGATGGAAGCGGAGAAAACTCTGACTAACTATAAATGGAAGGGAAATGTAAGAGAACTTCAGAATGTAGTTGAGTATATGGTGAACATGTCTTCTGAGGAATATCTGATTTATGAAAACATTCCGTTGAATGTAAGGGAGCATATGGAGTCAGGCAAGAGGGAAGAAGTAGAGATCCCCAAGCTTGACGATGTCTTGAAGGAGCTAATACAAAAGGCGATAGGGGTATATGGCGATACAGTTGAGGGCAAGACTCTCGCAGCAAAGGCGCTGGGGATATCAAGGGCTACCCTCTACAGGAAGTTGAAGGAATAGAGTGTGAGAAAAAAAGAATGTAATTAGTAGAAGGGAAACTCTATACTGCCAAAATGTGTTTTCGTGAATATAAGAAAAGGTGAAGGACTTAAAATCGAGTCGCTTCACCTTTTATGGTTTTTGAAGTGTATTTTACCCTACCGTATCGAAATGGGCATGTATGGGATGCCAGTGTACGGTTCGCAGGTAGTTTTCAAGTTCAGGAATGTTCTTTTGTCTGAAAAGCTCGAGAATCTTTTCATGTTCCCGGTTGGTTCTAAGGAAGATATCCGTTGTCTCCTGGCTACCGTCACTGTTTTCTTCCTTTATAAAGAAGTTTTTAAGCTGGTGGATCATGCGAATAAGTTCTTCGTTTTCGCATTTGTTGATATAAATATCGTGAAATTCCACCTGAAGGCTGTGATAGTCTGAATAGTCGCCGTCGCTTATAGCCTTGTCCATACCATATACAAGCATTTCCATGCTGCGATAGTCCCTGTCAGTGAGTTTGCTGCATGAAATGCTTGCGGCATAGCCGTCGAGAACTCCCAGAAGTGAATAAACCTCGCGAATTTTCTTTTCATCAATGAGCTTTACAAGGAATCCCTTCCTGGGAACATTGTGTATGAACCCCTCTGCTGCCAGTTGTATAAGCGCCTCCCTCACAGGAGTCCTGCTGATGTTCAGTGCGTCCATGACTTCCTTTTCGTTTATCTTCTCATTTGCCTTAAGTTCGCCTGAATTAATCTTATCTGATATGTAGTTGTATACATGGTCCTTCAATGTAAGTATAGCTGACATTCTTTCCTCCATAAATTCTGTAGCCAAGTTTGAATATAATATATTGTACTACATAAAATGGGATTTGTACACATAGTATATTGTATACAATATATAAAAGCTTGACAAAATATATTAAATCCTCTAAAATATATTATATATTAATAACAAATTAATATTTCAAGGAGGAAGTTATGAAGTACGGTTGTCAGTCGATGCATAAGAAAATCGACAGAATTCTCATCAAGCATCCGAAGGATGCATTCATTTCCCAGGAAAACCTGAGCAAGACGTGGGAAGCCTTCAATTATACGAGTGAGCCGGATTATGAAACGGTATTGAAGGAATACGAGGTTTTTGAAAATATAATAAAAGAAAACGTTGCCAATGTGGATTACCTTCCACAGTCTGACAATGTGGGACTTGACTCGATTTACACCCATGATTCATTGAAGATTACTGAAAAGGGAGCTATTTTCTTCAACACTGGAAAGCTTCTGAGACAAAAGGAGGGCTTCGAGGTTGAGAAGAAGTTCAAGGAAGTTGGAATAGACACCTTGGGGTGGATACAGTCCCCCGGCAAGATTGAAGGTGGGGACGTGGTATGGATAGACGAGAAGACAGTGGCCATAGGAAGAGGATACAGAACAAACGACGAGGGGATAAGGCAGTTCAAGGAGCTGACAAAAGATATTGTTGACGAATACATTATCGTACCCATGCCCCATGCTGACGGAGAGGCCGAATGTCTTCACCTCATGAGTATAATAAGCATAGTTGATGAGGACCTTGCAGTTGTCTACAGCAGATACATGCCGGTACCTTTCAGAGAGTATCTTATAGAAAGAGGGTTTGAGCTTGTTGAAGTGAATGACGAGGAATACGACAATCTTGGATCAAACGTACTTGCCTTGGCTCCTCGTGTATGTGTCCTAATGGAAGGAAACCGGGACATATATGACAAGCTCCATGAAAAGGGATGCAAGCTGTACACATATCCGGGAGCGGAACTTTCATTCAAGGGAACGGGAGGACCTACCTGCCTCACCTGTCCTGTTGCAAGAGTATAGGTGATCCTATGGGCAACATCAGAGATGAGATTGGCAGGACATTAAAGGGATATGTGGCGCTTGATTCTATAACAAACACATACAGGGAAAATTCAATCGACGGATTCTTGAAGGAATATTTTGAATCCATGGAATATTTCAAGGAAAATCCGGACGATTTTGGTTCGGAAAAGATACCTGGAGATATTCACAACCGTTCTGTAAACTGGGCATTGCTGAGAGGCAAGGGGAAGAGAACTGTAGTGTTCATTCACCACAGCGATGTGGTGAATGTTGAAAACTACAACGAATACAAGGACTATGCCTTTGAACCTGACAAGCTTGGAGAAGCACTTGAAATATCTTCCGATTCACTTGACTCGGAGGCAGTGGATGATCTGCAATCCGGAAACTGGCTGTTCGGACGGGGAACAGCGGATATGAAAGGAGGCGGAGCAATACAGCTTTCACTGATGAAGGAGATTTCAAAGGATGAGGACAGGATTGGAAACATAATAGTCCTGGCTGTTCCCGATGAGGAAAATCTTTCGGCTGGAATGAGACACGGAGTTAAGATTCTCAGACGGCTCAAGGAAAAGCACGGTCTTGATTACAAGCTGATGATCAATTCGGAGCCCCATCAGAGGGTTGACTATACCAAAGGAATGATAAGCCAGGGATCCATAGCAAAGATGAATTTCTTTGTATATGTCAAGGGGATACTGACCCATGCAGGAAAGGTACTTGAGGGAATCAACCCTTCGGGAATAATGAGCAGGATAGTTGCAAGAACAGAGCTAAACCTTGACTTTGTAGACGAGATTGAAGGAGAAATGAGCATTCCGCCTACCTGGGTCCACGTGAAGGATTCAAAGGAGGTTTACGACATATCGACTCCCGAATCATCCATAGGTTATATGAATGTCCTGAATTTTTCAACATCTCCAGAGGAGATATTGAAGAAGTTAATGGCTGTATGTGTTGAGGAAAGTGACGAATACATGAAGAAATACAATGATGCCCGGGACATATTCATGGAAAAGACAAATCGGAAGACCATAGGGGATAAGTGGCCGGTGCATGTAGTGACCTTCAATGAACTCCTGGACCTGCTGAAGGAAAAGGGTGACGAATACTATAGGAAGTATGATGAATTCGAGAAGAAGATAATCGATGACTTGAGGTTCAACAAGACGTCCTTTGTCAATGCAAACTATGAACTTGTAGAATACATTATAAAGCTTATCAACAGGCAGGAGATGTTCATTGTGGCGGGAATGACAATGCCTCTTTATCCGGGTGTGTCAAATCTTTTTCAGGAGGATGTTCCCGACTATCTTGAAATGATCAACAGATTCACCACCAGGGAATGGAAGCAGGAGTATATGAACAGGTACTATTTTACGGGAATCAGCGACCTGAGCTATTCATCATTGAACTATGACATGGAGTCTACCTTGTCACAGATGGAAAATATGCCTCTGTGGGGAAAATACTATGACATACCATTCGAGGACATAAAGGAAATTCAGATGCCATGCATAAACATAGGCCCCTGGGGAAAAGACTTTCACAAGATAAGCGAGAGAGTATACAGGGAAGACCTTTACGAGAGAACACCAAGGATAATCGAGCATGTTTTGGAACATGTCCTCAAGGAAGAAACGATACAATTGAATATGAAGCACCAATAACCTACAATGAATTGACATAATTGAAGCTAATAAATTATAAACCAATAAACCAAGCTAGATGCAAGGAGTGCGGGCTTCTTGCAGGAATTCGGTCCAGTGATTTCCTCTGAAATAATTGGATCGGAAAAGTTATTTAAATTTAAGGAGGATCAACATGGCTTTGATGGAGAAAATAGTATGGGAATATTTATGGGGAATGCCTCTTGTGCTTACAATTTTGTTTATAGGTATATTTTTTACGGTAACATCAGGATTTTTTCAATTTAGATTCATACCTCACATCTTCAAAACATCTTTGGGAAGGCTCTTCGGAAAGGATACGGAAGGTGAGGAAGGAACTTTAAGTTCCCTTGAAGCACTCAGTATAGCAGCAGGAGCAACGGTAGGAGTTGGGAACATTGGTGGAGTTGCTACCGCCATCGCAGTAGGAGGTCCCGGAGCGGTATTCTGGCTCATAGTTGCTGGAATATTAGGTCAGGTAATTAAGATGGCAGAGGTTTCACTGGCAGTATATTTCAGAAACACACAGGAAGACGGACATACATACGGCGGACCTACATATTATATAAGCAAGGGTCTTGGCAAAGAAAGAGGCTGGAATGTAATACCCAAGGTGCTGGCATTCATATTCATCTTTGGTTTTGGAGTTGGATTCTTCCTTACAATGCAGAACTATACTGTATCGGAAGCTGTTGCAACTACATTTGACATGAACATGATCGTTGTAAGTGTAGTATATACAGTACTTCTTTATCTTATGATCAGTGGCGGTCTTCCTTCCCTTGGAAAGATTGCATCAAAGATAGTTCCCTTCATGATTTTATTCTATCTGGCAAGCGGATTGTTTGTAATAATAAAAAATGCAGCGGTTCTTCCACATGCCTTTGGAATGATAATCGGAGGAGCATTCAACGGTTCAGCTGCCCTTGGAGGATTTGCAGGTGCTGCATTCTCCCAGGTAATAAAAATTGGTATGTCAAGAGCCGTATACTCAAATGAGGCAGGTTGGGGATCATCTCCTATGATACATGCTTCTGCAAAGACAGACCATCCAATTAGACAGGGAATACTTGGAATATTTGAAGTTTTCCTTGATACGATCGTAATATGTACAATAACTTCACTTGTAATAATTGTGACAGGCGAGTGGTCTTCGGGACTTTCTGGTGCAGAGCTTACACTTAGCGCATTTGAAACGGGAATTGGAAGCTTTGGAAGAATCATACTTGCATCGGGAGTGCTTCTCTTCGGTATAACAACTTCATCGGGGCTATATGCACAGATTGAAGTCCTTGTAAGATATCTTCTTGGAGAAGAAAACCGCAAGAACAAGATTATACTCGATATATACAAGTGGTCGTATCCATTACCAGGTTTATTGCTTGTGGTAGTGGCTGTAGTGAATGAAATGCCTGGAACAGCAGTATGGCTCTTTGCAGACATGTCAACGGCACTGCCCATATTTGCAAATCTTCTTTCCCTGCTTCTTTTAAGCGGTACATTCATCAAGCTTTTGAAGGACTACAAGGCAAGGTATCTTGGAATAGGTGAAGTTGATCCTGAATTCAGGGTTTTCTACGATCAGGAAGATATAAACAAGGCATCAAATTTATAAAAGCATTTTAAAAATAAATATTTATTAAAATTTAGGAGGAAAACATGTTTAAGAATTTTGTAGTGAGAAGACCGGGAAAGAGTGTGGTTTCAGGACAGACAACATCGGATTTGGGAGTGCCTGTATATGAAAAGGCATACAAGCAGCATGAACAGTATATAGAGGCATGCAGGGCCTGCGGTGTTGAAGTGAAGATAATGGAGCCGGACGAAGAATATCCGGATTCATGCTTCGTTGAGGATCCTGCCGTTGTTACGGACAGGATGGCAATCATCACAAACCCGGGAGTTGACACAAGACAGGGAGAGGAGATAAAGGTAAAGGAAGCATTGACTGAATTTTTCGATGACTTTGACCATATCGTATCTCCAGGTCACCTTGAAGGCGGAGACGTAATGCAGATAGGAGACCATTTCTATATAGGACTTTCAAAGAGGACAAATGAGGAAGGCGCGAGACAGTTCATTGAAATTGTTGAAAAGCACGGTTATACTGGATCGGTCGTTGAACTTAAGGAAATGTTCCACCTCAAGACAGGTGTAAACTTCATCGGAGACAACAGGGTCCTTGTAGCCGGCGAGTTCATAACTCATCCCGATTTCGAGAAATTTGAGAAGATAACCGTTCCGGAAGACGAGATGTACGCTGCCAACTGCGTAAGAGTAAACGACCACATAATCATGCCTGCAGGATTCCCCAAGCTTCAGAAAAAGCTTGAGGACCTTGACTACGACCTGAAACTTGTCGAAATGACAGAATTCCAGAAAATCGACGGAGGCCTTAGCTGCTTGTCATTGAGATTTTAATAATCTAAAAATAACCAAATACAGTAATACTTTAACAAACTAGAAATAAAACAGGATACATGTGAGGTCTCGACTTCGAAGTTCGAAAATTTTCCTTATATAATTAGAAATTTTCGTGCTGAGGGAGTAGGGAACATGTATCCTTTTTTATTTCGGAACCATATTAAATCATCCGGAGAATATACTAATCCAGTTGCAGGGTTCCTCTATTTTCAGGCATTGATGTCTGTATTTCTTTACATTGAAATTCAGTTATCCTATAATATTCTTATAGTAACTGCAAAATGGGGAAGTGATGACATGGATAACAATAGAAAACAGGCATACTATAAGGTAATTGAATATATAAGCGACCAGGTGGAAAAAGGTGCTCTTGGCAAAGGAGACAGGGTTCCATCTGAAAGGGAAATGGTGGATTTCCTGGGAATAGGAAGGAATTCAATAAGGGAGGCCCTTAAGATACTTGACATACTTGGAGTGGTAGACAGGCGACAGGGCGACGGGACCTATATTAAGGACCGTTTCGACAAATGGTTTTCAAGACCCATGTCTGTTGCCATTATGCTTTCGGAAACCAGCAGGAAGGAAGTTTTTGAGTTCAGGAACATGATAGAGGTCGAGATAGCTTCCCTTGCAGCCGAGAGGATTACGGATGAAGAAATCGAGGAACTGACGGAATGTTATGATGAGATGACAAGGACCGAGGATCAGGAGATCAGCACTGAATATGACTTGAAGTTTCACAGCATACTTGCGAAGGCTTCAAAAAAACATAATCATCATAAATTCATACAATGCAATGGACTATATGCTTGACCTTTTCATATATGATATAAGGATAGAAGCTTTTCTCAATGAAGGTCTGGAGCTGGCGGCAAGGGTTCATGACGACCTCTTTAAAGCGGTGGTTTCGAGAAATCCTGTTAAGGCGGCAGAAGCCATGAAGGCACATATGGAAGTTGTTAGAAGATACTACCACTAAAGGAGGCCGATATGCTTAAGGGAGATTCAAACAAGACATACTACCAGGTGATGGAGTATCTTACAGAACAGATAAGGATGAAAAAACTGAAAAAGGGTGACAAGATGCCTACTGAAAGAGAACTTGCCGAGTATCTTGGAGTGAGCAGAGCAGCCATCAGAGAATCATACAAAATACTAAGCATAGTAGGACTTCTGAGAAGTGCGCCCAGCCAGGGGACTTTCATAAAGGATGAGTTCGACGACTGGTTCATGGAGCCAATGTCTATAATATTCAAGCTGTCGGACACCACCATGAAGGATGTTCTTGAATTCAGGAAAATGATAGAGGTGGAAGTGGCAACCCTTGCAGCGGAAAAGATTACAGACGGGGAAATTGAAGTCCTTACGGAGTGCTACGAGAGGATGATCGGTGATGACGATGAGATGGTAAGGGCTGAATACGACAAGAAGTTCCACGGCACCATTGTCAAGGCTGCAAAAAATCAGATAATACTGAATGCATACAATGCAATGTCTCCCATGCTTCAGATTTTCACCCGGGACATAAGGTCTGTTGTAGTAGACAGTGAGTATGAGGGAATACTAGAAGAGCTCCACAGGAACATATACGAGGCAATCGTTTCCAGGGATGTGGAAGCGGCGAGGAAGAGCATGCAGGTACATATGGAAACGATAATCAAATACTATAAATAATCACAGAGGAGCTGCTATTCAAGCAGCTCCTTTATTTCGAATGCGATTTGGATCTTCAACCTGTCGTTGTAGTCGTTTATATCCAGGTTCAGTATTTCACAAATCTTGCCAATCCTGTAGTTCAGTGTATTGCCGTGTATGCCTAAACTTTCCTTTGCAGTAGTGTAGCTGCAGTTAGACCTTATATAGGTTTCAAGTGTCCTGATGAATTCATCCCTGTGCGAGGAGGGATATGAGAGAAGGGGACCCAGGATGTCGTCTGTGAATGACTCAAGATATGTTGTATCGTTTCTCGAAAGCAGTCCTTTCACCTTTAGATTGTCATAGAACATGCGCTTGTATTTTTTGCCGTATGTAGTCATGAGGCTAAGCACATATTCAGCGTTATTGTATGATTTGCTGAAATTACCTATACCGTGGAAGGAGTTGCTGACTGCAGTTTTGCAATGAACAGGCTGGCCTCTTTGACTGTTGTATTCTGACATTTTTGCTTCAATTTCCTTAATCAGGGATTCGATTTTTTCCATACTTTTGGAGTGACCGATTTCAACAAGGGACACTATGCCTGTTCCCTTAATGACTGAAAATGATTTGTTGAAATGATACTTCACAGTTTCTCCAACAGGTTTGTACAGTCGGTTCATTGACTTGAGCACGTTGAATTCAATTTCATTGCCATAGGATGAGTTGTTAAACTCCATCTTTGAAAGTATTATCCTGTATGTTCCGTTAGTGTCAATATTGTACTGCGAACAGCATTTTTCTATGTATTCAGGGGAGGTGTTGTTTATCAGGTTGTCGATGAACTCACCTTTCAGCGATTGTTCCATATTGAAGAGTTCGCTGCTTTTCAACTGTTCAAGGGCTGTAATCGTTGAAGCTCTTTCTGCAGTTATCCTTTTCAATTCTTCCAGCTTGTCCGTATCAGATACTATGCATAACCATCCCATTGATTCCTTGTTAACCATAATCGGGAATATATGGAGATATTTTTCCTGGTGGATACATCGATAGGCCATGGCTGTGTTTTTTCTAAGATATTTTATCATGTTTGGCAGTTCCCTGACTATTGAATCAATCTGGTCGCTTATTCCGGATGTATGATAACCAAAATTGTAGAGCTCGTCAATAATAAAAATATCGAGATTTAGGATGTTCTTGGATTCCTCAAGAACATCCTCGATTGTCCTCCCGTTAAGCATCATATCAGTGAACCTGGCGTGGATATCAGTTGAAAAACGATAGTTGTTCCTTTCTTTTTCGATGACTTTGGTATAATGGGAAAGTGTCCTGTTTGCTTCGACTTCCTTTTCATAGTTTTGAGCATTTACAATGGCTATAGTAGCCTGGACCGATATTGCTTCAAGGAACTCTACATCATCCTGGACAAGGGGAGTTGATTCATTGAGATTGTCGATTACAAGAACGCCTATAGGCTGGTCCCTGTGCATGAGGGGGCAGCAGATTGAGCTTTTGACAGCGGAGGAATCCAGTTCTGCCAGAACGGTCATATGCGTGTTTTCATCCTCCATTGTATCCATGTATTTCATAACCGTCCTTGTATCCTTGAAGAATACAGGCTCCCTCTTGTTGAATGCAAAGCCTGTCATGGATTCTCCTGGTTTTAGCTTTACATCCTTTACCGAATCCCCCATGCCGCTGTATGCTCTCATTTCAAGGAGATTGGTGTTTTGATTGTAGAGGAATATGGCTCCGATATCCCCACCGGGTAGAAGTTCAAAGCATCTGTCAAGGAGCGTTCTCAGTATTGTGTCCGTATCCTGTTTGGAGTTGAGTATCTTGGCTGTTTCAAGGAGTGACTGAAGTCTTAACAGTTTCTTGTTATCTATATTCTTATTATACATTTGCATTGGTCCTTATATAAAATTTACCTGCCGGGTGTGGAAAGAATCGATGATGTTTTATTTTAATCAGGTATAGGAATATTATAGTGAAAATTAACAAAAAAATCTATAGTAATTGGTTAATTATAACATGGTATATATTTGTCCTATCTGGTAGAATCAAATAATTTATAAAATAATATAAAGTGAGGATTTATTTATGGTATTCAATGTGGTTGGTGCTTTCAGCATCGTATTGTTGATTTTGACAATAGGCGAAATAGTATCTACGAAGACAAAGGCCTTCATACCTTCCGTATTCGTATCTGCAGTATTGTTTCTGGTTGGTTTCTGGACCGTATTGCCGGCAGATATAGTTACTCAGAGTTCTTTTGCAACTCCTGTTGTATATTTGTCCATGTATCTTCTTCTCACCCATATGGGTACCCTGATGAGCGTCAGGGAGCTTCTGGGACAATGGAAGACAATACTCATAGCCTTATCGGGCATCGTGGGCATATGCGCCATGACACTGACTATAGGAAGGGCAATGTTTGGTTGGCAGACAGTGGTTGCGGCAACACCTCCGCTGACAGGTGGCGTGGTCGCATCAATACTCATGTCGGGAGCAGCGACGGAAATGGGTCTTGCATCCATAGCCGTACTGGCTACATGCATGTACATCATGCAGGGCTTTTTCGGGTATCCCATTACAGCCATCCTGCTTAAGAAGGAAGCCAGAAGGCTTGCGGACCAGGTGAAGAACGGTGAAATGGATGTAAAGCATATGAAGAATTCAGTTGGTGCAGACCTGGCTGAAAAGGAAGATGCATCAAAAAGCAGGTTCAGGATATTCCCTCCGGTACCCGAGAAATACCAGTCCAGCTATGTGATTCTTGTGAAGCTCGGTCTCGTGGCTTGGCTTGCTGCAACTGTTGCACCATATATTCACCTTAACCAGTTTGTCGTATGTCTTCTTTTTGGTGTAATTGGAAGGGAAATAGGATTCCTGGAGGAAAAGGCGCTTGTAAAGGCTAATGCTTTTGGATTCCTTATGACGGTACTCATGGCGTTCATATTTGCCGGTCTGTCACAGGCTACTCCTGAAATGCTTGGAAAGATTGTAGGTCCACTCTTTGGGATCATAGTTCTTGGTGTAACGGGAATGGGTATAATGTCAATGCTGATCGGAAAGCTTTTAGGAGAGACGAAGGAGATGGCATTTTCCATAGCAATGACTGCACTCTACGGATTCCCCGCAGACTACATACTCACAATAGAGGCGGCCAAGTCGGTTACGGACAGTGATTCGGAATATGAGTATGCGATAGAAACAATGCTTCCAAAGATGCTGGTTGGAGGATTCACTACAGTTACAATAGCATCGGTAATAATAGCGGGAATATTTGTGAAGCTTCTGTAGCAAGGGTAAAATAACATAAAATCTGGATGACACCTCGAAAGAGGTGTCGTCTTTGGAAGGTGAGGAAATGAAGACGAACTTAGATAGAATAGTGAAAGACATTGAAGAACTGTCAAAATTCAACTCAACCCCCGGCAGGGGACTGACCAGGTTTTCCTTTACGGAGGAAGACAGGCAGGCGAGGAACTACATAAAGAGAGAGCTTGAGAAGCTGGATCTATATGTCTATGAGGATGCTGCAGGAACGGTTTTTGGCAGGATGAAGGATTATCCCGTGGAAATGCCGTCTATAATGGTAGGATCCCACTTCGATTCAGTGAAAAATGGTGGAAATTTTGACGGACCTGCAGGTATAGCAATGGGGCTTGAAGTTATGAGGAGTCTTGTGGAGAACAATGTAAAGACAGCCTATCCCGTGGAATTCGTAGGAATGATAGAGGAAGAGGGAGGCAGGTTTGGCGGAGGAGTCTTCGGAAGTAGGGCCATGACGGTTGGAGTGACTCTTGAGGAATTGAAAGCGAACTGTGACAGTGATGGAATATCCATGGCGGAAGCAATGGCATCCTTTGGACTTGAGCCTGAAAAGATTTCCAGTGCAAAAAGGAGTCCGGATGAAATAAGGGCCTTCATAGAACTTCACATAGAGCAGGGACCGGTTCTTGAAAAGGAGAACCTGGATGTTGGATTGGTTGAGTATATTGTAGGAATTGCAGAATACAGAATAGGCATCAAGGGTAGACCCGATCATGCAGGTACGACACCTATGAATCTCAGAAAGGATGCCCTCATTGCAGCCTCTGAGTTGGTATGCCAGATAGAAGAGCTTGCCCTGTCCCAGGGAGACGGGACGGTTGCAACGGTGGGAGCCATGGACGTTTTTCCTGGAGCTGCAAACATAGTTCCTGGTGAAGTTGAATTGACTGTGGACATAAGATCCAGAAACCAGGACTGCATAGACGGAGTTGTAGCTGGAATCAAAAGGTCTCTGAAGGACAAGGCTGATTCCAGGGGGCTGGCTTGGGAAATGAGAGAGCTTTTGAATGTAACTCCAGTAACCATGTCCGAAAAAATCTTGAATACAATGCAGGAAAAGGCTGATGAAGGTGGCATAGGATATAAAAAAATGACCAGCGGAGCAGGCCATGATGCAATGATAATGGCTTCGATGGTGGATTCAGGACTGGTTTTCGTACCCAGCAGGGACGGCAGAAGCCACTGCCCTGAGGAATGGACGGATTATGATCAGTTGCAAAAAGGCATAGAGCTGATTTATCATACAATACTTGGAATTGGAGAAGTGGAATAATGAATATTAAGGAACTGGCAAAAGAGTACAAGGACTATGCGGTTTCCATCAGGAGGGAATTTCATATGAATCCCGAACCGGCCATGAAGGAGGAAAGAACTTCCGACAGGATCGTGGAAGAACTGGAAATGTTAGGGATTCCCTGCAGGAAAGCTGCCGGAACAGGCGTGGTTGGAATCATCAAGGGAAAGACTGAAGGCAGAACCATCGCCCTTAGGGCCGATATTGACGCTCTTGAACTTCAGGAAAAGAATGAAATTGTATATAGATCAAAGGTTGAAGGCATGATGCACGGCTGCGGACACGACGGACATGCGGCAAGCCTCTTGACTGCGGCAAGAATCCTCAATGAAATAAAGGATGAATTCAGCGGAACTGTTAAGCTTTTGTTCCAGCCTGGAGAAGAGGTTGCCAAGGGTGCAAAAAAACTCATATCCGAGGGGGAACTTGAAGGAGTCGATGGAATCTTCGGAATACATGTATGGAACGGCATCGATGTCGGCAAGGTTTCCGTGGAGGAAGGCCCAAGGATGGCTTCGGCGGGAATATTCAACATCAATATTACCGGAAAGGGCGGCCACGGGTCAATGCCCAACCAGGGAATAGATTCCGTGGTTGTGGGTGCAGCGACTGTAATGAACATGCAGGCCCTTGTTGCCAGGGAAATCAATCCTTTGGATCCTGCAGTTGTAACCCTTGGAATATTCAATGCAGGAACGAGACAGAACATATTGGCAGGAGAAGCCTATCTTGAAGGAACAACCAGATGCTTCAGCATGGATGTAAACAACATCTTCGAGGAGCAGATAAGAAGGGTGGCTGAAAGGACGGCGGAGAGCTATAGGGCCAGAGCTGTACTTGAATATGAGCAGCTGGTGCTTCCAACCATAAACGACCCTGAAATGGCTTCCATCGGAGAGGATGCAGTAAGGAGTCTTCTTGGAAGCGAAGGTTTGGTGAAGTATGAGAAGACTACAGGTGGAGAAGACTTTTCATTCTATACGGTGGAGGTGCCTGGGGCTTTTGCCTTTGTAGGATCGAAAAACGAGGAAAAGGTCGAACTTTTCCCCCATCATCATCCGTGCTTCGATATTGACGAGGATGCCCTTGAGGTGGCTTCGGGTCTGTATGCCCAGTATGCAGTGGAATTTTTAGGGAGGTAAAGGATCATGAACAGTGAAACATACAGGAAACAAAGAGAATATGTCATCAGGATGAGAAGAGAATTTCATGAAAATCCCGAAACCAGCTGGAATGAAACAAGAACACAGAAGAGAATAATCGAAGAGCTTGAAGGGATTGGTCTCCATTGTGAAAAATGCGCAGGGACGGGAGTTGTTGCAACAATAAAGGGAGAGAAGCCCGGAAGGACTGTTGCATTGAGGGCGGATATCGATGCCCTTGAGATAGGTGAAGCAAGCGATGTTGAGTACAGGTCAAAAAAACAGGGACTAATGCATGCCTGTGGTCATGATGGACATGCAGCAATGCTCCTGGGTGCAGCCAGAGCCCTTGTGGAATCCAGGGATGAATTGAAGGGTAATGTACGATTATTGTTTCAACCTGCGGAGGAAACCCTAAGGGGAGCGAAGAAAATGATAGAGGATGGAGCCCTTGATGGTGTGGATGCCATCATGGGACAGCATCTGTGGAACAATATACCTGCCGGGAAGGTGAATGTGGAAAGCGGGCCAAGGATGGCCTCTGGAGACCCTGTAATAATAGACTTTTACGGTAAAGGCGGACACGGATCCCTTCCAAATGAGACGGTGGATCCCGTTGTAATGGCATCATCCTTTATAATGAATTCAAATGCAATGTTGAGCAGGGAGAAGTATCCAATGGAGCCTATGGTCCTGACATTTGGAGAAGTGAAGTGCGGAACCAGGTTCAATATCATACCTGATGAAGCCCATCTTGAGGGTTCATTGAGATGCTTCAGCCAGGAATCAAGGGAAAGTGCATGGAATAGAATCAGGGAGTATGCGGAATGTACTGCCTCAATGTTCGGTGGAAGAGCTGAAGTGAACATTCCCAAGGGTACACCTGCAACCATTAACGATGAAGTAATTGCAATGGAGGCCAGGAAGGTGGCTGAGAAGGTTGCCGGAAGCGACAACATAATGAATCTGGAGAAGACAACCGGCAGTGAGGACATGGCCTATTATCTTGATGAAATACCGGGAGCCATGGTATTTGTCGGATCAGGATTTGAGGACAGGGAGACATTTCCCCATCACCATCCTAGATTCGATATCAATGAAGATGCCCTGGAAATAGGAACGGGCATGTATTATCATTTTGCCATTGACTATCTAAACAGCAACTGAAAACGATAAGGCAGCAATGATGGATTGTTAATATATCTACTATACCCGGAGGCATTTACAAATGTTCTACCGGGTTATATAATATACTTAGTGGTTCTACCAAAAAATGGAGGTAAGTATGGAAAACAAGATTATTGAAGCTATGAAGAAAATAGTTGGTAACGACTGGGTTGCAAGTGATTCTGAAAAAATCGACAGTTACATCACCGATGAAACAGAGCAAGCAATAGCACCTGTTCCATGTTATGACTGTGTTGTGGTCAAGCCTGCCGATGCAAGTGAAATTTCAGAAATACTGAAGTATGCTAATGCGGAAAAGTGCACAGTAGTTGCCAGAGGTGGAGGTACGGGATGCGCCGGTGCAGTTGTGCCGATAAAGCCGAGCATTGTCATGTCTCTTGAGAGATTGAACAAGATTATTGATATTGATGAAGAAAACCTGATGGTCGAATGTGAGGCTGGAGTCACTCTATTCGATTTGGAGGATAAATTCAAAACTCATGACAGTCTTTTCTTTCCTGTACACCCCGGAGATGAAGGAGCACAGGTTGGAGGAATGATTGTACAAAATGCAGGCGGTGTAAGAGCTGTAAGGCATGGAGTAATGAGAAACCAGATCAAGGGTCTTGAAATAGTGCTTCCGACAGGTGAAATAATCAAGACAGGCGGAAAACTTATGAAGGACAATACCGGATATGACCTTACCCATTTGATGATAGGAAGCGAAGGTACCCTTGGAGTTGTGACAAAGGCCATACTTAAACTGTACCCCAAATCCAGCAATACGGGGAGTCTCCTGGTTTCTTTTGACGACAAGGCGAAGGCGGTGGAAGTTGTTCCAAAGATACTGAGAGCGGGGATTACACCTTTGGCTGCTGAATATATTGAGCGTGATTTCATGTTGAGGTCTGCAAAGGATCTGGGGCTGGAATGGCCTGCCAAGAAAGGTATAGTGGACCTTTATTTCATACTTGATGAAGCCAAGGAAGAAACACTTTACGAAGTAAGTGAAAAAATAGTTGAAATCTGCGAGGAAAATGGAGCGGTTGACAGCCTTATTGCCGAGACTGCCAAGGAGCAAAGAACAATCCTTGAAATCAGAAGTCACGGTTATCCCAGCGTACAACATATGGTGGTGGACATACTGGATGTGGCCGTACCTGTAAGCAAGATAATTGATTATATGAATGGAATAGATGAACTGGCCAAGAAATACAATGCTACAATTCCTTCCTTTGGTCATGCAGGCGACGGGAATATCCATAACTTCATTATGACAGATGATGGAGAAAAGCCCGAGGGTTACGAGGATCTATCAAAGGACGTATACAAGTTGGCAGTGAGTCTGGGTGGAACAATAACTGCAGAGCATGGTGTGGGCAAGATTAGAAATGAAAGGCTCGACATACAGTATTCGCCAAAACATCTGGAAATAATGAGAGGAATCAAGAATGTTTTTGATCCAAACAATATAATGAATCCTGGAACGGGAATAAGCTAGAATTAAAACAAGCCGGCAAAACTGCCGGCTTGCTGCATTCTTAGCAAAATTAGTATCTGAATGTTGCAAAATGCCTGTCCTCGTTGTTCATTTCCTCAGGACTGTATACCAGTACGTCTCCTCCGTTTTTAAGTGTGTTGATGGCTGCTATGTTTATGACGTTCTCGGCTTCTATTGTAGGCTCGAAAAGCTCATAAAGATAATTGAGATTCTCGTCATAGTAGCCCCACTTTTCTATGTTTGATGTGAGGAAAAGCTTGTTGATTCTGCCTTCGTATGATGCGGCTATTATATCTTCCAGTATGTCCGAACCGTTGCCTACACTTTTAGCCTCGCTGAATTTGTCCATCATTGCATCTGTTTTTTGATTAAACATTTCATACATGATTTTATGCGCTCTTTCCTTCAACTCCTTGGGATGGATATTGTCAGGATTGCCGTCAATATGCTGGTCCATCATATTTGGATACTTGTTGGCATCCTTGTACATTGAAGCGATATAGCTGACACCTGAAACAATGAGAGGAAGCTCTTTATTGGGCATGAATTCAAGTATGTCGTTGCTTACCATCTGCATGAACCTGTTTATGTGGTTTTTGTTGTCATCCGGACTTCCGCCATGACCGTGATAAATTGCAGAGGTTGAATTTGGATTACCGGAATGATACTGAAGCTGTCGTTCGGGATTGTCCATTTGCAGTGCCTCATCCAAGGATGTAGGCATATCCAACTCTATTTCATTAATATTGAATTCATCGCAGCGGTACAGTTTTATGTTTTTTTGACTCAATGACAAAAGGTAATAATTCTCGTCTTTTGTAAGCATTGACAAAAGAGGTATAATATTGAATTCTTTGGATACGTGAACTTTTTCCTGGAATTTAACCGGCATCTTGAAGTATTTGAAAGTATTGCCTGAAATGAAAAGGGCAAGACCTTCATTACTGTTCTGCCAGAAGATCAAATCTTCAATTAAATCATATGCTTCATTCAGGATGTTTTTGGTATCTGATTCTGAAATGTTGAGCAAGGAAAGCTTTTTCTCAGCTTCCTTAAGTAGATTCTTCAAGAGAATCCTTCCTTTCAGAATGTCCTTGCCTGCCTTTTCAGTAGGCAGATAGATGGAGATACATGGATCTGTTTTGGTTTTGATGAGCTTTAGAACATCATCTTTTCTTAATTGATTCATTAATAAACCTCCTTATAATATTTGAGTTATATCAGCAAGTATTAATGAAAACATTCTCAATTTATTTGCTGTCGCATAAAACGCGACATGGTTAGGCAATTATAGGGAAAGTATTATGATTATTGTTATAGTGAAATGTTTAAATTGATGAGAAACAAGGTGAGTAACTGTTGAAGCAATGAAGTTGTTTTGTCTATAATAATTATATCATATTTGAACTTGATGAACTACAAGCTGGGAGATTAAATTTTGCAAACAACATAACTTTCCCTACTTCAAATTGATGTGAATATACGGCTAACGGCTTTACTTTAAAGTACATTTACCCTATAATGAGTCTAGAAACTGGAGTGATAATATGAACAATTCAAAAGACAAACAGGCATATGAACATGTCATAGAATATATCGGACAACAAGTGGAGGAAGGACGGCTTAAAAAGGGAGACAAGATCCCTACAGAGAGAAAGCTGGTTGAAATACTTGAAATAGGAAGGAATTCAATTAGAGAAGCCCTGGAAATACTCGACATGCTTGGCATCGTTGAAAGAAGGCAGGGCAGCGGAACCTATATAAGAAAAGATTTCGACAGTTGGTTTTCAGGACCGATGTCCATAGCCTTCATGCTTTCGGATACAGGTAAACATGAGATATTTGAATTCAGGAACATGATAGAAGTGGAAATGGCGACTATTGCAGCTGAAAGAATTACAGATGATGAAATTGAAGAATTAAAGGACTGTTATGAAAAGCTTATCAATATTGATGATGAATTCATAAATGCAAAATACGACAACAAGTTTCACAGTCTTCTTGCCAGGGCTACTAAAAACATTATATTGATTAATTCGTACAATGCCATGGAGTATATGATGGATATGCTTATTTACGATGTTAGAACAAGAGGGATTCTATCGGAAGGGAAGGATCTCCTTGTGAGAATTCACAGGGAAGTTTGTGAAGCTGTTGTTGAAAGAAACCCTGTAGAAGCAAGAGAAGCAATGAAAAGGCATATGACTGAAGTAAGAAAATATTTCGAATAACAGGGGTGGTTTAATGATAAGGGCAGATTCGAACAAGACCTATTACAAGGTTATGGAATATCTGGTTGAAGAAATCAGATTGAATAGAATAAAGAGAGGCGACAAGCTTCCTACCGAAAGAGAACTGGCAGAAGCATTGGAAGTCAGCAGAGCGGCAATCAGGGAGTCATACAAGATACTAAGCATCGTCGGACTCATTGAGAACAGGCCGGGAAGCGGTACCTATATCAAGGATGAATTTGATGAATGGCCTGAGGGGCCTATGGCGATAGTAATTAAGCTTACAGATGCAACGACAGATGATGTCCTTGAATTCAGAAAGATGATCGAGGTTGAAATATCAACCCTGGCAGCGGAAAGAATCACTGAAGCTGAAATTGAAAAGCTCAAGGAATGCTATGGGGAAATGTTGAATGCAGAAGGGGAAGTGGAAAAGTCGAAACTTGACAAGAGGTTCCACTATCTAATTGCCAAGGCATCAAAAAACAGCATCATACTGAATGCCTACAATGCAATGGCACCAATGATTCAACTCTTCACTTACAATATAAGGCATACGGTACTGGAAAATGAAAGTAAGGACATACTTGAAACACTTCACCGGGACATATATGAAGCAATAATTAGCAGAGACCGGGAAAAGGCGAGAAACAGCATGAAAATTCATATGGATATGATCAATAAATATTACCAATAGGATAAGGAAAGCCATGGACAGTGAAATAATTGTAAGAATAAATAAAAGATATATTAAGAAATACAAGGAGGGATATCCTCTGATCTTCAAGGAGGCGGTCAACAATATCCATGACTTGAAGGGCGAGGGAGCAATACTGAAGCTTGTCGACGATAAGAACAAGTTTGTTGCAAGAGGATATTTCGGAAGGCAGAATAAGGGATACGGCTGGGTCCTTACAAGAAAGGATGAGGCTATAGACCGGAAGTTCTTCCAGAACAAGATAATTACGGCCCTTAACAAAAGGGCACCCTTCTATTTTGACGAGGACACCACCGCCTACAGGGTATTCAACGGCGAAGGTGACGGAATAGGCGGCTTCACAATAGACAACTATGACGGGTATTATCTTATAAACTGGTACAGCAAGGGTATTTACAGATTCAAGGATATAATTGTAGAAATCCTCAGCAGGATGGTTGTTTACAAAGGAATATACCAGAAGAAAAGATTTGATGACGGTATTGAGGAAGATGATTTTGTCATGGGTGAAAAGGGTGAGTTTCCAATAATAGTCAGGGAAAGCGGAGTGAACTTTGCCATTTATCTTGACGAAGGAGACATGACCGGAGTGTTTCTTGACCAGAGAGAAGTGAGGAAAAGGATAAGGGACAAGTATTCCAAGGGGAAGACGGTGCTTAACACCTTTTCATATACGGGCGCTTTTTCAGTGTTTGCAGCCCTCGGCGATGCCAAAAGCACTACAAGCGTCGACCTTGCCAACAGGAGTCTTGAGAAGACAACTGAACAGTTTAACATCAACGGACTAGACCTTGATACGAACCATATAGTGGTGGAGGATGTTTTCAACTATTTCAAGTATGCAGCAAAGAAGGAAATGAAGTTTGATCTTGTGATACTTGATCCACCAAGTTTTGCGAAATCAAAGAAGAACATATTCAGTGCAGACAGGGACTACAAGGACCTTCTGAAGGAGGTCATAGACATAACCGAAGATGGAGGAGTTATTGCAGCCTCCACCAACTGCGCATCATTCAACATGGACAAGTTCAAGAAATTCATCGATACCGCCTTTGTGGAAAAGGGAAAAAGGTACAGAATACTCGAAGAACATTCGCTTCCCGTTGATTTTGCTACCATTGAGGAATTCAGGGAGGGGAACTACCTGAAGGTGGTGTTCATCTCCGTAAGTTAATCGAAGATGGACATCTGATAGTGTTCGCTGTCGGAAATATTGGAAAGTGAGACTCCTGCGAGTCTGACTTTCTTTTTTAGTTCCACTCCGTCCAGCACAAGGTCCATTGCTTCCTTGAAGAGGTCGTAGCTTGAGGTATATGAAGTCAGGCTGTGGCTTCTGGTTATCTGTTCGAAGTCCTCGTATTTGATCTTCACGGTAACGGTCTTGGCAAGCTTGTTGCTTTTCTTCAGTCTGTCGGTGATCTTAAGGAGATATATGTCAAGGACCTCCCTGATGTATTCCCTGTCTTTTGTATCTTCGCTGAAGGTTGTTTCCCTCCCGTAGGATTTTCTGATGCTTGTAACCTTTATGCTTCTGTTGTCGATACCCCTAATCCTGTTGTATATTTCCTCGGCACGGGACTGGCCGAAGATATACGACAGGCTTTTTATATCATATTGGAGAAGATCTCCAATGGTAAAAATACCGATATTGTTGAGCTTGGCTGCAGTCTTTTTACCCAGTCCGTGAACCTTTAGTACAGGCAGAGGAATCAGGATGTCAGGAATGTCCTCTTCGGTAATCTTGAAGATGCCGTCGGGCTTGTTCCAGTCCGAGGCAAGCTTTGCCAGGAACTTGTTGTAGGATATGCCTATGGATATTGTTATGCCGATCCTGTTTTTCACTTCTTCCTTTATCCAGACAGCAATGTCATGGGGATCTTCATCAAGGTCGGTAATATCCAGATATGCCTCGTCTATGGACATTTGCTGAATGCTGTCAGTCACTTCATGAAGTATTTCAAAAACCTGTGAAGAGATTTCCTTGTACCTTTCCATATGGCCTCTTACAAATATTCCGTTGGGACACAGCTTGTGGGCCATTACACTGCTCATGGCACTGTGAACTCCGTATTTTCGCGCTTCGTAGCTGCATGTTGCAACTACACCTCTCTTTGAAGTGCCTCCAACTATTACAGGCTTTCCTTTAAGTTTTGGATTGTCCAGCTGTTCCACTGATGCAAAGAATGCATCCAGATCGACATGAAGTATCTTTTTTTTCATAATATCCGTCTCTTTTTCAATCTTTTAAATATTTACATAAGCACTCGAACTAATGTTCTTTCATTATATCATATAACAAGGAAAATTGTGCTGGATTTTAGATGTTTTTCATGAGAATTTTGTGAATTTTTTTGAACAAAGTATCTTTTCACAATATTGACAAAGTCTGCAAAAAGTGGTATAAATTAATTAAGGATTAGCACTCGTTGGTGGAGAGTGCTAAAAATGAATAGAGAGGAGTTGTTGACATGGCTAATTTAGTACCTTTCAACAGAAGGAGACGGGATTTGGAAAGATTCGGTTTTGGAGATTTCCGCAATATGCTGGATGGTTTTTTTTCGGATTCATGGATACCTGAAAGGACTCTGATGCACGATACTTTCAAGATTGATGTGAAGGAGAATGAAAACGACTATGTAGTAGAGGCTGAACTTCCCGGTGTGAAAAAGGAAGAAATCGACCTTAAGCTTAACGACGGCAGACTTTCAATTTCCATCAAGCGGGATGAAAGAATTGAAGAAGAGGAGAAAAATTACATCCACAAGGAAAGAAGATTCTGTTCAATGAGCAGAACGGTATATCTGGAAGATGCAGAGACGGAAGGAATCAATGCAAAGCTTGAAGATGGACTTCTAACCATAATGATTCCAAAGAAGGATAAGAAAGACAGATCCAAGAGAATAGATATAGACTAGCAGAAAGCACGGTCCTAATAATGGGACTGTGCTTTTGAAAGCTTAAGATATTAAATGCAATTAAAAAATCGCTTTCCTTATTGACAAAAAATAGATTATGTGTTAATTTTAATAATAAGTTAATATGAATCTTCAGGGCAGGGTGAAATTCCCGACCGGTGGTACAGTCCACGAGCCGAGAGGTTGAACTGGTGTAATTCCAGTACCGACAGTAAAGTCTGGATGGAAGAAGTGTTTGTTTCTACAAAATATGTTACAATGTATAACTGTATAGTTTTGTATGACATTTTTATGATTATGACTCTGGAGATTTTTCTTCAGAGTTTTTTTATTTCTAAGCTATTGTATACAACTCCAATAGTTAAGAGCTGTTAAAGAAATACTGTGAATAAACAAAAAAACTTTAAATAGGAGGTAGTATGGACGAACTTTATATGAAAAGAGCGATAAACCTGGCGAAGAAGGGCACGGGGCATACGAGTCCGAATCCTCTTGTTGGAGCGGTTATAGTGAAAGACAATCGGATTATTGGTGAAGGTTACCATGAATACTATGGAGGCAACCATGCAGAGGTCAATGCAATAGAGAGTGCCACTGAGGACGTGGAGGGAGCGACAATCTATGTAACGCTTGAACCCTGTTCCCATTTCGGAAAGACTCCTCCCTGTGCCAAAAAAATTGTGGAATCCAAATTCGCCAAAGTCGTAATAGGAATGACGGATCCCAACCCCCTTGTGGCCGGAAGAGGCATACGGATAATAAGGGATGCAGGAATAGAAGTTGTAACGGGAGTTCTTGAGGACGATGTGAAGGAACTTAACGAGGTGTTCATCAAGTACATACTTACAAAAAAGCCTTTCTGCTACATGAAGTATGCCATGACACTGGATGGAAAGATTGCATCATGGTCCGG
This sequence comes from Dethiosulfatibacter aminovorans DSM 17477, assembly GCF_900142005.1. Taxonomy (GTDB): domain Bacteria; phylum Bacillota; class Clostridia; order Tissierellales; family Dethiosulfatibacteraceae; genus Dethiosulfatibacter; species Dethiosulfatibacter aminovorans. The sequence goes on from NZ_FQZL01000005.1 coordinate 120,632, forward strand.
GGATTCCAAATGGATTACCAGTGAAAAGTCCAGGAAGTATGTCCACGACATAAGGCAGAAGGTTTCTGCAATAATGGTGGGGATAGGAACAGTCCTGGCGGACGATCCAAGCCTGACGACAAGAAGGGACAGTGAGCTGGACAAGGATGCAGTAAGGGTGATTCTTGATACCAGATGCAGGATTCCTCTCGATGCCAGGGTACTTAATCTTGAATCAAGTGTTAGAACCATAATTGCCACAGGTTCATCATATGATGAAAAGCTTGAAGCATTGAGGGAAAAAGGTGCTGAAGTCATAGTAACCCCTCTCAAGGAAAATCGCATAGACATAAAATGGCTCTTTGATGAACTGGGAAGAATGGGATTGGATTCGGTCCTTCTGGAAGGGGGCGCCACCCTCAACTATAGTGCCCTTGAGGCCGGAGTAGTAGACAAGGTGATGGCTTTTGTGGCTCCAAAGATGATAGGCGGACAGAATGCAAAGACTCCTGTGGAAGGTGAAGGAATAACCTATATAAGGGATGCCGTGAAGCTTAAGGATATAGACATAAAAAGATTTGACGAGGATATACTCATAACCGGAATGATTGACAATAAAGATAAGGAAGAAGGTGATTGATTGTTTACTGGGTTGATTGAAGAAATAGGAACGGTGAAAAAGATTGTGTCGGGTAGCAGTTCTGCAGAAATAACAATCAAGGCATCGAAGATAATGGATGATGTTAAGCTGGGAGACAGTATAGCCACAAATGGGATCTGTCTTACGGTTACAAGATTTACCGGCGATGAATTTACTGTGGATGCAATGCCTGAAACAATGAGGGTGACAAACCTTAAAAACCTGAAAAACGGAAGCCGGGTAAACCTTGAAAGAGCTTTGAAAGTAGGAGACCGGCTCGGGGGACACATAGTGTCAGGCCATGTTGACGGTACGGGAAGGATTGTTGGATTCAAAGAAGATGATAATGCAATATGGGTTGAAATCAGTGCGGGAAGGGAGATTTTGAAATACATCATTCACAAGGGCTCCATTACCATAGACGGAACAAGTTTGACTGTTGCGGCCCTTGGAAAGGAAAGTTTCAAGGTTTCCATCATACCTCTGACACAGGAAGAAACAACGCTGACAGGCAAGAAGGTTGGAGAAGAGGTAAATCTTGAATGCGACCTTGTAGGAAAGTATATCGAGAGACTGACGTTGTTCAAGGAAGAGGCAAAGGAAGAAAAAAAAGGAATAGACATGGATTTTCTAAAAGAAAATGGATTCTATTGAAAGGGGATACAAAATGAAATTCAATACGGTAGAAGAAGCAATTGAAGATATCAAAGCAGGAAAAATGGTAGTAGTGGTAGACGATGAGGACAGGGAAAATGAAGGCGACCTTCTCATGGCTGCAGAAATGGCCACTGATGAAGCAATCAACTTCATGGCGATGCATGCCAGAGGGCTTATATGCACTCCCATGGAAAAGGAAAGGCTGGAGGAATTGAAAATATTTCCGATGATTACTGACAGCACCGATCCCAAGGAGACGGCTTTCACTGTCTCTGTTGACCATATAAGTTCAACTACAGGCATATCATGTCAGGAAAGGGCCAATACAATACTCCAGCTTGTAAATCCGGAGTCAAGACCTGGAGATTTTACAAAACCTGGACATATCTTTCCTCTGGCGGCAAAAGACGGAGGAGTTCTGAAGAGAGCAGGACACACTGAGGCTGCTGTAGACCTTGCAAAGCTTGCAGGACTGTATCCGGCAGGCGTAATATGCGAGATAATGAACGACGACGGTACCATGGCAAGGGTTCCCCAGCTTATGGAATATGTCAAGAAGCACAACCTGAAGATAATATCCATTGAGGCGCTTATTGCCTACAGGAGAATGAAGGAAGTGCTTGTGGAAAGGGTTGCGGAAGCCAACCTTCCGACAAAGTACGGCGAATTCAGGATGATAGGTTTTATAAACAAGCTAAATGGAGAGCATCATGTGGCACTTGTAAAGGGCGACATCCAGGAAGGCGATGAGGTTTTGGTAAGGGTCCACTCGGAATGTCTTACAGGGGATGCTTTTGGATCAACAAGGTGCGACTGCGGAGAGCAGTATGCCGAAGCAATGAAAAAGATAGCTGCCGAGGGCAAGGGAGTACTTCTTTACATGAGGCAGGAAGGAAGGGGAATAGGTCTCATAAACAAGATCAAGGCCTATGCACTTCAGGATCAGGGAATGGATACGGTGCAAGCGAATATAGAGCTTGGATTCCCGGATGACATGAGGGATTATGGAATAGGTGCACAGATACTATACGATTTGGGTGTCAGAAAGATGAGGCTTATGACCAACAATCCCAAGAAAATCACCGGATTGTCAGGATATGGCATTGAGGTAGTCGACAGGGTGCCTATACAAATGAACCACAATGAAAGAAATGAATTTTATCTGAAAACAAAAAAAGAGAAAATGGGCCACATGCTGGACTTCGAGGAGGAAGAATAAGATGAAAATTTATGAGGGAAAACTGGTATCACAGGACAAGAAGTATGGAATCATAGTTGGAAGGTTCAATGAGTTTATAGGTGGAAAGCTACTTTCCGGAGCAATTGACGGACTTAAGAGACATGGTGTCGAAGAGGACAACATCGAGGTTGCATGGGTGCCGGGAGCCTTTGAAATACCACTTATTGCAAAGAAAATGGCTAAAACCGGCAGATATGATGCTGTCATCTGTCTCGGTGCCGTAATAAGGGGGTCTACTCCTCACTTCGACTATGTTTCAAATGAAGTGACAAAGGGTGTTGCCCATGTTTCCTTAGAAACTGAAATTCCTGTAATCTTTGGTGTTCTCACTACTGATTCAATTGAGCAGGCCATTGAGAGAGCCGGCACAAAGGCAGGCAACAAGGGATTTGAGGCTGCTCTGACTGCAGTTGAAATGGTAAACCTCCTTCAGGAAATCTAATGGCGGAGAGCTCAAAAAAATGTATTATTGAAGATGTAAAGACAATAATACTTGACTTTGACGGCACCATACATGAAAGCATAAAGGTCTACGGCCCTGCATTCAGGAAGTGCTACAGATTCCTTGTGGATCTGGGTTGTGCCGAGGAAAAAGAGTGGGCAGACGGAGAAATAGCCAGATGGCTTGGTTTCACCAAGGAAGAGATGTGGAAGGACTTCATGCCCGACCTAGACACAGATATAAGGCACAAGGCAGGAGGAATGATAGGAAAGGAGATGAACAGTCTCCTTTCGGGCGGCAAGGGAGTTTTGTACCATGGAGCCCTTGAAGTTCTTGAAGGGCTCAAGAAAAGAGGATATAGCCTTGTTTTTATGAGCAACTGCAGTGTGAAATACAGGGACATGGTCACCGAGGTTTTTAATCTCGACAGATACTTCGACCATATATATTCTTCGGAAGAGTTTGGATTCATACCGAAGGATGAAATATTCAGGATGGTAAGCGGCTCGCTGAAGCCCGGATTTGCAATGGTCGGGGACAGGCACAAGGATATGGAGGTAGGAGTCGGCAACGATGTCTGCACAATAGGCTGTCTTTACGGATACGGCAACAGTGAAGAGTTGAAGGATGCGGACAGGCTGATAAATGACATATCTGAGCTGCTGGAGATATTTAAATAGAAGAATAATCATTATTATGTGAATTGTGACATGTAAAGGCGGCTGAATGTTGTAAAACATAAGCCGCTGTTTTGTTTTTAGATTGCTTGTTTTGTTTGCAAGATGGATATATTAGATATATAATGGATTACAGAATATTAGCCGGAGATTGATTATATTATGAAGATAAAATATATCAGACAAATAGCGGTGATAGCCATTGTAGACGTGCTGGCTTCTCTTTTCTATCTTGATGTACCCATTGAGGGATTCAGGTTAACCTTTGCAGTGGTGTTTTATCCTCTGCTTCTGAACATGTACCATGAGGTTAATCCAATTATTGCACTGGTATTTGCGGGAATAGCGGAAATACTGTCAAGAAGCTGGCTTCTTGCAATGTTGACAGGTGATTTTACAGCTGCGCTCATGAGCAGTTATCAGGAAATTCCTTTCTATTTCATGTATGGACTTGTGTTTTATTTGCTATATACCAAAAGTCAGGTAAGGATCACGGCTTTAAGGAGCTTTTTCATATTTTTCCTTTGTGATTTCACAGGCAATCTATTTGAATTCATCACAAGGGTATTTACCCTGCCGGGAACCCAGAAGCCTGAAACTGTCCAATATATTGTCATTGCCGCCCTTATAAGAGCAGCTATAGCGGTTATCGTAATAAGGATCCTGAGACATTTTGAGCTTCTGGCCGTAAGGGAGGAGCACGAGGACAGCAACAAGAACCTCATGTCCATAGCTACTGACCTGAAAGCTGAAACATACTTTCTCGACATGAATCTCAGCTATATAGAGAATGTGATGAATGATGCCTATACACTCTACGGTGAAATATCCAGTGCGGAAATCGACCAGTCCCTTAAGAAGCTTTCCCTATCCATAGCAAAGGATGTCCATGAAATAAAGAAGGATTATATCAGGGTCATTCGTGGAATAGATGAAATAATGGACAGGAAGCTCAAGACCAGCAAGATGAAAATGAAGGATGTGTTTGATATCCTGAGGGAAAGCACCGAAAGGATACTTAAGCATACGGAAAAGGACATAGACATTTTCTTCGACATAGAGGACAATTATTATATAGAGGAGCATTTCTCCTTTATGTCCGTTTTCAGAAATCTCATCAACAATGCTATAGAAGCCGTTGAGAAGAAGGAAGGAAAGGGACTTGTGGAAGTCAGACAATATTCGGAAAATGGGAACGATGTATTTACAGTAAGAGACAACGGTGAGGGAATAAAGGAGAAAAACCTTAAATATATTTTTACACCGAGATTTTCGACGAAGTTCAATGAGAACACCGGCAGCATCAGCAGGGGAATAGGCCTTACCCTTGTGAAGTCCGTTGTGGAAAACAAGTTCGGCGGTGAAATAACCGTTGAATCTGAATACGGTGCCGGTACGGTTTTTAAGATATCCATACCTAAGGGTAATCTGGGAGGTTAAGATGCTTAGAATATACATAGTTGACGATGACATATCTGCAATCAAGGTATTGGAAAACATAATCGAGGACAACGACCTTGGCGAAGTAATAGGATTTTCCCTTGGAGGGGAGGCTGCTGTCGACGAAATACTGTCGCTGGAGCCGGATATTGTTCTTATAGACCTTTTGATGCCTGAAAAGGATGGAATCGAGATGGTCAACGACATAAGGAAGCACAATGAAAGCATAAAGTTCATAATGATTTCCCATGTCAATACGAAAAACATGATAAGCAGTGCATACAAGTCAGGAATAGAATTCTTCATCAACAAACCTATAAACAATATAGAAGTGAAGATTGTAATGGAAAAGATTGCTGAAAAGATTAACATGGAAAAAATCTTTTCCCAGATAAGCAGTGTAGTTGTCAAGAAGGAAAAAGCCTCAGGCAGGAAGGATGATGACGACCCGGTAACGGATATAATCACCAGCATAAGAAGAATTCTCAACAGACTTGGAATTCTTGGTGAAAAGGGCGGAGAGGACATACTGAAGGTATGCAGATACCTTGTTGAAAACAAGGTGTCAATATATGACTACAGGTTCAAGGACATATGCAAAAAACTCACCGATGACAATCCAAAAGCGATGGAGCAGAGAATCAGGAGGGCTGTCAACATGGGTCTTAACAATCTTGCAAACATAGGCATTGAAGACTATATGAACATTACTTTCACCAGATATTCCAATTCGCTGTACAATTTTCAGGATGTCAAGGCCCAGATGGATTACATACGTGGAAACAGGATGTCTGGCGGTAAGATAAACGTAAAGAAGTTTATTGACAACCTTATGGCAAATCAGGAGCTTAGGGAAAATTAAAAGAATATTCAAGCCCCTTTATTATCAGCTTAAAAAATCACAGAAACTAAAAGTTTTTGTGATTTTTTTTGCTATTTTGGTATTTTTTTGTATTTTTTTGTTCTCCATATTTAGAATGTATTTAAGAAAACGATACCACGGCACCATGGCACCACAATCTTTATTAAATTTAGGAGGACTTATATGTCAATCAAAGAGACAAAGGCTAAAAACATGACATTCGGGAAGGCAATAATACCGGTAATATTTTTAATCGCTTCACTTTTTGTAGGAATCAACATCTACGGTGCGGATCCTCATATTCCGATTCTGGCTACGGCAATTGTGGCAGCTTTAATAGGAATGACTTCAGGATACACCTGGAAGGAAATGGAAGATGCAATAGTTGAAACCATAAGGATTTCAATGCAGGCAATACTGATACTCATGATAATCGGTGCAGTGACGGGAGCATGGATCCTGTCAGGAACAGTTCCTTCAATGATATACTACGGGCTGCAGATAATATCTCCGGGTATATTCCTGGTTGCAACTACGATCATATGTGCAATCGTTTCCATAGCTACGGGAAGTTCGTGGACTACTGCCGGTACTGTAGGTATAGCACTTATAGGTATAGGAGAAGGCCTCGGCATACCTCTTCACATAGTGGCTGGAGCAATAATCTCCGGTGCATATTTCGGAGACAAATTATCACCTCTTTCCGACTCGACAAACCTTGCTCCTGCAATGGCAGGATCGGAGCTTTTTGAACATATAAGACACATGCTTTATACTACTATTCCAAGTCTTGTAATAGCATTGATACTATACGGAATCATAGGCATTAAATATGCCGGAAACACTCTGGATACACATAATATCCAGGTAATACTTGATGGAATCACTTCACAGTTTGCAGTGAGCCCGCTGCTTCTCGTACCACCGGTACTTGTAATATTCATGGTTGTATTCAAGATTCCTGCCATACCGGGACTAATAGGCGGAACTGCTGTTGGAGCAATATTTGCAGTGGTATTCCAGGGAGCGGACCTTGGAGCCATAATAGATGTAGTACATTACGGATTTGTATCCGATACAGGAGTTGAAGCTGTTGATACCCTTCTTTCAAGAGGTGGAATCGACGGAATGATGTGGACAGTGTCTCTTATAATCTGTGCAATGTGCTTCGGCGGAATAATGGAAAAGACAAGGATGCTTGAAGCGATAGCAAGAAAGATACTTTCACTGGCAAGCAGCACTGGATCAGTTGTTCTTTCAGCAGTGCTTACTGCAATTGCATGTAACTTCGTTGCAGGCGACCAGTACCTGTCAATAGTTATAACAGGTAGAATGTACAAGGATATATTCGACGAGAAGGGACTTCATCCAAAGAACCTCTCAAGAGTCCTTGAAGATTCGGGAACTCTTACATCGGCACTTGTGCCCTGGAACACTTGTGGAGCATTCATGTACAAGACTCTGGGAGTTCATCCGTTTGCATATGCGCCATATGCATTCCTCAACCTTCTTAACCCGTTGATTTCCATATTCTACGGATATACCGGAATCACAATGGAAAAGGTGAAGAGTGCAAGGGAAGAGAAGAAGGCGTTCAGGGGAGTAGCGGAGCAAATTGGCAAATAACTGAATTGCAAATTATGGGAATGGTTTTTCGGGCTTGTAACATATATGATGACACAGGAACCGTCGGTTTTAAGCAACCGGCGGTTTTTCTTTTGTGTAAAAAAGCATTCATGATATAATTATACATGCACTTGTGTTTTATCAATGAATATTTGATAAACAATTATTAGATGACAAGGGGGATGGTTCCATGAACAGGCTTAAAATAGGTGAGATGGCAAAGGTGAACAAGGTCACCATACAGACCTTGAGGCATTATGACAATATTGGGCTTCTTAAGCCGTCGATGGTGGATGAGGATACGGGATACAGGTATTATCACATAAACCAGAGTGCCAAGCTTGACCTTATCAACTATATGAAGCTTCTGGGAATGTCCCTTGACCAGATAAAGAAGCTTTTTGAAAAGAACGACATTGAACTTATAGTTGAGAACCTGAACCGGCAGCTTAAGTGGATAGAGGAAAACAAGAAGAAGCTTGAAATAATGGAAAGAGGGGCAATGAGGTTCAAGGAGAATCTCGGGGAATATGAAAGAACCCTTGAAGATGAGTCTGTAAGAATTATAGAGTTTTCCGAAAGGCGTATTTTTTGTTATGACAGCGGAATGAACATATATGAAAAGGGTATAGAGACCTATGAGTATATGCTTAGGGAATTGAAGAATCAGGTACAGCTCAACAACCTTCCCATGATATACTTCCACAATGTCGGTTCCATAATTAGAAAGAAAAACATTAAAGCTAGAAACTACAAATCCACCGAGATTTTCGTCTTTGTTGACAATGACTACAGCAGGGAGGAAGGATTCGAGAGTGTAATGGAAGGTAAATACGCCTGCATCTGTTTCAAGGGTGAGGAGGGCTTTGAAAACGAACTGTATTATGCGGAAAAGCTTCTTGACCATGTCAGCGGAAATGGATATGAAATAGTGGGAGACTATCTCTGTGAAGTGATAACTGAGCTTCCCGTATTCGATGAAAACAGCAGGGGAATGTATATCAGACTACAGGTTCCAATAAGATGAATGGATTAAAATAAAATAATAGAACATCCTTGACCCTATTGTAACAATAGGGTTTATAATTTAATTAGTGGAAAATCAAATAAATCTCCGATTCTTATGTTCCGGCAGAAAACATAGACAGAATCAGGAATATAGGGACTATGGGTATTAAAAGTGATTTTATGCCTGCCGTGATTGCAAAGGAGCTATTCGAATATTTCGGGTATGCTCTTTTTTGATGTCTGGTAAAGTTGGTATTATTGTAACCGCTCCACAATTATGACTAACGGCTCCCTACTCCCTCCTTCCATGAATCTACAATTTATTATGTTGATTCAAGGTCGTCGAAGTCGAGACCTCGCTGTTATTCATAATTGCTAAACTGGTTGTGTGAAATATGATAACTTTACTTAGAATTTTAGTAAAGATGGAGGTGGGAAACATTCTCATAAGAGTGAAGCTGAAGGGAATGCTGGCTTCTTCAGCAGGCTTCAGGGACAAGGATATGGAAGTTGAGTCGGGGATTGATATCCATGGACTTCTTGAGTTTCTGGAGATAACTATTAAGCCCAGCTGGCTCATTGCAAGTGTGAATAACAGTATTTCAAGGAAAACTACGGTTATTGAAGAAGGGGACACGGTAGAAATATTCATAGCAGGAGGAGGTGGATAAGGGAATACCGTCTTGATCAACAAGGTACGCAAATCTGAAGGTATCAATAACCAGACGATGTGTTTATCTGGTGTTTATAAAAATTTTAAGGAGGATTTTATGAAACCGGGAGTAATTAAAGTAAGGGTAAATCCTGACCTGTGTCAGGGTTGCAGGGCATGCGAATCGGTGTGTTCTGTGTTTCATTTGGGAGCGGTTGATCCGGCTGCTACAGGAATAAAGATCAAGGAAAAGAAAATAGGTCATTTCAACCAGACCGTATGTCAGCAGTGCGAGGACATGGTATGTGCGGAACGCTGTCTGGCCGATGCCATATCCAGGGATGCATTCACTGGTGCGGTGACAATAAGCGATGCCTGCATCGGCTGTGGGAAATGCGCCGAGGATTGTCCAGTAAATGCCATAAGCATGATAGAAGTAGAGGGAAGGTCAATGGCCTTTAAATGTGACTTGTGCGGTGGAGTTCCGGAATGTGTGAAAATTTGCCCTAGACAGGCATTGGGATGGTGATGAAATGAAAGGATATAAGGATTGTGTATTGAGGATAGACCTGACGTCCGGAAGTATAGGCAGGGAAAAGCTCAACGAAGAATATGTGAAAAGATACCTTGGAGGAGAAGGTTATGGAGTGGCGTTATTGTGGGATGAGGTTCCCCATGATGCGGAACCTCTATCGGAGAAGAACATCCTGTCCTTCAACACGGGACCGCTTACAGGAACTCCCATGGCTTCTGCATCAAGAACCTCGATAAATTTTCTTTCGCCGCTGTCCAATACCATAGGGTCGTCAAACATGGGAAGCCATTTCGGGGCCGAGCTCAAGTTTGCAGGATATGATTCTGTCATATTTGAAGGAAAGGCAGACAAGCCGGTAATTGTGGTCATAGATGACGACAAGGTGGAAATCAGGGAAGCATCCCATCTCTGGGGCAAAAATACAAGGGAAACCACTGAAATGCTCTATGAGGAATTGGGCAAGGAATTCAAGATTTCATGCATAGGGCAGGGTGGAGAAATGCTTTCGAGTCTTGCCTGCATTTTCAGCGACGACTGTTTTGCCGGAAGAGGGGGAGCAGGTGCCGTAATGGGATCAAAGAATCTTAAGGCCGTAGCAGTCAGGGGAACCGGGAAGATAGAGATAGAAGACAAGGACAGGTTCCTTGAGATAAATGCGGTAGCGATAAAGGAAATAAGGGATGAGGTGTATACCTGGGGGCCAGTCCATGGATATGGAACTCCTGCATGGCTTGACGGAGCCAATGAATGCGGAATGCTTCCAACCAGGAACTTCAGACAGAACTATTTCGAGAAGCTTGAACCTATAATGCCTTACAATCTTTGGAACAACAGGGAAAAGTTTGATGTCAGAAGAAGAGCCTGTTATTCATGCCAGCTTGGTTGCCACAAGTATGTTGTGATGAAGAATACAGGTTCTGGAGAAGACGTAGGGATTGGTGAACTTGAATATGAAACAATTGCAGCTCTTGGTCCAAGATGTGGAGTTAATTCATACGAGGACATAGCAATGGCAAACTATTATTTGACAATATACGGTTTGGATACAATTTCAGGAGGAGCGACGATATCGGCTGCCATGGAATTGTTTGAAGAGGGAATTATCACAAAAGAAGACCTCGACGGACTAGAACTGAATTTCGGAAATGGAAAGGCAATGGTGGAGCTTATAAGAAAGATGGGCCTAAGGGAAGGTTGCGGAGACTTGTTTGCTGACGGATCCCAGGTTGCAGCGGAGAAAATCGGAGGCAGGGCCCTTGACTACACAATGACTGTAAAGGGTATGGAAATATCAGCTACAGACCCAAGGGGAAGCTCTGCTATGACAGTATCCTTCGGAACTTCCGAAAGGGGAGCCTGCCATATGAGGCCCTATGCTGCTACCATAGATGCATTTGGATATCTGTATCCAGACCTTGGAGTTGAGGAGCCGAGAGATCCCTTCGATGACAGTGAATCAAAGGAATGGTTGAAATCGGTGAAGGAATTCTTTGTAGTTACGAACCTTATAGGAATATGTGACTTCAATGTAATCAACTGCGAGCTTCACGCAACCACCCTTGCAGCCCTTTATACTGCACTTACGGGGATAGATACAGACAAGGAAGAACTTCTCAGAAAGGCTGAAAGGACGATAGCTCTCGAAAGAGCCTTGAACTATGAAAGGGGGTTCAGAAGGGAAGACGACAAGCTGCCTAATCGCTTCATGACTGAAGGAGCCTTTGCAGGACCTCCAAAAGGAAGGAAGGTAGACATGGAAAGTGCCCTTGACAGGTATTACGAGGCATGCTCCTATGACAAGGAAAAGGCTATTCCGACAAGGGAAAAATTCCAGGAGCTTGGTATGGAGGATATATACAACGGCCTTCTTGCCCAAAAATAACAAAGTATAGATATATTCAATTAAATGGACAAATATTAAGGTCGACAACCCCTGTGAAAATCGCTTGATTTCCACAGGGGTTGTTTGTTATAATACAGTAAATTTCACAAATTTGAGTATTTTTGAAGTCTTGGAAAGTGAAAATTCATATGCCTTTCACATTGGTGTTATGCAGTCTAGGAAAATTGGAGAAATATATGAACAGGAATGAAATAAACAGGATACTCAAGCTGTCGCTTAAGGCAGGAAGGATTCTTCTTGAAAATGGCGCCGAAACCTATAGGGTGGAGGAGACAATAAATCTGATATGCAATTCCAAGGGTATTGAAAATGCAAGCTGCTTTGTAATTCCTACAGGAATATTCATAAACCTCGAATATGAAGGGGAATACTATTCCATTATTCATAGGACAAATGTCAAAAGGGTGGACCTTGAAAGAATAGCAATGGTTAATAATTTTTCCAGAAGCTTTGCTTCCGGAGACCTTGCAGTGGCTTATGCCGACAAAGAGCTTGAAAAAATAAACAGTGCACCGGAATTCAAGAAATGGGAGATTGTTTTAGGCGGCGGCATTGTGGGAGGATTTTTCAGCCTCTTGTTTGGTGGAGGTTTGATTGAATTTCCTCTTGCCTTTGCAACAAGTGTACTGGTAATCATATTCACAATGATATCCGACAAATACAGGCTTCCGTTCTTTGTGAAGAACTTTATTGGAGGCATGATAAATATGCTGTCGACGCTGGTTATGGTGAAGTCGCTGGAATACTTCGGATTGGGTGCAGACATTGACAGTATAATAATTGGTTCCATCATGCCCCTGGTACCGGGACTTGCAATAGTCAATGCAATCAGGGATATAATATCAGGGGATTTGGTTTCGGGAACATCAAGGATGACGGAGGCGGTTTGGATAGCGGTCTCTTTGGCTCTTGGAGTAGGTACGATTCTCCAGGGATATATTATGATATTTGGAGGAAGAATATGATACTGGATTTTATTTTCTCCTTTTTGTGTACTTTCGGATTTGGAGTATTGTTTAATATACCCCGGAAACAACTGGTGCTTGCTTCTACAGGAGGGGCTGTGGGATGGACGGTGTACTCGCTTTTCCTCCTTCAATTTGACTCCATAGTCATGGCGGCGTTTACGGGAGCTCTGGCAGTGGGCATGGTCAGTGAAATAATGGCTAAATTAAGAAGGGTGCCTGCCACTGTTTATGTTGTTCCCGGAATCATTCCACTTGTGCCTGGATATGGCCTTTATTATTCAATGAAAAAAATAATCGAATCCGATTACATTGAAGCCATGGAGGTTGGGACGGAGACTGTTCTAGTGGCATTGGCTATTTCAAGTGCTGTGATACTGACGACTTCCATAGGAAGAAAGATTCATGGAAGCCGGAGAGGGAATATGAACTAAACTTAATGCTTTTAAGAGACTAAAGCGTTGATTTTAGGGTATAGATTATGATATTATACAATAAATCAACAGGACATATGTTTTCAAGAAAGAGGGTATGTATACTTAACCTTCCTATGCTATAGGAAATGACAAGCCTGATGATAAATAAAATTTAGGAGATTTAATATGAGTAAAGAACATAACTGCTGCTGCGGCGATGATAACTTAGAAAAAGACAACTGTTGTACAGACAACAAGGAAGACAAATGCTGTGAGAGTCATGAAGAGCATAACCATGAAGGATGCGGACACGAATGCGAATGCGGTGCACATGATCGTGAACTTCCGCAGGAAGCAAGCGAAGATACAATGATGGTTACTTTCGACGACGGAGAAGAAAAGGAATGCCTTGTTCTTGCAGTCGTTGAAATTGACGAGCAGGAATACATTGCACTTCTTCCAGAGGGACAGGAGGAATACTTCATCTACGGATACAAGGAAGATGAGGAAGGTGTTGAGCTTCTGGCTATAGAGTCCGACGATGAATTCGAAAAGGTAGGAAGTGTATTTGAAGAGATCTTCGGAGGAATGGACGAGGAATAAAATTTTCCGACTTGTAATATAATGCTTATTATCATAGAGATGAACGGGTGTTCATCTCTATTGTATTTTAATTTATAATATTTGAATTTGTTAAAAGGTGGTAGATTTATGAAAATTGATTTGAGAAGATTATTGGTATTTATATTGGCAGCGGTTTTGTCCCTGTCAATTCTTGTCGGTTGCGGGCAGCAGGAAGAGCCTGCAGAAGATAATGCTGATGGAGAAAAAAGTGACAGTGAAGGTTTCTGGGATGGCGAGGTTGAAGATTTCGATTTTGACGAATACAGGGCGGAATGCCTGCCTGGCAGCGACTATGTTCCTGAGGAGGGATTGCCCATAGTGAAGGTAAGCATAAAAGATGGAGATGACATAATTCTTGAGCTGTATCCTGAAACTGCTCCCAATACTGTGAATAATTTCCTGGCTCTTTCAAGGTCGGGATTCTATGACGGTCTTGTTTTCCATAGAATAATCGTGGATTTCATGATACAGGGAGGAGACCCCCTTGGAACAGGAACGGGAAATCCCGGTTATTCAATAGACGGTGAGTTTGCAAAGAATGGTTTTGACAACGATCTGAGCCACACGCCGGGAGTCATATCCATGGCTAGAAGCAGGGACTACAATTCAGCGGGAAGCCAGTTCTTCATAGTCCACGGTGATGCAACCTTCCTCGATGGAGACTATGCAGCCTTTGGGAATGTCATATACGGGTTTGAAGAGGTTGACAGGCTTGCAAATGTGAAAACGGGCTATGGAGACAAACCGGAAGAGGATGTAGTTATGGAGAGCATAAGAGTTGACCTGAACGGTTACGAATTTACGAATCCAACAATAAACAATTAAAACGTGGAACCGATAGCCTTTGATGGTTGTCGGTTCATTCTTGTGATATAATATTATAAATCGGGCAAAATCATTAAAGTGTATGGAGGCGGGTTATGGATTATATCTTGGAAGAAATTGAAGGGCTGTACAGGGTTATTATGTTAAAGGAGTTCAGGCGTACTCCGGGAGTTGACTTTGATATTATGGACAAGTCCATGGTTCCCAAAGTAGATGCTGTTGACCGGGTTATTCACAAGGGAAATGCCATATCGCCGGGGCCGGTAGGAGATGTTGAGAAAACATGGTACATGCATCCGCATCAGGCGGACAATCTCTTTGTACTTGCTGGGGAAAGGCATGTTGAAGTTTACACTCCTGAACATGGAAAAATAGAAAGGTTTCTAATAACTCCTGACTCTATAGAACACAACGGGGTGAAAATTTGTGATGGAAATGCAGTTGTGGTGTGGCCGCCTGGAGTTTTCCACAGGATAACCAGCGGTGCTGGAGGTTCGGCTTCAATAAATTTAGCAACCCATTACGAAGGATTTGATATCAGAACAAACTTCAATATATTCGAAGTTGATACAGTTACAGGTGAGTACAGAGTCATAAGGGAAGGTTACAGGGATCAAAAATAAAATTTAAAGGCACATGGAAATTGATTGGAATTTCCATGTGCCTTGATTTATTTAGCCTTTGTTTCACAATCAGGTGATATCAGCCACCAAGATAAGCTTCTTTGACAGCCTGGTCTTCAAGAAGATCGCTGGCTTTTCCTTCGGCGATTATGCTTCCTGTTTCAAGTACGTAGCCTCTGTCGGCAATCTTAAGGGCCTTGTTTGCATTCTGTTCAACGAGAAGAACTGTAGTGCCGGCATCGTTTACGTCCCTTATGATCTTGAATATTTCATCAACGAGGATTGGAGCCAGCCCCATTGAAGGCTCGTCCATGAGGATGATCCTAGGTCTTGACATTAGAGCCCTTCCCATTGCAAGCATCTGCTGCTCGCCACCGCTTAGTGTTCCTGCGGTTTGCTTCATCCTTTCCTTTAGCCTTGGGAATCTGGTGAATACCATTTCGAGGTCTTCCTTGATTTCACGTTGGTCCTTTCTTATAAAAGCACCCATTTCAAGGTTTTCCAGCACGCTCATCTTCGAAAACACCCTTCTGCCTTCTGGAACGTGGGCCATTCCCATATCGATTATCTGATGGGCCGGAATGCTTGCCATATTTTCATCCCTGAACTTCACTATACCGCTGGATGGAGTTAGAATTCCTGAAATAGTCTTTAGAATTGTGGTCTTTCCTGCTCCGTTAGCACCGATAAGTGTTACAATCTCGCCTTCTTTGACATGAAAACTCAGGTCGTGTATGGCATGTATTTTACCGTAAAAAACATTTATATCTTCAATTTTTAACATCTTTTCACCTACTCTCCCAAATATACCCTTATTACGTCGGGATTGTTCTTGATCTCGTCAGGAGTTCCCTTGGCAATAATCTTTCCGTAGTCGATAACCACTATTCTTTCGCAGATACCCATGACAAGATTCATGTCATGTTCGATTAGCAGTATTGTTATATCGAACTTGTCCCTGATGAAATGGATTGTCTCCATCAGTTCGTGGGTTTCCTGAGGATTCATTCCGGCAGCAGGCTCATCAAGCATTAATATTTTGGGATTTGTAGCAAGTGCTCTCGCTATTTCAAGTTTTCGCTGTTTTCCGTAAGGAAGATTTTTTGCAAGAGTATCTGCATAGTCCTCCATATCGAAAATTTTCAGGAAATCAAGACATTCCTGTTGTGCTTTCTTTTCTTCGGCCCAGTACCTTTTTCCTCTGAATATTCCTTCCAATGTGGAATAGTTCATTTCGTTGTGATAGGCTATCTTAATATTGTCTATCACTGTCAGGTCTTTGAAAAGCCTTATGTTTTGGAATGTTCTTGCTGCGCCGTGCCTTACAATTTCGTATGGCTTTTTGCCGGTAACGTCAACTCCCGCAAGCGTGATGCTTCCTTCGGTTGGGGTATATACTCCCGTGAGCATGTTGAATATTGTAGTTTTCCCGGCACCGTTTGGACCGATAAGACCAACAAGCTCGTGTTCCTCAATGGATACTTCAAAATTGTCAACGGCTCTCAGTCCGCCAAATTGCATTACTACTCCTTTGGTTTCCAATAATGCCATATTATTCACCTTCCTTTATTTCTTTTCTCGGTGAGATAATCTGGTTGTGCCTAAGCTTGTGAACAAACTTTGACATTGAGAATTCGTGTGTTCCGAATATTCCCTGAGGCCTGAATATCATCATTACAACAAGCAGTCCGGAATAGATCAGAAGTCTGTACTCTGCAAAATCCCTCAGTGCTTCTGGAAGTATTGTCAATAGGATTGCTGCAATAATTGACCCCGTCAAGCTTCCCATTCCACCAAGTACGACAATAACCAGTATTTCAACGGATCTCATGAATCCAAATGTGTTGGGATCCAAGACGGCTATATAATGAGCGTAGAGACCGCCGCCGATACCGGCAAAAAATGCTGCAATTGCAAAGCCCATAACCTTGTATCTGGTTGTCTGTATTCCTACGGCTTCTGCAGCTATTTCATCTTCTCTGATCGAGATTATCGCCCGTCCCTGTCTGGAGTGGGTAAGTGTGTATAGAATTCCAACTACCAAAACGGTAATCCAGAATACGCTGTTGAAGCTTGAAATCCTGGGAATTCCTGTAAGTCCCTGGGCTCCGCCTGTTAAACCCCTCATATTGTTGATGACCACCCTTATGACTTCACCGAATCCAAGGGTGATTATACCCAGGTAGTCGCCTCTTAAACGGAGGGCCGGTATACCAATCGCTATACCTACAAGTCCTGCTACAATGCCGGCTACGGTCAGACTGATTAGCAGAATAACCAATCCCGGCAGAAAGTCCAGATATTCCGGCAGTTGCAGACTCTTAAGGTGTGCATAAAGCGTAGGTTTAAGTGCAATTGCCGTTATGGCGGAAGCATAGGCTCCCACGGCCATAAAGCCGGCATGTCCAAGTGCCAGCTGGCCCAGATATCCTGTTGCAAGATTAAGACTTGTTGCAAGGACTATGTTTATGCAAATGAAAATGACAATGCCCGTATAGTATCTAGTCAATATGTTGGCGGATATTAGAACCTTCATCACTATGAAGAGGAGAATGATGGATACGATATTGAATGTATAACTTCTCTTTATGTTTGTATTCATTTTCTACACCTTCTCTCTTTCGTTTTTGCCAAGTATGCCTGTAGGTTTGAATATAAGAACCACTATGAGTATACCGAATACTATGGCGTCTGACCACTGGCTGGAAATGTATGCTTTTGTAATGGTTTCGACCATACCTATTACAAAACCTCCAAGCATGGCTCCGGGAATGAGGCCTATACCACCGAGTACAGCGGCTACAAAAGCCTTAAGTCCAGGCATTATTCCCATTGTAGGATACACCTGGGTATATGCGATGGCGTAAAGTACTCCACCCAAAGCACCAAGTGCCGAACCGATGGCGAATGTGATGCTTATTGTCCTGTTTACGTTGATCCCCATAAGAATTGAAGCTTCCTTGTCTTCAGAAACTGCTCTCATTGCTTTTCCGGGTTTTGTTCTTTTAATGAAGAAATCCAATAATACCATGAAGAATATTGAAAGTACTATTGTTATTATGGTTACTGTACCTATTTGTAGCGGTCCGATCATTATAGGTTTTTTTACTATAACGTCAGATGGCATAACTTTTGGGTCTGCCTTGAATATTACAAGGGCCAGATTCTGCAGAAATAAACTCATACCTATTGCAGTTATTAGTGCGGATATTCTTGGTGCCTTTCTTAATGGCTTGTATGCCAGTGTCTCAATAGTAATACCCAGAAGTGCTGCCAGTACCATTGATACAACGAGCACTGCTATGAAGGGCATTCCAGTTGCAATAACTGTAATGAATGCGAAATATGCACCCATCATCATTACTTCGCCGTGGGCAAAGTTGATCAGCTTGATTATACCGTAAACCATGGTGTAACCAAGGGCTATTACAGCATATATACTACCTACGGACAGACCGTTTATCAACTGCTGTAAGAATAAAATCAATGTCGTTCCTCCTTTGGATAGCAAATAAAACTGTAGGAGAGACATAATCTCTCCTACAAGGTTTTATCCATATCTCCGTTATAATTGTTGAATGTCTATGTGTTGCTTTTAGTTTCCGCTAACCTTTGCAGCCAGAACGTGTGTTCCGTCTACGATCTGGATAACTGAAATGCTTTTTTGAGGGTCTCCGTTTTCATCGAATACTATATGTCCGGTTACACCGTCTGAATCAGTTTCTGCAAGAGCTGCTATTATAGCCTCTGAATCTTCGGAACCAGCTTTTTCAAGAGCATCCTTCATGATGTATGCTGCGTCATATCCAAGTGCTGCAAGAGCGTTTGGAGTTTTGTCCCACATTTCTTCGTAAGCTGCTATGAAGTTTTGAACGATTTCAGCTTCATCAGTTTTTGCGTAGTGGTTTACGAAATAGTGTCCTTCTGCAACATCTGCATAATCTTCTTCGATTCCGTCCCATCCGTCAACACCTATGCATACAACATCAAGTCCGATTTCTTCTATTTGAGCAAGTATTGTTCCAACCTTTGCTATATAGTCAGGAAGGAAAAGTACATCCGGGTTTTCAGCCTGAATCTTTGTAAGAACTGTTTTGAAGTCCGCGTCGTTCTTTGTGTATCCCTCGTAGCTTGTCACAGTTCCGTTTTCAGCGAATTTCTCGTTGAATGAAACTGCAAGTCCTTCAGAGTAAGCATCTTCTGTGTTGTAAAGGATCGCTGCTTTTGTAGCTCCAAGGTTTTCAGCTGCGAAAACTGCTGCAGTGATTCCCTGGTATGCGTCAGTGTAGCATGCTCTGAATACGTTCGGTGCATCGATAGTTACATCAGCGTGAGTTGCTGTAGGAGTAAGTACGGGCATTCCGTCCTCTACTGCAATTTCCTTTACAGAAAGAGTAACACCACTGAATGTAGCTCCAAGAAGTGCAGTTATTCCATCCTGGTCTCTAAGTCTGTTGTATGCATTGACACCTTCAGTCTTGTCTCCCTTTGAGTCGTAGGATACAACTTCAAGCATCTTTCCGTTGACTCCGCCAGCTGCATTGATTTCTTCAACTGCAAGTCTTACACCTTCGTCGTTTGATACGCCGTAAAGACTGTAGTCACCTGTCAAAGGTCCTATGAAACCAAGCTTGATTACTTGTGCTTCTTCAATTTCTGCGGTTTCGCTGGTGCCGCAACCTGTAAGTACTGTTGATAATACCAATACGGCTATTATCATTAATGCTAAAATTCTTTTTTTCATTTTGTTTTTGTCCTCCCCAAGATTTAATGAAAATTCTTTATATATTGTATACCAGGGTTAATAATTATTCAAGTGGTTTTTATTGCGAATAAACAAAAAATTACAAAGTTGTAATCTAATTGACTTTGTGTAAACGAATTGTGTGTTTGTTACGCGCACAAATTAATTAGTGCACAAAAATACGTTATGGCGGCTAAAAAAGGCTACAATTGAATGTTACAATATTGTAACATTTTTATACAATGTTTGTTTTTAAAAATACAATCCTGATAAATGATCTGATTTTAGTACAATAATAGTTGACGTCAGAAGAAGAGATTGCTAGGTTTATTTGATGCATAAATATGCAGGAAGTGCAAAACATTACACATTAAACTTGGCATTACAACTATTTCCTGTTATGCTAACAGGTCTTTTATACAATAAGGTTGGTTAAATATTGGACAGCTTTAATATGTATACAGCAAAAAGGAGCCGGAAGGCTCCTTTTGCTGTCAATTATTCTGTGATATTTAGGGTTTATATTGAGGAATATATTAAACTACATAGGCATATTGTGAAGCATGATGGTGAATACAACCATTCCCAGGAGCGCAAATGGATAAGTGGCTCCATATCCTGTTGCAGGGTCGTCACTTCCAACTGCATCGACAGCAGCTCCAAGTCCGGGTGTTGAAGTCATTCCTCCACAGATGGCTCCTGAAAGCATTGTCCAGTTGATTTTGAAGACATGTCTTCCTACGAAGAAGCCTATGCCCATGGCAACTATTCCGACAACTACGGATACCAGAGCAAGATATGCACCTGTTCCTGCCAGTGATTCGAAAACCTTGAATCCATATCTAAGTCCAACGACAGCAAGGAAGAAAGCAAGGGATATCTGTCTTATGGTACCCAAAATCTGGTTGCTCATTCTGAAATTGAGAGGACCGATCTTTCCGATATGTCCAAGAATAAGTGAACCTATTAGAACTCCACCAGTGGCTCCGAGTGAAAGGAAGCCCAGAGGCCCCAGGTTTATCTTAAGCTTGCCAATCGTAAAGCCAACAAAACAGGCAAGTATAAATGCGGTAAGGTCAAAAGATACTTCTTCAATTTGTTTTCCTCCTATTTCACTTCTGGCTTGTTCCATCTCAGCCCTGTATTTTTTCTTTTCATCTTCTACATCTATTCCAAAAAGTTTTGGGAAGAAGTTAACTGCTATTATTACTATTACAACTCCCATTGGGTATCCTATTGCATGACCAACTCCGATTTCTGCAGCTGCGTTGTTTATGAATGCTGTCTTTTGCTCGTCGGTGAGTGTTGGAGTGTTTTCTGAAGTGGCGCCTTCTTCGCCAAGTATATATAGGAATCTTTCCTTCTCTTCTGCCGGAAGGTATTCGTATTCTTCTGACCAGTCAGTAGCATGACCTGTTGCTGTTTCAATGGCTGCGGCAAGGCCCGGTGAGCTGGTTAGAGCCCCTGTATAGACTCCTGACACTTCGTATGGACTTGCCTTTGAGTTGAGAAGTGTCATGGCATAAGTCGTAGATGCGCCAAGGAATGTAATGAGTATTCCCAGTACAACAAATTTTGTACCATATCTCTTGAGAACAAGGCCCATATCCTTTGATGCTAGAAGACCTACTGCTGCAACAAACAATATTAGGAACAGATAGAAAAAGTTCTTGGGTATTACACCAGATACTATCAAGTCAGTTGCATATTTGCTGTCGTCGAGGTCTTTGGCATATTTAAGGATTCCCCATCCTATAACAAGCCCTGTGAAAAGACATCCTGAAATTCCGAAGCTGAACTTTCCGAATTTGACTTTCCCGAAAAGCATACCTGATAAAACAGTAATAAACATTAGTACGAAGGGATTCATAATCCATTCAGTAATATTGAATTCCATATACTACCTCCTAAATCTTTCTTTGTTATAAATCTATCATGGATACCGCCGCAGGAAAACATTTTCAATATATATTAAATAGTTTTTTAAATAAATTAAATGAAATTTAAAATTATTACACAAATAAAGCGTTAAACAATTAACGAACTAATAAATGTGAAGATTGAAATTTATTCGTCATGTCAGCCTTTTGTATTGATAAATGGCTTATTGTTTTAGTAACAGATGCAATTATTTGGATGTGAATAAACAAATACGAAAATAAACAAAAAAATATTCGTTGTTTGATTGACTATGAACAGACATTCTGATAATATATAGTAGCTAAAATGCTTAAATTGTTTCAAGGACGTCCTTGTTTGTGTAACTGGGACCCCCTGAAGGTTAATAATAGAGTAAACACCCGAGGGTGTTTAAGGAGGAAAAAATGTCAAATCTAGTTATATTGGGAGCACAGTGGGGCGACGAAGGAAAGGGTAAAATCACCGACTTTCTAGCAAAAGAAGCCAGTATGGTAGTAAGATACCAGGGTGGAGACAATGCTGGACATACAGTTGAACTTGGAGACCAGAAGTACAAGCTTCATCTTGTTCCTTCGGGAATTCTATACAAGGATAAGCCGTGTGTAATAGGTAATGGAGTTGTTGTAAATCCAAAAGCTCTTGTGAAGGAGATGGATTATCTGAACGACCTGGGAGTATCTACCGACAACCTGGTAATATCAGACAGAGCCCATATCATTTTCCCATACCATTTAGAAATAGACAGACTGGAAGAAGAAGCCAGAGGAGAGAACAAAATTGGAACGACTGTAAAGGGAATAGGTCCGTGCTACAGAGACAAGGTTGAAAGATCCGGTATCAGGATGTGCGACTACCTTAACAAGAAAGACTTCGAAGACAAGCTTAGATACAATATCAAAAGAAAGAACGACCTTATTGTGAAATACTACGATGCCGAGGCTCTTGATGAAGATGCAATAGTGGAAGAGTATATGGGTCATATGGAAAGAATTTCAAAATACATAACTGATATAAATGTTGTGATGAGACAGGCTGTAAAGGATGATGCCAAGATTCTTTTCGAGGGAGCACAGGGAACTCTTCTTGATATAGATTATGGAACATATCCGTTCGTTACATCTTCACATCCTACAACCTGCGGCATTGCAGTTGGTGCAGGAATAAGCCCCTACAGCCTTGACAATGCACTTGGTGTTGTCAAAGCCTACACTACAAGAGTGGGAATGGGACCTTTCGTTACGGAACTTCACGACGAAATGGGAGACAACATAAGAGAAAAGGGATTCGAGTACGGAACTACAACGGGAAGACCTAGAAGATGCGGATGGCTTGACATGGTAATGCTCAACTACTCTGTACAGATAAACGGATTGTCTTCAATGGCAATAACAAAGCTTGACACCCTTTCCGACATAGAGAAGCTGAAAATATGTGTGGCATACAAACTCGACGGAGAGGTAATAGACTATTTCCCAGCAAGTCTTGAAACACTTGGAAGATGCGAGCCTATCTATATAGAGATGGATGGATGGAAAATGGAAGATGTCCTTAAGGCCAAGACCTATGAAGAGCTTCCTGAAAATGCAAGGCTGTATGTAGAGAAGATGGAAGAGCTTTCAGGCGTTCCTGCAGACATAGTTTCAGTGGGACCGAAGAGAAGCGAAACTTTCATAAGAAAGGATCTTTTCTAATAGCTTAAGAAAATTAGATATATGATTTATTAAAATAACACCGTCATAGTTGGCGGTGTTTTTATTTTTTAGATTAGATTTTTTGTATCAATTTCAACCCTTTTGCAGAATTCAATGGCTTCATTAAAGGTTCTTGTATATTCATCTTCTGTTATTTCCATGTCGTGTATTAACATGTGTCTCAGGAAATAATCAAGAGAATCTTCTATGGTCATATCTATGTGGCTGTTGATTAGTCCTTTTATTAGTGACTTGGAGAAACCATCGCTTGTAATTAAGTAAGTTTTAAAATCATTATCCGTATATTGAGGCTTGAATTTTTTAAATAAAAGCTTAACATTCCTGAAATAGGAAGTTATTATACGTTCAAGGTTTTTTGAACTATAGTCGGCATAACGGACAAGGTCCAAGTGAACAACCTGAGTAGACTTATTTAAAGCTATGTATTTGAAGGTCAGCCAATACTGTGTGATTACCTTAAAGAGGATGTCTGGATTCTTTTTCTCAATGTCGTCAATGATTTTGAATATTTCTATTATTATGAGATCGAATATTTCCCGTGCAATGAATTCCTTGTTCTTGTAGTAATAGTATATGGATGAATGAACAATATTTACTTCACCGGCAATATCCTTAATGTTTGTATTGTAATAACCCTTTTCTTCAAAGAGTTTTATTGCAGCGTTTATAATTGCTTTCTTTGTTTCAGAACTTTTCTTGTAAGCCATTTTTCACCTCGTTGATTTGAACATTAATTCCTGTTATTAAAATTTATATTAAAAAACATGTGTTGTCAATGAAAACAGCAAAGCATTGGATAATATGGCAAAATTTCGAACTGATATTTATCTGAATCATCTAAAGTGCCGATTTGAATTTTGACACGTGTCAAGAAAACGTTGACAATGATAATATTTATGATATAATTAAAGCGTAAATTAGACACGTGTCGAAATTGGGGGATATTTTAAATATAAAGTGAATTCAGAGGAGGCGAAATGATGAAAGAATATTTGAGATTTACGCGTAGAGAACTGCACATGTATCCTGAAGTAAGATTTGAACTTGACAGAACATGCGGGTTTGTAAAACAAGAGCTTGAATCAATAGGGCTTGTAGCTGATGAAAGTTATGGGATAAGCAGCGTTACAGCTTTACTGGCGGTCGATAAGTCATTTAAGACTCTTGGATTAAGGGCTGATATGGATGCGTTGGACATAACTGAAATAAGTGACAAGGAATACAAATCCAGGATAGAAGGCAAGATGCACGCATGCGGACATGATGTACATACAGCTATGCTGTTGGGTGCTGCCAAAGCCCTTGTAGAAAATAAAGACAAGCTGAAGTATAACGTCAGGTTCATATTTCAATCATCGGAGGAAGGACCTGACAGCGGTGCGAAACATTTGGTGGAAGATGGAATAATGGATGATGTGGATATGATATTTGGTATGCATGTCAGCAATCAAATGGATACGGGGACCGCCGGCATGTGTATAGGCAATGCAGCAGCTTCGGCAACCAGGTTTTCAATTGAGGTTACTGGAAAGGGTGGTCATGCGGGGACTCCCCACCTTGCAATTGATGCGATTGCAATGTCTGCACGTATCATTAATGACATACAGCATTTAGTGGCCAGAGAGATGAATCCATTTAATCCTTTGGTTGTAAATGTGGGAACTATCAGTGGCGGTTCCATTAGCAATGGTGTAGCCGAAAATGTAAATATGACAGGGACTATAAGGACATTTTCAAAAGATACAGCAGAGTATTTGAAAAACAGGATAGAAACAATTGTGAAGACTGTAACTGAAAGTTGTGGAGGAACCTACAAAACAGTTTTCAATGACGGATTACCACCGGTTATCAATGAAAAAGGAATATCGATGTTTTTTGCAGACAAGATCAAAGCAATGATAGGTGATGACAAATTTATATTTATTGATGAAGGAATGATGGGGTCTGAAGATTTTTCCTATTATCTGACTAAGAAACCAGGGTCTTTCATATGGCTAGGTACAGGCAGTGAAGAAAAGAATATCAGAACTGCACATCATGATCCAAGATTTGATATTGACGAAGAGGCAATGATGGTTGGTGTTGAAATATTTAAAAATCTGGCAATGCAAGAATAGAAAGGAGTTTACTATGGAAGGGAAAAATGTAACTAAGAATGAACCGGTACAAGTAAAAATGAAAAGAGAATTTCCACATGTTTTGGTAGTATTGATTGTTATGGTAGTTTTAACAGCAATTTTGACATACATAGTACCGGCAGGACAGTATGAAAGAGTATTGAATGAAGCTACTGGAAGGATGGTTATAGATCCTGCTTCTTTTACTTATATAGACAGTAGTCCTGTTGGGCCATTTGCCATATTAGTGAGTATTGAAGAAGGGCTTATTGCTGCATCAGGAATTACATTTTTGATTTTTATGGCATTTGCGGCACTGTATGTTATAGAAAGAACAGGTGCAATTGATGCTAGTATTGTCGCCATGACAAGAAAAATTGAAAAACATCCTAAGTCTTCCAACTTAATGATAGCAGCAGTAATGATACTGATTTCCGCATGGGGATCAACAGGCACCTTGTCGTATGAGGAAATTCTTGCATTTATACCAATATTTGTAACCTTATCCCTAGCTCTAGGGTATGACCCGCTTGTAGGTATAGGAATGTCCTTTACTTCTGTTGGTGTAGGATTTGCTTCTTCTACAATTAATCCGTTTACAGTCGGTATTTCCCAGCAAATTGCGGAGCTTGAACTCTTCTCTGGGATAGGATTTAGAATAGCTGTACTGGTGGTTATGACTCTGTTGTCGGTTGCATATGTTCTTAGATATGCAAACAAGGTAAAGAAAGACCCTACAAAAAGCTATGTATATGGAATTGACTACTCGGATTTCGTAATTGACGGCGAGAGGGCGCAGACGGAAATGACAGCTACGAGAAAAGCTACCTTGTTTGTACTTTTTATTGGTGTAGTCATCATGGGGTATGGCCTTATAAATCTGCATTGGTATATAAACCAGGTTGCAGCAATATTTATGGGAGTGGCAATTTTCACTGGTATAGTTAATAAATGGTCTCCAAACAAGCTTGCAAGCATTTTTGTTGAAGGATTATCAAAAGGAGTATTATCAGCATTGGTTGTTGGATTTGCCAGAGGAGTACTTGTAGTAATGCAAAAAGGACAGATAGTGGATACTGTAGTTCACAGCTTTACGGATTCACTCAGCAGTTTGGGTCTTTATCTAAGCAGTGTGGGAATGCTTGCTTTCCAGACTGTACTAAATTTCCTTATTCCTTCCGGAAGTGGTCAGGCAGCAGTATCAATGCCAATAATGACTCCTATTGCGGACCTTATTGGAATGAACAGACAGATAGCATGTCTTATATATCAGTTTGGTGACGGTTTCTCAAATATGCTTTGGCCTACAGGTTTCCTTTTAATAGGATGTGCAATAGCCAAGGTACCCCTTAACAAGTATTATAGATGGTTTCTTCCATTCTTTGGGATTTCTGTTATTGTACAGATAATATTTATTTTTATAGCAATAAAAATTAATTATGGACCATTCTAAATAATTTATTCTAAGATGAAAAATGATGCTATAATAACTATGGCATCATTTTTTATATTATTTCAAGAGGTGTGATATGGACAGATACAATAGGGATGTTGAAAAGCTAATGTATGAACTTGTTGCAGTACAAAGTGATACGGGAACTGCACAGGAGCTGGAAGTTGAAAGGTTCATATACGAATGGTTTTCAAGACTTGATTATTTCAAGAAGAATGACAGGAATTTCGGGTATTTCCATATGAAGAATGATCCCTTTAAAAGGAGTGCAGTATGGGCTCTTGTAAAAGGCAAGGGAGATGAGACAATCATACTGCTGAACCATCATGATGTGGTGGACAGCTTTGACTATGGCGAGCTTATGGAATTTGCATACAAGCCGGCCGCTCTCAAGGAAAAAATGGCTGGGATGGAGCTCAATGATGAGGTCAAAGCGGATCTTCATGACGATGACTGGATATTCGGCAGGGGAACTGCAGACATGAAGGCAGGCGCGGCCATCGAAATGAAGCTTGTTGAATCATTCTCGGAGGTTGATTATTTCAGTGGCAATGTGCTTTTCATTTCGGTTCCGGATGAGGAAAATTTGTCTCTTGGAATGAGAGATGCCGTGCTTTTGCTGGAGGACCTGAAAAATGAGTTTTCACTGGATTACAAATTTACAATAAATACTGAACCTCACAACAGGGACAGGCAGGATGAGTATGTATATTTTGACGGGTCTGTCGGCAAGCTTCTTATGAGTGTCTACGTAAAGGGAAAGAGAACCCATATGGGTGAAATCTTCAAGGGACTTAATCCTTCATATGTCTTGTCTAAAATCATAGACAAGACCGAAATGAACACGGATTTTTCCGACTTCAGCCATGGAATGGTTACACCTCCTCCGTCATGGGGCTTTGCCAGGGACTTCAAGGAAAGATACGATGTGTCCGTACCTGAAGCTGCGGGAGGATATATAGGTTTTCTTACACTGGAGAGCACTCCGTATGAAATAATGAGTGAGTTGAAAAATATTTGTAAAGAAGCCTGTGATGAGGCTTACAGGGATATAAACAGGAATTTCAAAAGGTTCAACAATATCAAAGAAAGTTATGATATAAAAACAAGGGTGTTGACTTATCAGGAGCTTATGAGTGAAGCTCTTGCCTATGACGATAATTTGACCAATAGTGTCATCGAAGACAAGAAAAAGGAAATAGCGGGAAAAATCAACAGGGGAGAGATCACTTTGGCGGAATCGAACCTTTTACTTATAAAATCTCTTCTGGATATAATTCCAGACAAAAATCCTGTGGTTGTCCTGTCCATATCTCCGCCGTACTATCCTCATATATTGAAGGACAATATTGACTTGAAAGACAGGTACCTTCTGGACATAGACGATAATATCAGCGGTTTTCTATACAAGAATACAGCACTTGATGTGAAAAACAAGAAAGCCTTTATGGGCATATCCGACGGCAGTTATTTTGATTTCCAGTGCGGAAGGGGAGTGGGTAATTATGTAAAAGAAAACATGCCCCTTTGGGGAAGTCTTTACAGCATACCATTTGAAGGAATGAAAAATCTTGGGATTCCCGTAATCAATCTCGGGCCATGGGGAAAGGATATTCATAAGATCAGTGAAAGGGTCAACAGGATAGACTTGAATGAGACGGTGCCGAATCTAATAAGGTATATAATAGAGGGGTATTTCAAGAGATAAACACGAATATAGAAGACTGCCGGCGGCAGTCTTTTGTTTATTTCTTTTGATTTTCCGTATTCTTAGCATTGATTTCTTCTTTGGCCTTTTCCATGGCTTTGATGAAGGAAGAAAAGATCTGTGGCTCCATCATGAATACATCATCTTTTGATATGTGGTCGAAGTATCCGTTTTTATCAAGGAATTTGTACATTTTTTCACTGACGCCGCTTAGTTTGATGTTTCCGCCCCTGTTATGGATTTTTTGGGTGAATTCAAGCAGAATGTTGTAGGATGTTATGTCCATGCTGTTTACATCCCTCAAGCGCAGTATGAAATTGTCCGACTTGTTTTTTATTTCCGATAAGCTTTCAGCCAGGTCGTAGGCAAGGCCGAAATAAAGGTTGCCCTCTATTCTAACGGCTATCATGTCTTCTTCCTCCATAAGATCGTCTATATCTATTTCTACAAAGCTGTCGTTGTATTTTACATGGTGAAGTATCTTGATCTTGGCGGAGCTGCTTTCATTCAGGTAAAGGAATATGGATACCCCTGTACCTATAAGTACTGCCCTGTCAAGACGTGGAAGGAATATTATGGCGGCAAGGGTGATGGTTGCAACATAAAAATCCTGTTTGGAACTGTTGTGGTACTGTATGATTTCCTTGAAATTGATCATATTGCTTGCCACTGTTATAATTATGGCAGCAAGACAGGCCTTTGGAATATAGGTAATATATCTCCCGAATAACAGCAGGGACAATGCGATTATTATTCCCGACATTATTCCTGCGATTCTTGTTTTTCCGCCGGCATTGTAGTTTATGTATGTCCTATAGTTGGAACCTGTTCCTGCAAAGGATTGAAAGAATGAACCGATTATATTTGCTATTCCCTGCGTAATAAATTCCCTGTTGTTGTCTACTTTCTCATGGGTATTTTTGGCAACTGTCTTTGCTGTTGTAATTGAAGCCATGAGAGATACTATGGAATATGATAATGCCATTGGAACAAGGGTTAGAAACATTTCGAAATCAATGTCGAAAGAATTGAAGCTGGGAAGGGTGGTACTAGTTGTTCCAAGTACTGCAACACCAAGTTTTTCCAGATCAAAGCAATACGCGATCAATCCTGTTGCAAGCATGGCTGCCAGTTTGCTGGGGAAAAGATAGTGTATTTTTTTAGTGAAATAAAGTGTTAAGCATGCTATTGTGAAAATGATGATGCAGTAGATGTTCCAGTTTCTTATATTGGATAGTATGAAGATCACTTTTTGAAAAGCTGTAATGCCGTGTGGAGGAAGCATTCCTACAGCATTGCCTGCCTGACCGAAGATGCTCAAAAAAGCCACGCCTATAATAAAGCCCTTGATTACGGAGTGTGATATGAAATTCAATATCCTCCCCAGGTTGAGAGCACCGAACAAAACCTGTATTATCCCTACCATGAAGGTGAATTGAAAAACAACAGTCATGTAGCTTTCTGTGGGCAGGTTTATATAGGCAGCCAGACTTCCTGCTATGAGGATGCAGGTTGCGGTTGTGGGACCTCCAATTATATGGCTCGATGAACTGAAAAGTGAAATGATTATTGTGCCTATTATTGCCGAATAAAGACCATATATTGGTGGAATCTTCGCCAGTATGGCAAAGGCTATGGATTGGGGGATTGCGCTTACAGCAACAGTTGAAGCAGCAGCCAGGTCGTTTTTGAAATATTCCTTGTTGTATATTTTAAGAGTGTTGATTAAAGGATTGAATAAATACATATCGATTTCTCCTCTTGTAAATATATATAGCTTGCATTAAAGGAGTAGTTCGTTCTCTTTTGTATGATTATTGTTGTTATAAATAAATTTTAACACGTTATTCTTATTAAATAAACACTAAAGGATTAATTTGCAGATCAACAGTGAAGAGAAAGTCGAGAATATTTTGTGACAGTAAACGGATATTTCTCTTTGGCATATATTAATCCTAATCAAGGAAAACGCTTGTCCTGCGGCGAGTAAAGAACATGAAAAACAAAAGAAAAATTATTGTAAAAAAAGTTATTTTTTGTATTGACATCAAATTATGATTGTAGTATTATATAACGGCAGTCAAGAAACGGGGCTGCAAAAGGACATGACCCATTAGCTCAGTCGGTAGAGCATCTGACTTTTAATCAGGGTGTCCGGCGTTCGAGTCGCCGATGGGTCACCAACAAGAAAAGAATCGCTAACGATAACACGTTGGCGGTTTTTTTATTGCATCTATTCATATGATTCTCCAATGATGAAATTATCTTATTCTCAATATGCATTTAGTTATAGGCATTAATCATTTTGTTCCCGAATTCTTCAAGAAAATATAATAAATATTCTTAACATTTTTTTACTGTTTAATTTGGAACAGTATTTGATTTGATTCGTCTTAGTTTACTGTAACAAAAAATATAAAACAAACAGGAGAATTAAGATGAAAAAAATAATAGCTTTAATGATGGTGATTGCCTTGCTGGCAGGGTGTGGTGTGAACGGTGGTGCAGGAGACAGTGTTGAAGATGAAGGCGTGTTTCTGGACAAGTCATCATATGACGTGTTGCTGGAGCTTTATGAAATCGCCGGAGTGGACATCAAGGATGAAATCAAGGTGCATCGTGATGCGGAAGCTTTGAAGTGGATCTTTGAACTTGAAGAGATGGAGGGATTTGTAGGCTGTGCCGAGACGGATTCATACTTTTCGGGTAATGGACTAGGGAAGTTGGTTGTAATTGAAATGGACAGCAGTGAAGGGGCGGCTATGATTTCTGAAAAGATGGATGCCCTTAAAAAGTGTGTTAATGAAGAAATACTGACATATGAAATAGTAGTAAGGGATAATTTTGCAATGTTTACAGGTTTTGGAGAAGAGGAAAATGCAAGGTTTGTAGAAGCATTCAATAATATGGAATTTGAAGGAATGGTATCTGAAGGACTGGAAAATTCACTGGATGTGTTTACTGCTATTTTCAGAGATACTGAAATTTCAATGCTTGAATTCGTATCATATATGACTGATGCAGAAAAACATGTACAGAAGGTAAACAACTATATAAACCAGGGTGAGGTTCTGGAAGGATACAGCAATGCAGTGATGAACAACGGATTCTTTGGACCTGCCACTGTATTTGTCCTTGAAATGGAGGAAGGCTCCGACATAGAGGGAACAAAGCCCAAGATGGGGAACCTTAGCAGATGGATGGTTTGCATGGGTATAGAGGAATATGAGATAGTGTCAAATGGAAACTATATTCTTTTCGCAGGTCTGACACCTGAAGAGAATACAACCCTTGTTGAAAACTTCATGGCTCTGGAAATCGAGTAATAATAAATAGAAAAGGGGCATGTCAAACAGCCCAAATAAAAAGTCAGTATGACTCTTAAGAGTTATGCTGACTTTTTTCGCGATTTAACACTAGTTTTGACCAGAAAGCCCCCACTTCTATAAGTGGGGGCGGGGTATTGCGAGTGTTCGAATATTGTTGCCATTTTTAAATTGAAATTCTGTCCAGGTCTATAAGGTCGTAGTGGTTGATGATGTAGATGAGCTTGATGGGATAGTCTGGGTCTGTTGCATAGCCTGCACGCCTTATGGCGAAGGCTCCCAGTGTGTAGTCGTACATTACATCCCTGAATCCTTCATATCTTTCTTTTTCCAGGAGAAGCGCCTTGTGGTCCACCCAGCTTTCCTCAGGTGTTTCATAAGCCCTGAAGTAGTCATCGCACCTGAAGGATACTCCGTTGTATACTTCCCAGGTATTGACGATGACGGAACCATTTGACCCTGTTCCCTTTATGCCGAAGAGGTTGTTCGAAAAGGTGCCGTCATATTTGTCTACAGGTATGTATTGTCCCCAGCCCGTTTCGAGGATTGCCTGGGCAGTCTGCAGAGCAGCCGACATTCCGGTTTTTTTATATGACTCCACTGCCATCTCAGAAGCCATTTCCTTGAATTCCATTTTGCCCGATATGGGTTCCGATGTGTATGTTTCTCCAAGAAACACTTCAAGGTCTACTGCTTCACTTTCTATTTCTTTATCGTCATAATAGCCTACTGCATAGATGCTTATATCTCCGCTGTCATATTCCGTTGGGGAAAATGTGACTTTGGTTCCTGCACTGGCTTCTCCCAGAAGTGTTGTCTTTCCGGAGTTGAGATTCTTCATATAGTATTCGACGCTGTCGATGTCAAGGTTGCTTGCAACGGATAGGTTTACATCACCCGTAAGGACCTGACCCGGTCCTACACCCTTGAGAAGCAGCCTTGGACTGCCGTCCACTGTAACCCTTACAGGCTCACTGTCGTGGAAGTTTGAAGGGGATTCCTTTGCGTAGTTTGCAGTCAGCTGGTCAATGTAAATTGCACCGTCATCCCTTTCGTCGTATTCGATTTCGGCTATATATATGTTCTTAAGGGATATGGGGTAGGTCACTCCATATGGAATTTCAGCTGTGACCTTTTTCCATCCTTTCCAGTCCACTTCGTCTGCAAAGTCGATCTTGTACAGTTCTCCGGCTGCATCTATTATCCTGCATCTAAGCCAGTGGTCGCTGTCATCTCCATAAACCCACATGGAAAAGCTTGCAGGCTTGCCGTCTATCTTTCTTCCATCTTTACCGAATTCAATGAATGTAATGGACTGATCATCGGGAATCATGGTTGTGAAGTCGTAGGACAGCTTGACGGATCTGCCGTCCTTGCTTCTGGATGATGTGTCCATGTCTCCCTGGGAATCGCTGGGATACTGGGTCAACAGCAGCCCGTCAAGGTCGTCGAAATCATGGATGAGTTCTTCATCGCTGATTTCAAGATCCTCATATGCAACTGCACCGGTATCCTTTACCCTTACAATAAGGTCCATTTCTCCGTCAAATCCGTCTTCGGAAGAAGGGAACCAGTCAAATTCACCGTAGGGCTGGGATCTCAAAAGTGTTTCCCTGCCCGTATCTGGATCTCTTATTATATATTGTGTTTCCGTAACATCATAGTTTCTGCTTGCTATGAGGGCGACGGGACTGTCTATTGTCTTGCCGTCATATACTCCCGACAGGCTTAGACTTCTGTCAACATCTATTGTCACATGGAGGGCTTCTCCAACGTAGCTGTTTTCCTCAGTATCGTAGGCTGTCGCCTTGACGGTATATTCTCCTGCCTCTTCGAAGGAAGGTGTGAATGTATAGCTTCCGTAAGGATCCCTTTCGCTTGTTTTAGTAACCTTTCCCGTCTTCAAGTTCTGGAATTCATATATGACGTATTTGGAAAGGAAGTTGATGTCCGGATTTAGCACCAGCTCGTCCTGATGCCTGCTGTAATCCTTGATTTCAGGCAATTCAACCTTTGGATCAACGTCAATGTCCACCGATAAGGCATCTCCTGCGAGAAAATTACCGTTTTTATCGTATAGAACAGCGGCAAGGACCTTGTTTTCCTGGGTTTCAGTTCCAGGGATAAAGGTAAGTATTGAATCTGCAACATCCCTGCTGTCCTTTATGAATCCCGTTCCCGTCTCTCCGTCCAATAGAAGAAGTCGTAGATTGCCGTCAATATCCTTGTACTTGTCGGGAACATCAATCTCGATATCCGTTTTTCCCGTTATTGTATCCCCTTCCTCCAGTGAAACCATATTGAGTTCATAGAAAGGTTCTACATCCGATGTTTCTGATGAATCTACGTAAACGGTTCTGGTGTCGCCGTCCCATGAAATGCCTATTCCCAGGGCATTGCTCACGACCCTTAAGGGTACGTAGGTGCGGTCGTTTATGATTCTTGGCGCAACGTCGATTATCTGGTATGATTCTCCAAGGTCGTATTGAACCAGTCTGCTGTCTATGATGAGTCTCAGATGGTCCTTCCCCTTGTCCACTGTGACAGTGTAGGTTTCTCCATCCCAACCAACCTCGGCCCCCAGTGCTTCTGCAACAAACCTTACGGGAATCAGCGTTCGGTTGTCAACGATTACTGGAGCCGACAGTTCCGTAATATCCTCGCCGTCCACCACCAGGTTGATATCCGTGGTCAGCTCGCTTGCTTCCGCTATCACTGGTACCTGAGGCAAAAATGCCAGCATTGCGGCCGCAAGGATTGTTGTCATGATTCTTTTGAACATAAATACCTCCATTAAGCATAAATCTGCAAAGTTTTTCGTAGCTTTATTGAATATTTCACACTCTAATATGATAGCATAAATCATGGAGGAAAACCATTACGGTTGACGAATAAAGACATAAAAATAATGTTAAGATTTATTCATTTAAGGTGTTTTGAATAAAATGAGTTTTATTTGTTCAAAGCAGCTATTATAATATATAAGAGAAGATAAAATTCCTCTAATGGTATTCTAATGGAATCATGTTATATTTGTTAAATAGCCCATTGAAGGCACTGGAATTTTTGAAACGATTTGGACATTGTGGAGGTATAGTATGAAAAATAGAATTGGAAGCATAATCGCAAGCATATTTCTCCTTGTGGTTGTAGGTGCATTGGTATATATGTTTTATATACAGACCGTAAGGATAAAGGACTTGAGGAAAGAGGTGGAATCCCTGGAAAGCACTATCGAAGTTCTTGAAGGAGAAAAGGCCGAAATGGAAACGTCCATGGATGCAATGGCGGCTGATGTTGAAGAGAAGAATGAACAAATCGAAAAACTCAACGGAAAAATTGAAATTCTAAACGACAACGTCAACAGTATTTCAGCAATAAGGAAAATACTTGAGGAAAATTTCGGGCATGATGAAGGAGCTGAAGACGAGGCTGAAGCCAATTTTGAATCAATATCCTTTCTGGACATGAGCGAGGACGAGCTTATGATATATGAAAGCTTCAAGGAGGAATACAATGATGAGATGCTCACGGCTGTTGAGCCGTTTACCATTATGAAGCTTTATCTGTACTGTAGTTATATTAAGGATTATGAAACGCAGTATGAACTTTATGTAAATCATGAAGACTATGATATGTCTTGGACAAAGGAAGAGCATATGAATATTCCGGAGGAACATAGAATCAGTGATTTCGGTGAGTTTGAGACAGCCTATAATGTAGAGGTGAAAGTAGAGGGGGCCCATGCTCTTGTATTATGGAACAGCGATTATGATGGCGAAGAAGAGTTCAAATACGGTTTCAATTTGGATAAAGATGAAAACGGAATCTGGAAGGTCAACTTCATTCCCATGCAGTAGAATCAATGAGTAAAATGTTTTACTTGCAGTTGGCTGATAAAGCGGTGTAGTGAAGTCGAATATGCATTAACATATGATAGGCAGCGGGTCTTACGGATTCGGCTGCCTTGATTTTATATCCTGAGAAATTGAATTGCAAATGAGTACATGCTATACTGTAAGTATCGATTTACAAGGAGGGTGAAATGGGAAACGGAACAATGCTTCAGGGATTCGAGTGGTATCTGCCGGATGACGGCAACTATTACAACATGATGAAGGAAAAGGCCGGGGAGCTTAAAAAAACCGGCTTTTCAGCCTTGTGGATTCCTCCTGTATTCAAGGCGACAGGCACCTCGGATGTGGGATACGGAATATATGACATCTACGACCTGGGGGAATTTGACCAGAAAGGGTCTGTCAGGACCAAATATGGAACAAAGGAAGAGCTTATTGAGATGATAGAAGCCTTTCACAACGAGGGGATCCAAGTATATGCAGATGTAGTGATGAACCACAAGGCAGGCGGTGATGGTACCGAGAAGTTCATGGCTGTGAAGGTTGATTTCAATGACAGGACAAAAGAACTGGAAGAACCGAGAGATATTGAGGCCTGGACTCGTTTTGACTTTCCCGGAAGGAAGGGGAAATATTCAGAATTCAAGTGGAACTTCAACCATTTCAGCGGTGTGGACTATGACAATATAAGCGGTGAAAAGGGAATCTTCAGGATAATCGGCGAGAACAAGGGGTGGAATCTTGGTGTTTCGCGTGAAATGGGAAACTACGATTATCTCATGTTTGCGGATATAAACCATGCCCACCCCGAAGTCAGGGAGGATTTCAAGAAATGGGCGGAGTGGTTTGTCAATGAGACAGGAGTTGACGGGTTCAGACTTGATGCGGTGAAGCATATTGACACTGATTTCGTGAAGGAGTTCAAGACCCATGTGAGAGAAAAATTCGGAAAGGACTTCTATTTTGTAGGTGAATACTGGAGGGACAGTATCCAGGCGGAGGAAGGGTATCTCAACAGTACAGACTTTGACATAGATATTTTTGATGTAGGACTCCACTATAATTTCTATGAAGCATCAGTGAAGGGGGACGGATATGATCTCAGGACAATATTCGACAACACGGTAGTGGCGAAATACCCTGAAAAGGCAGTGACTTTTGTGGACAACCACGACTCGCAGCCAGGACAGGCTCTTCAATCCTGGGTTGAGCCCTGGTTCAGGGAGATGGCGTATGCGATGATCTTATTGAGAAAATCAGGATATCCCTGTGTCTTCTACGGTGATTACTATGGAATGGGAGGAGACAATCCCTTTGATGGAATGAAGGGTTCCATAGACAGGCTTATGTATCTTAGGAAGAATTACTGCTTTGGTGATGAAGACAACTATTTCCAAAGCGGAAATCTCATAGGCTGGGTAAGGAAAGGTGCGGAAGACAAAAGGAAGAATGCTGCCGTAATCATGTCAAACAAGGAAAATGGCACAATAAGGATGTTTGTGGGAGAAGAGAACAAAGGCAGCGTTTACACAGATTATCTAGGTCATGACCAGGGCTGTGTAACTATTGATGGTGAAGGCTTCGGTGACTTCCCTGTTCAGGGAGGGTTCGTCAGCGTATGGATTTGCAGACAGGAAGGAGTGCAATATGATTAGTGGCAGTTCAAACATATATACTTTTCATCTCCTTGATAAGGATGATCTTGAAGGTTTTCATCATATAGCGAGGTGGGACAATGACCCTGACCTGGCATATCTGATTACTCCCAATTTTCATGAGGAGCCTTTGAAGCACGTATCAAGTCTCATGCTCCAGGTGAGCTATGAGAGAAGCGGATCCAAGGAAATATACATGATTCGCTGTGGAGACAGGACAATAGGCTCGGCTTCAATTGATATGAACCCTGAACACCTTGCAGGGAAGGATGAACCGACCGGATGGCTTGGAATAGTCATAGGAGAAAAGGAGTATCACGGCAAAGGGGCGGGAAAAGCCGCCATGGAGTTTTTGGAAAATCGCGCCAGGGAACTGGGAGCAACAAGAATGGAGCTTGGAGTATTTGCCTTCAATGAAAAGGCAATCGGGTTTTATGAAAAACTGGGATACAAAAGATTCCACATAGTCAAGGACTTTACCTTCTACAATGGAAAATGGCATGATGACTACAGGATGGAGAAGAGACTGTAAATGATATTATAATATTTGCTGCAGAGCAATGGAATGAAATATGAAAAGGACGGTAGGACATGGATAGCAATTATATAGAAATATCTGAAAAGAGAAAGAAGGAACATATTGAGAATTTTTTGAAGGGGAAAAGCAGGAATTCAAACCTCTTTGGAGATGTTGTTCTTGATAACAATTCGTTTCCGGAACTGGACTTTTCGGAGATTGTAACTGACATTACCTTCCTTGGGAAGAAGATTGATTATCCAGTAATGATAAATGCTGCAACAGGAGGGTTCGACGGAGCCCTTGAAATCAACAGGGGGCTTGCTGAACTGGCCGGCAGATTCAACATCCCCATGGCTGTAGGCTCTCAATCCCTTGGACTGAAAAGCGGAAACCACAAGTCCTACAAGGTGGTTAGAGAGGTGTTGAAGGACAAGGTGGTTCTGGCCAATCTTTCAGCCCATGCAAACCTGGATGACGTATCAAGAGCCATAGACATGGTCAAGGCAGACGGGGTGCAGCTGCACCTTAATGCTCCCCAGGAAATGTGCATGGAGGAAGGGGACAGGCATTTTAGGGGAGTCCTCGACAATATCGAATATGTATCCAGGCGCATCGAAGTTCCTGTCATAGTCAAGGAAGTGGGCTTTGGAATGTCGAAGACTTCCGTGAAGAGGCTTGTGGATATGGGAATCGAGTATGTGGATATAGGCGGCAAAGGAGGAACCAATTTCATTGAAATCGAGGACCTCAGGAATAAAACCATTGATTACTCGGATCTCTATGACTGGGGAATACCGACAGCAGCGTGTCTTCTGCAGTGCAGGGAACTTAAGGGAGATATAAAAATAATAGCAAGCGGAGGCATGGAATCTGCTTCCGACATAGTAAAGTCTCTGTCTTTGAACAGTGAACTGGCGGCAGTCTGCGGTGTTGTATTGAGGCGATATCTGGAAAGGGGATACAAGGCTGCGGAGAAATTGATGGAAGAGATTTTTCACAAGATGAAAGTCATGATGATGCTTCTAGGATGCAGAAGTATTGAAGATTTGAGAAATCTGGACCCCATGATCAAGGGAGAATTGAAAGAATGGATGAGGGATTGATTGAAAATGAAAGAAACTGAATTATACCAGCCGGTAAAGGACTTGTTTGAGGGAATGGGATACGAGGTCTACAGCGAAGTCGATGACATGGATGTGGTGGCCGTAAAGGACGACAGAAAAATCGTAATAGAGCTAAAGACATCCCTCAGCATGAAGCTTCTGATTCAGGCAGTGAAGAGACAGAAGATATATGAAGATGTCTATGTTGCTGTGCCTTTTCCCAAGTTCAAGAAAAGATTCTCCAAGGATTTTAAGGACAAGGAATACCTGTTGAGAAGACTTGAGCTTGGACTTATTTTTGTTTCATTCAACGAAAAGAATGCCTATGCTCAGATAGCCCTGGAACCGAAACCTTTCAATCTTCAAATCAGCAGGACAAGAAGCAAGAAGAAAAGAACCCTTGTGGACAGGGAGCTTTCAAACAGGCACGGAGACAACAATACTGGCGGAACCAAGGGTAAGCTTGTCACTGCATACAGGGAGAAAGCATTGGAACTGGCTTCATATTTGAGGGAAACGGATGAAATGACTACGGGAGAGCTTAGGGAAGCTTCCGGAAATGAAAAGTCCACTAATATCCTCTACAAAAACTACTATGGGTGGTTCGAAAGGGCGGACAAGGGCGTCTACAGGCTCAGCAACAAGGGACGCAGCGAGGTGGAGAACTACAACCATATAATAGACAAGATAAGGAGCAAGGAAGATTAAAATGAGCATATTTTGCTTTATTTTTTGATTTATATTTGCTATAATATCACTATATTGTGAATATTGGAAAATTAACTCAGCTGGTAGAGTACTTCCTTGACGTGGAAGAAGTCATGGGTTCGAGTCCCGTATTTTCCACCAGTAAAAAACCGCATCGTTTTTAATGATGCGGTTTTTTTATAATGTAAATAATCCGCTGCGCGTAGTAGTGTAAACTGACCTCTTTAAGTCGGGTTTGCAACATAATTTTTAGGAGGTCAACAGCATAAAGGAATCGCACTATATAAATAAAATGTGATTTTTTATTAGTGTGCAATTACCAAAATTTGAAACAAAAAACACTTGGGGAAAGCCAGATATTTGCAGAAAATCTTGTTATATTTGTAACAAATCGTGACAAAACTCAACAATACATACTGTGGGAAGATGATGAAAAATGAGTTATTGTATCGAAATAGAACACTGGTGCACAATGGAACGTTGGATTGTTGCCGAAGCTCGCTAATGTGAAACAAAAACTCAAGAAAATTGTCGTTGCAAAATTGTGAAAACATTTATTTTGCTGAGGTGCAGATATCGGTATGTTACTTGCTTTAGGAAAATGCATATTCATTATAAAATCAGCTGCTAGGAGAAAAACAAAGAGGTATTATAAATATACAAAAGCATGAAAAACATGCACTATATAATATCGAAGAAATAGATTGCGTGAAATATAAGACGAAAAGTATAAACATTGATTAACATTGATAATACTTTGACTGGATTGATAAAACCTTAACGATATTTTTGCTGAATCTTCAAATACAATTGTTGAGGGGTTTGTGAGTGGGCTAATAAATATGCAAAAAAACAGTTGCATTCCATTTTTTGCGGTGCTATAATTTGTCCCATAGCAAAAATTTTAAGGAGGAAACAAATTGGCAGTGAATGAATATTTTATACCTACGGTGAACTTGATTGGAGCAGGATGTGTAAATGAACTTGGAAACAAGGTGGCTGATCTTGGAGGGAAGAAAGTTCTTCTTGTAACGGACGCCATGCTGGTTAAATTGGGAATGGCTGCAAAGGTTGAAGGGATTCTTGAAGATGCAGGAATTGATGTAGTCATATTTGGCGGAGCGGAACCTAATCCTACTGACAAAAACGTGGAAGCCGGCCTGGTAGTGTGGAATGAAGAAAAATGTGACTCTATTGTATCCCTGGGCGGAGGTTCTTCCCATGACTGTGCAAAAGGAATTGGACTGGTTGCCTCGAATGGTGGTAAAATTCAGGATTTTGAAGGTGTAAACCAGTCGAAAAATACAATGGTTCCTTTGGTTTCTGTTAATACTACTGCGGGGACTGCATCGGAAATGACAAGATTTTGCATTATAACAGATTCGGCCCGTAAAGTTAAAATGGCTATTGTTGACTGGAGAGTAACGCCTGCACTGTCCATCAATGATCCTGAGCTTATGGTGGGTATGCCGTCTTCTTTGACTGCTGCTACTGGCATGGATGCACTTACTCATTCCGTTGAGGCATACGTTTCAACTGCAGCAAATCCATTGACGGATTCGGCGGCATTGATGTCCATAAAACTTATTGCAGAGTATCTGCCTATGGCGGTAGCGAATGGAACAAATATGGTTGCAAGAGAGAAGATGGCCTATGCACAGTATCTTGCCGGAATGGCTTTCAACAATGCCTCCTTGGGTTATGTACATGCTATGGCTCATCAGCTTGGTGGATTCTATAATTTGCCTCATGGAGTGTGCAATGCAATTCTTCTTCCGGTTGTATCCGAATTCAACCTGATCGGAAATACTGAAAGGTTCAAGGATATTGCTGATGCTTTGGGAGTGAATGTTGATGGTTTATCGACTGTAGATGCTGCAAAGGCGGCAATAGAAGCTATCAAGGAGCTTTCTAGTTCAATAGGAATACCTGCCGGTTTGACTGAACTAGGTGTTAAGGAAGAAGATTTTGAGGTTATGGCTACAAATGCAAAACTGGATGCATGTCAATTGACTAATCCAAGGCTTGCTACACTAGAACAGGTCATGGAGATGTACAAGATTGCTATGTAATTTAGCAAATTACATTAATAAATACAATATATAAAGAGAATACATTATAGGGAAGTTCGGTTACGGACTTTCCTTTGTTTAATCCAAGGATGTTCGTATTTGGCGAGTGGACATAGTTGCAAACTTTTGGAATGACCGGCATGCGATATAAACGCGATTATAAAATAAAGATGGTTAAAAGCGCTACGAAACATAGCAAAAATAACAAAATATGCCGAAAAACAGATAGCGAAACAAAAGGTGCTACAAAACGATACATAGATACAAAATGGAACAGTGGAATATCGCTTCAATTGTCACGTAATGCAACAAAAACTGGATCTGGTATCATTTCGGAATGGTGAAAACGTTTAAAATGCTTGATTGTTAATATTGGCATGTTACTTGCACATAAAGAACTCATACTGATTACATTAATAGTTCTTTAGGAGGAAATATGAACAAATTTATACGTATTGACATGACAACTTTACAAGCAAGCGTTGGAGATGTACCTGAAAAGTATGCAGGTCTTGGTGGACGTGCATTGACTTCAAATTTTGTAAATGACGAAGTCAAGCCTACGTGCCATCCATTAGGTAAAAACAACAAGCTGATATTTGCCCCAGGTCTTTTGAGCGGAACAACTGCTCCAAACTCCGGACGTATCTCGGTTGGAGGAAAAAGTCCTTTGACAGGAGGCATAAAGGAATGTAACTCCGGTGGAACCATGTCTCAAATAGTAGCCAGGATGGGTATCAAGGCTTTTGTAATTGAAGGAATGCCCGCGGAAGACAAATTCTATATAATAAAAATAGATATGGAAGGAGTTACTATTGAGGAAGCTCCTGAGGAAATACTGGGTGGATGTGGAAACTATAAAGCAATAGAGATACTAAGCGAAAAATACGGAAAGAAAGTAGCTATCGCCATTGCAGGACCGGCGGGAGAATATCGTTTGCCGTCTGCAAATATCTCATTGAAAGACCCCGAAGGAAACATCCGAAGTGCAGGACGTGGAGGTCTGGGTGCCGTTCTGGGATCAAAGAAGGTCAAGGCTGTTGTAATTGATGGAACTGGTGCAGGAAAGATAGAGGTTGCAGATCCGGAAAAATTCAGGGAAGCTTCAAAGGTGTTTGCAAAGGCTCTTCTAGACCATCCCGTGGCTGGACAAGGGCTTGCAGCTTATGGTACCGATGTACTTGTCAATATTCTTAATGAAGCTGGCGGATTGCCTGCCCGAAATTTTACAAAGGGACGAATAGACTATAATGACAACATCTCCGGTGAAACTTTGAATGCGACAATTACAGAACGTGGCGGGGAAGGCAAGGTGTCCCACGGATGCCATCCTGGATGTGTAATCAGATGTTCGCAATGGTATGCCGACAAGAGTGGAAAGTATGTAACAAGCGGTTTTGAGTATGAAACCATCTGGGGACTTGGAGCCGATGCGGGTATCGAGGATCTTGATGCAATAGCATATATAGACAGGGCAATGGATGATATTGGAGTGGATAGTATAGAAACTGCTGTTGCAGTGGCTACTGCAATGGAAGGTGGATTGATTCCCTGGGGTGATGGGAAAGCCGTAC
This sequence comes from Dethiosulfatibacter aminovorans DSM 17477, assembly GCF_900142005.1. Taxonomy (GTDB): domain Bacteria; phylum Bacillota; class Clostridia; order Tissierellales; family Dethiosulfatibacteraceae; genus Dethiosulfatibacter; species Dethiosulfatibacter aminovorans. The sequence goes on from NZ_FQZL01000005.1 coordinate 164,215, forward strand.
TTGAAATAGTGAAGGATATGGCCAAGCCTACACCACTTGCAAGGATTATAGGAAGTGGAGCTGCCGTTGTAGGAAAAACATGCGGTCTTTTCAGGGTCCCTGTAGTTAAGAATCAGGCAATACCTGCATACGATCCTCGTTCAGTCAAGGGTATAGGACTTACCTATGCAACGACTCCAATGGGAGCGGACCATACGGCAGGATACTGTATTTCAGGTAATATTTTAAAGGTTGGAGCAGATATCGACCCACTCAAGAAGGATGGACAGATAGAATATGCAAGAGCCATGCAGATAGGAACTGCAGCAATAGACAGCACGGGAATGTGCCTCTTCGTATACTTCGGTATTGCTGACAATCCGGCAGGCTTCCAGGCTCTGATAGATATGATAAACGCACAGTACGGACTGGCTCTTACTGCAGATGACGTAAACAAGCTGGGAGAATCGGTTCTCAAGGTTGAATTGGACTTCAACAAGAGGGCGGGATTCACCAGGGAAGACGACAGATTGCCTGAATTCATGGAATATGAACCATTGTCACCACACAATGTTGTTTGGGACTTCACACCTGAAGAGATTGACCAGGTTATGAATTTCGATAGTGAAGGTGAATCAGAAGAACTCAGAATAAGCTAGAATTAAGCTATAAAAAAGAAGGGATTTTTGTCTTGACATTCTGGGACAATATATCCTAACATTATATATATAGATTACATGATTGAGCCGGATTTGTGTCCGGCTCAATTATATACTGGGTGATGCATAATAGCTACTTTGTCTAGGAGGAAAATTATGTGTGGCAAGTCTAATAAAATTGAAATCAGGGGATTTTTACAACTGGATTCATACATCAGGAAGAAATATGGATCAATGCCTGTGTTTCTTGAAGTGGAGGGTCCTTTGTCAGGATTTGAACTGGCATACAGGATGGGAATCGATCCCCAGGATGTCGAAGTAATCTTTGTAAACGGCTTTGTGCAGGGTCTTGACTATACCATTAATCCTGGAGACAGAATGGCCTTTCTTCCGCCTGGTTGTCCCGGTCCATACAGGATTGCCCTTGGATTTTACGGAAAGAATCAGGATAACGAAGCAAATTTCAAAATCATTAATAGGAAAAAGAAGTAACTTGTGGGAGTGAGGTTAATGAAAATAACAGTGAAGCTTTTTGCAACCCTGAGGGAAAATCGGGAAAAGGTGGCAATACATGACATCGACGAAGGTACAACTCCGAAGGACATAATAGAAGGATTGGACATACCCCTCAAGGATGTTGCCATCATAATGGTCAACGGCAGAAGGGTGGATGAAGATGCAGAGATGAAGGATGGCGATGTGCTGGCTTTGTTTCCCCCTGTAGGCGGAGGTTGAGAAGTACAGCGAGCAAGCAACTTAAACAGAAAACAAACACCCGGCAACTACGGTGAATTTTCACTGGAGTGCCGGGTGTTTTTGATTCCGGTGTTGTGTTATTACATGCCAAACAAATTCGGAAGAAATAAAGTGATATTTGGTATAAAGGTTACCAGAATCAGTGCAACTAATAGAGCCAGAAGGAAAGGCCAGATTGCCTTTACAAGGTTTTCAAACTTCATGCCCGTTATACCGCAGGCAACGAATAGGTTTGATCCAACCGGCGGTGTTATGAATCCTATTGATAGGTTGAGTATCATCATTACGCCGAAGTGATATACGTCTATACCGTACTGTGCAACTATAGGGTACAGTATTGGACTGAGGATTATGATGGCCGTGAAAGTCTCCATTACACAACCAACTACCAGAAGTATCAGGTTTATTACTATTAGGAGCACAAATATGTTGCTGCTCATTGAAGTAAGTGCTGATTCAACCATTTTCGGTACGCCTTCGATTGTGAGGATCTTTCCTAGAACCGATCCCGTTGCAACAACTATGAGTATTGAAGATACCGTTATGGCTGAGCTTATGAATGCCGTTGTAGTGGCTTTGATGGAAAGTTCCTTGTATATGAATTTTCCGACGATGAATCCGTATACGCAGGCAACCACGGCAGCCTCTGTTGCAGAGAATATTCCTCCGTAGATACCGCCTATTATGATTACCGGTACGAAGAGGGCCCAGATTGCCTTCACTGCATTCCTGAGAACATTCTTTATGCTGAATTTCTCGTTTGATCCCATGTAGCCGTCACGACGTGCGAAATAGTAAACAAGAACTATGAGGGCGCCTCCCGCCAATAGACCGGGGCCAACTCCACCCATGAACATGTTTCCGGGTGATGCTGCTGGAAGTGCCACGCAGTACATTACCATGGGGATGCTTGGCGGTATGATCGTTCCGAGAACTCCAGCCGCTGCAGTAAGTGCAGTAGCGAAGGACTTGGGATATCCCTGTTCCTCCATTGCAGGAATCATGATTGTTCCTATGGCTGCAACTGTAGCTATTGCTGAACCGCTGATGGCTCCGAAGAAGATGCACGTGAGGACGGTTACTATTCCAAGTCCTCCCCTGACATGCCCTACCATGGAATTTGAAAGGTTAATAAGTCTCTTCGACAGCCCGCCTCCTTCCATTATTGATCCCGCAAGTATGAAGAAGGGGATTGCTATTAGAGGGAAGCTGTTCATTGAGGAAAATATTGATTGCGAAATATAGTCAAGTCCCATTGCACCTCCTGAAAATCCATAGATGCAAAGTGCGATTCCTATTGATACGCCTATTGGCACCGACAGGAATACGAAGAGGAAAAAGGAAGCCAACAATAAAAATATATGCATGATTAACCTCCTATCCTTATTTGATCCGCTCTTTCCTGGAAGAGCAGTCTTGTGTCGACTACGAGTCTGTAAATACTAAGTATGAATCCGATTGGTACTGCAATTTGAATCAACCACATTGAAAGACCCGTTGATTCCGATATCTGCGGATTGATGAAGATGAGTTTGTATACCTTTATCAAGGAGAAATAGCTGAATACTCCGCAGAATACCATGAATACAAGGTTTGAAAATACTTTCAGGAAAAATTGTGCTTTTTTTGGAAGTATTACAAAGGCAAGTTCTACCTTGATATGCTTCCTTTTTTTGACAGCCAGTGAGATTCCAATGAATACGGACCAGATGAGCATGTAAGTCAGAAGGTCCTGACTCCATGATATGGAATAATTGATCACGTATCTGAAAAACACTTGTGCTGAGGCTATTATGAGCATGGCCGTATAAGTGACTATCAGTATCCACTCTTCTACATGCTCGTCAAGCAATTTTAAAAATTTCATTTATAACCTCCGTAAATAGTACAGGGTGTCAAAAGACACCCTGTATTTAACTCCTACTTGTTTTCGATTTCTTCGATCTTTGCAAGAGCCTTCTCCAAAAGTTCCTTTCCGATTTGTTCTTCAAAGTTTTTGTATGTAGGCATTGCTGCGTCTATGAATGCTTGTCTCTCTTCATCTGTCAAGTATGTGATTTCAGTAGTTTCCGCTATTGTTTCCAATGCTTTTGCTTCAAGTTCGATTGCAAGCTCTCTGTTGAATGCCTGAGTGCTGAGAGCAGCTTCGTCTATTATAGCCTTCACTTCGTCCGGATATGAAGCATAGATATCTGTGTTTATGAACATACCGACAGGGTCGAATCCATGCTGAGTGTCTGTAACGTATTTCTGAACTTCGTTGAACTTCATTGATGCAATATTGCTGAAGCTGTTTTCCTGTCCGTCGATTGTCTTGGTCTGAAGACCTACGTAGATGTCTCCGTATGGCAGTGGAGTAGGATTGGCTCCATATGCCTTGAAGTAGTCAATCTGAACAGGGTTGTTGAGAGTCCTGATTTTAAGTCCTTCAAGGTCTGACGGTGCGTGTACGGGCTTGTCGTTGTTTGACACATTTCTGTATCCGCCGTCAAATACTGCAAGCTGCTTGAATCCTTTGTCTTCTATGCTTGCTGCTATTTCTTTTGCTATGTCGCTGTCAAGGAATTCAAATGCAACTTCCTTGTTGCTGAAAAGGTATGGCAGGTTGTAAAGAAGGAATGCATCTGTAAACTGTGCGAAAGGTGGATAGATGTTAACACACATTTCTATGCTTCCGTCCTGAACACCATTGAAGATGTCTGCAGATCCTCCGATTGCTCCACCTGGGAACAACTCAACGTCAACTCTTCCTTCAGAAAGCTTTTCCACTTCTGCTTCGAAGTGTCTCATTGACTGGGTTGCTATGTCCTGCTCAGGTGTAACCAGACCCACCTTGATCTTGAATTCTCCCTGCTTGACTTCAGTACCTTCTCCTGAATCGGTATTGCTTGGGCTTGAGCACCCAACGAACAGCAACATCAGAGCAAGTATAAGTGCTAAAATTCTTTTTGATTTCATAGTGTTTCTCCTCCATTAATGTGTTTTTCTAAAGTATACAGGAAAAGGGTTTCACAAAAAAGATTATCAGATGTCAAAATATGACAAATTATGACACAGCAGTTTTTGAGAACCAAAAGGTTTTGTTATGATGTTCATAAATATTTTGCATAAAAACAAAAAAGCCTTTACCTTTCGAAATATACTGAAAAGTACCTGTTCGAAATACTCCTATAAAGTGTTATAATTATCTGGTGAGAAAAATTTATGATCAGACAGTGGGGCAAGCCCCGCTGTCTGGTCTGAATATAGAGGTGACATATGAAGATAATACATACTGGCGACTGGCATATTGGAAAGCTCGTTCACGGAGTCCATATGACGGAAGACCAGAGACATATGCTTAAGCAGCTGGTGGAGACAATAGAGATTGAAAAGCCGCAGGTGCTCATAATTGCAGGAGACATATACGACAGGTCCATCCCTCCAGTGGAGGCTGTGGAACTTCTTGACGATACACTTTCTGAAATCATACTGAAGCATGAAATCACAGTAATTGCCATAGCAGGTAACCACGACAGCCCTGACAGGGTAGGTTTTGCAAGCAAAATACTTACGGATAGGGGACTCCATATAAGGGGAAATATTTCCAGGGAAATAATCCCTGTGAAGGTGGAGGATGAATATGGGACTGTGGATTTCTATCCAGTGCCATTTGCAGAGCCTGCAGTTGTAAGGGAACTTTATGGGGAAGGAGAAATCAAGACCCATGATGATGCAATGAAGATGGTTCTTGGAAGGATTGTGGACAAGATGGATGGCAATTCAAGGAATGTGTGCATATCCCATGCCTTTCTTATGGGTACGGAAGCTCCGGAGACAAGCGAGTCTGAAAGGCCGTTGTCCATAGGAGGGTCCGAATATGTCAATGTCGACTACTATGATCCCTTTGACTATGTTGCCCTGGGCCACCTCCACAGGCCGCAGAAGGTGAAAAATGAGAAGATAAGGTATTCCGGATCCCTTTTGAAGTATTCCTTCTCTGAGGCGAGGCAGAGGAAATCCATAACCATAGTGGATATGGATGGAGATGGGAATGTAGAATATGAACTTAGGGAGCTGGAGCCACTCAGGGACTTGAGGATAATCAAGGGAGACCTGAACAGCCTCATGGACAGAGAAATATATTCCCTGGGAAATACCGACGACTACATAATGGCAAGTCTAACAGACAAGGGAGAACTCTTGGATCCCATAGGTAGGCTTAGGTCTGTCTATCCCAATATATTGCGACTTGAGAGGGAACAGTTTGACAGGGAAGCCGGTGAGGACAGGACTTCTGCAGGAGACGAGTTTTCACGGAAGAATCCTGTGGAGCTTTTTGGAGAGTTTTACGAGAACTTGTCAGGTGAAGAATTCGATGAAGGCAAGAAGGGAATAGTGGTGGACATATTCGATGAAATAGGAAGAAAGGGAAGGGAAGTATGAGACCATTAAAGTTAAGGATGACAGCATTCGGACCCTACGGTGAAATAGAGACTGTGGATTTTCAGGAGCTCAACGGAAGAAATCTCTTCCTTGTTACGGGACCTACGGGTTCCGGGAAAACAACCATATTCGATGCCATAAGCTTTGCGATGTACGGGGAGGCAAGTGGAAGCAGCGGCGGAGGAAAGAGCGGAAGGTCGGCTGAAAGTTTGAGAAGCCAGTATTCAAGGGACGACCTCCTTACAGAGGTGGAGCTTGATTTCGAGCTTAAGGGAACAAGATACAGTGTGAAGAGGATACCGAAACAGAATAAACCCAAGTCCAGGGGGGAAGGGTTTACGGAGCAGAAGCCAGAGGCGGAGCTTCTCATAGGCCAGGGTCAAGGAAGAAAAGTTATGACGGGAGTCAGCAGGGTCAATGAAAAGATAGAATCACTCATGGGAATAAATGCCGACCAGTTCAGGCAGATAATGATGATACCCCAGGGTGAGTTCAGGCAGATGCTCAACTCTGACAGCCAGGACAGGGAAAAGGTCCTCAGGAAGCTCTTCGATACGAGGCTCTACAACCTGATGCAGATGAATCTGGATATGAAATCAAAGGCGCTGCACAGGGACATAGAGGACAAGGAAAGGTTGAGGAACTATGAAGCTGCAAAAATAGATTGCGGAGAAGACGAGGTCCTTGAAGAACTTGTTGCTTCGGCCAGCAAGAACATGGACGAAATTATTCTCAGGACTCTTGAATTGATAAAAAGGGACGAAGGTTTGAAAAGAGACATGTCTCTTAAGATTGAAGGCAAAAACAAGGAGAAAGAGGACCTTGTATCCAAGAGGGAAAAGGCAAAAAGTGACAATGAAAAGCTGAAGCTGAAGGACAGTACAGCTGAGGAAGTAGGCAAACTTGAGGAAAGGTCGGCAGAAATCAAGGACCTTAAGGAAAGGATAATGAAGGGGGAGAAGGCTGCCCTCATACTTCAGCATGAAAAGAACCGCGATGAAAGACAGAAGGAACTTGACGGGATAATAGAGAAGGGAAAGAAGAAGGAAAAAGAACTTTTAGAAGCAAAAGGAATTCTTGAAAAAGCAGAGGCTGTATTCGGCAAGGAGGATTCTTCTGAAAGCAGGGCAATGAGGGAGAAACTTGTAGAAAAGCTCCGTTCCCTTAAAGCTTTGGAAGACAAGGTAAGCAGGATTGAAGCTGTCAGCAGGTCTGTTGAACAGATGGGGAAGGATGCAGAGATTCAGCATAAGAAGAAGGAAACCTCTTTGCTCAATCTTGATAAAACCAGGAAAAACCTTGGTGGATATGAGGAAAGACTGAAAAAATCAGGTGAGGCAAAGACCGCCCAGGTCAGGTTGAGAAGTGAATACAAGCAGTGGGAAGAAAAGAGGAAGAATCTTGAAAAAATACATTTGAATTTCCAGGAATGGGACAAGGTGTGGACAGACTTGGAAAAATACAGGAAAACTGTGGAAAAAGAAGAGCAGGTGCTTCAGTCATTGGACAAGGTATACAAGTCAAGCAAGCTTGTTTTCCTTAGAAACCAGGCTGCCCTTCTGGCTGCGGAACTTGAAGAAGGAAAGCCATGCCCCGTATGCGGGTCACTTGACCATCCTTCGCCTGCATTAATTTCAGGTGAGTCCATATCTGAAGACAGGATAAACGAGCTGGAAGAAGATGTCAAAAAGCAGGATAAGAAGGTGAATGATGCAGCTAGAAAGGTGGCGGTATCGGAAGAAAAGCTGAAAAAGATATCGGAAGACAGAAAAATTCTTTTCAATGAGCTGGTTTGCTATTCGGAATCGACTGATGACGGAAAGTTAAGGGACATGAAGTATCTTGAGGCTCTAAGTAAGGAGGATATGCCGGCCATAATGGAGAATTGCAGGATGAAGCTTGATGATATAGCAGGTGAAGGAAAGAAGATGAAAGCACTTGCGGATGAAGGCAATGAGCTGGAGGGAAAAATCAAGGCTTCCAGGAAGAACATTGAGGATTTGGACAAGGAGATAGAAAGCCTCACTGCAACACAGCTCGAATCAGCCGGTAAATTGTCTCGTGAGAAGACGAAGCTTGAGGCAATCTATACTGAAGTTCCTGAAGAACTGCGAAGCGTAAAAAGTCTTATTACAAAAATGAACGAAGTGGCAACAATCAAGAGAAGGGTGGAAGAAAGCTACGAAAGTGCAAGAAGGAACCTTGAGTCTGCAAAGGTGTCCTTTGCCGGAGTGAAGGCCAGTCTTGAACAGCTGAGAAATGAAGAAAAAAGTTCCTGTGAAAAGAGTGAAAAGGCAGGCAGGGAACTGAAAGCTAAGATCATAAGTGAAGGTTTTTTATCTTTTGATGATTATGTCAGCTCAAAGATGACCGCAGATGAATTGGAAATAAACAGAAAAATCGTTGAAGAACACCGCAGGGAGCTCCACTTCCAGAAACAGCAATATGAAAAGCTTGTTGCTGAAACAAAGGGTCTTCAAGTGGCCAGCATTGAGGAATTCGACAAGGCAGTAGATAGTATCGGAAGTGCAATCAATGAGATGATCAAGACAAGAAGCGCCATTGAGAATCGGTCTGCAAACAATTCGGAGATTGTTGAGAGCATTAAAAAGATAAAGGAAGAAATCGGGGACAGGGAGAACAGGTACAAGGTCCTTGGGAACCTTGCCGCTATAGCCCAGGGAAGGAACAAGGGAATGATTACCTTTGAAAGGTATGTACTGGCGGCATTTCTTGATGACATTCTGAAAGCAGCCAATATAAGGCTCAGAAAGATGAGCCAGGGCAGATTTGTACTTTCGAGGACCGAGGAACTGGAAAGGAAGAACAAGCAAAGTGGTCTCGAGCTGGAAGTGTTCGACAACTATACTGGCAAATCGAGACATGTCAAGACCCTTTCCGGAGGGGAAGGATTCAAGGCATCCCTATCAATGGCTCTTGGGCTTTCTGATGTGGTGCAGTCATATGCGGGAGGCGTCCAGCTGGACACTATGTTCATTGATGAGGGATTCGGGACTCTTGACCAGGAGTCCCTGGACAATGCCATCAGCTGTCTCATCGATCTTCAGGAGTCTGGGCGTCTCGTTGGTATCATATCCCACGTACAGGAGCTAAAAGAGAGAATTGACACAAGGCTTGAGGTGAAGAGTACAAATACGGGAAGCACAACGGAGTTTGTAGTGATGTAAACAAGGTGCTAAAAAAAGCTGTACCTCGGGGGAATACAGCCTTTTTTTTACAGCCTTGCTCATTCTATTGCAGAGAAAGCATCTATCATCATAGGTACAACCTCGTAGAGGTCGCCTACGATTCCATAATCGGAAAGTTCGAAAATTGGTGCGCTGGGATTCTTGTTTATGGCTATGATTGTGTCCGCTTCATGCATTCCGGCAACGTGCTGGATTGCTCCCGATATTCCACATGCAACATAGATCTTGGGCTTGACTGTAGTTCCAGTCTGACCTACCTGGTTGCTGTGGTCTATCCAACCTGCATCAACAGCTGCCCTTGAAGCTCCTACAACGCCGCCCATGGAGTCGGCAAGGTCTTTAAGAAGCTCAAAACCGGACGGATCTCCAAGACCCTTTCCTCCTGATACTATAACTTCGGCATCTGTAAGTGAAACAAGCTCTTTTTTACTCTTAACTATTTCAAGTATTTTTGTTCTAATATCGCTTTCGGCAAGCTTGACATCCACAGAGATAACCTCTCCCTTTCTGGTGGAATCCATTTCAGCTTTTTCCATTACGCCAGGCCTTACAGTTGACATTTGGGGCCTGGAGTCGGGGCATATGATTGTAGCCATAAGGTTACCGCCGAATGCAGGTCTTGTCTGTTTAAGTTTCTTGTCCTCGGGATCTATTTCAAGCTTTGTACAGTCTGCAGTAAGACCTGTATTTACCCTTGCTGCAACCCTTGGTGCAAAGGCTCTTCCTATGTGTGTTGCACCGTAAAGTACAATTTCAGGCTTGTAGGCTTCAATCATTTCTGTCATCATACTTGTATATCCGTCGGTTGTATAGTTTTTCAGAAGAGGAGAATCAGCCGTATAGACCTTATCTGCTCCATGTGCTATCAATGTATCGGACATTTCCTTGACATTCTCGCCCATGAGAACCGCACACAATTTTGATCCTGCTTCTTCTGCAAGCTTTTTTCCTTCTCCAAGCAGTTCCAGAACAACGGGAGTTATAACTCCACCTCTCTGCTCCGCAAATACCCAAACATCTTTATAATCTTTAATATTACTCATAACCGTCCTCCCAAATCATATTATATGTTTGTCTTTCAAGTTTTCCATAAGACCATTAACTTTTTCTTTTGATGTTCCTTCAAGCATCATTCCTGCACCTTTTGGCGGATTAACAAAGGATTTGAAAACCTTTGTAGGAGATGCCTTAAGACCTACGATTGAAGGATCTACATCTATATCGTCGATTCCCCACACAGGTATTTCTTTTTTATAGGCATCCAGGATACCTTTTACACTCATGTATCTAGGAGTGTTAAGTTCCTTGATTGTAGTAAGCAGGACTGGCGTTTTAACCTCAATGAGTTCGTAGCCGTCTTCAAGCTGTCTTTGAACTGTAACAGAGTCTTTACCTAGGGTGAAATCCTGTACATATGTAACCTGGGGTATGTCCAGTTTTTCAGCAATTTGTGGACCGACTTGGGCAGTATCACCGTCTATTGCCTGTCTGCCTGCAAATATGATGTCATAGTCCGCTATTTTCTTTATGGCTGCTGAAATTGTATTTGATGTTGCCCAACTGTCAGCTCCACCAAAGGCACGGTCGCTTAGAAGCACTGCCTCATCAGCTCCCTTGGCAAGACATTCAATCAATACTTCCTTGGCTTGTGGAGGTCCCATTGATACTACTGTGACCTTTACATCTTCATTCTGGTCCTTCAAACTTAGAGCTTCTTCCAATGCATTTGCATCATCAGGATTGAGTATGCTTTCTACTCCATCCCTGATTAGTGTTCCCTTTACAGGATCTATTCTTACTTCGTTTGTATTTGGTACCTGCTTAACGCATACTACTATTTTCATAATGACCTCCTATTTACCGGCGTATACCATTCCGGATATTACTAGTTTTTGAATTTCTGATGTTCCTTCATATATTGATACAATTCTGGAATCCCTGTATATTCTCTCTATGTCGTAGTCCTTGATGAAACCGTATCCTCCGTGGAGCTGAAGTGATCTGTATGAAATCTCATTACAAAGCTCTCCGCAATAGTATTTTGCCATTGCTGCTTCCTTGGTGTATGAACGGCCGCTATCCTTCATATGTGCTGCATTGAATACAAGGTGTCTTCCGCATTGTACCTTTGTAGCCATATCTGCAATTTCAAATTGAGTGTTCTGGAATTTGGCAATTGATTTTCCAAACTGAATTCTTTCCTTTGTGAACTTAACAGCTTCGTCAAGAGCTCCCTGTGCCAGACCAAGTCCCTGGGAAGCAACGGTTATACGGCCTGAATCAAGTACTCCCATGCATATCTTGAATCCTTGTCCTTCTCTTCCGAGAAGGTTTTCCTTCGGAACCCTTACATTTTCAAGAATGATGTCACTGGTTTTGGATCCCTTGATTCCTAGTTTGTCTTCATTCTTTCCTCTTGAAAAACCGTTCCAGTCGGCTTCAACTATGAAGGCACTTATTCCGCTTACTCCTTTGGCCTTTGTATCTGTTTTAGCGAAAACAGTTATGAAATCGCAGATGGGTCCGTTTGTTATAAAACACTTTCTACCGTTAAGTATATAGTCGTCTCCATCCTTCTCAGCAACTGTATCGATGGACGATGCATCTGAACCAGCACCTGGTTCAGTAATTCCAAAGGCTCCTATAAGACTACCTTCCGCCATTCCCTGCAGGTATTTCTTTTTTTGCTCATGGTTGCCGAAATATATCAAGGGGCCACCTGAAAGGGAGTTGGGCATTATCTGTGTTACGGAAGAACCGCATTTTGCTGCAATTTCCTCGGTAACGATTGCAGCTGACTTGTAGTCTCCTCCGCATCCGCCGTACTCCTCGGGTATGGTAACACAGTGGAATTTGCTTTTTATGAGTTTTTCCCTCAAGTCAGCGGGATACTCTCCCGTTTTGTCGATTTCCTGAGCACGAGGAGCTATTTCATTTTCAGCAAATTCTCTTGCTAGCTTTCTAATCATTTCATGCTTCTTTTCAAACATAAGATCCTCCTAATAATTGTTATTGATTTAACGTTAATATAATAACGTTATTATATTAACAATTAATATTGCAAGAAGCGTGCCATTCTTAAAGCCTTGATATACCTTGTTTATTGTATATAAAGGATACAAATCACCTGTTTTAACTGATATTTGTGTATACATATAAAACAAAAAAAGGTGAAAATTCATTTAATATATAGTTGGACATTGGAATATATCTTGGTTTGGGCAAAAAAAAAAAGAATCTCCCCTCAGCTGAAATAATCATCAGCCGGGAAAAGACTTCTTTGTTTTTGTTAAATATATGCCATTATCCATGTTACTACAGGTATTGTTACAAGTGATGTAAGTGTTCCTACAAATGTTATCTTTACAGCATAATGATGGTCTCCGCCCTTAAGTGTTGCAAATATTGGGAAGGATGGCATTGTTGGGAGTGCCATTATTATAGCGAATGTCTTTGCTATGACCGGGTCCACAAACTGTACTGCAACAACATATATCAAAACAGGAAATGCTATGAGTTTTATGGCAGCGTGGGTATAAAGTGAAAGCTGCTTGTGTGATCCGCTGAAGTCAACAACAGTTAGCATTGCACCCAGGTAAGCGATTGACAGATACTTGGTTGTTGCTCCAAGTCCTGATATGACTTCGAATACAGTCCCGGATGGAGTAATGTTGAGCATAAGGAATACGAGGGATATCACAAGTGTAACATTAAGTGGTGTGATGAGGCTCCTCATCAACTCTTCCCTTGTCTGGTTCTTGTTCTGATCCATGAAGTTAATTCCCATTGTCCAGTTGAACATCAAATCGAATATCATGTAGATTGCTACGACTACAAGTCCCATATTGCTGTAAAGTGCGGCAATCATTGGTATTCCTATATATCCAAGATTTCCCATGGCTGTTGCACTCTGGTGGGTATCGAGGGTAGGGCCTTCCAGTTTGCTTATCTTACCTACAAATTTTCCTATGGCAAAGTTAATGAATATTACAACCACTGATATGACAACTGCCATCTTGCCTTCCAAAAGAACTGATCTACCGCCTAAGGTGGTGATGACCTTGAAGATGAGTGCGGGAAGAGCAACATATATTGTGAATTTTCCTACTCCTACATACCAGTCAAGTTCCATTATCTTAAGCTTGATCGAGGCAAAACCTATAAACATAAGCAATATCAATATAAAAACCTGTTCCAAAACTATTAACGCTTCGTTCAATTTATCCTCCTTTATAAAGAGACAAGGCAGCTAGATGCAAGCCTTGTATTCTTCCATTGTATTTTCTATTAGCTCCCTGCAGCTTTTGATGCTGTCTATTAGTCCGATGGCCTGACCTGCAGGTATGAAGATGTTTTCTGCATCGCCTGCCAAATAGCTTTCTTTGGCATCAAAATTCTTAAGATGAACCAGAAGCTCTTCGGGAGATGCATTGTTTTCTTCCAGTTCAAGTATTTTTTCGGTCATCTTGTTCCTGACGCATCTGAACGCGTTCCTTATTGACTTGAAAATAACTACAGTATCTGTTGAACTGGATTCGATTATTTTGTTTTTTATGTTTTCGTGGTAATGGGATTCCTTAGTTACAGAAAAGGCAGTTCCCATTAGTACTGCTTCCGCTCCTGCAGACATCGCTGCTGCCATTCCCCGGCCGCTGCATATTCCCCCTGCTGCAATTACAGGCACTTGTACGCAATTCAAGGTTTCCACCAGATTGACAAACAGTCCCACTTCGTCCATTCCGGGATGTCCTCCTGCCGAATATCCTACCAGGATTATGGCGTCCGCTCCGAATTTTTCGGCTTTTAAGGCATGTCGTGGAGATACGACTTTGTGTAAAACCTTGATTCCGTTTTCTTTCAATTTTTTGATGTAATCTTCAGGATTGTTCCCTGCGGTTTCGACTACGGGGATATTTTCCTCGATTACAGCATCAATATATTCGTTGACAAGATTGCTTTTTGATTCCTTCAAAAGGGACAGATTTACACCAAAGGGTTTATCTGTTAATGCTCTTGTCTTGCGAATTTCTTTTTTTAGCAATTCCTTCGAATTAAGGTGGCTTGAGGAGAGGAATGCATATCCTCCCGCGTTGCAGATTGACGATACGAGCTTCGATTCCGAAAGCCCGTACAGTCCGCCGCATAGAAGAGGATATTCCACATTCAGCATCCTTGTGATTCTTGTGTCGTTTTTTTTCATTTTGTTCATGAGGTTAAATTATGCCTATGGTTCCCAATGCTATTGCAAGTACTGTTGTTATCAAAGGAATTGCACACATGATTACAAATACATACTTATAGCTTTCCTTATGTGTAGTTCCCATGAGCATGAACATGGTAACAACGGCACCGTTGTGAGGAAGAGAGTCAAGTCCGCCACATGCAATTGCCGAAATCCTGTGGAATGCCTCAGCATTAAGTCCCATATCAAGGTATTGCTGACCAAGAGTTTTCATGAATATTGCAAGTCCTCCTGATGCCGAACCGGTGATACCTGCAACTATGTTTGTAGCTAGTGCTGCAGAAATATATGGGCTGAACTGAAGACCCATTGCAAAATCAACGAAAGTTTGGAATGCAGAAGATTGTGATACAACAGTACCAAATCCTACAAGCGCTGCAGTGTTCAATAATGGAATAAGCGCAACCTTGAATCCCTCGTTCATAGTGTTCATTTTATTTGGTATGTTACTCCAGTTCAGTGCAAGGGTTAACAGAGCGCCTATAATAAGCATTATGCTGACACCAAAGTTCTTGTCTTCAAACTGTCCTGAAAAAGCAACAATCAATACGAGTACTACTATCAAAGGTACAAAAGACTTTGCTGCTGATGGAAGTTCTTTTTCATCAGTAATGGCAAGGAATTTTTCGTCTGTAGCCATGTTGATTTTGAATCCTTCTCCTCTTTCGCGACATTTTTTCAATTCTCTTGCAAGGTATAACTGACCTGCTGCAAACATGAATACTGCACAGATAATACCCATTATCGGTGCTGCCATTGGAGTTGTACCAAGATAGGTTGTAGGAATCAGGTTCGGAAGTGAAGGCAAACCTGGAAGGGCAGTCATGGCGAAGGTTCCGTTACCAAGAACAAATGATCCTACCATGAACCTTTTTGGTATGTTTGCTTCCTTGTATATTCCAAGAACAAGTGGTATTACAGTAAAGGTTTGAACGAACAAGCTAACACCACCGTAGCTTAGTATTGCAGTTGTCAAGGTTGTTATGAGAAGAACCTTGTCGGCTCCGAGTTTGTCAATCAGGAAATTACCGATTGCCTTTGCTGAACCGCTGTCACCAAGAGCTTGACCTAGGAAAGCTCCAGTGGAAAGAAGAAAAAAGTATTTTGCAATGAAACCGGTTGTTCCTGCAAGGAATCCTCCGCTCAGCATTGGCCATATTTCTCCACCGGTAGTGAGGATTACTACAAGAGAACATATTATGGATGCCGGTATTACGCCAAATCCTTTGTAAACAATAACCATGATCAAAGCTAGTGAAAATAATACGCCTATTACTCCTAACATAAAATAAATACCTCCATTAGATTAGTTTAAAAAGCAATTCAGATATTCCCCCTTCGGTGCAGTATTTAGCATTACTAGTTGCAATTGCTTTCATATGGAAATATATAAAGCAATATATGTGCCAAAAACCACAAAAAAGATTAAATAACCATTTTTTTGCTTGAATATGTGTATTTTAGCAAACGTTTTTTTATATTGAAAAAACAGCTGTTAATTAAAGTGCCTGAAGTTGTTTTATTTATATACAAATAACGACCTGATAAATGACGTATATGTATACAATGTATACATGATTTGCCTTAAGCTTTCCTTCAAATTGAAAAGTATTTAAAATATAAACAGATATTCTTTTGAGACGGGGAAATAGCCAATAAGCTATTAAATAGGGAAGCGATTGCAAAATAGTATATAAGATTTGGATGTTTTGAAGAAATTGGTATGATATTTGCTTATAAAATTATTATGTTAAGAATAGTATACACTATTAGATACATAACAAAAAGTTAAATAAAATCATAGGAGGAATAACAATGGGAAATGAAAAATTGACAATGCCAACATTTGATCTTACAGGAAAGGTAGCAATCGTAACAGGCGGAACAAAGGGATTGGGATACGGCATGTCCATGGTTCTTTCGCACTTTGGTGCTGATGTAGTAGTATCAAGCAGAAATCAGGCGGACTGTGATGAAGTGGCAGAAGAAATCAAGAAGACAGGAAAGAAGGCTTTAGGCGTGCAGTGTGACGTTATAGTCAAGGAAGAGCTTGACGAACTTGTGAAGAAGA
The DNA here is from genome assembly GCF_900142005.1 of Dethiosulfatibacter aminovorans DSM 17477. Lineage (GTDB taxonomy): Bacteria > Bacillota > Clostridia > Tissierellales > Dethiosulfatibacteraceae > Dethiosulfatibacter > Dethiosulfatibacter aminovorans. The sequence goes on from NZ_FQZL01000005.1 coordinate 180,556, forward strand.
CTGTAGAAGAATTCGGCAGAGTAGACATCATGGTAAACAATGCAGGAATGGGTATAACAAAGAAAGTAATAGAAATGTCTGAAGACGAGTGGGATACAGTTCTTGATACAAACCTAAAGGGAGTATTCTTCGGAGCAGCAGCTGCAGCCAAGGAAATGATAAAGCAGGGAGACGGTGGAAGAATAATAAACATATCTTCTGCAGGCGGTCTTGTGGGAACTAAGAATATCGCTGCATACTGTGCGTCAAAAGCCGGTGTTGTAAGCCTTTCAAAGACAATGGCTATGGAATGGGGAAGATACGGGATTACAGCCAACACAGTTTGCCCCGGATATGTACCTACATCAATCAACAAGAAACCTCTTGAGATACCAAAGGTAAGAGACCAGATACTCAGCAAGACAGCTCTTAAGAGACTTGGAACAATCGAAGAAATTGCTGCAGTAGTTACCTTCCTTGCATCTGACGCATCAAGCATCATGACCGGTGCCATAGTTGCTGCCGACATGGGAACTACCTGCAACTAAGAGAAACATATAACTCAACAAAACACATACTAGACAACGAACAAAATCTTCCGCCCCCCCTGGTGGAAGATTTTGAGCTTGTCAGCATTATAACTGAATTGTAAACTTGTATATATTTGAACGTTGAACAAGATCGGGAATTAGACACTTGGTACAGAACAGATTACAGAAAGAAAGGGCTGCTCATCAACGGATTGTTTTCCGGTCATGAGACAGCCCCTTTTCGTGTGGATAAAAAGATTATAGATTTAGTATTTCCCTTGCTTCCGAAGGTGTTGCGGGTTTCTTTCCAAATTCTTCTATTACCCTTACAGCTCTTTCAACAAATTCAACATTGGATTTGGCCAGTATACCTTTTTCGTAATAAAGATTGTCTTCCATACCCACTCGTATGCCTGTTGCACCAAGAGCCAGGGAGGCATACATGATTTTAAGATGGTCCTTTCCTATTCCGAATGCACTCCAGGTTGAATTTTCAGGAAGCATTTCCTGAAGGAATAAAAGGTTTTTCACCGTAGCTTTCATTCCTCCTGGCGCACCCAATACAAACTGGAAATGAACAGGTGATTTAAGTATTCCTCTTTTGATATAATGTAGTGCATTGTACATCATCCCTGAATCAAAAATTTCTACCTCGGGCTTGATGTTGTTTTTTTGCATGCACATTCCCAGGTTTTCAAGGAATTCAGGTGAATTTACAAAAACATGCTTATGGAGCCAGTTCATACTTCCACAGTCAAAGGAGGCCATTTCCGGCTTAATAGCCTTGATAGGAATCATTCTGTTTTCGTGAGGAGGAGGTCCGGCAGTAGTCATATTGAGTATCAAATCATCATTTTTTTCCTTTATCCTTCCAACTATATCGGAGAATATATCTGTTGAAAGGGATTCATTTCCGTTTTCGTCCCGTGCGTGAATATGAGCCAGTGACGCTCCTGCCATAGAGCAGTTAACCACTTCCTCGGCAATTTCCTCAGGACTTAGAGGTATATAGGGCGAATCGTTCTTTGAGCCCCATGATCCTGTTGTTGCAACTGTCAGTATTACTTTATCCATATCTTTATTCTCCTATATTTTTTTATGAAGTTTCAATACTTCTACAAGCATATTGTCTCTGAATTTAGCTATTTCAGGTCTTGTTTTCCCGATGAAATCGGGGAAATTCTCCTTCTCCGACTCCAGTCCTTTTTCGGCAACGTCATACCAGACCTTCGGCATGTGATTAAGATTTGATAGGTCCTTGAAAACCATGTTCAATGTGGTGTCAAGCTTCGACATTCCCCTTATCCCCGCATCGCCGGCTCCCAGGTCATAGAGCATGGCAGGCCCCAGTATGGCCCAGCGCATTCCGATGCCATAGGTTACAACCTTGTCGATGTCCTCTACAGAGCAGCAGTCGTTGATGACCATTGTGATAAGCTCCCTGTACAAAGCGAAGGATAAACGATTTCCGATGAAGCCCAGTGACTCCTTGTTTAGCATGACGGGTTCCTTGCCTATTGAAGTATAGAAGGAGAAAGCCTTGTCTACAATATCCCGGGAAGTTTTTTCGCCCTTTGTAATTTCAACAAGGGGTATGAGATGAGGGGGATTATAGGGGTGTGCACCTATACATCTTTCGGGATGTGATGAATCTTCTGCAATTTTTGTAATGAGAAGTCCCGACGTGCTGCTGGCAAAAATTGCATCTTCCGGAGCATAAAGATCTACATCCGCCAATATTCTTTTTTTGATTTCATAATTTTCGGGTCCTGATTCCTGTATGAACCGGGAATCCTTGACGGCTTCTTCAAAATCTGTAGTAAATGTTATGTTTTCAAATATTTCCCCCATTGAGCGGTTCTCGAAGACTTGTTTGTCCTCAAGGAGTTTCAGGTTGCTGAGAATAAGTTTCTTTGATGATTCAAGCTGTTCTGGAGAAACATCATAAAGGCATACATTGCAGTTTTTCATCAGGAAGGCCGTCGCCCATCCGGACCCTATTGTTCCACTACCAATACATGTAATTTTGTTTGTTTTATCACTCATTTTATCACCTCGTACTATGATTAGATGCAAGATATATGCCAATATTTGAGCGAGCAGAATAAAAGCCAAAAATCGAAACGATGATTTGACAAATTATTCAATTGTGATAATATTTATTTAAAATACTTGAACTGGAGATAACGTTATGCAGAGAAGATATCACGAAGTGACAAGGGAATTTATAAATAAATGGGATGACGGGTTTTTACTTGACATTCTGGATAATATTTCAGATATTGTGGTGATAAATGATGCTGATACAGCTATTGTATATGTAAACAAGGCATATGAGGATATTCTTGGCTTTCCTGCTGAAAAGGCTATCGGCAAGAAGCTTTGTAATATCAATCCAGAAGCGACGGCGATAGAGGTAATGAGAATGGGGAAAGCATCCCACAATATTGTTGAACAGATACCGAATACTGATGTTTATGTTGTAGGCCTGTCTTTCCCTATATATAAGGATGAGGAGCTTATGGGAGCCGTTTCGATTTTCAACGATGTTTCAGAGGTATCGAGACTGACTGAAGAACTGAGCAGGGAAAGAGAGATAGTCAAGTATTACAAGAAGCAGCTTGACAAGGAGCATCTTTCCCAGTGCTTCGATGAATATATATGCGCAAATGAAAAAACAAAGGAAGTTCTTTTTCTTGCATCCAAGGTGGCGAAAACAGACACCACGGTACTAATAAGAGGCGAGAGCGGAGTGGGTAAGGAAGTGCTGGCAAGGGCAATCTGCAATGACAGCAACAGAAGAAATCAGCCTTTCATCAAGGTGAATTGCGCGTCTATACCTGAGAATTTGCTGGAAAGCGAACTTATGGGATATGAGGAGGGAGCTTTCACCGGTGCCAAGAAAGGCGGCAAGATGGGCAAGTTTGAACTTGCCCAGGGAGGAACCATATTTCTGGATGAAATTGGAGACATGAATCTGGCCATGCAGGCAAAGATATTGAGAGTGCTTCAGGAAAAGGAACTGGAAAGGGTCGGAGGAAACAAGACCATCAAGCTTGATGTCAGGGTAATAGCGGCAACCCACAGGGACCTGGAAAAGATGATAGCGGAAGGGACCTTCAGAAGCGACCTCTACTACCGACTGAATGTGGTGCCCCTGTTCCTGCCTCCTCTAAGGGAAAGGAAGGATGACATAATATTGCTGGCCCGTTCAATACTTAAAAGGCTGAATGCCAAAAGCGGAGATGATGTATATTTGGCTTCCGATACAATGATGATAGTTCAGAACTATGACTGGCCCGGAAATATAAGGGAACTGAATAACGCACTGGAACATGCCAATATAATAAGGGATGGAAACATGATAAAGGCAAGACACCTACCGGCTTATATTGCTCCAGCCAGCAACAGCAGGAAAAAAGACAGTGACAAGTACAACTTGAAACTCAATATAGAAGTATTGGAGAAGGAACTGATAGCGGGATCTCTCTTAAGAAACAACAACAATAAGAGCAAGGTCATCGAGGAACTGGGAATATCCAGGAGAGCTTTTTATTCAAAACTGGAAAAATATGGATTGATGTAGGAAAAAAAGTGGCGATGTATACTAAGTATACATCGCCACTTTTTTTTATGCCTTCAAACTGTATACAATATATACAGAATTGAGTGTTGGGTTTTAATCATTTTTTTGACCAGTTGACGGGATGGCGTGAAAACCTTCAAAAAAGGCGGTTTTCAAAGAAAATGTAATTTTTTTATAATGTTGGCACGCTATTTGCACTGTTTATTTGCAAATAAAAAAACATTAGGAGGAACCAAAATGGCAGTAGGTACATTTGAACAGTACAAAGAAAGACTATTAAAAATGAAACCCAATATTTATATAGGTGGAGAGGTGGTAGACAGGTCTGATCCAAGGATGGAACCTGGAATGTATGTTATGAGACAGACATTTGATTGTGCTCATGATGACAGATACAAGGAGTTCTGTACAGCTACATCACACCTTACTGGAGAGACAATCAACAGATTTACACACATTCACCATTCAAGAGAGGACTTGTTCAACAAGCAGAAAATGACAAAGCTTCTTTCTCACAGAGTTGGAGGATGTATCCAGAGATGTATGGGAATCGACGCACTAAACGCTCTTTCAGTAGTTACATATGAAATGGACGATGCTCTTGGAACAGATTTCCACAAAAGATTCGAGAAATACCTTGCATGGTCTCAGGAAAACGATATAGTTGCAAACTGTGCACAGACAGACGTAAAAGGTGACAGACTCAAGAGACCTTCAGACCAGGCTGATCCTGACATGTACTTGAGAGTAGTTGAAACAAGAGAAGATGGAATCATAGTAAGAGGAGCGAAATCTTGTAACTCTGCAGCTCCATACGTAGATGAAATAATCGTTACACCAACTCGTTTCATGGGTCCTAAAGACGCAGCTTATGCAGTATCTTTTGCAATACCTGCAGACTGGCCTGGAGTAAAGCTTGCTGCACTTCCAGGAGTAAGACATAAGAGAAAGCACATTGATGCTCCTATAAACAAGGTTGGAGATATGGAGTCACTTACAATTTTCGATGACGTATTCATTCCAAACGACAGAGTATTCATGAATGGACAAGCTGACCCAAGATGTACACCTTATGCTGGATTCCTTGCATTGATGTTCGCTCACTTCCACAGACATTCATATACAGGATGTAAGCCTGCGACTTCTGAGGTTATAGCAAGTCAGGCAGCTCTAGTGGCAGAGTACAATGGAATCGCAAAAGCTGACCACGTTAAAGGTAAGCTTGCACACATAATCGGTCTTGCAGAGCTTGTATATGCAGCTGGTGTTGCAAGTGCAGTTAAGGCTGAAGAGTCTCCTTCAGGAACATGGATCCCTGATGAAATCCTTACTAATGCAGGAAGAAAGCTTGCAGGAGAGGAAATATACAATGAGAATAAGATACTTGCGGACTTGGCCGGTGGTCTTATTGCAACATTGCCTATGGAAGCAGATTATTATCAAGAAAAAGATGGGGTTGGAGATTTACTTCACAAGTACATCATGAGAAATCCTGAAATTTCAGCAGAGAACCAGCACAGATGCTTCAGGATGATTGAAGACCAGATGATTTCCGAGTTTGGTGGAGCAATGATAGTTGCAGGTCTTCATGGTGGTGGATCTCCACAGATGGAAGAAGTTGCAATGATGTCAAGATACGACCTTGAAGAGCTTAAGGGAATAGCAAAATACCTTGCAGGTATCGAGAAAGACATTCCAATTTACGACAGAGCATATGTAACACCTAGAAAGATACTTGAGAAATTCAAGAAACAAGTTAAGGTACCAGTATAATTAAATTTCCATGCTCGGACGGTATTAGATGCCGTCCGAGTAATAATAAGGAGGATAATATGAACATTAAAACCATTGGTGTCGTTGGTGCCGGAACAATGGGTACAGGTATAGCCCAGGTTGCAGCAATGAAGGGATACAACGTCATCCTAAGAGATATTAAAATGGAGTATGTTGAATCATCGGTAACAAAAATGGCAAAGCTTCTTGATAAAAGTGTCAAGAAAGAAAGAATTACAGAGATTCAGAAAAACGATGCTCTCGACAGGATTACAAAAACAGACAAACTGGAAGATTTCAAGGATGCGGATTTGATCATAGAGGCAGTTCTTGAAAATATGGACCTCAAAAAAAGCATCTTCAGTGAACTGAACGGAATATGCAAGGAAGATACGATTTTTGCAACAAACACATCATCAATGTCTGTAACTGAAATAGCAAGTGCATCTGGAAGACCTGACAGATTCTGTGGAATACACTTCTTTAATCCAGTACCAGTCATGAAACTTGTAGAAGTAATATATGGAATGGATTCTTCAAAGAAAACTATAGAAATGGCTCTTGAGTTTTCTCTTTCTCTAGGAAAGACTCCAGTAGAAGTCAAGAAGGATTCTCCTGGATTCATAGTAAACAGACTTTTGATACCTTATATGAATGAAGCTGCAAGACTTCTTGAAGAAGGTGTTGCATCAGTGGAAGATATCGATACTGCAGTGAAGCTTGGCCTGAATTATCCAATGGGACCTTTCCAGATGTTCGATTTCGGTGGAATAGACCTTAGTGTGATTATTTCAGAATATTTCAGAGATGAATTCAATGATTTAGGGTATGCACCCCAATTGATACTAAAACAGATGATCAGAGCTGGAAAGACAGGAATGAAATGTGGAGAAGGCTTTTATAAATACGAATAGAGGCGGTAACAATATGATCGGGGAATTTAAGAATGTTTTATTGAAAAAAGAAGACAATATTGCAACAATAACTTTGAACAGACCAACTGCTCTTAATGCATTGTGTAATGATTTGAACGACGATATGATAGAAGCTATCAATATTATAAGACAAGATTTGGATATAAGAGTACTGATCATTACTGGAAGCGAAAAGGCTTTTGCTGCAGGGGCTGATATCAAAGAGATGATGGATTCAAATTTGTTTGAGGCTGAAAGAACGTCAGAGAAAGCCCATTTTATCAATGACACTTTGGAATCATTGCCTATACCTGTAATAGCTGCAGTTAACGGACCTGCCCTTGGAGGCGGATGTGAGTTGTCACTTGCCTGCGATTTCAGGATAGCGGGCGAGAATGCCATGTTCGGACTTCCCGAGGTTGGAATTGGAGTTATTCCAGGTGCCGGCGGTACGCAGAGACTCACAAAAATGATAGGTGCGGTTAAAGCCAAGGAAATGGTCATGTCAGGTAAAATGGTCAAGGGCAGGGAAGCTTATGAGATCGGCCTTGTGACAAAGTGTGTTGCTGATGAAGAGGTGATGGAAGAGGCTGTGAAATATGCAAAAAAACTATGCCAAAAGCCTGCTTCAGCACTGCAGTTCGCTAAGTCTGCCATTAATTATGCAGTTGATAATGATATAAATACTGGAAAAAGATTTGAAAAGGCATTGTTTTCATCTTGTTTTTCCACGGAAGATCAAAAGGAAGGAATGAAAGCCTTCACTGAAAAAAGAAGACCGGAATACAGCAACAAAAGATAAAAAACATTTGAAAGGAAAGTGAAAATGGCTAAATTTATTGATTCTAGTGAAGTTTGTAATATTATCAAGGACGGGGATACGATTTTTACTACCGGGATAACAATGGGTGGTTTCGCTGAAGAAGTAGTCATGGAACTTGAAAAGAGTTTCTTGGATAAAGGACATCCTAGAGATTTGACAATATATTTCCAGTCAGCAGTAGGAAACAGAGGAGAAAGGGGATTCGCCCACATTGCTCGTGAAGGATTGCTCAAAAGGGCTGTTGGAGGTCATTTGATGGGTTGCGGACCTGCCATGACAAAACTGTCAGGGGACAACAAGGCTGAGGTATTCAATCTTCCTCAGGGAGTTCTTTCAACAATGCCCAGATATATTGCTGCAAGAAAACCTGGAGTAATCACTAAAGTGGGTCTTGGAACAATGATGGATCCAAGGCAGCTTGGCGGTACAATGAACCAGAGGGCAAAGGATGCTGAGCCAATAATCGACTTGATAAACCTTAATGATGAAGAATGGCTTATGTATAAACTGCCGAAAGTGGATATTGGACTCATAAGAGGAACCTATGCAGATGAAAAAGGCAACATATCCATGGATAAGGAAGGATACAAGCTGGGACAGCTTGCAATGGCCCAGGCTGCGAGAGCATGCGGTGGAAAGGTGATATGTCAGGTTGAAAGCATAATACAGTCAGGATCCACAAATCCAAAGGATATCATCGTTCCGGGCATAATGGTCGATTACATATATGTAGCAAAACCTGAATACCACTGGCAGACAGCACAAACGGTTTACAATCCTGTCTTTGCCGGCGAACATAGAGTTCCCCTTGAAAGCCTTCCAATGGAAAAGCTTAGCCCAAGGAAAGTAATCGCCAGAAGAGCAGCTATGGAATTGACTCCCGGTAATGTTGTAAACCTGGGGGTAGGTATTCCTGAAGCCATAGCTTCTGTTGCTGCGGAAGAAGGCGTTTTGGATCTGTTCACGCTAACAACGGAGGCAGGTGGTATCGGAGGAATGCCTGCAAACAAGCACGATTTCGGATGCTGCTGGAATGCAGATGCAACTATTGAAATGGCTGATCAGTTTGACTTCTATGATGGCGGTGGATTGGACTTCGCCGGACTGGGCGCATTGCAGATAAGTCCGGAGGGTAATCTCAATGCCAGCATGCTGAATGGTGGAGGAATCGGAGTAGGAGGTTTCATCAATGTTGCAGGAGGATCAAAGAAGATAGTATTCTCATTGATTTTCTGTGGAGGTCTTGAAGCTGACATAGCCGATGGAAAACTTAATATTCTTAAAGAGGGAAAAATCGTCAAGTTCAAGGATGAGATTGAGCAGGTTTCCTTTAACGGAAAACTTGCACTGGAAGATGGAAAAGAAGTTCTCATAGTAACTGAAAGAGCAGTTTTCAAACTCACCGAAGACGGTTGGGAGCTGATTGAAGTAGCTCCCGGAGTGGATATGGAAAAGGATGTTCTCGCCAACATGATGTTTAAACCTATTATTAAGGACGTGAAGCAAATGCCTTCAAGTATCTTTAATGAAAATTGGGGAGAAATGAGCGAATTAATGAAGAAAAAGTCATAGAGGAGAAATTGCGATGAATAATGGATTTGATCAATATGCCGTTGTCTCCAGCTTTAACAATATTGAAGTAAGAGACATGGAAGGTGGAATAGCGGCATTGATAATAGGAGACAGCTCAGCTGGGATTGATTCAAAGACAGCTGAATGGATAGCGGAAACCATTGAAAAGATTGAAACTGATATCGACGGTCTTGTGATTGTAGGCTGCGATAATGCTGCAATAAAAGTTGATGCTGCCGCTGAAGATGTAGATTCAATACAAAAATTTATTAGAAAGATCAAACTATACAACAAGCCAGTCGTATCGATTGTATCAGGGCCGATTACTGGAGCTGGATATGATATAGTTAAAAACAGCCACGGAGTTGTTGCAGGAGCTGATATAACAAAAACCGGTTACGATTTTAAAAATGGAGTATTACCTTTAGGTGGTGGACTGACATCTCACATAATGGATACATATGGAATGGGCGATGGTATCAGAGGTATGGATATAATTCCTTTCTTAAAGGTATTGGTAGACAGGATAATATTGCCAAGCAAGGCGGAAAGTACGGAAGATTTTATAGGTCTGGGACTTCTGCCAAAGGATACTGTAGTACTTGGAAGTGATGTGGATATGGTGGCTGTTGCAAAAAACAAGGCGCCAACCATGGCTGTTGAAGGGTTCAAGCCATATGTTGAGAGAACAGTGACTGCCGTAGGAACAATGGGGCAGGCTGCATTGGGAATAGTACTTCTGAACAGACACGAAGGACTGTTCATGCCGGATGACATATATGAAAAGGCATTAGGCGTAGTTAAGGTTATAAGTGGAGGAGATGTACCAAAAGGTACTGAAGTGCCTGAGGAACAGCTTCTTAAGCTTGAATCTGAATACTTTAAGAATACAATCATAGGAAATGAGGTGTCGGCATGAGAGAGGTTGTAATCGTTAGTTATGCAAGATCAGCAGTGGGAAAGGCTCCCAGGGGAAAGCTCAAGTACACTAGACCAGAGTCTCTGGCAGCCCAAGTGCTGAAAGGGTTGATGGACAGAACCCCCGGTGTTGCATACGAGGATGTTGAAGATATAGTGATGGGAAATGCATTTCCAGAGGCAGAACAGGGACTTAACATAGGAAGAACGGCATCAGCTCTTGCGGGCTTCCCTGATTCTACAGCAGGTCAAACTGTGAACAGATTCTGTTCATCGGGTGTACAGACAATAGCAACTGCAAACAATGCAATTTTGGCAGGAAACATTGACATAGCAATTGCCGGTGGAGTGGAAAGTATGAGTACCATTCCTGGAGGCGGAAACATGAACTTCCCTGAGATTGCATTGATGGGCAGTAAGCCGGGCCATTATATGTCAATGGGAATTACAGCAGAAAATGTTGCATCCAAGTACAATGTAAGCAGGGAGAAGCAGGATGCTCTAGCATTGAGAAGCCATTTGAGAGCTCAAGCTGCTCAGGAGAACGGACTTTTTGATGATGAAATAATAGACATTGAAGCTATAAGACCCCTTGAAGACGGAAGCGGACAGGAAACCTTTATATTCAACAAGGACGAGGGAATTAGGTATGGACAGACAAAAGAGGCTCTTGCAAAGCTCAGACCGGTATTCAAAAGGGACGGAAGTGTAACAGCGGGAAATTCCTCTCAGACAAGCGATGGCGCAGGTTTTGTAATGCTAATGACTAAGGAAAAGGCGCTATCTCTTGGATTGAAGCCTCTTGCAAAGGTAAAGGCCTTTTCGGCAGTAGGAGTCGATCCTGCAATAATGGGTGTTGGACCAATGTATGCTATACCCAAGGCATTGAAGCAGGCAGGAATGACACTTAAGGACATCGAACTTATCGAATTGAACGAAGCCTTTGCATCACAGGCTATAGCATGTATAGAGACACTTGGAATCAATGAGGAAATCACTAATGTAAACGGTGGAGCAATAGCACTTGGACATCCTCTTGGCGGAAGTGGTGCATTCCTTACATCTAAACTGTTCAGTGAAATGAAAAGAAGACAATTATCAACAGGTTTAGTAAGCATGTGCATCGGTGGAGGAATGGGAGCAGCCATAATCTACGAAATGCTGTAAAATTTGGAATTTAGAAATTAAAAAAAGAGGTCACTTATGGAAGAAAAAATATTACAAATAATTGAAGAAATAATCAATCCAAAGCTTCTTGAACATGACGGCTGGATAGAATTTGACAAGATCGTAGACAATAAGTTGTGTATCAAATTCAGGGGAGCATGCAGTGGGTGCGGAGCCAATCAAGCGACATTGGATGATATAATAAAGCCTGAAATACTGAATGGAGTCGAAGAGATAACGGATGTATTGATTGCTGACTATGTAAGCGAGGAACTGATTGATCTTGCAAGGTCAATACTTGGCGGCAAAAAGTGACTGTAATGGACATATTATTGAATGATTGACTTGCAATGACATTCCAATAGTTTATTATTTTATGGGACGGATTATGAAACAACTCCTACAACTATACAAATATCAAATAATCAAGAATTTCAGTTAACAATAAAGATAATTTATGAAGTCCGTTTTATAAAATATTATATTCAAGCAGCCGAGCTTTGTTTTCAGGGAAACATGGCTTGGCAGCTTGTATTTACAAATAGGGAGGCTGTGGCCCTTCAATTGAAAGGCCATTTTATTAAAATGAAAATAAATGAGATGTTGAATATAGAGTATCCCATACTGCTGGGAGGAATGGCCCAAATTTCCATGGGTGAATTTGCAGCAGCGGTGTCAAATGCCGGTGGACTTGGAGTCATAGCATCGGGGGGACTGAGTGCGGATAGGCTAAGAGAGGAAATAGGCAAATGCAAAAGGAAGACGGATAAGCCCTTTGGTGTCAATTTGATGTTGATGGCTCCCAACAGGGATGAACTGGCGAAAGTTATTGTTGATGAGGGCGTACAGGTGGTTGTGACCGGTGCCGGTTCCCCTACTCCATATATCCCAATGTGGAAGGGAGCAGGTATAAAGATCATATCCGTCATCCAGTCGGTAAAAATTGCAAAGAAGGTTGAGGCAATGGGAGTGGATGCAATTGTTGCAGAGGGAACGGAAGCTGGAGGTCATGTCGGTGAAACTACAACAATGGCATTGGTGCCGCAGGTAGTTGATGCAGTTTCCTTACCGGTAATTGCAGCAGGAGGCATTGCCGACGGCAGGGGAGTTGTTGCTGCCATGGCTTTGGGAGCTGAAGGCGTTCAAGTGGGAACAAGATTTCTTGTTGCTGAGGAATGTCCGGTTCATGAAAGATTCAAGGAAGAAGTCCTCAAGGCAATCGATACGGATACATTGGTGACGGGCAGAAGCATTGGTGGACCTGTTAGAGGAATCAGGAATGAAATGACTTTAAAATTTCTGGAACTTGAGGCTAGAAAGGCATCCAGGGATGAACTGGAGGACCTTTCAATGGGGTCACTGAGAAAAGCGGTGTTTGATGGTGATATGATTGAGGGATCCGTCATGGCCGGGCAGATTTGCGGAATGGTCAGTGAATGCAGCTCCGTTAAAGAGATCATTGAATCAATGTTTGAAGATGTCAAGAAAATTTACTTAAACCTTGGAAAGTTGATATGATTTAAAAAGAAAAATCCGATATCAATTCAAGAAAGCAAATTGATGAATGTTTGCAATAAATATAAATTTTGAAAGGATGATGATATGAGTTCACCTGAATCGTTGGAATCAAGAAAAACCATAAATGAAGAATCAAAAAAGATTTTCAAAAGGATACCGGTATATTTTTTCGGCATTTTCCTCATGGGTCTGGGGATTAACCTGTCAAAGCTTGCAGGACTTGGCATAACGCCTGTCAGCTCCATACCCTATGCAATAGAGCTAATTACGGGAATAAAGCTTGGAACGGTTACCATATATATGAATCTGGTATTTATTGCACTTCAAGTTGCAATTCTGGGAAGGGAGTTCAAGTTGAGATCATGTCTGCAGTTTTTTTGCGCCTTCTTCATAGGTATTTCCATAAATGTTTCTTCCCCGGATTCCATATTCCTGTATATGATTCCAACACCGGAGAGCTATCTCTACAGGCTTTTACTTTGTGCAATCAGCTGTGTCGTGTGTGGAATTGGAATATACACCTATGTGTCGGCCAAGCTTATCCCCATACCGGGTGAAGGATTGATTCTTTCCATCGTGGAAAAATCCAGAGGGAAGCTGGAGTTTCACAAGGTGAAAATAACGAGTGATGTCATCATGGTAATCATTTCCGCCTCCCTTTCCCTGATATTCCTTGGTGCGTTAAAATCAGTGCGGGAAGGAACTATAATTGCAGCCATATTAGTAGGTGTTGCCGTTGGCTGGTGCAAGAGGATACATGATAAAATATTGAGTTTCAGGAAATGAAATGGAACTTATATAAAAGGAAATAAAAAAATCTTCCATGAACCCTTTGATGCAATTGCATTGAAGGTTTCATGGAAGATTTTTATTTAATCAAATATTCAATTCATATATATCCCTTGGCCTGCCTTTCCCACCGGTTGTCTTTTTGCTTACAATTTTTGCAAGACCGGCATTTTCCAGACTTTTGAGCATCCTGTTGACGCTTCTCAGGGACATGTCCATTCTTGTGGAAAGCTCAACTGAAGTGAAGGTGTTTCTCTTTGTTTTTTCAATTATGGAATACAGGGTGTATATTTTAAGTTGTGACAGACCGCTTTTCTTGGCAAGGTCCTGAAAATATTCGTCCTCCACATCTGAATCGTCCTTGTTTACATTGTTGTTCAAAAAGTACAGGGGACCCATTGATGATTCGGAGTTTGTCACTATATAGGTAGCGTTTTTTTCATCGACACCTGCTTTTTCTATTGCAAGATTTGCATTGAATTTTGCTTCCCCGGGGTTGAATCCATATCCTATTCCTATGTTGATATCGCAGTTTGTATTGTTGATTATCGAATTCATTAGATAGAAACTTTGCAGACCGTTTGTATATTCAATGAAGTCGGCCCTGTTCATAAGTATCACAAACTTGTCAATTGACTCATTGACTATGGCGGCATTTGTATCCCTCGTAAAGAAATATATCTCTTCGGCGACCTTCATCTTTTCGTGCATATAGAGGTATTCGTCCTTTCTTATGTATGAGTATTCCCTCTTGGGCATTATTCTAACTATCAAAATGGCCAGGTTGCCGGTTTTGCCGATTTTATCGAAATACAGCTTTCGTGTGCGATTGACAGTCTTTACAATTACATCGGTAGTCGGTTCGGCATAGATACAGGGTATTTCATCTCTTATCAATTCAAGATAGGTCGTGTACATGGCTGTCAGACATCCCTTGACCTTGCCGGACTCATACAGTTCCTTGTGCTGCATGAAAAGGCTGTGTGAATAGTCCTTTTCGAATTTTGCTCTCTTTATCAAATGGAAATCATCCAGGCTGATGTTCAAGTTGTTGACAAGGTGGTTGACCATAGACAGAGGATAGCTGTCAATGCTTATATTTGTGAAATCTATTCCCTTCAACGTTATGGCAAGCAATGCGTTTTGAAGGGTGGACCAGTCTTTCTTTATGTATTCGCAGGGTACTTCCGGGAAAAATATCTTGTTGTAAAGATTGTAATGCAGTTCACCTGTGAAGATCATGGCATCAATTCCGGGCTTTATTTTCTCGAGCTTTTCATAGAAATCCTGGGCATAATAGTCCCTTCCGTCGATTATGTATATAGGATCGATGTCATCATAAAATAATCCGATTGTTTTCTTCATTAAAATAATTCTAACTTCGGGTCCTGCAAAACAAATTCTCATAAAAACTCCTTCAACAAACGTGTTTTTTATTAAAATTAGGTAAATTTGTTAACTTTTATATTTTTAGACAAATTATGGACGATTTTCAGTCAGATATTTCCTTGCTATAATCATGATATAAAAATTGCCGGCAATAATCAAGTTATAATCAATAAAATTAATGGAGGGTTTCATGAGTTCTAAAATTGAAAGATCATTGGGAAATGATAAACCAAAGAAAAAATTTAAAATGCCAGATACGTATGCTTTATTGACGTTTTTCATTCTGTTTGCGGCAGTGCTGACATACATAATTCCTGCAGGTGTCTATAATACTATAGAAGGTACGAAGTTTGTAGATGCAAGTTCCTTCCACTTCGTTGAACAGTCGCCTGTAAATTTCTTTAATGCAATATTTGCCATAACCCAGGGTATGATAAATTCTGGAAAGATAATATTTTCTATATTCATAATATCAGGTGCATTCAAGATTATCAATGATACCGGGGCAATAGAAGGTGGAATAGATTTTCTTTCATCTAAGCTGCAAGACAAGATAATATTCCTTATCCCTATAATCGTATCGGTAATGGCCGTTCTTGGTTATATGGAGATTATAGTTAATCAGGTTATAGTATTCATACCTATAGGTCTTGTAATAGCCAGAAAGCTTAAGATGGACCCGATAGTTGGTCTTTCCATGATGTATCTGGGTTGCTATGCAGGATTCATATTCGGAGGTATGGGACCATTTACAGTTCAGGTTGCCCAGGAAATAGCTGGACTTCCGGCTCTTTCAGGAATTGGATTCAGAACGGTAATATGTGTGATAGCAGTTATCATAGCAACCGTATATCTTATGAGATATGCCAAGAAGGTAATGGCGGATCCGTCAAAATCAGCTCTTGGAACAGCAGACTTCGACTGGGCTGTTGATGTACACGAAGGCGTAGTAACAGAATTTACAGGAAAACACAAAATCATCCTTGTTGGAATATTTGTAACTTTCGGTATCTACATTTATGGTGCACTTAACTACGGATGGAGTATAAATCAACTTAACACTGTTACGATTATACTTGCAATCATAGCAGGTATTATAAACAGGATGTCAATGGATGAAATGAGCAAGTCCTTCGTCGATGGATGTAGAATGGCAACTTATTCAGCCATTCTAATAGGCTTTGCAACTGCTATATCCGTAGTACTTACAAAGGGTAATGTTATTCATACAATAATAAACTATGCTGCAGTACCTCTTACATCTGCATCAAAGACAGTATCAGCGGTATTGATATTCTACTTCAACTGGATATTCAACTTCTTCGTACCGTCAGGAAGCGGCCAGGCAGCAGTGGTAATGCCTATACTTGCACCTCTCGGAGAAGTAATCGGACTTTCCAAGCAGGTAATAGTTTCCGGATACAAGTACGGAGACGGTATAACTAACCTTATCATACCTACTTCAGGAACATTGATGGGATTCATCGGAATAGCCAAGGTATCTTACGACAAATGGCTCAAGTTCATCCTTCCTCTTGTAGGAATGTGGACACTTCTTTCAACAATTGCGGTAATTATAGGCGCTGCAATAGGTTGGCAATAAGACTTTTGAAAATAGAAAAATATAATTCGAGTGCCTGTAAAAGGGCACTTGAATCATATGAGGAGTAGAAAATCATGATAATAGAAAGAGCAGATATAATCAGGGTGAAAAACCCTTTCAGATTTCCTTTTGAAACGGCTTTCACGAAATTTGTCGAGAGGGACGCACTTCTTGTAAAACTGTATTCCGAAGATACTGCAGGATACGGAGAGTGCAAGGCATTTTTTGCCCCCCTGTATTGTCCTGAGGACAATGGTACAGCCCTTCATATAATAAGCAAATACCTTATCCCTGAAATTCTGCACAAGGATATTTCAGGACCTGAAGAATTCATTGAGAAAACATCATATATCAGAGGCAACAACCTCGCAGTTGCTGCAGTGGAGAATGCACTCTGGGAAATAAAGCGCAAAAAGGAAAACAAGTCACTGAAGACTCTCATAGGCGGAGTTTATGACCAAGTGAAGGTCGGTGTGAGCCTCGGAATCGAGCCAACCATCAAGGACCTTCTTGAAAAAATCGAAAAATATCTGGGAGAAGGATATCACAGGACAAAGATAAAGATCAAGCCCGGCTGGGACTATGAAGTTGTAAAGGAAGTAAGGAAGCATTATCCGGACATCACCCTTACAATTGATGCAAATTCGGCTTATACGCTGAAGGACATAGACCTTTTCAAGTCTTTTGACGAATTCAACCTGAAGTATATAGAGCAGCCTCTTGGAGAAAACGACATAATAGACCATTCGGTGCTCCAGAAGGAAATAGAGACTCCCATTTGTCTTGACGAGAGCATTGAAAGCGTTGAGGATGCAAGACAGGCAATAGAGCTTGGAAGCTGCAAGGTGATAAACATCAAGTCCAGCAGATGCAGGGGAATAGTCGAATCAATAAAGATTCACGACCTGTGCCAGGATCATGGGATTCCCGTATGGTGCGGAGGAATGACGGAACTTGGAATAGGAAGGGTGCAGAACATATCACTTGCAAGTCTTCCCAACTTCACACTGGCCCATGACATAGCGGCAAGTGACAGGTATTTCGACAAGGACATAACAATACCGGAAGTCAAGATATCCAAGGATTGCACAATAGCGGTGCCTGACGAAACTAACGGAGTCGACTACGAGGTCGACGAAGAAGC
Organism: Dethiosulfatibacter aminovorans DSM 17477; assembly: GCF_900142005.1. GTDB lineage: Bacteria > Bacillota > Clostridia > Tissierellales > Dethiosulfatibacteraceae > Dethiosulfatibacter > Dethiosulfatibacter aminovorans. The sequence goes on from NZ_FQZL01000005.1 coordinate 198,261, forward strand.
AATAGACAGAATGATGGTGGAGAGGCATATTTTTAAATAGGATTAAAAAAACAACAATTTTACGGAGGAAGTAGAACCATGAAGATAGATAAGATTGTATTGAGAAAGATGAAAATCGAGTTCAGGACTCCATTTGAAATAAGCTCTGTAAGGATGAAGGAGAAGCATTTCATAATGACTGAAGTCCATTCGGGAGATAAAGTGGGCTACGGCGATTGTTCAGCTCTTTACCACCCATTCTACAACGAGGAAACTACAAATACTGCATGGATCATATTGAGCGACTACCTGGTTCCCATGGTCCTTGACAAGGAAGAGATAGACCATCCTGAAGAGGTATACGACATGTTCAAGTCTGTCAAGAGAAACAAGATGGCCAAGGCGGCTCTCGACTGTGCCATTTGGGACCTCTATGCAAAGGAGAAGGGAATAACCCTTTCCGAGGCACTGGGAGGAACCAAGAAAAAAGTTGAGACTGGTGTAAGCATAGGAATCAAGGAAAGCCCGGAAGAGCTTCTCAAGTATGTTGACGGCTTCGTAGACCAGGGATACAACAGAATCAAGATCAAGATCAAGCCTGGAAAGGACATCAAGTATCTTGAGAAGATAAGGGAAAAATATCCTGACGTAATGCTTATGGCTGATGCCAATTCTGCATACACCCTTGACGATATAGAGCTTTTCAAGGAAATGGACAAGCTGAACCTCATAATGATCGAACAGCCTCTTGGCCACGACGACATCGTGGACCACTCAAAGCTTCAAAAGGCAATCAAGACAAGGGTTTGTCTCGATGAAAGCATCCATTCTGTGGACGATGCCAGACTGGCAATCGAGCTTGGATCTACAAAGACCATCAACATCAAGGTTGCCAGGGTTGGAGGTCTGACGGCTGCAAAGAAGATTCATGATCTCTGCCAGGAGCATGACCTGCCCGTATGGTGCGGTGGTATGCTGGACACAGGAATTGCAAGGGCCCACAATGTAGCCATAACTTCACTGCCAAACTACAAATTCCCTGGAGATCTTCCTGAATCGACGAGATATTGGGAGAAGGACATCATCGACCCGCCTATGACAATAGACGAGGATTCCTGCATAGCAGTATTGGACAAGCCTGGAATAGGCTATGAGCCGATCAAGGAAATGGTTGATGACATGACATACGAAATAAAAGAATTTACCAGATAATATTTGTATAGAGATAAAGGAGATTAAGGAGACAGCTTATGGAAAATATTGTGAGAACAAAAAATATCAATAAAGAAGCAATTCTATGTGCTTTGGAAGAGAACAACATTAATGAGGAAGTAATACTGAAAACCTGGAGGGAAATTGTAGAGATAGAAAGCTACACCCACAACAAGAAGGCAGTGGAAAATGTATGTGCCTATGTGGAAGGAAGGCTTAAGGATCTTGGATTTGAAACAAGGACTATTGAGTTTGATAAAGCCGGACCTACACTGGTTGGGGAAATGGGCCAGGGCGATCCAAGTGAAGGTGTAATACTTACAGGGCATATGGATACTGTTCATAAAGACGATTTTATAAAGGATTTTCCTTTCAGAGTAGAAGAAGGCAAGGTTTATGGTCCGGGCGTTCTGGATATGAAAGGCGGAATCAACATCATATTCTATGTAGTTGAGATGTTGAAATCCCTTGGATACAACAAGCCTATAAAGGTTCTGATAAGTGGAGATGAAGAGCATGGACATGGAAAGTCAGGATCAGGAAGTGTTATGGCTGAAGAAGCGAAAGGCTATAAATATGCTTTAAATTTTGAAACAGGACTTATCACCAATGACATTGTTGTCGCAAGAAAAGGCATGATGCACTGTGCCATCCGTACCACAGGTCTTTCCGCTCACGCAGGGGCAAATTTTGACGATGGTATAAGCGCAATAAAGGAAATGTCTCACAAGATTCTTGAAATTCAGGAACTGAATGGAAAATTCGGACCAACAACCTTGAATGTAGGAACCATAACCGGCGGTACGGTTGTCAATGCAGTTCCAGAGAATTGTGAAATAAAGCTGGATATAAGATATGTGGACAATTCCGTCCTTCCGGCGGTAAAGGAAGCTTTGGAGTCCATTGTAAACAAAAATTATGTTGAAGGAACCAAGTCGGATCTTATTATAGAGAATACTTTTCCCGCATTTCCAAACAGCCTCAACGGAAAGCTGTTCGAGAAGGCAAGGGAAGTGTCGTCCAAGCTTGGATTTGGAGAACCTAAGGGCGCTAAAATCGGAGGAGCTTCCGATGCAGCCTTCATAACTCAGGCAGGTGTTCCGTGTTTGTGTGCTCTAGGTGCAAAAGGCGAGTGGAACCATTCCAACAGGGAATATGCTCTTGTTGATTCTGCAATGGAGAGAATCCTGTTTATAACAAACCTGATATTTGAACTTGAAGGTATGGAGCTTTAATAATAAGAGATAAGAATAGTTGAAATTACTAGGAGATGATACAATGAATTTGCCTTTGGAGAATATAAGAATTCTTGACCTTACAAGGGTACTTGCAGGCCCCTACTGCACAATGGTAATGGCGGATCTGGGAGCTGAGGTCATAAAGGTGGAAATGCCCGGCAAGGGAGACGATTCCAGGGCTTTCGGACCTTATATAGAAGATGAAAGTGCTTATTTCATGAGCATAAACAGGAACAAGGAGAGCATAACCCTTAACCTCAAGAGCGAAAATGGAAAGGATATCCTTAAAAGCCTTGCGAAAAAAGTGGACGTACTTGTTGAGAACTTCAAGCCGGGAACCATGGAAAGGCTTGGCCTGGGTTACGACGTACTGAAGGAAATAAACCCGGAGCTGATCTACGCCGCTTCATCGGGCTTCGGACATACAGGCCCCTACAGCTCCAGACCTGCCTATGACGGAGTTGTCCAGGCCATGGGGGGAATCATGAGCATAACCGGCCAAAAGGGAGGAGAGCCTACAAGGGTTGGACCTTCCGTGGGAGACATATTTGCCGGAATGTTCACTGCAATAGGAATACTATCCGCCGTGAACAAGAGAAGAGAGGATGGAAAAGGAACCAAGATAGACGTGGCAATGCTTGACTGCCAGGTTGCCATCCTTGAAAATGCCGTAGCACGTTACTTCGCCACTGGTCAGTCACCAAAGCCGGCAGGGAACAAGCACGCTTCAATAACTCCATTTGAACCTTTCGACACCAGCGACGGAAAGATAATGATAGCGGCAGGGAACGACAACCTGTGGACCAAATTCTGCAGGGTAATGAACAGGGAAGAGCTGGCGGATGATGAAAGATTCCGAACGAACCCGCTGAGAAACGACAACTATGACCTTCTCAGGCCTGTCATTGCTGAAGTGATTTCGGGAAGGTCTACACAAGACTGGTACGAATCGCTTACAGAAGGAGGAGTTCCATGCGGTCCCATAAACGATGTGGGCATGGTGATTGAAGACGAGCATGTAAAGGCGAGGAACATGATACAGAGTGTAAGCCATCCCGTTGCAGGTGAAGTCAAGATTCCAGGAATACCGATCAAGGTTGAAGGATGCAGCGATGAAATAAGGTATGCGGCTCCTGTACTGGGACAGCATACTGAGAAGATTCTAGCCGCTTATCTCGACATGAGCGGTGATGAAATTGAGACTCTCAAGAAAGAAGGTGTAATATGATTACCCAAAGGATAAAAAGAGCAAAGGAAGACTATATAAACCTTAAACCGTCCATATGTACCGAAAGAGCCCATATCTGGACTGAATCCCACAAGGAGACTGAAGGTGAAGATATTCAGATGAGAAGGGCCAAGGCTTTCAAGGCGGCCTGCCAGAAACTGCCTGTCAACATATTTGACGGGGAGCTTATAGTAGGTACTGCAGGAACCTTCAAGAAAACAGGGATATTGACACCTGAATTCTCATGGAAGTGGGTTGATGATGAAATGGATACATTTGAATCCAGGTCACAGGACCCCTATACAATTACCGAAGAACAGAAAAAATTCGTCAGGGAAGACATATTTCCTTACTGGAAGGGGAAATCCCTTGAAGAATGTTTCTTGTCCAGGATTCCTGAAGATACGGCTGAATTGCTTATAGATACAGGTATAATCGACAACGACTCCAAATGGAGACAGGCCGTAGGGGAAGTGACGCCCGATTATCAGGATGTACTTTTTGTCAAGGGATACAAGGGAATAATTGAGGAAGCCAGGGCAAAACTTGAAGAAATTCAGGCTACATCTGTTGAAATGATTGAAAAGTCTGTCTTCTACAAGGCTGTAATAACGGCTGCGGAAGGAATCATAATTTTTGCAAACAGATTTGCCGACAGGCTGGAGACAATGGCAGCAGAGGAAAATGACGAGGAAAGAAAAGCGGAACTTGTTGAAATGTCAAAAGTGTGCAGAAGAGTGCCTGAAAATCCTCCTGAAAGTTTCCATGAAGCTGTACAGTTCGTGTGGTTTGTACAGCTTGGAGGTATAATCTCTGAAAATCCTCTTGCGCTTAATCTGGGACGTTTCGACCAGTACATGTATCCATATTTCGAGAAGGATTTCGAAGCCGGAAGGATAACAAGGGAAAGAGCCCAGGAACTTGTGGACTCAATCTGGTTAAAGTTATCGGAATGGGTCTGGACTATTTCTGCAAATACTGCAAACTATTTTGCCGGTTACAATCAGTTTCAGAACCTTACAGTAGGCGGAAGGAAAGTCGACGGAAGCGATGGAACCAACGATGTTTCATATATGTGCCTGGAAGCGACAAAGAGAGTAAAGACCCATCAGCCAGGCGTTTCCGTAAGGATTCATCCAAACTGCCCGGAAGAGTTCATGATGGCTGTCATGGAGCTTGTAGGAGAGGGAACTGGATTTCCTGCAATCCACAGCGATTATGCAGGATCTCAGATGCTCCTTCAGGCTGGCTACGATGCAGAGGATGCCAGGGACTGGAGCAACTGCGGATGTGTCGTACCTCATTTCAGGAAAACGGGTCAGTGGACAGCAGCCGTAAACATCAATTTCGGAGCTGCTCTTGAATATGCCCTCAATGAAGGTAAAAGCAGGATTACTGGAGCAAAGCTTGGACTTAGTGACAAGGCAATGGACGGTTATGGATCCTTTGAAGAGATAAAGGAAGCATATTTCAAAGAGCTTTCAAACCTTGTCAAGCATTCCGTTACGGGAACTCTTGTTGCACAGAAGCTTCATTCCGAAATGGTTCCAAGACCCTTCCTTTCCACCTGCATTGACGGTTGCATGGACAAGGGACTGGACCTCAGCAGGGGAGGAGCCAAATACAATGTTGGACCTGTCCTGACGGGAATAGGGCTTGGTGTAGTGGCCAACTCCCTTTGTGCAATCAAGAAGCTTGTATACGAGGACAAGGCTACAAGCTTGAAAGAACTCAGTGATGCAATGAATGCCAACTGGGAAGGATATGATGAACTTCGCCAAATGGTCATGGATGCACCCAAATACGGCAACGACATAGAATATGTCGATTCAATAGCAGTGGAACTGTCAAATCACTACTACAATGAAACCAGACAATACAGGGATCTATTCGATTCAAGGTTCAACTCGGCCTTCATGGGAATTTCAAACTACATACCTGCAGGAAAGGTTGTCGGAGCCACACCATGCGGAAGGAAGTCTGAAATGCCCCTTACGGAAGGAGTATCTCCTTTTGCGGGAACAGATACTTCAAGCCCAATTGCAGCCATGAAATCTGCTGCAAAGCTGAACCATGACGTACATACAGGTGGAACGCTTCTTAACTTGAGACTGTCAAAGGATATGTTCAAAAATAGGAGAGGGATGGCAAATATCGCATCGACGGTAAGGTCCTATTTCAACATGGGCGCTTTCCACGTACAGTTCAATGTGATTTCCGACGAAGTTTTGAAGGATGCCCAGAAAAATCCTGAAGAGTACAAGGACCTCCTTGTTAGGGTTGCGGGATACAGCACTCAGTTCGTCAATCTTTCAAGGGAAGTTCAGGATGCCATCATTGCAAGAAACATCCACAGCTAGAATCGAGTGTTGATATGAAGAATGAAAATTGTAAGGGATATATATCCAACATACAGAGGTTCTCTGTAAACGACGGAGACGGCATAAGGACTACGGTCTTCTTTACTGGATGCCCCCTTAGGTGCAGATGGTGTGCAAATCCGGAGACTTGGAATGTGAAAATTGGAAGCAGAGAAGCTGAAGGTATCCATACATGTGAAGAGATGACTGTTGACCAGGTAGTCAATGAAGTCAAGAAGGACCTGCTCTTCTACAGGGATTCCGGAGGAGGTGTAACCTTCTCCGGAGGAGAAGCCTCCATGCAGGCCGGATTCCTTGGCGGAATAGTAGACAGGCTTGAATATCTGGGCGTGGATATGGCAATTGAAACCTGCGCTTCCTTTCAATGGGAAAGGATGGAGCCTGTTCTCAAAAAGATGGACATGATCTTCGTGGATATCAAGACAATGGATGATGAAAAGCACAGGGTGTACTGCGGAGAGGGAAACGGGACAATACTTGAGAACATCATGAAGATGGGAAGTCTTGATGTTCCCGTAGTAGTAAGGATACCTCTCATGTCGGGTCTCAATGACGACGAGGAAAATATTTCACGAACTGCAGACTTTGTAGGGAAATATCTGAAAAAGGGCAGGATGGAACTCCTTCCCTACCACAACCTGGGCGAGTACAAGTACGACAAGCTTGGTCTTGAAAAGCATACCTTCGAAAAGCCTGACAAGGAAAGAATCGTAATGCTTGAAGGCATAATAACGGAGTCGGGAGTTGGACTGGCGGATTTTAAGTGAGCATATTGTCCGATTGCTTGAAGATGCTCAAGCCAATACAAAATAATAATTATGGAGGATGGGATAAACCCATCCTTTTTGCAGTTAAGATTGAAGTCTTTGTTAAAAACTATAAATAAGCTAAGTTTATAAGTATCATATCCGATGCCGTTTTTATTTCTCCATATTTCGGTTAAAATCCTTATATGATATAATAAAAAATCGCATTTTAAATTACACGGAATCACCACTTGTCAGAATTGCTAATAGAATGGGAAAATTTACGAGAATCACAAGTTTTCGTGTAAAAAGTGTATAATATTGCCGAAAGTTCGTTGTGAAAAATGTATTAAAATTACAAATATCGTTGTAAAAAATGTAAAAAAGGTATATACTGAAGCTACGAGGTGATGATATTGTATCGTTCGGCAATGGAAAAGCTTCATAAATGGAAGCGTAAAAGGAATAGAAAACCACTCATTATTCGAGGGGCCAGGCAGGTAGGGAAAACTTGGCTCATGAATAATTTTGGGAAAAATGCATACAAAAACATGGTCTACATAAATTTTGACAATAACAAGCAGATGGAGAGTCTATTTGAAACTGACATGAAGGTAGACAGGATTATTATGGGACTGGAAATATATTCGGGAAAAAAAATCAATCCTGAAGATACCCTCTTGATTTTTGATGAGATTCAGGAAGTACCGAAAGCATTGACAGCCCTAAAGTATTTCAATGAAAATGCACCTCAATATCAGATTATTTGTGCAGGATCATTGTTGGGTGTCGCCTTGCACAAGGGTACTTCCTTTCCTGTAGGCAAGGTCGAGTTCCTGGACTTGTATCCCTTGTCCTTTGTTGAATTTATGAAAGCAATGGGAAAGGAACAATATGCTGAATTAATCGACAGGGGGGACTTTGAACTTGCCGGCAGCTTCAAGCAGGAATATATAGAAATGCTAAAACAATATTACTATATAGGGGGCATGCCCGAAGTTGTTGCTGATTTTGTTGAAAACAGGGATTTTGGGGTTGCAAGAGAAATTCAGGAAAGGATACTTGATGCCTACGAACAGGATTTTTCAAAACATGCTCCAAACGAAGCAGTACCAAGAATACGAATGCTTTGGAATAGCATACCTTCACAGCTTACAAAGGAGAACAGAAAATTCATATACGGACTTGTCAAGGAAGGAGCCAGGGCCAAGAATTATGAAATGGCAATGTTGTGGTTGACTGACTGCGGACTAGTTCACAAGGTACAGCGTGTGTCTGCTCCCAGCCTGCCTTTGAAGGCTTATGAGGATATAAAAGCCTTTAAATTGTTCATCCTTGATGTAGGTTTGCTATCCTGCATGGTCAGGCTTGATCCAAAAGTGTTGATTGATGGAAATGAACTTTTCAAAGAGTTTAAGGGTGCCTTGACGGAACAATATGTATTGCAGCAATTAAAGACAATGGATAAGATTGCAACCTACTATTGGACCAATAATCGAGGGAGTGCGGAAATTGATTTTATAATAGACAATGGCAGTGAGGTGATTCCCATTGAAGTCAAGGCTGAAGCAAATTTAAAGGCAAAGAGCCTCAAGACATATTATGAAAAATTCAATCCAAAAACATCAATTCGTACTGCCATGATTGACTACAAGCTTGACGACTGGCTTCTGAATTTGCCGCTGTGGGCAATAATGCATATTTCGAATTTGTAGGAATATGAATGATGTCTGTAAAAAAACTTCCTATATTTTTCCTGAAGGAATGATATAGGAAGTTTTTTAATCCTTATTGCCAGTTATTCCGACAAGAACTTCATTGCAAGTTCTTCCCTAAGACCGGGAACATTTGTGGTGCCCTTTTCCTTGGCTATGCGATAGAATTCGCACTTATAATTAATTCGATCGAGAGCATTTTTCAGGCGTTCTATTTGCTGCTTGGTTTCTTCTTTTAGTTGAACGAAGAGTTCGTAGCGTTGTTCAATAGTAGAATCACCAACCTCACACCACTCGAAAAACTGTTTGATATCGTTAAGCGGCATGCCTGTTGTTTTCAGGCATTCAATCATTTTTAGACATTCTATATCTGTATCGTCAAATACACGAATATTTCCTTCGGTTCTATTAACTAATGGAAGTAAGCCTATCTTGTCATAATAACGAAGTGTAGATATTGAGATATCCAGCAGTTTAGATATTTCACCAATTGAATGAGTCGTAATTGTTTTTTTCATAATGGGCTCCTTGTTAAAAACTTCAAATAAAGTCTTGACCTAAAGTTAGCTTTAGGTGATATTGTGTTTATATCATACTTCATTTGGAGTAATCTTTCAACAAATAAGTATTTTAAGAAAGTGCTTGACCTAAAGTTAGGTTTAGGTTGTATGATGTAAAAAAGATGAACCTGAATCAAGGTTTAGAGGTTCTAGATCTACAACATTGGAGGGAAATTATAATGAATATCATAAACATCGATGAGTTTAACAAAGAGAATGTATTTGGAAAAGGTATAGAGAACACAGGCTATTCAGAGTATTTTACAGGGGATTCATTCTTGAATCTGTTGACTGAACCAGGAGAGGATCCGATGCTGATCATGAATGTAACATTTGAACCTGGATGCCGAAACAACTGGCATATTCATCATGCTAAAAAGGATGGGGGACAAATCCTCTTGTGTACTGCAGGAAGCGGATGGTATCAGGAAGAAGGCAAGGCCGCAGTCAGTCTCAATCCAGGAGATGTAATAAAAATTCCGGCCGGAGTTAAGCATTGGCATGGAGCCAAGGCCGACAGCTGGTTCAGCCACATTGCAGTTGAAGTGCCTGGAGAAGACTGTAGCAATGAATGGGGTGAGCCAGCAATAGATGAAGACTACAGGAAGCTGAAATAGATGAGGAGATATTATTTCATGGAAGCAAGAATGGAACATTAGCGTTTCTTTTCAAATAGGGACCTGGTTGCAATGTTTGTGGACTGGGTGGTGAAGTCTGTAATCTTTGAATGGCATGACAGAAAAGAAGGGGGGACAAGAGTAATAGTTTAGAAATGAAAATAATAAAAAAGGATTTTAGGAGGAAATATGATTTACAAGGATTTTAAGGATTTGAAACTATCGACATTGGGGATGGGTACAATGCGCTTGCCTGTCATCGAAGGACAGGACTCAAATGTTGATGAAAAAGCAACAAGGGAAATGGTTGCCTATGCCATGGAACATGGGATAAATTATTTTGATACTGCATGGGCATACCACGGAGGGAATTCTGAAATTGCCATTGGAAAGGCCCTCAGTGAATATCCCAGGGACAGTTATTATCTGGCCGACAAGTTTCCGGGCTATGACCTGTCAAACATGACCAAAATTGAGGAGATTTTCGACAAGCAGCTAGAAAAATGCAGGGTGGATTATTTTGACTTCTATATGTTCCACAATGTATGCGAAATGAACATAGATGCTTATCTTGATGAAAAATATGACCTTTTTTCTTTTCTGATGAAGCAGAAGGAATTGGGACGAATTAAGCATCTGGGATTTTCTGCCCATGGAAGCTATGATGTCATCAAGCGCTTTCTTGAAGCCTACGGAGAACATATGGAGTTCGGCCAGTTGCAGGTGAACTATCTTGACTGGATCTTCCAGGAAGCCAGCAGAAAAGTTGAACTTCTGGATGACTACAATATACCCGTTTGGGTAATGGAGCCGCTCCGTGGAGGAAGGCTTGCAAAGTTAAATGAAGAAGAGACTGCAACGCTTAAGTCCATGCGACCTGGGGAGAGAGTTCCCGCATGGGCCTTTAGATATCTTCAGTCCTTGCCAAGCGTAAAGGTTGTATTGTCAGGCATGTCAAACTATGAACAGATGAAGGAAAATTTAGGGACATATGAAACGGATCAACCCCTCAGTGAAAAGGAAATGGAATCGGTAATGAAGATGGCCAGCCAAATGCTCAGCTCAAAGATCCTCCCATGTACGGCCTGCAACTACTGTGTAAGCCACTGTCCCCAGGAGCTGAATATTCCTGAACTTATTGGACTCTTCAACGAACACAGGTTCACAGAAGGAGGCTTCATAGCGCCAATGGCCTTGATGGCAATACCTGAGGAAAAACAGCCAAGTGCCTGCATAGGCTGCGGAAACTGCGAGAAAGTGTGTCCTCAGCAAATCTCCATTTCAAAGGTCATGAAGGAATTTGCCGGAAAGGTTAAGATGTAAGGCTTCAAGACTTTTTGGAATCACGATGTTCCCTCATATACTGTCCCGATGGAATACCGGTTATTTTCCTGAATATCCTTAAGTGTCTGTATTGCAAGTTCGGTGCAAATTCACGATTTAGTGACAAGTTGCACCGGATTTTTTTGATATTCAACTATTCAATTAATCTATTGACTACTTTAATTAATTGATGTATAATAATAACACAAAGATTGTTGAAAATTTATCAATATTCTGAAAACGATTGCGAACACGACTTGCATTTGAATACAAAGAAATTCCCCATATCAATTATTTTGGTTTGGCGGCCTAAACATAAGGATAAATGGGGAATTTCAGCATATTTGCTGCAAAACAGTCTGAATTATTATTCTGTGTTTCACAGAGGATTAATAATATATAGACATACATACTACTAATGTATACCCATTATACTACAGATTGACCAGGATTTCATGGAAAATATCATTCGAAATTAAAAGTCGTAACTTTTGGGTAAGATACATGATATTTTGTAGGAAGTTTACTTGATATCCTCCTTCGATACATGTTTAGTGGTTGTAGAGATAGTTCGGCATCTTATTGGATGAAAGGGCGTAAACAATCTGTGCAAGTGAATTTTTTGACGCAATATTTTGAAAATTCACGTAATAAAAACACTATTCAAGGAGGAGAAAATGAAAATACTAGTAATCGGTGGTGGCCCAGGCGGTCACGTTGCGGCAGCTAAAGCTGCGGATTTAGGTGCGGATGTAACAATTGTAGAAAAAGTGGTCTTGGCGGTACCTGCCTCAATGTTGGTTGTATACCAACGAAAATACTGCTTCATGCAGCAGATGTAATTGATGAGACTAAACACGTTGCCGAGATGGGCATAACTATCAAAGAGGCGACCCTTGACTTCGGCCAACTGCAATCATACAAGAACAACATCATAAGCGGGATCTGTGAAGGGGTAGGCGGCGTCATGGCAGCTAGAGATATCAAAGTGGTATACGGTATTGCGACACTTACAGGCTTGAATACAGCAAAAGTCACGCTGAATGACGGTGGAGAAATGGATATGACCTTTGATAAGGCAATCCTGGCAACAGGCTCTGTTGTGGCAAGCATCCCGGTAAAAGGATTTGATGCAGATTGTGTAGTAACCAGCGATGATGCCTTGGCTTTTGAACAGCCGCCAAAAAGCATGGTAATAATAGGTGGCGGTGTAATCGGGGTTGAATTTGCAGCACTGTATTCGCGATTGGGTACAAAAGTTACCATAGTTGAAGCACAAGACAGGATTCTGCCGCCTATGGACAGTGAGTTTTCCGTACTTGCCAAGGAAAGGCTTGAAAAGGATGACATCGATGTATTTACCGGAGCCTGCGTCCTTGAAATTGAAGACACACCAACAGGCGGTCTTGTGAAATTCCAGTCTGGTGATGATGAAGAGCAGGTTGCTGCAGAAAAGGTGCTCATGGCTGTAGGAAGAAAGCCATATACTGAAGGTCTTGGCTTGGAAGATGCGGGTATCGATACTGAGAGAGGTGCAATCAAGGTTGATGAATATTTGTGTACAAATCAGCCTAACATTTATGCTGTCGGTGATTGTACAGGAGGTATCATGCTTGCCCATGTTGCCCAGGCTCAAGGAATCATACTTGGTGAGAATATTGTTCTAGGGAACAAGAAGGCTTTTGATGGGAAAACTACACCTTCATGTGTGTACCTGGAGCCGGAACTGGCATCTGTAGGATTGACTGAAGACCAGGCCAGAGAGCAATATGAGAATGTTAAAATCGGCAAGTGGGATCTTTCGGGAAATGCCAAGGTAATGTCCATGGGCAAATACGGCTTAATTAAGTTTGTTGTCGATGGTGACAGCGGTCAGGTTCTGGGGCTCCACATTTTCGGACCTAGAGCCAGCGACATGATTCATGAAGGGGCTCTGGCAATAGGCATGGGGGCTACCATTGATGATATAGGAAGCATGATCCATGCTCATCCGACAATTGCCGAGTCAATTATGGAAGCTGCACATGATGTTCATAAAAATGCGATTTACACAATTTACGAGAAAGAAACACTCGAATGTTAAAATTAGGAAGTTACGATATTTTATTTTGAAAAAACTTCAGGCTGCTGAGCAGGATGTTAACATCTTATTCAGCAGTTTTTTTCAATAACATCAACGTGTGGATTTTTGAACAGTAAATGGTTGTGCTTGGGAATAATTGAATGGAGGTAATGGAATGTATTCTAAAAAAATATCAAATGCAGTCATAAAACGGTTGCCGCGATATCATCGATATTTGGGTGAATTGCTTGAAAATCAGGTTACAAGGATATCTTCAAAAGAATTGGGTGATAGAATGGGCGTTACAGCATCACAGATACGTCAGGACCTTAATAACTTTGGCGGCTTTGGTCAGCAAGGCTACGGCTATAAGGTCGAGTATTTATACAATGAGATTTCCCAACTCCTGGGACTTGGAAAGAAATATAACGTGATTGTGGTTGGAGCAGGAAACCTTGGACAGGCTTTGGCTAATTATTTGGATTTCGAAAAAAGCGGTTTTGTCATCAAAGCACTTTTTGATGTAAATCCTCGCCTTGTCGGGTTATTTGTAAGGGGTATCGAAGTGATGGATATGGATAATATCAAGGTATTTGTCAAAAATAACAATATTGATATAGCCATGTTGACATTACCGAAGGCGAATGCGTCACAGATAGCTGTTGAACTGGTTTCATATGGCATAAAGGGTATTTGGAATTTTGCTCCCGTAAATCTTGAAATTAGTGATGACAGTGTTGTTGTTGAGAATGTACATTTGTTTGAAAGCTTGATAACACTTGCATATATAATCAAGAATGAAGAAGACCCGCATACTGATGATATGTATTCAATGGAGATACAATAAACGGTGGATTAGGTATTTAAACAATTCAAGTATACTGGTATTAATTTTAAGAAATGGATAATTGGTGTAATTTAGAACAAATTGCATTAATCAAGTGGATAAGTTATAATGTTATATATATTCCATCATTCACTGATGTTCATGGAGTAGTTGTATAAAATTATCAAGATTATACAGGCTGGTAGCCTGTTGTTTTTACTTGAATGACGGAGGTACCTATAATGGCAACAAATTCACAACAATTGAAAACTAATATATATAATCATTTAGCTCGCGTGGGGAAAGCATTATCAAGTCCAAGAAGGTTACATCTTATTGATCTTCTGTGTGAAGGCCCTAAAACGGTCGATACGTTGGCAAAAGATACTGGAATGTCGGTTGCGAATACATCGCAGCATCTTCAAACATTACTTGAGGCAAGACTGGTCGAGTATGAAAAAAAAGGTCTTTTTTCAGTTTACAAACTAAGTGATTCTTCTGTGGGGGCCATGTTCCATCACATGCAGGTTCTTGGAGAGAGTTTATTTGCAGATATTCAGAAACTATTGGATGATGTATATGAAAAGCACGGCAACATAGAGCAGATCAATGCAAAGGAATTGATGGGAAAACTTGAAGATGGCAATGTTACATTGATTGATGTTAGACCCAAGGAATACTATGATTTAAACCATATAAGAGGGGCGAGTTCTGTTCCCCTTGAAGAACTGGAAGCGCATCTGGAAAAACTGCCGAAGGATCAGGAAATTATCGCATATTGCCAGGGGCGGTATTGCCTCTTGTCTGTGGAGGCGGTAGAGATACTAAATAAACATGGCTACAAGGCAGTACGGTTTGAAGATGAATGCCTGCCCTGGGATGACGGCTTGACTAGTCATATCGATTGACATATGTCAAGTATTGGGGTCTTGTATTGGAACACTGATTCCTTGAATAGAAAAAATGTTGAGATGTTTTTCACCTCAACATTTTTTGTGTTTTTTGGAACTATTTTTTAACCAGTTGTCTGCTATTCCATTTCTATATCTATATCCAGAAGGTATGAGCTGAGACTCTTTCCGTGCTTGTCCAGGGCAAGTGACCTTGTAACTCCACCGCCCAGGGCGTCGTGCATTACGAAGTTCAGCGCTCCCAGCTGGGGAAGCTCATATCTGATTACTTCACCCTTCACTATGTCCTTGTACCATTCCTTGACTACATCCGCAGTCACCTTTTCGGAGACTGTGTCGAAATCCTTCTTGTCGTACACTATGAGGGACACGTTTGAAATGTTTCCCTTGTCTCCCGTACGTGAATGTGCTATTTCCCAAAGTTTCATCTTAAAGCACCTCCTTGCATATAACTTCCGCTTTCATGTCTTTCCTTGGAACCAGTATGGATGCAACGGATACTATTTCTTTTACGTATTTGGCAGCTCCGCCTCCACCGCAGGGACCGTTTGTGTAAAGGGTCTCAACTTCGTTTCCGATTTTTACTGCGCTTTCCTTGTCCTTAGTTCTTGCTGCGAATCTCAGACGGACCTCTTCAGGGTAGCCTGCCAGGGTTCTTGAACCGTTCTTGTAGATGGAGTTTATACCAAGTATATCAATTCTTGTCTCGTCCATTTCGATTCCCTGCATCTCAAGCCTTTTGCTTACGATTTCTCCTGCTAGCTCGGCTCTCTCAAGACATCCCGGTCCACCGTAGCTCATCTCGCCTTCGCCGATGAAGCAGTCCTTGTATCCCACGCTTACCTTGAATGTGTCTGTATTGGCGTAGCCTGTTGCTCCTTTGACGGATACTCTGTCCACTCCGATCTGTTCCATTGACACTTTGGAAAAGTCGGCAACACAGTCCGGTGTTATGTATTTCTCGGGGTTGTGGATTTCATAGAGAAGCTGTTCCGTGCAGGTTGAAGTTGTTACGGATCCGCCTGTTCCTTCAACCTTTGTAATCACTACATCTCCGGATTCGTCCACTTCTGCGATTGGGAATCCGAGATTCCAAAGATCGCTGATGTCCTTCTTTCCAGGCTCTGCATAGTAGCCTCCGGTCACCTGGCCTGCGCATTCAAGTAGATGGCCTATGAGTGTTCCCTTGCCAAGTTTTTCATAGTCCTCTGCCGTCCATCCGAACTCATAAACAAGGGGAGCGATGAAGAGTGCAGGGTCTGAAACCCTTCCCGTTATTATGACATCGGCACCTTCCTGAAGGGCTTTCACGATGCCTTCCATTCCCATATATGCGTTGGCGGATACCACTTCTCCATCAAGGTCCTTAAGGGGCTTTCCTGTTTCCCAGACAATTGTATCTGAATACTTTTCGATGTTTTCGAATATGCTGTCTCCGAATACGGCAGCTATCTTCATGCCCTTAAGGTTCATGTCTTCAGCCATTTTCTTTACTACTTCAAGAGCGCTCTGAGGGTTGGCTGCACCCATGTTGGTTATTACCTTCACCTTGTTCTCGTATGCCAGGGGCAATATCTTTTCCATTCTGTATTCAAGAAGTCCGTTGTATCCCTTTTCCGGATTCTGAAGCTTTTGCTGTTGGGCAATGGCTATGGTTCTTTCAGCCAGACACTCGAATCCTATGTAGTCCAGTTGTCCCTTTTCCAGCAGTACTAGAGAGGGCTCCAGCCTGTCGCCGGCATAACCTGCTCCGCTGCCTATTCTGATCTTTTTCATAAGTCTTAATCTCCTTTATATAGTCTAAGAAAGTTTAAAATATGTAATCCCTTGAAGCGTTGGTATTACACTTGTATGGAAACTTTCTGCGACCTCTTAATAACCGTTTTGTTCACATGAAGCGTGAACACGGTTAACGCGGCAAAGCCGCTTTCTTGTCTATTATGGGTTTACATGCCTAGAAAGGCAGTATTCCCAGTACTATGGATACCACAAGCATTACCAATGTTGTAAGGAATGCAAAAGGTATTGTCTTCTTCTGGTGTTCTCCAAGATCCACTCCCGTAAGTCCTATTAGAAGGAAGGTTGATCCTGTCAGGGGGCTTACAGGGAAACCTGTAGTCATTTGTCCAAGAATTGCAGCTCTTCCTACATCAACGGCAGCAACTCCAAACTGTCCTGCTGCACTTGACAATACAGGCATTACGCCAAAATAGAATGAGTCAGGATCGAAGAGAAGACTTGCAGGCATGGAAGCCAGTCCTGTAATCAAAGGTATGTGCTGTCCGAGTGATACAGGAACAGCCTTTACAGCAACTTCAGCCATGGCTGTAATCATTCCCGATCCCTTGAGGATACCTGTGAATGAACCTGCTGCAAACAGAATACTTGCCATCATCAGGGCCGCCTTGGCGTGTGCATCTATCCTTTCTCTCTGGTCTTTCACCTTTGGATAGTTGACTGTCAGTGATATTGCAAATGCAAGCATAAATACAACGTGAGGGGGAAGCTTTCCTGAT
Source organism: Dethiosulfatibacter aminovorans DSM 17477 (assembly GCF_900142005.1). Taxonomy (GTDB): domain Bacteria; phylum Bacillota; class Clostridia; order Tissierellales; family Dethiosulfatibacteraceae; genus Dethiosulfatibacter; species Dethiosulfatibacter aminovorans. Next base: position 215,575 of record NZ_FQZL01000005.1, read on the forward strand.
ATGAGAGTGGCTATTGCAACGATTATGAGTATTATGTTGAACCCGAACAGTTTTGGTCTTGCAAGACCTTGTTTTGCTTCATCAATCTGCTCGTCAGTCATGCTTATTTCAACATCATCTATATTTCCTATAAGCGCTCTTTCTTTTCTTCCAAGATAGTAAGCCGTAAAGAGTACGAAGGCAATTCCTGCCAGTACCGGTATCAGCATGGGGTTGAAAAGTTCTGTTACAGACACTTCCAAAGCCGATGCAGCCCTCAATGTAGGACCTCCCCATGGAAGAACGTTCATTGTACCTGCGGAAAGTGCCGCTATTGTGGCAAGTGTCGTCCGTCTCATGCCCAGTGCGTCGTAAAGTGGAAGCATTGCCGGAATCGTTACGAGGAAAGTAACTGCTCCCGAACCGTCAAGGTGAACTATCATTGCAAGTATTGCTGTTCCTACGGCAATCTTTGCAGGATCCTTTCCGACAACCTTCAGTATTTTCTTGATGATCGGCTCGAATGTACCAGCATCAGTGAGTATTCCGAAGAAAAGTATTGCGAAGATGAACATTACACCTGTTTTGGAAATGCTCTTTACCCCGTCTGTGATGAATGTCGACAGTTCGCCTCCGAAACCGCCAATAAGTGCAGTTACTACTGGCACCACGATCAGTGCAACTACTGGTGACGTTTTCTTAGTCATTACCAGAGCAAGTAGTAGTACGATTGTTAAAAAACCTAAAAATGCTAACATGTAAAAATTCTCCTTATAATATGAATTTTGTTCAATTTTATTATTGCAATGTCCGTGCCAACTTTAAAACATTGAAATTCCAACGATAAAAATCCTCCTGCTTATAAGATTCTGGAATAAACAGGAGGATTGGAGTCTTGAAATCGATTGTAGGTTAAAATTTTAACGTTCTTGTTGTTTCTAGAATATTGGAATTAATTTTGTGAATTTCTAAAATTTTAGAAATTCATCATTTCATTTTGTTGTAGAGGCTTGCCAGGGATATCCCCAAGGCTTCTGCAGCCTTTTTCTTGCCCTCGACGGAATCGCCGAAGATCTCAATTGCCTGACCTATATGCCTCTTTTCAGTCATTCTGATTATGCTGTCCAGTTTCTCAACGGAATCCGTCTCGGAGGAGATGGTGGTCTGTATCCTTCGTGGAAGATGCCGAATGTCTATGATGAAGTCGTCCATCATGTTCACTGCAAATTCCATGCAGTTTCTAAGTTCCCTGATATTGCCCGGCCAGTCGTAGTTCAGCAACATGTTTTTCGCGCCGGAGGTTATGTCTATGCCCCTCTTCAATTTGTCTTCGTGGTAGCTGGTGAAGTAATGTACAAGGGGCAGGATATCACCCTTTCTATCTCTTAGCGGAAGGAGCTGCAATGGGAATACTGCAATCCTGTAGTAAAGGTCCTCCCTGAACTCCTTTTTTGCTACCATTTCATCAAGGTCCTTGTTTGTTGCAGTTATAACCCTGACGTCAATGGGGATTTCCTTTATGCTTCCTATCCTTCGTATTGTGTTTTCCTGAAGTGTCCTGAGAAGCTTGGACTGGAGGTTGAAATCCATCTCCGATATTTCATCCAGGAATATGGTTCCTCCGTTTGCCGCTTCGAAGAGTCCTATCTTGCCTTCCCTGACTGCGCCGGTGAAGGAGCCTTCCTGGTATCCGAAGAGCTCGCTTTCAAGAAGGCTTGACTGAAGGGAGGCGCAGTTTACAGCCACAAAGGGGCCGCCGCTCCTGGGGGATGCGTTGTGTATGGCCTGGGCGTAGAGCTCCTTTCCCGTACCGCTTTCTCCCGTCATCAGCACGGTGGTATCCTTCTTGGCTATCTTCATTGCTATCTTCTTGATGTCAACAGCTCCGGGATCCTCAGCCAGTATGTCGCTGAAGGTGTACCTGGCTCTTTGGATGGCTTTCAGACTGTTTTGCAGCTTCTTTATATCCTTCTGGTATTCATTTATCTGGCTGGTCAATTCATATACGTCGCTTAGTCCCTTGACCAGGGATATGCCGCCTATTATTTGACCGTCCTCGACGATGGGGGACATGTTTACTATGTATTCTATTCCGTCCTCAAGCCTTAGGGCCCTTAGGATCTTTTCTCCCGTATGGAGGACGTTGGGCAGGCGGGCTCCCGGACGCACTTCCTTCAGGGATTTTCCTACTATGTCGTCGTATTTGACTGTGGTTATTCTCGTGTAAGCGGGATTGATATACTGGACGACGGCATTTTCGTCTATTATGAGGACACCGTCATATATGGAATCAAGGATTAGTTTTACCCAGTTGTTTATGTTCATTGGAGCCACCTTTTACATTAATTTTGTCACAGTAGATTTTATAACTTAATGGAAATTATGTGATTGCTACATATTAATATGCTATATCATGGACAGTTCCATGTCAATCAATACACAAAATATATTGTATACAATGCAAAATGCACTTGCTGTGAAATCCGGGGAATGATATACTCGAAACAAAGGAGGTCTACTATGGATAAAAGATGGCCCTATGAAATGGAAATGAATAAAGAGGAAAGAGTGGAAGCAGATGTACTTGTTCTGGGTGGAGGTATAGCCGGATGTATGGCAGCCATATCCGCCGCAAAATCCGGACAAAAGGTTGTTCTTGTTGAAAAGGGGGCAACGGAGAGGAGCGGAGCTGGCGGGTCTGGCTGTGACCACTGGGAATCCGCTGCAACAAATCCCGGATCAACAGTATCTCCGGAAGACCTGGTCAAAGCAATGATTGACAATGAAAATGGATATAATAATGGTATTTCACACTATATCGAATGCAGGGAAGGCTATGACAGGCTTCTCGACATCGAAAAAATGGGCGGAAAGATACGTGACGAGGACGATGAGTTCAAGGGAGCTGCCTTCAGGGACGAGGAGACCAAATTCCTATATGCATATGACTATGACAGCAGAATTACATTGAGAATCTGGGGAACAACATTCAAGCCTGCCATGTACAGGGAACTATTAAGGTTGGGAGTCAAGGTGATTGACAGGATAATGGTGACTTCCCTTCTCACTGAGGATGGAAAACAGGGAAGCAGGGTTGTGGGAGCGACGGGCTTCAACGGCAGGACAGGAAAGTTCTACATATTCAAAAGCAAGTCATCCATCATGTGCATGTCAAGACCTGCAAGGGTGTGGCTGTTTTCTGAAGCTCATCCGGGACTGTGTGAATTCAGACCTACCCAGTGCATAGGGGACGGTCATGCAATGGGATGGAGAGCCGGAGCAGCCTTCAATATGATGGAGAAGTCAGTGAAGGCGGAGTTTTCTGCAGCAGGACAGAGCTTTCCGCCCTACGGAGCAGGAAACAACCACAATACATGGTACCCTGCTACACTTATAGATTCTAAGGGAAGGGAAATTCCCTATATGAACAGGGACGGCAAAATCCTTAAGGATTACTACGAAAGAACCAAGTCCGGGGACGACCAGCCCTTCTTTTTGAAAGGCGGAAATATAGAACAGGCAAAATATGACTATGACGGACCGGAGACAATGTCCTTCGATGAGTCCATAAAGCAGGGATTCATACCACCCTTTTACGCTGACCTTACAGATATGCCTAAACAGGAAAGGGACATAATCTGGGGAATGATGGTTGGAGAGGAAGGGAAGACAAGGATTCCAATTCTCAAGAACTACACCGATGCAGGATTCGATCCTGAAAAGCACGTCCTCCAGTGTTACGGAGCAGGATGGACATCATCAAGTTTTTCTCCAAATGAACGCCAGCTTTTTGGACTACCTGGAGGATTTCACAATGACTGGACTCTGATGTCGTCTTTGGAAGGTTTATTTGTGGCAGGTGATTCACTTTTCGCTTCAAACTGTTTTGGACATGCTGCATCGACAGGGTCTTATGCGGGCAGACATGCTGCAAAATATGCTTCGAATATGGACCTTAAAGAACCTGATGAAGTCCAGATTGAGCTGGAGAAAAAGAGGGTATATAGCCCAATGATGACCGAAACTGGTGATTCCATGGGATGGAAGGAGCTTAACGCAGCCCTTTCAAAGACCATGAGGAACTATTGTGGTGAAGAGAAGCACGGGAATATCCTGAAGACGGGACTTGAACAGTTGAACAAGCTGGAGGAAAAAGCAAGGAACCATGCACATGCAGCTAATCCCCATGACTTGATGAGGCTTAATGAAGTATTCAATATTTTGACTGTTTCAAAGCTGATTATCCATGCATGTCTTTCAAGGGAGTCGAGTTCTGAAACCCTTAACTTCAAGAGAATGGACTATCCTCTTCAGGAGCAGGAAAAAGACAAGAAGTTTATAACTGTAAGTCAAAGGGGAAACAGGATTGAAGTTGAGACTGTGCCTATTGACTATTACGGTGACCTCAAGGAGAATTATGAAAAATATAATCCGGATTACATAGGAGAGAAATGTTATGGATGAATATAAATACAGTGCAGTCGCCAAAGCTCTTTCAAGACCCCTGATCTTTGACGAGGACAAGTGCATAGGATGCAACAGATGTGTAAATATATGCCAGGTGGACGTATTGTTACCAAGAGATGAAGAAGACAAAACCCCAAGGGTCCAGTATCCTGATGAATGCTGGTATTGCGGATGTTGTGTAATGGCTTGCCCAGTTGAGGGGGCACTTACACTGAGGCATCCCCTGATGAACCAGGTAAACTGGGTGGAAAAGAAAAGCCTTGTAAAATAACAGGAATGTTGAAATTAAAACCTCAAAATTCAATTAATTGTATAACCGATAATCTTGTGTTAAAATATCTGTATCCAAAGGAGAATATTATGCAAAAAATCAGTAGAAAAACATTAACGGACCAGATATATGAAATATTGAGGGAAGAGATAATTCAACAGAATATTGTCAGTGGAACAAGGCTTCAGTTCAAGGAACTTCAGGAGAAATACAGTATAAGTTCAAGTCCCCTGCGTGAAGCCATGAACAGGCTTTACCAGGATGGGTTGGTGACATACTTCTCCAACAAGGGAGCCCAGGTTGTGACATTCACAGAAGCTGATGTCAATGAAGTGTATGATCTGTACTGTGAACTGGACTGCATTGCCATCAGGTATGCATTTGATTCCGGCAAGGTTGAAGAAATGTATGTAGACCTTAAGAACAATCTTGTGGAAACAGGGAAGTGTCTGGAAACAGGAAGCTTCATGGAATTCAACAGGCTGTCCGATGATTTTCACAATATCATTTACAGTTATGCCAACAACGGCAGGCTACTGAAAATGGCAAACCAGTTGAGGGGCCAGTTCACCATTTTGTCGAACCTATATGAGGAAAAGATGGAAAACAGGCAGGCCATATATGACAACCACAGTGAAATTCTGAAAAGACTAATTGACGATGATATTAAGGGTGTAGTGGAGCTTGTCAGAAACAGTTTCAATTCTTCAAAGTCGTTTGTTTTGGAGCGCATGAAGGCAGCTGATAGTTAAATATAGAGCTTTCACATATAGAAAAGATGCCTTGCATCTATAGAAGGGTACTTGGCAATTTGTAGAAAATACAAAAAATGACTTAAAACCAAAAGTTTTTTCTTAAATGAGAAAAAACTTGCCATAAAACACCTTTTTATGTTAATATTGACATGAAAGAGGTGTTTTTTATGATTGAAAGGAAGGAATATTTAAATAAGCTGATAGACTTCAAGGACAAGGATATCATAAAGGTTGTGACAGGAGTTAGACGTTGTGGAAAATCAACCTTATTTGCACTGTTCATGGACTACTTGAAAGAAAATGGAGTAGATGAAAAACAGATAATATCAATTAACCTTGAGAGTGTTGAATATGATGGACTGAGAGACTACAAGTCTCTTAATGATTATATTGCTGCAAAATTAAATAATGGAATGAACTATGTTTTCATTGATGAAGTCCAAAACTGCATCGAGTTTGAAAGGGCTGTTGACAGTCTCTATATTAAGAAGAATGTCGATATATATGTGACAGGCTCAAATGCATATATGTTGTCAGGTGAATTGGCCACCTTGCTGTCCGGAAGATATGTAACAGTCGACATGCTGCCTTTTTCCTTCAGGGAGTACTGCGATGCCTTCAGTTACAGCAATCTGTCTGTTGATGAGAAGTTCAACGACTATATCAGATTGGGTTCATTTCCATACATATCATCCCTTGAGCAGAATGAGCAGATGATAAAGCCCTATCTTGAGGGAATATACAATACGATATTGATAAAGGATGTTGCCAGCAGGGAAGGGATTTCAGATATTTCACTTCTTGAGAGTATTATTAAAACCATAGCCAGCAGTATAGGCAGCCCGATTTCAATCAACAAGATAGCCAACACTCTGAATTCTTACGGCAGAAAGATATCCGTCAATACTGTTGAAAAATATGTTAGGGCCTTGACAGACAGCTACATTTTCTATAAGGTTGATCGCTATGATATCAAGGGAAGACAGTACCTTAAGACTCACGGCAAGTATTATATTGTAGATACCGGCATGCGTCGTATGCTGCTGTCCAGTGCCTCATCAGATATAGGACATGTTATTGAAAATATAGTTTTTCTGGAATTGTTAAGAAGGGGATACAAGGTCAATATAGGCAAACTTGCTCAAAAGGAAGTGGATTTTGTGGCGCAAAAATATGAGGGGACCGAATATTATCAGGTGGCTGCCAGTGTTATGGATGAGAACACATTAAAACGTGAACTTGCCCCTCTGGACAGCATCCCCGACCATTATCCGAAGGTTTTGCTTACTCTTGACAGGATAGGACAAAATTCAAACTATAAAGGCATTCGGCAAATTAATCTAATCGATTGGCTTCTGGATGGAGAAACAACGAGATTATAAAAAACAACTGTATCATGACTGGAATTACCAGCGGGATACAGTTGTTTTGTTTTGGATTGTTATATTGAATGTTTTGGTCAAAGTATTGAAATCAGCATGTCTATTACAGCCTGTATGTCATTTTTGCTGACGATCTCATTGGCTGTATGGGCGTTTCTTGTCACTATCGATACCGCTGCCGACTTGACGCCTGTCTGGACTGACTGGAATGCGCCTGCATCGGTGCCGCCGCGCTTCATGACTTCAAACTGATAGGGTATATTGTTGTCCTCGGCCCCTTTGACAAGCATTGATTTCATTTCAGGATTGATGATGAGGGAAGGGTCCATCAGCTTTATCCCTGCTCCATTGCCCAGTGAGGCGGTTGAGTTTTTTGTTCCGGGAAGGTCTCCGGAAGGTGTAATGTCAACGGCTATGCCGTACTCCGGTTCGATTGAATATGATGCGGTGTAGGCTCCTCTCGTGCCGGATTCCTCCTGGGAAGTGAATACGAAATACAAATCGTATTTGGATTCCTTGAGAGCCTTTATTACCTCTATGAGTACGAAGCAGCCTGCCCTGTCGTCGAGAGCCCTGGACATTACTATTTCATCATTTTCATAAAACTCGCTGCAGAAATTGCCAAAATCTCCTATGGAAACTTTCTTTTCAGCGGCTTCCTTCGAATTAACTCCTATGTCAACATACATATTGTTGACTCCGGCCTTGCCCAGATCTCCTCCTGCTTCAAGGTCAATATCGACACCTATGGTTCCCATTACCGTATCATTGATGACAACCCTCTGGCCGATGAGGGTGAAAGGTATAAGCCCTCCCACGGCAGTGAACCTGAGGCATCCGTTTTCTTCTATACCGTGAATCATTAATCCAATCTGGTCCGTATGGGCTGTGAGCATGAAGCGGGGTCCAGAGCCCTTTCTGTGGGCAATCATGTTTCCGAACCTGTCTTCGGATATCTCATCTACATAATCTTTTATCATATCCCTTATGATTGTATTTACCTTGTCTTCCTGTGTAGGGACGGCATTTATAGAGCAAAGTTTTTTCAATATTGCTGTATCCATTGATTAACCTCCTGTTTCAATAGGTGTGCGTTTATTGTTGTATACCTATTATATTCTAACACAGAAAATATATTTTGCAAAATGCAAAATATATTTTAGTCTCTATGAATCTCCTTCAAATAATTGTACATTGTAGCTTGAGATATGTTCAGTACCTCGCATACCTTCTGTACGGAACCTTTCACATCGAAAACACCTTTCTTGTCCAAACGATTTATTATATCGAAGCGGACTTCTTTTGTCATTATATCCAGACCCGAGTGTTTTATCTTCTCGATTTCATCTGAGATTATATTGTCTATAAGGCTTTCGATAGTTTCCTCTTTATTGGTTGCGGTACTTTCCAAGGGAATGCAGGATGTTGTGAAATATGACAGGAAATTTTGAAATTGCTCAAGCTCTTTAATATTTTGATTTACGCACAGTACGTAAGCCAGCTCGCCATTTTCATCTCTGATGAACATGTTTGAAGATCTCAAGGGCTGATCATTGCTGGATATTCTCCGATAACCAACAAGGTAGTCCTGATTGTTCTCTGCCAGTTCCTTAATTCTTTCCAATGTTTCAGAATTATTTTTGTAATCAGGCTGTCTACCTGTAACATACCCGTGCTTAAGGAAGAGTATTTCACCGGTGCGGAAATTATGAAGTGTTATCTCCGTTGAAGGACCCTGGACCCTGGACATAAAGTTTGCAAATTGTATGAGTAATTTTTCCATAAGAAACCTCTGTTGTAAATTTTGTTTACTTGCTATAAAAATATTATAATGGCTATTGACAAATTTTGCAACGAGTGTAATAATATTATAAAAGGTATAAAAATATTCTAAGAAAAATATCATATCGATTATACTGTATTTATAAATACAAGAAAAAGGATGCAACTTTTGTAGATGTAAAATGATCATTGCATGTAAACGGTTGCGAAAGGAGATTGAAATGTATTGGATAAAAAATGCCAATGTAATAACTTGCAAGGATGATGCAATTCTTGAAAACCATTGTATACAGATGGAAAACGGTGTCATTTCCAAAATAGTGCCTGTTGAAGAATGCCAGCCGGATAAAGGGTCAACGATCATTGATGCTAAGGGAGAGTATGTTCTTCCGGGACTTATCAACTGCCATGAACATGTATTGGTGGACGACAAGAATATGTCCACTGATTTGACAAGTTATGAACACACTATTATGAAAAGTGTAGCTTATCTGGAGGATATCTTGAAGAGTGGATTTACAACGGTTCGGTCTATGATGGATTTTTATAATCTTGAAATGGTTTTCAGGGACGCCATTGAATCCGGTGTAATAAAAGGACCTTCCCTTGTGGTTGCAGGAAAAGCTATGACGGCTACGGGAGGTCATTTCGGTCAGTTTCTTCCCTGCTGTGATACAGTTGAACTGGCAAGAAAGTATACCAATGAACAATTGTCAAAAGGTGCAGACTTCATAAAGGTATATCTCACAGGAGGAGTGACAACAGTAGGTGTTGCAAATGCCGTGAATGTGAAGCCGGAATGTCTGGATGAAATAGTCTCCATAGCCCACGATGCCGGCAAGAAAGTGGCGGCACACTGCATAGGGGGACAAGGTGTCCTGGTAGCTGCAAAAGCTGGTGTGGATTCAATAGAGCATGGTAGCGGACTGGATGAAGTCAGCGGACGATATATGCTGGAGAATCAAATTACACTGGTGCCTACTATACTGCCGGGATATATGAATAATATCCTGCCTGACAGGGAATCACTTCCTGAATTCTTCAGAGTGAAATCTGATCAGTATCTGGAGGATTGTAAAAAAGCAGCTGCCTTTGCAAGGGAAATGGGAATAAAAATCGCTGTCGGTACAGATGGAGGCGCAATAAACACCCCTCATGATATAGGTGCCTTGGAGTTGTCTCTTCTTTCGGAACAGGGCTATACGCCAATGGAGTGTATTTTGGCTGCAACGGTAAATGCAGCAGACCTGCTGGGCATGTCCGGGGACAGGGGAACGGTAGAAATCGGGAAAAGAGGGGATTTGATTATTGTTGATCAAAACCCACTTGAACAACTTGAATGCTTGCAGGATGTAAAGCATGTCTTTAAAGAAGGAGTTCTGATCCGTTGATCAAATGGGTCAAGCTATATATGCAATTTTACAAAAATTTAAACTAATTTTAGGAGGATTTAATGAGTTTTCAATTGATTACAACATTGGTTATTGTAGCAATCACAATTATCATGTTCGTTTCGGGAAAAGTGGATTACGGCATAGTCTGTGTTTTTAACGTTGTCGGGTTGACTGTTACAGGTGTCATGACAGCTGAACAGGCCCTTGCAGCTTTTTCCAATACGAATGTAATACTTTTTGGTGCTATGTTCATTGTAGGAAACGGATTGACTAAGACAGGCATAGTCGCCAAAATTTCATCACTGGTGTACAGGTACAAGGATAATCCAAAGGCGCTCATTGCAATATCATGTATTTCAGGTGCCCTCATTTCGGCTTTGGTCAACCCAATCATAGCAGTTCCTGTTTTGCTTCCAATTATGATTGAACTGGCAAATGAAACAGGCATCAGCAGAAGCAAATTGCTTTACCCCATGGCTGCCTGTGTTAATGTAGCTGCGGCTGTCACAATAATGGGAATAGGTGCAATAAATCCAATATCAAACAATATGATGATGCAGGTCGGAGGTACCATACCATTACAAATGATTGATTTCACAATAGCTAGAACACCTTTTGTCATCATTACGATTCTTTATTTTGTATTTATAGGACACAAGTTTCTTCCTGACATTCCCAACAGCAGCTTTGATGATCAATCAGAGGTTGCAATAGGGAGTTTTGCAGAAATGAGCAAGAGCAAGCAGTCCATTGCAATCATCATATCAATTATGACAATCTGCTGTCTGTTCATAGCTGACTACATTCACGTAGGTACCTGGATTGTTGCAACGGTAGGTGCTGCACTCTTTATTGTTTTCGGCATACTCAGCCCAAAGGAAGCATACAATTCCATAAATCCTCAAACAATGTTCTTGTTTGTTGGAATTCTAACACTTACCAGTGCAATGGCTGTATCCGGCGCTTCGGATTTCGTAGGGGCACAGTTGACAAGTCTTTTCACCAGCGGTGTTAATCCATATATTGTATTGTTTGTACTTATGATGGTTGTTCTCGTGCTCACACAGCTCATGTCAAACATGATTATTGTAGTATTTTCCGGAATTGTAGCAATGGTCTGCGTACAATTGGGCATGGATCCAAGAGCAGCAGTTATGGGAGTGCAGATTGCTGGTTGTGCATCAATACTGACTCCTATGGCAAGTCCCGTCCAGGCAATGATAGCAATACCTGGAAAATACACAATCAAAAATTTTGTTAAGGCAGGTTTACCGGTATGTATCATAAGTATAGTTATTGCTACCTTCTTCTTGCCGATGCTGTTCCCGTTTTATCCTTGATGACGGTTTTTGAATAGTATATAATAATGCAAGCTCCCACATGGATCGAACGGGATTTCATGGAGGGAGCTTTATTTTGTTTTGCTTGCATTAAATGCTTATTTGGAATTTTTTGAAACTTATTTCAATTATTTAATGATTTCAATATGTTGAAGAAATTACAAGTAAAACTGTAATTAGATTGATATTATATTTGAATTTATCTGAGATAGTATTTTAAAATAATGAAAAATCTATTGCAATAAAAAATCATGTATGGTAAAATCTAAACAGAACTAGAACGAGGTTCGGTAGTAACGAAAACAAACCTATGAAAGAGTGATAATATGGCAAATAAAAATGGTGTTACCGTACAATCTGTTGTGAGAGCCTTAAAAATACTTGAATTATTTGTAAAGAACAAGGAATTGAGTATAACTGAAATATCAGAAAAAATGGATTTGAGCAAGAGTACAGTGTATGGTTTGGTGAATACATTGACAATTAAAGGTTTTTTGGAGCAATATGATGTAACAAAAAAATATAAATTGGGTATTAAAAATTTTGAACTAGGAAATTGTGTTCAAAAGCGTATGGATCTTAGGTTGGAAGTGAATCCTCATTTTGAAAGTTTAAGTAAATTATTTGGTGAGACGATGCATCTAGCCAAACAATATGAGGGAGAAGTAGTTTATCTTGAAAAGGTTACAGGTTCCGATTTCAGTATTGTTTCATCTCAGATAGGAAACCGTGCTCCAATGTACTGCACAGGAGTAGGAAAAGTGATGCTTGCATATCTTTCTGAAGAGTATCTAGAAAAATATATTTTTTCAAAGCCTATGAAGAAGTATACGGAAAATACGATAATTACTAAAGAGAAACTATTAGAAGAGCTTGAAAATATTAGGCAAAAAGGATATGCATTAGATGATGAAGAGATTGAAATAGGATTAAGATGTGTAGCTGTTCCAATATTCAGCCAAGGAAAAGAGATTTTGGCTGGAATCAGCATATCAGTACCAACGGGACGAATGAATATCGAAAGAATTGAAGAAATGAAAAATGAACTAATAAAATGTTCTGAACAAATATCCAGACATATGGGTATGTAAGTAATATTTTAAATATGCAATAGAAAGAGTTCGTCAATAATGAAATAAACAAATGAATTGAAAGAAATAAAAATATTCTGAACAAATATTTAGATATATGGTGTGAGTGGAATATTTTTTGCACACATATCAGAACATTATTCGGCAATGACGAAAAACATAAAACGCATAAGAAAGGGATTAATTTTTTTAAGCACATATCGGAACGCGGTTCGTTAATGATGAAAAATATACAAGGAGGTAAAATGAAAGATATTAGAGATGATATTTTCGAAGAGATTTTGCACAGTAAATTCATAGCTAATCTTGTATCAGAGAATGAAGGAATTATTGCTGGAAGTTCTTATGCACTGGACCAGGCTAAAGATATTGGAATTGATCTTAAGTTTAATTTTTGTGATGGGGACAGGATTAAAGAAGGAGATATTATTGGCGAAATCATAGCAAATCCTAAAGGAATGGCTATTGCAGAGGAACGAATAATTGGAACTGTTGCCAAATATTCAGGAATTGCCACTGCAGCAAAGACTGCGGTTGATACTGCTAAAGGTAAAGTTAAGATAGTTGCAGGCTCATGGAAAAAGATGCCGCCACAAATGAAAGTTGGAGTAAGGCATGCAGTGAATCTCGGAGGTGCTTTCTTTAGAATTACCGAAGAGCCTATGATTTATTTGGACAAAAATTATATAAAAATGTTGGGGTCTATACCTTACGCTCTTGAAGCCGTAAAAGACAAGATAGATTATGTAAAAGTCATTCAAATAAAGGGAAAAGATTTTTCGGTTGAAGAGGAAACTGTTATGGCATTAGAAAACTATTGCGGAATAATTATGGTTGATACCGGTGATATAAATGATTTAAAAAAATGTATTGATACAGTAAAAAGATTAGGTCAGAGAAATAAAGTTGAGATTGCTTTTGCAGGAAACGTAAAGATTGATCATATAAATATTTATACCGACATGGATTTGGATATTTTATGTATAGGTAAGGAAATAGTAGATGCACAGTTATTGGATATCAAGCTTGATGTTATTGGTGAGGATGTGAAATCATGGGATTAAATTTACTTGAAAAAACGGAATTATGGATTAATAATATTACTCTTGATAATGCAAATTTGACAAGAATGGCGGGTATATTGGCGGAAGTGTTGAAACTTGATAAGGAAAAGGTTCTTGTGGTTGACGTTAGGTCGAACCACATTACATTCGACATAATGGAGAAAAACGTCGAACAGGAAAACATCATAGGAAAAGAAAGTGAAATACTTGAGAAGCTTGGAGCCATGGATGGTGTCAACCTGTACGATGATACATACATACATTCAAATGGAATCCTGGGCACCATATGCTATGATCAGGATAACGCACCTGAAATAATAGAAAACATAAATACTATGGAAAAGGAAATAACGGAGAGGATATCAAAGAGAGCCATCGTATATCCTACGGGCTTTGAACTTAAGGAAGGTTTGATTGAAGACACCAACACCCCCTTTCTTAAGGAATTACTTGAAAACGAAGGATACAAGGTGACAATAGGGAAAATAATAGACGATGATCTGGATATAGCCAGCTACCATTTGTCGGATGCACTGTCAAGAGGTTTCGGTCTGATCATAACGACTGGAGGAGTCGGGGCGGAAGACAAGGACAAGAGTGTTGAAGCGCTTTTGAGAGTTGACAAGGAAGCGGCGGTGGACTACATTGTCAAATTCCAGAAGGGTACCGGAAGGCATGTGAAAGATGGCGTAAGAATAGGAGTGGGACAGGTTGGGCTGTCAAGAATTGTAACACTGCCTGGGCCTAATGATGAAGTAAGGCTGGCTGCACCCGTATTGCTGGAGTGTCTTAACAACAACAGCGACAAGACTGTAACATCAAGGAAATTATCGGAAGTCCTTGCCAAGAAACTCATGGCAAAAAAGCATATGCATCACAAGCATCATACGCATGATTGGAAATAAAAAATAAATGAAGTGAAAGGAGAAGAAATATGGATTACAAGAAAATTGCGAAGGATCTCTATGACGCTGAGAAGGGCAGTTACCAAATAGATCAGCTTACGGAAGCTAATCCAGGCATGAAGGTGGAGGATGCATACAAGGTTCAGCTCGAACTGATTGAACTGAAGAAAAAGGCTGGAGAAAAGGTAATAGGACTGAAAGTCGGCCTTACAAGCAAGGCAGTACAAAAAATGCTTGGTGTTACTGAACCGGACTATGGACATCTGACGGATGCCATGTTGTTGCCGGAAGGTGAGATATGTTCAATGGATGAGCTTAATCAGCCAAAGGTTGAAGGGGAACTGGCATTCTGCCTCAAGAAATCCCTGAAAGGTCCCGGGGTGACAATAGCTGACGTATACAATGCGACAAACTACGTCGTACCAGCAATAGAAATAGTGGACAGCAGGATAAAGGACTGGAAAATCAAGCTTGAGGATACCATATCCGACAACGGATCCAGTGCAAAGTTTGTACTGGGCAGTAAAATGACGCCAATCGAAGAAATAGACATGCGACTGGTTGGCATGAATCTGGAAAAGAACGGAGAACTTGTCGCAAGCGGTACAGGAGCAGAGGTATGGGGAAATCCTGCAGCGGCAGTTGCCTGGCTGGCAAACAAACTGTCCGAGTTTGATATTGAACTGAAGGCAGGAAGCATAATAATGTCGGGATCCTTCACTGCAATGTCCGTTGCGGAAAAAGGGGACATATTCAATGTCAGCTTTGCGGGAATGGGAAGCATCACATTGAAATTTGAATAAAAGATTCCATTGAATTATTAAGTTAAGAAGATTGGAAAGGAGAGATTATGGAAAAGATAAAAGCAGCGATTATAGGACCGGGAAACATCGGCACGGACCTATTGATAAAACTCGGAAGAAGTGAATACATACAGGTTGACTATGTTGTGGGTATTCAGGAATCGGAAGGAATCAATATAGCAAAGGAAAAGGGAATAGCAACGACTACAAACGGCATCAAGGATCTGATGGAAAGGGAAGGAATACAAATAGCCTTTGATTCAACAGGAGCAAAGCCCCACTTGATGCATGCGCCCTTGTTGAAGGAAAAGGGAATATTCACACTTGATCTTACACCTGCAGCAGTAGGACCTTATTCTGTTCCTTCAGTCAATCTGAATGACGAACTGCTGGAAGAGATCAATGTCAACATGGTAACCTGCGGAGGACAGGCGACAGTGCCAATCGTCGCAGCAATAAATGAAGCGGCGGACGTTGAATACGCGGAGATAATAGCATCCATCAGCAGCAAGAGTGCCGGACCGGGAACAAGGAAAAACATAGACGAGTTCACTGAAACAACAAGAAAGGCAGTTGAACAGGTTGGTGGAGCAGACAAGGCGAAGGTAATGATAGTCCTGAATCCTGCAGAGCCTCCGATATACATGAGAAATACCGTATATGCCAAAGTGAAGAATCCGGACATTGACAAAATAAAAAAATCAGTTAATGCAATGCTTGAAAAGATAAAAGAGTATGTGCCAGGATACACATATCTTCTGGAGCCCATAATCAAGGACGATATAGTGACAGTGATGATTCAAGTAGAAGGACTTGGAGATTTTCTTCCTAAATATGCAGGAAATCTTGACATAATAAACTGTGCAGCAGTAAATATTGCTGAAGAATATGCTAGAAAATTGTTGGAGGTGAAAGTGAAATGAGAAAAGTAATTATAACAGATACTACGTTGAGAGATGGAAGCCATTCGGTATTTCACCAGCATACATTGGATGAAATGAAATCTATAGCTAAAGCTCTTGAAGATGCAGGAGTAGACATAATAGAATTGGGCCATGGAGACGGACTTACTGGAAGTTCAATTAATTATGGTTTTGGATTGCATAATGACTTTGAATATATCGAAGCTGTAGCTTCAGTTCTTACAAAAGCAAAACTTGCAGTTTTGCTTATTCCCGGGATAGGAACTATCGAACATCTTGAAAAGGCAAAAGAACTGGGAGCCGAAGTTATAAGAGTGGCAACCCATGTTACCGAGGCGGATGTTTCAGAGCAGCATATAAAGGCGGCCAAGGAGATGGGACTGTTTACTGTCGGATTTCTGATGATGGCCCATATGGCTGATAAGGAAACTATTTTACAGGAAGCGAAAAAAATGGAATCATATGGAGCTGATGTTGTTTATATGACTGATTCATCAGGAGCAATGCTTCCTGATGAGGTATACGAAAATATTAAATATCTTAAGGAAAATCTCAATGTGCCAATAGGACACCATTCACACAATAATTTAGGGATGGCAGTTGCAAACAGCTTAAGTGCATATAAAGCAGGTGCGGATTATATCGACGGTTCACTTATAGGTCTCGGGGCTGGAGCAGGAAACTGTCCGACTGAAATGCTTGTAGCTGTTTTGGATAAGCAAGGAATTGAAAACAATGTTGATCTATATAAAATCATAGATGCCGGAGACGATGTTCTTAAACCAATAATTGTAAACAAGGGAAGAGAACTTCCTAGATTTAACTCCGATTCGTTGATGGTCGGTTATGCTGGAGTTTATTCAAGCTTTATGCTACATGCTAAAAATGCTTCCGAGAGATTTAAAGTTGACACAAGAGATATACTTGTAGAGCTTGGAAGGAAAAAGGCAGTTGGAGGGCAGGAAGACTGGATAATTGAAGTGGCACATAATCTGGCAAACAAAGACAAGATAATGCAGCCAACAAAATAATTGTTGGCTATAAATTACATGGAGGTTCCTATTAATGAAAGAAGTAACACTGTTGGCAATGGTTGACACCGATCTTTGTATCGGCTGCAAAATCTGTGAAAAGGTATGTCCGGTCAATGCCATTAAGATTGTGGACAGAAAAGCAGTAGTTGATGAAGACATATGCAGAGGCTGTGCAAATTGTGCAGACCGATGTCCCAAGTATGCCGTTAAAATGGTGAAAAGGGATGAATCGTTTATGGTAGGTGTAGATGTATGTAAATCAGATCCCGAGAAAATCAAGGAAATTTGCTTGAATGCACATATCAATCCGGAGCAGATACTTTGTTATTGTGTAGGTGTAAGAGCGGATGAAGTTGCAGCAGCAATACTACAAGGAGCAAAGACACCTGAAGAAATTTCTTCGGTGACTGGTATAAGGACAGGCTGTTCTATAGAGTGTGTACAATCACTATTGAGAATGGCTGAAGCTGGCGGACTCAAGCTGGAACGTGACAAAAGCAAATGGCAGTGGTATGGAAGGACGGCTACAGCCTGGGATATACCTAAAGAGATAAAAGAAAAATATGAAAGCAGAGGATTTTACTTCAATGAAGACAGGGAGTTGATGGAAAAGGTGGCCCATATTCCCGGTCAATGCTGTTGCGGAGGTGAAGAACATGATGAATAAACCTATTATGCCTATTGAACCCAAACCATCACAGTATGGGATTGATCCTTCTTTGGTAAAAAAACGTGTTGCTGAGATGCCCAACATGGTATCTCTACAGTTGAAGGACTTGTTCGAGGACCTGCCTCCTGTAATATTCCCCGGTGGTGAAAATGCACTTGAGGATGTCAGGAAAGCGGCAAGGGATTCTCTGATGAATGTTGATATGTCCATGATCATGCCCGAGCATTCAGTCAATGTTTTAGCATCACACCATGGTTTTACATTGTTAGGAGGGCATCCATATGCTGAATTATTGAAAATGATTCGGGATGTAGTTGTGGAGAAAACAGGATGTGAAGACATAAGGTTGAGAGCCGGTGTTGGAATGCGTTTTCGTGAGACTGAAGAGTACATCAAAAGATACGGCTTGGATGAACATTACAAGGGCAAGGCTATAGGGATAGCTCCCATAGATGAAGGGTTGCCCATAGAGACGGAGATAGGTACGCTCTATGGACTGAAAAAAGCATATGATGCGGATTGGATAATTCATTCACATCACACTGATGTCAGAGAGGTTCACTTCCACAGACAAGTTGACAAGGCGGTAAAACCCTTTGGAATGTCATATGCGAGAATTGAGACTAGGAGTACGTACCACCAGAACCTTGGACCTAGAGCGGCCAATTTCACTGCAAGAGCCTTATTTGAATCAGAATTTGTACAGAAAAAATTTGCTTTTGCTTCATTTCTGAATGTTGGTCCTCATGGAGTAATCGGGGTTGATTCGGACAATGACCTATATGCGGTTAATGACAGGGCAACATTCATAGGATGTCAGCTTTATGGAAAGATAATGACTTTGTTCGGGGAAATTGATGAATGTATAGCTGTACTTGATTTCCCATGTCCTGTCCCATATGTATTCTCGGCAGGGGTAATATATGCCAATTTCTGCGGGGCCAATGATGACCTCTACGATTTGGAAAAGCCGTTGCCTTCATATACCTGGTATACAGAAGCTTTTTACGGCAAAAATGATAAGCCGATTCTGGAAACGATTCCAGGAATGAATCCTGCCATTAAAATGTGCGTCCACAATTATGCATGGCTTGGATATCCTTCAGAATTTTTCTCAAAGCATATACCTACGGTTGTTGTGGGACGCGAACAGGCAGATCTTTTTGATACTGACCCCCTAAACATTTTATATATGTCTCATGCTGTGACATGTAAAACAACTGAAGCTGCAATGGAATTTGCCTATAATACTGCCAAGACAGACAAGGTAATCATCTTTGACGGTGCAATGGGAGGATTGAATGTCAGTAAATCTCTGGCGGAATATTTGATTAAGAAAGCTCCAGAAGTAAATGAAAAAGTGGACAAAGAGCTTCTTCCTAAATGGCTGAAGCAAAGGGGAGTAGATTTATCGATATTGGATGAATTAAAATATGAATTAAAATAGGAGGAAATAATATGGACTTAAATTTAAGAAATTGGATTGAAGTTATGAAAAAGGAAAAAGTCTTAAAAACAGTATCAAAAGAAGTAAGTACTGAATTTGAGATTGCAGCAATTGGCAAAAAATTGGAGCCCGATTATGGTGTAATGTTCAATAATGTCAAAGGATATGATGTGCCTGTTATCACGGGATTGGCAGGTACAAGGGAGAAAATGGCAAGCTCCTTGAGTTTGACAGTTGAAGAACTAATGGAGCGATTCAATAATGCACTATCATTGCCTACTCCGTGCAGTATTGTTCCTTCCGAGGGTCTTGGAATCAAAGAGAACATATACATTGGTGATGATGTAGATATAGAAAGAATCTTGCCTGCATGTGTTCACCATGAAAAAGACAGCGGAAAATATATCACGTCAGGAATGCTGATAGTAAAGGATCCCGAGACAGGTATAAGAAATGTTGCTATTCATAGACATGAAATAAAGGATAAGAATCATCTTGGAGCTCTATTATTGCCAAGGCACACTCACCATATATTTGATAGAGCTGAAAAGACAGGAAAACCTCTTGAAGTAGCCTTGATTATTGGGACGCATCCAGTCCTGCTTCTTGCTTCCCAAGCTACAACAAGATTGGGAATAGACGAGTTTGAGATTGCAGGAAGCTTAATAGGAAAGCCTGTGGCAATGACGAAATGTGAGACGGTAGATTTGGAAGTTCCTATAGAATGTGAATACGTTTTAGAGGGTAAAATTCTACCTAATATAAGAAAAGATGAAGGTCCTTTTGGAGAATATCCAAAAACATATGGGCCCAAAAGACCAAGACATGTTATTGAAATCACTGCTATTACACACAGAGATAATCCGATTTATCACACGATAATTCCAGCTACTATGGAACATCTTCTGTTAGGGGCAATACCAAGAGAAGCAACAATGTTTCAGATTGTAAAACAAGCTGTTCCAAGTGCATTCGGTGTTCATCTTACACCTGCAGGTGGGTGTCGATATCATGTTATAATAGGAATTGATAAAAAAAATGAAGGTGAGGCTAAAAATGCAATTTTTGCCGCATTTGCAAGTAGTAGTGAAGTCAAACAAGTTGTTGTTGTGGATAAGGATATTGATATTTTTGATTCTAAAGACGTTGAGTGGGCCATTGCAAACAGGGTACAGGCCAACAATGATGTAATCATAGTAAAAAGTGCAATGGGCAACAAACTGGACCCTTCATCAGACGAAGGTGTAAGCGATAAAATGGGTATTGATGCAACAGTTCCATTGAATGCAGATCCGGAAAGATTCCAAAAAATCAATATACCTATGTATGATGAAATTATATTGGAAGATTATTTGGATTAGATTATATTGATTTGGACAGTTATATTAGGATAAAATTATATTATATTATTAAGGGAAGTACGGTAATTTATATTTATAAACAAGTATATTGGAGGAAAAATAATGAATATAGCATTAGTATCATTGTTATCTATAGTTTTAGTGTTTGTTGTAGGCGCATTTAAAAAGAATCCGTTACATCTAGGTCTATTGGCCTTAGCTTTCGCCTATTTTATTGGAAGATTTGAAGGGTTAAAAGATGTTGAAATAATGAAACTTTTCCCTACTACCTTATTTGTTCGTGTATTTTGTATTATGTTATTTTTTGGTATTGCACAATCTAATGGTTCTTTAGAATTATTGGCAAAAAAGATGCTTAAAAAAACTACTAGAAATGTTAAATTACTACCTTATTTTATATTTTTTACGGGAGTAATATTAGGTTCTATTGGTATTAATAGTCTTGCAGGCATGGCGATTTTAAGTGGTATAGGTATTTCTTTAGCATTGGCATCTGGTGGACATCCATTGCTGTTTGGTATTGCTGGTGGTTATGGTGTTGCAACGGGTTGCTATAGTCCGATTAATGAGTTTACAGCAAATATTACTTCGGCTACTGAAGGTGCAGGACTAAATATAGATCTTGTTTCAATTTTTATTTTCACACTCATTGCTTATACATTTAGTTTTACAGTAATGTATTTATTAATGGGAGGTCATAAAGCTAAAGGACAACTCTCAGATGAAGTCCTTGATAATTTACCTGATTTTGACAGAAAACAAATATATACAATGCTAGGGATAATTGTTGTTTTAGCATTAGTTATTGTTTTTAGAGTAGATGTAGGCTGGGCGGGATTGATGGTTGCGATTATATGTATACTGTTAGGTTGTAGTAAATCTACTGATGCGATAAAGAGTGTTTCTTTAGCTTCTCTGATACTGATTACAGGTGTAGGAACACTGATCAGTCTGGTTTCTAAATTAGGTGGATTTGAACTTATGAGTGCTTTATTAGCCAAAGTTATGACTGCCAATACTGTAGCACCTACTATGAGCTTGACGTCTAGTGCTATGTCCTTGTTTACTCTTGCAAGACTTTGTGTTATTACTTTGGTCCCCGCTATACCTGGTATAGTAGATGTAATTCCTCATTCCTCTGCTAATTTAGCAGCTATTGCTACATCTGCAGGTGCTTTTGCTTCAAGTATTGGACCATTATCTTCTAATGGAGCACTGATTATGCAAAATCTTTCACAGCAGATGGGAGAAGAAAATGCGTTAAAATATTTTACTAAACAAATGGTCATGGGAGTAGTAGGGGCAGTAGTTATTGCATTGACATTCTTTATCATTTCGCTATTGGGAATATTTTAAGTAGTTGAAAACATTCTAATATAACTGTGGACTATAGTATTGTTGACTTTTAATAAACAGAATGTGTTAAACACATTCTGTTTTATTAAAAGTAAAGGAATGAATAAATTTGCTGAATAATTGTAATGTTTGCATATCGAGTATTTAGAAGGAGGATGATAATATTCAACATTTACTAAATGGCATTGTACAGTTTAGAAAAAAAGATTATCAGGTTAATAAGGAACTTTTTAGTAAATTAAAGGAAGGACAAGAACCGCATACTCTTTTTATTTCCTGTTCTGATTCACGAATAAATCCAAATATGATTACAGGGACTATGCCAGGAGAGTTGTTTACTATTAATAATATAGCCAATATTGTACCTCCTTATTGTGATGCTTTAGAATACGTAGCCACAACGTCAGCTATAGAGTATGCTATAAATGTATTAGAAGTTGAAAATGTTATTGTATGTGGTCATTCGAATTGTGGTGGATGTAATATAGATCATAATTCTTTTGAATCATTAGAACGGTTGCCACTTATGCGTAAATGGCTAGAATTAATAAAACCTATAAAAATGTCGAGTAGTAATGATACTTGGAAAAGAATGGTGGAGCAAAACAATGTCATTGAACAATTAAAACATTTAATGACTTATCCGTACATCTATGAAAAAGTAAAGACAGAGAATTTGAAATTAAGTGGATGGTATTATCAGATTGAAACGGGCGAAATATTTATATACGATGAAGGTGCAAAAGAATTTCAACTTAGGAATTGAAGCATTCCTTGAATATTAGTCTTTATTTTATATAATGAAAAATTGGAGGTTATGAATGAAAAAAAGAATAGTAGTTGGAATATCAGGAGCTAGTGGCGTAATTTATGGTATAAGAATTTTAGAAGAATTAAAAATGAAAGATTATGAAGTTCATCTTATAATTACAGAAGCGGCAAAGAAAAATATTGAATATGAAACAGATTATGATGTTACCCAAGTAGAAAAATTAGCTGATGTAGTATATGATAACAATGATATTACGGCTGCTATTTCTAGTGGTTCATTTTTAACTGAAGGAATGATAATAGCTCCTTGTTCTATAAAATCATTATCAGGAATATCAAATTCTTTTAACAATAATTTATTGATAAGAGCTGCCGATGTAATATTGAAGGAAAAAAGAAAACTGGCATTATTGATACGTGAAACTCCTCTACATCTAGGCCATATTAAATTAATAGAGAATGCCATATTGATGGGGGCTTTAATATATCCACCCGTACCTTCTTTTTATCATAAGCCTGAAACGATTGAAGATATTGTAAATCAGACAATTGGTAAAGTGTTTGATTATTATAAAATTGAGCATAATTTGTTTAGAAGATGGAAATAAGTATATGAAATTATAATAGTATAGGATTTTAGTGATTTATATTGAAGCGCAAGTAATTGGAAATCTTACAATAATTGAGAAAAAGATTGTGGTTGACTTATTGATGCCTACGGTTTATGATAAAAAGAACGATGGGCCAAGAATCACCGATACGATTTGAGTTAATAAGAATTATGGAGGAAGTTTGTGAGGATTGCGGTAGTAGACGGACAGGGTGGAGGAATTGGAAAGAGCATAGTGGAAAAGCTGAGGAAGGAATTTGGGGACAATGTATCCATACTGGTCCTTGGCACCAATGCGACGGCTACTTCTATGATGATGAGAGGTGGTGCGAATGAAGGTGCAACGGGAGAAAATGCCATTGTATTTTGCGCACCAAAGGTAGACATAATCATGGGACCCATTGGGATTGTTGTAGCAAATTCAATGCTTGGAGAACTCACACCTAAAATGGCCAAGGCAGTTGGTGAAAGTCAGGCTAAAAAAGTGCTTATACCATTGAATCAGTGCAATGTCCATGTTGCCGATACCGGAAGCAGGTCACTGTCACAGCAGATTGAAAATGCAATTCAAATTATTAAGAATTTTTCCAGCTAAAAAGTGTGCGCAGGTTTTTGTCAAAATATTTGACAAAGAATGATAATTGATATAAAATGGTACAAGCAATCAGATTTATACAGTGTTTTGGCAAGAAGTCTCAACATGTTTTGGCAGAAGGCCTGAACAATAGGATTGCATCAAGTGGCAGAATCAGTTTTCTATAATAGAGATGAATAGAACCATGAAGGTTGAACCAACAGAAGTTGGGTTTGCTTTTCATGGTTTTTTTGATGTATTGAAAGAAATTATCAAAGAGGGAGAAACAGTATGAATGCATATGAAATGCTAAAAAAGGTTAAATCAGGCGAAGTTTCCATAGAAGAGGCGGAAAACTTCTTTTCCAGGGAGCATTTTTACGACATGGGGTATGCGAAGCTTGACACGCATAGGAAATCAAGATCCGGCTTTGCAGAGGTTATTTTCTGCAGCGGGAAATCAGACAAACACATGCTTGAAATATTCGGGAGACTTTACGAGGATGAGGGTGAAGTACTTGGAACAAGGGCTTCCGAAGAGCAGTATGAGCTGATCAGGAAGGAATATCCGGAGGCGGAATATGACCCCATATCAAGGATAATAAAGATCGAGAAGGATAACAAGAAGCGGGTGGGGAAAATTGCTGTTTGTAGTGCAGGTACTGCCGATATTCCTGTTGCGGAAGAGGCGGCGCAGGTAGCAGAGTATTTCGGTTCTAATGTTGAAAGAATTTATGATGTGGGTGTCAGCGGAATCCACAGGTTGCTGGGTACTATGGATAGAATCAACGGAGCAAATTGTGTTGTAGCGGTTGCCGGCATGGAAGGTGCCCTTGCAAGTGTTATTGGAGGGCTGGTTGACGTGCCCGTAATAGCTGTTCCCACATCGGTAGGATACGGAGCCAATATGAATGGTCTGTCGGCGCTTTTGACTATGATCAACTCCTGTGCAAACGGCATAACAGTTGTTAATATTGACAACGGCTACGGGGCAGGATATGTTGCAACTCAAATCAATAGACTGGGAGTAAGAAAATGAGTAAAAAGTTATATTTGGAATGTTACGCGGGAATAAGCGGAGATATGATGGTGGCATCATTGCTGGACCTTGGAGCCGACAAGGATGTCCTTGAAAAGGCACTGAAAAGCCTTCCAATAAACGGGTTCGATATCAAAATAAGCAGAGTGGTCAAGGTGGGCCTCGACATGTGTGATTTTGATGTGATACTGGACAACAAGCATGAAAATCATGACCACGACATGGAATATCTTCACGGAGACCGCTATCACAAGCATGACCGTAACCATGAGCATCCACATGATCACGATCACAACCACAGTCACGACCACGAGCATACGCATGATCACGACCATGACCACAACCACAGTCATGAGAATGAACACGAACATCCGCATAGCCACGACCATGAACATGGCCACAGCCATGACCACCGCGGCTTGCCGGATATCCTCGATATTATCGACAGGACTGAAATAACGGATAATGCCAAGTCCATAGCGGTTAAAACCTTCGAAATCATTGCAAGGGCGGAAGCAAAGGCTCATGGTCTTGAAATCGACAAGGTGCATTTTCACGAAGTGGGTGCAGTCGATTCCATAGTGGATATAGTTTCTGTTGCGGTCTGTCTGGACAACCTGGCCATAGAAGAGGTTGTCGTGCCTGTAATGTATGAGGGAAAAGGCTTCGTGAGATGCCAGCATGGAGTGATACCCATTCCCGGTCCAGCTGTCTCGAACATTGCATCGGAGAACGGACTAGCTTTGCATATTATGGATGTCGAAGGCGAATTCATCACTCCTACGGGAGCTGCTATAGTTGCAGCGATTAAAACATCTGATGCCCTGCCGAGACAATTCTCAATCAAGAAAATAGGAATGGGAGCCGGAAAGAGAAACTACGAGAGGGCAAGCATTCTGAGAGCAATGCTGATTGAAGACGAATCGAAGGAAAAGGATATAATATACAAGCTGGAAAGCAATATAGACGACTGTACAGGAGAGGCACTTGGCTATACCATGGACAAGCTGTTTGAAGCTGGAGCAAGGGATGTGAACTATATGTCGGTTTTCATGAAAAAGAACAGGCCTGCCTATCAGCTAAATGTAATATGCAAGGAAGAGGATATTGACAAGCTGGAAAAGATAATATTCGAAGAAACAACATCCATAGGTATTAGAAGGCAAAAGATGGAAAGGTCCATATTGAAGAGGAACATAAAAACAATCAATACTTCAATGGGAGATGTTGATGTAAAGGTATGTGAGCTTGATTATGGTATGAGATTCTATCCTGAATACAGCAGTGTGATTGAATTGTGCAAAAAACACAATATGCCATATCAGGAGGTTTACAACATGATAGTAAGGGAAGCCCATGGAAAGCTATAAAAGTAAATGCAGCCGATTGTTGTCTGAAATTGACAAATATACGAATAAGGATATTGTCATAGCATTTTCGGGAGGTGTTGACAGTTCCCTGCTTCTTAAGCTTGCTTGTGAGTCTGCCGCAAAAAAGGGCAGTGAAGTTCATGCGGTTACAGCAGAAACAGGGCTTCATCCTGTAAAGGATATTGCCATTGCAAAAAAAGTGGCTGAAGAGGCCGGAGCTATTCATCATGTTGTCAGAATAGATGAGTTGAAGAATGCTGGCATAGAACATAATCCAGTAGACAGATGCTATCTTTGCAAAAAACATATATTTTCAGAACTCAAGAAATATGCGGAAGGACTGAATATAGACGTTGTTCTGGAAGGAACCAATGAGGATGACCTTCACGAATATCGCCCCGGTATAAGGGCTCTTCGTGAGCTAAATATATTGAGCCCCATTGCCGATGCTGGAATGACAAAGGAAGATGTCAGGGAAATGGCAAGGGAATTCGGCATATCAGTAGCCGACAGGCCATCTTCGCCCTGCCTTGCCACAAGATTTCCATATGGAACGTTGCTTTCCGACGAGAAGATGAGAGCTGTTGAAAAAGGGGAGTCATATATTCAGGAACTGGGATTCTACAATGTAAGGATCAGGGTCCATGAGGACATCGCGAGAATAGAAGTTGATGAAAAGGAAATGAAGGAGCTGCTTGACAAGCGTGGCAAAGTGATTCGACTCCTTAAGGACTTGGGCTTTGAGTATATAACTGTTGACCTGGAAGGATTCCGTTCGGGAAGCATGGACAACAAAGTGAAAAGCAGGGAACAGGCAGTTGACTAAATAAAAAAACATGATGGAAAAGTATATGAAACCATAACGACTACTGTCGTTACAATATATTGGGAAAAAAATAATAAATGACTAGGGAGAAAATTATTATGGACAAAAAATTATGGGAAGAATGCATAAAATTTCACGGACATGAATGTCCAGGATTGGCAATAGGATACAGGGCAGTGGAAATAGCAAAGGAACACCTGGGTGATATCTTTTCACCTTCACATGACGAAGAGATTGTCTGTGTAACGGAAAATGACGCCTGCGGAGTGGATGCCGTCCAGTGGATGACAGGATGTACTGTCGGCAAGGGAAATCTAATTTACAGGCCTACGGGTAAAATGGCTTTTTCATTTTTTCTTAGAGAAAGCGGCAGGAGCATACGAATAGTAAGGAAACCTAAGCCTGGTGATGCTCCAATGAGCAGGGAAGAAAGCAAGAGATACATTCTGGAAGCGCCTGCCGACGAGGTATTCTGGGTAAAGGAACCTGAATTCGAACTGCCGGAGAGGGCAAGGATTTTTGACAGCGTAGTCTGTGAAAAATGCGGTGAAGCTTCACCGGAGCACAAGATTCGCATTATGGAAGGGAAAAAGGTATGTTCCGAATGCTTTACCGATTACCAAAGGGGATGGTAATCAATGAACAGTTTGGAAACTGAACTCAAAGAAAGCTCGGGAGGAATTGAATCATACTGGGGGCATGTAAGGAGAAAGAAGATTACAATCGCCGTTTTGACCGCACTTGTTTTCTTTCTTGTACTCTTGTCCATAAATGCGGGAGCGGCGGATATAAATCCTTTGAAGGTGCTGAAAACCTTGATTGGAATGGCTGATGAGAAGGCAAGAATAGTAATATGGCGTATCAGGATGCCACGGGTCATAGCTGCTGTAATAGCAGGTGCAGGCCTTTCCGTTTCGGGATGCGTAATGCAGAACAACCTGAAGAATCCTTTGGCATCACCCTCTACTCTGGGCATATCAAGCGCCGCCACATTTGGGGCAAATCTAGCCATCATTGTATTTGGCGCAGGAACAACCCTGCATACTGCCGGTAATTCCATATCAATAAGCAATCCATATATGGTTACGATTTGTGCTTTTGTCTTTTCAATGGGAGCGACATTTGTAATTCTTGGATTGGCCAAGCTCAGATCCTTTTCGCCGGAAGCCATCATCCTGGCCGGTGTCGCTTTAAGCTCCCTTTTCGGGGCGGGTACCACTATAGTGCAGTATTTCGCACCGGATGTAAAGATTGCCGCGGCTATTTTCTGGACGTTTGGAGACCTGGGCAGGGTTTCATGGAACGAGGTACTGATACTGAGCGTTGTGGTCATAGCATCCATAGTCTATTTTTCCTTTAGGAGGTGGGACTACAACGCCCTTGCCAACGGCGAGGAAACGGCAAAGAGTCTGGGTGTTGACACTGGAAGAACCCGCTTCTGGGGACTGCTTGTTTCGTCCATTATAACTTCGGTGTCGGTATCCTTCCTGGGAATGATAGGATTTATAGGATTGATAGGACCGCAGATTATGATAAGAATTGTAGGAGCCGACTACAGGTTCCTGATACCATCATCGGCACTGTTGGGAGCGGTGGTGCTTCTTATTGCGGATACTGCTGCAAGAACGATGATTTCACCGGTGGTTTTGCCTGTGGGCGCAATTACATCGCTCCTTGGCGGCCCCATGTTTCTGTTTCTATTGATGAGAGGAGTGAAAAGATAATCATGAGAATGATAGTTGAAGGCGTATCATACGCCTATTCAAAGAGCAAGGTATTGAAGGATGTTTCCTTCGAGATAGGAAAGGGTGAATGCATAGCCATATTGGGTACCAACGGGGTTGGTAAATCAACATTGCTTAAATGCCTGAACAAGGTGATAAAGGCTCAATCGGGAAAAATAACCGTGGGGACCACCAATCTTGACAGTATGTCAGGGGACGAACTTGCAAAAGTCATAGGGTACGTTCCCCAGAATGGATCCTTTCCGGACAGCACGGTATTTGACGCCGTACTTCTAGGAAGGAAGCCCTACATCAAGTGGGATGCAACAAAGAATGATCTTGAAATTGCAGAAAAAGTGATCAAGTCACTGTCTCTTGAGGAATATGCCTTTCGCAAGGTGAACCACATGAGCGGCGGAGAAATGCAGAAGGTGTCAATTGCCAGAGCCCTGGCCCAGCAGCCCTCAGTGCTTCTCTTTGACGAGCCGACCAGCAACCTGGATCTTAAAAATCAGCTGGAGGTCATAGGCATAATCAAGGATATAGTCAGGGAACAGCAGATATCGGCTGTTGTCACCATGCACGATTTGAGCCTGGCATTGAGGTTCGCCGACAAGTTCATCATGATGAAAAACGGAAACATATATGCCATGGGCGGCATGGAGATAATCACTCCCGAGAACATATTGGAAGTATATGGAGTGAACGTATCCATTGAGGAATACAACGGACACAAGGTAGTAATTCCTAATTAAATTTGAACAAGAAAGCGGCTTTGCCGCGTTAACCGTGTTCACGCTTCATGTGAACGAAACGGTTATTAAGAGGTCGTAGAAAGTTTCCTTATAAGTGTAATACCAACGCTTCAAGGGATTACACATTTTTAACTTTCTTAGACTATATGAAATTGTTTATAAAAAAGACTACGAGGAGATAATTGAAATGAAGATGAGAAGAATATTAACGATTTTAGTTGTTGCGGCAATGATGTGTTCGGCACTTGCCGGATGCAGCAAGGGAGACGCCCAAAGTGGCGTTGCAGTCAAGGACATACTGGACCGCGAGGTATTGATACCTGAAAATGCGGAAGAGTTTGTTTGCATAGGACCTGGATGCTTGAGGCTTTACACTTATGTAGCCGATGCTGAAAAGCTTGTCGGTGTTGAGGACATGGAGAAGGATGACATGGGACGACCATACAGGATGGCACATCCGGAATTCGGAGAAATGGAGATAATAGGAGCAGGCGGACCCAGGAACGCTCCAGATGCGGAGAAACTTCTTGTAGCGGATCCTGACGTAATATTCACCACATACAATTCCGATGCTGCAGCAGTGGACGAGCTGCAGGAAAAAACCGGAATTCCTGTCATAGCCCTTGGCTATGGGAACA
Organism: Dethiosulfatibacter aminovorans DSM 17477; assembly: GCF_900142005.1. Classification (GTDB taxonomy): domain Bacteria; phylum Bacillota; class Clostridia; order Tissierellales; family Dethiosulfatibacteraceae; genus Dethiosulfatibacter; species Dethiosulfatibacter aminovorans. The sequence goes on from NZ_FQZL01000005.1 coordinate 245,905, forward strand.
CTGCGGTATTCGATCCGGTGGTAAACAAGTCAATCGAGATCATTGGTGAAGTGACTTCCAACCAGGAAAGGGCATCGGAAGTTCTTGCCTACTTTGACGAGTTGAAGGCGGACATGGAGAGCAGAGTTGAAGGCGTTTCTGAAGAAAGCAAGCCCACTGTATATTTGGGAGCACAGTCCATGAGGGGAATGCACGGTATTGAAAGCACCAGCGGTAACTTCTCGCTCTTCAATGCCATTGGAGCCAGGAACGTAGTGGACGAAGCGGGAATCAGCGAATACATCATGCTCGACAAGGAAGCCTTGCTGGAGATGGACCCTGAGGTGATTTTCATCGATGCAGGCGGACTGTCACTGGTTATGGAGGACTATAATTCCAATCCTTCATATTATGAAGGGCTTCAGGCTGTCAAGAACGGAATGGTGTTTATGGAACTTCCATACAACTACTATTCGACAAACATCGACACAGCCATTGCAGATGCGTATTTCATGGGTTCCGTGCTTTATCCTGACCAGTATTCCGATGTGGACCCTGCTGAAAAATACGATGAAATAACTGAAAAGCTCCTGGGAGTGTCCTTGTATGATGGAGTTGCCGAAGACTACTATGGCGGTTTCCAGCAGGTCATTCTTGGGGAATAATGCTTGCGAGAATTAAACAATAGAACAAGAAAGCAGCTACGCTGCGTTATACGTGTCATGATAATGTAATTTACACGTATATTTAGAGGTCTAAGAAATTATCCTTATGAGTGTAATACCAACGCTTCAAGGGATTACACATTTTTAAATTTCTTAGACTATGAAAAAAGGGCAGCCTGAACTGTATTGGTTTGAGGCTGCCCTTTTTAATATTCGATTGATTTTTTTATTGTCTTTTCATTATTTCTACTCTCTACAGTTTTTTTCGATATCCAAGGTCAACAAAGTAAACAGTTTTGCGCTTTTTACCAGTACCTTCTCATCGATATCAAAATTTGAAGTATGGTGCCCGAGGGCTTGACTCTTGTCCAGTGAAGCGCCTAGAATAAAAAATATGCCTTGTCCGCCGTTCTTCTGCACCCTGTCCATCATATATGTGAAATCTTCACTTCCTATGGATTTGTTTGACTCTTCAATTAGACAGTTGAAATCTCCAAGACTGTCACCGATCCTTGCCAGTCTTTTTATGAGGCCGGGACTGGAATTGCCAACGAGAGCTTCGCCTGAATAGCTGATTGAATAGGTTGCTTCATGCATTTCTGCAGCATGCTTGATAATCCTTTCTGCATATGTTTTGACATACTCGTTGATTTCCGTAGTCTGTCCCCTTGTTTCCAGTTTCATTGATGCTTCCTCCGGGATTACATTTCTGCCGGAACCCGACATCAAGGTGCCGACGTTGATCCTGCTGGCTCCGTCTTTATGACGTGGTATTGAATTCAGATTCAAGACTGCAGAACAGGCGGCCAGAAGGGCGTTTCTTCCCTCGTTTGGTGCGGCGCCGGCATGGGCGGGCAGACCCTTGAAGGATACATCAAGCTTTGAAGTTGCCATGAAGCCGTTTGTGCCGCATATGAGGGTTCCGTTTTCTTCGTCAGCCATTATATGGTTTCCCAGGACGTAATCAACATCATCCAGAATGCCCGCTTTTACCATTGACTTTGCACCGCGTACTCCCTCTTCGGCAGGCTGGAAAATCAATTTTATCGTTCCCAGACCCTTGAACCGGTCCCTGAAATTTGCCAACGTGTGTGCTACACCCAGTCCTATGGCGGCATGGCCGTCATGGCCACAGCTGTGCATGATGCCGTCGTTTGATGAATTAAAACTGAGGCTGAAAGGCAGGTGGTTTTCTTTAGTGCTTTCACTTACGCCTATGGCGTCTATGTCAAAACGCATGGCAACAGTGGGCCCTTCACCCAAATTCAATACTCCAAGAACTCCGGTATATCCGCCCTTTAACTGTTCCATGAATTCCTCAGGGGCGCCCTGCTTAAGGGCCCTGTAGTAATTGCTGTCCAGAATTCCTGCTGAAGGAACTCCCATTCTGTCGGCTTCGGAAAAGATTTCCTTACCATACTTCACTTCGAATCCCAGTTCCAGGAGGCGTTTTGCAATTATTGACGCAGTCCTGAATTCAGTCCATCCAAGTTCGGGATATCTGTGGAAATCCCTTCTATAAGATATGATTTTGTCTTCAATATTGTTGATATAATTTATGATTTCCTTCATTTTAAATCCTTTCGCTTCCTTAGGAGTATATTGTTTGAATTTTTGATAATCAACCCAAGAAGCTTGATTTGAGCATAATTATACCACTAAGATGTATTGTCGTCCAGTAGCCGAATGAATCAATTACGGTATACCGGGTTTTTTATTTATGTTGTATTAATCCTTTATTTGTGTTATCATTAAAAAAACGAATCAATGAATCGATAAAGGAGAAACGATATGGTTGTGACAAAATCACTGCAACTTGTAGTATTTGAGCATTTGAGAGATAAAATAATCAACGGAGAGCTAAGCGACAATGAAATATATTCAGAAACAAAACTTGCAAAGGATCTTGGTGTTTCAAGGACTCCTGTAAGGGATGCTATACACCGCCTTTCCCAGGAAGGCTATATCGACATACTTCCCAGCAAGGGATTCAAGCTCCATAAGATGTCGGTAAAGGATATAGAGGAAATATTTCAGGTAAGGTCTGCCATAGAATCATACTGTACTCTCTACATTGCAAAAAGATACGATGAGGATAAGGCAAAGGCATTGTTCAAGGAACTGGACAGGCTTAACAAGCTTATGGATAATATCGTGAATTCAAGCAGGAATATAGACAGGTTCATAAAATATGATTTCCATTTTCACATGAGCATTGTCGAATATGCAGACAATTCGGTTTTCAAGAATATATTCGAGACATATACCTACAGAATACAGAAGCTGGCAAAGCTTTCCCTTGGACATGAGAACAGGATGGAGAACACCTGCAAGGAGCATTCAGATATCCTGGAAGCAATGAAAAGAGGAGATATTGACGAAATATACGATATAACCATGGTACATATGGAGACTCCGAAATATATAAATCTAAAGGATCTTGAAAATTTGTAGGCCCTGATTATTAGCCGTAGATTTGGAAGAGTAAAAGAACAATTAAGTATAAAAAAATGGAAAGGACATTTAATACTCCTTTCCATTTTTTTGTCTGTATACTTGAAGGGAACTAATCTCTTGTTTTAATAATCGCACCCTTGTCGGCGGATTCAGCAAGTTTACCGTATATATAAAGGTATCCTTCGCTGACTCTTGCCTTAGGTGCTGTCCATTTCTCGAGTCTTGACTTCATTTCCTCATCTGAGATTTCTATGTTGAGCTTTCTTTCAGGGATGTCGATTTCGATTATGTCGCCGTTTTCTACAACTGCAATAGGTCCACCTTCCTGTGCTTCAGGAGAGATGTGTCCTACAAAAGTTCCGTTGTTAGTTCCTGAGAATCTTCCGTCAGTTACAAGGGCAACCTTGTCTGCTAGACCCATTCCATAAAGAAGCTTCATTGCCTTGAACATCTCAGGCATTCCAGGACCTCCCTTAGGGCCCTCATATCTGATAACAACAACCTGACCGGCTTTGACTTCATGTCTCATGATGGCTTCGTTTGCTTCCTGTTCTGAATCGAATACGATAGCTGGGCCTGTAAACTTAAGCATGTCTTCCTTGATTGCAGCAGGTTTTGTTACAGCTGTATTTGGAGCAAGGTTTCCGGCAAGTACTGCCAAACCGCCCATTGCAGAATGAGGATTTTCAAGTGTCTTGACAATCTCATTGTTTGGAGAAAGATATCCTTCCAGATTTTCGCCCATAGTTTTGCCAGTTGAAGTCATTACATCTTCATTTAGCATTGATCTTATTTCATTCATTACTACAGGAACTCCACCTGATTCATGGAAATCTATTACATTGAAAGTAGCAGCAGGATTCATTTTCGCTATTAGTGGAGTACTTCTGCTCAAAGTGTCAAAGCTCTCCATATCGAAGTCTACTCTGGCTTCATATGCTATGGCAGGGATGTGAAGAGCAGCATTTGTGGATCCTCCAATTGCAGAGCAAAGTCTTACTGCATTTTCGATTGATTTTTTGTTGATTACCTGTCTTGCATTGATTCCTTTTTTTACGAGGTCTACGATGGCCTCTCCGGACTTCTGGGCACTTAATAGTCTTTCCTTGTATACTGCAGGTATCATTGCACTTTGTGTCAGCGACATTCCAATGGCTTCAGCTATACAGCACATTGTATTCGCAGTACCAAGGAATGAACATGATCCGCATGTAGGTGCGCACTGGTCTTCCATCTCTATGAGTTTTTCTTCTGTTATTTCACCGTTGCTTAGTTTACCGACGCCCTCAATAATTGAAGTGGTATCGGATTTTCTTCCATGTATTTCAGGGCCACCAAGCATAGGCCCTCCATTTACGAGAATTGAAGGCAGGTCCAGTCTTGCAGCAGCCATGAGCATTCCCGGAACAATCTTATCGCACGATCCGATCATGACTATTCCATCGTACTGGTGGGCTTGTACAACAAGCTCTATGCTGTTTGCAATGATGTCTCTTGTTGGAAGTATGTAGCGCATTCCTTCATGTCCTTCGGCGATTCCGTCGCATGCACCTATAACTCCGAACTCAACAGGTGTTCCTCCAGCTGCCCTTATTCCTTCCTTGACCGCATCTGAAACTTTTCTAAGGTTGTAGTGTCCAGGAACAGTAGTACTCCATGCATTTGCAATACCTATGATGGGCTTGTCCAAATCGGAGTCCGTATATCCCATGGACTTGTAGTAGGCTCTGTTTATGCTCCACTCAGGTCTTTTTAATATTCTTTGACTTCTTGATTCCATTTAATCCACACTTCCTTATATCGTTTTCCCACATTATACAGCATACCGGTGCACCGGTCAAGTGTGTTTTGCATAAAATTCAACAATGAAAATTTGTGAATCCCCAATATGCCCTATGTTATATTTCCAGGAAGGTAGGAGATGCAGATATTCTCAAGGAAGTGGTAAAGATTTCACTTGACAATAATATAACAAAGAAATGAATGTATATATATTTCTATGAAAAAATAATTCCCAAATTTGCCATTGACAAGGTACACCGGTATACCGTATAATGATTTTAACAAGGACGGGGAGCCAACTCATATAAAAAAAGCGAGCGTGAATCGATCGCAAAGCTTAAAGCTTGAAATGCATACGTTTGCGAAAAAGTTAAATAATTAACAATATTGATGGTTTATTGGAATCCTGTTCGTTGTTCATACTGTAACTTATCAAAAAAAGGACCGTAAGGTCAAAAATTGGAGGTAAATATGCTAACAGGTTTTGGTTTATTGATAGTATTTGTTATAGCAATTGCCATATTGCTTTTTACTATTATCAAGATGAAATTAAACCCATTTTTATCACTTCTATTGACATCAGTAATTACAGGTTTTATGGTTAGGATGCCAATAAGTGAAATCTCAGGTACAATTTCGGCAGGGTTTGGAAAAACGATGTCAGGGATCGGTATAGTAATAGGTCTAGGAATCATTTTTGGTAACATTTTATCTGAAGCGGATGCAACTCAGTCCATTGCAGATGGTCTTTTGAAAAGGACAGGGAATGAAAAGGCTGCACTGGCAGTATTGTTCGCAGGATTTTTGATATCAATTCCCGTATTCATGGATGCTGCATTTGTAATCATGATACCGATAGTTAAATATGTTGCAAAGACTACTAAGAAATCAATGTTGACTTTCGTTACAGCTCTTGGAGTAGGAACAATTGTCGGTCATGCAATCGTAATCCCGACTCCAGGTCCATTTGCCGTTGCAATAAACATGAATGCCAATGTCGGCATGTTCATCACATATTCAATCCTCGTTTCGGTTCCTGCAATATTTGTAGGAGGCTGGTTGTATGGAAAGAGATTCAAGAATTATCCAGCATATGTAGGTGAGAGTGATGAGACAGCTGCTACATGTACAAATATTGAAGAGAAAAGCATACCTTCTTACGGTCTTTCAATGTTCAATCTTCTTTTCCCTATAGCATTGATACTTTTCTCTAATATAGCAATCAACTTTATTCCTGAAGGTACAGGAGCATATGAACTTATAAAATTCATTGGCGACAAGAATATCGCTCTTTTGATTGGATGTTTTGTATCTTTTGCTTCACTGCAGAAGTATTTCAGGAAAGATCTTGGAACAATAGTAATCGAAGCAGCAGGTTCTGCTGGTCTCATACTTATGATAACAGGTGCAGGCGGTTCCTTCGGATCTGTAATCAACGCCAGCGGAATAGGAAACTACCTGGTTCAATCCATGTCAGACCTTGCAATACCGACTGTTCTTCTGGGATTCATTCTGAGTGCATTGCTTCGTATTTCACAGGGTTCAACTACCGTTGCAATTGTAACAACATCATCTATCCTTGGACCTGCTATAGCAGCGACAGGCATAGGATCACCGGTGCTGGTAGGATTGGCAATATGCTGTGGAGGAACAGGATTCTCGCTTCCTAACGATTCAGGATTCTGGGTACTTTCTAGATTCAGTAACCTGTCTGTTAAGGAAACATTCAATTCATGGACAATGGGAGGTACAATAGCAGCTCTTGCAGGATTTGCCGTAGTACTTATCCTTAGCTTTATAAATTCGACTGTAGGTCTTCCAGGACTCTAAGAATATAAACAAATCAACAATAAAACAAGGAATGTATGGTATATAATACTGTGCATTCTTTTTTTGTACCATAAGAAAGTTAAGATATACATAGCCCTTTGAAATCTTGGTGTTATGGTGATAGTACCTTACATCCAGCTGGGACTTTTCCATCTTATTGTTTAAGCTGTTAGAATATAAGGATCAATAGGTATAACGTAAGGACCTTTGGACCGTGCGTCCGTTTGGATTTAACACAGTATAGTTTTATTATTGTGGACAACTTTTATATATTTCCTGGGGACTTGTTTACAAGCTGCTTCTATAAAGTTATTACATACATGATCCAATGCACAAGGCCAGCAGGACCGTAATAAAGATGATTATTTAGTATGAAAAAAGTATTGGTAGTTAGTTTACTTTACATTGAGCCAGTGGAAGGGAACTGTGATTAAAAAAGAGAAAATGTATTTAAAAGAACCCCTGCTTCATAAGCAAGGGTTCTTTCCCATATACAATAAATGGCAAAATTATGTATATTTTGGACTGTTCAATTAACTGATGCTTTTGACTTCTGTTGCCTTGAACTTCCTGTTTGCAAGTTCATCGTAGGCTTCATATCTTTCTATTGCATCATTTTCAGCTTTTGCAAAGAGTTCTTCTGCTGTTTCGGGGAACTTGTTCACAAGTGAAGTATATCTTACCTCGTTCATGAGGAAGCCCTTGAAGCTCTCAGATGGTGCTTTTGAATCCAGTGTGAAAGGATTCTGTCCAGCATCCTTGAGGTCAGGATTGAACCTGTACAGGTGCCAGTATCCGCATTTAACAGCATCTGCCTGACGGTTCTGAGAATTGCTCATTCCACCCTTAACTCCGTGGTTGATGCATGTAGCATATGCAATGATCAATGATGGTCCATCATAAGCTTCTGCTTCCTTAATAGCCTTCATAGTCTGGTTTTTGTCTGCACCCATGGCTATCTGGGCAACATATCCATAACTCATAGCCATCATACCAAGATCTTTTTTCTTTGTCTTCTTACCGCTTGCTGCGAATTGAGCAACTGCTGCAGTAGGAGTTGCCTTTGATGATTGTCCACCTGTGTTTGAGTAAACCTCTGTGTCAACTACGATTACATTTACATTCTCGCCTGATGCCAGTACATGGTCAAGTCCGCCGTAACCAATGTCGTAAGCCCAACCGTCTCCACCTACAATCCACTGTGATGGTTTAACAAGGTAATCCGTTCTCTTGGTGATTTCCTTCACTGCCTCAGATTTTACATCTGTGTTTGACTGGAGAACCTGAATGAGTTTTTCAGATCTTTCTCTTGTCCCTTCGCTTAAATCGAAGTTAATTTCCCAATCATTCAGAGCATCTTTCAATTCTCCAGCTGGAAGTTCTGTAACGGCTTCTTTTGCCTTGCTTCTGACCAGTTTTCTCACTGCAGAGTTTCCAAGGAACATTCCATATCCGTATTCTGCAGTATCCTCGAAGAGGGAACATCCCCATGATGGGCCGTGACCCTTGCTGTTTGTTGTATAAGGAACCTCTGGAGATCCTCCCCATATGTGGGTACATCCTGCAGAGTTTGCTATCATCATCCTGTCGCCGTAAAGCTGAGTGATAAGCTTGATGTAAGGTGTTTCACCACATCCTGCACATGCGCCACTGAACTCAACGTATGGTTTAAGGAACTGGCTTCCTTTTACAGTATATTTCTGCTTGTCGCTTATATCCTTGGATGTTACTTTCTTTTCTGTGTATTCCCAGTTTGTGTTCAGTTCTTCTTTGACAGAGTCAAGAGATACCATTTCAAGTGCGTCAACAGGACAAGCCTTTACGCAGACTCCGCATCCTGTACAGTCCATGCCTGAGATTGCGAGGTGGTATTGCATTCCCTCATATCCTTTGGCCTTAGCTATTTCGTAGCATGCCGGAGCGTTTTTGGCCTCAAGATCGTCTACTAGAGTAGGACGAACTACTGCGTGAGAACATACGTATGAACACTGGTTGCACTGGATACATTTATCCATGTTCCATTTAGGAACTTCAATTGCGATTCCTCTCTTTTCCCATTTGGTAATGCTGTCAGGGAAACTTCCGTCTTCTCTTCCGTTGAAGGTTGATACTGGAAGTTCGTTACCTTCCTGTCTTGCTATCTTCTTCATTACATTCTTTACGAAATCAGGCATGTCCTCTGGAGTCTCAACAACTTCCAATTCAGCATCAGCCCATGACGCAGGGATTTCAATTTCCTTTATCATCTGGATACCCTTATCGATAGCCGAGTTGTTCATGTCAACAATATGCTGTCCCTTGTTTCCGTAAGATTTCTTAACCTCTTCCTTGAGGTATTTTACTGCTTCATCTATTGGCAATACGCTGCTAAGCTTGAAGAATCCAGCCTGCATTATCATGTTTATACGTCCGCCAAGACCGATTTCTCTTGCTATGTCAACAGCGTTCAATGTATAGAATTTGGCCTTTTTCTCAACGATTTTTCTCTTGAGACTTCCAGGAAGTTTTTCCTTAAGTTCTTCAGGCGACCAGATTGTATTCAGAAGGAATGTTCCGCCTTCCTTGAGGTCTCCTATAAGGTCGTATTTGTCCACATATGACTGGTTGTGGCAGGCTATGAAGTCTGCAGATGAAATCAGGTATGAACCCTTTATAGGTTTTGGTCCCATTCTAAGGTGGGATATTGTAACTCCACCTGATTTTTTAGAGTCATATGCGAAATATGCCTGCGCATTGTAGTCTGTGTGGTTTCCTATGATTTTTACTGCCGACTTGTTTGCACCTACAGTCCCATCAGCACCAAGTCCCCAGAACTTGAAGGAAAAGTTATCCTTTGGAGTTGATGAGAACTTTGCTTCATATTTTGGCAGTGAAAGCCCTGTTACGTCGTCGATTATGGATACTGTGAAGTAGTTCTTTGGGTTTCCGCTTCTCAGGTTTTCGTATACAGCCATAACATCAGCAGGTGTGAAGTCCTTTGATCCCAGACCGTAACGTCCTCCTATTACAAGTGGAGCATTGTTCATATCTGCATATACGTTTCTTACATCAAGGTAGAGAGGTTCGCCCATCGAACCAGGCTCTTTTGTTCTGTCAAGAACGCATATTCTCTTGACTGTTTCCGGAAGCTCCTTAAGGAAGTAATCAGCAGAGAAAGGACGGTAAAGGTGTACTTTAAGCAATCCGAATTTCTCTCCATTTGCATTCATGTAGTCTATTGTCTCTTCAACTACTCCTGTGGACGATCCCATTGTGATGATTACATCTTCTGCATCTTCCGCACCGTAATAGTTGAACAGTTTATAGTCTGTTCCGCAAAGTTTGTTCATGTCGTTCATGTATTTCTCAACAATTCCAGGGATTGCATCATAAAACTTGTTTACTGATTCCCTTGTCTGGAAATATATGTCGGGATTCTGCGCGGTTCCCCTTATTGCAGGGTGATCGGGATTGAGTGCATTTTCCCTGAACGCCTTGACTGAATCGAAATCAACAAGTTTTTTAAGTTCGTCATACTCAAGAATATCAATCTTCTGGTATTCATGGCTGGTCCTGAATCCGTCAAAGAAGTGAAGGAAAGGAATCCTGCTCTTGATTGCGGCGAGATGTGAAACACAGGCCATATGGAAGGCTTCCTGTACGCTTCCTGATGCCAGCAATGCAAAACCTGTCTGACGGCAGCTCATTGCATCCTGATGGTCCCCGAAAATCGAAAGAGCGTTTGATGCTACTGCACGCGAACTTACGTGGAATACACCTGGGAGCAGTTCTCCTGCAATTTTGTACATGTTTGGTAGCATGAGCATAAGTCCCTGGCTTGCAGTATATGTTGAACATAATGCACCGCCCTGCAAAGCGCCGTGCAGTGCTCCAGCAGCACCTCCCTCGGCTTGAAGCTCCCTTACTTCAACTGTTTCGCCAAAAATGTTTTTTACACCATTTGCACTCCATTCGTCAACGAGTTCAGCCATCTGGCTTGATGGGGTGATGGGGTAGATGGTCGCAACTTCTGTAAAGGCATATGATGCATAAGCGGCGGCTGTATTGCCGTCCATGGTAGCCTTTTTCAATTTTGTATTCATTTGATTTCCTCCTAATAAATTCAAGAAATATTCTATTTAAATGAATTTCCATAATAATGAACAAATTTTAAATCGACATATGAAAAGCAGCATTAAAAAATGTCAATGACTAAAGAGAATTGCGCTAGTCGATATGTTTAATCCGACATGCGTGTGTAAAAATATAGATACAAATTCGTAAAACCGACCTCGCGCAAATACTGGGAATAGTCATTTATAAAAATTATACGGTATACTGGTGTACCAAGTCAAGTGTAAAATTCCAATACGCGCATATAAAAATTGAGTGAAACGGCTTGGAATATTAAATATATATCAAAAGAAAATTATCTGAAACCTTTGCATTATTTCAAACTGCAATATAAAAGCCCTCCAACACTGTGGTCGAAGGGCTTAATTAAGTTACCATATCTTTCTATAAATATTCCTTTTTACTTTCCGTTCATTCTTATGTAACTCGATTTGATTTGTCGTTTTAATTTTCATTAAATTAATGGTGATTGAAATATTACAGTTGAATTATCTTTATAAAATAAACAAGACCCCTGCTATGAAAAGTCCTGCAACCAAACACCATGTAGCACAATATCCCATGATATCTTTTATTCCCAATCCCGCTACACCCAGTATAGGCAGTGCCCAGAAAGGTTGTATCTGATTCGTCAAGGCATCTCCCCATGCGATGGCCATTATTGTCTTTGCAGTATCGACACCAAGGTCAGCTGCTGCAGGCATCATAATAGGCGCCTGTATGGCCCACTGGCCGCCACCTGAAGGTACGAATATGTTAACAATGGATGCACTCAAAAGGGAAGTCAATGGGAATGAATCTTGTGTTGATACTGAAACAAACCATTGGGACATCATTGCAGCCAGTCCGGATGTTTTCATCATTGCCATAATGCCTGCATATATGGGGAATTGAATCATTATTCCGCTGGTCACATTGACGGCATTTTTGACTGCTGTCTTGTAATTCATGAGATTTCCATGAAGAATTATCCCCATAGCCATAAACAGAATTATTACAATGTCGATGCTTATATTTAAAGTTCCAACGTTCATGAAGTAATTGACGCAATACACCAACAGAACCGCTGATAGTGAAAAACTCAGTATTTTACTGTGGCTGAATTTTTCGGCAAATGTATTTGAATCGACTGGATCTTCTGTTGTTTCTACCTCTGTCAAATGTTCTGGTATGCTGATGACTTCGTCTTCCGGAGGCATCATGATTTTTCCCGAAAGGGCTAGCAAAATGATCAAGCCGATGGAAATCACTATATTCCAATATGAAAACAGAGTCTGTCCGATAGGAACAACACCGATGGATTCCTCGAGGAAATGACCTGGAGTGGCCACTATCAAAGGTATGGAAGTCGAAAAGCCTCTTATGATCGTTGCCCCGTATACCAATGCAATCAGTAAAGGATAGTGTATTTTCCTGTTTTTTGTTGCAACCTGTTTCGCAAGGAGGGCTCCGCCTATCATTCCAAGACCCCAGTTCATGTAATTCAAAAACATGCATGCAACAGCGGTGAAAACTATTCCCTGAGTTGCTGTTTTAGGAATGCCGCTCAATGATATCAACATGTTTTTCACTGATTTTGAACTTGCCAAAGAATGACCTGTTATCAGTATCAATGCCATTTGCATGCCAAAATTGAATAAGGATGGTATACCATTACCAAAATAACCTACCATATCCATTATGGTTGATTCTGTAAAAATTACTCCCGATAAGAATACAATTATTGCCAGAAGTATTGCTATTGAATATGAATCGGGCAGATACCTGCTGAATGCCTTTGCGAGAAAATTGGATCTTTTCTTTTTTGATTTCAATTTTGAGGGTCCCATAAATGCCTCCTCATATTTGGTTACTACAGATTCAGACTGTACTTTTTCAGCTTGTAGTTAAGACTCTGCTTTGATATGTCAAGCCTTTCCGCAAGTTCCGACAGGGACTTGATATCTTTAGACCTTGACAGTATGAAGTCTTTTTCGAATTTTGCCACTGCTTCATTCAAGTTGCCGTATCCGTAGCCGGATGCATGGCTTCTTGAAATTTCTTTGTTCAGCAGTGTTTCGGGCAGGTCCTGTTTTTCTATGGTTTCGCTTGTGGCAAAGTTCATAGCGCTTTCCACTGTGTTTCTGAACTCCCTGATGTTGCCCGGCCAGTCATACCTCTTGAAAATATCATATACTTCGTCCGATACTCCCGTAATATTTATGTCGATTTCACTGTTGAATATCTTTATGAAGTGGTCCAGCAATTCCGGTATGTCCGTTTTTCTTTCTCTCAGGGGAGGTACCTTTATTTGAAGGCTTGAAAGTCTGTAGTACAAGTCTTTTCTCATTTTGTTTGAATTTATGCAGTCCAGAGGGTTTTCGTTTACTGCAGCTATTATTCGGACATCGATCTTTTTGGATTCCGAACTTCCAATTCTTGTAACTTTCTTTTCTTCGATTGCCTTCAGAAGCTTGGCCTGCATACTGAGATCCATTGAGTTTATCTCATCAAGAAATATCGTACCTCCGTCTGCCAGTTCGAATATTCCCGGCTTGTTTTCAGCTCCCGTATATATCCCTTTCGTCGTTCCGAAGAAAATGCTCTCAAGCAAAGTGTGTGGTATGGCAGCGCAGTTTTGCGAAATGAACCGGCTGCTTCTTCTGGAGCTGCTGCTGTGTATGGATTGGGCAACGAGTTCTTTTCCCGTTCCGGTTTCACCGTATATCAGCACGCTTGAACTTGTCTTGGACACCTTGTGGATTTTGTATTTCAAGAGCTGGATTCCTTCTGAACTTCCCATTATATCGCTGATTTCATAGAAATCGGTCTTGTGGGAGGATGTCATTGTTGACAGGTCTATGAAGTCGTTTGTCAGACTCGTCTCCATGAACCTTGTCGTACTGACGGCGCCTATGACTTTTCCCTTCTCTATTACTGGAAAAGTGGTGTCCAGTACGGTTATCTCAACACCGTTGTGATTAAGGGTCTGGAGTTGGTTTTTTGTCGTTTCGCCATATTTCAGTGCCCTGTAGCATGTGGATGTTTCTTCTGTCAGGTTGGGAAAAACCTCCATGGGAGTTTTTCCAAGGGATTGCTTCTCGTCGATTTGAAAAGGTCCCTTGGCGAATTGCTTGTTGTACTTGATTAATCCGTTTTCATCCACTATCATCAATCCGTCAACAAAATTTTCTATCTTTGTAATAATATCGTAATAGGTTTCAATCATTATAATCACCTGCGTTTTTATTGATTCAATTATAACACAATCATCGATTGCGGTAAAAATTTTTTTATATATATTGCTTTTTTTACAGATGTTCGATATGATTGAAGGGTTGCATGGACTTTCACGGAAGGGTAAAATCTTTGGAAACAGTAAATGGAGGAGTAATGACAAAATTTTTAAAGACGGCAATAATACCTATATTGATATTATTCATAAGACCAGCGGGGTTGAATTTCAATCAGAGCATGGTTTTGGCAACTCTCACATTAACCATAATATTATGGACTACAGGTATAGTTAACAAAATGTATGCATCAATATTCATGCTTGCTATGTTTGTCATGTTTGGACAGACGCCCATAACGGTAATATTTGATTTTCCTGCTTCTGAAACTTTTGTAATGATAGTTTTTTCATACATATTTTCCCAGGGCATATCAAACAGCGGGCTTGCCCAGAGATTGCTGGAGCCATATTTGTACAAACATGGCTCTAATTACAGGAAGCTTCTGATAATAATGCTGATTCTTCAATTTGCAATGATATTTGTAATACCTCAACCCTTTTCGAGGATTATAATACTGTCGATAATAATGAGGGAGTACTTCAATGGTATAAATCTCCCGGAAAAATCCAAGAATTCCCTGATGTTCTGGATGCATGGATCTTCAGTATTTATCAATATGGCCCTTATAAAAGGGGATTTGATCCTGAACAATGCCTTGCTGAACATAGCCGGCATCCAGATGTCTGAATTGACCTGGATGAAATATATGGCGGTTCCTTCTTTAATATTTTACTTCACTGCAGCCGCAGGATTTATATTTATTTTCAAGGATGACTTGAAGATGTACAACGATTGTGAAAAGGAAGCAAATCTTGAGATGGATGAACTTTCCGGGAAGGATAAAGTCAATCTTTCAATAATAGCTTTGGTTGTCATTATATGGGCAACTGAAGGTATTCATGGATTATCAGGAACAATTGTCGTTATTGCAGGTTCACTGGCCATGTTCCTTAACAGGCTTCTAAAGGCGGATGACTTGAAATGCGTGGACATAAAGCTTTTAGTATTTTTGACTGCAGCGTTTTCAATAGGCAAGGTCATGACATATAGCGGTACTTCAGACCTGCTTTTTTCAAGTTTCACGAAAATATTTCCCAGTGAATTCAACACCGTTTATATCATGATTACTATAATGGCATCAATGGCACTTCATATGATACTGGGAAGCAACATAACTACATTGTCGGTTGTTCTGCCGGGACTTCTGCTAATCAGCAGTGGAACTGCAGACCCTTTTATACTCATGTTCATAACATATATAGCGGTATGTGCCCACTTCGTTCTGCCCTTCCACCAGGTTATAGTATTGATCGGAAACGGCAACATGCTTTTTCCAAGCAGTACCATAATCAAATATGCACCTATGCTGACGGCATTGGTTATAGTAAGTATTTTTTTGGTTTACAGGACATGGTGGATTATGATGGGAGCATTATAGCTTGTATAAAAAATTCTTATATTGCAATCACTGAAAGCAGTAAAAATTTTTTTATAAACACTATAATTTTTACAGGTGTTTGATTTGCGGCAAAGACTATGCAAATTGCCTTGAAATGGTTGAGCCATTGAAAATAGTATGCAATTTGCTTTTTTTATATTTAAATAATCAAATGCGAATCAATAATAAATACTGGCACGGAAATTGCTCTAATATATCTATATACTATATTTATGAGAGGTGTTCTATGGAGAAGAAAAAGGATACGTTATATGTGAACGGAGAATTTCTAAAAGACGGCAGCGATTTCAAGACAGGTTATGTCTCCGTAAGGGACGGGAAAATCCATGAAATGGGTAATATGTGTGAACTTGATTTTAAAGGGAACGACTCTGAAGTCATAGATCTTAAGGGCAAATTCGTTTACCCGGGATTTACTGATTCACACCTGCATCTGATTGCTTACAGTCAGGAAAAACTAAATGAGGTCGACCTTTCAGATGCCGCTTCAAGGGAAGATATTGTGGAAAAGACGAAGAAATTCATCAGTGAAAGAGGAATTAAGCCTGGAGAATGGGTCATAGGAACGGGTTGGAACCATGAAAAATTCAGCGACAAGTCCCTTCCCGACAGACAACTACTGGACGAAATATCCGACGAGAACCCCATATGCATTAAGAGGGTATGCCACCACATTTGTTCAGTGAACAGCCTGGCTCTTTCCGTTGCCGGAATTGACAGGGAAACGGAAAGTCCTGACGGAGGTTCTCTGGACGTCGATTCAAATGGTGAGCTTACAGGTGTCTTGCGTGAAAATGCAATGGATTTCATTACAGACATTCTCCCTTCAATGGAGGTAGCATCAAAGCTTAGGGAACTTATTGCAAGGGGATGCGATGAATTCGTGAAAAAGGGGCTTACCACCGTTCATTCGGACGATTTTTTCTTTGTAGAAGACAAGAAGATGCTCTGGGATGTATTCAGGGATATGGCTGAAAATGAAAAGCTTCCTCTGAGGGTTGTATTGCAGCTGAGAGCTTCTAAGGTGGAGGATATTAAACGGTACGCCGAAATGGGATTGAAGTCATGGGACAGAATCGGGAAATTGTCAGTAGGGCCTATAAAAATCATAGCAGACGGCTCCCTTGGTTCCAGGACGGCAGCACTCGAGGAGCCCTACTGTGACGATAAGACCTGCAACGGGATAATGGTCGCTTCCCAAGAAAAACTGGATGAGTTGGTTTATGAAAGCTTCATCAATGACTTTGACGTCTGTGCTCATGCCATAGGAGACAGGAGTATTAATGCAGTCCTTGGTGCCTTCAGGAAAAACTATGGTTTATACAAGAACAAGGGTTTGCGTCCATCCATTATTCACTGCCAGATAACAAGTCAAAGTATTCTTGACAACTTCAAAGAACTTGACGTAATCGCAAATATTCAACCCTTATTCCTGAATTCGGACTGGAAAATTGCAGAATCAAGAATAGGCAGGAAAAGGATGGAATACAGCTATTGCTGGAAGAAGTTCATGGACGGAGGAGTGATGTGTGCAGGAAGCTCCGATTCCCCGGTTGAGGACTTCGCTCCTCTATATGGAATATATGCAGCTGTTTCAAGGATGGACCTTGAAGGCAGTCCTGCCGGCGGATGGTTTCCCGAAGAAAAACTGGACGTTTCAAGGGCGATAGATCTGTTTACTAAAAACGAAGCGTATCTATCTCATGAAGAAGATATTAAGGGAGTGATAAAGATGGGAAATTATGCGGATTTTACTGTTTTATCACACAATATTTTTGAAGTGGAAAATGAAGAAATCAAAGAGGTTGAAGTAATTCATACCATAGTCAATGGCAGAATGGTTCAGTAAGGTTTTGTACCGTACCGGTTGATATGTCAAAGTAATAAAATGCAGCAGGAAATTATTCCTGCTGCATTTTTCGTTGCATATTTGGTAATATCCGTGTAAAAATTTTATTTCATCATGCAGTGTTCTTATTGGATTTTCTGGCTTCATTATTTTTACTGATGAAGTAACCGACAGTACCGAAAACCATGACGGGCACAATCCATGCAAATCCTTGTGATGCCAAAGGAATGGCATTATAAGCCGCTGTAAGTCCGGAAGGCAGTGAAAATCCTGCAATTGCACTTACGATTGACATTCCATCGTATAGTCCGATGATTGATGCTGCCAGAATAGTACCTTTCCATATCCCGTCATTGGGAATGAACTTTTTGAAGCATCCCAGAAGAACAAGGACAATTGAAAGAGGATAAACAAACATGAATATAGGGCCAGCGATGACTATGATCTTTGCAACTCCACCCATTGCCTGTATTACAGCTACAACGGCAACGATAACAACGGCAGCCTTGTATGGTATTTTTTCCTTTGTAGTGTCATTTATATAGCCGGCTAATACCGACATTAGGCCGGTGGATGTTGTAAGACATGCAACCACTACGCAGATTGCAAGGGTATATGTGATAAGGCTTCCGCCCAGATTCCTTACCAGTCCTATGAGAAGTACAGTTTGATCAGTGCCCTGTTCGAATAAAGATCCGCCGGTTGCACCAAGATACTCCAGTCCGCCGTAAACAAATGTCAACAATGTAAATGCAACAAGACAAGATTTAAGCAATGTTGTTATTCCAAGTTTTTCGGTCGTTGGGCCATATCCTTTGTCCTTCAATGCGTTGATAAAAATAACTCCGCAAAGAAGTCCAGTCAGAACATCGCCAATTTGATAGGCGTTTATGAAACCTGAGTAGAAAGCGTTTTCAATGCCTGTATCAACAGGTGCGCCAATTGGTCTGAATATGGCAAGACCGATGATAATGGACAAGGTTACCAGTAGAATGGGTGTAAGGATTTCACCCACCTTGTCAACCACTTTTGACGAATTGATGCTGAAATATGCTGCAAGTCCAAAGAAAACAATCAATGCAACAGGCTGAAGAATAGACTGATTGACATTCGGAAGCAATGTTCTGACTCCCGTTTCATATGCAACGGCTCCAACTCTCGGGTGGGTGATTAGAAATCCAAGACAAATCATAATCAGGAAGTTGTAAACCTTGTAGAACCATGGTGCCACAGGCTGGGTAAGATCCTTGAATGTTCCACCGCCGTTTCCTACGGCTACAACTGCAAGAATCGGCAAAGCGATCCCGGTTATGACAAGACCCATTAAACCTGCGAACCATGCAGAGCCTGATAATTGTCCAATCCAGGGTGGAAAAATTAGATTTCCAGCACCAAAGAAAATAGCGAAAATTGCAAATCCAACAACAATGATGTCTTTTGTAGCTTTACTAAATTTAAACATGTCTTCTCCTTTAAAATTATTATCGTATAAATTGATTGCTATTGGCAGTTGGTTTCTGTTAATGTACGAATATTCACCTCCCTTTTGTTATTCTGCCGTTTAAATCCGAGTTATTATTAACATTTGCAAGGTTTATGCCATGTTTTGAGTTTTATGGTTTGAAATTTTTGGAGCGGGGATTTGCGAGCTGTTGCTTGAATCAGCTAGTCTTCAGGCTTGTGGGACATAATAAACGAAGATATTGTTTCACAAGATAAAGGGTAAAAAAGTCAGATGGCTGTAAAAAAAACAATGTATTCAGTAAAAATTTTACAATATTTTCTTTATTCAGTATTATAAATCTATTGATATAACTAAAAAGAAGAGGGGGAGTTTTTGTCGATATAGAATGATATAATATTTATTAATAGGGAAGATATAAGGATGGAGAAGTGACATGACTACAGTTAATGACATAAGGATTAATTGAATATATTATTGATGGTAAAAAAGTTTTTACAGAATTTGTCTTTGAATTGGCTGGCTATGTTGGAAGGAAAGAATTGGACATGTTCCAAGAAGGTTGATTTTAGAGGCCTTCACATGATAATCAAATTTTCGGGAAAAGAAATATATAGTTGGCACGGAAGTTGCATTATTCTTTTGTGTAATTATTAATAATCAGGTAGTTGCTTGATTAAATTTCATTATAATTATGTAGGAGGAATAATATGAACAGTGATTCGGTAAAAAAGGAGAGTAATGAGATGAGTGGAAAGAAAACCATTAGGTTGCCTCACGTTTATATCCTGCTCATGATAGTAATGCTTATTGTAGTAGCATTGTCATGGGTGGTACCAAGCGGTGAGTTTGCAAGAGTTCCAGGACCGGGTGGAAAACCCGTTGTTGATCCCGACAACTTCAGTTATGTTACGGAAGGCGTGAAATCGATTTCTTTGATGGACTTTTTTTCAGCGATACATTTGGGTATAACAAATGCTTCGCATATAATTGTTCTTTTGCTTATGGCCGTTGGAGCCATATATCTGGTTGAGAAATCAGGTGCAATAACAGCTGGGATCCACAGACTTCTGGAAGTGTCAGGAGGCAAGGAAGTTTTCATAATTGGAGTCCTTACATTCATATTCGCCCTTTTGGGAGCAATAGGTATGGGAGAAGGGGGGCTTGCATTCATACCCCTTGCTGTTTCAATGGTTACCGCTCTTGGTTTTGACAAGATTACAGGCTTTGCAACTGCCGGAGCGGGTATGGCCGTAGGTTTTGCTTCAGGTGTGCTTAACTTCTATACAACTGGTGTCAGTCAGTCCATAGTGGGATTGCCTATATATTCGGGAATAGGATTCAGAACTGCAGCTCTTGCTGTATTCTATCTCATTACCATGATATATATCACAAGATATGCAAGAAAGATTAAAGATGATCCTGACAAAAGCGTTATGGCGGAGGAATACAAGCAGCAACTTAAGGAAGCTAAGGAAGCCGGAGAAAGGGAAGTTGTAGAACTGACATTCAGAAGGAAAATAGCGTTGGCATCTCTAGCCTTCGTATTTGTATTCCAGGCATACGGCGCCATAAAGCTTGGATGGGGACTGCCCCAGCTTT
The DNA here is from genome assembly GCF_900142005.1 of Dethiosulfatibacter aminovorans DSM 17477. Lineage (GTDB taxonomy): Bacteria > Bacillota > Clostridia > Tissierellales > Dethiosulfatibacteraceae > Dethiosulfatibacter > Dethiosulfatibacter aminovorans. The sequence continues at coordinate 266,378 of NZ_FQZL01000005.1, forward strand.
CAGCCCTTTATATAATATTTGCAATATTTGTTGCAGTTGTAACCAAGATGAATCCTTCCCAGGCATGCAACGATTTTGCTTATGGAGCATCGAGGGTGCTTCCTGCAGCCTTGGCTATAGGAATAGCTGCTTCAGTCATGGTTCTCATGAGTCAGGCGAGGATAGTGGATACTGCAATACATGGCCTTGCAGGAGGACTTGAAAGTAAGGGAAGCTTTGTGGCCCTCGTGCTGATTTATCTATCGGTAATAGCATTCAATTTCTTTGTAGTATCGGGTAGTGGAAAAGCGGTTATAATGATGCCTCTTCTTGGACCACTGGGTCAGATACTTCATGTTAATCAGCAGGTAATGGTTCTCGTGTATCAATATGGAGACGGTTTCACAAACTACATTTGGCCTACATCAGGTGCTCTGATGGCTGCATTGGCTCTTGTAAATGTTGACTACATGGCTTGGATCAGATACTCATGGAAGCTGTTTGTCATCTTGTCTACAGTTGCTTTCGGATTAATAATGGTTGCAAACAACATAGGGCTTGGACCATTTTAATTTACATAACGTACAAGATGATTCGAAGGGCTGGATGTCGTGAGAATAATAGATGTTTAAATAATATATAATGACTGCTCCGGGTAATCCGGAGCTTGTCTCGTAGTGTTGGAAAGTTAATCATGTATCATGAAATCAAATATATAAAAATGATGGAGGCATTTAAATGAACAATAGAGAATTGGAAAAGCTGGTCTATGAATCAATAGACCGGGAGAAGGGTAAGGCTCATGCGTTGAACGAATACATATTCAAAAATCCGGAGCTTCCCTATAAGGAATTTCTTGCAGCGAAAAAATATGTTGAGATGTTAAGGTTGGAAGGTATTGAGGTTGAGGAGAACTACATGGGAGTAGAGACTTCCTTCAAGGCAGTGATAAGGGAAGATGAAAGTTCCGACATAAAGATTGGAATACTGGCTGAGTACGATGCACTTCCCGAAATCGGTCATGCATGTGGACACAGCGCCAGCGGAGCCCTCAGCTTTCTTGCTGCTCTGGGACTATACAGGATCAAGGACAGCCTGAAAGGCAATATCTACCTTATTGGCACGCCAGCCGAGGAGTTTAATGGAATGAAGACTGATTTGGCAAACTCAGGAGAGTATGACGATTTCAGTTTTGTAGTGATGATTCACATGTACGACAAGAACCAACCATACTCGAAATTTACGGCTCTTGACGGATATGCATTTGAATTTAAGGGTAAACCGTCCCATGCAGCAGCAGCACCCTGGGAAGGGAAGAACGCAGTCAACGGCATGACTCTTTTCATGCATGCGCTGGACATGATGAGGCAGCAGTTGAGAGACGGTTCGAGGGTTCACGGGATGATAACTTCGGGAGGTTCGTCTGCCAATACAATTCCGGATCAGGCTGAATGTATGTATATGTTCAGGTACAAGGAAAAGCAATATCTTGATGAGATTATGAAAATGGTCATGGATGCAGCTGAAGGATGTGCAAAGGCTACTCAGACTGAACTTAACATAAAGTCACCGGGAAGGGCGTTGGCAGACCTTAAAACTACGCCGCAAACAAATGACCTTATAGTTGAAATATACGAGGAGCTGGGTGTGGAAGTGGACAGAAGCCCCGTGGAGTCCCTGGGATCTTCAGATATAGGAAACCTGAGCTATGTATGTCCTGCATTTCATCCGATGATTTCAGTATCCGACAGCCCGGTGGCTCCCCATACAAAGGAGTTTGCCGAATGCATGATGAGCGACAAGACCAAATGGGCCATTGAAAAAGGCGCCAAGACCATATCCGCTTTGATAATTCGTTCGATCTGTGATGAATCGATTATCCAGAGGATGAAGGAAGACTTCAATTCATGAAATTGAAAAAACCACCTGCAGTTGAATGGGATTCAGCTGAAGGTGGTTTTTTATTTCTACATTTCAGAAATTCGTTTAAAGAGTCTTACGGCAGTCTTTATCAATTCATCGGGAAAATCATATTCATGACTGTGGACATGAGGGTAGTCCGTTCCGTTTCCTATATAGCATATTGCTCCCTTTGTTTCCTTAAGGTAGTGACCAAAATCTTCTGAACCCCTGAAGGCTTCAGGCATTTCGAATACATCAAGACCAAGATCAATGCCGGCCAGACGAACTTTTGCGGAGCTTTCATCGTGGTTTGTGGTTTCAGGGAAGCTGTCGTTGTATGAGAAAGTTGCCTCCAGCCCATAGTGGTAGGCAAGGAACAATGTCATCTTTTCGATATTATATTGGAGTTTGTTAAGTTCATCTTCGTAAAGGGCCCTTATGGTTAGGCGAAGGTCTCCTTTGCTTGCAGACACTCCGAAAGCTTTCTCACCAAGATCAATCTGAATTACGGTGCAGAGTACCATTCCCTTGTTGACAGCGGGAGATGTGAGTTCGGGAAGGATGCTCACTATTTTGGATATTGCAAGAGCAGGATTCTTGCCTTTTTCAGGTTCGCTGGCATGTGACGGGGCTCCTTCCAGGTGTATAGTCATGCCCTTAGATGCACAGTTGATGGTTCCGTCCTTGATATTGACAGAGTTGTATGGCATTCCACTCATGTTGTGGTATGCGAAGATTTCATCGATATCGTTTTCGCGTATTAGTTCTATGCACTGTTCTGCACCATCTCCTGTTTCCTCGGCGTGCTGGAACAGGAAGAATATGTTGTTGTCGGATCCATTCTGGTCGATTTCGAGTGCAAACCCTGCAAGGGAGGCTGCATGGCCGTCATGGCCGCATTTGTGGGAAACTCCCGGATTTTTTGATGCGTGGGGAATCGCCATGGACTCTTCCATTTTAATTGCATCAATATCCGCGCGGAAAGCAAGGTTCCTGTTTCCCTTCTCTGACTTGTACAAAGCGTAGAACCATTTTCCCTTGTCTACCACTTCAAGGCTGGTATTTGAATTCAAGAAATTCATAAGGTGCTTCTTTGTCCAACACTCCTGGTTGGACAATTCCGGATTCTGGTGGAGCTCGCGGCGGAGTCTTCTGGCCAGTTCAAAATTATTGGTTTTCATAACAATCTTCTCCTCGTATGTTATTGGATATTGATTGTAAATTCAATCATGATAAAAACATGTTTTGATATTACAATATGGATTATAATATTGATAATTGCAAGTATCATGCCAAAAAGTAGAACTGTCGTAAAACAAGAAACGTTGGATTTTCAAGGCTCTTACAAGAATGTGGTAAAAAGGGTAAAAATATTTTTATGATTTGTGTAAAAATATTCAGAAAGGGTCCGATGCTAATGGCAATATTGGACGGAGAGGTTAATGGAAATAATAACCCTTCTTGGAACATCTTGTGCGGTTGTTGCTATATTGATATAATTTAAATAGTGAAGAAGAACAATGCCGTTGCATATTTAAGGAGTGCATGATATATGAAAAACTGGAAAAGGTACATCCTCTCATGTCTTTGGGGACCGTTGCTGATATTGCAATTCATACTTGTTTTTGCATTCGGTAAATACAATGAAGCAGGCTACGATGCAGTCCTGTATGCAGGATGGATGATATGGCTGATTTCTGCAATACTTGGATGGATTCCGATGGTGGTTCTAAAGAGAAAAGGGGGAGTGGAAAAAGGCAAGAGTTATGTAAATACCACTGTCCTGGTAGACAGCGGCATCTATTCGATTATGCGTCATCCCCAATATACGGCAGGACTGTTGTTGAGTCTCGCTCTGATTCTCATTTCGCAGAACCTTATGGTTGCATGCATGGGAATGGCAGTGATAATTCTGTTGTATGTGGATATAATCATTGCAGACAAGTATGCCATTGAGAAATTCGGGGACGAATATATAAGCTACATGAAAAAGGTACCCCGGATAAATTTTATGCTGGGCATTTTGAGGCTCATAAGGAAATCGTGATTTCACTCAGACTGGATGTAGTTGTTACAGGTTGGTATAGAATTCGATTTTAAATCAACCTGATTTTTTGAACCAATATAGATTACGAAAAGGCTTCGCAATAAATCTGCGGAGTTTTTTATTTCCTCAAAGTTTCACAAAAGTTCACACAGAATTCAGATTCCGGTCATTCAGAATCCATCTTTGGGGTAGATAATATAGCCATGGAAGACACAAAGGAGGAAAACAATGAGTAATAGCGGGTACAACTATACATTTGAGAGAGTGGAGAAGAAATATATGCTCTCGAAACAAAAATACAAAAAATTCATGAAACAGGCAGGGTGTCACATAACCCCCGACAAATACTGCAGATCTTCAATTCTTAACATCTACTACGATACGGATGACTACGATCTAATAAGAAGGTCCATCGACAAGCCGGTGTACAAGGAGAAGCTGAGGCTGAGAAGCTACGGCGTACCCGGAAAAAAGGACACGGTATTTCTGGAGATCAAGAAGAAATATGACGGTACCGTATACAAAAGGAGGATTTCCCTTCCTTTAAGGGATGCGGTCAACTATCTGGAAAGCGGCATAAAGCCTGAGGAGAGAGGACAGATACTTAAGGAGCTTGATTATTTCATGAGCTTTTACAGGCCCAAGGCCAAGTTGTTCCTTGCCTATGACAGGGAGGCGTATTCGGTAATATTCGACAGTGGACTTAGGATAACCTTCGACAGGAACATAAGGAGCAGGGATTACGACTTGAGTCTGGACAAGGGAGACTACGGAAGGCCCCTGCTGGATGATGATATTTATATAATGGAAATAAAGGCTGCAGGAGCGATGCCCATGTGGCTGGTAGACATCTTGTCGGACATGGAAATTTATCCAAAATCATTTTCAAAGTACGGCAACATTTACAAGCATGACATGAACGAAAAAAGGAGGATGCAGGAATGTTTACAAGTATTATAGAATCGGTATCAAGCGGACTTACAATTACTGATGCGGTGATGTGCACCGCTGCATCCCTTCTGTTTGGATTTGTCATAGCATTCACATATATGCACAGCGGAAAATACACAAAGAGTTTCGTTCTTTCCCTTGTTATGATGCCTGCCTTGGTTCAGGTGGTCATAATGATGGTCAACGGCAATCTTGGAACCGGAGTTGCAGTAATGGGAGCATTCAGCCTGGTAAGATACAGGTCCCTGCCAGGAAGTTCAAGGGAAATATCGACAATATTCTTTGCTATGGCAATAGGTCTTACGACAGGAATGGGCTACATTACCTTCGCCGCCGTTACAACTGTGATACTGTGTCTTGCAATGATGCTTCTGTCCAAGTCATCTTTCGGATGTGACGGCAGACCTGACAAGGAACTGAGGATTACAATACCCGAGAGTCTTGACTATACGGAGGTCTTTGACGACATATTCGAGAAGTATACCAACGAGGCATCCCTTGAGAAAGTGAAGACTACAAATTTGGGAAGCATGTTCAATCTTGTATACCATATAGACATGAAGGATGAAAAGCAGGAAAAGGTCATGATCGACGAAATCAGATGCAGGAACGGCAATCTTACGGTGATGTGCAGCAAGGTACAGGCGAGCAAGGACGAACTTTAGAGCGGAAGAATGAAATGAAGAGAATATCATAATACAGCTGCCGGGGGCAGGAAGAATCCTTGCCCTCGGTAAAATGAATGAGGTATAATGGTTTGAGGTGATTTTTTGTACAAGATACTGATAGTTGACGATGAGGACAAGATAAGGTCCCTGATAAAGAAATATGCGGATTTTGAAGGCCACCAGGTCTATGAGGCGGGAAACGGCATGGATGCCGTCAGGATGTGCAGGGAGGAATCCTTTGACATAATAATTATGGATGTGATGATGCCTGAGCTTGATGGATTTTCCACGGTAAAGGAGATACGGAAGACATCCCAGATACCTGTCATAATGCTGTCTGCAAGAGGCGAGGAATACGACAGGATCCACGGCTTCGAGATTGGTGTTGACGACTATGTGGTGAAACCTTTCTCTCCAAGGGAGCTCATGATGAGAGTGGATGCCGTCATGAAAAGATACGGAAGCAGGACAGAGGACCATGATGTATTGGAAAAGGATGGTTTGAAAATAGACTTTACTGCAAGGAGGGTTTCCATTGACGGTGAAAACATAGACATGTCCCCAAAGGAGTTCGAGCTTCTGTTCTATTTCGCTTCAAACAGGAACATAGCCCTTTCCAGAGAAAAGCTCATCTGCGAGGTGTGGGGATACGACTACTACGGTGGAGACAGGACATTGGATACCCACATAAAGCTTCTAAGAAAAAGTCTCGGCAAATACAGCAATCTCATTGTGACTCTTAGAGGAATAGGGTACAGATTCGAGGGATAATATGAAAAATGCAAGCATCAAACTTAAAATATTCGCTTATCTTACAGGATTTTGCGCACTACTTCTTGTGGTGCTGTGGCTCTTTCAGGTGGTGTTTCTTGATGATTTCTACAGGATGATCAAGACATCGGAAGTCAAGAATACTGCTGAACATATAGAGAAAAGCCTTGGCGGGGAAGATGTCAATGACATTATTGCCGATTATTCGAAGACAAGAGAGATAAGTATCGAGGTCATTGAATTAGACAGTGGAATAATATATTCGACCTACAATACCTTCAGGGATTCTGAAATTCAGAAGATATCCTTTCAGGACAAGGCAGGCTTCATCGAGCAGGCTGTGGAAGAGGGGGGCGAACTTTTGCTTTCCTATGACCCCGACTACATTAAAAGGGAAGAGGATATTGAACGTGATGGTTTCGTTCCGCGGGAACAGATAAAGGACAAGGAATTGTCCAAAACGATAATGTATGTCAAGACGGTGTCGGATGATGAAGGCGATTCATATGCCATATTGATTAATGCAATGATAAGTCCTGTTGAGGCAACTGTGAACACCCTCAGAGTCCAGTTATACTGGATTACAGGATTTATGGTGGTATTCTCCATAATGCTATCCCTTCTCATCTCAAAAAATGTCTCCAAGCCAATTGAAAAAATCAACAAATCAGCACGGACATTGTCTTCCGGCGACTACAATGTAAAATTCGACGGAAGTGGTTACAGGGAAGTGAAAGAACTTTCGGATACTCTAAACTACGCGGCAGGAGAACTTTCAAAGGTGGAAGGTTTGAGAAAGGAACTCATAGCCAATGTATCCCATGACCTGAGGACTCCTCTGACCCTGATTGGAGGATATGCGGAGGTCATGAGAGACATACCCCATGAGAAAAACAACGAGAACCTTCAGATAATAATTGACGAGACAAGGAGACTTACCAGTCTTGTAAATGACATGCTGGACATGTCTAAGCTCCAGTCGGGGATGATGGTTCCGGAAATATCATCCTTCAACATTACCTCGTCCATAAGAAATACGGTGGAGAGGATGAATGGACTTCTCGGTTCCCAGGGATATAAAATTGAGTTCAACCCTGATGAGGACCTGATGGTTGAAGGGGACGAGATGAAGCTTTCCCAAGCTTTCTACAACCTCCTCATAAATGCCGTCAACTATTCCGGGGACAGCAGGATTGTGACCGTCAATCAAAAGAAAACGGACGGAAGAGTAAGAATAAGCGTCACGGACAGGGGAGAAGGTATACCCGAAGAGGATATTCCGTACATCTGGGAGAGATACTACAAGTCGGACAAGGAGCACAAGAGAGCCGTTACGGGAACGGGTCTGGGCCTTTCAATAGTGAAGTCCATAATCGAGGTCCACGGTGGACGTCTTGGAGTTGACTCCGTGGAAGGAGAAGGAAGCACCTTTTGGTTTGAGATATGATATGAAATGAAAAGAAGAGATGACGGCGGGAAAAACCGCCGTGCATCTCTTCTTTATGTTCCGTATTACTTCAGATATCGCCAAAGTGTCGTCCGGCTTATTCCCAGCCGCTTGGCCGCCAGACTCTGGTTGCCACCCGCCTTTTCTATGTACAGGGAAATGATCTCCCTGCTTATTTCATTAAGGGTCATGGTTGTATCGAGAGGGAAGCTCAGCAGGTCCTCGTTCTCGGGAGATATGATGGAGGCGGCAGCTGCGGTGAGTTTTTCCTTTTCAAGGATGCTTTCGACTGTTTCCGTGGGGATATATGGTGTTGTGGTTACAGTAACCATCTCCCGCAGCACTCTTTTGAACTGGGTGAAGTTGGCCGGCCAGTTGTAGTTTTTCATTAGTTCCATGGCTTCCGGAACGAAGCCTATTATCTGTTTTGCAAGGTCAAGATTCAATGCGTTGATGTATAAGCTTGACATCTGAGGTATGTCTCCGGTTCGTTCCCTTAAAGGAGCCAGGTGTATGGTCATGCAGGTCAGTTGGTTGATATATTCCTTTGCAGAAATGTGGTTCCCTCCAGATTCGTTCGTAGCACAGGACATCAGGAGGCGGTTTCTTTTGTGGACATTGGTGCTGACAAGCGTTGTCAGCAAATAGTCCTTCCTGTCCTCAGGCAGCTTGTGGATGTCCATGAAATACAGTGTATTGTCTGAATCCGTCAATGGAGAGTTATAGTGGTTAAGGAGAAAGAACCATGTCTTGTCGTCCATGAGGTTGCAGTCTAGTGTTATCAGGGGGTTGTTGTTCAATGAACTTCTGGCGTATAGCAGCTTTGCAATTTGTGACTTTCCCGTTCCCGTTTCTCCCAATATCATTATTGGCGAATCCACGGTACTCATTTGTCTGATGTCATTTTCCATTTCCGACAAGGGACTGGCTATGCTGTAGAAGCTATTGAAGAAGGATGCATCCACCTCGTCTTTTGTCAAATATGATATGCCAAACCTGTTGCTGCTCTGGAGGTTATGGTTTTCGTTGAAGCAGTATACTACATATGTGCTGTTGCTTATGCTTGAAACCTTACTGGTTACACTGATTGAAAATTCTCCCATCCTTTTAATGAACTTTCTGTTGTTTGTCTTGAAGGAAGCCTCCAGTTCCTTTTCTGCAATTTTTGTATATGCTTCCAGGTTGTCCCGGTCCACTGTGGACAGCTTTAATTGACCTGTTTTGTCGTAGACCATGACCTTTTCATCGTATTCTCCCATGACTTTTTCGAGAAACAGGTTGTTTTCCTTGATGGCAAAATAGCTTTTATAAAGCCTTGAGGCTTGATCGAAAGCAATGTTGATGCTTTCGTCACCTGAAGTAATGAGTATTGCATTCATTCCCAGGCGCTTGGCTGTTGTATTTGCGATCATGTCGCAGAGAATCATTTGATATCCTTTTTTCTTTAGGTCGGAAAGAAGTCCTGACACTTCATCAACGCTGTTTATGGTGTATATGTCTATATCGTACTGAAGAAGATCGCAGAGGAGTTTGGCGGTTTCCGTGATTCCTGGATATCCTACTATAGCATACTTTCCCGTGTAGTTTTCCGCCATTTTAATGGCTCTGATGATATCGTACACCGACAATGAAATTCTGACCAGGGGTATATCCGTTATCTTTTCTATCATACTTGCAGTTCCGCCACGTGATATGATCACGTCGAAGTTTTTATCCACGTTCTTTCTTGCAATTTCAACTCCCTTGTCAAGGTCTCCTATATATACGGTAAGATCTATGTCCTTGCGTTTCGCGGCAAGGTTCTGCATCATTGTTTTCATGCCTTCGTATGGAGCTATTCCTAAAATTCGGATTTTTTTCATTCCGGTGCCTCCTGTTTCATTTCTATATACATGTAAATCTTTATCACGCACATCGGTGTTTCTAATTGAAACAATAATACCATATTCGAAATAAAAAGTCCATATTTTCTGGAAAATGTTTCAAAAAGAAACGAAAAAACCCATGAAAACAATTGCCAATCTTTTTTGTGTATTGTAGAATGTAACAAAAGAGAGACGCGAATGAGACGCGTGTTTCAAATATAAACACTAATAAGGAGATTGGTATCGATGATAAAGTTGCTCATCGTGGCGGACGATTTTACAGGCGCATTGGATACTGGTGTTCAGTTTGCATCTTGTGGCGCCGTAACCAAGGTAATAACGAGGGAAGACTACAAGATGGAAGTTGTGGATGAATCTGTTGAAGTTCTCGTGATAAATGCCGAGACCAGACACATGACTGCCGATGATGCATACGGGACAACATACAATATAATAAAAAGGGCTTATGAAAAGGGTATCCCCCATATAATGAAGAAGACGGATTCGGCACTGAGGGGTAATATAGGAAGTGAACTGTCGGCGGTGCTGGATGCTACAGGTGAGAAGGTGCTTCATTTCATACCTGCCTTGCCGAAGATGAACAGGGTGACCAGAAAAGGCATCCACTTCATAGACGGTATAAAGGTGAGTGACAGCGTTTTCGGCACAGACCCCTTTGAACCGGTATTGGATTCGTATATACCCGACATAATATCCGGTCAAAGCAACAAGGCTGTCGTTGTCTTGGAAAGGGAGGCTGGGAATGAAATGGTGGATTCGCCTTCAATATATGTCTATGATGCAGAAACGGAAGGCGATATCAGGTGTATAGCCGATTCCATATATGAAAAGGACAAACTCAGGGTCTTTGCGGGATGCGCAGGTTTGGCATCAGTTCTGCCGGATCTTCTGGGGCTTAAAGGGAAGTCTGTGCATTACTGCAATAAAATAGAAAAACTGCTTATTCTTTGCGGCAGTGTGAATCCCATTACCGGCAAACAGCTTGACTATGCTGAAGCGAGGGGAATAAAGAGGATAAGGCTAAAGCCTCACCAAAAGCTTTCGAAGGAATACTATGATACGAGTTGCGGCAAGCGTGATATTGAAGAGCTTGTGAAGATGTTGTCCTCCTCAGCTGTAGGAATCATAGACAGCAACGACCCTTCCGGTGAAATGACAACCAGGGAGTATGCAAGGGAGAATGGAATGTCCCTTGATGATATAAGGGTAAACATATCTTCGACTCTGGGATTCATCCTCAAGAGACTGTTTGAAGCAGGCATTGAAAGCACTGTTCTGATAACAGGGGGAGACATGCTTCTCGGATTCATGAAACAGATGGATATCTGGGAATTGTCCCCGGTCTGCGAGATGGCTCCCGGCACGGTGATGTCGCGAATGACCGTCAACGGCAGGGAATATGAAATAATATCAAAATCAGGAGGCTTCGGAGATGAGAATCTCTTCATGGAACTGGCTGATAAATATATGAAAAAACCTGATAAAAGGAGGAAGAATATTGAAAAGATATAAGCTCAAATCACCGGGAATAGTTTACAGTGGAAGTGATTCACTGGACAATATAAGGGAAATACTGAAGTATGGCGTTGAAAAGGTAGCCGTGTTCAGCGATAAAAGCATAATAAAGGCGGGACTTGTAGATCTTGTCTTGGCAAAGTTGGACGATGCTGGAATTAAATATGAAGTTATTGATGATCTGCCTGCGGAACCGTCATGCGACCAGGCACAGGCTGTAGTTGACACTTTCAAGGAAACTGAGGCTGATCTCATTGTAGCTGTGGGAGGCGGAAGTGTCATGGATATAGCCAAGCTGGCATCGGTTCTCAGCACTGACGACTACAATGTAAGGGATCTTCTTGAGAATCCGGGACTGGCGAAAAAGCAGGTCAGGACACTTATGATTCCTACTACGGCAGGCACCGGTTCGGAAGCAACGCCCAACAGCATAGTCCTCGTACCGGAAAAGGAGCTGAAGGTGGGCATAGTAAGCGAGGAAATGATAGCGGACTATGTAATACTTGACGCGGTGACTATAAAAAATCTGCCACGTACCATAGCTGCTTCCACGGGGGTTGACGCACTGGCTCACGCAATAGAATGCTATACGTCCAAAAAGGCCAATCCTTTCAGTGACATGTATGCCCTTGAGTCTTTAGCTCTCATACTTGGAAATATTGAAAAGGCATGCGATGACCCTGAAGCCGTGGAAGCAAAGGAAGCCATGATGGTTGCCTCTTTCTACGCAGGAGTGGCAATTGCGGCAGCGGGAACCACAGCGGTTCATGCATTGTCATATCCTCTGGGAGGAAAGTACCACATACCTCACGGAGTTTCCAATGCAATGATGCTTGTACCTGTCATGAGATTCAACGAACCCATGTGCAGAAGCCGTTTTGCAGCAGTGTATGACAGGGTAAAGCCTGGAGACAACAAGGTTACCGAGGAAGAAAAGTCAGAATGGCTTGTGAACAGGCTTGGGGAAATAGTGGAAAATCTGGAGATACCGACGAAGCTGTCTTCCTACGGAGTGCCCAAGGAAGATCTGGAAGTACTGGTATCTTCGGGAATGGAAGTCAAGAGGCTTCTTGACAACAATATGAGAGAAATAAAGGCGGAAGACGCAAGAGCGCTCTATCTGCAGTTAATGCAATAATTCAATAGGAGGATTCAAATGGCGGAAATAAAAGGAGTTATACCTGCAATACTGACACCGATGAATGAAGATGAAAGCATAAATTATGACGAACTCAGAAGGCAGGCCAATCGTCTCATCGATGCCGGAGTTCACGGACTGTTCCCGTTCGGAACCAACGGAGAAGCATATATACTCAGCGAAGCTGAAAAAATGGAGATACTGAAAGTCATAGTTGATGAAGTAGGTGGCAGAGTGCCTGTCTATGCCGGCACCGGATGCATAGGTACAAAGGATACCATAGAGCAGTCGAATAAGGCCAAGGACCTGGGAGCGGACATTCTCTCAATAATATCGCCTTCATTTGCCAAGGCTTCCCAAAATGAACTATACGAGCATTTCAAGGCTGTGGCTGAAGGGGTGGACATGCCCATTGTACTGTACAACATACCTGCAAGGACAGGGAATGTCATAACGCCCGAGACTGTTGAAAAACTCAGTGAAATACCAAACATCGTAGGCGTGAAGGACAGCAGTGGAAACTTTGACAACATGCTGCAGTATATTGAAAGAACCAGACACGTTGAGGGATTCAGCGTACTTTCTGGAAACGATTCCCTGATACTATGGAATCTCATGGCAGGGGGAACGGGCGGCATAGCGGGATGCGCCAACATATATCCTGCTACAATGGCATCCATCTACGATTTGTATGTTGCGGGAGAACTGGAGACTGCAAGAAAGGTTCAGGACAGTATCCGAAGTTTGAGAAACACATTCAAGTATGGAAACCCAAACACTATCGTAAAGGCTGCGGTGGAACTTCTGGGATATCCTGTTGGGAAATGCAGGGCTCCCTTCAACCAGGTGCCTGACCAGGGTATAGAAGCACTGAAGAAGGTCCTTGAAGAAAATGCAGCCCTGGGAATGAGCTAGGAGGTATTGTATGACTGATAAGCCTGTTGTCGGCATCACCATGGGTGATCCGGCAAGCATAGGACCTGAGATTACTGCAAAGGTTTTCGACAAGGAATGGATCTACGACAAGTGCAATCCCATTGTTGTTGGAGACGCCGCTGTAATGGGAAATGCCCTCGAAATATTGGGTAAGACCCATATGAAAATAAATCCGGTGGAAAAAGTGGAAGGCGCTGTTTTCAGCCGGGGAACCATTGACGTTCTGGACATGAAACTTGTGGATATGTCCGTACTCAAATTGGGTGAAGTTTCTGAAATGGCAGGTGAAGCGGCTTTTAGGTATGTTGAGAAGGTGATCGGCCTTGCAATGAATGGTGACATTGATGCAACTGTCACCAATGCCCTTAACAAGGAAGCTATAAATCTTGCAGGGCACCATTATTCGGGACATACGGAGATTTATGCCGAAATGACGAACACGAAGAAGTATACTATGCTTCTTGCCCATGACAATCTGCGTGTAGTCCATGTATCCACCCATGTTTCCTTGAGGGAGGCATGCGACCTGGTCAAAAAAGACAGGGTGTTGGATGTCATTCGTATAGCACATGATGCCTGCAGGGATCTGGGGATTGAATCTCCAAAGATAGCAGTTGCGGGCTTAAATCCCCACAGCGGTGAGAACGGACTTTTTGGAAGGGAAGAGATAGATGAAATCATACCGGCCATAGAAGAAGCCTGCAGCCAGGGAATGGACGTGGATGGACCGGTGCCGCCGGACACTGTTTTCTCAAAAGCTAGAGGCGGATGGTATGACATAGTTGTGGCTATGTACCACGACCAGGGGCACATACCCCTGAAGGTCGTCGGTTTTGTATATAACAAGGAGGAAGCCAAATGGGATGCTGTAGCAGGAGTCAATATCACTTTAGGGTTGCCTATAGTGAGGGCTTCCGTTGACCATGGAACTGCCTTCGATCAAGCGGGAAAAGGCATAGCAAATGAATTGAGCCTGGAGAACGCCATAGAATACGGTATTCTTCTGGCAAAGAAAAAATTGGAGGATTAGGTAGAAATGAAAAAGTTTATTGTTTTAGTATTGGTATTGTTGTTGTCTTTGAACATGGTGGCATGCTCTGGACCTGAAGAGAAGCCTGCAGAGAACAACCAGGAAGCAACGGAAGAAACGGCTCAGGAGACAGGATTGAATGCTGAAGTGTTGTTCGGTACATTTGAAGTAGGTACAAGCAACTACAATATTTCGGCGGAACTTGGCAAATTGTGGGAAGATAACGGTATTGGCAAAGTTGATGTACAGCCTATATCACCTGGAGGAATGGGTGCTCCTTATCTGTTTGCAAACAACAAGGCGGACATAGCATTCATCAATGGTGCACCTGCCAAGTGGGCAATGGAGACAGGAACTCTTGGAAAAGAACCTGCAGACGGATATCTTGCAATGATAGGTGAACTTTCTGCAGTTTCAGCAGTGAATTTCCTTACAGAAGATTTCATAGAAGAATATGGCGTGTCAACGATTGAGGAAGCTATTAGACAGGAACTTCCAATAAGAATCGGATGCAGTCCTGTAGGATCGATGGATAACGAAGTTGTACAGATACTCCTGGCATACATGGGTGTAACCGAGGAAGATATAAAATCATGGGGCGGAGATGTAGTTCACGGTGGTGGATCAGACCTTGCGTCAATGGTTAAGGATGGAAAGCTTGACTTTATGCTAGACCACACATCTGTCAACTCTTCAACAATGCAGGAAGTTTCCATGACAAGTGACGTAAGATTCCTTCAGTGGGAAGAAGAGACTATAGACTATTTCGTTAAGGAAAAGGGTTTCCAGAGAGTTACAATAGCTGCAAACTCATGGAAAGGACAGGAGAACGAGCTTGTAAATGCAGGAACTCCTGACTGTCTGTTCGTATCAGACGACCTTGATGAAGAAATTGTTTACGAATTGACAAAAATCATGTGTGAAAACAGGGATTACCTTGTAAACATATTCGCATCTTTAGAGCCGTTCAATCCTGAAACATGCTGGGAGGCAGAGAAGGTTGGAGGCGTTGCGCTTCATCCTGGTGCTGAAAGATACTTCAAGGAAGCTGGTTATATCAAGTAATTTAATTACGGAGGACGGCGGCATTCGTGCCGCTCTCCTCCAATAGTAGTGGAGGTTTATAATGGCAAATACAAGAAATGAAATACAAAAATGGCGATATGCGCTCTTGGTTGTTATTTCAGTAAGTTTTATTCTTTTTCAGCTATATATAGCTATGGTCCGCCCTTTGGACAGATGGCTGCAGGTTCCCTACCATATGTGTTTCGGTCTCCTGGCTGCATTCATGTTCAGACCAATGGCTGATAATTTCAAGTCCAGGACGGCAAAAAGCCTGGCGTGGATTTATGACATCATACTTGTAGCTTTACTCATATATATAGCATACTTTTTTACGACAAATCTTAGTTTTCTGCAGAACAGAATATACAACATCGATGAAATGAGGCCTTCTGACCTTATGGCTGCTTATGCTACCATATTCGTTGTAATGGAAGCCGTCAGAAGGATCATGGGAAGGAACTTGTTTATATTCATAATGATTTTTATTATCTATGCATTCCTGGGACAGAAGCTGACGGGAATATTCCAGTTCAGGGGAATGAGCTGGCAGACATTCGGAGAGGTTATGATCATGGATGTCAACGGGATCCTTGGATCACCATTGACTGCATCCATGAATACATTGTTCTATTTCCTTGTATTCGGTGCCTTCTTCTCCTCATGCGGCGGCGGCCAGGTCCTTATAGACCTGGGTATGAAGCTTAGCGACAAGACTGTTGGAGGGCCTGCCAAGGCGGCGGTTCTTTCAAGCGGACTCATGGGAATGGTTTCGGGAAGTGCAGTGGCAAACGTATCGACTACGGGTGTAATGACAATCCCCCTTATGATAAAATCGGGATACGAGCCCCATCAGGCGGCATCCATAGAATCCATTGCTTCTACAGGAGGGCAGATCATGCCTCCTATCATGGGTATAGGAGCATTCATAATGGCGGAAATGATAGGTGTAAGTTATCTTACAATTGCATCTTCGGCACTGATACCGGCTCTGGCTTATTACGGTTCGGTATTCCTTCTGGTCCATTTCCTTGCCAAAAGAAAGCAAATGGTTTCAAAGGACTCAGGTGTCAAGTACAAATCGGAGCCGATAGTTCCGAGACTTTACCAGTTATTGCCCATAGTTGCACTTGTAACCATCATTTTCAGGGGCGGTTCATTGACGAGAGCGGCACTTACAGGTACTGCTCTGGCAATTATTGTAAGTCTGTTTTCAAAAAAGACAAGAATGTCCCTCAAGGGATATGTGGACTCAATGCTTGACGGTATAAGACAGGCGGCAGGAATTACCGTTCCGACTGCAGCCATAGGTATCATGATAGGTATCGTAATCCAATCGGGAGTAGCCAACAAGCTGACCAAGATCATAGCTAATACAGGAGATTCAAGCATAGCTCTTGCTCTTATATTCGCAATGTCGGGATGTCTTCTGCTGGGTATGGCGCTGCCTACGGTTGCTGCCTATCTTATAGCCAACATACTGTTCGGGTCAACCCTTATAAATCTGGGTCTTCCTGCACTGCCGGCGAATTTGTTCATATTCTATTTCGGAGTTATTGCGCAGATTACACCTCCTGTATGTCTTGCTTCGTTCACTGCAGCTGGAATTGCAGGTGCAAATCCCTGGAAGACTGGCTGGACGGCCTTTGGATATGCCTTTGTTGCATTCATAGTGCCTTATGTATTCGTATTCAAGCCTGAGATACTGCTCATGGACGCTACACCTTTCACCATAGCAATAGCTGTGATGATACTGGCCTGGGGAATAATATTCCTGGCTGCAGCAGTTACCGGTTACCTGTTTGTTCCAATTGACAATGTGATAATAAGGGCTGCATTCTTCATTACAGCGATTATGATTATAATACCTAACACTGTGGTAATGCTCGTAGGAAGTGCCATAGGACTAGTGTTCATCACATACTTCTTCCTTACTTCTGTGAAGAGAAAAAAGCAATTAGAGATAGCCGCTTAGAGGAATAAGGATATGATTATAGACAATATCAGAAACATATCGCTCTACAAGGAATTGGTCCCTGGCCTTGAAAAGGGATTGGAGGCTATCGAAGACAATGATAACGGAATAGGCCGATACGAGTTTGACGGAGGATTCTTCATGGTACAAGCTGGAAAGACAAAGCCCATGGATGAAGGATTCTTTGAAGCTCACAGAAAGTATGTCGATATCCAGATAGTTCTGGAGGGAAGTGAAGAGATTGCATGGGCAGATCTTCCGGATTTAAAGGAAGAGATAGCCTACAATCCTGAAAAGGACGCCCTTTATCTTAGTGGCAACATTATGCATAATATGAAAGTCAGTAAAGGAATGTTTTATATTGCATTTCCCCATGACGGACATAAAGCCGTCAGACATACTGAAAAACAACAGGAATTCAAGAAAATTGTAATTAAGTTGCCTACTGAATAAAATTTCATTGCAGGCGAAAGAGAATAAAATTAAAGCAGCATGAATTTAACTGCAGCTGCAAGGAGTACGTAACTATGGAAACTACTAAAATCCCAACATTGTTCCCTCACAACCATGCTTCAAACATCCTTCCCCTAAGCAACGGGGATGTCCTTTGTACATGGTTCGGCGGAAGCTGCGAGGGAAAGCCGGACATATCTGTACATTGTGCAAGACTGAGAGCCGGAGAAAAGAATTGGGAAACACCAATAATTCTTTCAGACGATCCTGAGCGGTCTGAACAGAATCCGATCCTTTTTGAGTTCTCCCCCGGGATCATATGGTTGATCTATACTGCTCAGGTCGGGATACATCAGGATACAGCCGTTGTGCGCTGGCGAAAGTCGGAAGACTATGGACATACATGGTCGAAAACAACTAATCTTTTCATTGAGTCGGGCATTTTTGTCAGACATCCTCCCCTGATTATTGACAACGGTGATATCCTGCTTCCCGCATACTACTGTCTGGCATCCGAGACGGGATTTCTCGGTGAGGATTTCAGTGTCATGAAGCGTTCATCCGACGGCGGCAAAACCTGGTCTGAAACTGTTATCGAAGGAGCCAAAGGGCTGGTGCACATGTCCCTTGTACAACTTGAGGATAAGACACTTGTGGGATTCTTCAGAAGCAGGAATGCAGACTACATATACAGGACAGTATCAAGTGACGACGGCAAGACCTGGTCTCTTCCGGAGCCTACAGAACTGCCTAACAACAACTCGTCCATCCAGTGCGCAAAGTTGAAGGACGGAAGGCTTGCGATGATATACAACGACACCAACAAATTCATGTCCCCTCCCGAAGAAAACAGGCCTCCGTGGTTTGACAAGGAAGACATGGATGAAATCGATATAAAGGAAACGGACAAGCCAAGTGCTGTATGGGGTGTCAGTCGTTCTCCTCTCTGCATAGCCCTGTCTGAGGATGGCGGAATTACATGGAGAAAGGAAAAGACTCTCATTACAAGGGAAGGTTTTGAAGGAGATCCTGAATTTTCATATCCATCCATCAAGGAAAGTGAAGATGGAACCATACACATTTCATTTACTTATCTTAGACAATGTATTTGCCATATTGCATTGACTGACAAATTTGAATAGGACGAAAGAAAAAATGCACAAGTGTGTTCAATTATGCACTTGTGTATTTTTATTTCTATTCTTAAGGGAAAGCTGACCTTGGAGGAGAGATGCAGTAACTGATATTTGACAATGGCTTGGGTTCATTTGAAAAAAACTTGAAGACACAGGAGATAAAGGTTATAATTATTATGATGCATTTGTGCATCTGATTGAAGATGGGTAGGAAAAATATCATACGATCTACATTTTCTATTAATGATTAAGGGGTTGATTTGTTTGGAAATCAAAGAAAAAAACAAACTGGATTTTGAAGAGATAGCCAATTATCTCCACGATGCAATTTTTGTGTCTGCAGGAGACGGCGAGGTGCTGTTTGTCAATTCAGCATATACGAGGATGACGGGCATAGCTGCCGAGGAGGTTGTCGGCAGGAATATTTCAGATCTGGAGGGGAGTCTCTTTACGAATTCTGTTACCCTCAAGGTGATCAAGAACAAAAAGGCCATGAATTCCATCGGCAAGAGTCTAAAGACGGGAAATGAGATGCTTGTGTCGGGAATACCCATATTCAATGAAGATGGAACCATCAAGTATGTAGTTGTAAACGACAGGCAGATTGAGGAACTTGAAGGTATAAAGGAAGAACTGGAATCAGCCAGGGAAAAACTGGCGGTAGCAAAAAAAGATACATATAAGAAAAAACTTGAAATAGACCATCTTAAGAAGGCTCTTGCATCAAAGAATACCATGATTGGAGTAAGCAGTCATATTGAAAGTATAAAAAATGAAATAGAGCATATAGCGGATACGGATGTCAACATTCTGATAATTGGTGAAACCGGAGTCGGCAAGGAGGTTATCGCCAATGAAGTGTATACTAAAAGCAGCAGAAGAGACAAACCCTATATAAAAATCAATTGTGCTGCAATTCCGGACAATCTTATGGAATCGGAGCTTTTCGGCCATGAAAAGGGATCCTTTACGGGTGCCGAAAAAAAGAAGATTGGACTGTTGGAATTGGCTGATGGAGGTACGGTTCTTCTGGATGAGATTGGGGAGCTTCCATTGAATCTTCAATCCAAGCTGCTTAGGGTAATTCAGCAGAAGGAAATAATGAGAATAGGCAAGAATGATCCCATTAAGGTGGATATAAGAATCATTGCAGCTACCAACAGGGATTTGAAGGCTCGTGCAGAGGAAGGAAAGTTCAGGCTTGACCTCTATTACAGGCTCAATGTACTGCCGATAAATGTGAAGCCTCTCAGGGACAGGAAGGAAGATATTCCTGAACTTGGAGATTTCTTTATAGACAGGTTCAATAAGAAATACGGAAAGAGCAAGCATTTCAATGAAGATGCCAAAAGGCTGCTCCTTGTATACGACTGGCCGGGAAATGTCAGGGAGCTTGAAAATATTATCGAGAGGCTTGTTGTTATAACGATGAACGATGAAATAGGTGAAGGGGATATCAGAAAGGTCCTTCTCATAGGTGATGATGAGAAGAATTTCGGTTCCTGCAATATTAAGGATGAGGTGGAAAAACTGGAGATAGAAATCCTCAAGAGGGCAATGAGGGAACACGGCAGCACCAGGGATATGGCCAGGGTACTTGGAATAAATCAGTCAAATGTTGTGAGGAAGATGAGAAAATACAATTTAAAGTAGAGATGCGGAAAAGCATCGAGATGCAAAAAAGCATCGAAAGACCTTTGAAGCCTGCATATGAATATTAGTGCAGGCTTGTTAATTATTGAACGATGCGATAATGCATCTGCGTTTTGTAAAAACAACATGGGAAGAACCTTTAACCAGCTTGGCAAAACAAAAAAATGCATAACCTTAAAAGTGTTGACTTTATTGGGCTAAAGGTACTTTGTAGGCTATGGGCAAGGGTGATTTCATCAGTGCATTGAAAATGTTTTCTTTTTTGGCACGCTTGTTGCACTTATATAGGGCAGGAGGTGCAAAATGATTAAAAACATTACAGTAATCGGAGCCGGAACAATGGGTCACGGCATAGCGGAATGTTTCGCTATTCATGGCTACAATGTGAGCGTATTTGAAATCAATGACAATATGAGAGAAACTGTCCTTGATATCATCAAAGAAGAGCTTGTCGTTCTGGCAGAGGAAGAAGTCATCAAAAAGGATGACTTCGAAAGCATTTTAGGAAGAATAGGGATCTATGGTGATCTGGAAGAGGCAGCAAAGGATGCAGACTATGTTGTTGAAGCTGCAGTTGAAAACGTTTCATTGAAGCAGAAAATTTTTAAATCATTGGATGAAATTTGTCCAAAACATGCAATACTATCAAGTAATACTTCAAGTCTTAAAATTTCGGATATCACAAAGGACATATCCGACGACAGAAAGAGCAAGTCACTGGTAACACACTGGTACAATCCGGCGCATATAATGCCTATTGCAGAAATCACATATTTCGGAGACACCAGTGAAGAAACTTATAAAACGGTGGAAGACCTTTATAAGTCGGTAGGGAAGAACATAGTCAAGGTTCTGAAGGATGTACCAGGACTGGTTGCCAACAGGATCCAGCAGGGTGTGGCAAGAGAGGTGTTCTCGCTCATAGAAATGGGTGTGGCGGCTCCACAGGATATCGACAATGCACTCAAGTTCGGACCTGCATTCAGGTACTGCAGTACGGGTCAGCTTGAAATAGCGGATTTCGGCGGACTTGATATATGGGCAATCGTGGGAGACAATCTTCTACCTGAAATGGACAATTCAACAAGTGCCAACAAGCTTCTCCATGAAAAGGTGCAGAATGGAAAGCTCGGTCTCAAATCTGGAGAAGGTTTCTATCAATACGCCCCTGAGGAAATTGATGGCATCAAGAGAAATTACACCAAAAAGCTGTTGACTCAGCTTAAGACCTCAAAGAACTACATATGATATTAGGAGGATAATATATGTCAATAAATTCTAAAGAAAATATAAACAGCAATAACAAGGGCAGCTTTCTTTGGAGATTCTCAAAGAATTTCCAGTTTGCAGCAGACAAGATAATACCTGATTCGTTCGTATTCTGTATCATTCTTACACTCATAGTATTTGTGCTGGGACTGGTGGTAACAGGAACAGGCCCGATAACTCTTATCAACAGCTGGTACGGAGGTCTCTGGTCAATGATTTCGTTTGCATTCCAGATGTCATTCATGGTTATCTGCTGTGGTGCTGCTGCCAAGTCTCCACAAGTTGAGAAGATACTCAAAAAGGTTGCATCGCTGCCGAAATCAAGAGCCACTGCAATGGTTATACTGCTGGTGTTCGGACTTGCATCAAGTCTAATAAACTGGGCATTTTCACTTATACTTACGCCTATACTTGCAATGCAGCTTTCAAAGAATGTAAAGGGAATGCACTTCCCTCTAATGATAGCAGCAGGATACTCTACAATGATCCTTGGACAAAGCTGGTGCCCAAGTGCTTCAGCATATGCCCTTTTGGCAACGGAAGGACACTTCCTTGCAGATAAGATTGGAGTTATTCCTCAAAACCTTACTACATACAACCCTGTAAATACAGTTTTGTTCTTCACCCTGGCAGTTGTTACAATTCTCATAGGTATAATGACAAAGCCGCCAAAGCATGAAGTTGTTTCATATGAAGGATACAAGGAAGAGGTTCATGAAGAAGCAGTAATCGAGAATATGACACCTGCAGACAAGATGAACAACAACAAGGTTCTTATGTATATACTTGGAATAGCAGGTATCATAGTTATCGGATATTCATTCGCCACAAAGGGATTCATAGGTTCACTTAACTTCAACTTTGTAATATTCCTGTTCCTTACCCTCAACACATTCCTTTACAACACACCTATCAAGTTTGTTGGTGCATTTAAGGATGCCATACAGCCGGCAACACAGGTTATGCTTCAGTTCCCATTCTATGGTGGAATCATGGGAATCATGTCGGGGTCAGGTCTTACTGCGGTAATGGCAAACGGGCTTATCCAGGTTGCAACAGCTACAACTATGCCCTTCTTCGCATACCTTTCGGCATCAATAGTAAACCTGTTTGTACCTTCACAGGGTGGACAGTGGATTATCCAGGGTCCTGTACTGGTTGAAGCGTCACAGGCGCTGAATGCTCACATACCTACAATAGTAAATGCATTCATACTTGGAGACGAGGCTACAAACCTTATCCAGCCTCTATATGTAATACCTGCCCTAGCACTTGTTAATATCAAGCTCAAGGAAGTATGGGGATTCATGGCATTCATATGGTTTATATGGGCAATAGTGACAACAATAGGACTTCTGGTTTTACCGGGAATAATATAAGACAAGAAAAACTGCTTTAGCAGTTTTTAAGACGCGAAGGAAAGTTACCTTTAATGCATAACACCAATGCTTCAAGGGGTTATGCACTTCAAACTTTCCTAAGCTGTAAGAAAAACTGCAAGAAAGCAAATTACGAATTAGGAGATGAATAAAATGGCTAAAACAATTATTACAGTGGCTACAACAGGCGCGTGGCCTACAAAGAAGGATAATCCGAACATACCTCTTACACCTCAGGAAATTGCTGACGATGTATACGAATGCTATAAGGCGGGAGCCGCTGTTGCACACCTTCACATGAGAGATGACGAAGGTATGGGAACTATGAGCACTGAGAAGTTTGAAGAGACAGTCAAGCTTATTAGAGAGAAATGCGACATAATCCTCAACCTTACAACATCCGGAGACCTTAATGCAACGGATGAAACCAGACAGGCCCACCTAAAGGCAATCAAGCCTGATATGGCATCATACGACTGCGGTTCAATGAACTGGGGACACAATGCCCTTTTCATAAACCATCCGAAGTTTCTTGAAGAGCTCGGACAGACTATGCAGGACAACGGAGTCAAGCCTGAAGTTGAAATATTCGATGCTGGAATGGTTTACAACTCCCTATATTATTTGAAGAAGGGCGTACTTAAAGCACCTGTTCACTATCAGTTTGTACTTGGTGCTCCAGGTGGAACCACTGCAACTGTTGACAACCTTGTATACCTGAAGAACCTTATTCCTGAAGGATCAACATGGTCGGCTATAGGAATAGGAAGAGGACACATGCCTATACTCATGGCTGCAATTGCAATGGGTGGACATATCAGAGTGGGAATGGAAGACAATGTACTGTTTGCAAAGGGTGTTCTTGCCGAATCCAATTCACAGTTTGTAACAAGAGCTGCGAATATAATCAGGGAGTTCGGAAACCAGGTTGCAACTGTGGAAGATGCAAGGGAGATTCTTGGATTGAAGCAGGTTGTAAAAGCATAATCAACTTTCATATGACTGAGCCATAGCGTTAATTATGGAACATCATATTGGAAAAACTCCTTATATACAAACACAAAATCAACAAACAATTAGACAACATCAACAATCTTGGTTAAACAAGCCAATATGAACGTTCCTGATTATAAAACAAATCAAGAAAGACCAAAAAAGGCCATGTACGATTAAATCGATGCATGGTCTTTTTCATGTTATATTCCTCTGTATTTGATCTTCAGATCCCGGCATAGGTCCCGGACGCTTTCAGATTCATAGGAGGGAGGAGAGTCATCGGATATGGGCCTGTACTGTTGGAGGTAGTAATTTTTAGTACCGGTCATATCTACAATGTCCTTTATGTCTGAAGCATCCAGCAAAGGATAGAAGGTAGTTCTGAATTCATGGTTCTTGAAACTTTTTATTATGTTGAAACTTTCCTCCACATCGCGGAAGTCGAGACCGCATAGGTCCCTGTACTTTTGGGGAGGAGCCTTTACATCCATTGCTATATAGTCCACCAGATCTTCCTTAATCAATTCTTTGATGATCCGGGGATTTGTGCCGTTTGTATCAAGTTTTACCTTGAAGCCCATGGATTTTATCTTCCTGCAGTTGTCCTTGAGTCTGGGCTGTAGGGTTGGCTCTCCTCCGGAGATCACCACTCCCTGTATTGTTCCCGCCCTTTTGGCAAGGTGGGATATTATGTCCTGGTTGTCAACCATATCCTTCATGGTGCAAAGGTCCTTGTTGTGACAATAGGGACAGTTCATATTGCATCCCTGGGTGAAAATCACCGAAGCTATGTTTTCGGGGAAATCCACCAGGGAGGTCTTCACATATGCTGCAACTTTCATTAAATAGTTATCCTTTCCATGGAGAATTTTGTCCTGTCCTTGAACTCCTGTGTTTTTCCGTCGTTGAATCTTTGAATAGGTCTGTAGTATCCCGTTACACGACTGTATACGTCTGTGGTCTTGCCGCAGTCAGGACACTCCCAGTATTCTCCCTTTATGTATCCGTGGTCGGGACAATGGGAGAAGGTAGGGGTATAGGAGATATAGGGCATATTGTACTGTGAGAATATGCTTTTTATCAGGTTTCCCACGACCTTGGGATCCGTAACCTTGTCGCCTGTGTACAGATGCTGCACCGTACCGCCGGTATATTTGGTTTGAAGCTCGTCCTGAAGGTCCATTACCTCGAAGATATCGTCCGTATATTTCGAGGGGAGCTGGCTTGAATTTGTATAGTATGGGGTTTCTACACTTCCCTGGGTGATTATGTCAGGATATAGCTTTCTATCCTTGAGAGCAAGCCTGTATGCAGTGGATTCCGCCGGAGTGGCCTCAAGATTGTAGAGATTTCCGGTTTCTTCCTGGAACCGGCTTATCTCTTCTCTCATGAAGTCCATTATGTCGTTTGCCATCTTAAGGCCCTTATCCGAGCCTATGTCCTTGCCCATGAAATTTTCCACGGCTTCATTCATGCCTACAAGTCCGATAGTGGAGAAATGGTTCATCCAGTATTTTCCTGTCGCATCATAGTTACCTTTCAGATATTCGCTGCAGTAAGGATACAGTCCTTCTTCAGTCCATCTTTCGAGGTTTTTCCTCTTGAGTTCAAGGGATTCCCTTGCTATTTCCATATTGCTCTTAAGTATCTTGAAGAACTGCTCCCTTGTCCTTGCCTTGTATCCTATTCTAGGCATGTTAAGGGTTACAACTCCTATGCTTCCGGTAAGGGGGTTGGAACCGAAGAGTCCGCCGCCCCTTTTTCTCAATTCTCTGTTGTCAAGCCTAAGTCTGCAGCACATGGACCTGGCATCTTCAGGTGAAAGGTCCGAGTTTATGAAGTTTGCAAAATAAGGCGCACCGAATTTCACTGTAAGGTCCATCCATTTGTCCGCAACGTCCGTATCCCATGGGAATTTTTCGTCGACGTTGAGGGTCACAACAGGGAAGGTGAAGAATCTGTTGTCTGCATCACCATCCATCATGCAGTCCACGAAAGCCTTGTTGAGGATGTCCATCTCCGCCTGGAAGTTTCCGTAGTTTGTGTCCATAACCTTGCCGCCTATGGTTACAGGGGTGTCCTTAAGGTTTGCAGGACAGGTCAGGTCAAAGGTAAGGTTTGAGAAGGGAGCCTGTCCGCCTATTCTCATGGGCATGTTTATTTCGAATATGAATGACCTTAGATGCCTCCTGACTTCTGCGTAGGTCAGTTTGTCGTATCGTATGAATGGAGCAAGGTAGGTATCAAAGGATGAAAATGCCTGTGCTCCTGCGTTTTCCTGTTGTGTTGCGAATATGCTGTTTGCAAGCTGTCCCAGTATTGTTGAAAAGTGTGATGCAGGACAGCTTGACTGTCTTGAACCCCTGAATCCGTTTACGATGAGCTGATAAAGGTCCCATCCGGAACAGTATGGCGCAAGGAAGCCGAGGTCGTGGATGTGGAGGTCTCCGCTTTCGTGGGCGTTTGACACCTCTACAGGATATATTTCGTTTAACCAGTAAAGCTTTACGAATTCCTCTCTTGTATAATTGTAAAGTGCCATGACAGACCTGTCGGAACCGTTGGCATTCTCTTTTATCTGCCAGTCCGATTCGTTGAGGTAGTTGTTCATGAGGTTGATGGTTGCTCCAACCAGTGAGTCCTTCTGCCTGGCCTCCGATCTTTGCTGCCTGTAAAGTATGAATTTCTTGGCAGTCTGGGCATGACCGTTTTCTATTAAAACCTTTTCTATGGTATCCTGGATTTTTTCTATTTCTATGGGTGAATCATATTTTTTTTCAAGTACTTCCTTTACCTGGTCCGTAAGTTCCCGTGCCAGATCAAAGTCTGTTCCCCCGCAGGCCATGGCGGCCTTGAATATAGCCCTTGCAATCTTGATGTCCTTGAATTCCTTGATTTCTCCGCTTCTCTTTCTTACCGATGTTATCAAAATATTTCCTCCCTTTTTTATGTTGTGTCATTTCCATGATTTAATTGTATTCCTGATTAAATTATGGAAATGCATAGATTATATATGGGATACCGGACCCCGTAAATAGCTGTGTCGTGGATTTTACATATTTTTAACTTTTCAAGCTAATATAAAAACTCCTGCTGGGCAGGAGTTTGCGGCTTAATCACATGTTTAAATCAAGTCGACTTCCCTCCGAAGTTTCTCAAATTCGTGTAGGCAGGTCTCCTGACTCGGATTCATTCTACTTCCTTTTCCTTCCCGATTTCACCAGTGGTCACAAGGTTTCGTCATCCTTACAGTAGCGGGGGCTGTAGAGGAATTTCACCTCTTTCCCTATTATCTTCTCTTGAAGCACCTATACAATATTTAGTTACATATAGATGTTAACATACCCTATATTGGGTGTCAATGGAATTTGAATAAAAAATAAGGTTCAGTAATTAAGATGAAACTGAGGATGGAATTTGGCAACTTTCTTTCCTATATATTGGTGTTATGAATGTAATTGATGCAGATATACAACTAAGACATACACAGATTTATGTTGACAAGATGAGATATTAGTGTTATTATTTTATAGTTGCTTAAAACGAAAGTAAATTTAGTAGCAGGTAATTTCAGATTGGTGCTGTATTCATTAAGTGTTATCCTGATTATGAAAATGTTATTAGTTACAAGAATTTTAGGAAAAATAAAATTAGGAGGTACACACAATGAGTGGTACAGTAAAATGGTTTAATGCAGAAAAAGGATTTGGTTTTATAACAGGAGATGACGGAGTAGATGTATTTGCACATTTCTCACAAATCCAGGTTGATGGCTATAAATCTCTGGAAGAAGGACAAGAAGTGACTTTTGATGTAGTTCAAGGTCAAAAAGGTCCGCAAGCAGAAAATATCCAAATCGCAAGATAATTGAATTTTCAAATCCCGAACCATATGGTTCGGGATTTTTTTATTGATTGAAGGCTTGGAAGCGGCTAAGCTTAGGCGGCTTGCTTGTTTTAGGCCATCTTTTTTTGTTGACAAGACATTGTTTTAGTGGTATCATAATTTTGTTGCTTAAATCGACAGTAAAATTAGTAACAGGTAATTTCTGATTGGTGCTCGTATTCATTAGTGTCATCCTGATTAAGAAAGATGTTATTAGTTACAAGTGTTTAAGGAAAAAATGATTAGGAGGTACACACAATGAGTGGTACAGTTAAATGGTTTAACGCAGAAAAAGGATTTGGATTTATAACAGGAGATGACGGAGTTGACGTTTTCGCACACTTCTCTCAAATACAAGTAGATGGATACAAAACTTTGGAAGAAGGACAAAGCGTAACTTTCGAAGTAGTTCAAGGTCAAAAAGGACCTCAAGCTGAAAACATCGAAATCGTTGGTTAATTGAATTTACGTACCCTGTGCTGTAAGCGCGGGGTTTTTTATATTTTTACATTTTCTTAA
Source organism: Dethiosulfatibacter aminovorans DSM 17477 (assembly GCF_900142005.1). Lineage (GTDB taxonomy): Bacteria > Bacillota > Clostridia > Tissierellales > Dethiosulfatibacteraceae > Dethiosulfatibacter > Dethiosulfatibacter aminovorans. Next base: position 294,975 of record NZ_FQZL01000005.1, read on the forward strand.
TGTATTTACAGCCCTAAGTATTTGACAAAATCAATTATTAATGGTAATATTAGGTGTTGCTTAAAGAGTAGTAAATTTGTAACAGGTAATTTCTGATTGGTGTTCATATTCACTTGGTGCTGTCCTGATTAAGAAAAATGTTATTAGTTACACGAATTTAAGGAAAATATAATTAGGAGGTACACATGATGAATGGTACAGTAAAATGGTTTAACTCAGAGAAAGGTTTTGGATTTATTACAGGAGATGACGGAGTAGATGTTTTTGCACACTTCTCTCAAATCCAGGTAGACGGATACAAGACTTTGGAAGAAGGACAAAGCGTTACTTTTGACGTAGTTCAAGGTCAAAAAGGACCTCAAGCAGAAAATATCCAAATCGCAAGATAATTGAATTTTCGGACCCTGTGCAATAGCACGGGGTTTTTTTATTGCAATTAAAAAGGCAGATCCGTGTAAAGATACCTGCCTTTTGTCCATTGCAGTGCGGCTCTGTTGTTTATTTCTTGATTTACAGAAAATCCATATCCGGCAGTATATTGTTGTTTTGTTTCGTTATTTCATATCTGTAGATCAACAGGTATTTTCCCTTTCTTTCCTTCACTGATGCTGCAAGCATTTTCACTTCGTTTTCAGAGGGCAGGACGATAACCTTGTCCTTGAGATCCTGTATATAGTGCATTACAGCCTGTGCATTTTCAGGGTCCACAGGTTCCTTGACTCCCCACGGGAGCGACAGTGTCTTAGTGGCGTTTCAGGTGGCGCATAGGTTTTCTTTTCTTTCAACTATTGACTTTTCAATGCTTTCAATCAATTCTCTTTCAAGATTTGCAGATGACCCAAACATATGATTCCTCCTTTACAATGTATCTGCTTTTATTGGATTAACTTAACATGGTTTTGTAGCTATATTAATATTTTAATATATGCAATGGAATTAAGCAATGACTTGAATTTCAATTCACAAAAACATTCAAAGATGTTATAATGTGGAATGATTGAAGTCTACTTGAAGGGTCGAAGCTGACTGGATAGATTAAATATATTAAATGGAGAGATGTATGAAAACTGCAACAAAGAGCATAATAAGGCTTTATCTGCCGCTGATAACCATAGCCATAGTTATTGCATTCCTGTTTTTCAACAGCGGTGCACTGACATCAATAATAAGCGTGTTCAGGCCTGTGATACTGGCCTTTGCCATAGCCTACATACTGGACTCAGTGGCCAATGTATTCATCAAAAGGCTCAAGATGAAAAGGACGGTAGGAATACTCCTTACCTATCTGATTTTTGTAGGAGCAGTGGCTGCGGCCATATCATTCGTAGTGCCTGTAATATCGGAAAACTTCAATTCACTGGTGGATTTTTTCGTAAACGGGGACATAGATGTGAACAGGTATATTGAAGACTTGAGTAGCAGGACGAACAATGCAATTGTTACATGGGTCCTTGACAATTTTACGGATTCAACCGGCGAGACCAGCCAGCAGGTTATTGAATATATAACAGCGGCGCTTCAATATATTTCAAATTTTGTCGTAAGCCTCGTATCCAACATTGGAGGCGGCATCCTGGCATTCCTGTCGAGCTTTGTAATGTCCATCTACATGCTCCTTGAAAAGGAAGACCTTCTGAATAGGGTGAAAAGGACAAACCATGCATATTTCAGTGAAAACAGGGCCAAAAAGCTTGAAGAAGTACTGGAAAAGGCAAATCATATCTTCAAGATGTATTTCAACGGGAAAATTCTTGATTCCACAATCGTTGGAATGATAAACATATTTCTCTTCACCATATTCGGGGTTCCCTACGGCCTTATTATGGGAATCCTTGTTGGGGCTGCAAATATGATACCTTACTTCGGTCCCTTCTTCGGTTCGGTGCCCGTTATAGTCGTGTCGCTGTTCGTCAACCCTCCAAAGGCTCTCGTTGCGTTGATAATTATCATTGCCGTAGGACAGGTTGATGCAAACTTCATAGACCCAAGAATAATAGGAAAAGCCGTAGGAGTAAGTCCCTTCTGGGTAATATCCGGAGTCAGCATGGGAGCAATTGCAGCAGGTCCCCTTGGAATGATTCTTGGAGTGCCTACTGTAGTGCTTGTAAAGACTCTCATTGAAGAGGATGTGGAACTGCGACTTGCTCAAAGGGAGAGTTCAAGCTCCTCAAAGGATAATCCGCTGTAGGAAATTGAAATTTCATAAACGTCACCCTTTTTTCTTATTATATTTACGAGAACACCCTTGTCTGCAAAGAAATCGATGATTTCTTCTGCAGACTTTTTGCTTTCAAGTGAAACAACTGCATGGAGGCCTGAGTCTGCACTTATCATTGTCACTTCATATCCCCACAGATATTCAAGGTATTCTTTTATGAGATTTCTCTTTCTGCTGTAAATCCTCTTTATCTTCCTCAGGTGCTTGTATATATGTCCCTCCTCGATAAAAGAAGCAAGGGTGAGCTGCTCAAGCTTTGAAGCAGACTGTGTGTATTTTGATGAAATGATCCTGTAGCTTTCCAGTAGCCGCTCAGGAAGTATCATGTATGACATTCTCATGGCCGGAGTAAGTATTTTTGAGAAGGATCCCAGGTATATCACCCTGTCGTCCTTGTCAAGACCCTGGAGGCACGGAACGGGCAGTGATTCGAAGCGTATGAGGCTGTCGTAGTCGTCTTCCAGTATGAAGCTTTTGTTCTTTTCGGCCCAGGAAAGAAGGTCAAGCCTTTTTCCTATGGGCATAAGTGATCCTGTCGGGAACTGGTGGGATGGGGACACATAGGCTATCTCTGCCTGGGAGTCTTCAAGGTACTGTAGATTTAGACCGTCCTCCTTTACAGGGATGTCAACTGTCTGGAATCCGTAGTCCTCAAATATGTATTTTGCCTTTTCGTATCCGGGGTATTCAACTGCTGCAGTTTTTATTTGGTTTTTTACCATTCCTGCAAGTATGCCTATGAGATATTGTATTCCCGCTCCTATTACTATCTGTTCAGGCCTCGTTTTGCCTCCTCTTGTCTTGTTTACAAAGTTGGATATTTCATATCTAAGCTTGTATTCGCCCTGGTAGGAACCGGAACTGTAGACTTCTTCCTCGAAATCCGTCAATACCCTGTTGTAGAGCTTTTTCCATATTTTTGTGTCTATGCTTCCAAGGTGAACATTTTCATTTTTGAACTTGTCATGGTTTTCCGCTTCATTGTAAGAAGTTGTATTTTCGGATTCCATAGGTGTTGGTTCAATACCTTCACCTGAGAAATAGTCCCTCAGGTCCTGTGCGAAATACCCTTTCTTTGGAAGGCTTTCTATATACCCTTCCGTCAGGAGCTGGAAATATGAATTTTCAACTGTAGTTTTGCTTATCTTGTATGTGGAGGCAGTTTCCCTTATGGAGGGAAGCTTTTCTCCTTTCTTGATTGTCTGGTTCTTGATTTCATCTCTGATATGTTCATAGAGCTGTATGTAAACGGGCTTTTTGGATTCCTTGTCGGGAATGAAAGTAAATATCATAATCCACCTCTGTCCTTATTCAAAATATTAAATCTGTATCTTTCCAAGTGGTCACATGTATATTATATTGTATTAAAGAAACAATGTGAAGGAGAATTTTTATGAGAGAAAATAAAACAAGAATAATAACTTTATCGGCGCTAATGGCTGCAGTGGTTTATGTAGCAACATATATAGGTACTGCACTTCCTTTTTCGGGATACATTCATTTGGGAGATGCAGCAGTTTTCCTGTCGGGTCTTCTGTTGGGACCACACTACGGAATGCTTGCCTCAGTACTTGGTTCTGCAATGGCTGACGGCTTGAAGGGATATGTGGTCTACATTCCTGCAACTGTGATCCTAAAGGGTGCCATGGCATATATTACAGGTCTTGCAAGGAACAAGAATAACAGTACAATTGCGGGTTCCATGATTGTGGGAGGACTTGTAATGGTGGCAGGGTACTATGTATATGAAGCTTTTCTGTACAGTAATCTGGCGGCACCACTTGTGAGCATACCTTGGAACGTACTTCAGTTTGCAGTAGGAATCATAATAGCAATGATATTAATAAAACCTTTTTCAAGATTCAAGATTTAACATTTGTTAAATTGCCTTCCTGGATATATAATTAATATAGCAGGAAGGTTTTTTTATCTTCCCGGGGACCGAAGGTCCGGATTATATTCACAGGATAGAAGGTATGGCAAAGATGAAGATAATAGTTGACGGGGACGGATGTCCGCAAAAGGCAAGGAAAATATGCGAAGAATATGCAGCCTATTTTATGATAGACATGGTCGTAGTGTCCAGCATAGATCACAACATGTATGGTGACTTCAGGACCATCATTGTAGACAAGGGAAGGGACTCCGCCGATTTCAGAATCATAGAAATAGCAAGGAAGGATGATGTTGTTGTCACACAGGACTATGGACTGGCAAGTCTCCTTCTTGATAAGGTATATGCGATACTGAATCCCGTTGGATTCACATACACCTATGAGAATATGGACAAGCTGCTGATGAAAAGGTATATGGGTCAGAAAATCAGAAGGGGCGGAGGACGGACAAGAGGGCCGAAGAAGAGAAAAAGACAGGAAGACCTCCTGTTCGAGGAAGAATTGCTGAAAACAATAGAAAACAAGCTGAAGAGATAGGAATATGCAAAAATGAAAAAATTATATTTTAATCCAGTATTAATTTGTATTGAATACGGATATATTATATAATTAAATAAAGACGAGGAATAATTTTTAGGAGGTATGGAAATGGCAGATTTGTTTGGAAAGATTAAAAAAGGCATAGATAAGGGTATTCATGTTGCAAGTCAGAAATCAGGTGAGTTGGTTGAAACCGGCAAGCTTCAGTCGCAAATTATATCCCTTAAAAATGATAAGAAGTCAAGCATAAACGAGCTTGGCAAACTGACTTATGAAATGCTGAAAAGCGACAGCTTTGAACTTGAGGTCCTTGAAGAGAAATTCAAGGAAATACTTGAGATTGAGAAGGAAATAGAACAAAAAGAGGAAGCAAAGAAAAATGTTGACCAGAAGGAAACGGGAGAAACTGAAGAGGTTGAAGCTGAAACTGTGGAAATGTCAACATGCCCAAAATGCGGAGCTGAAAATCCTGCAGACGCAATGTTCTGCGGAAAATGCGGAACAAAGCTTGGAGAGGAAGCTGAGGAAGCAGAAGAAACTGAATAAGCGACTATTTTGTAACATAAGCAAAGTTAAAAAATGCTGTCCGGGAGATATCCGGGACAGCTATTTTTTTGTTTAGGTTTCTGCTCTTGAATATTCTGTGGCTTATCTTCTATTTGAATTCTCCATTGACAAGTAGATATCCCTTTTCTATAGGGTGACAGTAGGCGAAGACTGAATTTTCCGGCAGACCGAGTTGCTCTTCTACGAGGTTCGCAGTGGCTTTTGCAAGATTCTGTATGAATTCCTGCCCGTTTCCTGCTCCGGCTGCAAGGTGCACTGCAGGATAGTCGTCACCTGATCCCTTGAAGAAGGTGTCCTTGTCGTGATATTCAACCATCAGGTTTACCCTGTGCATTTCCAGACTTGTCTTATCTGAAATATCCCTTCCCAGTTTCTCGATATCAAGTTTCATTTCCTTCTTTGGTACTTTTACTGTTATAAATGGCATGTCATTTCCTCCTTGGATTCATAGGATAATTATATATTCACGGGATATTCATTTCAACGGGAATGTTAAACTATTCCGGATTTTATTAAAAAACAAGGAAAAATACTTTAAAATGTGGAAAATCACAAAATATATAGCGGATGATGAAATCCTTGGAATCATTGGGATATGGCGGTTTTGCATTTTTTTATCATGAGAGAAATAAGTTAATAACTCTTGTGGAGAGAGAGAAAAAAGTTAATAAATATCAATTTGAATTCAAAAATGATATAGTCAAATCAACCTAAGTTAAAGAACATGTTGCAGCATTCTTAAGTAATGGTTATCATCAAGGACTTGTCACAAAGGAAAATGTTTACACGATATCATTATCAAATGAATTGTGGAAAACAACTTCGATAATTTTCATAGTTGTCATTTTATTGATTTTATTGAACAGAACTTATAAGTTAGACAGTTATGAGAATTAATCTAATATTTGTAATAATAGTAATTTTTAGGAGGATCATTTTGGAAAAATTCGATCAAAGAATGGAACAAAAAAAGGAAACAGGAAAAAAAGGCCTCTTCGGCAAATTCCTGAACAGTATTGAAAGAACTGGAAACAAATTGCCCCATCCTGCAACGCTTTTTCTGCTACTGGCTGTTATTGTTGTGGTCATATCGGAGATAGCTTTCAGATCAGGTCTGGCAGTCAGTTTCTACGACGCTAAGTACAAGACGGAAAAGACCGTGGAAGCGGTATCAATGTTGAATGCAGAAGGCTTAAGATTCATGCTTAACAGTGCAACCACGAACTTCACCGGATTCCATCCATTGGGAACAGTGCTGGTTGCAATGCTGGGTGTAGGAATAGCTGAAGGTACGGGTTTGATCAACGCTTCGCTGAAGAAACTTGTTTTGAGCACACCGCCCAAGTTGATTACAGCTGTAGTAGTTTTCGCTGGAGTTATGTCAAACGTTGCATCTGATGCAGGTTATGTAGTGTTGGTGCCTCTGGGAGCAATAGTATTCGTGAGTATGAATCGTCATCCCCTTGCAGGAATCGCAGCGGCTTTTGCCGGAGTATCAGGTGGTTTTTCTGCAAACCTGCTGATCGGAACTCTTGATCCACTGCTAAGCGGTATTACAAACGAAGCTCTTGTGGCAGGAAGCATAGAAGCATCCATATTGCCTACATCGAACTACTATTTCATGTTTGTTTCTACCTTCCTTATCACTATATTGGGTACTTGGGTTACTGAAAAGATTGTTGAGCCAAGGCTTGGAGAATACAAGGGAAGCCACAACACGGAAGATTCCATGCTCGTTTCAAGGGATGAAAAGAAAGGTCTTAAGGCTGCAGGTATTGCACTGGCAATCTTTGCAGGAGTGATGCTTTTCCTTACAGTTCCTGAAAATGCAATGCTTAAGGTTGACGGCAGTTTGAAAGAATTCACATACAACGGACTTGTGCCTACAATAATGCTGTTCTTCCTGGTACCTGGTCTTGCCTTTGGTATAGCGGCCAAGACAGTGAAAAGCGACAAGGATGTAATAGGCTATATGAGTAAATCCATGTCAACCATGGGAGGATATCTGGTGCTTTGTTTCTTTGCAGCACAGTTCATCAACTATTTTTCACATACAAACCTTGGTATCATACTTGCAGTAAAGGGAGCAGAGTTCCTTAAGAGCATAGGCTTCACAGGATTCCCTCTAATTGTGACATTCATACTCGTGGCTGGTTTCATCAACTTGTTCATAGGGTCCGCATCAGCAAAATGGGGAATCATGGCACCTATATTCGTACCTATGATGTATCATCTTGGATTCACTCCTGAATTCACTCAGCTTGCATACAGAATAGGTGATTCATCAACAAACATCATAACTCCTCTAATGTCTTATTTCGCAGTAATAGTAGTGTTTGCACAGAAATATGACAAGGATTCGGGAATAGGAACACTGATTTCAACAATGGTTCCATATTCAATGATATTCCTTCTTGGATGGACTATCCTTCTTGGAATCTGGTATTTACTTGGATTGCCAATAGGACCTGGTGCATTCATAGGACTTTAGGATATAAATAACGGGAATAACGAATCCCATAGTTTAAGGGGCATCTTGCAGGTGCCTCTGTATTTTTACCAGAAAGCAGCTTTGCTGAGTTTGGTCTAAAAATTTTTGAAGATAAGAGATTGATTTTGGAGGATAAAAATGATAAATAGAGAAAGGCTTGTGGACAGTTTTCTTGAGTATGTGCAGATAGACAGCACGTCCAGGGATGAGATGAATTTTGCCGAGCATATCAGGGCTGAGCTTGAATCAATGGGAATGGAAGTGACTGTGGATTCTGCCGGAGACAAGATAGGCGGAAATACCGGCAATATGATAGGAAAACTGAAGGGAAACAGGAGTGCAGATCCAATACTTTTCAGCTGCCATATGGACACCGTAGTTCCAGGCATCGGTATCAAGCCTGTTGTAAGGGACAATACTATATACAGCGATGGTACGACTGTTCTCGGCTCAGACGACAAGGCGGGGATTGCAGTAGTCATAGAGGCTTTGAGGGCTCTTGGTGAGAATTCAATTGAGCACGGAACTGTAGAGGTGGTTTTCAGCATTGCTGAAGAAGTAGGATTGATGGGTTCAAAGAATCTGGATTACAGCAGCATTGATTCAAAGATGGCATTTGTTCTTGACAGCGGTGGGAGTCCTGGTGAAATCATAGTCAGCGGACCTGCACAGGATAAGATAAGTGCCAGAGTATTTGGAAAGGCTGCCCATGCAGGTTTGGCACCTGAAAATGGCATCAGCGCAATAAATGTTGCAGCCCAGGCCATCAGCAGGATGAACCTCCTCAGGATTGACGAGAATACAACTGCAAATATCGGCAGCATCAACGGCGGTAAAGCTACAAATATCGTAACTCCTGAAGTTGAGATAAAGGCTGAAGCCAGAAGCCTTTGTAATGACAAGCTTCAAAAACAGTCAGATCATATGGTTGAATGCTTTGAGACAGCTGCAAAGGAGCATGGAGCACAGGTGGAAGTTGAAGTGATTAGGGCATACAATGCATTCAGCGTAGACAGTGATGAAAATATCGTAAAAATAGCCAGAAAGGCATGCGAGAACATAGGTGTTGACTCTTTCCTCAAGTCATCAGGTGGAGGCAGCGACACAAATGTATTCAATGAAAATGGAATCAAGGCGGTAAACCTTGGAATAGGAATGAAGAAGGTTCACACCCTGGAGGAGTATATTTCCATAGAGGACCTTGAGAACAGCGCAAGACTGGTGTTGGAGCTGATCAAGACGGCCTAGACCGTGATTATAAAAAGTTGAAATGACAGAGACTAGACATGAAGCCTGATTTCGAGTGGGAATTCGAAATCAGGCTTTTGTTTGTACTTTGTTTCCTTAGCCTTTATAATTATATTAAGAAAGCATCTATTTACAATTGAAAAAACATAGTGGGGATGTCTTATGAATGGAAGAAATGCAGTATTGATAATATTGATTTGCCTTGTGGCATTTATTGCAGGGTGTGGGCATGTGGTTGAAAATAGTGATGTTGGCAAGGAACTGATAATAGGAAGATACAGCGATTCCATCAGCCTCGATCCTGCGGTTGAGACAGACCGGGAGTCTTTTCAGGTGACGGTGAACATATACGAGACGCTTGTCAGGACTGCCGACAACGGAATAGACATATTGCCCGGCTTGGCTGAAGAATGGGAGATGAGTGAAGACGGACTGTCATTTGTCTTTAAATTGAGAGAAGATGTAGTTTTCCACGATGGGACACTATTTGATGCTGAAGCTGTCGTTTTTAATTTTCAGCGTTGGATGGATGAGGACAACCCTTACCATGTAGGGGAGTTCAGATACTGGAATCAGAGCTTCATGGGCGAAAAGGGACTCATAAGGTCAGTAGAGGCCATATCCAAATATGAGGTCAAACTGTTGATGAACGAGCCCTATGCTCCTCTTTTAGGTACCTTGGCTCTGCCTTCCTTTGGTATTGCAAGCCCTCATGCATTGATGAAGTACAATGATGATATAGGGACCAATCCTGTAGGCACCGGGCCATACAGTTTTGAATCCTGGGTCAGAGGCAGTGAAGTTGTTCTTGAAAGATTTGATGACTACTGGGGCGGGGTGCCAGACATATCCAAGGTGATCTTCCGTCAGCTTGACAGGGAATCGGATTATGTCGAGCTTCTGGAAAAGGGCGAAATACACATAATAATCCAGTTGTCCCAGGAACAGGTACACATGCTGGAGGACAGCCAGGATACCGAGATACACTATTCACCTTTCATGAATGTAAGTTACATCGCACTAAACAATGAAGTGGAGCCTTTTAATGATGTGAGAGTGAGAAAGGCGGTTTCCAAACTGATTGACTACGACAAGATGATGAAAACAGCTTTTGATGAATTTGCAAGGCCTGCAGCCACATTCCTTCCGCCTACCATATTGGGATACCATGAAGGACTTGCCTTTCAGGAATATGACTTCGCAGGCGCAAGAGAACTCCTGAGGGAGGCCGGTCTTGAAGAAGGTTTTGAAGCTGAACTTTGGGTCATGGAGCAGCCGCGTATTTATTATCCGGACCCTTTGAAGGTTGCATACTATATAAAGGAACAGCTCCATGAAGGGGGAATAGAGGTGACTGTCAGAAGTTTTCCATGGGAGGAATACCTGGAAATCCTGAGAGAAGGAAAGCACCAGATGGCCCTTGCGGGGTGGTCGGGAGATTTTGCCGATCCCGACAATTTTCTCTATACTCTTTTCTTTTCAGAGAATGCGGAGAGGGGAACTGTTTTGAATTATTCCTTCTACAGCAATGACAAGGTTGACCATTTTCTCAAGCAGGGAAGAATCATTCAGGACAAGGAGTTCAGGGAGAGCATTTACAGGAATATCCTGGAGATACTTCATGACGAGGTGGCATCCATTCCTCTGACCCATACCATTTCGGCAATGGGAATCAACAAACAGGTGAAGGGTTTCAATTATGATATATCCGGATACATTGAAGTTTTTGAGCTGGATTTAGTCAAGGGAGAAAAGGAACTGCTCTTCTCATCTCTTCCAAGGCCCATTGCTGAAGAGATGCTTCTCATAACCTCGGCAGGGCAGAATACGGATTCCTACATAATCAAGGACATGGCCGACAAACAGAGGATACACCATTATTTCATGCCCCAGGTTGAGGAAATCAAAATGGACAATGTATCTTCGGTAGCCGTGGTTGTAGGGTACAGCACCATCGGCATGGACTTGAAGGACAGCAGTATGGAAGAGGAGCTTGACAGGATGGACAATCTTGTCAAATACATAGAACAAAAGGATCTTACGCTGATATCCATAGTTGTAAATGAACAGACATTGTCCAATGAAGAAACGGAAAGGCTTTTTTCGAAAGTGTTGCCTCAGTCAGACTATGTAATAATAATGGGGTCAAGGGGAAAAAGTGAAGAATATATTCGGATGGCTCAGGAACACGGAATCCCCGTTACTCTGGTGGAAGATGTAAGGGGACTCAATGAAGCTTTCGTTTCAGCGTTCAGGTAAGGAGGATGGAATGGCCGAATACAAGAGAATACTAACAACGACGCTGATGATAATAACAATCGCAGTGTCCTTCATGTTGCCTGGAAGAGTCGACATGTTTTGGGGAAGAATAATACATGACTTAAGGGAGTCCATTGTTACAGGGAACACAGGACATCTAATACTGGCATCTGCAATCAACGGTTTTGTTTTCATGCTGCAGGCGATTCTTTTGTTTGTGGGTACCGGACTTCTCATGAGAAGGATTGGAAATGAGAAGGAAAGGATCAAATGCTTCAGGTTCATCCATTTCGCACTGTTCCTGGGGCTTCAGTGGCTGATCAACGGATGGATGTACGGAATCCATGAGCCGGTAACGGCCCTGGTTGCTTCTTCAGCAACCTTCGGTGCAGTATACATATATTCCGATGAGGAAAAGCCCCAGCATTTCATTGAGCAGACCATACTTACAATCCAGTTCTTCTACGCCTTCCAGTGGCTTAATTCAATGCCGGCCCTGGGATTTATGGGATTTGGTGTTACGGATATTCCCAGCAGCATAAAGATGGCATCTCTGTATCAGGGAAGCGAATCCATCATGAATTTTACGGGGCTTTCATTTTTCATTCCCTTGGTCTTCAGCGGCATAATAACGAAGATACTTTATGTGCAGCACAGGAGAAGCGTGGCAATGGCCGAGGAGAACATAAGGAACCAGCAGGCCCTGGCAACCCTGAAGTCAAGGATGCTGGAGAATATGGTTTATGAAGAAATCAACACCCTGACCCACGACTTGAAGACTCCCCTGGTCACCATAAGGGGGCTTAATTCCCTGCTTACCATGACAGATGATTCTTCGGTCATCGGTGAATATTCAAAGAGGATTGAAGGGGCCGCAATCAAGATGAATGAAATGATATCCGGCTTTCTATACGAGTCATCCAGGCAGATTACAAGTGCAGAGGACCTTATGAACTATGTAAGGGCGCAGATACCTCTTGAAGATGAACGGATCAGGATAGACATGGATATGGGAGATAACCTGCCAAAGCTTCATATAAACAAGATAAGGGTGTCGAGGGCTCTTGTGAACATAATTGAAAACGCCATAGTGATACCTACAAATGAGGAATACAAGAAAATAGACATCAGGATACGTGAAAGTGAAGGATATCTTGTTGTAGAGGTGGAGGACAACGGAATAGGTATTCCGGTCGAGAACCTTGACAGGATCTGGGAGGCTGGATATTCATCCAAGGATACGACTGGACTTGGCCTTGCATTTGTAAAAAAAGTAATAGAAGACAACCTGGGTGATGTAAGGATAGACAGCAGGGTAAATGAAGGCACCATAGTGACAATGCGGCTGCCGGGTGCTGAACTCACAGGATTGGAGGAGAAGGATTATGAAGATGAAAGATAAACTGGTGCTTGTTATTGATGACGATCCGGATATTGTCTATACCATAAAGGAAATTTGCTCTTTTGTTCCCTGCAGGGCGGTGACTGCCCTCAGCGGCATGGAAGGACTGGAGCTTTTCAAGGAGCACCGACCCCAGCTTGTCATTGTGGACTATCACATGGCAAACTGGAACGGCATAAAGACCGTCGGTGAAATCAGGAAAATAGATGATGCGGTATCCATTCTCGTTCTTACAGCAGATGAGAGGCAGGAAGTATCGGACCGGTTCATGGAAGCAGGTGCTACGGACTTTTCCGTAAAGCCCATCAGCGGACCCGATTTGATATCCAGGATCAAGCTTAATTTCCGCATCAACGAAATGCAGCTGCAGAACAAGGAAATAGAGAAGAGCGTGTACATTGAGAAGGGCGTCAGCTCGGCTACGTTGTCCATACTTACCGACTATCTGCAGAAACAGGAGAAGGAGCTTACAATCCGCGAAATTTCCGATGGTGTCGGATTGGCATATCAGACAGTCCACCGCTATATCAACTATCTTTCGAAAAACGGACTTGTGAAGAGTATACAAACCCACGGAAAAATCGGGCGTCCTCAGAAATACTACAAGATTATATGACGTTCACGATAATTCGAAAAGACTCAATATCCTGAGAATTTTATTTCTGCTTTTTATAGTATTGTATATTCCATCCACCTTATATATAATGTGAATGAAGAACATTTTATACATCGTATCAGAGGGAAATATATGAAATCAAACTTTCTAATCAGTGTAGTATTGGTAGTGGTTATACTTGCTGCAACAATTTTAGTAAACGAGAATAGAAACCTTAAGGACCTGGGCTATCCGGATGATGAAATCAGGCTCATTAACGACAGCAGGCATGCCGATATTATAGTTGCAAACGGCATAACCTATGATCTACTCTTGAATCTGAAGGAACAGATCTACTACAATGAGGAATATCTGGAGCAGTACTGCAGTCTTTTGAACAGAGTGTATACTGAGGACAGTCTGGAAATATTGACAACCGGAATCAAAGCCTATGTCGACAAGTATGGCGTGTGCGATACCCTTGCTTTCACAAAGGATGACAGGGTGGTGGAGTCGATAGAAGCAGCCCTGAAGCCCAGTATTTTTGTTTCAAGGAAGCTGTTTCCTCCAACCGGATTGAATGAGGGGTCGGATGCTATAAGGCCTTATATAAGGGCGGAAAGCTATTTTGACGGAAATATTGCCAATGAAGTTGAAATTGATGGATTCATAGATACATCCAGGGAAGGAAGCTATATGCTTAGCTTTTACGCAAGCGACAGCAGGGGATACAGTGAAGGACTGGATGTGGAAATCATTGTAAGAATACTTGATACAAGAGAGCTTGACAATCCTGAATGATAAACTGCATATAAAAGGGGCTATATGAAAAGCCCCAGCACTATTGTTGCAAGATAAGACACACAAATCAGCATGAAATTCTTTATTGAAAGGCTGAATGTGTGTTTTTTTGTTTGCTTGAAATAGAAAAGCCTCAGGTTGACAGTAAGAGGATATACTGTGAGCAGAGTCAACAGTGAAAAAATCGGAACAGCCCTTAGAATGACTGAAAACACTATTGCTGCATATGATATGAAATACAGGGCTGAAAAAAGCCTCAGGGATTGTTCCTTGCCTATGTATAGGGGCAGGGTGTGTCTCGCGTTCTCCCTGTCGTCTTCCATGTCACAGATATTGTTTGCCAGCATTATGTTTGAAATTGACAAGGTACATGGCAATGAAACCGCGAAGACGATAATTATCTCAAATATATCAAATCTGAGTGAATGGTATAGTCCGTTATAAGATAGTTTAAGGAAGCTGTTTATGTCCAAGTGTATATAAACAGAAAGAAATATGATGACAAAACCCATGAAAAATCCCGAGAATATTTCTCCGAAGGGGGTCCTGTTTATCGGTACCGGCCCCCAAGTGTAAAGTATCCCGATGCAAAATGATACGATTCCGATTATCAGAACTATGATATTTGTGTTAATTGCAAGGATTATGCCTGATGCTACAGCAATGGTGAGAAGTGTGAAAATAACAGTTTTCACAGATGTTTCAGTAAGGTTGTTCCGTACTATTGAGTTGTGGATTTCAAAACCGTACCCTTCCCTCTTTTTTGCATTCCTGTAGTCCATATAATTGTTTACTGCCGTTGTCGTCATGTCGAAGGACAGCAGTGAAACGAACATGAGAACGAAATTACTGAATTTGAAGTTGCCGTATCTGTAGATGCAGAATATTGTACCGGTCATGAATGGAATCATGCTGGCAAGTTTTGTCTGTATTTCAACAAGTTTTAGAAAGCCCTTTAATGTCATATGCTCCTCCTGTTTAGCCATTGATATATAAAGTGCATTATGCAGAATCCTTATTCCATTATAACAGAAAAATCAATATGATTTCACGTATAATGTTAATGAATAAGAAAACAGCTTCAAATATAAAGACACCGGCTAGCCGGTGCCTTGTATACTTTGAGTTTATTGGAATGCCTTAGTGAATAGTTCTTCCATCTGGTTTACATGGATTGTAACTCCAGCTATGCTGTCGGTGTGACCTTCTTCGTCGATGTAGTTGATTTCGAATCCCTGGTTTGCAACTACGAATTCACCGGCTTTTTCAGCCTGTTCAAACCATCCGAATTCGGAACCGGATTGTTCCTTCATTCCGTATTCGAATCCGAGTCCTTTTTTGTCTACAGGATCGCCGTCTTCATCAACTTCTGTTATGGACTGTGAATTGAAATTTGCATCGACTATTGTGCCGTTGACTACTATGAACTGACTCATGTATTGCCAACCCTTGTCATCAGGTTCGAGGACCGACATTGGATATCCGTCTTCATACATTCCTTCGGGAACCGGATCGGATGACAATGCTTTCTCTGCAAGGTCAAAGAACTCTATTACATGAATTGATACGCCAGCTATTGCATCGGTATGCCCTTCATCGTCAGAGTAGAATCCATCAGCTGGTACGGGAGATTGCATTTCGAGGAGATAATTTTCTGCTGCTTCCGCCTGTTCATGCCATTCTGCTTGGGCGTCGCCGAATGCAACCATTCCATAGTTACCTTCCATGGAAAGTGTTTTCTTGTCTTGTTCGGGTACTCTGTTCGTTCCATTCCATAGAGCCTTTGTTATCTTTCCGTCTTCAACAGTTATTACTGCGTGGTATTTCCATCCATTGCCGGCAAAATCGTCTTCAGAGGCGAAGTAGATGCCGTCTGCGTACATCACTGCAGGCTCCTCGGCGGGCTCTTCTGCAGGTTCCTCAACAGGCTCCTCTTCTGGTTCCACAGCTGGTTCCTCAGTTGGTTCCTCAGTTGGTTCTTCAGCAGGTTCCTCTTTGGGCGTGCAGGCTACAGTTAGTGAAAAAAGCATTAAAACAATCAATAATACTGCCAATAATTTTTTCATAGTTCTCCTCCCTATTGAATTTAATGTATGTATATTTTATATCATTCATTAATCAAATACAAGAAAAACGACAAATAAATAACGAAATTATATGGGCATAAGTTTATTAAATTAACTATATGGGTATAATACCAAATCATATTAGGCATATGACGATTTGACTTAAAATAAATTGTTTGAGGCGGTTCGTTGTGATATAATGAATATTAATTGTAAATATGCATAAAATCATACGGGAGGTAGTCATGCCAACTAAGATAGTTATTATAGGCGGAAGTTATGCCGGAGTGAAAGCCGGAAAGACTCTTCACAAGAAATTCAAGGACAATGATGATGTTCAGATAACATTGATTGACAAAAATCCATACCATACCCTCATGACTGAGCTTCACGAGGTGGCCGGACACAGGACTGAGCCGGATTCCATAAAGATAGATCTTTTCAAGATATTTGCAGGCAGGAAAGTGGATGTGGTGATTGACGAGATCAGGGATATCGACTTTGAAAAACAGGTGCTAAGGTCTGATGGGAATGAATATTCATATGACTATCTAATAATAGCTGCGGGAAACGAAGCAAACTTCTTTGGTACAAAGGGTGCCGAGGAGCATGCATTCACCCTGTGGTCATATGAGGATGCCATAAGGATAAGACAGCATGTCGAAGAGATGTTCTTCAAGGCATCCTATGAAAATGATTATGAGAAAAGAAAAAAATTCCTGACATTTGCAGTATGTGGAGGGGGCTTCACGGGTGTTGAGATGGCAGGCGAACTTGGCGAGGCCAAGAAGCACCTAAGTGAGAAATACGGCATCGATAAGTCAGAAGTGACTATATACAATATAGAGGCTCTTGACAGGATACTCAATATGCTTGAATCGGACGACCAGGTTAGAACGGTTGAGGACAAGTACTACAGAAGGCTTGGAATTGAGCTTCTGAAGAATTCCATGATAGTTGAAGTGACGGAAGACTCTGTTGTACTTGAACGGGGCGAGGTCATAGACACATATACGCTTATCTGGACCGCAGGAATCAAGAACTGCAAATTTTCAAGCGGGCTGGGTCTTGATACGGACAAGTTTGGAAGGATAAGAGTTAATGAATACATGCAGACCATGAATTACATGAATGTTTATGCAGCCGGAGATAATGCCCAGTATGAGGATGAAGACGGAAGGATGCCACAGATTGTTGAGGCCGCCGAGCAGTCGGGCCATACGGCAGCCGTGAATATAGCTGCCGATATAGAAAAGTCGGAGAAGCATGTACACAGGCAGAATTACCATGGATTCATGGTTTCCGTCGGATCAAGGAAAGCAGTTGCTGACACGGGATTCAAGACCAGTGGCTGGTTTGCAATGCTGATAAAGCATATGGTCAATTTCTACTACGGGTTCCTTGTAGGCGGGCTGAGGCAGTTCTGGAACTATATTAGGCATGAATTTTTCCATATAAAACACAAGAGATCATTCGTAGGAGGCCATTTTTCAAAGGCTTCGCCGAATTTCTGGCTGGTGCCATTCAGGTTGTGGCTTGGATTCATGTGGCTTGTCGAAGGGGTAAAAAAGGTGGATGAAGGGTGGCTCAGGGAGCCAAAGATGTTTTCGTCAACCGCACTGAACAGGATTATCCAGGGGGCGGGAAATGCTGCAGATTCAACTGCAGGCGCTACGCAGGCTGCAGAGACAGTTACTGAAGTCGCTGCAGATGCTGTTTCATCGGCTACGGGTGCGGCGGATGGAGTTGTTGAAACCGTCAGCAACCTGCCTGGCTTTGCACAGTGGGTTGTGAATCATTCTCCACAGGGGTGGGGACAGCCTATAATGGGTGATGTTCCCGGATTCATGCAGTGGATAATCGACAAGATCGTAGCACCTTATGCTGTTCCCTTCCAGACGATGATGGTAGTGGCAGAGATTATAATAGGGCTCTGCCTGATAGCGGGCCTCTTCACATTTCTGTGTTCCGCCATCAGTGTAGTCATGACTGTGGGAATAACTTTAACGGGAATGTCCGATGCAACTATCATCTGGTATTTCTTCGGCGGCATAGCTCTCGTTGCAGGATCAGGAAGCACCTTCGGACTGGATTATTACCTTATGCCCATTCTCAAGAGAAGGTGGAGCAAGATTGGAATTGTCAGAAAATCATATCTATACTTTGATTGATTGCTTCTGGCTGAAAATACTTTAACCTGGAGAAAAGAATGACATTATTTTGGGACAATAATATTGGAGTCAGGGATGAAATTATCAAGGTTGAAATGAAGATGAGGGAAGCCCTTTATACAAGGTCTCCTTCAATGAGGCATATCATAGACTACCTCCTTGAGAAAGGCGGCAAATATATAAGGTCCGGACTCATGATTCTTGCAGCAGGCAATGGGGATTATGATTCTGACAGGATAACCACTTTGGCTGCGTCCATGGAGATGGTTCACCTTGCAACCCTGGTCCATGACGATATCATAGACGATTCGGACATGAGGAGGGGCAAGGAAAGCATTCAGTCCAAGTTCGGAAAGGATACGGCAGTCTACACGGGAGACTATATATTCGCAAAGGCGTACAGGCTTGTGGCCATGAACTACAATGATCATATAGACAGGTTTGCCGACAGGATGGAAAGCATATGCATGGGTGAAGTGATACAGAATGAGAACAGGTATAACAGCAATATGAATGTGAGGAAGTATCTTAGGATAATATCAGGGAAGACTGCAGCCCTCTTCGGTTTGAGCATCCTTCTTGGAATGCATGAAGCAGGTTTTTCAGAGAAGGAAAGCAGGACAATGGGAATGTGTGGCTATCATGCCGGTATGGCTTTCCAGATTATTGACGATTGTCTGGACTATTCTTCTGATTTAAAGACCATGGGGAAGAATACCAGAACCGATCTGACAAACGGAATATACACCCTGCCCTTGATTTATGCCTTGGGAGATGATAAAAAAGGCATGCTTAGAGACTGCATCGATTCGGACAGGATTGATATGGATATGATACAACGGCTGGTAGTGGAAAACGGCGGTCTTGAAAAGAGCATGGACCTTGCTGGCAAGTATACAAAAAAATCCATTACAGTCCTAAAAGATACAGGATACAGGAATAATGAAGAGATAATGGGAGTGATGAAAAAGCTTCTTGGAAGAAAATACTAGAGAGAAGGACAGATCATGTGGTCTGTCTTTCTGGTTCATAGAGTTTTGGTTATCATTCCATCTTTACATTACCAACTTTTTCAAGTCCTTCAAGGACCTCGTTGCCATGAGGAGCGCCATTCAATGCATCCGTCAGATCTCTTCCGGCATTTTGGCCGTTGTGGATGCCGTCCTTCCAGTGGCTCACTTCTGTTACATCATAGATGATCCCGTCTATTGCAATATATGCAGGCTTTCCATTTTGTCCGTTGTATTTCTTGAGTTCTGTAAGGGTCAGTAACAGTTCTTCATCGGAATTGTCTGTATCACCTGCAGTTTCTTCTGATGCTGGTGTCGTTTCCTCGGTTGTTTCCGGTTGTGTAGAGCAGGCTGCAAGCACTGTGACCAACAAAAGCAGGAACAACAGCTTGACTATTTTCATAACATTGCTTAATGATGGATTCTGCAATCATCATTACTCCTTTCAAGATTATTTCATGCCAGTGAATCGTCTTGTTACCATAATTATATCATATATGCATTCATTAATTAATTGACATTTCATGTCTCTGTGATAATATCGTATATAAGAAGCCAATGATGAAAAAAATTGTTTTGGGAGATGAGAATATGAAGAAAATGATATTGCTTTGTGCAGCTGTAATGCTTTCAATGATTTTAATTTCATGTTCCGGGGACAATCCGGCGGATGAGTCTGAGGAAATCCAAGGAATAAAGGTGGCTGTTTCAATAGTTCCCCAGGAGAGGTTCGTCAGGGAGGTCGGAGGAGATCTGGTGGATGTCGTTGCCATGATACCGGCAGGAGCAAGCCCAGCCAACTACCAGCCTACTCCAAAACACATGCAGAAGCTCAGTGAGGCTGACCTGTATTTTTCCATAGGAGTGGCATCGGAAAGGGCCAACATAATTCCCAAAATATACGATTTAAATGAAGATATAAAGCTGGTTTCACTTGAGAAAAAAGTAGCTGAAGTTTATCCCATGCTTATGATGGACAATCATGAACACGAGGGGGAAATCCACGACGAGGACATTGAGGAAGCAGATCCCCACATATGGCTTTCACCCAGGAGGGTGACGTTGATGGTTGAAACCATAAGGGACAGCTTTGTTGAAATAGATCCTAAAAACAGTGATGTATATATGGAAAATGCTGAAGAATACATCCGGAAACTTGAGGCTCTCGATGCTCGATTTAGGGAAGCCTTTGGCGGACTTGACAGGAAGGCATTCATCATCTATCATCCAGCTTACGGATACCTGGCCGATGATTACGGTCTTGAAATGGTGACTGTAGAGGAAAACGGAAAGGAAGCTACTGTTGACAGGCTTACGGAAATAATAGACTTTGCCAGGAACAAGGAGATAAAGGTTGTTTTCTATCAGGACGAATTCGACAGCAGCCAGGCTGAAACCATAGCAAAGGAGATTGACGGGACTGCAGTTGAGGTTTCTCCTCTTTCCTACGACTATGTCAATGCTATGGAGGACATACTGGACAAGCTTCAGCCTGTGTTGAAATAAGGAGGGCTTCCATGTACGATTATGATATAGAAGTGAAGAATGTTGATGTATATTACGGAGATGTATGTGCACTTGAAAAAGCAAGTCTGAAGATAAGGAACAAGTCATTTTTGGGGATAATAGGGCCAAATGGAGGAGGGAAGAGCACGCTCTTGAAAGTGATCCTCCACCTGAAGAAGCCAAGATCCGGTGAAGTGAAAATAAAGGAAGGACTTACTCTTGGTTATGTGCCCCAGTTTGCACTCTTCGACAGGAGTTTTCCCATTTCCGTGGAAGATGTGGTTTTGATGGGAAAGCTTGATCACAAGCTTGCTCCATTCAGGAAATACAACCCGGGGGATATAAAAAAGGCAGAGGAAATACTTGCAAGGATTGGAATAGAGGATTTAAGGAAGAGACAGATTGGAGAGTTGTCCGGAGGACAGCTTCAAAAGGTGCTCATAGCAAGGGCCCTTGTAACCGACCCCGATGTTCTCCTTCTTGACGAACCTTCATCCAGTCTTGATGCTGCCACCAAGGACGAGATGTTCGAATTCCTCAAGGAGCTTAACAAGGAAAAGACTATCATTGTTGTCACCCATGATATGGAAATAATATTCAACTATATTGACAGCATAGCCTGTGTCAACAAGAGCATACATTACCATGACGAAGACAAGGCAATACGCGTTGAGAATATTGAAGATGTTTTCGGCTGTCCAATTAACGTACTGCTCCAGACGGGAACCTTGAACAAGAGGGTGATTGATGGGAGATATGGAAATGATTGATGCATTGTTTAACTATAATTTTGTACAAAACGCCTTTGCTGCAGCCATATTTTCAAGCTTCCTCTGCGGAATAGTAGGCACAATCATAGTGGAGAAGAAGATGGTGAGCATGAGCGGAGGAATCGCCCATGCATCCTTTGGAGGAATAGGCCTTGGATACCTCCTTGGAATCGAGCCAATAATACCCGGACTTGGGTTTTCGATTTTTGCAGCGCTGTCTATTGCAAAGATAAACAGGAGTTCTTCTGCACGGGCTGATACGCTGACGGGAATGTTCTGGGCAATTGGGATGGCTCTTGGAATAATGTTCGTATCCCTTTCGTCGGGATACAAGCCCGACATGACCTCTTATCTATTTGGAGACATATTGACGGTTTCTGATTTTTATCTTAATGTAATGATAGTTCTAAGTGTTGTCGTTGTGTTGGTTGTAGTGTCTTTTTTCGACTACTGGAAGGGATACATGTTCGACGAGGAATACATGCAGGTAATAGGAGTCAATGTACTTCTCCTTGAGAACATTCTTTTCATACTCGTATCATTCAGCATAGTCATACTCATAAAGGTTGTTGGTATAATTTTGTCAATAGCCCTTCTTACGGTACCGCCTTCAACAGCCAAGCTTTTCACCAGGAATCTTAAGAGCATGATGCTTTTGTCTGTGGCATTCGGCATTACCTACAATATAGGGGGGCTTCTGATTTCTTATTATTTGAATATACCATCGGGAGCGACAATAATACTTTTCTCATCTGCTGTGTATTTTGTACTTATGCTTTTGAAGAAATAATGAATTTTAAATATTATTTATTCGTAACAAAATTGAAATGAGAATTCCTGCATAGTATAATTATGTAGGAATTTTTATTAACTTAAGAATGTTAGTATATGCATAATCCCTTGAACCATTGGGCGTATGCGATGGAATCCAGGCCCCTTGCAGGAGGGGTTTTGTTGTTGGTTATACTTGATTCGATTTCAAGAAAAAAGAGGAGTATTAATATGGGAGAATTGAGCAATTCATTGAAGATGCTTGCAATTCTGAGCAGCAGGGGGAAAATGAAGTCGCAGGAATTGGCTGATATGCTTGGAGTTACAAGGAGACAGGTACAAAGATACAAGAAGGAACTTACGGATATTGGTGTCGATATCAAGACTGAAAGAGGAAAAAACGGCGGGTACCATATTGAGCAAAATGTTTTTCTCAACACCATGGTCTTCGATCCTGAAGATAGAAGGGTTCTGGATGAAGTTGCACGAAAGCTTGAGACCGAAAATTCGGAATTCAAGAATGATTTCAGGCTTGTTTACGATAAACTGATAGCGTATATGAACCACAATGAATACGGAAAGGGTGAAAAATTTTCAGTGTATATGGAGTTTACAGATGACGGAAGAATAGAACACAGGAAGATGATTCTTGACATTCAATCCGCCATTTATTGTGATAAAAAGATAGATGCCGCGTTCAAGTCAGGCGCCGGGAGACTGGAAAAGGATGTTTTCCGTCCAATGAAGATAGTATACAGGAACGGTGATGCATACCTGGTATCCTTTAGCGAATCAACAAGCATGTTGAAAAACATCAGAATTGAAGATATTGTCAGCATTGAAGTGATGGAGGACCGGTTCAACAATGGACTGGACATGATGTTGAAGGACCATGTCGCCAACAGCTTTTTGCTGGAGGGAGTAGGTCAGATCAGGTTCAAGCTTAAGATTGAATCTCCCTATTCTTCAATTGCATCTCTCAAGACATGGTCATCGGACCAGCTTGTAGTGGATCTTCACGATGGGAGTATATATTTTGAAGCCACTGCATGCAACAGGAATGACGTTGTGGATTGGGTGCTGTCCATGAGGGACGGTTGCTCCGTCCTCGAACCGGAAGAACTGAAAAATGAAGTCAGGGATATTATCATGAAGATGCAGTCAAAGGTATAATGATTGCATGATTTCAAAAAAGACAGAAAAGAAAAGCTGCAAAAAAACTGTTGTTAAAAAATTCGTTTATGATATACTATTTAATGGACGATTGACGCGAGATATTATAGCGTTTTACAAGTAGACGGGAGCGATTTAATGAAAAGGAAAACACTTTTATTTTTAGTTATGGCTTTGATAATAATATCATCAATGATTACAGGCTGTGGAAATGGAAAATACGACATAAGCAACGGAGAAATAACAACCGGCGAAGGACTCATTCAGGGAGACTATGAAAGCTTCGACGGCAATTATTATGAGACTGAAAAATTGGCTGAAGGAAACAGAATCACCTTTGGTTATGCAGCCGGAACTGTCAGCGGTGAGATATCGGCGCAGCTTGTCAATCCAAATGGAGAGATTGAAGTTGTTATAGAAGACAGACTTACATATGAAATCAAAGATGCTGGAAAATACAAGATAGAAGTTATCGGAGTTCAACATTCAGGCGCATTTGCCCTTGAATGGACAGTTGAATAAGACATAAGCAAAACACCTTTGCCCGACAAAGGTGTTTTTTTATTTCATTTGTCTCTTGTATAAAAGTGAAGTATAATTAATATATACTTTCTTAGGTTAAGGGTAGGTGTTTTATATCAATGGATGTTGTTATAACTTACTGCATACTCATTCTCGCGATTATACTTTTTGTAACAGAAAAACTCAGACCTGACATAGTGGCCATTCTCATTATGATACTCCTGGCGTGGAGCGGAGTCATAGAGGTGGGAAAGGCTTTTTCAGGCTTTTCAAGCAATGCCGTCGTATCAATCATGGCAGTTATGATAATGGGATACGGAATAGACAAGTCAGGTATCATGAAAAAACTATCCAAAAAAATAATAAGACTTGCAGGAAACGGCGAGAAGAAACTACTGGTTTATGTATCACTTTCAGTAGGCCTCATTTCGTCATTCATGCAGAATATAGGGGCTGCAGCCTTGTTTCTGCCAGCCTTGAGAAGGATATGCAGAAGGACAGGCATACATCCTTCAAAGCTTTTGATGCCCATGGGATTTGCAGCCATACTTGGCGGAACAATAACCATGGTTGCATCAGGTCCCCTCATAATATTGAATGATCTCATAACCCAAAGGGGATATGGTAAATTCAATCTATTCAGTGTAACTCCCGTTGGACTAGTGCTCCTTGCATCGGGAATACTCTATTTCTATACTCTGGGAAGCAAAGTTCTGCCAAAGCCAGAGATTCAAGTGACTAAGACACCACAAAATATATTAAAGGAAATATACGACCTCCCGGACAATGTGTTCGAAATCATGGTAAATGAAAACAGCAGGATAGTTGGAAAGACCATTGAGGAGATAGATCTCTGGAGCCGCTACAACATAAATATACTGGCAATGTTTGAGGACGGAAGTACGGTATATGCCCCCTGGAGGAGGACAAGATTCCAGGTGGGACAGGTTTTGGCAGTCCTGGGAACAAGGGGATGTGTAGAGAACTTTACCGGCTGCTGCAGCCTTTCGATGAAAGAGGAAATGGAAATATTCTCAAATATCAAGAATGAGGAATATGCAGGCTTTGCAGAAATCATAGTGCCTCCCAAATCGGCTTTCATCGGTAAAAGCCTCTGTGAAATTGCAGTCAGGAAGAATTTCAGCGTAGAGCCCATAATATTCATAAGCAGAGAAGGCGAGCAAATAGACTTCTTTGAGAGGCCCATGGAGTCGGGACAGGAGATGATAGTCTTCGGAAGATGGGTGGATATACGAAAAATTAAGGAAATCAGGGACTTTGCCGTTTTAACCCCCATTACTGCCAGTGTGGAGGACGAAAGTGGAAACAAGTGGATTTTCGCTCTGGGGTCCCTTCTCTTTGCAATAGCCATAGTTCTTGCGGGTGTAAGGCTGTCTCTTGGATTTCTGACGGGGGCATTTCTCATGATACTTACAAAAGTCATACCCCTTGATGAAGTGTATTCCGCAATAGACTGGAAGACGGTATTTCTTCTCGCGGGACTCATACCCCTTGGTCTAGCCTTTGAAGAAAGCGGTGCGGCAGCCATTACCGCAGGATATATAATTGAAATTATAAAAAACTGGGGCACGCTTCCCATAATGTTTGTAATAGGAATACTTGCAACCTTGTTTTCACTTTTCATGTCAAACAATGCGGCTACTGTACTTCTTGTGCCTCTTGTAATGATCATGGGTGAGCAGTTTGGAATCAATCCCAGGGCGCTTGCAATACTTGTTGCAATCTGCACCTCAAATTCGTTCGTACTGCCGACACATCAGGTTAATGCCTTTCTAATGACTCCGGGAGGCTACAACAATTCGGACTATATAAAGGCTGGAGGAATTATGACTGCTATTTTCCTGGTAGTGGCTGTATTGTTAGTATATATTCTATTCATTTAGAGGAGGAATCTATGTTACTAAAGCATTATTTCGTAGAGAAAATTGCACATAGCTCATACATTCTTGCAGGAGACAATGAATGTGCAGTTGTCGATCCTAGAAGGGATGTTGACTTTTACATTGACGAGGCAAGAAAACTTGGCCTTAGGATCACCCATATACTTGAAACACATCTGCATGCGGACTTTGTTTCTGGCCATGTGGAGCTTGCCGAAAAAACGGGAGCAAAGATATTCATGCCTGGAGTTGAAAATGCCTCCTTCCAGTATATAGAAGTCAAGGAAGGATATGTTTTCGATATGGAAGATATGAGGATTAAGGTTGTTGAAACACCGGGGCACACTCCCGAGCATGTAAGCTATGTGCTGTCGGACCTTTCAAGAGGAGAGGAGCCGATAGGCGTTTTTGTAGGAGACACCCTCTTCGTTGGAGATGTGGGAAGGCCTGATCTTTTCCCCGACCGGGCTCAGGAACTGGCTGAAAAGCTATATGACAGCCTTTTCAACAAGCTTCTTAAGCTGCCTGACTACTGTGAGGTTTATCCTGCCCATGGAGCAGGATCATTGTGCGGTAAATCAATGGCTGCTAAATATACAACAACAATAGGATATGAAAAGAAATACAATGAAACACTGCAGATAAAGGATATGGATGAATTCGTCAAGGCTTTGACCAACGATATGCCTGAAGTTCCAGACCATTTTGCAAGAAGCAGCGCCATAAACGGCCATGGTCCTCTGCCCTTGTACAAGCTGCCAAAGATGAAGACAATGACGCCTGCTGAATTCAATGAGGCGTACCAGGATCCCAATACCATCATCCTTGATGTGAGAAGCTATTTTTCCTTTGGAGGTCTTCATGTGCCTGGAGCCTACAGTATAGACTCCACTGGTAATCTACCAATCTTTGCAGGATGGATTCTTCCGCCTGAAAAGAACGTACTTCTCGTGGCAGAGACATATTCAATCGCTTCAGCTGCTTCCATATGGCTGAAGAGAGTAGGGATAGATAATGTAACAGGTTTTTTACAGGCAGGAATGCATCAATGGGTTGTTGAAGGGTTGCCCATAGACCATATTGCGCAGATATCTCCTGCCGATCTTGAAGATATGATGAAAGAAGGAAATACTGTGCTCATAGACGGACGCGACAATAATGCATATGACGAAGTACATGCTGAAGAGTCCGTTAACATACCTGCCCATGAGCTTAGGACAAGATATGGTGAGCTTGACGACAACAAGAATATCGTCGTGTATTGCAACTCCGGTGGAAGATCAAACATGGGAATAAGCATATTGAAGCAGAAGGGGTTCAAGAATGTATACAACCTTGCAGGTGGAATGAATGGCTATCTTGCATATAAGGGGGTTTTATAATGAAGGTTTTTACAATGGTTGAATGGTCGCCCTATGTCGTAGGAGCCTTGATAGGAGTGCTAAATATATTTTCCCTGCTGCTGTCGGACAAGGTGATTGGAACTTCAACTTCCTATGCCAGGGCAAGCGGGATGATAAGAAAGCTGTTCGACAGGGAATATGTTGAGAACAATGAGTTCTACCTTAAGACCGCTCCTGAAGTTGACTGGGCATTCATGCTTGTCATAGGCATTGTCTTCGGTTCATTCCTGTCGGCCATGCTGTCGGGAGACTTTGGGATAGTTGCAGTGCCTCCCATGTGGGCAAGCGAGATATCAAGAGGGTTCTTCCTGAGACTCATAGTTGCTGTCTTTGGCGGTGTCATCATAGCCATTGGATCAAGATGGTCAGGAGGATGTACAAGCGGCCACGGCATAAGCGGAACGGGACAGCTTTCCGTATTGAGCTGGATTGCTGCAATATTCTTCTTCATAGGCGGCATCATAACCGCACTGTTGATATACGGGTTTTAGGACGGTGATTATATGATGAATAAATTACATGAAAACAAACCCCTGCAGCTTGTTTTGGGATTTCTTACAGGAATATGTTTCGGATTTCTTCTCCAAAAGGGAGGCGCCACAAAGTATGACGTAATACTGGGCCAGCTGAGACTTCAGGATTTTACAGTTTTGAAAATCATGCTTTCTGCAGTCATCGTTACAATGATGGGAGTCAGCCTGCTTTATCCAAAAGGTCTTGTAAAGCTCCATGTGAAGCCGGGCTCGGTGAAGAATTCCATAATAGGAGGCCTGATATTCGGTGTCGGGTTTGCCGTTTTGGGATACTGTCCCGGAACACTGGCTGGAGCTGTAGGAAACGGATATATTGACGGACTTTTTGGAGGATTAATAGGAATAATTGTAGGGTCGGGACTGTTTGCATCAATGTACGGTGTTTTGAAGAGGCACAACATACTGTCGGAAGACAGATACAGCCAAAAATCCCTCTTCGATGAAATGGACGGAAGATCCTTCAGGTATACAATACCCATGGCCCTGATACTGGCACTTATTATGGCGGTTGTTGAAATATTTGCAGGGTAGGCGGGCACAAAAAAGCTTCTGAAGGATGATTCCTAACAGAAGCTTTTTAAATTCTACAATCAATTCGGCTGCAGTACTTATCCTACCACTTGCCCTTTGCCACATGACCTGCGAGTTCAGCCTTGCACATCTGCTTAAGCTGCCATGCCTTGTCCTGGGCCTTTTTGAATACAGCTACGCAAGGCGGGTCAAGAGCAATTTCTTCCCCTTCTTCTGCAAGCTCTTCTATGGCCATGCAAAGGTTTATGATATCCATATGTATGTCATTGGTTCTATCGGAAGTAATGATCTTTTCAGTTGCTTCTTCGCTAAGTTCTTCGAATTTTTCCTTGGGAGCCCCGCACTTTGGACATTTGTGTCCCAGTTTTTCCTTTTCGGTCACGTAACCGCATACTGTACATTTAATTAGATTTTCCATTTAATACCTCCTTGAAATTACCATTCAATACGAATGCATATATTTATTTTATCACTATTTTTTGAAAAAACAAATAATAAATAACTATTTCAATAGATTTTACAGTTTCTTAATAAATAAAATTTTACATTTTATACGTTGTATTAATTGTGAACATGTGCTATCATTTAAGAACTGACCGGTCGGTCGGAATGATGGATTAGGGAGAGTTACTATGAATAAGAAACATGTATTGATTGTCTTGACTTTGGTTTTAGCCCTTGCATTGACTGGGTGCGGAGGAGGAAACGAAGTTGAAGAGGTGGAAGAAAGCTATATAGCAGTAGAGACTGAAAAACTTGACAGGAGCCAGCTTTATATAGAAAATACTTTTTCAGGAAAGGTTTTTGCCGACAAGGATGTGGATGTGAATCCCCTTGTGATGTCGGAAGTTGAAACTGTCAATGTAAAGGTGGGAGACTATGTGGAAAAGGGTCAACTGCTTTTCAGCCTTGACGGAGACAGTATCCAGAACCAGGTTGACCAGGCCTATGCAGCATATTCGGCTGCACTGGCAAGCTATGAGATGACAAAGGAACAGATTGCAACTGCAAAGGATTCATTTGAAAGGACAAAGGAGCTTTATGAGGAAGGCGTTGTTTCAAAGGCTCAGTACGACCAGGCTGAGCTTGCAGCTTCTGACAAGCCTCTTGAAACAGCAGAAAGAGGCCTTGAGCAGGCAAGGCTTGGCTACAGCCAGGCCCTTGACGCCCTTGACAATGTTGAGGTTGCTGCCCCTATATCAGGTACAGTTACAGCTGTTAATATCGAAGCAGGTGAAATGCCGACAGGACAAAGTCCTGCAGTGACAATAATGGACCTTGACAGTGTAGTGATTGAAATAAGCGTGCCTGAAAACATAGTGAACAAGATATATGAAGGGCAGAAGGTCAATCTCAAGGTTGAATCGGCGGACATCGATACAGATACTGAAATACTGTCTGTCAGTGATTCCGTAAACTCCATGACCAATCTGTATCCTGTTAAAATCAGTACTGAAAACAACGGAAGCGTGAAGGCGGGTATGTTTGCACAGGTGATAATCAATACGGACCTGAGGGAAGATGTTCTTTCAATACCTGGAGACGCCCTTCTTGAAAAGGAAGGAAACTCCATAGTGTATGTTGAGTCCGGCGGCTTTGTAGCCGCAAAGGTTGTTGAAACAGGCCTTGATACGGGAGAACGCGTAGAGATTCTTTCAGGCCTTTCGGAAGGGGAAAGCATAGTTGTCAAGGGGCAGAACTACGTAAGCGACGGTACAAAAGTCAAAGTTGTAAGGGGTGAGTGATTATGTTTTCAAGATTTGCAGTAAGGAGACCCGTTACAATTGTAATGATAATCCTCATTGTCATACTTATAGGGTCAGTATCCCTTTCAATGCTGCCAGTAGACCTCTTGCCGTCAATAGAATTTCCCATTGCGGTAGTGTCCACGAGCTATTCGGGAGTAGGTCCCGAGGAGATGGAGACCCTCATAACGAAGCCACTGGAGGATGTTCTTACAACTGTTGAGAATATAGATACAATACAGTCCTATTCTTTCGAAGGGGCTTCCCTCATAGTGTTGCAGTTCGACTTCGGTACGGACATGGATTTTGCGGCATTGGAGATGAGGGAAAAGATAGACCTTGTGAAGGGGTATCTGCCGGAGGATTCAACGAGTCCTACGGTGTTCAAGTTTGACCCCAACGCCATGCCCATCATGTATATGACAATAGAGAGCAAGGGAGATATCTATACGACCCAGAATATTGCCGAGGATATTGTAAAGACGAGATTGGAGAGGCTTGAAGGTGTTGCTTCCGTTGACGTCCTTGGAGGGTACGAGAGGGAAGTGGAAATAGAGCTCATCGAGGACAGGGTGGAGGGCTATGGTCTGACTTCTGATTATATAGCAGGGATACTTGCAGGCGACAACCTCAATCTTCCGGGAGGAGAAGTGTTCAAGGGAAGCAAGGCTCTGACAGTGAGGACTCTCGGAGAATACGAGTCCGTAAATGAAATAAGGAATGCAAACATACCTCTCATGACGGGAGGGATTGTAAAGCTTAAGGACCTGGGTACGGTTGACCTTGTCAATACTGATAGGTCGACAATCGCCAAGTACAACGGCATGGACACCTTGGAAATTTCCATAATGAAACAGTCCGGTGTCAATACGGTTAATGTAAGCAGGCTCATAAACAGTGAGATAGAGAAACTTGAAAAGGAATATCCGAACATCGATATTAAGACAGTCTTTGACCAGGCTGATTTCATCAACCAGGCCATAATGAGAATGGTGCAGTCAGGTCTGACGGGTGGAACACTTGCGATTCTAATACTTCTTTTGTTTCTCAGGAATATAAGGTCCACGATCATCATATCCCTGACCATACCGATTTCCATAATAGCCACTTTCATACTTATGTATTTCTCCGACGTTACCATGAACATGATGACTCTTGGAGGACTGGCTCTTGGAATAGGTATGCTTGTTGACAACTCCATAGTTGTTCTTGAGAATATCTTCAGGCACAGGACGGAGGGGATGAAGATCAAGGAGGCTTCCGTGACGGGAGCCAATGAAGTTGCAACTGCAGTTACGGCATCCACTCTTACTACCATTGCGGTATTCCTTCCAATAGTATTCGTTGAGGGTATTACGTCCACAATATTCAAGGAACTGGCAATGACTATAACATTTGCCCTCATAAGTTCTCTTGGAGTTGCGCTGACACTCATACCCATGATGTCTTCCCAGCTTCTTACAATCAAGAACATCAAGTTTGATGTTCATGCCGAGGAAGAAGGGGAGAAGCTTGAAAAGGGATTCCTCAACAAGATACGAAAGATATACAAAAGAGTACTCAAAGCAGGTCTCGACCACAGGATAATGGTAGTGGTACTGAGCATAGTCATCTTTGTGGTAAGTGCGGTATCGCTGACCACAGTCGGATCTTCTTTCTTCCCTGCCACTGACGAAGGACAGATCAACATAACAGTGAATCTGCCTACAGGCGCAGAACTTGAAGAGACCGGCGAGGTTGTGACGGAGCTTGAGAATCTGCTCTACGATATACCTGAAATCGATTATGTTTTCTCGAGAATCGGTTCAGGAGGACAGTTCGGAAGCATGGGGGGGAGTTCTTCGGATATGGCATCCATGATGGTGATGCTTGTTGACCTTTCAGAAAGAGACAGGTCCTCATCCCAGGTTGCAGACGAAGTTAGAAAGCTTGCCAAGGACATTCCAGGTGCGGAATTCAGCATATCTGCCGCATCCATGATGATGGGATCCGGCATGGGAGGCGGTGGAATAAGCATCAGCATCAGAGGAAACGACATGGACATACTTGAAAAGATAAGCTCCGATGTAAAGGACATGATGCTGAAGGTTGAAGGAACAAGAGAAGTAACCACCTCCATTGAGGAAGGAGTTCCCGAGGTTCATGTGAACATAGACAAGAACAGGGCGTCCCAGTACGGCCTCACTTCATACGGCATAGCGACAGGAGTAAGTTCCACCCTCTCAGGAAAGAGGGCAACGACTTTCAAGTTTGAAGGTGAAGAGATCAATGTTGTAATCAAGGGTGACGAGATATACGGTGAAAGTATCCACAATCTGGGTCTCATGCAGATATCGACTCCGACGGGAGGTACGGTTCCTCTGTCGCAGGTTGCAGACATAGAACTTTCAAGAGGTCCTGTAAGCATTCAGCGTGAGGACCAGGCACGGGTTGTGACTGTTAGCTGCGAGACCTTCGGAAGGGATATCCAGAGCGTTACCGGAGATATCAGTACACTGATAGACCAGTATGATATGCCCCAGGGATACATACTTTCCTTCGGAGGAGAGACCGAGATGATTGAGGATGCATTCCGAGACCTTTCACTTGTTCTCGTACTTGCAATAGTCCTGGTTTACATGATTCTGGCAGCCCAGTTCGAATCGCTTATCCAGCCTCTCTCAATCATGCTGACTGTCCCCCTTGCACTGTCGGGAGGATTTTTGGGACTGTTCATTACAAGGGTTGACCTGAGCGTTCCTGCAGTCATAGGATTCATAGTCCTCGTAGGTATAGTAGTCAACAATGCCATAGTCCTTGTTGACTATATAAACAAGAGGCGTGCCGATGGAGAGGAAAGAAGGGAAGCAATTCTCAATGCAGGCCCCATAAGACTCAGACCGATTCTGATGACCGCCATGACTACAGTCCTTGGACTGTTCCCTCTGGCTCTTGGAATAGGAGAAGGTGCGGAGATGTCAATGCCCCTTGCCATAGTAGTAATTGGAGGATTGTTGTTGTCAACCATACTGACTCTGGTATATGTGCCGGTAATATATACCATAATTGACGATATTGCAGAGTTTGTAAAGAGGAAGATACACTGGGAGGAGGCCCACAATGCCTGAGATGAGCAAAAGGGACCTCATATTGAATTCCGCCTTTGAGATATTCAGGACAAAGGGTTTTCACAATGCTAAAATAGAAGAAATTGCCAAAAATGCAGGAATTGGAAAGGGGACAGTATATGAATATTTCTCCGGCAAGAAGGAAATCTTCGAGGAATCCTTTATCAGGAATGTTGAAATGGGTCTCCAGGAGGTTCATGAGATATTTGTCAGTGAATTGTCCTTCAAAGAAAAACTGGCGAAATTTCTTAAATACAAGTATAATATAATTACAGTACATACCAGTCTTGCAGAGGTATTCTTTGCCCAGGGAGACCTTATTTCAAAAAGGGTAAAGGATGTTTTTTTAAAAAACATGGGCAAGCATACCTTGGACGTCATAAGACTTATTGAACAGGGAATTGATGAAGGTTTAATAAGGAAGACAGTGGACAAGGAGATTCTTTGTTCCTGCATCATGGGATTGTCCAACCATTACATCGGAATGGTCATGTTCAAGGCTGGTGGAAAAGAGCCGGACTACGGATACATAGTGGACCAGGTTCTTGAAGGTTTTGGTGAAAAGGAGGATTGCAATGAAAACTAAAATAACAGCAATTGCCTGCGCAGCGGCTCTGGCGTTGTCAATGCCGGCATTTGCAACGGAAGGCTTGACGGCAACAACGACATCAATGGAAACAACATCTGCAGTGGCTGAAATGGAGCTTACCCTTGAAGAGGCTCAAAACCTTGCAATAGAAAACAGCTATGCAGTAAAAAGCCTTCTTAGAAATATAGGAAATACGAAGGAGTTGATCGACGATCAGGAAGATCTTCAGGAAGATATGGAGAATCTATTGAAGCTGCCTCTGGCATATCTGCCCGGCAACATAACCGATGATTTTATCAATACACTTCTTCTTAAAAAGGGCTATGGAGTCAAGGGAGCTGAAACGCAGCTGTTTGTACTTGAAAATACAATAGGACAGACTGAGGAAGCCTTGAAGATCGGCGCCCTTACAGCATATTATCAGGTACTTCTTGCACAGAAGTCCGTAGAGCTTAATTCTACTGCATATCAGAATGAACTTGGTCATTTGAAAACGGCTCAGATAAAGTATGAGACAGGAGTGATAACTAAGCTTGACCTCCTTCAGGAGGAACTTGCAGTGAATACTGCAAAGACCGACCTTGACAACGCAATTGATGAACTTGAAATCAAAAAGCTTGAATTCAACAATACCGTTGGTCTTGAACTGGGTGAGAAGGTGAAGTTTGTTTCAGGTGTGGAGAATGGTGACATGACAAACCTGTCAATAGAAGAGGCGGTTGAACTTGCCTTTGACAACAGGCCGGAAAGTGCAAACAAGTGGGCTGAATATGAGCTTAAAGAGGTTGAGACCAGTGCCTATAAATCATACTATACCTCCGGCAACAGACAGTACAAGTATGCCGTTGAGGAGCTTGAAGAGGCAATGCACAACTACGAGCAGTCATTCAGGGACATAGAGCTTGATGTAAGGACAAAATATCTTGAGCTTGTGAAGGCTGAAAGGTCACTGAACAACATGGATGAGACCATAACCCTTTCAAGAGAGGCTCTCAGGGTTTCAAAACTTTTCTATGAATACGACCTTGCGACTATTCAGGATGTATCCGATGCCGAAACAAGCTTGAAGCAGGCTGAAATCGGGAGATATCAGCTTCTTGTGGGATACAATATATCAAGAATGATGTTTGAGAATTCCATAGATGTTGGAATGCCAAGCTCATCAACTTCTTCATCGTCATCCATGGGATTTTAGGAAAACATAAATACATGTCAGCAAAACCGACCCGCTCATCCAGGCGGGTCTTTTGTTTTCGCACCTGTAAACGATTTGCTGAAAAATACAGGAATTTAATAAACATAACTTGCGTTCATCCTATAGAAATTCCCCTTCACTTGTGGTAGAATAAAAAATATAATAAAAAGAAAAATAGGAGGTACAACTATGGCAAAGGTAGTTGTTTATTCAAGTAATACATGTCCTCACTGCGTCTCTGCAAAGGACTATCTTAAGGAAAAGGGCGTGGAATTCGAAGAAAAGAATGTGTCAACGGACATGGAAGCAAGAAAAGAGCTTATGGGCATGGGATATATGGGAGTGCCTATAATAATGGTAGACGATGAAGTTGTTGAAGGATTCAACAGAGCAAAACTTGACGAGCTAGTGTAGGTGTCGCCATGGATTTTAACATAACACCGGGACTTAAGTTCCAGACGGAAAATATTGTTGAGCACAAGGATACTGCAGCAGCCATTGGAAGCGGCTTCGTTGAGGTTCTTTCGACTCCGATGATGATCGCCAATATGGAGGGTACATGTGCAGCTTGTGTGAAGGACTACCTTCCCGAAGGATTCAGCACGGTTGGAACACATGTCAATGTCAGCCACAAGGCTGCAGTCAATCTGGGAGAAAGCTACAAGACGGAATGCGAACTTATAGAGGTCGACAGGAAAAAGCTTGTCTTCAAGGTGAGGACATTTGTGGATGAAAAGACTATCGGCGAAGGTACACATGACAGATTCATAATCGACGTATCCAAATTCATGAGCAAATAGACATCGGGAGAATCCTATGATAGACAATATTGCAGATGAGATCATTGTGACGGGTTATGCAAAGCTTCCTTCCAACATCACGGCGAGGAAGCTTTACGAGGTCATAGCTGTGGCCCTGCTGGTGAAGACCCAGACTGGTGAGATCATCGAAGCCGACTGTACCCTGTCCACAAATCTTGCAAAGAAGTTCACCAACGACATGTTGAAAGGCAAATGCCTGAGCGACATAGATGACATTGAATATACAATTGATACTGCTTATTTCGGTTCCGCGAAGAAGGCAATAAAGACTGCCGTGCAGAACTGCAAGAAAAGATTCGATTCCCTCATGGATGACGAAGATTGACAATATTTTATCAAATAATTGACAAAATCAGATTAATGGTATATTATAAGAACATAAAAGAATATCCTATTTATTCGTGGTAATAAGATTTCCCCTTATTTCTAAGCGAGTGATGCACGGTTAATGGCATTCTATGCCTTTATTCGTGCTTTTTTTATTCTATTGGTTAATTTTAAATGGAGGTGTCCAGAGATGGATAAAAGAATCAGATGCAGTGAACTTGAAAGCAAGATTGTAAGTGCTGAAGAAGCGGCTTTGTTGGTTAAGGATGGAATGGTAGTTGGTGCCAGCGGTTTTACACCTGCAGGATATCCCAAGGCTGTGCCTCTTGCCATAGCGGAAAGAGCTGAAAATGGGGAAAAACTGGGGATAACACTGATAACGGGAGCATCAGTAGGCGATGAACTGGACGGAGCGCTGGCAAGAGCAGGGGTTGTCAGGAAAAGGTATCCATACCAGACAAATAAAAGTATGAGAGACAGCATCAATGCAGGAGAAATAGCATATGCAGACATGCATCTCAGTCATGTTCCTCAGTGGATAAAGTACGGCTACTTTGGAAACATAGATGTTGCAATCGTTGAAGCTGTAGCAATTACTGAAGACGGGGGAATAGTACCTTCCACTTCAATAGGGAACTCAAATGTACTGGTAGATATGGCAGACGTTGTCATAGTTGAAATAAACACATCCCAGCCTGAATCACTGGAAGGTATCCATGATATATACAGTCCTGCAAATCCGCCTCACAGGAAGCCGATACCAGTTCTTAATCCTGAAGACAGGATAGGGACTACATATATTCCATGCGACCCGGAAAAGATCAAGGCTATAGTATACTCGGACATTACAGATAAAACAAGGGGAGTAACACCCATAGACGAGGATTCAAAGAAGGTTTCAAAATTCATAATAGATTTCCTGAAGGATGAAATCAAGGCGGGAAGAATGCCTGAAAAGCTGCTTCCTCTGCAGTCTGGAGTGGGTAGTGTTGCAAATGCAATCCTTGGTGGACTGTGTGAATCGGATTTCGAAAATCTCAACATATATTCGGAGGTTTTGCAGGATTCAGTTCTGGATCTCATCGACTGCGGAAAGGTAGATGTTGCGTCTGCTACATCACTAACCATATCACCGGAAAGGCTCGATGATTTCTATGAGAATTTCGACAAGTACAGGGACAAGATAATACTGAGGCCTCAGGAAATAAGCAACAATCCTGAAGTAATAAGGAGACTTGGAGTTATTGCGATGAACACTGCAATAGAATTTGACATCTATGGCAATGTAAACTCCACAAATGTTAATGGTGTAAGGATGATGAACGGTATAGGAGGTTCAGGAGATTTTGCTAGAAATGCCTACCTGACAATATTCATCACAATGTCAACTGCCAAGAACGGTACGCTTTCAAGCGTGGTTCCTTTCGTAAAGCATGTTGACCATACGGAGCATGACGTGCATGTGGTAGTAACGGAGCAGGGAATAGCGGATCTTAGGGGATTATCACCAAAAGAAAAAGCAATAACCATAATAGAAAATTGCGTTCATCCCGATTTCAAGGAGGAGCTTATGGAATACTATGAAAACTCGTTGAAAGAAAGCTCCCATCTGCATACGCCTCATGATCTCAGCAAGGTTTTCGCAAAAAAAGAGGCTGCAAAAGCCGACTAAAACGCAATGGAAATGCAAGATTTAAAAAAAATAAATCATTTTTGCAATAAAACTTGCATTTTTAAATAATTAACTATATATTAACTATATATTTAGTATGTAAAAACGTACTTTGGAGGTAAAATTTTATGTTTAATGATGAGAAACTGGGAATCTTGTCAGAAGAAAGAAAAAACTGGGAAGAAAAAACTTTGGGAAAATCTCTAGCGAGAGGACCTGAAAGAAAAGAGGAATTCACAACTGGATCTGGAGACAGCATAAACAGACTTTATACGCCTGAAGATATTGCAGACATGGACTTCATGAATGAAATAGGCTATCCTGGACAATACCCTTACACAAGAGGCTATCAGCCTACAATGTACAGGGGAAGACTGTGGACTATGAGAATGTATGCAGGTTTTTCAACTGCAGAAGAGTCCAACAAAAGATACAAGTATCTTGTTGACCAGGGATCTACAGGTCTTTCAGTAGCATTCGACCTCCCAACACAGATTGGATACGATTCAGACCATGAACTGTCGCAAGGTGAAGTAGGTAAGGTTGGAGTTGCAATAGACTCGCTTGCAGACATGGAAATACTTTTCGACGGCATTTCACTTGACAAGGTAAGTACATCAATGACAATAAACGCACCGGCATCCGTACTTCTTGCAATGTACATTGCAGTTGCGGAAAAGCAAGGTGTTTCAGCAGATAAACTTAGAGGAACAATCCAGAATGACATCCTGAAGGAATACATAGCAAGGGGAACTTACATATTCCCTACAGAGCAGTCAATGAGACTTATAACAAACATATTCGAATACTGCTCGCAAAACGTTCCAAAATGGAATACAATCAGTATCTCCGGATACCATATAAGAGAAGCAGGATCAACTGCGGCACAGGAAGTAGGATTCACTCTTGCTGACGGTATTGCATATGTTGAAGCTGCAATCAAGGCGGGACTTGACGTTGACTCATTTGCACCTAGACTTTCATTCTTCTTCAACGCTCACAACGACCTGCTTGAAGAGGTTGCAAAATACAGGGCCGCAAGAAGACTTTGGGCGAAGATCATGAAGGATAGATTCGGAGCTACCAATCCTAAGTCAATGATGCTTAAGTTCCACACACAAACCGGTGGATCTACACTTACGGCTCAACAGCCTGAAAACAATATCGTAAGGGTTGCAATTCAAACTCTTGCAGCTGTACTTGGCGGTACTCAATCATTGCACACAAACTCAAAGGACGAGGCTCTTGCACTTCCAACTGAAGATTCAGTTAGAGTCGCACTTAGAACCCAGCAGATAGTTGCTCACGAAAGTGGAGTTACAAATACTGTTGATCCTTTGGCAGGTTCATACTATGTAGAAGCCAAAACAAATGAAATCGAAGAAAAAGCCATGGAATACATCACTAAGATCGATGAGATCGGTGGAGCTCCAAGAGCTATAGATGCGGGATACATCCAGCAGGAAATAACTGATGCTGCATACAAGTATCAGATGGAAGTTGAAAGCGGCGAAGTAATAGTTGTTGGAATGAACCAGTTCAAGATCGAAGAGGAAGCTCCTAAGGGACTTCTCAAGGTTGATCCTATCGTTGGTGAAATGCAGAAG
Organism: Dethiosulfatibacter aminovorans DSM 17477; assembly: GCF_900142005.1. Lineage (GTDB taxonomy): Bacteria > Bacillota > Clostridia > Tissierellales > Dethiosulfatibacteraceae > Dethiosulfatibacter > Dethiosulfatibacter aminovorans. The sequence continues at coordinate 334,411 of NZ_FQZL01000005.1, forward strand.
CAGAAGCTTGTTGACCTAAGAGCCAAGAGAGACAACGAAGCAGTTCAAGAGAAGCTTGCAGCTCTTAAAACTGCCTGTGAAGGAACTGACAATGTTATGCCTCTCATTCTTGATGCTGTCAAGGAATATGCAACTCTTGGAGAAATCTGTGGAGTTATGAGAGAAGTATTTGGCGAATATGAACAAAGCGTAATGCTTTAGGATTGAGTATTAGGAGGAAAAACTACAATGAGTAAACCAATTAGAGTATTAGTTGCCAAGCCTGGTCTTGACGGACATGACAGAGGAGCGAAGATGATCGCTAGAGCTCTTAGAGATGCAGGTATGGAAGTTATATATACAGGACTTAGACAGACACCTGAGCAAATAGTGGCTGCAGCAATCCAGGAGGATGTTGACGTAATAGGAATGAGCATCCTTTCAGGAGCTCACAACCACCTTTTCCCAAAGGTAATCGAGCTTCTTAAGGCTCAGAATGCAGACGATATCCTTGTAATCGGCGGAGGAGTTATTCCTGAAGACGATATTCCAGGACTTCTTGAAGCTGGAATAGCTGCAGTGTTCACACCTGGAACACCGACTTCGGAGACTGCTGAATTCATAAAAGCAAACGTAAAAAACTAACAACAGAAGTACTAATTAAACATTAAGGCGATGATGATTTAATGGAATTAATTGAAAGAATGTTGAATGGAGACAAGCGGGCCTGTGCCCGCCTAATCTCTATTGTAGAGAATGACTTGGATGAGTCGGAAGAAGTAATAAGAAAAATATACAAGCATACAGGCAATGCCCATGTAATCGGTATTACAGGTCCTCCGGGAGCCGGTAAAAGTACCCTTACGGACAAGCTTGTGAAGCTTCTAAGGAAGCATGACAAGAAGGTTGGAATAATAGCTGTTGACCCTACAAGTCCCTATTCCGGAGGAGCCATTCTTGGCGACAGGATAAGGATGAATGACCTTGCCCTTGACCCCGGCGTATTCATAAGGAGTATGGGAACGAGAGGCCATCTTGGCGGACTTGCAAAGGCTACCAGGAACACAGTAAAGATTTTAGATGCATACGGATGTGATTATATAATAATCGAGACCGTAGGAGTTGGCCAGTCAGAAGTTGACATAGTCAAGGCTGCAGATACTGTTGTAATGGTATCGGTACCGGGCCTTGGAGACGACATACAGTCCATAAAGGCCGGAGTAATGGAAATAGGCGACATCTTTGTAGTCAACAAAAGCGATATAATGGGAGCGCAGAGGACTGCCACTGAGATCAACATGATGCTTGACCTCAACCAGAACATGGATAGAAGGCCTCCCGTTGTCATGGTGACAGCCAGCAAGAATGAAAACATAGACAAGATGTACCATGAAATTGAAAAGCACTATTCCTACATGGAAGTGGAAGGGATACTTGAAGAAAGAAGAAAGCTGAATTTGAAAAGGGAGCTTGTAGAACTTGTCGAAGAGCAGCTCAGAAAAGTTGTTCTCAGGGAAACCGACAACAACGGAGAAATGGACAATGCTTCAAGCAAACTTATGAAGAAGGAGACTGACCCCTTTACGGAAAGGGATTTGCTTCTTTCAAAGATAATTTAGCAGTAAAGAAAATCATAACTACAACGACAATTTGTAGCTGAAGGCTACTGCAGATAAACATAAAAACAAAAATGAGGAGAATTATAATGGTAAAAAAAGTAGACCATATAGGTATTGCAGTCAAGAATCTTGAAGAAACCCTCAAGTTTTATCAAGAAGTAATGGGACTTGATCTTGCAGGAACAGAAGTTGTGGAAGAGCAGAAGGTAAAGGTAGCTTTCCTTCCAATAGGAGATACTGAGGTTGAACTTCTTGAGTCTACAGATCCTGACGGACCTATCGCAAGATACATAGACAAGAAGGGTGAAGGAGTCCAGCACATAGCCTACAGAGTAGACGACATTGAAGCAGCAATAGCTGAAATGCAGGAAAAAGGCGTAAGAATGATAGACGAGAAGCCAAGATACGGAGCAGGCGGAGCAAAGATTGCTTTCTGTCATCCAAAGTACACTGCAGGAGTTCTTGTAGAGCTTTGTCAGAGAGACTAGTAGACTAAGAAAATTTGAAGATCAGTGAATACAAGAGAAATTGGGCCTCTGGGATTTGTTTTCCGGGGGTCTTTGCCTTTTTGAGCTTTTGCCTTATGAATTATATTGATGTATAATGGAGTGAATCTTACGATGGGTTATATTTTGGTAAATCCTGTATTTTAAGGACAGATAAACGATAAAGAGGCGAAGTCATGATAAAAACAAAAAGTAAAAACAATTCCATCATAGGATACTTTAATCTTGGCTTGTGCATTATGCTGTGGGGTGCAATTCCGGTTGTTTCAAAAAAAGCCATGATTGATATTGACAATATCCAACTGCTGTTCTATTCTACTGTTTTTTCAACTTTGATTCTGGGATTTATGGTTGTTTGGGAAAGAAAGTGGAAGGTGATAAAATCATACAAGGTTTCCGATTACCTGCACATGGGCAGTCTCGGCTTTTTAGGCAATTATCTGTATTATATTTTTCTATATGGAGCACTGGCAAGAACAACGGCTTCAGAAGGATTTATAATAGCATATATGTGGCCCATTTTCGTCATGGTGCTCTCTTTTGTCATACTCAAGGAGAAAGTGACAGGAAGCAAGATATCAAACATTGCCATAAGCTTTCTGGGGATGATAATAATAGCTACTAATGGTAATATATTAAGTATGGAGTTTACCAACCCATACGGTGATTTTCTGGCTATTTGCGGAGCTTTTGTATTTGCGCTCTATTCTGTTCTTGGAAAAAAAGTGGAATATGACAATACCTTCAGTGTGTTCATATATTTTCTAACTGCCTTGATTTTTTTAATACCTACCATGATTATGACTGTGGGATTTGCCTTGCCCCAAGGAGGAGTCTGGATTTGGATAATTTTAAACGGTTGCTTTGTAAATGGAATAAGCTATGTATTTTGGTTTAAGGCACTGGAGCATGGAAGGACGGAAATAATTGCAAATTTGCTGTATTTGACTCCATTTGTTTCCTTGATCTACATTAGTTTATTTCTGGATGAAAAAATCCTGGCGAGTTCAATTGTCGGTCTGATAATAATAGTTTCGGGAGTAGTCAATCAGTATCTAATGAGCAGAAACAAGTATCATGGACAGGTTGATATTGCAAAAAAATAAAAAAGCTCCGGAAATCCGGAGCTTCAGTTTAACCTTCGTTGAGACTCTTTAAGAGTTCTTCCAAATCTATACCGTGAACTGCAGCGGCCTGTTCGAGAGATTCCATCTGTGAAGAAGGGCATCCTATGCATCCCATGCCGTATTGAAACAGTATCTCGGCAGCTTCAGGCTTTTCCCTTAATAATTGGCCTATCATAGTGTCTTTAGTGATTGCCATGGCAAATCCTCCTTTGTATTGTTTAATTAATTATAATATATATGAAGTTATAAAGTCAAAAGGTATTGCGGCGGTTACATAAATATTTCGTAAAAATATTCATTATTGGCAATTGCCATTATCCCGTGTCGGTGAAAAAAATTAAATAAAATTAATATGTCGGAAAATGGATTATCTTGATTGACAGGGCAGTCTATATTATGTATAATGTTAAAGCTACGTTAATTTGTAGTATTATTTAGTCGTGGAAAGGTGACCGAGTGGCTGAAGGTGCACGCCTGGAAAGCGTGTTGTCGGGAAACCGGCACAAGGGTTCGAATCCCTTCCTTTCTGCCAACGATCGTGCTAGACGGGGTGTTAGCGGTACCTTGTTGCCCGCAATCCGCTATAGCGGGGTTGAATCCCCTTATTAGGGATTGTAGGGTCTGGTCTGCCCCCGGCAAGTGATGTTGATAATTTGGTCCTGCGCAATGGAATGCTGTGAACCCCGTCAGGTCAGGAATGAAGCAGCGGTAAGCGGATTTTTTCATGTGCCGCAGGTAATCCGGGTTTGAGTTAACTACCAGGGTAACGCGGGTCTTGCTTTTTCGAGTAAGGGTGCACGATCTAAAAAAACACATGTACATATGTACGTGTGTTTTTTTATTATTATTCGGTTGAATCATCTTCAGGCTCGTAGGGTTTATCTTCTGAATCAAAATGCTGAAGATGAGACAGTCTTTTTCTCATGTTCAGATGATTTTTCGTTCCGGCAATTCCTATGTAAAGACCAAGGGGGATAAGGAAATAGCCGATATACTGTATTAATGGTGTATCGGAAAACTTGATAAAAGATGCGCCGGAAACTATCAAACTCAGTGCCGTTCTTATGTAGGCTAGAAAGGTTCTTTCATTAGCCAGTACGGTCCTGTCCGTTGCCAGGTGATCCCTCAGTATCATGTCTTCCCTGTTGTAGCAGGTATATTTTTTCAAATTGAATCCTCCTCCAAACCAATAGTTAATCAATATGAATCAATATTTTTAAAATTCTCAGGACATGGAGTCCCCAAATTACCGGTCAGTTGAAATATTTCGACCGATTAATAAAAAACAATATATCACAAACAATAAAACGAGTCAAGCAAACTGCAAAGCACAAGGCTTTAGGTGAATTTGTTAAATGAAAACTTTCATAGGCAGGATAGAGCAACTATGTTGCGTTAGACTCGAAGAGGATAATATCGCCGAAGAAAGTTAACCGATAAAATAAAATCGAAACGTTTCAAGCGATTTTATAATAATGAAAACTTTCATAGGCAAAGATTGGTGGATTGTGTCTTGATTATAGCGGTATATTTGATATAATAAATAAGATACGAAAAAGGGTGGTGCAATATGTCACATCAGGCTATTTACAGAAAATACAGACCCAAGACCTTCGACGAGGTTGTAGGTCAGGACCATGTAACGGAAACACTCAAAAATCAAATAATGAGAGATTCGACCGCCCATGCATATCTGTTTTCAGGCATAAGGGGGACGGGCAAGACTTCCACGGCCAAGATATTTGCAAGAGCCGTCAACTGCACAAACAACACAGATGGAAACCCCTGCAATGAATGTGAAACGTGTCTCAGCATACTGTCCGAAAGGAATATGGACGTAATAGAGATGGATGCCGCTTCAAACAACAGTGTGGAGGACATCAGGGATCTGAGGGAGAAGGTGAAGTTTTTGCCGTCACAGAGCAGGTTCAAGGTGTATATTATCGATGAGGTCCACATGCTTTCAAAGGGAGCATTCAATGCCCTTCTTAAGACTTTGGAGGAGCCTCCTGAGCATCTTTTGTTTATTCTGGCGACTACGGAGCCCCAGAAAATACCGGCCACCATACTGTCAAGATGTCAGCGCTTTGATCTGAAGAGGATATCCGTTGGCGACATGATGAGTGCCATGAAGGAAATCTGCGATGATATAGGAATTGAAGCAGAGGAAAATGCGCTGAGGATGATTGCAAACAGTTCCGAGGGAGCCCTGAGGGATGCTCTTTCAATTCTGGACAGATGCCTTGTTTACAGCGTTGACAAGATAACATATGAAGATGTAGTGACACTTCTAGGAACAGTCAACTACAATACAATAATAAGATTTACCGATATTCTTATAGAAAAAGACATCAAGGAGCTGTTGACGGTACTTGATGAAATACTATCCCAGGGTAAGGAAATAACCTTGTTTCTGGAAGGCCTTATAGAGCATTTGAGAAACCTTCTAATACTAAAGTCCGTAGAGGACGGCCAGAGCTTTGTGAATACAGGCGAAGATGCCATAAAGCTTATGAAGGGCCAGAGCATGAAGGTGAGCGTCGACGACAACATAAGGTATATAGAGGAGCTTTCCGAAACCTTGGCCCTTTGCAAGAGGGCGGTAAACAGCAGGATACTCCTTGAAACGAGCCTTATCAAGCTACTTAGCACAAAAACGGCGGCTGCAGTTGAAACTGTATATATAGAAAGACCGGTTGTAGAAACCCAGCCAAAGGATACTGTAAATGAGCCGCCAGCGAAACGGAACACAGACCATGGGGCTGGTGATGAGGCTGCTGCAAGTCAAAGTGTTCTTGTTGAAGAACCGGTAGTATTGTCAGGGGATGATGCCGAAATCCTTAAACAGGTACAGGAAAACTGGGGCCTTATACTGCAGACAGTAAAGAAGCAAAGGATAAGCCTCAATGCAATAGTCAAGGAGTCACAGCCATACAGGGTTGTAAAGGGAGAAGTGATTTTAAGATTTGCAGAACAATATACATTCCATCTGAACAGGGCAAATGCCAAGGAAAGTATAGCGTTTATGGAGCAGGTCTTTAAAAATATATTGAAAAAAGATTTGAAAGTTAGATTTATAATCGAAGACTCAAAAAAAAAAGAGTCTGATGAGGAAATAAGAAAGAAAATCAATGAGAAGGCTTTTGAATTATTTGGAAAAGACAAAGTGAAAATTATCGATTAAACAAGGAGGTCATTATGGCTAAAGGAAGAAGAATGCCCGGAGGAATGGGCGGTAATATGAACAATATGATGAAACAGGTACAAAAAATGCAGAAGCAGATGGGCGAGATGCAGGCTGAACTGGAAACAAGGGAAGTTGAAGCCACTGCGGGCGGCGGAGCAGTAAAGGCTGTAGTAAATGGAAAGAAGGAGCTTGTAAACATAGAGATCCAACCTGAAGTTGTGGATCCCGATGATATTGAAATGCTTCAGGACCTCATAATCGCAGCTGTAAACGAGGCGGTTAAAAAGGCTGAAGAGATGATGGAAAAGGAAATGGGCAAGATCACCGGAGGAATGAATATTCCAGGAATGTTCTAGTCGGGTTTAAATATGGAACAATATGCGGCACCAATCAACAAGCTTATTGAGGAAATGTCAAAGCTGCCGGGAATAGGCAGGAAGACGGCCCAGAGACTTGCCTTCCACATATTGGATATGAGAAACGATGATGTCGTCAAACTTGCCCAGTCTATTGTGGATGCAAAGAAGTACATAAAGTTTTGTTCCGTTTGCGGGAACATGACTGACAAGGACCCGTGCAGCATCTGCAGCAACGTAAAGAGGGATGAATCCGTCATTTGTGTTGTGGAGGATGCAAGGGATGTTGCCGCCATGGAGAGAACCAGGGAATTCAAAGGATATTACCATGTACTTCACGGTACCATATCTCCAATAGACGGCATAGGACCTGACGATATCAATATCAAGGGGCTCATAACACGCCTTGATGAGAAGGTCAGCGAGATAATACTAGCCACCAATCCTACCATCGAAGGGGAAGCCACAGCAATGTACATATCAAGGCTTGTGAAGCCCATGGGCATAAAGGTGACTAGAATTGCCCACGGAATACCCATTGGAGGAGACATAGAGTATACCGACGAGGTGACCCTTGTCAAGGCTCTAGAGGGCAGGACTGAAATATAATAGATAATTTAGGATCCGGACAATTTTATGATTGTCTGGATTTTTTATTTATATGACGTTCAAGGTAAAATCTTTTCCACGAACGTTCACCTAAAGTCCAGTCTTATGAAGTCCTCTATAAGTTGTATCATTTTTATAACCGGTGATTATTTTTTTTGATCATGATAACGATTCCACAAAGAAACACATAAAAAATATTAAAAAAATTTAATGTTTCGTGAAAATGTTACCATTTTGTAAATATTAAGTCTTACAACAAATCTTGATTTAATTATCCAAGAAAATGCATAAAAAAACCATTTGAAATATTTATTAATTTATGCTATATTAACTGCAATACAAAACAACAAACTTACAAAACGGAAGACTTAAATAATGTTAACGCAAAAACGAACGAATAACATTACAAAAAACAAAAAGTTCGCTAAAAGAGCATAATGCTTAACTAACACTTAAAAAACAACTTTTCTTAAATTTTATATTAACAACAATTATTCATAATATATTCTTTTTATCAATAAATTATTCAATTTTACTTTAACTATACAATTTTATCAAAACAGCATAAAACTTGTCATAATCATTTGTTACTATTTTCTACAATTACAGATAAAGATTTAGCGCTTTATACTTATTGTATTTCCATATAAACATATATAGATATTTTCCGGAATCAATGATTGCCGGATAATATAAATAAATATATTTTAAAGAGGGATGGTGTTCAAAATGAGACAGATAGCTATTTATGGAAAAGGTGGTATAGGAAAATCAACAACCACACAAAATCTTACAGCTGCATTGGCTGAAATGGGAAACAAAATCATGATTGTAGGGTGTGACCCCAAAGCAGACTCAACAAGACTGATTTTGAACGGATTGGCACAAAGGACAGTTCTTGACACTCTTCGTGAAGAGGGAGACGACATTGACCTTGATGAAATTCTGAAGGAAGGATTCGGAGGAATCAAATGTGTTGAATCAGGCGGACCGGAGCCAGGAGTAGGTTGTGCAGGTAGAGGTATCATAACTTCAATTAACATGCTTGAATCATTGGGAGCATATGAAGATGACCTTGACTATGTATTCTACGACGTTCTTGGTGACGTTGTGTGCGGTGGATTTGCAATGCCGATACGTGAAGGTAAAGCGGAAGAGATTTACATAGTTGCATCCGGAGAGATGATGGCAATGTATGCTGCAAACAATATATCAAAAGGTATACTTAAATTTGCTGACACTGGTGGAACAAGACTTGGTGGAATAATCTGCAACTCGAGAAAGGTAGACAACGAATTCGAAATGCTTAAGGCTTTTGCTGAGGAGCTTGGAACTCAACTGATACACTTCGTACCAAGGGACAATGTTGTTCAGAGAGCGGAAATAAACAAGAAGTCAGTAATAGATTTCGATCCTAAGGATCCTCAGGCTGATGAATACAGGACTCTTGCCAAGGCGATACAGGATAACGAAATGTTCGTAATACCAAAGCCTATGACTCAGGACAGACTTGAAGAGATATTGATGCAATATGGATTTTTGGGTGCATAATAAAATAGAAGGAATGGAAATAATTCACGCCGGCAAGCATTGAGATTATTTCCATTCCGGGTAAGCGCAGCAAGTGGCGACATTGACGTCGTCTTTGCATAGCTCATTTTATTGTACCAAAAAACAGATTGTTTATCAAATAAAGATTGTATCCATAGAGAAAAACAAAATATATAAAATTATAAAGAGATATGAAATATTGAATTTAATCGGAGGGATTTATTATATGAAGATGATAAGAGCGATTGTAAGACCGGAAAAGTCATCCATTGTTCTAAGTGAACTCAGCGATGCTGGATATCCGGCTGTGACTAAGATGGACGTAGTTGGAAGAGGAAAGCAAAGGGGTGTCAAGGTGGGAGATGTGAGATACGACGAGATACCCAAGGAGCTTCTGATAATGGTTGTTGAAGATCAGTTTGCAGATGAGGTGGTTGGCATAATCTCCAAGAACGCAAAGACAGGAGAAGGTAAGTACGGAGACGGAAAGATATTCGTAACGGAAGTGGAAAATGCCTATACTGTAAGCTCAGGAAAACCGGGACTCTAGGAGGTGCTCTGTGAAAGAGATAGCTGCAATAATAAGGATGAACAAGATAGGAGATACCAAGCAAGCGCTTATGGAAGCCGGTTATCCTGCATTCACTTGCAGAAAGGTATTCGGAAGGGGCAAGCAAAAGGTAGACTATGAAATCATTGAGAACTTGATTGAAGGCTCCATGGCACCAAATGTGGCAGAGCCGGAGGTTATGGAATCAATAACAGAAAACTACAGGCTCATAGCCAAAAGAATGTTTTTTCTTGTAGTTGACGATGAGGATGTTGACAAGGTGGTTGACATCATAATCAAGGAAAACAAGACGGGCAACATGGGAGATGGCAAGATATTCATATCGAATATAGAGGAAGCTGTACGAATCAGGACGGACGAAAAAGATCATGCAGCAATCGTATAAAAAAATCGTATAAGAAAGAGGTGATAATATGTCGGAATTGAAAAAAAATGCAGATAAATTCCTAGATGATTTAATGGAAGTTTATCCTGCCAAGGTAATGAAAAACAGGAAAAAACACGTAGTAGTGAAGGAAGGGGCAGGACAGGAAATAGCGGCAAACACTAGAACCGTACCCGGTATAATCACAAACAGAGGCTGTTGTTATGCAGGCTGTAAGGGTGTTGTAATAGGTCCGATAGTTGACATGGTTCACATAGTACACGGTCCTGTAGGTTGTGCCTACTATGCATGGGGTACCAGAAGAAACAAGGGTAAAGCACGTGAAGGTGGCCAGAATTTCCTCAATTATTGCTTTACAACTGATATGCAGGAAAGTGACATAGTATTTGGTGGAGAGAAGAAGCTTAAGAAGGCAATAGAAGAAGCAGTAGAACTCTTCCAGCCAAAGGCCATATCCATTTCAGCAACATGTCCCGTAGGACTTATAGGTGACGACATTGATGCAGTGGCAAGGGAAATGTCTGAAAAGACCGGTGTGAAGATATTGTCTTTCAACTGTGAAGGATACAAGGGAGTAAGCCAGTCTGCAGGTCACCATATCGCAAACAACAAGCTAATGAAGGAAGTGGTAGGAACAAACGACTCTCCAGTTGGAAAATTTTCCATAAATCTACTTGGAGAATACAACATCGGTGGAGATGAATGGGAGATTTCGAGAGTTCTTTCAAAGATAGGATATAATCTAGTAACTACAATGACGGGAAATTCAACTATAGATGAAATAGCCAATGCGCACAAATCGGATCTCAACGTTGTTCAGTGTCACAGATCAATCAACTACATAGCAGACATGATTGAGGAAAAATATGGTCTAAACTGGCTGAAGGGTAACTTCATAGGAGTTGAAAACTTTTCAAAGACATTAAGAAACATTGCCAGATATTTCGGTGATGAAGGTCTTATAGCAAGGACAGAAGAAGTTATTGCTGAAGAGGTTGCAGAAATCAAAGATACTCTTAATAGTGCGAAGGAAAAACTTAACGGAAAAACTGCAGTTCTATATGTAGGAGGTTCCAGAGCAGACCACTACCAAGGGCTATTAAGAGAAATAGGCATTGAGACAATTGTTGCCGGATATGAGTTCGGTCATAGAGACGACTATGAAGGAAGGGATGTCATTCCATACATCAAGCTTGATGCAGATACAAGGAATATTGAAGAGATAACGGTTGAAAAGGATGAAAAAAACTATTCTTTAAGAATTCCTGCAGACAAGGTTGATGAGCTTAAGAAAGAAATGCCAATCGCAGACTATGAAGGACTTATGAAGAACATGGCAGATGGAAGTCTTATAATCGACGACCTCAACCACTATGAAACTGAAAAGATCATAGAGATACTCAAACCGGAATTTTTCGGTTCGGGAATCAAGGACAAATATATTGTACACAAAATGGGAACTTATTCCAAGCAAATGCACTCTTACGACTATGCCGGTCCTTATGCCGGTTTCAAGGGGGCTGCAAACTTTGCAAAAGACGTGGAGGCTGGAATACTTACTCCGGCATGGAGCTATCTTACTCCACCATGGAACAAGGAGCCCCTATTAAAAGGAAAAGTGGAAGGAGTTGAAGAAGCATGCTAGATTATACAAAAGGCGAATATAAAGAGAGAAGTGGTCTAAAGGTAAACCCTGCAAAAACATGTCAGCCTGTAGGCGCCATGTATGCAGCACTGGGAATTCACAGATGTCTTCCCCACAGCCACGGCTCCCAGGGATGCTGTTCCTACCACAGGATGCATCTCACAAGACACTACAGGGATCCAATCGTGGCATCTACAAGTTCCTTTACAGAAGGAGCTTGCGTATTCGGAGGAAAATCGAACCTCAAGAATGGTCTGCTGAATGTATTCAACATATATAATCCTGATGTAGTGGCAATAAACACTACTTGTCTTTCAGAGACAATCGGAGACGATATAGGTGAGATAGTAAGGTCTACAAATGTTCCCGAAGGAAAAACTGTCATTTATGCAAATACGCCAAGTTATCAGGGATCACATGTAACGGGTTTCTCCAACATGTGCAAGGCTATGGTTACGCACCTGGCTGAAAATACAGAAGAAAAGAAATCCGATACAGTAACCATTTTTCCAGGATATGTAGAACCAAGTGACATGATGGAAATGAAGAGAATGGCTGATTTGATGGGAATCAAATACACCATGTACCCAGACACCAGCAAGGTTGTTGCAACACCTAATACGGGTAAATATGAAATGTATCCCGAAGGTGGCGCTAAAATAGAGGATATAAAAGAATCAGGTAATTCCATGGCTTCAATAGCTCTTGGAAAGTTTTCATCTGAAGCGGCTGCCTACGAGCTTGAAAAGAAGTGCGAGGTGGAACCTTTCATAATGAAGGAGCCCATCGGAATCAAGGCTACAGATGAATTCGTAATGAAAATGCTTGAACTTAACGGTGGAACGATGTCTAAAGACCTTGAATATGAAAGGGGACAGCTTGTAGATATTATGGTGGATGTCCACAATCACTATCACGGAAAGAAGGTTGCGATTTTCGGAGATCCTGACATAATCACTGCGATGACTGAATTCGTCATAGACCTGGGAATGATACCTACTCTTGTTCTTACAGGAACGCCTGGCAAGGCTTTCGAGAAGGAAATCCAGAAGATGTTTGACGAAGCCGGTCTTGCAGACAGCAAGGTGATGGCAAGCGAGGACCTTTTCTCTTTCCATCAGCTTATCAAGGAAAATCCTGTTGACCTTATAATAGGAAATACCTATGGAAAGCATATTGCACGTGCTGAAGATATACCTCTCGTAAGGGTGGGATGGCCAATACTTGACAGAATCGGCCACGGATACTTCCCGATAGTGGGATACAAGGGTGCGCTGAGAATAATCGAGAAAATTTCCAATGCACTTCTTGACCATTATGACAGAACATGCAGCGATGAGGATTTCGAACTGGTACAGTAATGTAATTGAGACAAAGAAAAAACAGACAGCGTGCAGTCCCTATGGGCTGCACCTGTCAAACAAATTAACAAATCATAGAGGTTGGTGAACAATATGTTGGCAAAAAAATTCAATGGAATGATAGAAGAAAGGAAAGATTTCATAATGGAAAAATCCGGCGGCAGCCAAAGGGATATCAAATGTGAAGAAAACAGTCTTGCTGGAGTTGTCAGTCAGAGAGCCTGTGTGTATTGTGGAGCAAGGGTTGTCCTGAATCCAATAACAGATGCCTATCATATAATTCACGGACCCATTGGATGTGCAAGCTATACCTGGGATTTGAGGGGAAGCCTTACAAGTGGCGTAGAAACCTTCAGGACCAGTTTTTCAACGGACTTGAGCGAAACTGATATAGTGTTCGGCGGAGAGAAGAAACTTGCTGGAGCAATAAGCGAGATTGTCGAGAACTATGATCCAAAGGTAATTTTCGTCTATTCAACCTGTGTTGTCGGTGTCATAGGAGATGACGTTGATGCGGTTTGCAGAAAAGCTGAAGAGAAATACAACATAAGGGTAATACCTGTCAAGTCTACAGGTTTTGCAGGAAACAAGTCAAGCGGTTACAAGGCAGCATGTCATGCAATCATGGATCTCATGGGAGAGCCCAAGGAAAAAGTAGAGGGAAACAAGATAAACTTCCTTGGTGATTTCAATCTTGCAGGTGAATTGTGGATAAACGAAGGATATCTCAATAAGATGGGTGTCGAAATCATATCAAGGTTTACAGGAGATTCGACATGCCAGGAGCTTCAAGAGGCATCGAGGGCAAAACTGAACATAGTGCAGTGCGCCGGCTCAATGACCTATCTGGCAAAGATGATGAAGGAAAAATATGGAATTCCCTTTATCAATATCAGTTTCTACGGTCTTGAAGACATAGAGGATACACTGAGGAAAATAGCATTTGCTCTTGGAGACGTAGAAGTTATAGAAAAAGCAAAGAAGCTTATTAACGAAGAACTACCGAAGACAAAAGAAATCATAAATGAATATAGAGAAAGGCTGGAAGGCAAGAAGGCTGCCATTTACGTAGGAGGTGGCTTCAAGGCTATCTCGCTTATCAAGCAGTTCAAGGAATTGGGCATGGAAATAGTAATGGTTGGTACTCAGACCGGAAAGCAGCATGAATACGAAAATATTAGAGAGCTTTGCGACGAAGGCACTATCATCCTTGATGATGCGAATCCCGCCGAACTTGAAGCGTTCATGAAGGAAAAGGGAGCGGATATTCTGGTTGGCGGCGTCAAGGAAAGACCTCTTGCATATAAACTTGGAGTGGCATTTTGTGATCATAATCATGAAAGAAAGCATCCACTGAACGGTTTTGTTGGAGCTGTGAACTTTGCCAGGGAAATCGACCTTACAATCAACAGTCCCGTCTGGAAATACATCAGAAAGAAAGCAGGTGAATCATATGAGTAACAAAAACATTAAAAACCTTGATGTGAACCCATGCAAGATGTGCATGCCCATGGGTGCTTCCATAGCATTCAAGGGAATTGAAAACTCCGTAGCCATGATACACGGTTCCCAGGGATGCAGCACTTACATCAGAAGGCATATGGCTACTCACTATAACGAACCTGTTGATATAGCCTCATCTTCCCTGAATGAAAAACAGACCGTATACGGCGGTGTAGACAACCTCAAGAAAGGTCTTAAGAATGTTATCAGAATTTATAATCCAAAGGTTATAGGAATTGCAACAAGCTGTCTTGCAGAAACAATAGGTGAAGATATAAACAGGATTGTCAAGGAATTTGCTGAAGAGGAAAATATCAAGGATACCGTCTTTGTACCGGTGACTACACCGGGATACGGCGGAACACAGTATGAAGGATACTTTCTGGCATTGCGAAGGGTTCTGGAAGTCCTTACGGAAGAGTGCGAAAAGCACAACAAGATAAACATCGTTGCAGCAAACATATCTCCCGGAGACATGAGGAGAATCAGGGATATGCTGGAAAGCATGGATGTTGGGTTCACCCTCTTCCCAGATACAGGAAAATCACTGGATGGTGGATTTACAAAGGAATATACAAAAATAAGCAGCGAAGGAACCAAAATAGAGGATATAAAAAAGATGGGTGGAGCTGTTGCAACCATTGAAATGGGAATGCTCCTTAGCGAAAAAAATTCCCCTGGCAAGTTCCTGGAGAATGAATATGACGTTCCCCTTTACAAGTGTCCCGTTCCCATAGGTCTTGAAAATACGGATGAATTTTTAAGTCTAATAGAAAAGGTCAGCGGCAAGAAAATGACTAAGCGTCTTGTAGAAGACAGGGAAAGGATGCTGGACGGCATGATAGATTCCCACAAGTACAACGGTGAAGGCCGTGCAGCCATATTCGGGGAACCGGAGATTGTATACAGCATAACAAAACTTTGTATAGAAAACGGCATATTCCCTGCAGTTGTGGCAACAGGTGCCAAGGTATCCGGACTGAATGACCTGTTGAGAATTGCAGGCAAGCAATTCAGGGAAAAATCCATAGTGATGGATGATGCGGATTTTGACAAGATAAAAGAAAAAGTGATTCTGATGGGAGCTAACATACTCATAGGACATTCCGACGGAAAGTTCATAACTGAAGACGAAGGAATTCCATTGGTAAGAGTCGGTTTTCCAATTCACGACCAGATCGGCGGCCAGAGAAAGGTCACCGTTGGATATGATGGTTCCATGAATTTCATCGATCAGATAACCAATGCATTGCTTGATGAAAAACACAGAGTGTACAGAAAGAAAATGTACAACAGCTACTATATAGGAAGGGGATAAATTATGAAGAATAACGTATCGGATATAGTTTTGGAAAAAATAAAGAGACACCCCTGCTACAACAGCAAAGCCCACGATTATGCCAGAATGCATATACCTGTGGCTCCAAAATGCAACATACAATGCAACTACTGCAACAGAAAATACGATTGCGTCAATGAGAGCAGGCCTGGTGTAACAAGCGGTGTACTGTCTCCTGAGGAAGCAGCAGCAAAATACACTTATGTAAAGGAAAATATCAAGAACCTGTCAGTAGTAGGCATAGCAGGACCTGGAGATGCACTTGAAAACTTTGAGGAAACAAGGAAGTCAATAGAACTGATCAAGGAAACAGATGAAGATGTAATATTCTGCATGTCGACAAACGGCCTCAGGCTGCCTGAATATGCAGAGGAAATGATTTCTCTGGGCGTAGAGCATGTGACTGTAACAATGAATGCAGTGGATCCTGAAATAGGAGCTAAGATATATGAGTTTGTATACGACGGAGAAAAGAAACTGACGGGCATCGAAGGTGCATCCCTTCTTTTGGAAAGACAGCTTGAAGGTATAAAAATCCTGGTTGAGAACAATATTCTCTGCAAGGTGAATATCGTATATATCAAGGGCGTAAATGACCACCACATTGAAGAGGTTGTCAAAAAGGCCAGGGAGCTGGGTGTATTCATGACAAATATCATGCCTCTTATCCCTACCAAGGACACTAAGTTCGAAAGCATTTCTCCTCTTCCTGGATCGGAACTGAAGGAAATGAGGGACAAGTGCGGACAACACATCAAGCAGATGTACCATTGTCAGCAATGCCGGGCTGATGCCATAGGTCAGTTGAAAAACGACCGTTCAAGTGAGTTCAGGTCATTCGGCTGTGCAATGAGAGACAAGATGGCTTAACAAAAATAGAAAACAAATACCAGGAGGAAATATTATGGAAAAGTTGAAACATCATATATTTGTGTGCAACAGTGCTAGAATGAACGGAGAGGTGAAGGGAGTTTGCAATTCAAAGGAATCTATAGAAATAATTCAGAACTTTGCAGAAGAAATCAGCGACCGCGAGCTTGATGCTGAGGTAATGGTGACGAGCACGGGTTGTCTGGGATTATGTACTCAAGGTCCCGTAGTCATAGTGTATCCGGAAGGGGTATGGTACGGAAAGGTTACTCCTGATGATGTGGAGGAAATTGTGGAATCCCATATCGAAGGCGGTGAAATTGTAAGTCGTCTGGAAATATAGGATGCAATAATTTTTATAGCCTGGGAAAGTTGAAACTGTCAACCCAGTTATTTTGAGTAATGAAAATAATAAAGAGGTGAGGTCATGAATGATTTTTATATTGTTGATACTACTTTACGAGATGGAGAACAGACAGCCGGTGTTGTATTTACTAAGGAAGAAAAACTATTATTAGCTGAAATGCTTGACAAGGCGGGAGTACACTGCATAGAGGCGGGAATTCCTGCAATGG
This sequence comes from Dethiosulfatibacter aminovorans DSM 17477, assembly GCF_900142005.1. Lineage (GTDB taxonomy): Bacteria > Bacillota > Clostridia > Tissierellales > Dethiosulfatibacteraceae > Dethiosulfatibacter > Dethiosulfatibacter aminovorans. The sequence goes on from NZ_FQZL01000005.1 coordinate 351,594, forward strand.
GCAAGGAGGAGCAGGATTGCTTCAAATCAATAATGGATCTTGGTCTCAAGGCGGACATAATCGCGTGGAATAGAATGAGCAAGCGGGATATAAATGCATCGCTTGAATGCGGAGCAAAGCATATCCACATTTCTGCGCCTTCCTCTGACATACATATTGAAAACAAGCTTGGAAAGTCAAGGGAATGGGTCATAAGAAGAATACAAAGATGCGTTTCATATGCAGCGGAAAACGGGGCTTTTGTGACAGTCGGTCTTGAGGATGCTTCGAGATCGGATATCAACTTTGTAATTGAAATGTTCAACAAGGCTGTTGAGGCTGGAGCCACCAGAGTGCGATATGCTGATACGGTAGGGTTACTCAATCCGCTATCCGCATATGAGATTATGAGCGAAATAAAAGCCAGCTTCAAGGGAGACATTGACTTCCACGGACACAACGATTTTGGGATGGCTACTGCAAATTCACTGAGCGCCTACAAAGCCGGTGTTAATTACATCAGTTGCTGTGTAAACGGTCTGGGAGAAAGAGCAGGCAACACTTCCTTTGAAGAAATAGTCATGACTCTCAAGTATCTGGAAAATTGCAAAACGGATATTGATATAAGAGCATTCCAGGATCTTTCCAATGCCGTTCAGAATGCATCGGGCTTCGAAATAAACTACGGCAAGCCCATAGTCGGCAGGAATATATTTTCACATGAATCCGGGATACACGTAGACGGCATGATTAAAGACAGAAGAACCTACGAAGTCTTCCATCCTGAAGAATTGGGCAGGAAGCATGAGATTGTAGTAGGAAAATTTTCAGGAACAGCGGGCATAAAATACAGGCTCAAGGAGCTTGGATTTGTTGTTGAAGACGACCAGGCAAATAAGATCATGCGTGACCTGAGATCCATGTATGCAAGGACAAAAAACATCAATGTAGACAAGTTTCTGATCAATGCTTCAATAAAAAGAAATGCACAAATAACTGCTGTATAGTTATTTGAAAATATTGAGAGGAGGCAGAAATGAAAAATGGGAAAGGGCTTGAAAAAGCAATTAATTTTTTGATTATATTTTTAATAATTGCATTTTTGACATCTTGTACAGGAGGGGAATCTGCAGATGTTGCTTTGGAACCTGAAAAAGAGATAATGGTTTCTGCAGCAGCAAGCCTTACGGAGGCGGTCACGGAAATCAGCGAAAACTTCCAGGAGGAAACAGGAATAGAAGTGGTTCTGAATTTTTCTTCTTCAGGGTCCCTGCAAAAGCAGATTGAAGAAGGCGCTCCTGCAGATATTTTTCTATCGGCGTCAAAATCAAAAATGGACAAACTGGAGGAAAAAGACCTTATTGATGCAGAGTCTAGAAAGGACTACTTGAACAACCATCTTGTACTCATAGTTTCGGAAGAGTACAAGGACGAGATAAAGAGTATTGAAGATCTTCTTGAGTCGGGGCTTAAGCTTAGTGTGGGAGAACCGGAGTCTGTTCCGGCGGGGAAATATGCAAAGCAGTCCCTTGAATATTACGACATGTGGGACAAGCTTGCGGGACAAATGGTATATGCCAAAACTGTAAAGCAGGTGGCACAATACGTTGAAAGCGGTGATTCACCTGCAGGGATTGTGTATATGACGGATACGACCCTGTTGAAACACAGTTACGTAAACAAGGTATTTGATGATGAGTCTCATACGCCCATAGTATATCCTCTTGCAATAATAAGGGACAGCAAGAACAAGGACATGGCAGAGGAATATATTGAGTATCTCCAGAATGGAGAATCCAGGTCGATATTTGTGAAATACAATTTTGAACCTTTGTTCTAGGGAGCCCGTAAAGCAAAAGAAAGTTAATTTGAAAGGAGATTCATTATGGTTGCTGACTTGATTTTGTTTTCATTTAAAATCGCTTTTATATCGACAATCTTCACATTTGCGCTGGGATTGTTCTTTGCAAGAATATTTACAAACAACAACTTTAGAGGTAAAGGGATACTGGAAGTTATGATTATTCTTCCCATGGTTATGCCTCCAACAATAACCGGGTATGCACTCCTCATATTTATGGGAAGGAGAATGTTTTTAGGAAAACTATTCTATAGTATTTTTGGTTCGACCATAATATTCACTCCTGTTGCCGCCTGCATAGCGGCAATCATAGTATCCCTTCCTCTAATGTATCAGAGCTGCAAGGCTGCACTCATAAATATAGACCAGTGCTATATTAATGCTGCAAGGACCATGAAGGCTTCTGAAAGAAAAATATTCTGGAAGGTTGTCCTTCCTCTTGCATGGCCTGGAATAGTCAGCGGCATAATTTTGTCCTTTGCAAGGGCTCTAGGGGAATTCGGAGCAACCCTTATGGTTGCCGGAAATATTCCCGGAAAAACCCAGACTATTCCGACAGCGCTGTATTTTGCAGTGGAAAATGGAAATACGGCAGTTGCCAATACATTGCTTGGCATTGAGGTTGTTTTCAGCTTCCTGCTGGTGTTTGGCCTGAATATATGGCTTAAGAAGAAAAACTACAATCTTGTAGAATTCTAGAAGCGGAGGTGAGGGAATGATAAATGTAGAAATTAAAAAGAATCTGTTCTATTTTGACCTCGATGTCAATTTTGACTTGAACAAAGAGGTTCTTGTACTGAAGGGCCCCTCCGGGTCAGGAAAGACTACAGTCCTGAACTGTATTGCAGGCCTTGACAAGCCCGATAGCGGCATCATAAGAATAGACGATGAAATAGTATATTCTTCAAGAAATAAAATAGACTACCCTGCAAGGGACAGGAATATTAGTTATGTCTTTCAGAATTTTGCATTGTTTCCCCATATGACGGTTTTCGAGAATATTCTCTTCGGCGTTGACAAAAGAAAGAGGGAGGATCTTGACTACGTTCGCAAACTTATGGATATATTCGGGATAAGCCATCTGAAGGACAGGAAATCCAATTGCATCTCCGGAGGAGAAAAGCAAAGGACCGCCCTTGCAAGGGCCTTGGCTACCAAACCTCACATTCTCCTTATGGATGAGCCCTTCAGCTCCCTTGACGTAAAAATCAAGTCCACCCTCTATGACGAGTTTCTTGAATTGAAAAACTCCCTTGATATAGGAGTGATACTAGTCACCCACGACCCCCATGAAGCAAAGGTGTTGGGTGACAGGATAGTGAACATAAAGGAAGGTTCCTGCATCTATGATATATCCGCAAGAAAGAGCCGGCTTGTCAAATAGGCTTTCCCATTTCGCATACTAAATAGGATTTTAGGGTATAAACGTAACAAATGGAGGTGCGAATATGGAAAAATTTTGTCAAAGTTGCGGCATGCCTATGGACCAGGACCCTGAAAAGGGCGGAACCAACAAGGACGGTACAAAGAATGATATGTATTGTAGTTACTGTTATGAAAATGGCGAATTCAAAGATGATTTCACAGAAGCATCGCAGATGGTCGAATTCGTAAAGGGTAAGTTGGCTGAAAAGGGAATGGGCAAGATCAAGCAGAGTTTGTACACCAGCCAAATCAAGAAACTTAAGCGTTGGAAATAATGTAGTCATAATAGTTTTTCATGAAGCGGGCGCAGTCTTGCCAGGATATGATTTCTGGCAGGACTGCGCTTCTATTGTATCCTATGAGATTAGTCCACTTTGTGTATCTGGGTTACGAACACAATGGAAATCTGTACTTGATTTAAAAACAAATATAGGGTATTATATTATTGAAAGGATTTGTTATTGATGTTTTCAAATATAAATTGAGGTGATTGTTGTATGAATGGAAAAATGGATGCTCTTGTCAAAAAGTACAGGAAACCCGGATTGTGGCTTGAAAAAGTGGATATTCCAAGTTTGAAGTATGGAGAAGTGATGGTCAAGATTCACAAGACTGCCATATGCGGTACGGATGTACACATATACAATTGGGATAAGTGGTCTCAGGAAACCATACCGGTTCCAATGACCATAGGACATGAGTTTGTTGGAGAAATAGTTGAACTTGGACAGGGGGTAGTGGATCTGCATGTGGGGGATATAGTTTCAGGCGAAGGGCATATTGTCTGTGGCAAGTGCAGAAACTGTCTTGCGGGAAGGAGGCACCTTTGCAAGGATACCCAGGGTGTAGGTGTCAACAGGACGGGGATATTTTCTGAATATGTTGCCCTACCAGCATCTAATATATGGGTGCCTCATGGGAATATTCCCGAAGATATAATAAGCATATTCGACCCTCTTGGAAATGCGGCACATACAGCCTTGTCCTTTGACCTTCTGGGAGAAGACGTGCTGATAACAGGAGCGGGTCCCATAGGTGCAATGGCGGTGGCAATTGCCAGGCATGCGGGAGCAAGGTTCATTGTGGTATCCGATGTCAATCCATACAGGCTTGCACTTGCCAAGAAGATGGGTGCAGACAGGGTTGTAGATGTTACAAAGGAAAAGCTGTCGGATGTTTTGAATGAGCTTGACATGGCTGAAGGATTTGATGTAGGTCTGGAAATGTCTGGAAATGGAAGTGCCTTCAATGATATGATAGACTTGATGGTACACGGTGGCAAGATAGCCATGCTTGGAATACAAGCCGAGGGTACTGTCATTGATTGGAACAAGATAGTATTCAACGGACTTCAAATAAAGGGAATATACGGAAGAGAAATGTATGAGACATGGTACAAGATGAATTCCATGCTTCAGACAGGTATGGATGTTTCATCAATAATAACCCACCATTTTCACTATACCGACTACGAAAAGGGATTTGAAGCCATGAGAAGCGGACAGTCAGGCAAAGTGATACTGGAATGGGAATAGGAGGAAGGAATGTATAAGAATATCAGGAAGGTGTATGAAGGAAAGCTTAATGAAATCAGGGAAAGCGGTTTGTGGAAAGAGGAGAGAATAATAGTATCTCCCCAGAAAAGCAGGATAGATACGGACAAGGTTAGCGGTGTACTCAACATGTGTGCAAACAACTATCTTGGACTGGCTAACAACGAGGAAGTAAGAAATGCAGCAAAGAAAAGTTACGACGACTGGGGATACGGACTTTCCTCCGTCAGGTTCATCTGCGGGACACAGTCAGTACACAAGGCCCTTGAAAACAAGCTTTCGGAATTTCTTGGAATGGAGGATACTATTCTCTACTCTTCATGTTTCGATGCAAACGGAGGTCTTTTTGAAACAATCCTGACTGAAAACGACGCGGTCATTAGCGATGAACTCAACCATGCAAGCATTATAGACGGCGTCAGGCTGTGCAAGGCCAAGAGATACAGGTACAAAAACAACAATATGGAGGATCTTGAAGAACAGCTTAAGCAGGCAGACAAGGACGGAGCGGAAGTTAAGCTTATAGCTACTGACGGAGTTTTCTCCATGGACGGTATAATTGCAGACTTGAAGGGCATTTGCGACCTTGCAGACAAATATGATGCTCTTGTAATGGTGGATGATAGTCATGCAGTGGGATTCGTCGGCAAGAAAGGAAGAGGAACCCACGAATACAATGATGTAATGGACAGGGTTGATATCATTACAGGAACTCTTGGAAAGGCTCTTGGAGGCGCAAGTGGAGGATATACAAGTGGGAGAAAGGAAATAATAGACCTTCTCAGACAAAGGTCAAGACCATATCTCTTTTCAAATACACTTGCACCTGCCATAGCAAATGCATCTCTCAAGGTCCTTGAGATGCTGACTGAAAGCACCGAATACAGGGACAAGCTTGAAGAAAATACAAAATATTTCAGGGATAATATCAAAAAACTCGGTTTCGACATAATTGACGGTGTACACCCAATCGTGCCCATCATGCTTGGCGATGCCGTCTTGTCACAGAAAATGTCAGAGATGCTTCTCGAAAAGGGTGTCTATGTAATAGGTTTTTATTATCCCGTAGTTCCAAAGGGCAAGGCCAGGATAAGGACACAGATATCTGCAGCTCATAGCATTGAGGATCTGGAATTTGCCTTGAATGCTTTCAAGGAAGTTAAGGAAGAACTGGGAATATAGGATTGAAATTCATATAACAAAAGAATGCCGCATTAATTTGCGGCATTTTTTTTCTTGGCTTCATTATTTTCTTTCCACTTATCAAATGAATTGCTTCCGGTTTTTATATTTTTGGAAGAGGCGTTCTTTTTATTATCTGAAGATTCAGGGGCAACCTTGGGCTTGTGCAGCTGGCTTTCTCCTGCATTTATTATGGCTGTCTTTGTGGCAACAGGTCCGATAACTTCTGTAAGTATTGTAGTTGCAAGGAGAATGGTTATAACGATGTCTCCAAGGTCTGTTCCTGCAAATTCACGGCTGACGCTTATTGCAAGACCAACTGCAACCCCTACCTGGGAGTAAAGACCCATTCCGATATATTTCCTGACTGTTTTTGATGACTTTGCTATGACTGCTCCAAGAGATGCACCTGCAGTCTTTCCTATGATCCTTACGGCAAAGTATACAACTCCAACAAGACCCAGCTGAGGTATCATTGAAATGTTAAGCCTTGAGCCCGCCAGGATGAAGAATATTGATACTATAGGGGTTGAGAATGTTTCAATCTGTTCAAACGCATATCTGTTGTCCGGAACAAGATTCGCCACCATGACTCCCATTGCCATTGCAGAAAGCAGAGCAGAAAGATGGAAGGCTGTGGTGATTCCTATTAGCAGCAGTATTGCTCCCAGAATGTATGAAAGTACATCTACACTTCTTCTTTCCTTGTTCAGTACATAGGATAGACATAATCCTATTATAGCTCCTGCAATCAGTGAAAGCACAATTTCCATAAGTGGATGGAGAAAGACTTTTGTCACCGTAAGAGCCTCATTCTTTATGAAGACCTTGGCAATTGCAGATGAAACTGAAAATATCATAAGACATATTGCATCGTCTACTGCTACAACTCCAAGGAGCGTCGATGTCAGAGATCCTTTTGCCTTAAGCTCTTTCAGCACCATTGTTGTTGCCGCAGGTGCAGTGGCTGCGGCTACGGCTCCAAGAACAAGTGCGTTTGCTGTGCTTTGACCCAGCAGAAGCAGCGCTCCTGTTACGAGGGCGAAGGCTATAAAGGATTCAAAAAATGCTATAATGAATATTGATTTTCCAAGTCTCTTTATCAGGGGGATTTCAAATTCGCTTCCAATATTGAATGCGATTATCCCCAATGCAAAATCACTGATGAAGGACAGTTTGTCCAAAAGTTCAGTGTTTGTAATATTCAATCCGGATATTCCTAGTAGGAGGCCTGCTATTATATAGCCTGCTACGCTGGGAATTTTCAACTTGTTAATAGCCTTTCCCGCAAGAAGTCCTACGATAACAGCTATTCCCAGGCAAGTGAATTCATTCATTTTATTATACCTCTTCTAATTGTTTTTTATATCTTTGTTTAAGTGAAATTTGGAGCTTTTATAAAAAACAGCTAGAAATTATGCGCTTAAAACAAACTAAATGATTATAATATTGAATTCTAGCACTATAGGTATGTCTTGTCAAATGGTTTTCTGTAAAAAAAACGTTATCTTTTTGAAAAAAACAATTTTTTTTTGTAATGCGGCAGTATTTGCGGAGTGGATTGTGTAACTATGAAAAAAAGACATATACTTGATTATTGGAGTTGTTTGATGTATATTTATGGTGGTAAAAAACTACATGTGGATCAATTCAATCAGATAATATAAAGTATACAGTTTAAGCATCTATATATTTATATCATATGAATTGACTCAACTGGGTTATGTTTTTAAAATTAAGGAAGTTTTAACCCGCAACAAGTTTCGTGCTAATTCATATAATATAAAGTATACAGTTGAAGTATCTATATATTTATATCATATGAATTAACTCAACTGGGTAACGGTTTAAAACTAGGAGGAAGCCATGTATACAGATATAGTAATAGACCATTTCAAGAATCCGAGGAATGTGGGGTTCATAGAGGATGCAAGCGGAGTGGGTTTTGCAGGAGATCCTGAATGCGGGGACAATTTGAAGATTTTCATAAAAGTGGAGAATTATATAATAACTGATATAAAGTTTCAGGTACAGGGATGTACTGCAGCCATTGCATCAAGCAGCATGACTACTGTTCTTGCAAAGGGCAAGCATGTCATGGCGGCATTCGCAATAACTGAAGATGACATCACAGAAGCTCTTGGAGGCTTGCCGGAAGAAAAACTGCATTGTTCCGTGCTCGGTGCCCTTGCCCTGAAGAAGGCGGTAGCCGACTATTCAAAAAGAAGGGAAGAGTAAATTGAAAAAGCACAGAAAGGCCTGAATTATGGCTCTTTCTGCGCTTGTAGTTGAAACCTTGTTTGGAGAGATGATCATCTATGCGTCCCTGGAGTTTTTCTTCCGGGACTTTTTTGTAGCCTGATCCTTGGGATTTTTCTTGAAATAGGGCGAATTCTTGTTGTCCCTTCTGTTCTTTCCCGATCTCTTGCTGGCACTTTTCCTTGGATTTCTGCGATGTCCCTGCTTGCCTTCTTCACTGGAACTTCTGTCCCAGTCAAGTTTTTCGTCGCCATCATGTTTCCTTCGGTGGCCGGATACGGAAATCTTTCCTTCATCGCTTGAATATCCGTTCTTGTAGTCTTCCTTTGGAAGCTTCATTCTGATTTCCTTTTCAATGCTGTTCATAAGAAGCCTGTCCTTTGGAGTAAGGAAGGTGACCGCTATGCCGGTTTCTCCCATTCTTCCTGTACGACCGATCCTGTGTATATAGGTTTCGGGGCTTTCAGGCACATCATAGTTGTAGATATGGGTAACCCCGCTTATGTCGAGGCCTCTTGAAGCTACATCAGTGGCTATGAGGTACTGATATTTACAGTCCCTGAAGGATTTCATAACCTTCTGCCTTGCATTCTGGGTCATGTCGCCGTGGAGCTTGTTGCAGAGATATTTCTTCTCCGTCATGTGTGCTTCAAGTGCATCTGCACGTCTTTTTGTTCTGCAGAAAATTATTGCCATGAATGGATTCGTCTTGTCGAATTCATTGAAGAGGGCTTCTTCCTTGTGCCTGTCCGAACATCTGATCACCTTCTGCCTTATGGCATCAAGGGTGATGCTTTTCTTTTGTACCGCAACTTCCACAGGGTCGTTCATGAACTTGTATGCTATTCTTTTCACCCTTGAATCAAGTGTCGCAGAGAAGCAAAGCATCTGCTTGTTCTTGTTGGTTTTCTTTAATATCGTTTCAACTTCGTCCTTGAAACCTATGTGGAGCATCTGGTCTGCTTCATCAAGTACAAGGGTTGTCAGATTGTCTATGTTTATTGTCTTTCTGTTCAGGTGGTCGAGAAGCCTTCCAGGTGTGGCTATTACAAGGGTGACATCATTCCGGAGCTTTCTCAGCTGTGAGTTTATGTCCTGACCTCCATAAACTGAAAGTATCCTCACATCGGTGTTTACAGCAAGTTTTCCGGCCTCTTCTGTAATCTGAAGGGCAAGCTCCCTGGTAGGGGTTATTACAAGTCCCTGGATATTCCTTGAATCAGTGTCGAATTTCTGAAACATGGGTAGAAGGAAGGCCAGAGTTTTTCCCGTCCCCGTCTGTGCTTCCGCCAGTACATCCATTTTTTTCAATATCTTTGGAATTGTTTGTTCCTGTACCTGGGTGGGTGTGTTTATCCCCTGGTTGCTCAGGTTGTTTATGAGGTTTTCATTTAATCCGAATTTTTTGAATTTATTCATTTTATTTCCTTATTATTCTTATTTATCAGTCGAGGCTTTCCGACTGACCGAAAATTCAAAGGGTTCGATGCCCTGAGAATTTTAGCTTATATGTGTTTTATGAAATCTGTTAAGTATATCATAATATTACAGCATAGTACAAATGGTTTTTTTGCTTGTAAGAACGATGCACCACAGCTGCTTTATAAGCTATAAAAGCACCATGGCCCAAAACACAGTTAAAGGAACTGCAAGGATTACCCTTTCAAGAAAGAGCAGCACCAGTGTCTTTCCGTCCGACAGCTTGTCAAAGGACAGTATTATCAGTGAGGAGGCTATATATATGAGCTGGTTAAGCGTGATTACAGCCATAATTATCTGTGTATTTACAGATGCCAGGTCCTTAAGTATTATTGCAGGCATCACCAGGTCTATGCAGTTGAGTATCAGAGTCTGCCCAAGAAGGAAGGGGTTTTCAAATCCGAAGAGACTCAGATACCATCCGTATGGCATGGTGGCGATTTCAAATATGCCTGTATTTTCAATTATGATGTTTGCAATTGTCCCCAGTGATATGAGAAATGGTATAAAGGACAGGAATATACCCAGTATTGAAATAAGGTTTTCTTTCAGGGAGTAATTCGTGGCTCCTGCCTTTTCTGCTGCATTATCCAGTGCCCGTTTGAGTTTTCCTTCACCTGATGATTCGCTTCTTTTTTCAGTCTTTGCATCATCCAGCCTGGAAAGCGGCGGTATTCGAACCATAATCAGTCCAAGGGTGTAGAATGTCAGGAACGTAAGGGTATAAAACTTGAAGAAGTATGACATATCCCCTACAAGAGACCAATAAATCATTGCTGTAGGAATTGAAGGCACTACAAGTGCCGAGATTATTCTCATGGCTTCTCGCCTGGAAAAAAGCTTCTTTTCATATTGTGCCCCTGTAAGATACATTCCCATGGTGGATCCAATGAAAAATGCCGTGAATATGTTTATAATGGAGTTCCCGGGCACCTTGAAAACAGGTTTGATGAATCTGTCCAGCAATACTCCCAGGAATTCTGCAAGTCCGAAATCACTCAAAAGGGGCAGAAAAAGGTTGGCCACTGTTATGAAAACAAGCATGCTTCCGCTCATGATTATTATTTCACCACTTGCTATGTTGAGAAATCCAAAGGCCGGTGAATCCAAGAATATGAAAACAATGGTGAATGCCAGGGCTGTAAGGCGAAATAAGACCTGAAAATTGCTCACGTTGAAATTTTTCCTTATGAATTGGCTTCTTCCTATGGATGAAGGCCTGAACAGCTTTACATCCAATGTAAGGGCGCATACGCCCAGCATGAAGATCAGCACTATCGTTGAATAATGCGGCGACAGCCATCCCTGTATTGTGTGGATGATCTTTAGCAGTATTGTGTCCTGGGAACCCGGAAATCGCATTGTGAATATGATAAGTCCAAGTACAGTGAGGCTTATGGATTTTGTAAGGTTCTTCTGTGCATTTTTCTTTTCCATGGTGTCTCCTTGTATAATCAGCTTAGTGTTGTGTATTGGTATCGTTTCTTTAATGTTTTCACGGCTAAGTATACAGTACCCACTGTCAATTATCAATAGACAGGATACAAATAACTGTGACAAAGTATTTCATTGACTATGAGTCTTCATGAAATGTATAATTGTGTTGGAGTTTAGGAAAGTCAATATTGATTGAATGATGGAGAAAAATATGAATAAAATAAGAGGCATATTCATGATTATTGTGGCTACAGCGGGAATGGGCTTTCTGCCGTTTTTTTCCAAAGTGGGTTTCAGTAACGGATTCAATGCATATACATTGATTCTTTTCAGATGTATGTTTGCTGCAGCAATACTGGTCCCCTATATGAGGATCAAGAAAATAGACTACAGAATTGGCAAGGAGTTTTTCTGGGAACTGGCAGCTGTCAGTTTTTTCTGCTACGGACTCATGATGCTGGCCGTGGTCAGTTCTTATGCACTAATACCGACGGGGATTGCCACGACCTTGCATTTTATCTATCCAGCTGCTGTTCTTTTAGGATCAACTGTTTTCTACAGAGAAAAACTGACTCTTGAGAAAGCGGCTGCTGTAATCATTGCCATGGTTGGAATATTTTTGCTGTCAGTTGAAAAGGGGAGCGTAGCGCTGAATCTTCCCGGAGTTATTCTTGCCTTGCTGTCGGGAGTATTGTATGCAGCATATATACTGAGGGCGTCACATGGAAGAATCAGGGAGATGAACTCCTTTGTTCTCGTATATTATCTGGCAGTGTTCAATATATTCTTTATTGCGGCGTTTGCATTTGCTACAGGTAATCTCAATTTTGACATAACATATGTCGGATATGCAGATGTTTTGGCATTGTCCGTATTATCAATATTTGTCATGGCGCTGTTCAAATCAGGACTGAACTATGTATCTTCTCCAACGGCAGCCGTATTGAGTACTTTCGAGCCTCTCACAAGCATAGTGGTCGGAGTGTTGCTACTTGGGGAATCCTTCACTTTTAGAAGCGGAATTGGAGCGGCGGTCATTATTGCTGCGGTGATATTCATTTCCTTCATAGAGAAAAAAAGTGAAGACAAGGCGGTCAGAGCAGAAGGAATGCAATAAATCTTTATATATTAAGGAAGATGTTGTATAATAAGTGGATAATATTGTATTAGGAGCACCATTTATGCTAAGTTATGTGGTTTTAGGAATTTTTGTTTTTCTCATAATTTCATTCATGTTTGTTCTCTTTGTGGAACTCATATCTTCTGCTGCCGACGGTGAGAAGAGAAGAAAGAAGTTGCTGGAAAAACAGAAGGAAAGAAAGATTATAGCGAAGAGAGTTCAGAAGTATACTGACAACTACTTTGATAAATACAGCAGGAGGCTATAATGAACAAGGATTATTCCGTAAAGGAAGTTTTGCAGAAAAAAGGTAAATCCACCATGTTTTTTACTATTGCGGGATTTGCTTCCATATTGATTTTAAACATTTTGATTACCCTGACAAACAAGCTTGGAGGATACAGGAATTTCGTCAGCATAGGACTGGTTGTTGTTTTTGGGATAATTATCTTTCTCATTGTTGAAAGGATCATTTCCGTCTATGTCTATATGATAGCAGACAAGCATATAGCTTTTGTGAAAAGGATAGGAAAGAAGGACAATATCATACTTGACGTGAAGTTCAAGGAAATAGACAGGGTACTGCCCATCAGTGAAATGAAGCCCAATGCTGAAGTCAACAATACATATTATTTCATATACAGCGAAGCCGACGAAAACTGCAAGTTCGGTGAATATAGAAGGGATGGAAAGCTTTACAGATTTGTGTTTGCTCCCAGCGAGAGGGTAATGAGGATACTTGACAGAAAGGTGACGACTTCATGAAGCTTGGAGAAGAGCTGAAAAAATACAGAGAAGCAGGGACAGCCAGATTCCATATGCCCGGACACAAGGGCATTTCTTCCTGTCTGGAGGAAGTTTTTGTGTTGGGAAACGACGTTACGGAGGTTGACGGACTGGACAATCTCCACAAGCCTACAGGTGTAATAAAGGATCTGTTGGAGGACATATCAGGGGTTTACGGGTCATACAAAACTTTGATTTCAACAAACGGCAGCACTTCATCCCTTCAAAGTGCAATACTTGGAGTGACAAAGCCCGGTGACAGCATTCTGGTCGACAGAAACTGCCACAAGTCCGTATACAATGCAATGATACTGGGAGACTTGAATCCCGTATACCTGATGCCGAAATGCGATGAGGAGTCGGGTCTTTCATGGATAGAGGATCTTGCCGGTCTGGAAGAATCCATAAGGGCGGATGAGAAAATCAAGGCAGTTGTGCTGACGTATCCTACGTACTTCGGCATATGCTGCGATATGGAAAAAATAGCTGAAACGGTGCACAGATACGACAGGATACTAATAGTGGACGAGGCACATGGAAGTCACTTGAGATTTTGCGACAGTCTTCCGTGTTCGGCCCTTGATGCGGGTGCGGACATTGTAGTCCAAAGTACCCACAAGACTTTGCCGTCACTGACCCAGTCATCCCTCCTTCATATCAGGGATGAAAAACATGTTGAGGGTGTATCCGACATGATATCCATGCTCCTTACTTCAAGCCCTTCATATCTTATGATGGCATCCATTGAAGCATCAGTTGACTTGATGGACAGGGAAGGAAGCAGCAGGCTTAAAGCTAACATGGACTGTGTGGACAAAATGGCGGACAGATATGAAAATGCCGGCAGGATATTCAGGAAGAGGGATTATTTCATAAAAAGGGGAGTCCATGACTTCGACGATACAAGACTTCTCTTCAAGACTTCTGAAATAGGAGTGGATGGAGGCAGGGCAGAATCGATTCTTAGAAAAGAATACAATGTACAGGTGGAAATGGCAGACACGAACTATGTAAATGCCTTCATGACAGCCTGTGACGGTGCCTATGACATTGAAAGGCTCTTTGCTGCTGTCAATGACATGGTTTTGAAATACGGCATGACTGCAGATGATGAAAAAACCGGTAGTGAAGATGAAGCAAGCATGCCATGCACCATGGAATGCCCGGAAATGGCAATGAACATGAGGAAGGCCTTCTATTCGGAAAAGACTTCTGTGGATATTATTGATGCCGTAGGGGAAATCTGTGGATGCCATATAACACCTTATCCGCCGGGAATACCTCTGCTATGTCCCGGAGAAAAGATAACGGGACAGTTGGTTGAAAGGATAATTAAGATTTCAAAATCCGGCATTGAAGTTATGGGTCTGGAAGAAGGAAAGATAAAAATAATAAAGATATAGCAAAATACAGGAGTGTTTATGAATAAAGGACTTTTTATAGTGCTTGAAGGGCCGGATGGGGCAGGGAAAAGCACAGTGGCAAGGCTCATAGCAGATTATTTGGAAAAAAAGGGACACAGCATAGAATTTTCAAGGGAACCCGGTGGTACTCCCATCAGTGAGAAAATAAGGGATATAATACTTGACTGCGACCACAAGGAGATGGCGGATACTACTGAGGCATTGCTCTATGCGGCTTCAAGAGCCCAGCATGTTGCAGAAAAGATAAGACCGCTCATAGAATCGGGTAAAACAGTCATATGTGAAAGATTCTACCATTCAAGCCTTGTCTACCAGGGAATAGGCAGAAAGCTGGGAGTGGAGAAGATAAGGGAGATAAATGAATTTGCTATCGGCGGTACATATCCAGACCTTGTACTTTTTCTTGATATCAATCCCGAAGTTGCCCTTAAGAGGAAGACAGACATAGATGGCGGAGACAGGCTTGAAAACGAGCATATATCCTTCCATATGGATGTATATAAGGGCTACAAGGAGATAATAAAGATATCTCCGGAAATCAAGGTGGTTGATGCATCTGTTGACAAGGAACAGGTATTTAAAAATGTGATCAGTGAACTGGAAAAGATAATCTAGACAGGAGGATGCAATGAAACTTGTAGTTGCGGTTATACAGGATGAGGATGCAAACAAGGTGTCTTCGGAACTTAGGGACAAGGATTTCGGACTTACCAAGCTTGCTTCGACGGGAGGCTTTTTAAGCTCAGGGAACACAACACTGTTGATAGGTGTTGAAAAGGAAAAGGTGGACGAGGTCCTTGACATAGTCAGAGCAAACTGTCAGACAAGGAAGAAGCATACATCCGCTACTCTGCCAAGTGCGTATACGGCAACAAGCGGATACATACCCAGGTCGATAGAAGTTCTTATAGGGGGAGCGACGGTTTTCGTCCTTGACGTGGATAAATTTGAAAAAATGTAGGTGATTTTTTAATGGATGGATTGGGCTATGACGAGGTAATAGGTCAGGACAAAATAAAAAAACATTTGATGGATATCACGAAAAGTGATAGTATTTCACATGGGTACATATTTGAAGGGCCAAAGGGAACAGGAAAACTCAGGCTTGCAGAAGTATTTGCACAGACAATACTGTGTACCGAAAGAAACGACTACCCCTGCGGAGTCTGCAGTTCCTGCATAAAGGCAATGGCGGGCAGTCACCCGGATATCCATGTAATGGATTACAGTGAAAATTCCATAAAAAGGCAGGATGTGGATGAAATCCAGGAAATCGTCTATGTAAAGCCCTATGAAAGCAGAAGAAAGGTAATAATCATCAATGATGCCCAAAAGATGACCGTACAGGCGTCAAACACCTTTCTGAAGACATTGGAGGAGCCTCCTGAGGATACTGTCATAATTCTCATCACCCTAAATCAGAGCCTCATTATTCAAACCATTGTATCAAGGTGCCAGACCATAAAGCTTGACAGGATAAGCGACAGGGAAGTGAAAAGGATACTCATGGAGGAATACGGCGTAGAGAGTCAAATGGCAGGGCTCATAACGGGATATTCAAAGGGGATAGTGCAGAGGGCGGTAAATATTCTCCGGGAGGAAGTGAATATACTTCAGCTCAGGGGAGAAATTGTCGATATGGTTGACGATATATTGAAAAGCGGAAAATCAATAGTTTTTGAATACGAAAAATACTTTGACAAGCACAAAGATGATATAGATGACATTTTGGAAATACTCATGATATGGTTCAGGGACCTTTCCTTCTACAAGGTAGGGGCGGTGGACCAGATTATAAATATAGACAGGATGAGCCTGATAGAGAAGCAGTCTGGAAAGACTGACGGGAAAAGGTGTTCTGAAATGTATGAATTGTTTCAGAATACATATGATGATGTAAAGAGCAACGTGAACTATAAATTGGCAATAGACAACATGCTATTCGGAATACAGGAGGTAAAGCATGATTAGCGTAGTAGGAGTAAGGTTTAAGAAAGCCGGAAAGATATATTATTTCGATCCTGACAGCAAACTTGTCAAGAAGGATGATGATGTAATAGTGGAGACTGCAAGAGGAATAGAATTCGGTTCCGCAGTGGTAGGCCCCAAACTGATAAGTGAAGAAGAAGTGATTCAGCCCCTTAAGAAGGTCCTGCGGGTTGCAACCAAGGACGATATTGAAAAAAATGCCAGGAACAAGAGGAATGAGCAGAAGGCATTTGTTACATGCATGGAAAAAATTGAAGAGCATAAGCTTGAAATGAAGCTTGTGGATGTTGAATATACATTTGACAACAACAAGGTCATATTCTATTTCACAGCCGAAGGAAGGGTTGATTTCAGAGAGCTTGTAAAGGATCTTGCATCCATATTCAAGACAAGGATAGAGCTGAGGCAGATAGGAGTAAGGGACGAAGCCAAGATGATAGGAGGTCTTGGACCATGTGGGAGACCCTTGTGCTGTTCCAGCTTCCTGGGTGATTTTGCACCGGTATCCATAAAGATGGCAAAGGAACAGAGCCTTTCCCTTAATCCTACAAAGATATCAGGAATATGTTCAAGACTTATGTGCTGTCTAAACTATGAAAAGGACCTTTACGAAGAAAATCTTGACCGTCTTCCCAAAATTGGAGACAGGGTGGAGACACCAAACGGCATAGGTGATGTAATAAGGATAAATCCCCTTCTTTCAAAGGTTAAGGTAAGGATAAAAAGAAGCTCTGATAGAGGCGATATTGACGAGATAGAGGATTTTGAAGAAGAGGATGTTAAGAAGCTTAAAAAAGGCGACAAGGGATATGACAGATCCGAACCGAGTCCAAAGAATACTGGAAAGCCTGACAGGCAAAACAAGGACGGCAAAAAGGAAGGACAGGGAAGGAAAGACCAGGACAGGAAGGACAGATATAGAAAAGGAAAGCAAAGCAAGAACAAGGTCGAAGTGAAGGAAGGACAGGAAAATAAGGATGTGTCCGAGAAACAAGACCAGCCCCAAAAGCAGGACGATAGGGGCAAGCAGCCGAAGCAGCAGAAACGTCCGAGACAACCCAAACAACAAAATAAGCAAGAGCAGCAAAGTCAGGACAAAAAAGAAGGGTTGGAAAAGAAGGAAAGACCGGAAAGGAAAGGCAGGTCCAACAAGAAAAGCAGATACAGAAAAGACAGGAATGACAACAGGGACAGACAGGAAAAGAAGGAAAAACCTGAAAACAGTGAAAAACAACAATAATTTTACTTTAAATAAATTGACATCAGTGGTAAAATAATGTAGAGTTTATTTAGCTTCAATTAAGGAGGTGTAGTGATGGCTTATAAAATTAATGATGCTTGCATTAGCTGTGGAGCTTGTGAGGCAGAATGTCCAGTAGGTTGCATCAGTGCAGGAGACGATATCTATGTAATAGATGAGGCTGCTTGTATTGACTGTGGAGCATGCGCTAGCGTATGTCCTGTAGAAGCACCTGTTCAAGTTTAATCTAATGTAAACCAAAAAAGTTCTCTTTCGAGAACTTTTTTTCATTTTTTGTAAGAAAAAATTGCGAATGCAGTTAAAATGCTACAACTATCCCTCCGTCGTCTGCATATACAGTGCTGATGCCACGGGCTTCAAATATCAGGATTTCCTTGAAGGGATATTTCTTAAGTATGTCTTCCTTGAGACTCTGAGCCTTTTCAAGAGCGTTGACATGAGTGATGCCAAGAATTGTGTTTTCATAGTCAACATCCTCTTCTCCTATCATTTCCACAAGCCTGTTGAAGGCTTTCTTCTTGCCTCGCACCTTGTCGAGGGCTATTATCTCTCCTTCATCGTTGGCGCTCATGATTGGACAAATCTGCAGGAATGTAGCCAGAGATGCCTTTACCTTGCTGAGCCTTCCGGCCTTTAGGAGATGGTCGTAGGATTCAAGGATGAACAGGGTCTTGAGCTTTTTTACATAATTGGATGTGATGCTGACGATTTCTTCCCTTGTATGGTTCAGATCCATAAGTTCCTTTATCTTTACGCTTATCATTGATTGCGCAGAAGAAGCCGACCTGGAGTCGAATACATGGACAAAGGAGTCTATTGAATTGTCCCTGATCATTTCACATGCAGTTATGGCGCTGTTGTAGGAGCCGCTTAACTTACTTGAAAGGGTTACGACAAAATTCTCCTTGTTTTTTATGAAAGCGTCATAATACTCACCAGGTGAAGGACAGGCGGTTTTCAAGGTCAGGCTGCCCTTGATCTTGTTGAGGAGAAAATTTGTATCAAGATCATTGTCGATAATCTCTTCATTGTCAATTATTATCTTAAGCGGCACCGTTTCGAAGTAGTCTTTGATTTTGTCATTGACATCTGTACAGCTGTCTACAATTATTTTTCTATCCATAAATTATCCTTTCTTTTTAATCTACTATTATTATAACAGTTAAATTGTTAAATTCATTAAAAATATAAAAATATAAATGTTTTTTAACAATTTATGATATATAATATGATATATGTGTTGACATAGCATATTTTTTTTGATAGGTTATATAAAATTACAATATATATCGCATAATCATTTTTGGATTATTTAATATTTGAGAGGAGCTGCAATGGAAAAGATTTTAGAAACTGGATACACATTTGATGACGTACTGTTGGTACCTGCAAAGTCGGACGTGCTGCCTAGGGATGTTGACGTGAGTACGTATCTGACAAAAAAAATAAAGCTGAACATACCTCTTATGTCGGCAAGCATGGATACTGTAACTGAAGCAAAAATGGCTATAGCTATGGCAAGGGAAGGTGGAATAGGAATAATCCACAAAAACATGTCAATTGAAGCACAGGCCATGGAAGTGGACAAGGTAAAAAGATCTGAACACGGAGTAATCACTGATCCCTTTTACCTGTCGGAAGACCATATAGTTGAAGATGCACTGGAACTCATGAGCAGATACAGAATATCAGGAGTGCCTATTGTAGATGACAACCAGAAACTCATAGGAATAATCACAAACAGGGATGTAAGATTCGAGAAGGATTTTTCCAAGAAAATCAAGGATGCCATGACAAGCGAAGGACTCATTACGGCAAAGGAAGGCATAGATATGGAAGAAGCTCTTCAAATCATGTCGAAGCACAGAATTGAAAAGCTTCCTTTAATGAAGGAAGACGGAACCCTTGCAGGTCTCATTACAATCAAGGACATAGAAAAGACAATCAAATACCCCAATTCTGCAAAGGATTCAAACGGTAGACTTCTAGCAGGAGCGGGAGTAGGTGTGACAGTCGATATGATGGAGAGGATCGAGGCGCTTGTGAAGGCAAAGGTTGACGTAATAGCCGTTGATACCGCCCATGGACATTCATCAGGCGTAATAAATGCAGTGAAGAAGATAAAGGAAGTATATCCCGACCTTCAGGTAATAGCAGGAAACGTGGCTACTGCAGCGGCGGTAAAGGCTCTTGCAGAAGCGGGAGCAGACTGCATCAAGGTTGGTATAGGACCTGGATCAATATGTACAACAAGGGTCGTGGCAGGTGTCGGCGTACCTCAGCTTACAGCGATATACAACTGTGCAGAGGAAGCGAAGAAGTACGGACTGCCTATCATAGCTGATGGCGGAGTAAAGTACACTGGAGACATCCCGAAGGCAATTGCAGCTGGAGCCAACGTTGTAATGATGGGATCCATGTTTGCAGGTACAGAGGAGAGTCCTGGAGAGACTGTGCTTTTCCAGGGAAGAAGATTCAAGGTATACAGGGGAATGGGCTCCGAAGGTGCCATGAACCAGGGAAGCAAGGACAGATATTTCCAGGACGATGCCAAGAAGTTCGTTCCGGAAGGCGTTGAAGGAAGGGTACCATTCAAGGGGCCTATAGGAGAGGTTATCTATCAGATGGTTGGAGGTCTGAAAGCCGGCATGGGATACTGTGGAACAACAAGCATTGAAGCTCTTAAGACTGATGCAAGATTTGTCAAGATAACAGGAGCAGGTCTTAAGGAGAGCCACCCCCATGATATACAGATTACCAAGGAAGCTTCAAACTACAGCGTAAGCAGCTGATAATAGGAGAAAGAATATGATACTAATATTAGACTTTGGTGCTCAGTACAGCCAGCTGATTGCCAGAAGAGTAAGAGAAGCAAAGGTTTATTGTGAAATAGTGCCTTACAGCATTTCAATAGAAAAAATCAAGGAAAAGAATCCAAGCGGATTGATACTTTCGGGAGGACCTGCAAGCGTGTATGAAGAAAACGCACCGAAGGCTCTTCCTGAAATATTCGAACTTGGACTTCCGATACTCGGAATCTGCTACGGAGGTCAGTTCATAGCTCAGACCTTTGGCGGAAAGGTAACAAGGGCATCATCAAGGGAATACGGAAGAATAGAGCTGGACATGAATTCGGACAGCAAGCTTTTCACTGGCATTGACAAGAGCACAAAATGCTGGATGAGCCATACGGATTATATAGAGCAGCTTCCTGAAGGATTCGAGGTTACAGCAAGCTCTGACACCTGCCCTGTTGCTGCAATGGAAAACACTGAAAGAAACATATATGCGGTACAGTTCCATCCCGAGGTAGAGCATACTGAAAGAGGAAGAGAAGTACTTAACAACTTTGTACACGGCGTATGCGGCGAGGAATCCTCATGGGATATGGGTAACTATGCCGAAGAGCAAATAAAGGCAATAAAGGACCTTGTAGGCGACAAAAAGGCACTTTGTGCACTGTCCGGCGGGGTGGATTCCTCTGTGGCAGCTGTTCTTGTACACAAGGCAATAGGAAAGAACCTTGTTTGCGTATTCGTTGACCACGGCCTTCTAAGGAAGGACGAGGGAGACCAGGTTGAGCATGTCTTCAGGGACGAGTTCGACATGAACCTCATAAGGGTAAATGCACAGGACAGGTTCCTAGGAAAGCTCGAGGGAGTATCTGATCCGGAGAAGAAGAGAAAGATAATAGGAGAAGAGTTCATCAGGGTCTTCGAGGAAGAGAAGAATAGACTCAAGGAAGAATTCGGACACATCGACTACCTTGTTCAGGGAACAATATACCCTGACGTAATAGAAAGCGGTACTGACACAGCAGCAGTGATCAAGAGCCACCACAACGTTGGAGGACTTCCGGAGGATGTTGATTTCGAACTTCTTGAGCCGTTGAGACAGCTTTTCAAGGACGAAGTAAGACAGGTTGGCAGAGAGCTTGGAATCTCAAACGAGCTTGTTGAAAGACAGCCCTTCCCGGGACCTGGACTTGCAATAAGGGTTCTCGGCGAGATAACACCGGACAAGCTTGAGATTGTAAGGGAAGCGGACTTCGTATTCAGAGATGAAATCAAGAAGGCCGGTCTGCAGAACCAGATATGGCAGTATTTCGCATGTCTTCCAAACATCAGAAGCGTTGGCGTAATGGGAGATGAAAGAACATACTCACACACCATAGCCCTAAGGGCCGTAACAAGTACCGACGGAATGACCTCCGACTGGGCGAGGATTCCTCACGAAGTACTTGAAAAGATATCAAACAGAATTGTAAACGAAGTTGACCACGTAAACAGGATAGTTTACGACATCACTTCGAAGCCACCGTCAACTATCGAGTGGGAATAGTAGAGAGAATCCACGAACCTATTGTAATCAATGGGTTTCGTGGATTTTTTACAGTCTGAGAAAGTTGAAAATGTATAATCCCTTGAAACGTTGGTATTACACTTATAAGGAAACTTTCTGCGACCTCTTGATAAATGCTTGCTCATTTATCTGCTTACGCATTTAACTCAGCGTAGTGCTTTCTTGAATCAAAAAAACATCAAAATAAGTAAAACTGATTTTGAGAGTTTTTTATAAAAATTTTTTCGGCAAATGTTCATTTATGCTTTACATATTGTCAAGCATTTTAGAAAATGTCCCGAAAAAATAAAAACATGAGCACTGGACTTCAGTGCTTTTTGTGTGGGGAAAAGCCCGCATTTATTCCA
>NZ_FQZL01000018.1 GCF_900142005.1 Dethiosulfatibacter aminovorans DSM 17477
TTTAAATCCCTAGTATATTTCTTATGCTTTATTTTTGTATTTAAACCTTCAATACCAAAGGTTTCGTATTTTCTGATCCATTGCTGGACTGATGTTTTTGTAACTCCAGCTATCCTTGCACAATCCTCTTGTGAACAAATACCATTCAAATACATTTCTACTATACGAGTCTTTTCCTCAAAAGATACTTTTCCTTTTCTTCCCATAAAAAATATGCCCTCCTAGTGATAACAGTTTTATTATTTAAACTGTCTATTACTAAGGGAGCATATCAATCAAGAGGGATAGCATGCTTTTGTTTTATCCCAGGAAAGAAAAAATGCATAGACATTGAAATGTTGGTGTTATGCGGTTGAAGAAGTTTTTAAGGGTTAAATTTACAGGTGCTTTACATGACAAGGAAGCCGTATTCGTGATATAATTAAGACTAAAAGGTTTGCACAGCAACGATGCTTATGCCTGCAATGCGACAAAGTCGTTTTGTATGAATATTGTTATGAGAGGGAATGGAATGGAGAATACTAGAATTGCATCAATTATCTATATCGGCTCAACATATATTGGAATAAGGATAGGACAGAACAGAAAGAACAAGCTTAATATTATTGATCAGGCAAAGTCAAGGCTGTCAATTGGGAAGGATGTATTTGAGAACAGGAGAATACCTGTCGAGAAGGTCGATGCGATTGTCGAAATAATCAGGAATTACAAAAAGCTTTCTAAGGAATACGGTTGCGAACGGATAAGACTTCTTGCTTCTACAGCATTGAGGGAATCAGAAAACAGGTATTACATAAGAGACAGGATATTCCAGGAAACGGGAATCAATCTTGAGATACTGACGGATGCAGAGCTCAAGAACCACATATTCATGTCCAATATAGAAGGCCTTAAAAACAAGGGACAGCTCGAAGACAACGGAATGCTGGCTTTCATTGGAAGCGGAAACCTTGGAATAGCATTTTATGAGAATAATTCAATCAACTACCTTCAAAACATTCTGATAGGAACACTGAAGCTTTATGAAATAGCCAAGAGTGCCGAGAAGTACTCCGACAAGATGAATTACCTTGTCAAGGAGCAGCTCCATACATATTTAAATTTTCTACCCAAATTTCTTCCCAAAAATGAGATGAAATTCCTGTTGGTGGCCGGCAGGGCCACTGAAACAATAGCAGCACTGTGCAGTGTTGAAGAAGAAACGGGGATGATAGGCAAGGAGGAATTCCACCGGTTTTTCAAGGAAATAACCGGAATGAATGCAGATAAGATATCAATCAAGTACAATGTGAGAAAGGAATTCGCCAACGAGATAATCATAGCCACCACAATTATTGAAAACCTGGTGGACATTTCAGGCGTAGAGGGAATCATCCTGCCGGATATCTTCTTTTTCAATACAATGTTCAACGAAATGTTGTTCCCCGGCAAGTACAGAGCCATGAAAAACGACATTAAGCAATATGCCGTATCGTCTTCCCTGAAGCTTGCGGAAATGTACAAGGCATATGACAGCCACATACAATATGTGGATTTCCTTTCGGAAAAGATAATGAAGAAACTGACGAGGACAAACAATTTCAAGGATAAGGAGTTTCTCTATCTGAAAATTGCGGTGATTCTTCACAATATAGGCAAGTTTATAAACTCCGACAAGCATTATCTCAATTCCAGCTATATAATCAGGAATACGGATATCATAGGACTTACTGAAAAGGACAGGGAGATCATATCCCTTCTGGTCAAATATCAGTCCTTCCTCCTTCCCGGGGAGAACGACAATGAGTACATGGCATTGAGCCCGGCGGAACAAATCTGTGTTTCAAAGCTTTCGGCTATTATGAGGATGGCGGATTCACTTGACAAGAACTACAAGCAGAAATTCAAGAATATTGCTGTCAGGATGCAGAAAGGCGACCTGGTTATACAGGTTGAAAGCAAAAAAAATACATATATAGAACAGATAAAGTTTAACGAATACAAGGAATTTTTCAAGGAAGTCTACGGAATGGACATTAAGCTTGTTATCAAAAGGGGGATATAAATGGCTGAAAATATGAATGAACAATATGTCAACAGGGAGTTAAGCTGGCTCATGTTCAACAACAGGGTTCTTGAGGAAGCCTATGACAAAAAAAGCAGAATATTCACAAGGCTCAAGTTCCTTGCAATAACTGCATCCAATCTTGATGAATTCTTCATGGTAAGGGTTGCCGGTATCAAGCAGCAGTTGGCTGCAAAATACAACAAGCGTGACATAGCTGGAATGACTCCCAAGGAGCAGCTTGAAGCAATCTATGAAGAAACCCAGAAAATGATGAAGAAGATGTATAACTGTCTCAACAAGTCCATACTTCCAAAGCTGGAACAAGAGGGAATATTCATGAAAAAATATTCAGACTTGAACCCTTCCCAGAAGGAATATGCAGATGAATTCTTCGAGGAGTTTTGTCTTCCAGTACTAACTCCTCTAGCAGTTGACTCGGGAAGACCTTTCCCCCATCTTGGAAACAAAAGTCTAAACATTGCAGTGGAACTGGATTTCGAAGATGACGACAAGCTCTATGCCGTGGTTCAGGTTCCCTCCGTTCTGACAAGGTTTGTTGAAGTGGATGCGGATGGTGATGAAACGGTTTTCGTCTATCTTGAGGACATAATAGAGAACAATCTGGACAAGCTTTTCAAGGGGTATGAAATTTCGGGAACGGTAATATTCAGGATAACGAGGGATGCCGACCTTGCGATAGACGAAGACGAGGCGGAAGACCTTCTTCTGGAAATCGAGAAGTATGTAAAGAAGAGGAAGTGGGGATCTGCAGTCAGGCTAGAGCTTCAGAAAAAGGGAGACAAGGGACTCATGAAATTCATGAAGAAAAACTACGGGGTGTCCTCCGATGAAATATACGAGCTTACAGCTCCCCTGGACCTTGCAAGCTGGTTCTCCTTCATAGGAAACAGCAGATTTTCCCATCTCATAGACGAAGATCCTAAACCGCAAAGGGCAATGGATTTTTATGGAGAAGAGGATATCTTTTCTGCCATAAGGGAAAGAGACAGAATGATACATCTTCCCTATGAATCCTTTGACAAGGTACTTGAATTCATAGACCGGGCTGTTGACGATCCGGATGTA
Source organism: Dethiosulfatibacter aminovorans DSM 17477 (assembly GCF_900142005.1). GTDB lineage: Bacteria > Bacillota > Clostridia > Tissierellales > Dethiosulfatibacteraceae > Dethiosulfatibacter > Dethiosulfatibacter aminovorans. The sequence continues at coordinate 3,134 of NZ_FQZL01000018.1, forward strand.
CTTGCCATAAAACAGACACTCTACAGGGTAAGCAAGAACTCACCCATCATAGACAAGCTCATCCGTGCGGCGGAGAACGGAAAGCAGGTTACGGTGGTTGTCGAGTTGAAGGCAAGGTTTGACGAGGAGAACAACATCGTATGGGCGAAGAAGCTTGAAAGGGCAGGATGCCACGTAGTATACGGACTTCCTGGACTGAAGATACACTGCAAGGCACTGCTGGTGGTCAGAAGGGAAGACGAGGGCATAAACAGATATGTCCACATGGCTACGGGCAACTACAACGATTCAACGGCAAAGCTCTATGAGGATATAGGAATGTTCACCTGCAGGGAGGACATATGCAGCGACATATCCAACATGTTCAATACCATTACGGGATATACCAAGCATCGGGAATACAAGAAGATATTCGTGGCGCCTCATGGAATGAGAAAGGGTTTCGAGCATTATATAGACAGGGAAATATGGAATGTAAAAAACGGCGGCTATGGAAGGATAATTGCCAAGTTCAACTCACTTGTGGATAAAAAGATAATCAACAAGCTTTACGAAGCTTCCCGTGAGGGGGTTGAAATAGATCTTATAATAAGGGGGGTATGCTGTCTCAGGGCCGGAGTTCCAGGCCTTAGTGAAAACATAAGGGTCAGGAGCATAATAGGAACCTTCCTTGAGCACAGCAGGATATACTATTTCTACAATGAAGGGTATTCCGACATTTTTCTATCCAGTGCTGACTGGATGGAAAGAAACCTGGACAGAAGGATAGAGGTTCTCTTTCCCGTTGAAAACGGAATTCTTAAGGAAAGGGTTGTTGAGATGCTTGAACTGAGCCTTGCCGATACTGAGAAGAGCAGGTTTCAGCTTGAGGACGGAAGCTACAGAAGGGTTGACAAAAGGGGCAAGGAATCTGTTAACGTACAGATGAGGCTTCATGAAAATGCAGTTGAAAATTTCAGAAGGGCAAAAGAAGAAATGATGGGAGTATGATATGAGATATGGAATAATCGATATAGGGTCAAACACCTTCAGGCTCATAATAGCTGAAATAACTGAGAAAAGCTATTTTGTAATTGACGGATTCAAGGAGAATGTAAGGCTTTCCGAAGGCCTTGACAAGGACAGCTTTCTGAATGAAGAAAAGTTGGAATACGGCAAGAAGACACTGAGGATGCTTGTGGACTATTGCCGTGCCAGCAAGTGTGAAGAGATAAGGATAGTTGCCACGGCGGCCCTCAGAAAGGCAAGGAACAGGGACGAGTTCATCAGCTATGCAAAAAAGGAGTTGGGCGTTAATGTTGAGCTTCTTCCAGGTGAATCGGAGGCCATGTATGACTATATAGGATCCATAAATTCATTGAGCAAGAGAGACTATGTATTTATGGACATCGGAGGCGGTTCCACTGAAATCGGTCTGGTAAAGGACAGGAAGCTGAAGAATTCAATAAGTCTTCCTTTCGGGGCAGTGGACCTTGCCAACGAATTCAGCCTCAGGGACAAACCCAAGAATGATGACCTGAAAAGACTTGAGGAATATGTGACAGACAAATACGAGGAAGTTGAGTGGCTTAAGGAAGGGAAGGACCTTCCTCTTATAGGAATAGGCGGTACCATAAGGACAATAGGAAAGATACAGAAGAAAAAGGACGACTATCCTCTCAGTGCCATACACAACTACTATATAGAAAGAAGTGCCGTTAACAGCCTCTATGAACAGGTGTCTTCAATAAGCAGGAAGAAAAGGGAAAACATCGGGGGTCTCAGCGGTGACAGGTCAGACATATTTGTAGGTGCATGCGGTGCCGTCAAGTATCTTCTGGACCACTGCGGTTCAAGCCATCTGGTAATAAGCAGGGACGGACTGAGGGAAGGTCTCATGTTCGAGAAATGCGGATTTGGAATCAACAATATCAAGAAGAATCCTCTCAGGCTTTCAGTTGAAAACATGATGCTTGTATACGATGTTGATGTGGACCATGCGGTTCACGTGCATTTCCTCATGACAAGACTTTTCGAAGAACTTAAGGACATCCATGGAATGAAGGACGACATGAAGGACATAATGTATGCTTCGAGCATGCTCCATGATGTAGGGAAGCTTCTTGACTACAAGAATCATCACAAGCATTCCTTCTATATAATGCTGAACTCCATGCTGAAGGGCATGAACAACAAGAGACAGCTCATATCTGCAGTAGTGGCGGGAAGGCATACAACCCACAAGCTTAAGGAAAATCTTGAAGACTACTACAAATTATTGAACAAGGAAGAGCAGGATAATATTGAAAAGCTCAGTGTCCTCCTCATGATGGCTGAAGGCCTTGACAGAAGCAACAGCATGAGGATAAAGGATATAAAATGCGAGAAGCACAATGATGCGGTTATCATAAAGACATTCTCGGATGAGGACATCACTTTGGAAAAGGCATATCTCAAATTCTTTGAAAATATCTTTAACAGCACATTCGGGTGCCATATGGTTGTGGTGTAAGTTTACTTGATGGAAAATATTCAGTCCTTGGATTGGAATTAAAAGACCTACTGAAACACATCAAATTTCAGTAGGTCTTTAATTTATCCCATTATCAAATCGGTTTGTTATTCTTTCTCGGCGCAGTTGGTTGCAGAACCCTTGAGAATATCAAGACCGTGCTCCATCGGGTTCATGATATATTCGAGACATTCCCTTACTGCCTTGGGGCTTCCGGGGAGGTTTACTATCAGGGAGTTGTTCCTTATTCCAGCCTCGGCTCTTGAAAGCATTGCCTTTGGTGTTATCTGAAGGCTCAGATACCTCATGGCCTCGGGAATGCCGGGAACCCTTCTCTGTATCGCAGCAAGGGTTGCTTCTGGCGTGTTGTCCCGTTTTGAAAACCCCGTACCACCTGTAGTGAGGACAAGGTCTACGCCTATGCCGTCGCACATGTATATTATTGTTTCCTTGATCATTTCAAGGTCGTCAGGTACCATCTTGTAGTCAACTACTAAATATCCTGCCTTTTCAACCATTTCCCTTATTACCTGACCGCTTAAATCTTCTCTTTTTCCTTCCGAGCCGCTGTCGCTGGCCGTAATTATTCCAACCTTGTACATTTTCTCCTCCTCCAAAAAACAAAAGGTCCGGTTCTTTTTGTTTTTTGCATGGTTTTTTATAATAACTTGTTGATATTTTTGGTTTCATCTGAATTAGACTTGTTGAATTCTAATTCATCTGGTCAACTTGTGACAATATAATTATAGCATATTTTGAGAGAATTAATATTAAACAAAAGATAAGAAAAAATATTTGCCAATATCATCCAGTCGTGATATCATTACAGTACTGGTATATACAACTATACCAATATGAAAGGATGAGATAATATGACAAAAAAACCATATATTCCCCCGTTATATATTCAAATAAAGGACATTCTCATTGAAAAAATAAATTCAGGTGAGCTTGAGAGCGGCAGCCAGCTGCCGTCTGAAAGGGAAATAAGCGAAACTTATCAAATAAGCAGAATGACGGCAAGGAGTGCATTGACACAACTTGTGGATCTGGGATATGCCTACCGGGTTAAAGGCAAGGGTACCTTTGTGAGGATACCGAATTTTGAAAGAGACTTCGTAAAACTCAGTGGATTTTCGCAAATGTTGATATCCAGAGGCATCAAGCCGAGCAACAGGGTTGTAAAAACAGGAATAATTGAAGTGGACAAGAAAATCGCTTCGCTGCTGGAAACGACAATTGGTGCCAAAGCCTATGAGATAGTCCGTGTAAGATATGGAGACAACATACCCCTTGCGCTGGAATACTCATATTTGCCGGTAAGCCTCTTTGACGACCTGCTTCAATATGATTTCGAAAAAGATTCCCTGTATGAAATAATTGAAAATATTTACAATCATAAATTGAAATTTTCCAAGCAGTGGATAAAGATAACAACTTTGGATGAGAATGAAGCTAAAATGCTAGATGTAGCTGAGAATACACCTGCATTCCTGCTGGAATCAATTTCCTATGACATGGATGATAGAGTTGTGGAAGCTACAAGGTCGTTGAACATTGGAGACAGGACCACTTTCTATACGGAATTATGGCCCGGTTCCGGAGTATAAAAATTTACATTTATTTCAAGAGGTGAAGAATGACTGATTCAATAGTAACTTTAATTGATGTTGAGAAAAGTTTTGGGAAAAACCAGGTTGTAAAAAAAATGAACATTGAAGTGAAACAGGGAGAATTCCTTACTCTGCTTGGACCTTCGGGATGCGGAAAAACCACCACCCTAAGAATGATTGCGGGATTTGAAGAAGCTTCATCAGGAATTATCAAGGTTCAGGGAGAGAGTATAGAGGACAAGGAACCTTTTGAAAGAGATGTCAATACAGTCTTTCAGAATTACGCTCTTTTCCCCCATATGAGTGTGTTTGACAATATAGCCTATGCCTTGAAAATAAGAAAAAGACCAAAGGATGAAATTGCTGCAAGGGTCAATGAAATGCTGAACCTTGTACAGCTCAAGGGATATGAAAAAAGGAAGCCGGAAGCTCTATCGGGCGGCCAGAAGCAAAGAGTTGCAATTGCAAGGGCTCTTATAAACAATCCAAAGGTCTTGCTTCTTGATGAACCACTAGGCGCCCTGGATCTCAAGCTTAGAAAGCAGATGCAGGTGGAGTTGAAGAGACTTCAGAAGAAGCTTGGAATTACTTTTATCTATGTAACTCATGACCAGGAAGAGGCTCTCACGATGAGTGACAGGATAGCAATAATGAATGAAGGCATAATAGAACAACTGGATACTCCCAGAGAGATTTACGACAGACCGGTAACTAAATTTGTTGCAGGATTCATTGGAGAATCAAATATTCTAGATGGCAAAGTAACCGCTGTCAATGATGAAATACTGGATGTTGAAACACCAGCAGGTACATTGAGGGTAAAGGGAAACGGATTCAGAATAGGGGAAAGCATACATGTGTCAATAAGACCGGAGTACATAAATGTATCTATCAATCCTGTCGAAGGGTTCAGTCTCAAGGGCAGGATCAAGGATTTCATATATATGGGAACTGTTGTCAAGACGGCCGTAGACATGAAAGACAATTCCGAATTGAAGTATTCACGCTTTGAGAAGGATGATGACTTTGAAGAGGGAGATTCAGTACAAATATCCTGGAACCCTGAAAGAGCAGTTGCCATTAAGGTCAAGAACTAGTGCGGAGGGCAGTATGAATCAGAAAAACACTTTTAAAAGGACAACACTCCCAACACTGGCCATGGCAGGACCGGTTTCATTGTGGATGATTCTGTTTGTGGCATTGCCTATGCTTTATATCGTTTATATCAGCTTCATGTCCAGAGGGGTTTTCGGCGAAGTAGTTTATGATTTTTCACCGGACAGCTATAAAACCTTGTTGGACACCACATATTTCAAGGTCATAGTCAAATCCTTGAAAGCTGCATCAGTAACAACGGTGCTGTGCCTTTTGGTTGGATATCCCTTTGCATATTATATTGCAAAAAAACCAAAGGAAGTTGCTTCAAAGCTTATCATGCTCATTATGATTCCCTTTTGGACAAACTCCCTAATGAGGCTCAACAGCTGGCTGCTTCTTTTTCAGACAAGCGGACCTGTGAACAAGTTCCTCCAATACTCAGGTATTGTAGATGCGCCTGTGAGCTTCGTATATACGGATGGGCTTGTACTGCTGGGGCTTATAACAAACATGCTTCCCTTTGCAGTTCTTCCTATGTACAGCTCCATTGAAAAATTGAGCAAATCTCTTTTGGAGGCATCGGAGGATCTTGGAGCCTCAAAGACCACTACCTTTTTCAGGATAACACTGCCCCTTACCTTTCCGGGAATCTTTTCTTCCATAATACTGGTGTTTATTCCTTCCCTTGGAATATATACCGTAACGGATATGCTCGGTGGAGGAAAAGTCCTGTACATAGGTAATATAATAAAAAACCAGTTTGGGGCGATAAGAAACTGGCCTCTGGGTGCGGCCCTTTCAGTTCTGCTGATAGTCATAACAGGACTGCTCATTTTCATTTACACCAGATTTGCCAAGATTGAAGACATGGAGGTGGTGTAGTTGAGTGTTTCGAAAACACAAAAAAGAAAAATATTGAGAGAGCTTGTTGGAACAATCTACTCCATTGCAATATATACAGTATTGTATATTCCCGTAGTGGTAATGATGGTATTTTCATTCAATGATCAGAGATACAACTATTACTGGAACGGATTTACGACCCGGTGGTATTCGAAGTTATTCACCAATTCCGCTGTGATAGGAAGTCTCTGGTATTCGGTGATAATAGCAGTGCTGGCGACTGTGATTTCGGTTGCGATAGCCACAATCGGAGCTCTCGGGCTGAAGAAATATGAATTCAAGGGTAAGAAATTCATCAACAACATGCTTTACATACCTATAATAGTTCCTGAAATCGTCATGGCAGTTGCACTGCTTATAATATTCATGAAAATCGGATTTTCTCTTGGAATGGGTAGCATATTGATAGGCCATTGCACTTTCTGCATACCCTATGCTGTAGTTACAATAAAAGGTCGTATAATCGGCGACGGATACAGTCTTGAAGAGGCATCCATGGATCTTGGAGCCGACAGAATACAGACATTTTTGAATGTGACTCTCCCTAGCATCATGCCTGGTGTAATGAGTGCGGCATTTCTGTCCTTTACCCTTTCAATAGATGATGTAGTAATGAGCAATATGCTTGCCGGTGCAAAGAATTCAACATTGCCTGTCTTGATTCTTTCGATGAACAAGTCGGGTATTACGCCGGATATCAATGCACTGACCACAATTATGATTCTAGTCATTGTTATTGCAATGATTTTGAATAATAAAATTAAAAATGCGTTAAAGCGCAGAAAAATGGAGGAGTTAGAATGAAAAAAGCAATATCTATTATTTTGACTGTGATCTTGATCATGAGTATTTTCGCAGGATGTTCGGGCACCAGTGTCGGTTCAAACGGTGAAAGCGACGAAGCTGCTGCAAGCACTGAACTTAACATCTACATGTGGCAACAATACATATCGGATGATTTGATTGCAGAATTTGAAGAAGCAAACAATGCAAAGATTAATCTGTCATACATGAGTGACAACGCAGATGCCATAACAAAACTTACAGCAGGCGGTGGACAGGATTATGACCTTATAATGACTTGTGATGCCTATATGGAATCACTTATAGAAGGCGATTATGTTGAGAAGATAAACTTTGAAAACATACCAAATGCATCCAATATAAATGAATCATACTGGACTGCAAAGGAATACTGTGTTCCATATCTCATGAATTATATCTACATAATCTACGACGAGGATACATGTCCGGTTGAAATCAAGAGCTACAACGATCTTATAGACCCATCGTTGAAAGGTCAGATAGCTTCTATTGACGGAGCAAGAAACCTGTTTCCAATAGCCCTTGTCGCACTTGGATATGATCCAAACTCAACAAACGAAGGTGAAATAGCAGAAGCATATGAGTGGCTGGTAAAATACAACGAAAATGTTGTAGCATATGGAAATGCTGAACAAAACCTTACAAACGGAACTGCATCTGTGGCATTCACTTATGATGGAAATGCTTCGTGGGCAATGTCGGAGATGGGAGAGGACAACAGCATTGTAATAGCCGATTTTGAAAAAGATCCGGTACAGCTTGGTTTTGACCTTTATGTAATACCTAAAGGAGCCAAGCATGTTGACCTTGCAGAAAAATTCCTGAATTACATAGCTGATCCTCAGGTTATGGCTGAAAACCTTGTGGAATATCCATATTCATGCCCTAACGATGCAGCAGTTGAAGCAGCTTCAGATACTTACAAAAATGACCCTGCAAGAGACTTTGACTACAAGCAGAACGTATTTTTCCAAAAGGATGTTGGAGAAGCTATAACAATATACAATGACTACTACCAAAAATTAAAAGTTGGAGAATAAATAGATACCTAGGAGAACATGATAATGTTGAAATTTGACGAACAGAACCAGTTGGACAGCGTAAACGGAGCCTTGGCAATCAGAGGGGAATTGGAGGCTGTTGTAGACGGAATATGCAAAAAAGGATATAAGAACATCTGTTGGCTTGGCATAGGCGGAACATATGCATCATGCCTGCAGGCTGAGGTACACATGAAGGAAAGGTCTTCAATAGACTTTTTTGTGGAAAATGCAGCAGAATACATCTGTACTGGAAACAAGAAGGTGGGAGAAGGCACGATTGTTGTCATTTCTTCTGTTACAGGCAGAACTACGGAAATGATCGATGGAGTGACCAAGGCCAGGGAGGCGGGTGCTGAAGTTATAGGCTTTGTCGATTATCCTGATACGAAACTGGCTGAGATGTCGGATTATTTGATTTCATATCCAATGAATGAGCAGCTTAAATTCTTTATGGTGGCTGACAGATTCATGTACAATGCCGGAGAATTCGAAGAGTACCCTGAACTCTATGCCGAGCTTGATGAACATCTTGCAAGAGGTCTCGTAGAGGTTGAAAAAGCTGCAGATGAATTTGGAGAAAACTTCGCAAGAAAGCATATGAATGACAGCATACATTATTTTGTTGGAGCAGGAAATCAGTATGGAGCGACCTATTCCTACGCCATGTGCTACTGGGAAGAACAGCATTGGATAAGGACAAAATCCATACACAGTGCAGAGTTTTTCCACGGCATGTTTGAAATTGTAGACAGAGATACGGCAGTTACGGTATTCATCGGAGAGGATTCGCAGAGGAAACTCAGTGAAAGGGTGGCAAAATTTCTGCCGAGGATATGCTCAAACTACAATATCATTGATACAAAGGATTATGAGCTTAGAGGCATAAGCGAAAAATTCAGAGGGCACCTTTCCCATCTACTGATGAGAGTTATAACGGCAAGGATAGATGTTCACCTGGAAAAACTGAACTGCCATCCTATGGAGATAAGAAGATACTACAGACAGCTTGATTATTGATGGCTGTTAGCGCGACTGACTTTAAAGGCAGACTGTTTCTTGATTCTGAGGCAGTCTGTCTTTTGAATTCGGAAAGGGGGATTTTATGAAGATTGGAATGTTTACATCAGGATATAGGCGAAGTGATGTGGAGGATATCTTTAGAGATGCCAAAAGGTTCGGATATGACTACATTGAGCTGTGGGGAGGCAGGCCCCATGCCTATCCATGGGATCTTAAGAGAGGGCAGCTTGACAGCTTGCTGTCCCTATGGGACAAGTATGAAATGCCAATAAGGGTATATACACCGGAGCAAAATGAATATCCATACAATTATATGATCGGTGATGAATATCAAAGAAAAGAATCGATTGAGTATCTCAAAACAGCAATTGAAATGGGAAAGGCCCTCGGAGCAGAGTATACTGTGATTTCAGCCGGTCATGCAGGATACAATGCCACCAGGAAGGAAATATGGGACAGGCTGCAAAAAAGCATAAGGGAACTGGTGGATCATGCACAGGACAAGGATCAGATGATTCTTATTGAGGCTCTCACTCCGTATGAATCCAATGTATGCACAAGTGCAAATGACCTGTGTGATATAATTGAATACATTGATTCGCCATATCTGGGAGCCATGTGTGATGTGGTTCCTCCATATGTGCAAAATGAAAGTATAATGAGCTATTTCAGGAAGCTGGGAAAGAACCTCAAACATCTGCACATAATTGACAGTGATGGAGCAAGCGATACCCACCTTGTTCCGGGAGAGGGGAACATGCCCCTCAAGGAGCTTGTTGAGGAGATACATGATGTCGGGTATGATGGTGGAGCGACTATAGAGCTTGTCACAGCATATATAAACGAACCGTCTATTTATGCAAAACAGGCAATTGACAGGTTAAAAAAATTAACGGAATGTTGAGGATATTATGGAGAAAAAGATTAGAATAGCAGCCGTCGGTGACAACTGCATGGATGTTTATGACAATACGGGAGAGGCTTTTCCAGGTGGCAATCCGGTAAACGTAGCAGTGTATGTCAAAAGGATGAATGGCGAGTCGTCATATACCGGCGTTGTGGGAACGGATGATTACGGCAAATTCATGGTTGAAGCCATATCGGCAAAGGGTGTGGATGTATCTCATGTTAAAGTGATGGACGGCAGGACTGCCGTTACACATGTTGAAATAAAAAATGGCGACAGAATCCTAGGTGAATATGAAGAAGGAGTCATGGCTGATTTTAAGCTGACTGAGGAAGATATTGATTTTTTATGCAGCCATGACCTGGTTGTGACAGGGATATGGGGAATGGTGGAATCCGAGCTTCATAAAATTAAAGACAGAGGCGTACCTGTTGCCTTTGATTTTGCAGATAAGCCTGATCATGAGATAACACATGAGGCTTTGCCATATGTGGACTATGCATTTTTTTCCGATGACAGCAAAAACGATGAAGAACTGCATGAATTCATGAAATGCATCAAAACCAAAGGACCTGGGGTGGTTGTTGTAACCAGGGGTGAAAAGGGAAGTATGGCATACGATGGCATCGAGTTCACCAAGTTTGGAATAATGGATTGCGAAGTAGTAGACAGCATGGGTGCGGGAGACAGCTATATAGCCGGATTTCTCATGGGAGTGCTTGAAGGGGAATCTATCCTGGAGTGCATGAGAAAAGGAGCACATAGCAGCAGTTTGACTATAGGATATTATGGCGCCTGGTAGTATGGTTAGGAACCGACTGTAAAGAGTTGGTTCCTTTTAATTCAATAGCAGCCAAATAGTAGCCTGAAAATTTATTTTGCAGAAAAATAAATCGAATTCACGGTATGTACGTTTAAAAAAGAACAGTAAAAAAGTGATGTATTTATAGAAACTTAATCTTTAATTAAGTTTTTGACATTATACTTGATTTAATCAAGATAAATGATATAGTAGGTATTAATGCAATTCGGTTCATTGAGGAACTTAAAATATTTGAAAACAATCTTAATACGTTGAATATAGATGAAAGAACAAAGGGTTTCGGCAGTAAAATGAAATGCCGGAACAAATTCAGCAACAACTAGGAGGAAAAAATGTTAGATAGCATACTGTCTATGTTGATTACACTTCCGGCGATTCTCATAGGCATTTCAATTCACGAATACGGCCATGCGCTGGCTGCTGTAGCTTTAGGGGATGATACGCCGAGATATCAGGGAAGACTTACACTAAACCCATTCAAACATTTGGATCCCTTAGGATTCATATGTCTCTTGACTGTTCACTTCGGGTGGGCAAAGCCGGTTGTCATTAATCCGAGAAACTTCAAGAATCCAAAGAGGGACGATATAATCGTATCCCTTGCAGGAGTTGTGATGAATCTCATTACGGCTATAGTGTTTATTCTTATTTACAAGATCTATGTAGAGAATTTTACTGGATTCCTTTACACTGAAATAGGACAGATATTAAGAGTCATGCTTTTCTATGTAGTAAGGATAAATATTGTACTTATGGTATTCAACCTCATACCTCTTCCACCACTGGACGGCCACCACATCCTTCAGGATATCGGAGGGAGAAGGGTATACAATTTCTACCACCAGTACAGCCAGTATATACGCCTTGGACTCATACTCCTTCTTATAACTGGAAATATAGGAAGGATAATTGGACCGCCGGTTTACGGAATAGAGGATCTTCTATTCAGCATAATAGGCAGACTGTAATGATTTGTATCATGAAGAAGAATGTTGCTTATATCGATTAATGAATAGAAAGAAAAAATAAACATTATTGACATATCTGATAAGACAGTGTAGAATATACGAGTGTAAAGCACAAAATGGGGAACACCACCGAAAGGGTGTTAGCCGTTTTGTGTTTTTTTGTTTTTTGATATGAGGAGGAAAGGATGAGAATTAACGGAATGGAGGTTGAGTCAAGGGAAGGAATGACTCTGAAAGAGATCTTGGTTTCCCGGGAGTTCAACCTGGAAAGGACGGTTGCTGTAGTGAACGGCAGGATAGTGCCGAAAGCCGACTATTGCAATGTTGTACCCGGCGGCAGTGACAGCATTGAAGTGATGAACTTCGTAGGAGGAGGCTGATTTATCACTGGCTGTATAAGAAATCAGGTACCGTATAAGATTAATAGGATAGAAATGGGAATATGAATGTTCCTGAAATAATTAATTGGAGGAGATAGATTTGGACGATAAGCTGATAATTGGAGGACATGAATTCGATTCAAGATTCATACTGGGGTCTGGGAAGTTTTCACTGGAGATAATAAATGCAGTTGTTAAAATGGGTGGAGCAGAAATGATAACTCTTGCCCTTAGACGGGCAAACGAAGGAGGAGAGGAGAACATACTTGATTATATACCGGAAAACATATCGCTGATTCCCAATACTTCCGGAGCAAGAAATGCTGAAGAGGCAGTAAGGATTGCAAGAATTGCAAGGGAAATGAATTGCGGAGACTTTGTAAAGGTTGAGGTCATAAGGGATTCCAAGTATCTTTTTCCCGACAATCACGAAACAGTGAAGGCTACGGAGATTCTTGCAAAGGAAGGATTCGTAGTGCTGCCCTACATGTATCCCGACCTCAATGTGGCAAGGGATCTTGTAAATGCAGGAGCTTCGGCAGTAATGCCACTTGCGGCGCCCATAGGGAGCAACAAGGGACTTGCAACAAGGGATTTCATAAAGATACTGGTAGACGAGATAGACCTTCCCATAATAGTTGATGCGGGCATAGGACGTCCTTCACAGGCCTGTGAGGCAATGGAAATGGGAGTTGACGCCATAATGTGCAATACGGCTGTTGCAACATCAAGGGATGTATCCCTCATGGCCAGGGCATTCAAGCTGGCCATAGAGTCTGGAAGAGCTGCGTACCTGGCTGGCATGGGAAGGGTTCTTGCAGGCAAGGCAGAAGCTTCAAGTCCGTTGACAGGATTCCTGGAGGATTGATATGGCTGGAACTTTGACAAATCATATGGAATATATGGACAACATGGAAAGGACTGATTCGGAAATAATGGAAAGGGTTCTTGACCTTGCTGCATCCTACGATTATGATTCCTATACGAAAGAGGATGTCATGAGGGCCCTTGAGAAGGAAAATATGACAATAGATGATTTCGGTGCAGTGCTGTCAACGGCAGCTGTTCCCTTCCTTGAAAAAATGGCAAGAAAAGCCAAGGGCCTGACCGAAAGGTATTTTGGCAACTCCGTGTCCATGTTTACACCGCTCTATATTGCAAATTACTGTGAAAACCATTGTGTATATTGTGGATTCAATTGCATGAACAGGATAAAAAGGGGCAGGCTGAGTCTTGATGAAATAGATTCTGAGATGAGGGCAATAGCCGAAACGGGATTGAAGGAGATACTTATACTTACAGGGGAATCCAGAATCAAGTCGGATCTCGAGTATATAGGAGCTGCTGTAAAGACTGCAACCAGGCATTTTTCGACTGTTGGAATTGAAATTTATCCGCTCAATTCGGAGGAATACGGTTATCTCAAGGATCAGGGAGCAGATTTTGTATCGGTATATCAGGAGACATACAACACCGACAAGTACGGAGAAGTGCACCTCAAAGGACCCAAGAGGGTGTTCCCCTACAGGTTCAATTCCCAGGAGAGGGCTCTCAAGGGAGGAATGAGGGGGGTTGCATTCGGCGCTCTTTTAGGACTTGATGATTTCAGGAAGGATGTGTTTGCAGCCGGTATCCATGCATATCTTGTTCAGAAAAAATATCCACATGGAGAGATATCATTTTCAACTCCAAGAATAAGACCATTCATAAATAACAGTGAAAAAAGACCCAGCGATGTATATGAGAGGGAACTGCTGCAGGTTATGCTGTCATACCGACTTTTCATGCCTTATGCCGGAATCACAATATCCACAAGGGAAAATGCCAGGTTCAGGGACAATGTAGTGGGTCTGGTTGCCACCAAGATTTCCGCCGGTGTGAGTACGGGAGTAGGAGGACATGGAGAGGACGAAAAGGGCGACGAGCAGTTCGAGATATCCGATGAAAGAAGTGTGGATGAGGTACACCGCATGATAGTATCCAGAGGATTGCAGCCCGTCTACAGGGACTATATCAGGGTATAGCATGGTTATATTTGTTACCAGTAGAAAGCTGTGCAGGGAACCTTTCATTGAGAGGATGGAGAAGCTGATAAATGGAAGACCTTATGCAGTAATGCTCAGGGAAAAGGACATGGACCAGGATGCTTATGAGGACCTGGCACATGAATTGGAAAAATTGTGCAGAGCCAAGGGGGTATTCCTCATCTTAAACAACAACAAGGAGGCTGCAGAAAAAATAAGGGATTGCAGCCTGCACCTTTCAATTGATTCCCTAAGGGAAATGGGTGCCCATACTGAAAGCTGCAAGGGAATAGGCGCTTCGGTGCATTCAGTAGAGGAAGCAGTTGAGGCGGAATCATTGGGGGCTGAATATCTTGTGGCTGGACACATATATGCTACCGGATGCAAGGAAGGAGTGCCTCCCAGGGGAACAGGGTTTCTAAGAGAGGTATGCCGCGCTGTAAGCATTCCTGTCTATGCTATAGGAGGGGTGAAGGTAGAAAGGGTTGCAGACATCATGAATGCAGGTGCGGCTGGTGTGTGCATTATGAACGAGGCAATGACATGCGATAATCCCGGTGAACTTGCCGGAAGGTTTTGGCATAACATAAGTAAGCAAAAAACGAAAAACAAGCATATAAAAAACGGCGAAATAGGACGAATTAATAACTAAATAAGTTGAAATTGACAGAAAAGATGTTATAATAATACTGTGAATATAATATACTTAATTAGTTGAGGTGTGAAATGATTAGTAAAAGAATTAAGGAAATGACTCCTTCAGCAACTGTTGCATTATCGGGCAAGATTGCAGACCTGAAAAGCCAGGGAATCGAAATTATTGGATTCAATGTTGGAGAGCCGGATTTCAATACTCCAGACAACATCATAAAGAAGGGCGAAGAAGCATACCGCCTTGGAATGACCAGATATACTCCGGCGCCAGGTACATTGGAGCTTAGAAAGGAAATCTGCAGGAAATTCAAGGATGACTATGGTCTTGATTACAATCCAAAGGAAGTAATAGTGTCAAATGGAGCAAAACAGTCTTTGATTAATGCTCTTATGGCAATTGTTGATCCCGGGGAAGAAGTAATAGTGCCTGCACCTTGCTGGGTAAGCTATGTTGAAATGATAAAGCTTGCAGACGGTATTCCAGTAATAGTTCAGATGGAAGAGAAAAATGGGTTTGCCCTTGATGTTGACAAGATTGCGGAAACAATAACGGAAAAGACCAAGGCAATCATGATCAATTCGCCAAACAATCCCACTGGAGCTGTTTACAGCAGGGAAGATCTCTTGAAGCTTGGAAAGCTTGCTGTAGAGAAGGATATCATGATACTGTCCGATGAAATCTATGAAAAGCTTATATATGAAGGTGGAGCAAATGTATGCATGGCTGCATTGTCCCCTGAAATAAAGGAAAAGACAATTACAATAAACGGAGTATCCAAATCCTATGCTATGACTGGATGGAGAATAGGTTATGCAGTGGGACCGCAGGAAATAATAAAGGCAATGACCGACTATCAGGGACACACCACTTCAGGTGCAAATTCACCTGCTCAGCATGCATCCCTGGAAGCTCTTTCTAATTCGGCTGATTCGGTTGAAATGATGAGACTTGAATTTGACAGAAGAAGAAAATACATAGTTGAAAGACTCAACAACATGGAAGGAATAAAATGCAACATGCCAAAGGGGGCATTTTATGTAATGCCTAACATTACAAGCTTCTACGGCAAAAGCAATGGAGACGTTGTAATAAATGATTCCGTTGACATGGCAAACTACCTCCTTGAAGAATCGAAGATAGCGGTGGTTCCCGGAGTTGCCTTCGAGGCACCTGACAATCTGAGGATCTCATATTCCAATTCAATTGAAAACATTGAAGAGGGAATGAACAGGATGGAAGAGGCTCTTAAGAAACTTAAATAGATGTGAATGATAAAACGATGTACAAATCAGTTCCCTACTCACTCAGTGCTGGAATCTACAATTGATAATGTTGATTCCAGCACTTCGAATGCGAGACCTCACTGATTTATACATCGTTTTTTGTACTACACAGTCATGTGATTTTCATGAACGGACTTAGATATTGGATTATAGCAATAAAAGACCTGCCCCTATTGAGACAAGCCTCTTGAAATCACTATTTCATTTTCTAGCAGGTTCCGCCAGTAAAGCCCATGATGCTAACTGTGAACCCTTTTCTAAGGAATGAATTTGCGTAATCTACGTCGAATCCTTCGAATTGATCGAGATCTTCGCCTACTACGAATTTTAGTCCGCCTTCTTCGAATACTTCATCATTTTCTTTTTGTTCATCCAGAACAAGACCCATTCTTGGGCCGCCTCAGCCAAAGCCTGCCATACTTATTCTTATTGCCTTCGCCGTATCTTCGTTCTTCTTTTTTAGAACATCCTTCAAAGCCTCAATAGCTTCCTGTGACACTTTTAATTTCATGCCGGTCTCCTTTCATTATTGGTTTGCTAAAATAAATTTATACATTGACTCCATTTCGTCATAAGTCATCATGCCAAGTTTACCTGTTACTATTATACCATTTTTGTTGACTGCAACGGATAGAGGAATTGAATTTGCGCCATACTCATAGCTTGCAGTACCTTCTATATCAAGAAGGACAGGTATTTCAATATTATTCTCTTCAAGATATGATCTTGCCTTGCTTCCTTTTTCCCTTACATTCACTGCCAGTACCATGAAGTCGCCATCCTTGTACTTGTCGTGAAGCTTCTGAAGGTCGGGCATCTCTTCTATACAGTAAGGACACCAGGTTGCCCAGAAGTTGATGATAAGGTTTTTGCCTTTCAAATCCGAGAGAGTCACTATGTTTCCGTCAAGATCCATGAGTTCGAAATCGGGTGCATATATTATTTTTTCCGATTCGACTTCTTGTGTTTCTTCGGTGCTTCCGGAACCTTCAACAGGTGTCTCTACAGCGGTATCGGAGGGATTTCCGCAGGATGCCGTGAATATCAGCAGGAAAGCAAGCGCCAACAACATAATGATTTTTTTCATTATTTCACCACCTATTCATCGATAAATCCATATATTCGAATCCATGGATTATCTTTATAAAAGAATAACATACCCCTAGGGGGTATGTCAATGTTTTTTACTTAAATTTGTTTGTATGCCTGTTTGACCTGGTGAAGCTCTCCTTGAGGAAGCCGTGTATAAGGTCTGCATCTTCTTCTATCAGTGCATCTTTTAATTTTTGTATATTGCTGCTGAAAGCATCGATCTGCTTTATCAGATTATCCTTGTTTTCAAGGAAGGCATCCGTCCAAAGGTCAGGGTTGATATTTGCAACCCTTGTAGCGCTCTTGAAGGATCCGCCTGAGAACAAGGTTATGTCGTCTGAATAATAATCGCTGTTGACTATTGACGATGCTATGACATGTATCAGTTGACTGGCATAGGCTATCATTGTATCGTGGGTATCTATATCGGTCCTAAATACAATTGAAGCGCCTATCTTCCTGGCAAGGGTTTCGATAACGACAAGGTTTTCTTCCTTGTTCTGTTCAGTTGGGGTCAACAGATAGCTGCAGCCTTCGAATATCTTCTTGTCCGCATAGAGAAATCCCCTGAACTCGTTTCCGGCCATTGGGTGGCCCGGTATGAAATCTATGTCGTCCCTTACAATGCCGTCGAGCTCGTTTACAATATTTCTCTTGACTCCTGCAACGTCTGTAACAATACAGCCGCTTTTGAAATCCTCCATATGTTCCTTCATGAATTCTATTACCAGACTTGGATATATGCACATTATCACAATATCGGATTTCCCCAAAATGTCAGCAGGGTTTTTGAAGCCTTTTGAGATCACGCCAAGCTTTTCAGCAGCAATCAGTATGTTTTCGTCTATGTCGACGGCAAAAAGGTTTCTAGGCTTAATAAACTCCTTAATGGCTATGGCGAAGGAACCTCCTTCCATTCCAAGTCCAACTATTGTAATGTTCTTATCATTAAAATTCATATCCTCACCTAATTCAGTATTTTATCTTCCAGCTCTATGTATGCCGCAATCTTTTTCATAATTGAATCGAATTTTTCAGGCTTTACAGACTGAGCTCCATCACAAAGTGCATTGTCGGGATCGTTGTGAACCTCTATCATGAGTCCGTCGGCGCCTGCTGCAACTGCAGCCTTGGCCATTGGCTCAACAAGCTGCCAGCTTCCAGTTGCGTGGCTTGGGTCCACAATTACAGGAAGATGCGTCTTTGCCTTGAGGATTGGAACTGCACTCAGGTCCAGTACATTTCTTACTTCCTTCTGGAAGGACCTTATTCCTCTCTCGCATAGGATAACATTGTTGTTTCCGCCTGCAAGGACGTATTCGGCAGACATCAGCAATTCCTGGATGGTAGCCGACATTCCTCTTTTGATGAGGACAGGTTTGTTGATTTTTCCTGCTTCCTTGAGAAGGTCGAAGTTTTGCATGTTTCTGGCGCCTATTTGAACTACATCTATTATTTCATGGTATTTTTCAAGTTGCTTGATTGACATTATTTCGGTTACTATTGGCAGTCCTGTTTCTTTTTTTGCTTCTATAAGGATGTCAAGACCGTCTTTTCCCATTCCCTGGAAGCTGTATGGAGAAGTTCTTGGTTTGAAGGCACCGCCTCTTAGCAATCCGGCATTTGAAGCCTTGATCTTGGTCGCTATTTCAAGAACCTGCTCTTTGCTTTCAACGGAGCATGGACCTGCAATTACAGAGAAGTAGCCACCTCCTATCTTGTGTCCACCTACATCTACTACCAGATCAAGCGGATTGAATCTTCTGTTGGCTTTTTTGTATGGTTCCTGAACATAGATTACTTTCTCTACTATTCTGTGTGCTTTCAATACATCCGGATCAATTATCGTAGTATCGCCTACAAGACCTATCAAATAGTGGTTTTCTCCTTGTGACTCGTGAATATGAAAGCCTTTATCCTCAAGGGATTTCTTCATTTCTTCAATTTCGGTTACTTTTGCATCCTTTTTAAAAACTACTATCATTTGTATCCTCCTCGATTTTTGATTTTTCTTTTTAGTACTCCGCCTGTCCATAAGACCAAGTGATTATTGAGTCCCTTTTGCCGCTTTTGTAAAGTTGAATAACATCATTTAAATTAAAAAAAGGACTCATAATGAGTCCTTTGATTTCGGAATTATATACTTTGGGCATCTCTCATTATTCAATCACATCTTATTTAATTGCACTACAAATTGTCCTGACCAATAGCCAGGATAATAATAAGAATAATATGTGCAGTTAGTTAAATTCGATTGATTATCCATGATTTTCTCCAAAATATTATTAAACTGATTATAACACAATGAGATATGATGTCAATGATTTTGTTTCAATTTTGTCATAACTTAACAAATGTGACCTTAGAATTTACATGTTTTGTTGACAAATTGTGCATTAATAATTTACGATTCAGTCCATGGATAGTATAATAATAGTAAGCTTGAATTTTGTAAAGAAATAATCTGCCTTTTCCTCCGGATGATGGATTTAATTTAGTTGTTGAATGTTTCTAGTCAGGGATTTCAAGGGATTGGATAACAATATTCTGTAGTTATTAGGAGAGACGTCTATGAAGTTGAAATTTTGGAACCTGTCTGAATATGTAAGGAACAACAAGCGATTCAGTTTGCTTTTTTTGCTTGTAATGCTGGTTGTCATATATGTAGGTATGGATATATATGAGGATTTCAGCTTGAGGAATATGGGCAGTGAATCGAACGAGGCCAGGAGCGAATTGTTTTCAAATGATATTGTCTCTTCTGACAAGGATGATACTGATATAACTGCGGAAGAAAACAGTGAGATGGCAAGGAATGAACAGGGATACAATATTTATTTGACTGAAGACAACGGTATGCCCGGACATGAAGCAGAAAGGGGAACTGAAATTACAGCTGAAACAGAAGCGGATTCAAATAATGCAATAATAACCAAGGAAGAAATAGAAGCCATGAAGGAAGTTATGGCTGAGAGGGCAGCTCGTGAAGCTGAGGCGAAGGCAGCAGCAGAGGCGGCCGAAGCTGCAGCTGCAAAGGAAGTTGAAGAGGAATATGAAGTCGAGAAACCGGTATACAGACCGGAACCAGAGCCGGTTGCAGAAGTGAAAAATATAGAACTCATTGTTCATATACATTTTGAAGATGAAAATGGCAAGTCCTTGCCGGGAAAGGTAGTTAAAATTACTGCAAGCAAGGTTGGAGGAGGCAGTCTGGGGAGTTCTCTAAGCGATGGAGAAGATGCAAGAATGAGCATACCGGCTGTAAACTGCATAATAACCGGACAGGAAATATCTGGATTCGCCAATGAAGGAGGAAAGGTTATATCCCTGTCCAATGATGATTCTGTGAAGCATGTTTCCTATAAATACAGAAAGGTAGTAGAATAAACCTTGAATAGAAAGTTGCCAGGTTAGCTGGTTCATTCGAAATGTAAAAATCAAGTGGAAGTTTTTGAAGAATCTTCAAAATCCACTTGATTTTTTTAGAAGGTTTTTTACTGCCAGCTATTATTAATAAAGTTCGTCTCCCATTATTCCAGGATATTGAGATCGTATTTTAGCCTTTAATTCAGGATGAACAGGCTTGGGAACATGTTTCTTGAGAATTCTGTCTACAACCTTTCTTGCTCTTTCCTCGGTTGTCTTTGAACCGCCTTCTTCCCATCTGATTCTTGTCTGCCTGTCTGCAATTTTCGGCATGAAGAATTCGTTTCTTACATGAGCCACGGTGTGGTCATCTGAGAGATAGTGACCTCCTGGCCCAACCCTCTGGATTACGTCAAGGGCAAGGGTATCGTCGTTAACTGTTATTCCATCCATTACTCTAAGTACATTTCCCAATATCTCGTTGTCTATGACCATCTTGTCGTAAGAGAACACCTGGCACATTTCAAGAAGTCCCACTGAATCATGGATGTAGTTGCTTCCTGACAGCGCAACTGTCATGGCGGTTATTGCACTTTCATATCCTGCCTGAGTATCTATGGTCTTTGAATCGGACATTCCTGCAGTACCATACATGGGAAGATCGTAGAACTGGGTCATTTGTGAAATTCCTGCATTTATCATGGCTGATTCAACTGCTCCTGCCATGTATGTTCCTTCTCTCATGTCCATTATGCTTGAAGTTGATCCATAAAGTATTGGAGTTCCAGGATTCACAAGCTGAGTGAGTGTAATCCCGGCAAGAGTTTCGGCATTGTTTATGGCTATTGTTCCAGCTATAGTAACGGGAGACGTCGCGCCTGCGAGAGGCTCGGATGAAACAACGACAGGAAGTCCCTTTTTTGCTATTTCTATAAGGAAGTCGGAATATAGGTCGTCCATTATTAGAGGGCTGATCATTAGAACTATGAATGAAGCTATAGGTCTTTTCCTGAGCTCATCAGCTCCTCCGGCAACCTGTTCTGCAATGTCGATTGCTCCTTTCAGGCCTTCCATAGTATACATTCCACCCATTACGTGCTTGTTTGTGTTTGTTAGACCCCAGTAGAACCTGTTGACATCGGAAGCAGAATCCGGCACGTCCTGTGGATATGTGTTTATTACGTAGAATGACGTGTTGTTGCAGTAGTCAACCATCCTTGCTATGTCCCTTACATCCTTTGTTTCAGTAGGCCTTTTTTTGCCTGTTTCAAGGTCAAGAGCGTAAAGTACAGTACCTCCTGTACCGAGGTGGGTACGAGTCTTTTCCAGGTGGAGGTCGTTCTTCTCTTCCTTGCCGTAGAGAATCACTTTTGAAGGAGCTGATTCAACAGCTTTCATTACCATTTCCCGGGGGATTTTCACTATATGAGTTTCTTCATCAACTTCCGCTCCGTTTTCTGCGAAAATCTTTCTGGCATCTGCATTCTTTATTTTCATACCTGTATCTTCCAGGATTTTCATTGATGTTTCGTGAATCTTTTTAATATCAGTATCACTTAGCAGACGCAACTGTCCGCCTTCAGCAGCTTTAAACATTATATTCTCCTTTAAAATTATTAATATTGATTTCTTGTCCCATTAAGCCATCAGTCTGTTTGCCAGGTCAACTGCAGCAGCGGCATCGGCTGAGAATGATGCACCTATCTGATCGGCATAGTTTGTCGACACCGGCGCTCCACCGATCATGACCTGCAGCTTGTCGTACATTCCGTTTTCCTTCAACGCTTCAACAGTTTCCTTCATGGACATCATTGTTGTGGTAAGCATTGCAGACATTCCTATGATGTCAGGCTGGTGTTCTTTGACCGCTTCTATTATAGCCTCTGGACCTACGTCTACACCCAAGTCTACAATTTCGTAGCCTGCTCCTTCCAGCATCATGGCAACAAGCTTCTTTCCTATATCGTGAAGGTCTCCCTTGACTGTGCAGAAAATACATTTGCCTGCTGATGTTACATCGCCTTCTTTTAATAGAGGTTTGAGAAGATCCATTCCGGAAGCCATTGCTTTGGCAGCAACAAGAACTTCAGGAACGAACATTTCTCCGTCGCTGAAAAGTTCTCCAACCTCGTTCATGCCAGTTAGAAGCGCTTCATTTATTATCTCCTTAGGCTCATAGCCTTCATCCAGTGCTTTTTGGGTAAGCTCCGCAACCTCAGTGTATCGGCCTTTGATAAGGCTTTCGGTAATTTGCTCATACATGTTATTCATAACCTAACTCCTTTAAAATATTTTATGCAAATAATTAGAGCAAGGACCGTGCCAAAAAAAGAAAATGCAAGATTTTTTCAAGAAAATTCATTTGATTTTGTATTTTCAACGGTTGAGGAGGCGAATTGAAGTATATATTGAAATGGATTTTTCACAGGGACATCTCAGTGTGAGACAGAAATGGAGGTGAGTTGTTTTATGACAACGATTTCGTTGGCTTTACAGGGTTAAAAAGAAAGACATATCAGGTTGAGATGTTAAATCTCAACCTGATATGTCTTTTATTAATAGTATGAAAGTTCCAGAATAAAATTACTGCAACTCGTATTTGCTGAGGCGCCTGTATATTGTGGCCCTGCTTATTCCGAGCATTTTTGCTGCCTTTATACGTCCGTTTTCCGACCAGCCGTACCTGTCGAGAGCTTTTTTTATATGTTCCTTTTCCATTTCATCCAATGTCTTGAATTCTCCCGATTCTTCAACCTTTTTCATCTGAAACGGCAGGTTTTCCTTTTGTATGTACAGGGAGTTTTCCATATTTACTGCGTATTCTATGGCATTTTGAAGTTCTCTTATATTGCCTTTCCAAGAATACTCCATAAATGTTTCCCTGACTTCATTTGAAAGCCCTTCGATATTTTTATTGAACTTTTTCTTGAACTTGTCAATGAAGTAATCAGACAGAACGAGTATGTCGTTGCCCCTTTCCCTTAAGGGAGGGATGAAGAGGCTTACAACATTGAGCCTGTGGAACAGGTCTTCCCTGAATTGTCCCGTCTCGACCATTTCGTCTATCCTCATGTTGGTGGCTGCAATTATCCTTATGTCAACCGGGATGCTTCTGCTGGATCCCACCCTTTCTATTTCCCTGGTTTCCAGTACGCGGAGAAGCTTAATCTGAAGGTAGAGGGGCATGTTCTCGATTTCGTCAAGGAATATGGTTCCCTTGTCGGCTATGTAGAATTTACCTTTCTTTCCTGTGGTGCTGGCTCCAGTAAAGGACCCTTTCTCGTAACCGAAAAGCTCGCTTTCTATTAGTGTCTCGGGTATTGCGCCGCAGTTTATTGCAACAAAGGGCTTGTCCTTTCTATTGCTGAGGGAATGGATAGCTCTTGCGAAGAGTTCCTTTCCCGTGCCTGTTTCTCCTATAAGCATAACAGTGGAATCATTTACGGCTATACTTGACACTTTATTCTTGAATTCAATGAAGGAGGGATCTTCTCCGATTATTTCGTTGAAACCTATCTGGCTGTTTTTTTCGGAAAGTTCGTATGCAAGTCGGGTTGTATCTTTGATATCCTCAAACATATAGACTGCAGCGCTTATATAGTCTTCAACGGTTACATTTTTCCATGAATATATGAAGTCTGTTGATTTGTTCTCGGATTTAAAGTTTATCTCCTTGTACTTCACCCTGTCCTGATGGTCCTCCTCGGGATCTGTTGAGATTCCGGGCAAAAGGTCCGAAATTTTCATGCCTGTGACATCATCCTTGTCCATATCAAGCCTTTTAAGCATGAAGTTGTTCACATCTGCAACTACGCCATCCTTGTTGACGATGACTATGCCCTTATCCAGTGTATCTATTACAGTATTAACAAGCTTGGAGTTGATGGTTATTCTGGAAATTATTTCATGCTCCATGACTTTGGTGCTTATTAGGTTTGCAATTTTTTTCAAAAATTCCAGCATGGGCTCCTTGTTGTTAGTCAGGAGACCTTCCTGTACCGTGGTCATTGCTACAAAACCTATTATTCCCACAACTTCATCTTCAAGTTCAATAACCGTATATACGGCCTTTCCGTAGTTGCAGTTACGGTAATGGGGGCAGTTCATGCATTCGGGCTGGTTTCCGGGCGAGTCCAGTATTATGTCCTTTTTGTTTTCAAGCATGCATTTTCTTATGACTCCCTGCTCGAGAATTTTTTGTCCGATGAGTTTCTTTATGCGTCCCGTTCCGGCCACCCATGTCATCTCATTGTCCACTACTTCCACGTCAAGCTTAAGGGCTGATTTCGACACTTCTGCAAATTTCTGTACAACATCCCTTATTTCTGACAGTCTGCTCAAATATTTCACCTCGCTAAATTGATAATAATTTTAATTATATATCAATTGCAGGAAAAGTCAAAATAAAAGGCTGCAATTTCTCAGTTTTGAGATATTGCAGCCTTAAATATTATTGATCAATTAGATGGGTATGAAAGCCTAAAGAGGCAGGGGATCGAATCCAGAGTATATGAGTATTGCGAAAAATACTGCTATCACTATGGAATAGATAAACATCGGTATTGCATTTCTCTTTATGAGCTTTCCTTCCATACCTATTACACCCACGGTTGCACATACAGCCACTACATTGTTGACGCATACCATATTGCCGATTCCTCCTCCAATAACCTGCATTGCAGTGATGAGGACCGGAGGCATTTCAAGTATGGTGGCAGTTTCAAACTGAAGGGATGAGAAAAGGATATTGGATACGGTGTTGGAACCTGACATGAAAGCACCAAGAACTCCTATGAAAGGAGATACAAAAACAAATGCGCTCCCTGCGAGACCTGCAAGTGCTTCAGCCATTTCAGTTAGCATGCTTTCCAGTCCAGCTCCGTTGACTCCCGAGTTCAGCATCAGTTGAACCATGGCTATTCCTGCAAACAGGGCTATTGCCGCACTCGTTATCTGTTTAAAGGTGTTCTTCCATGCAAATTTAATTTCTTCCGCCTTCATTCCATGGATGAAGTGAGTTAAAACAGCAACAAGCATGAAAGGTATTGTTCCTGGAAGATATGCCCATTTAAGGCTGTAGTCCAGTCCTGTTCCCATTACATTTGATATGGTGATTGTCTGCGATGACAGGAAGGCCTTGAGTCCCAGACTTGGAATTCTTGTAACTACGAGTATGACAGCAATAAGCATGTATGGTGTCCATGCCTTCATTAGCGACATGTTTGATTCCGTCGTCTTGCCTAGATCAGCCATTGATTTCCAATCTTCATCCCAGTTCTCTTCGGAAGGGAAAGTCCATGTTTCCTTTGGAATAAGGAATCCCTTTTGAGCTGCAGGTATCACTAAAGCCAGTCCCACGAATGCGCCGACAAGTGATGGGAGCTCGGGACCAAAGAAAGTTGCTGTTAAAAAGTAGGGAACCGTAAAAGCAAGTCCAGCGAAGATGGCAAATGGTGCAGCTTTAAGACCGTCTTTAAAAGACCTGTTTTCACCGAAAAATTTAGTCATGAGTCCCAGTGCCAGAAGGGGCAGAAAGGTCCCCGCTACTGAATGCCCTAAGGCAGACCATTTGGTAATAGCCATCTGGTATGTCGCCGTGTCTGCACCAATTGCAGTAAGGTTGTATGATAGAGTGCTCATGGCTCCAAATACCGGAGTCCCCACTGCTCCAAATGCAACCGGTGTGCTGTTCATTATTAGGGCAACCATGGCGGCAGCCAGAGGTGGAAATCCCAGTCCTACGAGAAGAGGACCGGCCAGGGCGGCCGGTGTTCCAAATCCAGCTGCACCTTCAATGAATGCCTCGAACATCCATGCAATTATCAATACTTGTATTCTTCTGTCCTTTGTTATTCCGCTGAAGCCGTTGTTTATTGTCGACATGGCTCCTGACTGCTTCAGTGTGTTGAGTATGAGTATCGCGCCGAAAATTATTACCAGGACATCAAAAGATTTTAATACTCCGTAGACTGAAAAGCCTATTACACTTCCAAATTCCATTTTCCATCCTGTAAGGGCGATTACTGCAGCCGTTGCCCATGATACGGGCAGTGCTTTCTTGGCTCCCCAGTTAAGTACAGTCATCAGTATGATGGTAACCAAGATAGGGGTGAAAGCCAAAAGTGCATACATAAACTATTCCTCCTTATATTCTTTTAAAACAATTCAATGTCATTTATATCCAAGCTGATTATTCCACTATGACCGAAACTCCGTCGGGGATTACAGTCACCCTGTAGTCATCCCTTCCCAGGAGCTCTTCGGCTATTGAAAAGGCTTCCTCCATACTTTTTGCATAATGCATGTGCATATCCTCTATCATCTGTTTGGGCGCATCTGTGACCATGACGATCTCATGCTTCATAAGTAGTCTGGCCAAGACCTGGGATTCCCACTGGTCAGGCACTGTCTCGTTCCTTTCTCTTTCAAGAATATCCTTCATTATCTTTTCCGGTGAAGCTCCATCCTTGAAAGTTTTGTAAAATTCTTCTCCACCATGTCCGTCGCTGCATTCGCTCGCCATTATTATGATTCCTCCGTCGTTTATGCTTGCCTCTGCAGCAGTCATTCCCTTTACAGACTGATATATATTCTGGTCAAGAGGATACCCTCCGTTGGTGGTCACGACTACATCCGCTTTTTTACCTTCAGCTCCTGCAAGGCCCTTTAAAAACCTGCATCCTTCGTAATGGGCCTTTTCCCTGTCTCCTGCAAATGCTGCGATAACTTTCTTGTCCTGATCTATCACTACATTTATGATGAATTTGAGATTTGACTTTTCTGCTGCATACAGCATGTCGATATGCAAAGGGTTGTTTTCGAGAATACCCGTTCTTGCATATCTTGAATCTATGAATTCGGCGCAGTGGTTGGCAAGTACTGTCTTGTAACTTGCAATGCCGGGCAGGATGGACTTTCTTCCTCCTGAAAATCCTGCAAAGAAATGTGGCTCTATGAAACCTTCGGCTATCAACAGATCCGCTTCTACTGCAGTTCTGTTGATCATCAGTGAACCCCCTGATGGAAGAGTGCCAAGGTCTGCCATGTCGGCCTCATTCTTGCTGTCGTGCATTACAATTCTCACATTGTCAACTATTTCATCACCATACTTGTCCCGCAATTCTTCATCTGTAGATGCCCTGTGAGCTCCCGTCGCCACCAGTATTGTAATCTCGGCATCGCTATTGGCCTTCCTTATGGTGGCGAGAACCTCCGGCATTATTACATGTGAAGGAACAGGCCTTGTATGATCACTTGATATGATGACTATCTTTTTCTTTCCTTTTGACAAAATTTCAAGAGATTCAGAACCTATGGGATTCCTCAAAGCGTCTCTTACAATCTCGGATTCCGACTTTTGTGATTTGTATTCATGTGTTCTTGAATAGAGAAGTCCCTCAATTCTCTCTTCTGATATTTCCAGATCTTTGCTACCCTTTCCATATGGCAGGCTTATTCTCAAATAAATCATCTCCTTTCTAATCGATTATTTTACCCGGATTCATTATGTTGTTGGGGTCAAATGCCATTTTTATTTTTTTCATAAGCATTAGCTCCGCTTCCCCTTCGTGTTCCTTCATATATTTCTTTCTTTTAATTCCTATACCGTGTTCGCCGCTGAGTTTTCCACCCAGGGCATAGACTGCAGTGTAAAGTTCCTGCAAGGCTTTCTCTTCTATCTCGAACCACTCTTCCATTGTAGTATCCGGATTTTTGACCAGTGTTGTGTGCAGGTTCCCGTCTCCGGCGTGACCGTATGACGGCATCTTGATATCGTATCTTTCAGATATCTTCTCGATTTCAGGCATCAGTTTTGCTATGTTTGCTATTGGAACCACTATATCTTCCAGACTCTGTTCAGGGCTGTAGACCATAAATGCCTCGGCGATATTGCGCCTTACACTCCAGACCCTTTCCTGAGTGGTGTAATTGTCTGCAACATATACTTCTATGGCATTGTTTTCCAGACATAGCTCCCCGATAGTCTCGGCATCCTGATTGACGTTCTCTTCAACAGTACCGTCCACTTCGATCAGAAGCATGGACCCTGCCTTCTGGTAGGGGAGTTGCTCGTTCAGGTAGTCGCACGTTGTGTGGACTGAAAGTTTGTCCATGAATTCAACTGATGTAGGTATTATCCTTGATTCCGAAATGATCTTGGGGACCATTTTTATTGCGGAATCAGCATCCTCGAAAAGCACCAGCAGATCGGTGGCGAATTTCGGTTTTGGGGAAAGCTTCAGTATGGCCTTGGTAATTATTCCGAGTGTTCCCTCGGATCCTATCATAAGCCTCTTGAGATCGTATCCTGTAACATCCTTTACGTTCTTTCCTCCCATCTGGACAATTTCACCCGTGGGGGTTACAACTTCAAGTCCCATGACATAGCGTCCTGTCACACCATATTTGATGGCCTTGCCGCCACCTGCGTTCTCAGCAATGTTTCCCCCTATATAGCAGGTCAGAAGGCTCATGGGGTATCCCGCATAAAAGAGACCCCTTTCATCAACAATGGCATTTATTTCATTGGTGACGAGTCCCGGCTCCACCACTATCATCATATTGTCATAATCGACTTCAATAACCTTGTTCATTTTCTCGATTGAGAGCAGTATTCCTCCGAAAGTCGGTATTGCGCCGCCTGAAAGACCGCTGCCTGCACCTCTTGGAGTTATTGGTATCAGATGCCTGTTTGCCAGCTTGACAACTTCGGATATTTCTTCAGCCGTTCTGGGAGTGATTACAACGTCGGGCATATGTGCATATTCCTTGGGGGTTTCATCATGGGAATAATTCTCCATTTTTTCTTTGTCGACTATAACATTCTTTGCCCCCAGGATGCCGGTCAGTTCTTCCAGTATTTCTTTGGTTATTGGATTGTAATTCATCTATTTTCCCTCCTCCTGCAACTTTTTGTTCAGCAAAGGTAAAACTTCAAATAAATCTCCTACAATACCGAAATCTGAAACCTTGAATATTGCGGCTTCAGGGTCAATATTTATAGATACTATTATCTCGGCAGTCTTCATGCCGGCCAGATGTTGTATTGCTCCAGATATGCCTATGGCAATGTACAGCTTTGGAGTGACTGTCTTTCCGCTGAGGCCCACCTGTTGTGGATAAACAGCCCATCCTCTGTCAACTGCATCCCTGGAAGCCCCTACGACTCCGCCGAGTTTGTCCGCAAGCTCCTTGAGCATCTTGAAGTTTTCTATCCTCTTCATACCCTTGCCGCCTGCCACGACAACATCTGCTCCCTGAATGTTAAGTCCGCTGTCCTGACCGTATTCTGACGACAGTTTGACAACCCTTCCGTCAATAAGTGATTCGTCAAATTCGATGAATTCAACTTCGCCAGTCCTGCTTTCGTCTATTTCAAGGGGCTTAGAGGATTTTGGCCTTACAGTTGCCATCTGGGGTCTGTGGTTAGGAGTTTTTATGGTTGCCAGGATATTTCCCCCTATTGCAGGCCTTGTCTGAAGGAGATTCTTGGTTTCCTTCTCAATATCAAGCTCCGTGCAGTCTGCGGTCAAGCCCGTGTGGATCCTCATTGCTACGTGAGGCATGAGAGTCCTTCCGTTTGCTGTAGCAGCTGCAAGTATGATATTCGGCTTTCTCTTTTTTATCAAGTTCACAACCAGGTTGCTGTAGTTTTCAACAATAAAGTCGTTGATGTTCTCGTTCTCGACAACGATGACCTTGTCTGCTCCTCTCTGGATAAGTTCGTTTATCTGGTCTCTGTCTACATTATTTCCTATTACAACTGAAACAAGATGCTCCTCAAGCTTGTCTGCCAGCACCCTTCCCCTGGACAAAAGTTCATATGATACATCCTTGAGTTTTCCGTCGTGAGTTTCAGCCATCGTCCAAATATTTCTATATTCCATAACTGCCTCCTATACCATTTCTTTGGCTTTCAAGAATTCAATAAGCTTGTCCACTGATTCTTCTAGCATGTCTTCGTCCTTCACCGTAATGATTGTGCCTCCTCGCGTAACTTTAGGGGTCTCGATCTTTACAACCCTCGTAGGGGATCCATTCAGTCCAAGAAGCTCATCGTCCAAATCCATTTCGGATGTTGTCAGCACAGGAATTTCTGTCATCCTCGCCTTTTGCTTCCCTCTCAGGGTAGGCAATCTGGGATAGCTTATTTCCTTGACAACCGTTAGAAGGGAAGGAAGTGGCAGTTTAAGCTTCTCATAGCCTTCCTCCAGAAGCCTTTCCACAATTATGCCATCTGAAGTTATTTCATCTATCCTGCTGATATATGTTCCCAGGGTCAAATCCAGATAGGCTGCAATGTTGGGACCTACCTGGCCGGTATCACCATCTGTTGCTCTCTCTCCGGCAAGTATGAGATCATAGTTTCCCAGTTTTTTTATGGCCTCAGCCAGGACGTAGGCAGTAGACCATGTATCCGATCCTGCAAATTTCCTGTCGGATATTAGAATGCCTTCGTCACAGCCCATTGCTATGGCTTCCCTCAAGGCTTTTTCCGCTTTGGGAGGCCCCATGGAAACAACGGTAACTTTTCCACCGTGCTCTTCTTTTAGCTGAATGCCTGTTTCTATTGCATACAGGTCCAATGGGTTGATTATACTTTCTACACCTTCACGAATCATAGTTCCTGTTTCGGGGTCCATCTTTACGTTGCTCGTTTCAGGAACTTGTTTAATTGGGATGATAATATTCATAAACTCCTCCTTTGGTATAATGGTACGACCTTTGCCGTTTTTGGTTTAAAAATCACAAACGATGCTGTTTTTACGGTCCAACCGCTCCTACTTATATTATATGACAACAATTTCCTGCTAACAAGGAATGATAATTTATTATCAGAGTAATGAAAAAGGACATATACCTGTGTTCGTATATGTCCTGCTATGTTCAGTATTGTTGCTATCCCTTTTGTACGAAGGTTATGATTTGACGTTCAACACAGGATAAAAACTTCCGTCCGGCATTACATAGGTTTTCAGGTCCCTGGTGTCTTTTATATCTTCAGCTTTTTCAAGTGCCTCCTGGACTGTCTTCACAACAGTTATGTTTGCGGGCTTGATAAGGTCGGGGTCTATGTCCGCCACATAGATGATATTGTATTTTGTGGCATACCAACAGGAAAGAAATCCGATGTATTTTGCTATGGTGTAGTTGCTGTGAAGCTCTTCCTCCCTGGCAAGATTGTCGGGGAAGTTTTCTATTATATGCTGTACCTCGGGATTCCCGAATCCTTCGCTGCAGCTTGCAAGTACTATGAGCACTCCGTCTTCATTTATTGCCCTCATGGCATTGTAGATGACCTTGGTTGACTGATAGTAGTTTATATCTTTTGGATATCCACCGGCTGATGCTATTATCATATCGGCTTTTTCGTATATCTCGACATCGTTCAGTTCCGATACAAGTTCGCACCCTTTCTTGTGAGCCTGCACTATGTCTCCGCTTACTGCTTCGATGATTTTGCCGCCTCCCAGGATTACGTTGAACATGAAGTCGGGTTTCAGAATCTCAGCTGCCTCTACCATGTCAAGGTTCAGAGGGTTGTTTTCATAGAGGGCGCAGTCGCACTCGGGGTTTGGCCCTGATCCCGTACCTCCTTCGTTCATCATTGATATGGCATGATTCTGCATAATTGTTTTTCTTGAAGCAATTCCAGGAACGACAGATTTCCTTCCGCCTCCCCATCCTGCCATGACATGGTAGACCACTGCACCGGTCATAATGAGCTTGTCCGCCTCCACAGCCTTCTTGTTGAGCTCAAGGACAGTGCCTCTTGACGTTGTGCCGATTTCCACCAGGTTGCCGTAGTCGTCGCAATCATGGTCTTCTATGGGAAATCTGCTGTACAGGTCTTCGCCGAGAAGTTTTTTGTGCTCTTCGGCAGAGTGCTTCCTGTGTGACCCAAGAGAGGAGATAAAGAAGATGTTCTCTTCCTTTCCTCCGGCCTGCAGAATTTCATCAACAAGTATGGGAAGGAATACTTGGGGTTTCTGGTATGCCCTGGTAACATCGGATAGTACTATGCATATGCTGTCATTTTCATTGATGATGGAATCAAGCTTTCCGGACCCTATTGGGTTGTTGATGCTGTTTCTTACGATTTCCTCTTCGGTAAGGTTTGAAGCTTCATTTTCGCGGGTTATAGTTCCCATAAAGTTTTTATCTTCAATGGAAAAATCCACCTTTTCTTTCCCCAGTTTGAATTTAAAGTATTGCATTGTTTTTAGCTCCTTCATTGACAGTTTCGCTGATATCAATAGTACGCTGGTCTATTAGAGCTGTCAACAGGAATACTACAGGGCATACGATCCATTCAAGATAGATAGGATGTGATACAACATGGGTTGCAGGTGCGATGTTCCACAAAACAAGTACTATAATACCTGCAATTATCGTATTTGAAGCCGAACTCTTCCTGCACATTGAAGGCTTGTAGATGGTGAAGAAGAATGTCAACGTGAATGCAGTCATAAGACTGAGTGCTATTGTAAGTGTTTTAAGGATTCCCACTACAGTAAGTGAAAGGAAGAATGTAAGTATTCCTATTACAATTACTGTCATCTTTGTAACTTTTGCAAACTTGTTGTCATCAACCTGTGGATTGATGTATTTCTTGTATATGTCCTGCGAGAAAAGCGTCGATGTTCCAAGAAGCAGGTTGCATGCCGTGGATACGTCTGCAGCCCACAGTGCAGCAAGTGTAACGCCTGAAAGAAGCGGGTTGAGGGACATTATCATCTGAGGCAGTGCCATGGTTGCGTTGATGTCTGGGTAGGCAACCTTTGCAGCTATACCCATGATTGCCGACAGGAAACCTACGGGAAGCATAAGAAGTCCGCCCAGAATGAAACCTCTCTTCGCATGATTCTCATCCTTGGCGCTGAATGAGATTTGAACAACTGCCTGAAGCGACTGGGACTGGGTAGCCATAACCACTATCCATGCTATTATCGTCGCCCATCCGAGACCGTCTACAATGTGCATATATGGCACTTCTGTGGGAAGGTTCATTGTTATTGCATCGATTCCTCCAAGGGAATTTACAGACACTATGCTTGCCATTATTATTCCAATATAGATCAATGTAACGTTCAGTACATTTGAAAGACCAGCAGACCACATTCCGCCTATGAAGGTGATTCCTACGAATACCACTGCACTCATTATCATGCCCGTTTTCATCGAGAAGATGTCGGGAAGAAGTGATGCAAGTATGGCTCCTCCTGCAAGATACTGAAGGGAAGCTATGGCAACCATTACAACTATCTGGCTTATTACTGTGAGTACCCTTGCTGTGCTGCCGTAGTATTTCTCGAAAAGTTCCGGCATTGTAGATACGTTAAGGCTTCTGTATTTTTTCGCAGATATGAGGCCGACGCAGATTGCTCCGATTCCCCAGGCTACATTGTACCATCCTGCAGCCAATCCATGCTTGTATGCGTTTTCGGCAACCCCGATTGTTGAAGCGCCTCCTATTGCAAGCCCCGTTACAGTTACGGCAACCAAAGGTGCAGTAAGCTGTCTTCCAGCCAAAATAAAGCTTTCGGCATTTCCTTTCTGCGTAAGTTTCTTTGCATATGCGCTTATTGCAAACAAAGCGACAATATACACTGTTACGATGATTAATTGTAAGTTCATTACTACCTCCTGGTTTTAAGCAAAAGCATAATTGAGTTTATTCATGAAACAAGTGTATCGCAATGTATCAATGCGATACGGCTTGTTGAATGAATAAGTACGAAACTTGCTTTTGCTTAAAACATCCTTTGTTTTTTAATGTGCAGCAAAAGCAAAAACCTGCCTTTGATTAAAGCATCCTTATTATTTTATTATTGCTATAAAAAAGCTTCCAAAGAAGCTTTCTTGACATCTTAAGAAAGCCAACATATTCATAACACCTTGCTATGTTGGTGTTATGGGGATAAGGCAACTTTCTGGGGGAACAAGACTGTTTTGCAGATGATGCAGCAAGGCGGTCTCGCTTATAGGGTAGAACCAGTCAAGGTAAAAAATCGTGCAGATCAACATATATTGCTGGTGGCCCACCCCTGTATGGTAGAACCAATCAAGGCGGAAAAACAAAAAATTGGAAAGTACCATTGTTGTTAAATATTACTATTTATGAATATTATACACTATGCAGCCTGTTTCGTATTTGTAACAGATTTATTACATAATAGTAAAGGTGCGTTGGCAAGTCAAGTGCTAATAAGAAGAAAAGATGAATTATTTTAAAAAAAACATGTATAGAATATGTTGACATATCAACATTTGGAACAAAAATAGCTAATAAAAATTCAATATAGGCCAGAAAACACACGAAAACAGCAGTTAAATCTTGAAACGCCGTTTTAAAAATCCTTGATTATTGTTGAAGTATGGTATAAAATATTAATTAGGTGAATATTATAAACAAAATATTTATTAAAAACATTTATAAAAATAAAATATAAACAGGAGGATGGAATGAAAAGTAAAGTGATGAGAAGTACCAGAGAAATTATTGAAAAAACCCAAAAATACGGTGCCAACAACTATTGCCCGACAGAGGTTGTGTTCAGTGAAGCTGAAGGCGTATGGGTAACTGATCCCGAGGGCAATAAGTATATAGACTTTCTGAGTGCATATTCTGCAGTGAGCCACGGACACAGACATCCAAGGATAATCGAGGCTGCAAAGAAGCAGATGGAAAAGGTTACTCTTACTTCAAGAGCTTTTCACAATGATGTACTCTGTGACTTCTACGAGCTTCTTTCAGAGCTTACAAACAAGAACATGATCCTTCCAATGAACACAGGAGCAGAAGCTGTAGAGACTGCACTTAAGTGTGCACGAAGATGGGCTGTTGACGTTAAGGGTGTGGAAGAAGGCAAGCAGGAAATAATAGCATGCAAGGGCAACTTCCACGGAAGGACAATATCAATAATCTCCATGAGTTCCGAAAAGGCATACCAGAGAGGATACGGTCCATTGACTCCTGGATTCAAGGTTATAGAGTATGGGGACATAGACCAGCTCAGGGAGGCCATCACTCCAAACACTGCTGCATTCATAATGGAACCTATCCAGGGAGAAGGCGGAATAATAGTACCTGCTCTAGGATTCATGAAGGAAGCAAAGAAGCTTTGTGAAGAGAACAACGTGCTTCTTATTGCAGACGAGGTTCAAACAGGATTCTGCAGAACAGGAAAGATGTTTGCCAGCATGTGGGAAGATGTAGAGCCAGACATGTATGTAATGGGTAAGGCCCTTGGCGGAGGAGTATTCCCCGTATCTGCAGTTGCAGCGGACAAGTCTATCCTCGGTGTATTCAATCCCGGTTCACACGGATCCACATTCGGTGGAAATCCTCTGGGATGTGCCATAGCAATTGAAGCAATGAAGGTAATGGTGGAAGATGACTATTGCGGAAGATCAAGCGAATTAGGCGCATATTTCCTTGAAAGACTTAAGGAAATCAACAATCCTCATATAGTGGATATAAGAGGAAAGGGTCTTTTCATAGGTGTCGAGTTCGACCATAAGGCTGAGCCGTACTGTGACGAGCTTAAGGAACTTGGAGTTCTTGCCCATGAAACTCATGAGACTGTAATCAGATTTGCGCCTCCTTTGATTATCACTAAAGAGGAAATCGACTGGGCGATGGAAAGAATCAAAAAGGTTCTTGATAAATAAGCAGCAACACAAGATATCCACGATTTTGTGGACAACTCTGGGGATAAGCCCCTAAATCTGGGGATAACATGGTGATTTTCAGTAGATACTGTATTATGAACATTGTATACAATCTATGGATAATGTGAATAACCTGTCTTGCAGGATGTTTAAAACGGCATTGGAATATTGAAATTCCAGTGCCGTTTTGTTCTGTCCATTAGTTGTGGAAAACTCCAAGGAAATATTGTCGTATTGTTGATAGATGATGTTGATAAGATGAATAGCTCAACATAAAACGCCTTTATGGGGCGTTTTTGTTGATTTCGCAGTTATTTAGCAACTTGACAAAATAGTGAAAACGTTGTAACATATAAGCAAGTCCATATAATGATAATAGAGTCCATAATATGGACTTCGAAAGGAGGGCGAAATGTCGAGCAACCCAAATGCAATAGAGAAAACACTCATGATAATGGAGGCTTTCATAGAGGAGCCTTTTGAATATACTGCAAAGGAACTAAGCGACAAGCTTAATATCAGCAAGCCTACCATCCACAGGATACTGAATCTTCTGGAGAAGGGGGATTTCGTTAAAAGAACGGCTGATTTGACAAAATATACTGTTGGACACAAGAGCTATATCATTGGCATGCAGTATGCCAAGAGACAGAACACCTATGCTGACATAAGGAGAATTGTCGACGAGGTTTCAAAAGCTACGGGACAGCAGGTTGGATATACAGTGCTTGAGGGCGAGAAGGTCATAAGTATTTATGAGTCGGAGTTCTACAACAAGACAATAAACTACATGCCCGGTGAGATATACACCGTTAACTGCGGAGTATACGGAAAGGTTCTCATGGCCTATTCACATTCTATTGAAGAGCTTGAAAAGCTTGTCTATGAAATAGAGCTGAAACCTGTAACTCCCAAGGCATTTACTGATCCTGCAAAACTTCTTGAGGAGTACAGAAAGATCAGGAAAATGGGATATTCTGAAAGCTACGGCGAATATATCGAAGGAACCATAGGTATAGGCGCACCTACATTCAGTTCAAATGGAAAAGTCCACGGATGCATAGGTCTTTCGGGAATCGGTACGGAAACCTTCATCAAGAATAAACCGGAATACATCAAAGAGGTGCTAAAGGGAGCGGCTGAAATCAGCAGGCTTTTACGCTAGGAGAAATATGAACGTCTTTGGTTCCAGTGAAGAGGATAATGCGATACGGTCGCTTTATTACTATAAAGAAGGGAGGATATCTTAGTTTCACTAAAATAGAATAGGAGGATAATATGAGTAACATTAAAGAAAAAAGCAGTACCGACACTCTGAAGAAACGACTTAAGGTTCCACACGTCTATGTGATTTTGCTTACGGTGGTGGCAATTTGTGCAATTCTAACCTATATCGTACCTGCAGGACAGTATGAAATGATGGAAAGTGCCAGTGGAAGGACAGTTGTCAATCCGGATTCATTCCAGTATATCGAGAATACGCCAGTTGGACTAATGGATTTTCTAAAGGCAGTACCTGACGGAATGGTGGAGACGGCATCAATCATTTTCTTCATTTTCATGGTTGGAGGAGCCTTTGCGGTGGTTGAAGCTACAGGAGCCATTGAAGCGGGTATAGGAAAGATTACCATGAAGATGAGAGGCAAGGAAAGAACAATAATTCCTATAATTGTCATCGTATTTTCCCTTGGCGGAGCAGTATTCGGTATGGCGGAGGAGACACTTCCCTTCATTCCGATAATGGTAACACTTGCAATCGCCCTTGGCTTTGATTCCCTTACTGGAATAGGAATGGTTCTGGCGGGAGCCGGAGCAGGATTCGCAGGAGCATTCATGAATCCATTTACAGTAGGAGTTGCCCAGGGAATAGCTGAACTTCCACTATTTTCAGGAATGGGATACAGGATTGTAGGTTATGTAACAATGGTGACGCTGGTAACTGTTTTCCTGTATAGATATGCAGGCAGGGTAAAGGCAAATCCACAATTGAGTTCAATGTATGAAGTGGATATCAACAGAGATGACGTACTTGATCTTGATTCACTGAAGGAACTCACAACAAGCAGAAAACTTGTTTTAATGACTGTAGTGGGAACAATATGTCTGTTGATTTTCGGAGTAATAAATTATGGCTGGTATATCCAGGAAATAGCTGCTCTCTTCATGGGAATGGCAATAGTTGCAGCTTTGGCAGGCAGGCTTGGCTTTAACGGATTTGCTGAAAATCTTTTGAATGGATTTGCAAACCTTGCAGGAGGGGCTCTGGTTGTAGGTTTTGCAAGGGCTATACTTGTGGTTCTTACAAAAGGGCATATTCTTGACACAATACTTTATTCATCATCCAATCTGCTTCTTCAACTTCCATCGGCCGTATCGGCAGTGGGAATGTATGTTTTCCAGTGTCTACTTAATTTCATAGTGCCGTCGGGAAGCGGACAGGCTGCAGTGTCAATACCCATACTTGCACCTCTTTCGGACCTGGTAGGTGTAACGAGACAGACTGCAGTGCTTGCATACCAGTTCGGTGACGGAATATCAAACATATTCACACCTACATCGGGATATTTCATGGCAGGTCTTGCACTGGCTAAGATACCTTGGCAGAAATGGGCAAGGTGGATACTTCCATTGATACTTTTGCAGTATCTGACGGCAGGAATACTCGTATTCATAGCACACAGCATCAACTATGGACCATTTTAAATTACAGTCATTAAAACAAAAACAAGGATCTAAAATCAAAGGAAAAATCGCTAAATAAAACCAAAGATAAAGACCCTTAACTAGAGTATATAAACAAATTAAAGAAAAGTCAAACATAAGGCGGTCCTGGTGGCTGCCTTATGATTTAGGCTAAGATAAGATATTTTTTAGGAGGCATTTGAGGAAATGTATGATATCAAGATAATAAATGCCAGATACCCTGATTACGATACTAATGAATTAAAGGTTGACGACATATGCATCAAGGATGGAAAAATTGAATATATAGGAAAAACCTCTGAGGGAGCAAAGGTGGAAATAGACGGTAAGGGGCTTGTAACCTCTCCCGGATTTATCGACATCCACATGCACGAGGAGGAGCTTGACAGGTATCCTGATCTCAGCAGATTCTATGTGGCTGAAAGGATGCTTAAAATGGGAGTAACTACGGCGCTGGGAGGCAACTGCGGAATCAACTACCAGCCTCCGGAGGAGTTCATAGAAGCTGTAGGAAAACATGGATCACCTATAAACTACATGCTGAAGATCGGCTACAATACCTTCAGGAAGAATGCAGGCCTTGATTCTCCCTTCGATCCTATGAGTCCGGAAGTTCTTGAACAAATAAAAAGGGAAATTGTCAGGACTCTGGAAACGGGAGTAAAGGGAATATCATTCGGCATCGAGTATTCACCAGGCATCAGTTACGAGGAAATGCTGGAGGTGTCAAAATTGCTGGACCCTGAAAGACATATGGTATCTGCCCACTACAGAAAGGATGGAGCTGACAGCATGACATCAGTGGAAGAGATGATAGGACTGTCAAGGGAGTCAAATGTTCCAATGCAGATTTCACATATAGGAAGCTGCAGCGGGTATGGCTTCATGGAAAAATCTCTGGAGATGATAGACAAGGCTAATGGTGACGGCATCGATGTCATGGCCGATTGCTATCCCTATAATGCATTCTGCACCTATATAGGTTCCACGGTATTTGAAGATGGATGCATTGAAAAGTGGGACGTGGGATACGACAGCATAATGATGACGGAAGAACCCTATAGGAATATGCACTGCACAAAAGAAATTTTTAATGATGCGAGAACAAACTATCCAGACATGCTTGCAGTTGCTTTCGTCATGAAGGAGAAGGAGATAATTGATGCCATGAAGCACCCTTGCGTCATGATAGGAAGCGACGAGATATACAACGGAAGCAAGGGGCACCCAAGAGGTGCAGGCAGCTTTCCGAGGGTCCTGGGGAAATATGTAAGAGAAGAGAAAATCATGAGTCTGGTGGAAGCCCTTAACAAGATGACAAAAATGCCTGCAGACAGGCTGGGGTTGACCAGGAAGGGACAGATAAGAGAAGGCTTTCATGCCGATATTACGATGTTTAGTGAAGGAAGCATAATTGACAGGGCAGACTTCAACAATCCCATTGAACCTCCTGAAGGCATAGAATATGTATTCGTAAACGGGAGGATGGTATTAAGGGACGGTGAGATACTCGATGGAACAGCTGGTGGATTTATTTCTGCCTGAGATGATTTAAGCCCCATTTCCATATTGAATGAGTTCACTATGAAAGAGAAAAGTGATATAATCAATAGGTACGTAAAATAAGGCAAAAAATCGATAGTTGTAAATAAAAGAATTTAAGAGGTGGAAAATGGGCAAAAGATATCCTGTTTTGAATATTGATATAAAAAAGCTTGTGAACAATGCGAGGATAATAACTGAAAAATGCAATGAGAATGGAATAGACACAGCCTGTGTGATCAAGGGATATAACGGTATACCTGAAGTTGCGGAAGAAATGGCCAAGTGCGGATGCAGCCAGGTTGCAAGCTCAAGGATCGACCAGCTCAAGGATGTCAAACTGAGAGGAATGGCGATGGATACCCTTCTTCTGAGGATACCCATGATGTCCGAGCTTGAAGAAGTCATAAGATATGCCGACATAAGCCTGAACTCCCAGAGGGAAACCCTTGTTGAACTGGACAGAATGGCCGTTGAAAACAATACGAAACACAGGGTCATCCTAATGAGGGATCTTGGCGATC
Organism: Dethiosulfatibacter aminovorans DSM 17477; assembly: GCF_900142005.1. Classification (GTDB taxonomy): domain Bacteria; phylum Bacillota; class Clostridia; order Tissierellales; family Dethiosulfatibacteraceae; genus Dethiosulfatibacter; species Dethiosulfatibacter aminovorans. Next base: position 44,069 of record NZ_FQZL01000018.1, read on the forward strand.
TCAGGGAAGGCATATTCGACAGGGACGAATTCATAGAAACGGCCTGCTTCATAGAAAACAGCCTTAAAGGTCTTGTTCTTGAAGGAATAGGAACAAACCTCAGCTGCTACGGTTCCGTAGCCCCGACTGAAAAAAATCTCTCAATGCTGGTTGAAGATGCAGAGGAAATCGAGAAGCTCATAGACAGGAAGTTAAGGTATGTTTCTGGTGGAGCAACTACAACCCTGCCTCTTTTCTACAGGAACAAGCTGCCAAAGGGGATAAACCATCTCAGGCTGGGAGAATCGATAATCTGCGCCATGGACCTCCCCTTGTACTGGGATACAGATATTGAAGGGCTTGAAAAGGGGGTGTTCACCATGGATGCCCAGATTATAGAAATAAGGAGAAAGCCATCCTATCCCATAGGGGAAAAATGCGTCAATGCCTTTGGAGAGACTCCTGAATATGAAGACAGGGGCATAAGGCTGAGAGCCCTTCTGGCTGTTGGAAACAGAGATGTAGGGGACTATTCGTCACTGGAGCCAATAGACGAGGGTGTTGAACTTGTGGGAGCAAGCTCGGACCATCTCATAGTGGATATAGAGGAAGCCGGAAGGGAATATGCGATTGGAGACATCATGAAATTCAACATGTATTATCAGGCTGTCCTCTTCGCTTCCGACAACAGGCTAATGAATATTGAATTGAACAGGTAACAGATGATCAATGATGATTTAAAACCTCTCTACCATAGGGTAGGGAGGTTTTTACGATAAAAACATATAATTGGATTTGTAAAAATGTTATAATGAATTGACTGACAACTATACTGAGAAAACAGAGGTGGCATATAATGATAGGATTTGCCTTTATACCGTTCATGATGATTTTCATATTCCAATTATTCCTGGCAATATTTGTGTACAACGACAGCAAGAAAAGGGGAATGAATCCAGTGCTGTGGGTGCTAATAACCATACTCATGCCCAATTTAATTGGATTTATAATATATCTGGTAGTAAGGAGCCAGTCATCCCAGTGGATTCAGGCCAACAAGCCAAGTGGAAGACAAAGCCCGGACTACAGCAGGAGAGTCGACACCGACAAAGGATATGGCAAGGATTACGACAGGGTGTCAGTATCTAGTAGATCTGCTGAAGAGCGGAGATGCCAGACCTGCGGAAGGACCCTGACAGGGAATCCCTACAAGTGTCCCTATTGCGGAGCCGAGGTCTACAATGAAATGTTTGATGATGGAATGGCACAGGCCAATGCAGCGAGAAAAAGCATAATTGCTGTCCTTGCAATACTTCTTGCGGTTGGTATGCTTTTCTTTGCCTTCATAGCGTTGACACCATTCAGATATATGAACATCGAGGAGGTAATAGATACCTTCAAGTATGAAATATTCAGGGGAGAGGACCAGAATACAAGTTCCGTCATAAGCAGCAAGTATTCATACTGGGACGGCACCAAGGAGAAGACCATAGATGTGGACAGGAATGGTGTTCTGGAAATAGAATTCGAACTGGTGTCCAAGGAAGGCATCGTTTATGCTGTCCTCAAGGACGATGACAACAATATTATGTACAACTTTCCGGGAAATGCCAGGGAAATAGTGGTATTTGACGTGCAAAAGGGAGACAGATATTATATATCGGTAGTGGGACAGGAGGCAAAAGGGTCCTACAAATTTGAATGGAGAATCAAGTAGATGAAATACCAGGATATGGTCCAGGGGATATTCCTTGGGCGACCAAACAGATTCATAGCCGAAGTCATCGTGGAGGGAAAGCAGCACACTGTCCATGTTAAAAATACCGGCAGATGCAGGGAAATTCTCATTAAGGGTACAAAGGTGTATCTTCAGGAATCGGACAACCCCAAGAGGAAGACAAGATTTTCCCTCATAAGCGCCTGCAAGGGAGACATGCTTATTAACATAGATTCACAGGTGCCCAACAAGGTTGTTTATGATGCCTTTAAAAACAAGCAGATTGAAGGCTACGAGGACATAGTCATCCTGAAGAGGGAAAAGACCTATGGAAACTCAAGGTTCGATCTATATTATGAAAGGGAAGACGGTAGAAGGGGATTTGTGGAAGTAAAGGGTGTTACACTTGAAAAGGACGGAATTTCCATGTTTCCAGATGCACCTACTGAAAGGGGCAGAAAACATCTTCTTGAGCTTGTTGATGCAAGGAAGAAAGGATATGAATGCGCAGTGTTCTTTCTCATTCAGATTAATGACATACAGAAATTCACGCCGAACAGTGAAATGGATCCCAGGTTTGCAGATGCCTTGAAGACAGTTGAGGAGGCTGGTGTTGACATATTGGTCTACAACTCAAAGGTTTCTGCCGATGAAATCAAAATAGACAGAAAGGGAGAGTACAGCCTGGATGGTTATTGAAATCAGCAAGGTGTTTTTGCACAATAAAAACATTGAAGAAAAAGTTGAAATGTATATTGATGAGCCATGTTCCATAGATAGGCTGACAGAGATCATTGGCCTTGATCATATGGGATATGCCGTTTTTTTTGTAAACGGGAAGGAAGTAAAAAAGAACCATATTGTAGGGAATGAGGACAAACTTAAGATACTTCCCATGTTTGGCGGAGGATGATTAATGACAATAAAGTCCCTTGATGTTGCAGCCCGGTGAAGGTATAATGGGCTTGACGTATGATGCGGTTAAATATGAATGTGAGCTATGCGGTTTAGGATATTTTGGAGGATATATGAAATACGGATATGCAGGTAAGATATTGAGGGTGAATCTTGAAAAGGGAACCTTTGTATCGGAAAAGATCACTGAAGATATAATGAGGAAATATCTGGGAGGTAAAGGACTGCTGTCCCTGTATTTTGAAAGGGAGATAGGTCCCGAGGTCGAGCCTCTTTCAAAGGATAACATACTCTACTTTTTTACAGGGATAATGTCGGGGATACCTGCTGCAGGTACTTCAAGGATAATTATGGGATGCAAGTCGCCTGTCACTGGAGGCTTTGGAATGGCGGAGTCGGGAGGATTCATAGCTACAGAGATGAAAAAGGCTGGTTGGGACGGCATCATTATTGAAGGAAAATCAAAAAGGCCAGTCTATCTGTATATAAACGACGACAAGGTTGAGATAAGGGATGCAGCTGGTTTTTGGGGGCGCAGCATAGGCGAGGTCAACGAAGCGATAAAGAAGGAACTAGGGGACGAAAGGGTGAGGCTTGCCCAGATAGGTCCTGCCGGAGAAAACTTGGTACAGTATTCCTGTGTCATAAACGACCTTAAGCATGCCTGCGGCAGAAGCGGAATTGGTGCAGTCATGGGAAGCAAGAACCTGAAGGCAGTGGCGGTAAAAGGCACCGGAGAAATCAGGTTCAAGGACAAGGAAAAGATACTTGAGACAAGCCGGTGGTATTCCTCATATTTCAAGGAGAATCCATTGACAATGGGATTCTATATGTATGGTACGGCAGGAGGTACGCTAAGGACTAGTGACGGTGGAATGCTGCCTACGAGGAATTTCAGGGAGGGGTCCTTCGAGAAGGCTGAAGATATATCCGGCCAGAATATGGCTGATACAATCCTCATAAAGAGGGAAGGATGCTTTGCATGTCCAGTAAGGTGCAAGCGGGTTGTCAAGGTTGACAGGGAAGACATGAAGGTCGATCCCAAATTCGGAGGGCCTGAATATGAGACGATCGGTGCCATGGGTTCCATGTGCGGCATAGGAAGCCTAGAGGTAATATCAAAGTCCCACGAGCTTTGCAATGATCTGGGTCTGGATACCATATCAGCAGGTGTTACCATAGCCTTTGCCATGGAATGCTATGAGAGAGGAATAATAGACGATGAAATCACCCAAGGGATTGAGCTGAACTTCGGAAACAGTGAGGCGCTCCTTAAGCTCATCGAGGATATTGCCCACGTGAGGGGATTCGGGAAAATCCTTTCCAAGGGAACAAGAAGGGCTTCGAAGATATTCGGAGAGGGGTCGGAAGAATTTGCCATGCAGGTGAAGGGGCAGGAACTGCCAATGCACGAGCCCAGAGGAAAAGTTGGGGTTGGACTGGCATATGCCTTGTCTCCTACAGGGAGTGACCATATGCAGGCGGCACACGATACAATGATAAAGGAAGAAGGGCCCGTCCTTGACCAGGTGAAGCTACTAGGCTGGGACAAGCCACTTGACCCGATGGAATACGGAAGGGACAAGGCCGCATACTATGCACAGGCTGAAAAGTGGTGGAGTTTCCTGAACATGGCAGGGGTATGCGACTTCATACCGGCTCCTAGAGGGTCAATGCCGATAGACAGGTTGATAGAGTTACTCAATGCTGCAACGGGATGGGAATTCACTGTGGAGGAGGCCCTTGAAGCCGGAGAAATGGGCATAAGGATAGCGAGAAGGATAAATTATGACCACGGCGTAGACGAGAGTCATGAAAAACTTCCGAAAAGGTTGTACCAACCCCTTGAGGGAGGAGCTCTAAAGGGCAGGCGACTTGACAGGGAGAAGTTTGATGATATGAAGAAGGAATACTACGATTATATGGGATTCGGCAAGGATGGAAGACCAGAGTAATGATGATCTCGGGAGGATAAAATGGTAAACAACGAATCGATGGAAATGTATCTTGAGACAATTTTAATCTTTGAAAAGAGATACGGGCATGCCCATGTTACGGATATAGCCAAGGAACTGAACGTTTCAAAGCCAAGTGTCACCAAGGCAACTAAATATTTGAGGGAACAAGGATATGTAGACAAGGAACCCTATGGATCAATAGTACTTACTGAAAAAGGAAGGGAAGTAGCCGAAAGAATCTACAGGAATCATGGTCTCATTATGAGGTTTCTGGAGCACTCGTTGAATATGAAACCCGAGGATGCAGACAAGGATGCATGTCGCATTGAACATGTGGTAAGTGAAAAAATGATAGAAGCCATAGAGGAGTACCTGATTAAAAATAATGAATGCATAAAGAAAGGTTGATCGGGAAGAGTTATGGGGAATAAACCATAACTCTTCTTGTTGACAACCATTCTCAAATATTATACTATGTTATTGTTAGGCAAGGTTAACTTGTGGTTTGTTTAATAATTAACATCTATATTTTGTAATATGGATATTTGGCATGATGGCAATCTGGCCATTGCCAGGGGAGGTTTATATGGCAGTGAGTGTGAGTTCTATGAGATCAATATTTAATGATGGATTTGCCAATAAAAGAAGGAACAGAGGCGGAGACAGAAATTTGACCAAGGCGAGAGTCAACAGGGGGTATTCTGTCAAGCGTATTGACACTGATGATGACGAGATGAAAGACTTCCTCTTCACATTGGGATGCTATGAAGGCGAGAGTATAACTATTATCTCGATTCTTGCGGACAACTATGTCGTTTCCATAAAGGATGCCAGGTACAGTATCGACAGAGAATTGGCGGAAGCTATTATAGTATAGTTTTTAAATCCGGTTTTTGCCGGATTGGTTTTTGACCACGAAGTTAACTTGGGGCAACAATGAGTTTGTTTATCAACTGACCTGCATTGTCAAAGAAATGAGGTTGGAATAAAAATAAAAATGCAATATTAAATGCTAAATTATTTGGAGGATATTATGAAAATTGCACTGACGGGTAATCCTAATAGTGGAAAGACTACCCTATTTAATGCCATTACAGGCAAGATAGAGCGTGTCGGGAACTGGGCGGGGGTTACAATTGAAAAGAAAGAAGGCGACATCAAGAAATCGCTGAACAAGAAAGATATGGATATAGTGGCGGTTGACTTGCCGGGAGCTTATTCCATGTCGCCGTTTACATCAGAGGAAAGCATTACAAGCACCTTTGTGAAAAACGAGAATCCTGACGTAATTATCAACATAGTTGATTCAACTAATTTGAGCAGAAGCTTGTTTTTTACCACCCAGCTTCTGGAATTGGAAATACCTGTTGTGGTTGCCCTAAACAAGAGCGATCTGGTTGAGAAAAAGGATACGAAAATCGATATCAAGCTTTTATCATCCTTTTTAGGTTGTGATGTTGTAAATACGGTATCAACAAAGGGCGGAGACAACGGTCTTGAAAAACTGATATCAACGGCGGTTGAAGCCAGCGGTAAGAAACAGGTTGCTCCATTTGACGCTAAAGGCGTGGATATGTCCGCAAGAAGCCAGGTAGAGGATTCGGACAAGAAAAGATATGAATTTGTAAAGAAGATCGTTGACAAGGTAGAAGAAAAGAAAATTGACAGCGCCAGGCAGACAAGACAGGATGCCTTTGACAGGGTGGTTGCCCATAGATGGCTCGGTATACCCATATTCGCCCTGATTATGTGGTGTGTGTTCTCCATATCTCAGGCGCATTTAGGGCCGGTTCTTGCCGACATGTTCGTTGGCTGGATTGACGGATTGTACGCCGCAGTTGAAGGCATGCTTGGAGAGGCGGCTTCTCCTGTACTTAAAGCCCTGCTTCTTGATGGAATAATCGGAGGGGTTGGAGCGGTTGTTGGATTCCTTCCATTGATTATGGTATTGTTCTTCCTGCTTGCTTTACTTGAGGATTGTGGATACATGGCAAGAGTTGCCGTGGTTATGGACAGATTTTTCAAAAAGGTTGGATTGTCCGGTAAATCAATCATTCCTATGATAATAGGTACAGGTTGTGCAATTCCCGGTGTAATGGCTACAAGAACAATCAAAAATGAAAGACAGAGAAGGACTACTGCAATGCTGACACCTTTTATGCCTTGTGGAGCAAAGCTTCCGGTAATAGCGTTGTTTGCAGGAGTGTTCTTCAATGATTCGGCCCTTGTTGGAACATCGATGTATTTCCTTGGAATTGGAATTATAATTCTGGGTGCCATGGTAGTAATAAGGATAACAGGAGAAAAGAATGCGAAATCATTCTTCATTATGGAACTTCCCGAGTACAGGATCCCAAGCATAAAAAGAGCTGCTATATCAATGTGGTCCCAGGGTAAGGCATTCATCATCAAGGCGGGAACCATCATACTCCTCTGTAATGCGGCGGTACAGATAATGCAGACATTCAACTGGAACTTTGAAGTTGTTGCTGAAGGGGCTGAAAGTACAAGTATCCTCGCCAGCATAGCTTCCCCTTTTGCCTACCTGCTCATACCTCTTGGGTTTGGAGCATGGCAGTTGGCTGCAGCGGCAATTACCGGCTTTATTGCAAAGGAAAATGTCGTTGGAACACTTGCTGTAGTTTACGGCATTACCAACTTCATTGATACTGAGGAACTTGCCCTTGTTCAAGGCGGTACTGATGTGGCGCAGATAATGGGACTTACTTCAGCGGCAGCGCTGGCATATTTGATGTTCAACCTGTTTACGCCTCCTTGCTTTGCGGCAATTGGAGCAATGAACGCAGAGCTGGAGTCGAAAAAATGGCTTTGGGGAGCTATCGGATTCCAGTTTGGAATGGGATATGTGGTTGCCTTCGTAACTTATCATGTAGGTACTCTAGTAACTGAAGGGACTAAGGGAACAGGATTTGTACCCGGATTGATAGCCGTGGCTGCCATGACAGGATATGTTATCTACCTGATGAACAAAGGAAAAGAGAAAGAAAGACTCAAGTTTGCAGTGAATGCGAGGGGATGAGATAAATGGTAAATGCTGTATTGATAATTGTATTGGCAGCGATGTTTGCAGGTGCAGTACTTAAGATAGTGCATGAAAAGAAAAAAGGCAACAAATGCATAGGCTGCCCCTATGGACAGACGGGAGGAAACGGCTGCAGCTGTGGCAAATAAAATGGTTTTGAAAACACAATAAAAGAATTGGAAGGCATGATGTAATTGTTGTTCTTGACAGGGTACACCAAGGGTATATAATGGATATATTAATCCATTGACTGATAGGAAGTGATGAAAGACATGAATATAATCCTGGTCCATGGTGCCTACAGCGACGGCAATTGCTGGTCAAGGGTGACGGAATGCTTGAGGGACAGAGGAAACAATGTGGTGGCAGTAACCCTTAGCGGACATACCGATGACTACGGCAATGCCTTCGATGTAACCATGAAAAAGTATGGTGAGGATATAATAAAGGAAGCTGAAAAGATGGACGGTCCATCTGTGCTCATAGGCCATTCCCTTGGAGGATGTGCTGTTACGGTTGCAGGAGAAATGCGACCGGAACTGTTTGAAAAGGTCATATATGTTTGTGCCGTTATTCCCAAAAGAAGATACAGAATGATAACAAGCAGATTCGGACTTTTAAGCTTTGCCCTAGGAAGGAAGCTTTCAAAAAGCTGGAAGCTGATTATCAAGGGATACGCTACTATTGATGTTCTAATGGACGGCGAGAATTATGAGAAAATGGATGATAAAAAGAGTGCTTTCAGAAATACTTTCGTTACCAATGAACCAATCAGGCCCATGTTTTCCAAGATAAAGTGGACAGATAAAAGACTAGGAAACATACCAAAGGTCTATGTTGAAACATTGAGGGACAGGATGTTGACTCCCAAGCTCCAAAGATACTACATGAAGAGGATGAAATTTGAATGCGTAAGGTCCATCGACAGCGGTCACTCCCCGTTTTTCTCGAAATGGGAGGATCTCTGCGATATTATTGAGGATGAATGCAGGAAAGACAGGGCTTTGTAAAGAAAATTGCTGAACGGTTAGACCGTGCAGCAATTTTTAATTTTAGATAAAATAAGACTAGAAATTGAATATTAAGTGTATATTTTTAATTAATCATAATTTACTACATCGTAATTTAGTAAATTATGGTGTAGTAAAAGACTTGCTTTTACTAATTTTCCTGAAAAATCCCCTCAGGTACCCTTATATTGTCAACTATTGACTTCATGTCCTCAGAGGGGCTTGCGGTAAGCCTTGAAACCACCAGTGATACCGAGAAGTTAAGTACCATACCGACTATTCCGACGCCCTGTGCATTGATGCCGAAGAAATCTTTCAGGAGCGGCTGGGTCGTGCCGAATATCTTGGTGGAACACATCATTCCTATCATTGATACAGTGAATAAAAGTCCTGTCAGCATGCCTGCTATTATTCCCGAATTGTTCATCTCCCTGTCGAATATCCCAAGAAGTATTGCTGGGAAGATACTTGCTGCAGCAAGTCCGAAGGCAAGGGCAACAACCTCTCCAACGAAGCCCGGAGGATTGACTCCAAGCCATCCTGCAACACATACGGCAAGTAGGATTGTTATCCGTGCAATCTTTAGCCGCTGTTTTTCCGTTGCATCCTTGTTGAAGATCCGGTAGTAGATGTCGTGGGATACAGCGCTTGACATTGCAAGAAGCAGTCCAGATGCCGTGGAAAGTGCCGCTGCCAGGGCCCCTGCTGCAACAAGGGCTATTACCATTGGGCTCAGGTTTGCAACTTCGGGAGTGGAGAGCACAATGATGTCCTTATCGATGGCAACTTCGCCTTCCGAGCCCATGTCATACTCGCCGTTTCCGTCAGCGTCTTCAAGAGCCAGAAGACCTGTACTCTTCCACTTGTCAACCCATTCTATATTGTCAACTACTTCCGCAGGCTTGTCGTTTATGCTGTCTATTATATTGTATTTTGCAAATGACGCCAAGGCAGGTGCGGTGGTGTAGAGGAGCATGATGAAAAGAAGAGCCCATACTCCCGACCATCGGGCAGCCTTTACCGTCTTAACTGTATAAAATCTTACGATTACGTGGGGAAGACCGGCAGTTCCCGCCATGAGAGCCAAGGTCATCATGAACATGTTGAGCTTGGAGTAGTTCTGGAAGGGTTGCAGGTACTCTTTCATACCCAGGTCCACCTGTATTTTGCTGAGCTTTTCCGTTATGTCGGAAAAAGCAAATGCAAGCTGTGGAACAGGCATTCCCGTAAGCTTCATGGCTATTGCAATTGCAGGTATGAGAAAGGCCGTTATCAGAACCACATACTGCATTGCCTGGGTCCAGGTGATACCCTTCATTCCTCCTATTACTGCAAAAAAGGCGACTATGGCCATTCCTATGAATATTCCGTAGGTAATGTCTATCTGCAGGTACCTGCTGAACACTATCCCGACACCTCTCATCTGTCCTGCAACGTAGGTTATTGATACGAATATGGTGGAGATTGCAGCTATGAGCCTCGCAGTTGAAGAGTTGAAGCGGTCGCCTATGAAATCGGGAACTGTGTATTTCCCGAATTTTCTCAGATATGGAGCTATCATTAGGGTCAGAAGGACATATCCTCCAGTCCATCCCATGAGATATATCGCTCCGTCGTATCCAAGGAAGGATATAAGTCCTGCCATGGATATGAATGATGCCGCAGACATCCAGTCAGCCGCTATCGCAGCTCCGTTTACTATGGTGGGAATCTCGTTTCCGGCTATGAAGAAGGTTTTGGTGTCCTTTGCACGGGATCTTATTCCTATGAGAATGTATATTCCGAATGTTATTGCTATGAGTATAAGTGTATATCTTTCTACCATGTCATTAAGCTCCTTTCTCGTTTATGTCTGTTATTGTACTGCTTTCATACTCCCTCTTCAGGCTTTTTGTAATCCTGTCCATCCTCACTGCATAGTTCAGTACCAGCAGAAAAAATACCATTATTGATCCCTGCTGACCAAACCAGAAGGGAAGGGTGCATCCAAGAAATTTGACATCTGTTAGAACATCCCCAAGCAGTATCACTATGCCGTATGACGAAGCAAACCATATGACCATTGATGCAGTAATGAGTTTCAGGTTCTTCTCCCAGAATTTTCTTGTGATTCTTTGCATTTCGTTTTGTTCTTTCGTATTGATTGCATTCATTATGATTCCTCCCTTTTCTTTATGAGTCAAGTTTACTGCAACACGAAGGAAATCCTCAACGAATAACTTTTGTATGGGGACTATTGGGTGCTGAAGTACGGAATGGCGTCTTGTCAGCGGCAAGAAAATGCGAATGGAGCAATCATTTCCCGGGAAATACCGTTCGTTTCCATAAACCGCATGCTTAAGCTTAGCATATTCCTTTCGGAAACATCTGCACGCAAAAATACAGCTAATCGACTGGGCCGACAGCTGTATTTCTGCAACTGTTTACATATCATTAAGGAAAATTTTTTCTCGCCACAGAACTGGGTGTGTTCCTTAGGCTATATGTCGAAGAGCTTTTTGAGCTCTGATGACTGTCTTCTGCTTACCTGGAGTTTGGTCCCCTCCTTGTCGGACAGTGTGATGGTGCACCTTCCGTTGAAGAATGGGGAGATTTCCCTTATCTTGCCTACATTGACAAGATGGCTTCTGCTTATGCGCATGAAGTTTTCACCCGACAGCTTCTCTTCAAGTCTTGAAAGTGTGTATTTTGTTATGAGCTTGCTGTGGAATTTTTTTATGAATACATAGTTTGTATCCACATAGGCATAGTAGATTTCATCCGTATCGATAAGAACGGTCTTGTCGTTTTCAAAGGCGGAGATCTTACCTGAAACTCCTGAATTTATGGGGACTACGGGTTTTAGTTCCCTGGCTGGCTGCTCTTCCGTTTTGGAAGGCAGTGTTTCGGTTGAATCCTTCCTTTCAAGAAGTCTTGTAACCTTTTCTATGGCCCTTTTCAGCTTGTCCTCGTCTATTGGCTTCAGGACATAGCCGACGGCATTTACATCAATGGCTTCAATTGCGTATTCCTCGTATGCCGTAACATATATTATGCAGGGAGGATTTTCCCTTTCAAGGAGCTTCTTTCCAAGGTCAATGCCGCTTTCCGACGGCATGTTCACATCCAGAAAGACAACGTCGTAATGTAATGCATCTATGAGTTCCATCGCTTCGGATACCCTTCCAGCTTCTCCCACTATCTTTATGTTGTCATATTCCTTCAGATGGTATCTCAGCTCTTCTCTTGCCGGATATTCATCGTCAACTATGAGTGCTCTCAAAATCATTCAAATCAACCCTCCTTGTTGAAAGGTACCGAAAAGTAGGCTTTGGTACCTGCTCCGAATTTGCTCCTTATTTCCAGGCTGTAATCCTTGCCGTAAAGCATCTTGAGTCTTTCGTTCACATTGGGTACGCCAACGCCGCAGCCCTTGCCGTAGCCGGAGGTGAACACCTTTTCCACGTCCCCTTCCATTATTCCGACTCCGTTGTCTGTGACGCTTATTAGAACCTTGTCATCAACCTTGTGGGCGGATATTGTTACCGTTCCCTTTCCTTCTTTTGGTATAAGTCCGTGGAGAATGGAATTCTGTACCAGTGGTTGTATGGAAAGAACGGGAATCTTAAGCTTGCCAAGATCCTTGTCGATGTCATAGAGTATTTCTATCTTGTCCTGGAATCTTGCGTTTTCCAGTGCCACATAGTTTTCTATATGGGAAATTTCCTCTTTAAGTGTTATGAATCGTCCTGTATTTTTAAGCATGTACCTCAGCAGCTGAGAAAGTTTCACGATAAGTTTCTTTGCATATTTTGGATCCTTCGTAATATACATGCTTACTGCATTCAGGGCGTTGAAGAGGAAGTGTGGATTTACCTGTGCCTGAAGGGCGTCAAGCTTTGCAGATGTTGCAAGCTGTCTTTGTCTGTCAAGCTCGGCAAGTTCTATCTGCATGTTGAGGAGTTTTCCCATGCCTGATGCAAGTCTTATCTTGTCTTCCTGTACTTCTCCCTTATGTGTTTCATATATTTTCAGGCTTCCTATGACTTCATGCTGGTTTGAAAGAGGGACTATTATGGCTGATTCAAGGGGACAGTTGCAGTTGTTGACTGTGCAGTTGAATTCTTCCTTGCTCCTTATTATCTTTATCTCTCCGGATTTCAGTGCATCCAAGGTGGCCTGTGTCTTTATTGGATATCCAACAGGATGCTTCTCACAACCTGCGCCGATGAAGGCCAGAACGTTTTTCTTGTCGGTAATGGCAACGGAAGGTGCATTTGTCATTATCTTCACCGTGTTGGCTATCTTGTATGCTGTCTCCTCGTTCAGCCCCTGGCTGAAAAGAGGCATGGTCTTATCTGCTATCCTTATGGTGTCTTCAAGGGTTTTGAATTCGTCCATGCTTTGTTCCACCTTCTTGTTGTGAAGGTGGTTGTATGAATATAGTATCAGTGAATTTAACGTGAAACTAAACACCATAAGTATCAGATAGTAGTTCCAGTGATTTGGATCTATTGCGAAGAGTCCTCCGAAGAGTGTAACGTGGAGAACAAGAATATATATGAAAATAAGTTCATAGTTGAGTTTCAGATATTTCATTTAATCATTCCTTTATTAACGATAGCTAAACGATTGTTTTGCTTCACTATTATTTATTCATCGTTCAACCATAGTTTAAATATAACTTTGCTATCGTTCAACGATTGTTAAAATTATGCCTTATTAATATTATACTAGAATGAATGGGGATTGCAAAATAAAACCGTTGATTGTCCGTATTCCAGGTGTGAACGGTTGAATATCGAAGGTGAACGGCATAGGGATTTTTCTGTATGCAACTGGAAACCGTTTGCCTTGCAAAATGAACGTTTCAATAGCCAATTGATGCTGATAAAAAGATTGTGATTGAGGAATTTTGGACACGGTTGTAACATGTGTTCAGAAAGAAAATACGAAGAGGTGATCTTATGAGTGAAGTGAGAATAGGAAGGTATAATGATTTATATTTTAAGAGTATAGAATTTGCAGGAAATAGAAAGGTCAAGCCTGTTGAACTTGTTGCGGACAACAGGAAGTTCTGGGAAGGAGAATCAAAAAACATCAGCTGGCAGGAGGATTATCAAACGGTACTTGAAGGGGAGGCTCCATTCTACAGGTGGTTCGAGGGTGGAAAGCTCAATGCGTCCTACAACTGCATAGACAGGCACCTGGGCAGCTGGACAAGAAACAAGGCTGCCATAGTATTCGAAGGAGAGCCTGGGGACCAGAGAGTACTAACATACAACGACCTTTACAGGGAAGTTTCCAAATTTGCAAGCGTCCTCAAAAGGATGAATGTGAAGAAGGGTGACATCGTTACAATATATATGCCCATGATTCCCGAGACAATAGTGGCAATGCTTGCCTGTGCAAGGATTGGTGCGCCCCACAGCGTTGTATTCGGAGGTTTTTCATCAAATGCACTGAAGGACAGGATAAACGACTCGGAATCGAAGGTGGTCATTACTGTTGACGGCTACTGGAGAAGGGGAAGGGTAGTGCCTTCAAAGACCAATGTGGACAAGGCTGTTGACGAGAATGAATTCGTTGAGAATGTAATTGTGGTAAAGAGAACAAAGCATCATATTTTCATGGAAAAGGACAGGGACTACTGGTATGACGAACTCATGGACTGGGCTGACAGGGACTGGAAAAAGAATGTCAGCGAGCCTGAAGTAATGGATTCAGAAGATACGCTGTTTCTTTTATACACAAGCGGGACGACGGGAAAGCCAAAGGGCATAGTACATACTACAGGAGGATACATGACCGGTGTCAATTCGACCTTCAGAAGGGTTTTTGACATAAGGGACGAGGATGTATATTTCTGTACTGCGGATGTCGGCTGGATAACGGGACACAGCTACATAGTATACGGACCCCTGTCCCACGGATCTACGGTTGTTATATATGAAGGAGCACCCAACCATCCCGATAAGGACAGGATATGGGACATAATTGAGAAATATGGGGTGACCATACTCTATACATCTCCTACAGCCATCAGGATGGCTATAAAATGGGGAGATGAATATACAGAGGACAAGGACCTTTCAAGCCTGAGGCTACTGGGATCAGTTGGAGAGCCTATAAATCCCGAGGTGTGGAAGTGGTATTTTGAAAAGATCGGCGGAGAAAGGTGCCCTATAGTGGACACCTGGTGGCAGACTGAAACGGGAAGCATAATGATCTCGCCCATTCCTGGAAAGACACCTCTTGCTCCCGGGTGTGCGACCAAGCCGATCACCGGAGTCAGTGCAGAGGTTGTGGACGAGGATGGAACTCCCGTATCCAATGGAGGATCCGGATACCTGGTCGTAAAGGAGCCCTGGCCGTCCATGCTCAGGAACGTATACAAGAACGAGGAACGTTATGTGAACACCTACTGGAGCAATTTCGAAGGCATGTATTTCACCGGAGACGGTGCAATCAAGGATGAAAACGGATATATCTGGGTGACAGGCAGGGTTGATGATGTAATAAACATCTCGGGACACAGGCTGGGAAGCGCCGAGGTTGAAAGTGCCGTTCTCACAAACGATTCCGTAGCTGAAGTTGCAGCCATCGGATGCAGCGACAGCATCAAGGGAAGCGTAATATGCCTCTTCATATCCCTTAAGGAAGGCGTGGAGCAGACCGACGATCTGAAGGCTGAAATCAAGGAAGCCGTCAGGGATGAAATAGGAAAGTTCGCGTCGCCGGAGAAAATCATATTCATGAAAGGTCTGCCAAAGACGAGAAGCGGCAAGATTATGAGAAGGATATTGAGGAATATAGGGGAAGGAAAGAAGGACCTTGGGGATTTGAGCACCTTGGTGGACAGGACAGTAGTTGACGACTTGATCAAGTCAAATCAAATTTAAAAAACAAGCATCATTTATTAATATGATAACAAAACAGAAAATAAAAAAATTATGGAGGATGGAATGAAAAGATTTGAAGATAAAATATACAATTTTCTTGTAACAACTGATTTCATGGACAGCAAAAGCATGAGAGGATCGGTTTCTGAATTCAGCTACAAGCTCCTTTTCAACAAAGATTACCTGAAGAACAGGATGCATAATCCGGAGGGTGTGACAGACCTTCAGGAACTCAGTGAAAGAGTAGGGAATAGAGCCTATGCATATTTTGTTTCCAAGGGATACGATGGAATCAATGCAAACATGTTCAAGCTGGTTGTTTCAAGGCTTGTCCATACGGTAGGCCACCAGATAGCGAACGGAGACATAGACAAGGAAGCCTTTGACGAGCTTATCAGATATGATGTAGGAAAGATGAAGAACTACATCAAAAAAGAACCAAGTTTGGCTTGTTTCTTTGAAGGGTATTGAAGAAGCTGTGAATGGTCGGATTTGGGTGTTGAACGGTAAAATATGCGGCGGCAGGAAATCGTTTGCCGTTCAAAACGTCAAATTGAAGTTTCAAGTGGCAAATACGGCTGATTAAAAGATATTCATTGAGAATCCTTGACGGAGGGAGTAAGATGTAGCCATAGAAGATTTCATCCAAAAGAAAAGAGATGAATCGTCGAATCCCAATAGTTTTGGGATGGACTTGTTAACATATTGTAGTTGTAGACAAGAAAGCAGCTGCGCTGCGTAAAATGCGCAAGCATTTTTTAAGAGGTCATAGAAAGTTACCTTGACGCTGTAATACCAATGATTCAAGGGATTACAAATTTATAACTTTCTTAGACTATTAAAATTACAGGAGGACTATTATGAAAAGATATGAAGACAGCATATACAATTTTTTAGTGGGAACAAACTTTAGCGACAAGGACAATCTTGGAGAGTCCATTTCTGAACTCAGCTACAAGTTGCTTTTCAACAAGGACTATCTCAAGAACAGGATTCAAAACCCTGAGGGTGTTGCTGATCTGGAGGAAATGGCTGAAAGAGTCGGAAACAGGGCACATTCATATTATGTTTCCAAAGGATATGGCGGAATCAACTCAAACATGTTCAAGCTTGTAGTTTCAAGGTTGATCCAGACTGTAAGCCACCAAATAGTTGGTGAAGATATAGACAAGGAAGTCTTGGACAACCTTATCAGATACGATGTAAGAAAGATGGAAAACTACATCCAGAAGGAACCGAGCCTTGCTTGCTTCTTTGAAGGGTATTAATTTGTATAATAGGATAACACCATATCCTCTTATTAATAAATGACTGACCAGTTTGGGCTCCTGCTTTTGCAGGGGCTTTTAACTTGCAGAAATACGAGGGGATAAGTATAGATGGTGTATAAATATAAGACTGTGAATGAGGGATTGACAAAATGACAGGCGCTCATATATACTCGAGGGATAAATGGACGCCTGTCATTTTCACTGCATGATTTGCGAATGTAAATCGTTCAGTAATTATGAATAACAGCTCCCTACTCCGTCGGAACGAAAATCTGTAATTGATGAAGATGATTTTCGGACCTCCAAGTCGAGCGCTGTTATTCATAATTACTTCACTGGAAGCACTATTTGCACATTTTCATGAAATTAGGCAGTGATTTTAGGAGTAAACTATGGAAGACAAAAGAATTATACTGTTCAGAGATGAAAAGATAAGCACGGCCATAAACAGGCTGTCATTGCCTGCAGTGGTGGGACTCATAGTGTTGGCGGTCTATAACTTTGTAGATACAATGTTTGTTTCATGGCTTGGAACTGCCGAAGCGGGAGCGGCAACGCTGGTAATGCCCGTCATGATGACGGTTCAGGCTTTTGGTGCTGCAGCGGGACATGGAAGTGCAAGCTATGTATCCAGACTTCTTGGCATGGACAGAAAAAAAGATGCGGATAAGGCTGCAACAGTATCCATATATTCAATGGTAATAGTCAGTTTATTAATTACAATTGTTGCCATTGTATATATGGAACCCATACTGATATTCTTTGGAGGAGAAGGTGAGATACTTGACCTTGCGAAAAGCTACTGTCTCTATATCCTTCTTGGCACCATATTTGCCCTCCTTAATATCACCATGAACAATCTTCTAAGGGCCGAGGGGTCTGCCGTGATTTCCATGACGGGCATGATCATCGGATCGGCACTTAACATAATCCTTGATCCCATATTCATATTCGTGCTTGATCTGGGTATTGCAGGGGCGGCAATGGCCACTACGATTTCAAGAGCAGTAACTACATCCATACTTGTCAGCAGGTATATGGCCGGAAAATCTCTTCTGCACATAGGAGCAAGGAATTTCAGACCTTCTCTTGACATATACAGGGAGATATTCAGAGTCGGCATTCCGACCTTGTTCAGGCAGCTTTTTGCAAGCATTTCCTTTGGTCTACTCAGCAATGCGGCATTCACCTATAGCGGAGGAACATTGCTGGCTGCCGTTGGAATACTATTCAGGATAGTAATAATGCCCATGTATGTAGTGTTCGGCATAGGGCAGGCATTCCAGCCTGTCGCAGGATACAACTACGGTGCAGGGAACAAGGAACGTGTTATGGGTGCCTTTAAGTATGCCATGATGTTGTCATCCTTTGTTACAATTGCAAGCGTGCTTTTCATGAATATATTCTCCAGTCAACTCTTTGGCATTTTCAGGGCGGCAGAAGACGTGGCTGCATATGGGATCATGGGATTGAAGTATTATTCCATAGCGATGGTGCTGATGTCTGTCAACAATACAATAGCAACATTCTACCAGGCTCTCGGCAAGGGACGCGAATCCATGGTATTGTCCATAGCCAGGCAGGGATTTTTCTTCGTTCCCGTAATACTAATTGTGCCGTCGCTGTTGGGAGTTCATGGAATACTTGCCACCCAACTCATATCAGATATACTTACACTGGCCCTTTCAGCCTTTATGTTTGTACCATATATCCTATCCAACAAGATAGAAACGGAAATGCTTGCAATGGAAGCAAGGGGTTAAAAGATTCGAAAAAAGAAAATGGCCTAGATTATGTGTGCTTTATGCAAAAAACTTGCAGTATAGAGAAGCCCCTGCCGTAACGGCGGGGGCTTCTTATCCTAATACAAAATGGCAAAATAGTGTATGTTGGACTGTTTGATTTAACTTATGCTTTCAATTTTTGCTGGGTACTCCCTGTTTGCGAGTCTCTCATAAGCTTCATATCTTTCATTGGCATCCTGTTCTGCCTTGGCGAAAAGCTCTTCGGCAGTTTCCGGGAATTTCTTCGCCAGGGAAGTATATCTAACTTCATTCATTAGGAACTCTCTGAAGCTTTCAGTTGGAGCTTTTGAATCCAGCATGAATGGATTTTGTCCAATTTCCTTAAGCTCAGGATTGAACCTGTACAAATGCCAGTATCCGCTCTTGACAGCTTCGTCTCCACGAATTTGTGAATTGCTCATGCCACCTTTGATTCCATGGTTTACACATGGAGCGTAGGCGATGATCAATGATGGACCATCGTAAGCTTCCGCTTCTTTGATTGCCTTAAGTGTCTGGTTCCTGTTGGCACCCATTGATATTTGCGCCACATATACGTAGCCGTAGCTCATGGCCATCATTCCAAGGTCTTTCTTCTTGGTTTTCTTGCCGCTTGCTGCAAATTGTGCAACTGCTGCTGTTGGAGTAGCTTTTGAAGACTGTCCTCCCGTATTTGAATATACCTCGGTATCCACTACTATAACATTTACATTTTCACCTGATGCAAGTACATGGTCAAGTCCGCCGTAGCCTATGTCATAAGCCCATCCGTCTCCTCCGATAATCCATTGCGAAGGTTTTACTAGGTAGTCTGTCCTGTTGGCAATTTCCTTAACGGCTTCCGACTTGATATCCTCGGTTGATTTAAGTACCTCGATGACTCTTTCAGCTCTTTCCCTTGTATCTTCACTTACGTCGAAGTGGACTTCCCAGTCAGACAATGCATCCTTTAGTTCTCCGTCCGGAAGTTCTGAAACGGCTTCCAGAGCCTTGCTTCTAAGACGCTTCCTAACAGCTGAGTTACCAAGGAACATTCCGTAGCCGTACTCGGCTGTATCTTCAAAGAGGGAACAACCCCATGACGGACCGTGGCCCTTTGTATTTGTCGTATATGGAACTTCTGGAGAACCACCCCAGATATGGGTGCATCCTGCAGAGTTTGCAATCATCATTCTGTCTCCGAAGAGCTGAGTCATAAGTTTCACATATGGTGTCTCTCCGCAGCCTGCACAGGCACCGCTGAATTCAACATAAGGCTTCAGGAACTGACTTCCTTTTACAGTGTATTTCTGCTTGTCGCTTATTTCCTTAGGTGATACATTCTTTTCAGTGTAATCCCAGTTTGTGTTCATCGCTTCTTTCATAGGTTCGAAAGTGACCATTTCAAGTGCATCTACAGGACAAGCCTTGACGCAGACACCGCATCCTGTACAGTCCATACCAGAAAGGGCCAGATGATACTTCATGCCTTCGTAGCCTTTTGCATCCATCATTTCATAACAATCAGGAGCGTTTTTGGCTTCAAGGTCACTTACAAGTGTCGGTCTTATTACAGCGTGTGAACAGACATAGGAACACTGGTTGCATTGAATACACTTGTCTTTGTTCCACGAAGGTACATCAATTGCAATACCACGTTTTTCCCACTTGGTTATACTGTCCGGGAAGCTTCCGTCTTCTCTGCCGTTGAATGTTGATACAGGCAGTTCGTTTCCTTCCTGACGGGCAATTTTCTTCATTACGTTTTTAACGAAATCAGGCATGTCTTCAGGATGCTCAGTTGTTTCCAATTCTGCATTGATCCAGCTTGCTGGAACATCTATTTCATTTATCATCTGAACGCCTTTGTCGATTGCTGCGTTGTTCATGTCAACTATGCTTTGACCCTTGTGTCCATATGACTTTTCTACTTCTTCCTTAAGGTATTTTACTGCATCATCAGCTGGAAGAACTCCGCTTAGTTTGAAGAATCCTGCCTGCATAATCATGTTTATACGACCGCCAAGACCGACTTCTCTTGCTATGTCAACGGCATTCAGTGTATAGAATTTCGCTTTTTTCTCCGCAATTCTGCGCTTTAGGCTGCCTGGAAGCATTTCTTCCAGTTCATCTGCAGTCCAGATTGTATTCAGAAGGAAAGTACCGCCTTCCTTGAGATCTCCAATGAGGTCGTATTTATCCACATATGACTGGTTGTGGCATGCTATGAAGTTTGCTGATGAAATCAGGTATGAACCCTTGATGGGTTTTGGTCCCATTCTAAGGTGTGAAATAGTAACACCACCAGATTTCTTTGAGTCATATGCAAAGTATGCCTGGGCATTGTAGTCCGTATGGTTACCTATGATTTTAACGGCTGATTTGTTGGCACCTACCGTACCGTCTGCACCAAGTCCCCAGAACTTGAAGGAGAAGTTTTCTTCCGGTGTAGATGAGAATTGTTTTTCATATTTTGGCAGAGAAAGACCTGTAACATCATCGTTTATTGAAACTGTGAAGTTGTTTTTCGCTTCTTCGCTTCTCAGGTTCTCGTATACAGCCATAACGTCATACGGTGTAAAGTCCTTGGAACCAAGACCGTAACGGCCACCTATAACAAGTGGAGAGTTCTCAATGTCTGCAAATACGTTTCTAATGTCGAGGTATAGAGGCTCTCCCATAGCACCAGGCTCTTTTGTCCTATCAAGTACGCAGATTCTTTTTACGGATTCGGGCAGTTCCTTTAGGAAGTAATCCGCAGCAAAAGGTCTGTATAAATGAACTTCAAGCAAACCAAACTTTTCGCCTCTTGCATTCATATAGTCTATGGTTTCCTTCACAACTCCGGTAGAGGATCCCATGGATACGATAACATCTTCCGCATCATCAGCTCCGTAATAGTTGAAAAGCTTGTAGTCAGTTCCGCACAGATCATTGATGTCGTTCATGTATTTTTCCACGATTCCAGGAATGGCATCATAGAACTTGTTTACAGATTCCCTTGTCTGGAAATATATGTCAGGATTTTGTGCAGTACCTCTTATGGCAGGGTGATCAGGGTTAAGAGCATTTTCTCTGAAACTTTTCACCATGTCAAAGTCGACAAGTTCTTTCAAATCGTCATATTCAAGCACTTCAATCTTTTGGTATTCATGACTTGTTCTGAATCCGTCAAAGAAATGCAGGAAAGGAATTCTGCTTTTGATTGCAGCAAGGTGTGAAACACAAGCCATGTGGAAGGCTTCCTGTACGCTGCCTGAAGCAAGCTGGGCAAATCCGGTTTGACGACAGCTCATTACATCCTGGTGATCACCAAATATTGAAAGAGCATTTGAGGCAACAGCTCTCGAACTTACATGGAATACTCCGGGAAGAAGTTCTCCTGCAATCTTGTACATGTTTGGAAGCATCAGCATGAGGCCTTGGCTGGCTGTATAGGTTGAGCATAAGGCACCACCCTGCAAGGCTCCGTGGAGTGCTCCGGCAGCGCCACCTTCGGCTTGAAGTTCTCTAACTTCTACGGTTTCCCCAAAGATGTTCTTAACGCCATTTGCGCTCCATTCGTCTACAAGTTCAGCCATCTGGCTCGATGGCGTTATTGGATAGATGGTTGCAACTTCAGTAAAGGCATAAGAGGCATAGGCAGCAGCCGTATTGCCGTCCATTGTTACCTTTCTTAATTGTTTCTTCATTTGAAAATTTCCTCCTTGTTGGATAGATGTTTATTTTTTTAGATTAATTGTTATGTGATTATTAAATGCAATTAAAGTGAATGTTAATTCCTTAACAATTATTGACTTTATAATCACATTAACACAGTGGAAAGGTTGTGTCAACAAAAACATTATAATATAATACAATATCCCGCAATATGATACAAAATGAGTGAAAAAATATTTCTTTAAAATAAGTATATACCTGTGGTATCAACATGTATGGCTGATTTATCCCAGATATGCCGTTTTGACATATCCTCATAAATTTTTATGAGGGGAGCTTTTGTTGAGAACTATGTTTGAATTGGTAATATTTATAATGCATTTATAAATTAAATGTTATCAAATGAAAAGTATGACAAAATATTAACACGAAGATGGCAGGCAATAAAAAAGACAAGGGGCTTCTTTTTGAAGCGGCCCTTGCCTTTATTCTTCTATAATTCATCCATAAGGTGTTTGCTGGATTCTACAGAAATCCCTTGTCCATGTTGTCAAGTTCCACCATTACGCATGAGAACACTATATTTATATCGTTGTCCATTGCAATATCGATTATTCTAGGGTCCCTTGTTCCGGGCTGCATCCATATGTTTTGGATTCCCAGGTCAATGACATCCTGAATAAGCTTAAGTCCGGCTTCCGGATTTACAATAAAACCTACCACATCTATTCTGTCAGGAATATCCTTGATTGACTTGTATGCCTTTATTCCGTCAATTTCGTCATATTTAGGAGTTACGGGATAAACAATGTTTCCATTGTCCAATAGAGACTTGAACATCTTGTACCCGAACTTGTCCTTTTTTTGTGTTGCACCAACTACAGCCCATTTTTGAAGATCAAGCATTTTTTTGGATTTCATAGTCTTACCCCCTTATCAAGCGAAAGGCCTGACGTATTGTTTTTATATTTTAACACATGAAGGCGGATTTATCAATGGGGAATACCCTATCTGGGTATTCGTCTTTAAAATAAATAAGGCTTCCTGGAATTCAGGAAGCCTGGGTTTCAATATACGTTAAAACATCTTCTTTTTCGTAAGGATAACGCCGGCAACAAGGGAAAGAGCTCCTGCTATCACCATTATTATCCAGAAGGCATTTGGATTGTTTGCCATGGGGAGCCATCTTACGTTCATTCCGTAGAAGCTTGCTATCATGGTCGGTATTGCCATGACGATTGTGATTGAAGTCAGCATCTTCATGACTATGTTCAGATTGTTTGAGATTACGGAAGCAAAGGCATCCATCATTCCGCTCAGTATTCCGCTGTATATGGTGGCCATCTCGATGGCCTGCTTGTTTTCGATTATTACATCCTCAAGAAGGTCTTCGTCATCGGGATAAAGCTTTATGGCATCAATCTTGAGCATCTTGTTGAGGACCACTTCATTTCCCTTCAGTGAAGTATTGAAGTACACAAGGGACTTCTCAAGGTCCAGAAGCTGTATGAGCTCCCTGTTCTTCATTGATTTGTGAAGCTGTCTTTCTATATTTGTGCTCATTCTGTCTATCTGTTTGAGATAGAGAAGGTATCTCTTGGATATTTTGAACAAAAGCTGCAGCACAAACCTGTATCTCATGAATGTATAGAATGACCTGACGCTGTTCTTCTCGAACTGGTCTATTACGATTGTGTTCTTTAGGCATACTGTAATGATGTTCTTTCCAGCCAGTATTATGCCGAAAGGCAGGGTCGAATAGAAGGGGTGTTCCTCATCTTCGTCGTCAAGATAGGGTATATCCACCAGAATCAGTTTCTGGTCGCCTTCTATCTCTATACGTGAGTATTCCTCTTCGTCAAGTGCAGCTCTCAGGAAGTCGATGTCCACGTCCAGCTCGTCTTCAACAAATTCAAGCTCTTCGGGTGTTGGATCTACAAGACTTATCCAGGCACCGTCTTCAATTTCCTTCAGAGTAAACAGATTGTCGTCAACAGATTTATAGATATTGATCATATTTGTTCACCTCGCTTATTAAATTGGGTTCCCCAATTCAACAAGTCCGGCAATTATTGACAGAAGTGCTGAATACAGGGATATATTGGGTTTTTGAATCTTGATACAACTTTTTACGTATAGGCCCGTCGTCCACTGTTTTCTCACTTCCTTTCATTCATAAATTAAACTTGACCGGGCGGTCTTTTTTCAGTTTACAGTTCGGCTGGGCTTTGTTACAATTTTATTGAACAAAATAAAAACCCTGTGCCCGAACAGACACAGGGGTATTAGCCCGTTCCTGTTGGGTTTTAGCACTTTAAAGCATAGGCTTTCGCCGGCCACATTAGATAAAACCTTATCGATAATATCTGCTGACCCGTTGGCATCTCTCGATGTTTCTGGGCAGTGGCATATCTCTAAAAAGTAACCTCTCCTAACCAGGTCCATAGTAAAATATGTACATTCTTATTATATAACTTTTTTTGTATTATTCAAGCTTAATTTCCATATTGAAGGAAATTTATTTGTTGATCTTTTCAAGCCTATCCTTAAGTTCCTTGAAGCTCTTTATGCCTCCCCGCGACACGTCCCTGTCGAATTTCCTTACCTTGAAGGAATAGAAGAGCTGGTCCATGTCGTAGTCTGCAGGATATAGGTCTGAAGCCTTTCCAATGAGCTTGATTCTCTTGACAGGGAGGGTGAAGAATTCATAGTTTCTTGACAGGTTGACCATGCCTTTCTCGTCGGGACCCTCAAATAATATTGCCTTTTCGTTGTCATTGAGGTTTATTACAAGGTCCCCTTTAAAGAATTTCTTCTGTTTTTTAACCTTCTCCTTTTCGGGCTTTCTTGTTTTCGGCTGTATGTTCCTGGCCCTAATGGTCTGGGTAGATGAGACTTCCTTCTCGCCTGTAAGCTCCGCAGACCTCTTGAGTATGGATTTCTTGAGACCAAGGCGCTCCGATATCCAAAGGGCATTTGATTCTCCTGCATCACCTATGACAAGCTTGTAGTATGGTTCAAGTGTTTCTGCATTGAAAAGCATCTTGGCATTCTGGAATCCATTCATTTCCTCTGCGAAATCCTTTATCTTGGAGTAGTGGGTGGTGACTACTGTCAGTGCTCCGTTTTTATAGAGGTCTTCAAGTACTGCAGAACCTATTGCAGCACCTTCTCTGGGGTCTGTTCCCGTACCTATCTCGTCGAGAAGAACCAGTGATTTGGAGTCGGCTCCATTGGTTATCTCCACAATGTTTTTCATATGTCCGGAAAATGTGCTCAGTGAATTCTTTATGTCCTGTGCATCTCCAACATCCACGAAGATCTCGCTGAAAACAGGGAATATGCTGCCTTCTCCAACGGGAAGATGAAGACCCGACTGGAGCATGAGAGTCATGAGTCCCACAGTCTTAAGAACTATGGTCTTTCCTCCGGTGTTTGGCCCTGTTATGACCAGTGTCCTGAAATCTTCTCCTATATTGAAATCAAGAGGTACGGGATCCACCAGAAGGGGGTGCCTTCCCCTCCTTATTACAAACTCGTCACCAGGGGACAACTCAGGCCGTTTTCCGTTTATTGCAAGGCTGTATTTCCCCTTTGCAAAGGCAAAGTCGTACTCGCTCATTATTTCCGCATTCATTTCAAGCTCTTTCCTGTACATGGACACAAAGCCTGTCAGCGTGGACAGGATCTGGTATTCCTCGTCCTGTATCTCGTAATTTATCTGTTCAAGCTCCAGGGTAATCTTCTTCACGGAGTCGGGTTCTATGAATACAGTTGATCCAGTAGAGCTTTCATCTATTATGGATCCCTTAACCATGCTCTTGTATGTTCTCTTGACAGGAAGGGTGTATTTACCCATCCTCTCCGCTACAAAGGATTCCTGGAGATACTTGGAATAGCTTGAGTTTGATATAAGGGTTTCTAGTTTTGTCTTTATTCTGTCTTCTGTGGTTTTCTTCTTCTTGTTGAGCTTGCCTAGCCTAGGAGAAGCATCATGTCTCAGGTCGGCTCCATTGATGCAGGCAAGTATTTCATCTTCCAGGCTGCCGCATTCGTTGATGTTTTCAGAAAATGAAGACAGTACAGGTGCCATGTACCTGAAGTCCTGGATGAATTTCTTCATGGAAAGACAGCCCCTCTGGAAGTCTGCAATCTTAACAAGCTCAGTCGGCTTCAGGATAACTCCCTTGTCCGCCTTGTCGATGTAGGCATTGACTGCAGAAAGTCCGTACATTGGAACTCCACGGCCCTGGCTTAGTATTTCCACGGCTTCCGTCGTCTTTTCAAGACTGTTTTCTATACCTTTTCTTGAAGTCAGGGGTTCAAGCCTCTCTATCTTTTCCTTGCCCAGTTCGCTGAGGGCGTGGTTTTTTAGTTCTTCCTTGATTTCGTAGTAGTTCAGTTTTTCGTAGATTTTTTTGTTCATGATACTCTCCTATGTTTAAATGCCACAATGTAGTTGAGTTTATTTTTCTATAAATATATCTCGATGCTTCAACGGGATACTGTTTGTTGAAAAATAAGGACGAAACTTATAGTGGCATTAAATATCCGTTTGAATTAAATGCATATTTCATCAACTATAGAAATCCTAACAAAAATATAATGGTGCGGAGCACAAAAAACAAAAAAACTGTAGAAGTCTACAGTTATAAATCCATTTTCTGTATTGGTAATTTATTCCAGCTTAGGAAAGTTAAAACATGCATAATCACTTTGAACCATTGTGATTTGCGGGATAAGAAACTTTCCTGCGCGGCTCGAATATCGACTTCGTCGATAACGCAGCATAGCTACTTTCTGGATTAAGACTTCTTCTTGTTCAACAGATTTTGGGTACAACAAAACACGACTGCAAAAGCAGCTGACATGTTAAGGTTACTGTTCTCTGTTGAGAAAATTTAAATTTTCTTTATTTAAGAAATCCTACACTCACAAAATACCTCTTGTACTTTCTTTGGCGGCAATTAATCTGCCACTCCTTAAGCATAGTACAAATTTGTATTTATGTCAAATATTGCTTTTGATTCAAAGGCAGTAAACGTTGATTGTAGCTATTGACAAGACTGTTCTGATGAATGGCAATAAATTGGTATAAGCTTGTAGAGATGGATGAGAAATAGATTTTTTGTTATGAAAATGGAAGAAATTTCCTGCAATTTTATGATATAATTTTGTTAACGATGATTTAACTGTTAAAAGAATATAGTTGAGTACGAAACTTTCTTTCGACAGTTAAAGCACTATAATTTTACAGGAGAGGGATTATTATGGATTATGATTATGAAATTGAAGTAATTGAAACCGAAGCTCAACCTGTTCTTTCAATTAGGGAGATAACATCGGTCAATGATCTGCCGGAGGAAATAGGGGATTCGTATCAGGCTATTTTGAACCATATGAGTCTTATGGGTGAACAACCTTCGGATATGCCTTTTGTAGCCTATTACAATATGGATATGGATAATCTTGATGTTGAAATCGGTTTTCCAACTTCCAAGCCCTTGGCTGGAATTCACGATATAGAGGTAAGTGAAATTCCTGCCGGATTGAAGGCTGTGTGCATGTATCAGGGCCCTTACAACGAGATGGAGCCTGTCTATGAAGCGATTAACGAGTGGCTTGAAGAGAACGGCTACGAGCCCACGGGAGTCGTTTATGAGTTCTACTACAATTCACCAGAAGAGGTTCCCGAAAGTGAACTGCTGACAAAAATCATGTTTCTCCTTGAAGACTAGGAGTCTGTATGCTATGTCAACATGGAAGGTGAAAAATGTATAATCAATAAAACTGACAATTGGGAGAACGGCATGAATGATTTAAGTCTGGCAAGGGAAATGCTTGAAAAAGAGGGTCTTACACTGGCTGTTGTAAAAGATGGCGAGTGTATTTTCAAAAGCAAAGAAAGAGGTATCTATCCTCTATATATAGCAGTGCGGGATATCAGGAGAGAAATGTGTGGTGCTTCTGCTGCGGACAAGGTAATAGGAAGGGGTGCGGCTCAGCTTTATGAATATGCAAATGTTAAGGAAGTCTATTCAATGCTGATTTCCGAAGGAACGAGAGAAATCTTTGAAGGGTCCGGCATATATTTTGAAGCTGAAAAGATTGTTCCCAAAATCATGAACAGGGAAAAGACAGGAATGTGCCCTGTAGAAACAATATCCTACGGATCTGAAACAATAGAAGAGGTTCTTGACAAGATTGAGGAATTTCTGAATAGTATAAATCTGTTGTAGTAATTAGAGTTGTGACGGATAATTGTCACATAATATCCGGTTGAACATATTACATGGATTTGCTATAATTATTATAGACACGAAGTCGATCTGAGGAAGAATCCTCTATAAATAAAAGCTGAAGCTGAATTGATATCCCGTAGGACATCCATTTGGCTTTTTGTTTTTTGCAGACCGTCTGCAGAAGGCAGAAAAAAGGAGAGGTTATGAGAAACAGTAGAACGAGAGAAACGGTATTGGCGGGCTTGTTTATCGCCATAGGAGTGATGCTCCCCATAGCATTCCATGCAGTTGGAGCGGGAGGGCCTATATTTCTTCCCATGCATATCCCTGTTTTGATGGCAGGCTTTGTACTGTCGCCTGTATTTGCTCTGATTGTCGGTATGATCACACCACTGCTTAGCAGCGTACTGACGGGAATGCCCGTCTTTATGCCCATGGCATTCATAATGATGGTCGAGCTTGGTGTATACGGACTTGTAGTATCATTGCTTTCAAAGAGGTTGAACACCATATTCACTCTGCTGACAGCAATGATTGCAGGAAGGATTGCTGCAGGAATGATGGTCATGATACTTGTTAATGTAGTTGGAATAAAGTTTGCACCGCCCCTTGTATATCTTAAGGGTGCAGTTATAACTGGAATTCCTGGAATCGTTGTACAACTTATATTCATACCTGCACTGCTTGTGTTGGTGAAGAGAAGCAATCCCAAGTTGACTGCAAATCACTAGGATTTTTTAAGAGAAGATTACAGATGAATAACAGGAACGCAACTAAAAAACCAAGCATGATTGATTGCTTGGTTTTTTGTGTCGTAGTTTTGGGTTCAGATGAAAGATCAAATATTGAATCTTCCATCTGAATTTTTTGCTGTTGTCAGTTGACTGCTTCCAGTTTGTTTTGTTCCATATCCTTTGTGACCAGACTTACTACAACCAAGGCGATTGCACTTCCTAGAATTGGGAAAAGCATTCTTTCGGGCCATGTATACAGTCCGCTCATGTCAACAAGAGCCATCAAGCCTCCGGTTATAACTGCTGCGAATGCACCATAACGGTTGGCGCCTTTCCAGAAAAGACCGATTACCACTGGGGCAAATAAAGCTCCACCTTGCAAAGGAGACATCCAGAATAGGGCACCCAGTATGCTTCTGAAGTTTAGTGCAACAATACAACCGCCTATTGATCCGATTACTGCAGTAAGTTTTGTATACAGTAAAACGTTTTTCAGTTCGTTAAAATCCTTATCGTGATTGAAAACCTTGTGGTATAAGTCGCGTGTTACCATGCCTCCCAGTGATGTCATCAGCGAGTCGGCCGTTGACATGATGGCGGATAATACCGCTGCTAAAAACAGAACTCCGGCCCATCCGGGTAAAGTGGATGTAATAACTTTTCCCAAAACATCTCCGGCGGGAGTATCGGGATACATAACCTTTCCGATTCCAGATATTATACCAATGGGTATGGACAATGCAATTAGGATTATACCTGCATATATGCAACTATTCTTGGCATCCTTTGCGTTTTTTGATGATTGCCATCGTATGAAATATTCATAGGCAAATATTGAGCCAAGAACGGAAGGTACGGTTGTATACAGGAAATCACTCGTGGAATCGGCTTGTGGGAAAAATGGTTGAGAGAGCAGATCTCCAATTGTTACGGAATGTTCAGCAGCAATGATTTGTCCACCAAGAACTGCAATAATCGGTATAAAGAGGATGCACATACCCAGCTGTATGAAATCTGTGATGGCAACGCCCCACATGCCTGCCATATAGGTATAGATGATAACAACAACTGTACCCAGGAGAACGGCAGTTTTATAAGAAATACCAAAAGCGCTTGCCATGGATCCGAATGCCATGAATTGACATGCGATGATTGCGACAGTGCCTAATATATATACGATGGCATGGTAACCTCTTAGAAATTTTGAATGACCATAACGATGTTCAATAAAGTCCGGGGGTGTAATTCCGTCGGCGATTTCTCTGAACTTACCAGCAATTATTGCTGAAATAAAACATGTCAAACCGAGTCCGATACCTGCATACGCGCCTGGCCAAACTCCTTTTTCAACACCCCATTCAATACCTCCAACAAATACCCCGCCTCCAAAATGGGTAGCTGCTATTGTAA
>NZ_FQZL01000023.1 GCF_900142005.1 Dethiosulfatibacter aminovorans DSM 17477
GTTTGCAATGACGGATGCACAGTTCAACATGCCTTCGGCACCAAAGGAAAAGAGGACTTCCCATAAGAAGCGATCCAATAACAACAATAAGGGGAAGAAAAAGTATTATTCAAAGAAGAAACCCTTTACTAAACCTGCCGTGAATTAAAGAAATTGTGATTTTAGGTAATGAAAATCAGGCGTCTGTGCAGGCGCCTTTTTTTGAGCGATTGAATTACTTGTCATTGACTTTGCTGTGAATTAAAGTATAATAATTAAAGCAATAATAATAAGGAAGTGAATATGAAAATTCTAAAGAATATAAAAGATATTTTACATAAAATTATAACAAAATCAAAAAATAAAATGCGTAAACCATCGACCTCAATAATGGTTTGTAAAGAACTTTTAATCATAGCTGTATGCATACAATTAGCACTGGAAATGATGGGACACCGATCAATCATCGATGGCTTGATGACACCACTTGCCAATCCGCTTATGTTCATCTGTAGTGTCTTTTTTCTATCCAGCTGCCTGGCTTTTTCTTTATTCCTGTCAAAAAGACATTTTGGCTATATTTGTGTCAGTACCATATGGCTTTGGCTTGGATTTACCAACTTCATATTGTTAAGCTTTAGAACAACACCACTCACTGCTACAGATTTCAAAATGCTAAGCTCTGTATTCACTGTTGTCAATCGATATGTAAGTACTTTACAGATGGTTCTCATTGTTCTTTTTGCACTGTCCATTGTTGTCTCGCTTATCTTTGTTGGTATCAGGTTGCCATTAACAAAAATATACTTGCGAAGAAGTATTGTGACAATAGGAATGTGCTTTCTCTTATTTACAGGCAGTTACAATGCTGCGGTTATGGGGAATGCTGTAACAAAGAATTTTGGCAACATAGCTGAAGCTTTCCTTGATTACGGTTTTGCCTACAGTTTTTCCAGAAGTGTAGTTGATAAAGGGATACAAAGACCAAAGACCTATTCCTCTGAAACAGTAGGAGAAGTCCTTGGCTTGCTGCCTATAGAGACAGATTGCATTGAAGATGATTCAACTACTGATGATCTATTGAGTAACGTAAATACAGTTTCGGACAAGGTATACGGAGACAAATTAGCAACGGAAGTGGAAATCAACACGATACCAAACATTGTGTTTGTCCAACTTGAATCCTTTTTTGATGTTAATAGGATTAAGGCATTAGAATTTAATACAAATCCGCTGCCCAATATGACCAAACTGATGGCAAACTATTCATCAGGTTATGTTACGGTCCCATCTATAGGTGCGGGCACTGCCAACACAGAATTTGAAATATTAAGCGGAATGAGCCTCGATTATTTTGGCGCAGGTGAATATCCATACAAAACAATCTTAAAGAAATCGACGGTTGAAAGTCTACCCTACACACTCACCGAATTGGATTACCACAATCACGCAATCCATAACAACATGGGTACTTTTTATGCCAGAAACAGTGTATACCCAAGACTAGGTTTTGACAGTTTTAGTTCAATAGAGTATATGCAGGACATTGAATACAATCCACTCAATTGGGCTAAAGATAAAGTATTAATCCCGGAAATTACTAAAGCACTTCAAGCAACCCAAGAACAAGACTTTATATTTGCTGTATCGGTGCAACCCCATGGAAAATATCCAGCGGAACCCATTATTGACGATCCGGTAATTGTGCCTTCAAGCGTTACTGGTGCACCGGCAATGATTAGCAATGACCTCGATTCATCCCTTGAAGAAGCCCTTGAAGATAAGATGGATCTTGCAGTGCCACTTACTTCAGAGGAGCCCCTTGAAGAGGTGACCTACAATAAATATCTTTACTATGCGAATCAAGTTTATGAGACGGATGTTTTTGTTGGCGATCTGATCCAAACATTGGAAGACTTCCCAGAACCAATTGTCGTAGTCTTCTATGGCGACCATATGCCCTCTTTAGACATCACAGATGAGGACTTAAAGGATGGCACACCTTTTCAGATTGAGTATGTCATATGGGACAACATGGGACTTGAGAAAACAAATGAAGATTTGATGGCCTATCAGATGGGCTCGAATATTATGGAAAGACTTGGATATAGCAATGGTCTTCTAAATGTCTTTCACCAAACTATGAAAGACACGGAAAATTACGAAGAAGAACTTCAGCTGCTTCAATACGATATGCTATATGGTGATAAGAATGTATACGGCGGTATAAATCCCTTCAAAAAGAAAAAAATGAAAATGGGTGTTGATCCAATCAACATATTGGATGTTGCTGATAAAGGTGAGGCAATTATAGTTAACGGCCAGAACTTCACAATGTGGAGTGAAGTGTTTATAAACAGTGAACAGTCTGATACCGTCTTCTTAGACAGTCAAACACTCCTTGTACCACACGTCAGCCTGGAGCCGAACACCACTGTAAAGGTATCACAGATAACAAGAACCGGTAGGGTATTGAGTTCGTGCGATCCTTGGACAAATGAAATTGCAGAAGTGGCAGAAGAGCCAGTCGAATTAGAATTAATTTCCCAATAGTATAATCAAAAAATAATACATATGATAGAAAAGCTTGAAAATTAGCGATTTACGCTTGGTTTTCGAGCTTTTTTTTGATATGGCAGTGAGTGGATTTACATAATTGTATGGGGAATTAAGAAGAAATCCATTAACAAGCCTGCCGCGAAATAATTAGTATATGCCTATAATTAAGGAGGTTATTATGGCATTTAAACAGGATACAGGATTTTTGAGAAGGATACCTCAAGAATTTATTGATAAAAAATCAAAGTCGTGTCCAATATGTGGTACTAAAAAGCCACAATGGTCAATTGACCGACATTTCAGTTTTATAAGTCAAAACAGATATCTATTTAAATGTGAAGACTGTGGGTGTATATTATCAGCAACTGTATCTGATGTTGCATGTTTTGAAGGGAAACCACAATCTACTGCATTTATCGATACTCTCGATGCAAAATAGGGTAAATACTATTTATTTCAAGGTGGAAAATGTTGGTGATTTTGAAACAAACAGAATTCACCAAGGTCAGCTGTATAGCATTGATGAATTAAGAGATCATGCATAAGAAGGCTGATCTCTAACAGATATGAGAGCAATTTTCTGCTGACTAGTCATGAATGTATTCATGGTACATTGAATTGCAAATGAACATATGCTATAATTGAATTAGGGAAATGACCATAATTTAGAAGTTGGGCATCTGGTTGACAGGTGTCTTTTTATTTTTTGAAATCATATATTCTCAGGAGGTTTGAAATGTCCGGGTTTTTAATTAAAAAGAAAAATGGATTGATGGGCAGATATTTGTTGGTTTTGCTTATGGTTGCAGTTTTGCTTTCGGGATGCGGCAGCGAAGTTCCGGATGAAGATGGGGTGGTTGAAGGTCCTGGTGATTCACAATCAGAAGAGGGGGATGTAATTGTAGTTGAAGAATTGAATGGCGTTGGAAACACGCCTGGCAACATCAACAGTGGAGGTTTGGTCGCAATAAGTGACGGGTGGCTGTACTATCCGGATCCTATGGAGGAACTTTTATACAAGGAAAAGACAGACGGATCTTCAAAGACTGTGGTAATTGATCATTATGCTAGAAGTATCAATGTAATTGAAGACTGGATTTTTTATAGCAATTGGTCAGACAATAGATGTCTTTATAGAGTAAAAACGGACGGTAGCCAGGGGACAAAAATAATGTATACAAACGAAGAAGGAAAAATGCGCAGTATTTACTGTAACTACATGACGTTAGTGGACAATTGGATCTATTTAATAGACTTGAAAGATGTAGATGACAAGATATACAGGTTGAGACCGGACGGCTCCGGCTGGGAACCCTTGATTGAAGATTCAGCAGACAGTTTTTGCATTGACGGCGACTGGATTTTCTACTTAAGCGCTTCTGATGACTGTATATACAGGATGAGGCTGGATGGAACAGAGAGAATGAAATTCTTGGATTCCAGCGAGGATATAGATGACGGTGACTATCTGGCTACCGACGGATGGTTGTATTTTGTCCATGGTTCAATTACTGATGGATTCAAGTTTGAGAAGATAGAAACAGAGGGGACAATACGGGCAACCATTGAAAATATGAACCCTGACGGTAGGGGTTATATTCATTCTTTCAATGTTGATGGCGACTGGATATATTACTATCCGGATAAATTGTCCAAAATAGGTACCGACGGCTCATATCAGACTTTCTTACATGAACTGGATGGAGATGCATCCCTTATGCATGTGGCAGGAGACTTTATTTATTTTAATGTTGAAGGAACAGTCCATAGGGTTAAGATTGACGGTTCGGGATATGAACCTGTTTTCGATTTGATCAAGTAGACCTTATCGACTTTTTCATCGACATACCCGTCAGCACAATCGCCTATACCGGTGATACTATTATCATTGTTCTCTGTATTCCAGCAATTATACTTATTCTAAAAAGCGCTAAAAAGCGGTAAACGGAGACTATGGTCAGTTTTAACCGAACGAAAGCAAAACACCTTGACACCTGGAATATGAGTGTTTAGATTCGTTGAATTGCAAATACACATATGCTATACTTAAGTAGGCGGATGTCGGAAGAATTATGAATATGGAATGAAGGTGTCTGCCTGGCAGGTGCCTTTTTATATTGATGACGAAATGTCTAGATTGAACTTAATGTGGAGGGAATAATGTAGCAGGAGGACTATGCAATGGAAAGATTGAATATTTTGTGGACAACAAGTGACAAGGATACAGCGGTTAACATGTTGGCTATGTATGCAGTCAATGCCAAGAAAAAGGAATGGTGGGACGAAATCAACATCATTATTTGGGGTGGATCTGCAAAGCTGGTGGCAGAGGACACTGAAGTACGGGAACTGGTTGCAGGAATGATAAAAAGGGAGATTTCCATTGAAGCCTGCAAGGCATGTGCAGACAGGTATAATGTTTCTGATATTATGAAAGAAATGGGTGTTGATGTAATGAATAGAGTATTGGTCTTGGGAGCAAGCGGCCTTGTTGGGAAGGCTTTGGTTGAAGAACTTGGCAGTAATTATGATGTTTATGGAACATATCACAGCAATGGATGGTCTTATGAAAGACTGTTCAGATTGGATATTAATGATATGGAAAGCATGAAAAGCATTCTTGATGAAGTTGAACCTGACATGGTAATATCATGTATGAGGGGTGATTTTGAGAAGCAAATAAACCTGCATATGGCAGTTGCGAAATACTTGAAGAAAAATGGAGGCAGACTGTATTACTGTTCAACTGCCAATGTTTTCGACGGGGATGTGAGCAAGCCTCATCATGAAGACGATGAAACCGAAGCAGAGAGTGTTTATGGTAAATTCAAGATTCGATGTGAAAAGGAGCTTGAGAAAATACTGGGCAATGATTTGATCATTCTAAGGCTGCCTATGATATGGGGCAAGGAATCTCCAAGAATGAGCAAATTGTTAAAGGATATAGGAGAAAAGAATGAAGTTGAAGTCTATTCGAACCTGTATTTGAACAATAATGTAGATGTAATTCTAAGCAGGCAGATACATTATATAATAGAGAATGATCTGGACGGTATCTTCCATCTGGGCACCGAGGACGTTATGACTCAACATGATTTTATTAGGGAACTGGTTGATAGGCTGGGATTTAGAGGAGTCGAGCTTAAAGTGTCAACTCTTCCCGGAGAAAAACACTTTCTTGCGGTCTTGCCGAGTCGACGTGATATGGGAGAGGAATTCCGGATTTTCAATGAGGATATAATTGATTGTTTGTCAGAATGCCGGTGATTTTATATTTTGGCGGAGCATGGTTTAATCAAAAGGCTTGAAGCAGAGAGGGTTCTCAAGTTGGGAAAAACCCAGACATATACGGTACTTAAGAGGATGTGCGACAGTAGGATTCTGGTAAGGATAGGTAAAGGCAAGGATACGAAATATGTGGTGCAGTAATTCAGAAAACTCATAAAACAGATGAAATCAGGGTAAGAGATTGTAGGATTTAAAAGTGAGGATATTACGGAATCCCGTATTTCCCCGTTATTGAATCCCTGAAGTATTCAATCTGTGGAGGGATGAAGGTAAACAGCGTCAGGGCTGCAATGTGAACAGCTATTATGGCAAGGGCCACCACGTTTAGAAGATTTGAATATGAAAACCTGGTCATCAGAATGGATTTGATGGCTTGCCCCACGATTCCTCCCAGGACAAAGGTTGAAATGTGTACTGCAAGGTGTGACTTGCCTGCAACTGCTTCATAGAGTTCGATGCCGCCGAAGGTGACAGCCTCGAATGATATTATGCCTACAGCCAAAGGGAAGATGAAGCCTGTAATATCTTGTTTTAGAATGAAATATTCAAAAACTGAAACGATTACCATTGGCCAGAAGACTATTTTCCAGTGTTCCCACTTGCTTTCGTTTACAGGACATATCAGCGCAACGAAAGTATTGCCGGTGATTTTGTACAGTTCATGAAAAATGAAACCTATAGCCAAAATTGCTGCAGTACCTGTGATTTCCACTTTTAACACCTTCTTATTGAAATTCATTTGAACCACCCTTAATATTGCTTTCACTAACATTATACCACTTAAGCCATTGAAAAAACCATTGCGGTCAGATTTTGGACTGCAATGGCTTTTTGCTAATCGTATTAAAACATGTCTTTCATTCCATTGATTGTGGCCTGTTCATCATCATCCATGGGAACAACTATGCAACGCTGGCCATTAATTAATTCTGTCTTGATCATGGGCAGTTTGTCAGGTTTTACGTGGAGCACCACCGCAGGTGGATTGTCTTCAACTATAGTGTCAGGCTCATCCTTGACTTCGGAATCATCTTCGGTTTCAGTGATTTTTGTAACTTCTTCGAGTTTTTGTTCAAGCTTCTCGACCTGTTCGATCAGCTGTTCCTCTTTTTTCTTTTGGGCATTGGCTTTGACCAGCTTTGAATCGATCAGGCTTTCGGCAAGAGGAGGATTTTCACCAAAATTCTCATCGTAGGATGCTCCGATTTTTTCAGTCACTTCCTCCGGAACTCCGCTGTCAATCAAAAGCTCCTTAACCTTGTCCTTGGTCAAAGTGATGGGGGCTGCATCCGTATCCTCGTAGACCTCATTGTATTCTTCAACCATGGCATTGAGGTTTTCCTGGATGTCGGCATAGACCTTTTCGGAGATTTCGTCATCCGGGCTCACAGTGCTTTTGATTATTGACTGAAAAGTTTCCTTTTGAATGGTTGCCGTCTGTTTTGTCAGGCATCCCAATGTGTTTTCCATTAATTCAGAATGAGGATCCTTGGCGTTTTTAGTATAGTACATAACGGTATTGACATCCGAACTTCGATCTACGAAGCCCGGGAAAACAAAGCCGATAGAGGGAACTTCAACAACCCAGTCCCTGATCCTGGCCTTGATCTCCCGTTCCGCCGCGAAATAGCCAAGACCTGGTTTGGACAGAGATACGGGGCAGATGGCGCACATTATATATTCATAGATTTCTTCGGATTCATCTATTTTGATATTGTCGGTGGTCTTGGTCATCACATCATACACGTCGTGAAAAACAAGTATCAAAAAGTTGCCGGCATAATCATAACTTTCTATTATTGAGTCATAAAGTTTCCTGAGCAAGGCATCATCTTTCAAGCCGCTTTTCTTCAGCTGCATGAAAAAATCCTGTTTTTCGTTGTTGAAGTTTTCATCAAGGGGGAAGTTCAGTTCCAGCAGATTGTTGTCTATGGTACCGGATAGGATTTTCTTGCTTATTTCCAGGTATTTGTAAAACTCTTCCTCGGGCAGGTTCAAAAAGGTTTCCCTAAACTCCAGAACGGTTTCCTTCTCACCGTTTACATAACAGCCACAAAGCTTTGTGAAGGTGCAATGATCCTTTTTAAAGCGTCTCTTCAGTTCTAGTATATCTTTTCTATTCATACGACCTCGCAATATTGTTTAATTAATTGGCACATATATATTGTAGCTGTTTTTTCATATTAATCAATCACTATTTGTCGAATTTGTAAATAGTACACAACTGGTCAGATAAAAGGGGATTGCATAGTGGAGGCATGAGAGCAGAGAGACTTGTCCGCTATGCCTGGCAGGTGATATAATTAAATGTGATAAAAATATATTTGATGGTGGTGTTTGAGTTATGAATAGGACAAAGTCAAAAGGTATAGTGTTTTTCATAATGATTATTGTTGTGTCCCTGCTGAGTTTTGGCTGCAGCAGCCAGGATGAAGAACGAATGCTGGACACATCATACAAACCTGAAATAAATCCTGCAAATTTCGTTGGTCTGATTGACAATCAATTTATGCCGATGGTTGTGGGCAAAACGCTTGTCTATGAGGGTGAAACAGAAGATGGTTTTGAACACGTTGAGGTTTATGTAACCAATGAAAAGAAAATGGTTATGGGAGTGAAATGCACGGTTGTCAGTGATCGTGTATGGATTGACGGTGAATTGGAAGAAGAAACATATGATTGGTTTGCCCAGGACAAGGATGGAAATGTATGGTATTTTGGAGAAGACTCAAAGGAAATTAAGGATGGTGAAGTTGTAAGCACCGAAGGTTCATGGGAAGCGGGAATCGATGGAGCCCAGCCGGGCATAGTTATGAAAGCGGATCCAAAGGCGGGAGATTCGTATCGCCAGGAATATTATTTTGGAGAGGCGGAAGATATGGCTGAGGTTGTGGGTCTTGAAGAAACTGTGGATCTTGAAATAGGAACATATGACAGTGTACTGAAAACAAAAGAATGGACACCTTTGGAGCCGGGTGTTGCAGAAAACAAATACTACGTTGGCGGGACAGGTGCTGTTCTTGAAGAAATAATTGAAGGCGGAGAAGGACGAATAGAACTGGTGGAAATAAGGATGGATTGATGGTGCATATGGTTTTGAAAGGAGCATTGAAAAGCAAATGGACACATGCTATACTTGAGAAGGCGGATGTTGGGTAAATATGAATAAGAAATATAGGTGTCTGCCTGGCAGATGCCTTTTATTATCCTCAATATTAGGATGTTTTATAGCAATAGGATAAATAAAACTTGGGAGGCTAACAATGTTCAAACAAATTATAGTAAGAACTCCGGCCAGGAGCGTAGTTGACGGGATAACAAGCCAGAATTTGGGAAAGCCTGATATCGAGCTGACCCTAGAGCAGCATGAGAAGTATATTGAGACCATGAGGAAGACCGGCGTGGAGGTAAGGATTCTACCTGCAGATGAAAGGTTCCCTGACGGGAATTATGTTGAGGATGTGGCGGTGCTTACAGACAGGTGCGCCATAGTGACAAATCCAGGAGCTGAAAGCAGGAAGGATGAGATCTATGGCATGGTTGATATCCTGAAGGACTACTTTGATGACATTGAGTATATAAAGGCACCTGGAGAACTTGAAGGTGGAGACATTATGAGAGTGGGAGACCATTTCTATATAGGGCAGTCAAAGAGGACAAACAAGGAAGGTGCTGACCAGTTCATAGCAATTCTTGAAAAGTACGGTTATACAGGATCCACAATACCGGTTACTGAAGTTCTGCACCTGAAGACGGGCATTACCTATATGGAGGATGGCAATATGCTTGCTATAGGCGAACATACCAGGAACAGGGAGTTTACCGAGAAGTATAATGTAGTAGAGATTCCTGTAGACGAGTCCTATGCCGTCAACTGCATCAGGATGAACGACTATGTTGTAATGCCCGAAGGATTCCCCAGAACGAGGAAAATATTGGATGATCTGGGATATGAAGTGCTGGAGACTCCAATGAGCGAATTCGAGAAGATGGATGGAGGACTTACCTGTCTTTCGCTGAGGTTTGTTCCGGTGAAGTGAAACTTATTTATAGATGGTGCAATCAATGAAAGAAAAGCTGGTTGACATACATAGGAAAAGGAGCGCTTCATGAAAGAATTCATAGGGAAAAAGCTTGTGAATTCACCAAAATGGACTGAGCTTGATTGCATTAAAGGGATGATGACGACGGATTTTTTATTCCGGGGATAATTGACGGCAATGTGTTCTTAGGACTTCAGACCAGCAGGGTGGAGCACTGGATATATGAAGAGCTCTTTGAGAAATATGCCAATGATGATGAAATGAGCAAAAAGCTTAAGAGCCTATATCTTCAGCTTGAAGGAGATTTGGAAGAAGAGAATGACAGTGTAACTGACAAATGAATTGAAAAAGGTGTATAATATATATATACATAAAAATTCAAATTGGAGGTATGCTTTATGTCTAACAAGTCCATGTCATACAAATGTGAAGTTGTTGAACAGGAGGCCCAAAAGACGCTTGCAATAAGGACCAGGAGTTCAATGGATGAATTGCCAAAAGCCATAGGAATGAGCTACAAGAAGATATATGAATATATATCTGAAACTGTGCCTGAATTTGACACCGTACCTTATGTAGGATATTTCAATATGGATCTGAATGATCTGGATGTTGAAATAGGTGTGCCTGTCGACAAGGATTTCGATGAAAGGGAAGATATGAAGATGAGTGAAATACCGGCGGGGAAGTATGCAACCACACTTCATGTGGGACCCTATTCGGATCTCAAGGTGGCATATGAGGTGCTCATGAAGTGGATTGAGGGCCAGGATTTGGAGGTGACTGGAATAGGTTACGAGTATTATCTCAACGACCCCCAGATTACACCGCCGGAAGATCTTGAGACTGAGATATTGTTCCAGCTCAAGTAGACAGCTTGCTTTCAGATAATAATTGGTGCTGGAGTGATTGATCAAATGAACAGAAATATATGCGAAGGTATCGATGTTGATGGAATAAGAAGCAGTTTTCTTGCTTACACCCGTAGAGCTTTTGGATTGCTGCCCCACATTGAAAGTCCAAAGATTCTTGACATCGGCTGCGGATCAGGTGTGCCTACTATGGAACTTGCAAGGCTGAGCAAAGGATATGTCACAGGTATGGACATCAACAGATTGCAGCTTGAAAAACTCAAGACAAAAGTAAGGAAAGAGGGCCTTGGAGGAAGAGTCAAGGTTATGGAATGCTCTATGTTGGGAATGGATTTCGAGGACGAGAGTTTTGACATAATTTGGGCCGAAGGCTCCATTTCAGCTGTCGGATTCGAAAGGGGAATCAGGGACTGGAGAAGGCTGATAAAAAAAGACGGATATCTGGTGGTCCATGATGCGTTGCTTGGCTTGGAAAGTAAGCTGGAGTCTATAGTGGAAGCAGGTTATGAACTCATCGATCATTTCACTGTCGAAAGGGAAATATGGATGAACGAATACCTTCTTCCTCTGAAGGAGAGTCTTGCAGAGTATGACAGGTGCTGTGAACCTGATATAGAAAAATCCGAAGAAATCAGCAGATACCGGAGAGAGATAGAGGATTTCGAAAGACATCCTGAATTGAATGAGTCGGTATTTTTCATCATGAAGAAGATTGGATAATGATGGTCCGCATGCCCGAAAAGGCCTGCGGATTTTTGTTTCTGGGCAACTTCTTTGACAATTATGCTGAAACGGAATGGTTTATTGAAATACAAACGGGTATATGCTAAAATTAATGACAGATGGATATATGGAGGAGATAATATTGATCACAAAAGATATGGAGATTCTTGAAATTGTAGACGCCTATCCCGTGACGGAGGATGTGTTCAGGAGCTATGATGAGGCAACGGGCGTATGCGTATTGTGCACCCACCTGTTTGAGAATGTGGGGGAGTTGGCTGAAATATATGGACTCGACCTTGATAAAATGATTGAAAGGCTCGATGGGGCTGTGGGAAAGTGAATTGTTTTGACTGAAAGTTACATACAGTTGCCATAAAATTGTCACACAGAGAAGTTATTATTAACACAAGAAAAACAAATACGAAATCGAAAGGAGATTTTAAGATGAAAAAAGTATTAAGTATTGTGTTGGTAGTAGTGGTGGCTTTAGGAACAATGGCGGTTGCATTTGCGGATACCGGAATAGAAGAGGTTACTTCAGCGGATGTTGAATGTGTCTACGGTGAAGGTAATGAACTTGGTAATGCCAACAGGTATGGACTCAATTCCGAAGAAGGATACAGAGGAAAGGGACCAAATGGAGACGGCACGATGGCACAGGAAAGACTTGGTGAAGGTCTTGGCGAAGGAAACAGATTTGGCGGACAGGACGGACTTAAGCCCCAGGACGGAAGAGGAGCAGGAAATGGTCTTCGACTTAATGGACTTCAGCAGAGACTCCAGGACGGAACACACAGCGGAGTCGGCAACGGTCAAAGACTAATGGATACCGAAAATTGTCCAAACCTGTAAATTGAAGCAGATTTAAAATCATATTTGATAAAACGCCTTCTGAAGGGATTCGGGAGGCGTTTTATAGTGAGCACGGATTTTTTCTTTAGATGTTGTGATATAATGAAGTATGGATTTGGAT
This sequence comes from Dethiosulfatibacter aminovorans DSM 17477, assembly GCF_900142005.1. Lineage (GTDB taxonomy): Bacteria > Bacillota > Clostridia > Tissierellales > Dethiosulfatibacteraceae > Dethiosulfatibacter > Dethiosulfatibacter aminovorans. Next base: position 12,441 of record NZ_FQZL01000023.1, read on the forward strand.
ATTCAACTCAATGAAAACAGTAAAAGGAAAAGGGATGATTTTATGGACAAGGTATCAATTGTTGATTGCAGCTGCTATGAGGAGGAATTGGTATATCGATCAGTCAAGGATGCAGTTGAGAAGATCGGATTTGAATTGCCTTCGGATAAGCGTGTTCTGATAAAACCCAATATAATGTCGCAGAACAGGCCGGAACAGCATACAATTACGCATTTTCAGGTGGTGGATGCAATATGCCGCCTTCTAAGGGAGAAGGGCAATGAAATAATCATTGGAGAGTCCATAGCTTTTTACCAGAAGGGACTTGCGATGAAAGCCTTTGAAACATCCGGAATAGGAGAAGTTGCCAGGAAATATCGGGCAAAGCTGGTGGGTTTTGAAGATATTGAACTTGTCAGATTCACAAGGGATGACAGTGATATTGTGGGACTGGATGAAATATTCATACCGAAGATACTACTTGATTTTGACATGGTCATTAATGCCTGCAAGCTCAAGTCCCACAGCGCCATGCGTTTTTCAGGTGCCATAAAGAACATGTTTGGATGTCTGCCAGGAGGATACAAGCAGAAGATTCATCTCTGGACACACAACGAATTTGAACTTTCCGATGTTTTCATAGATATTCATAAAATCATCAAGTCTGAACTTTCTATTATGGATGCCATAGTCGGTCTGGATGGCGGACCTACAGCCATGGGCAAAAAGGTGAATACAAAGATGATCATTGCATCCGAAAACCCGGCAGCTCTGGATGTGGTGGCTGCGACCATGATAGGATACAAGACCGGTGAGTTGCCTATTTTATTGCAGGCAAGTAAAAGGGGCATGATCAAGTCATTTGAGGATATTGAGATAATTGGGCATAAAAGGGACTTTCATTTCAAAAGACTGGTTAAGAAGGATCTTGACAAACCTTTTGACAGCGACAGTATTTTTGTGAAGCATACCTATGTGGACCTTGAGGTTGACAGCCGTATCTGCAGCCTATGTGGAAAATGCAAGGATTCATGTCCTGTAAAGGCTGTAAGCAAAAAAAATGGAGGAGTTCATATAGATGCAACCAGATGCATCAACTGTTATCACTGCATGTCCATATGTCCTGAAAATGCAATTGAAATCAATCCGACTCCCATGAACCGCCTGATATGGGTAATAAGGAAGGTAACGGGTTTGTAGTAATGCAGGAGGTCCAGTCATTATTACGAGATTTGTACAATCTTCAAAATGAAAAGGTTACCATGTACTAAATGTGCTGAAATGATTGAAAATTGAACGAAAAGTATAGATTTGAATAGTGTTTTGTGTTAATATAACGATTCTGGTTAATTAATCAAACAGAGCCCGTCGGGGCTTGGTGAATTTTATGAAAGAAATGAACAAATATTTTAAGGAGAATTTATGACAACCAAAACACTAAAAAGTAATACTTGTAACTTTATAAGAATTAAAATTGAAATACTGGCTGGACTTACGGTGGCGCTTGCACTTGTTCCGGAAGCAATAGCATTTGCCTTTGTGGCAGGAGTAGATCCTCTTGTTGGTCTTTATGCGGCTTTTATGGTAGGACTTCTAACATCTGTATTCGGAGGAAGGCCTGGAATGATTTCAGGAGCAACAGGAGGACTTGCAGTGGTGATGGTTCACCTTGTTTCCCAATATGGAGTTGAATATCTGTTTGCTTCAGTCATACTTATGGGAATTATTCAGATTATCATAGGATTGTTGAAAATGGGCCAATTGGTAAGGATGATACCTCATTCTGTAATGCTTGGTTTTGTAAATGGACTGGCTATTGTGATCTTTCTTGCACAGCTCAACCACTTCAAGCTTGAAAATGCAAATGGAGTTCTGGTATGGATGACAGGAAGCAGCTTGTTGACAATGGCCGGACTGGTAGCCTTGACTGTTGGCATAATATATATTGGATCGAAGTTTGTGAAGGGAATACCGGCACCTTTGCTGGCGATCATTGTTGTTACTGTGCTGGTTGGAATGTTTGGCATCGAAACAAAATCCGTTGGAGACATTGCTTCTGTAAGCGGAGGATTGCCGAAATTCAAACTGCCCATGGTTCCGATGAATCTTGAAACATTGAAGATCATTCTTCCTCATTCAATAATATTTGCAGTCGTAGGTCTCATAGAATCACTTATGACGCTTACTCTGGTCGATGAAATAATTGAAAACAAGGGAAGCGGAAACAGGGAATGTTTGGGACAAGGACTTGCAAATGTCGTGACTGGTCTTTTCGGAGGAATGGGAGGCTGCGCAATGATAGGACAAAGCATGATAAATGTGGAGTCTGGAGCAAGGGAAAGGCTTTCCGGAATTTCAGCTGCATTGTTTCTTCTTGGATTCATACTTTTCGGATCTGCTTTGATAGACATTATTCCCATAGCGGTGCTTGTAGGGGTCATGTTTGTGGTTTCCATTTCAACTTTTGAGTGGACAAGCTTCAGGATAGCCAAAAGCATACCTAAAAGCGACCTCTTTATAATTGTACTTGTATCTTCAATGACTGTAATATACGACCTGGCAATAGCTGTTACAGCAGGAGTAATTGTAGCATCTCTTGTGTTCGCCTGGGAAAAGGGAAAGAGGATAGATATCAACAAGGCAATAGAAGGGGATTCAAAAGTATATTCATTGAGAGGGGCCCTGTTTTTTGGTTCAGTAAGAACTTTTATTGATTCAATAGACACATCGGTTGATACCAAGGACGTTATCATAGATTTCAATCATGCAAGAATATTCGACCATTCTGCAATAGAGGCAATAAACAAAGTGACTGAAAAGTTTAAGAATGTTGGGAAGACAGTACATCTCAGGAACCTGAGTACCGAATGCTTTGCATTCATTCAAGGATCCAGTGACATTATGGATGTCAATATTATGGAATGATGTGAATTTCAAATATTTATGCCATTATTTAGTTTGTTGTATGGTTAAAGTAGGGAATAGATCAACGGACAGTCTGATGAGGCTGTCCGTTTTCTTGTAGTTTAAAAAAGTTTCACGGATTATAGTGACACTGAATCCTTTACAAAGATTTACGAAAAGTATGATGGACAGCGTGGTATAATATATTAAAACCGCTGAAAACAGCGGTAATCTGAATCAGACAGAAAAGCACTGGATGGTCATACTCAGTGACCGGTCTTGAATTTCGTGAGGAGGGAATGCAATGGTAAAGCGGTTCAGTATTAGAACTAAGGGAAGGGATTCCCTGGTGGACATAACAGACAAGGTGAAGGAAGCTGTACGGGAGTCCGGTGTGGATGATGGAGTATGTATCGTGTTCATTCCCCATACCACTGCGGGAGTTACAATAAATGAAAATGCCGACCCTGATGTTACAAGGGATATTATTGTGGAGCTCGACAAGATTGTACCTCATGATGACGGCTACATGCATAGGGAGGGCAATTCGGCGGCACACATAAAGTCAAGCATGATGGGATCGGGCCAGACCATCATTGTTGAAGGGGGGAGGCTTGTCCTGGGCACCTGGCAGGGGATATACTTCTGTGAATTCGACGGTCCGAGGACCAGGAATGTTGTTGTAAAGATTCAAAGCGATTGATTCGGAGACTTTTCATGTAATTGGGTGTATAATAAAAGTAAGGAAACAATAATTGAAAGGAGTGGAGATTATGGCTAGGAATCTATGGCAGGGAATAGATCTTGACGAGCTTGAATACAACTCCGAAAATGAAAAAGTTGCCTTTGACAACAAGGGAAAGAAGATCTATTTTGAAAATTCGGATGGAGCCTGGAAGAAGTGGATTTACGATAGAAACGGCAATGAAATATATTTTGAATATTCAAATGGAGAAAGCTACTGGGCAAAGAATGAGTATGACATAAGAGGCAACAAGATACATCACGAGGATTCCCACGGATATTGGGAAAAGCATGATTATGACCCGAAAAACAATCTCGTATTCTATGAGGATTCAAACGGATACTGGGAGAAGAGGAAATACTTTGACAACTGCATTATTTCCTATGAAGACTCCGACGGATACTGGTCAAAGTCAAGATATGACCTCAAGGGCAATCGCACATTCCATGAGGATTCCGATGGATACTGGGAAAAGTCGAAATACGACGAAAGGGGCAACTGCATCTTTGTGGAAGACTCAAAGGGCAGGAAAGAGGAATACAGGTATGATGAAAACAACCTGATGATTGAAACTGTAAACTTGTGCAGCAAATAGACCAACGGGCAGTCAGATGAGACTGTCCGTTATCGATTTAACCGATGAAAGAGCAGGTGAAACAAAAAATATTTCATTTCAGTGATTTAATTCAAGAAATATATGAGAGGTGCATACATGCATATTGATTTCAAAAAGGAAAAAGATCAGATTCTGAGAAACCTGGAAGATATCGAAGAAAGCTTGAATGGTTTGGATCCCTTTTCAATAGACAGTTTTGACAGAGAGGATACGCTGATCGTCTTTATTGATGTAATAAATGGCTTTATCAGCGAAGGGGTATACAGCAATCCATTGGCCGGTGGAATCATGGACTGCGTCAAGGAGCTGGCTGACAACAAAAAGTGTATTCCATCCATTGCATTTGCGGATTACCATTCTAGCGATTCCCTTGAATTCGAGGCACATCCTGAGCATGCTCTGGCCGGAACATCTGAATCGGAGCTTCATGAGTCCATTGCAGGTAAGGTGAGAGATGTTTTTCACAAGGATTCAATCAACGGCTTTTTCGCTGCGGGATTCAAGGAGTTTTTCGACAAGAACATAGCAGTCAAGAATATAATTGTTGCAGGACTTGTGACGGATATTTGCGTCTTGAATTTCTGCTTGACCCTCAAAAGCTACTGCAACCAGACTGGAAGGAAGCTTGACATTCATGTTCCAATGGCTGGTGTCGAAAGCTTTGACCTGAAGGATGTCCATAGTGCAACCCTTATGAACCTGGTTTCCGCTTCAATGATGCTGACCAACAGCATCAAATTGTATAATTAAACAGTGGTGGTTGTATGAAAATCAAAGAACTTAAAAAACTTTATAAATATGATGACAGGAAGAATGCATTTGTAGTGGATGTGCAATTGGAAGATTACCGGGATGCTTACAGTGAATGGGATTTTTCACCCTTTACAAACCGTGACCTTGATGAGGACTTGACGGATTATTTGCTGGAGTGTTCATATGAGATTCCAATCAAATATGACATGATCATTGACTTTCATATTTTGAACCAATCCAAAAACAAAGTCCGTGAAGAAAAAAGCGTTATCGGCATGCACAATTATTTCGGATATCAGCTAAGAAAACTTAAAAAACGTAAAATCAGGGTTGTCAGGGACATGGTTACCTTTTTGATTATCGGCAGCATACTGTTGTTGGCCGGCTTTTATCTCGACGAGTTTTTTAAGGAGACCCTGCTGTTGTCGGTCTTATCCGAAGGCTTTTTTATCGGCGGATGGGTTATGATCTGGGAAATGTTTTCTGCATGGCTGTTCGATTTAAAGGAAGTAAGGAGCAGGTTCAAACATTTTGAAAGATTGAACGATTCAACTATTGTCTATTCCTATGGAAAGGATTAAAGGGCTTGGAAGAGGTAAACCGAAATTCAGGAAATGACGACGGATATGTCGGGTCACATTTTATTACTGCATTGGATTTGACTTGGAGAGACAGTTGAATGTGATATAAATTTCAGGGTTGGAAAAACTCGTTTCAATAAAATTACCCTTATTGAAATGAGTTTTTTTATGTGTTTTTTGCTTTCAGTCCACAGCCACATCCCTTGACTGCCGTCAATTAAAGTTATATAATTAAAGTGACCATACTGGTCAATTGGAGGTAATTATGAAAAAGAAACTGATTATCACATTGGTCATATTTTCAGCTGTAGCGGCAGGAATATTTTATTTATTGACGGCAAGGAATATCGGAGAAAAATACGTGACGGTTGAAATTGAAAAGGGTGAAATAGTTAAATACGTTGAAGAAACCGGTACCGTAAGCTCCGGAAATATCAGGAGCTATTATGGAAACAGCTTAAGAAAGGTTGAAACAATCGAAGTGGAACTGGGAGATCATGTAGAGGAAGGACAGCTTCTTATCAAGTTTGAAGACAACAGCGATACGGAAATACAGAAGGTGGAAAAACAGATAGAAGCACTGGAGGCTACCTACAAGGAAGCTCTGTCGGGAACAGACTTTGAAAGCATCAATAATGCAAAACTGGAAATCTCCAGAATAAGAAGCAGCATAGCCTTGGCAAAGGAAAACAAGGACAGGATGGAAGAGCTTTACTCCAAAGGTGTAGTAGCAGAAATAGAGCTTGAAAATGCAGTGAATGACCTGGAACAGCTGCAAAACAGTCTCGCTGTTGCGCAAAACAGCTATAACCTGCTTGCCAAGGGTCTTTCGGAAAACATGAGGACAAAATACGAAGCGGAAATAGATGTATTGCTGCTTTCCCTGGAAATCCTTGAAAAAGAAAGGGAAGATTCCATGGTGTATGCCGATTTTGACGGAATTGTAACGGAAATGGATACATTTGAAGGGGACATTCCCTATGCAGGCCTTAAGATTCTTGAAATTCAGGATCCGTCTGTAAAAAATGTATTGGTGGATTTCATGGCTGAAGATGCATTGTTGGTCAAGGCCGGTATGGAGGCAACGGTGGCTGACGAGGATTTGAACCTTGAGATCGGCAATCTCAAGGTTGAAAAGGTTCATCCCAAGGCCTTCATCGTCTTTTCCGAGCTGGGAGTCGAGGAGAATCGGCAGAGGGTTGAGATAAATCTTCCGGAGTCCAGCCAGCTGCCCTTTGGGCTCAAGGTGGGAACGAAGATAATTATAGAAGAATCAAAAGAGTCCTTGCTCATACCTCAGGATGCAGTGTATGAAGAAAACATGAAAGATTATGTGGATGTACTTGTAGATGGTGGGCCTGTCCAAAGAGAGGTTGTAACGGGAATGACGGATAACGGACGCGTTGAGATAAAGGAAGGACTGGAAGAGGGGGAAAAGGTGATTCTCAAGTATGGGGAGAGCCAATAGGAACCGGTGAGGTGTTTATCTTGGAAGACAGACTGTCAAACTTGGATGAAAATAAGAGACTAAAAATAATCAACAGTGCCATGGAGGAATTCAGCAGGAATACGTACAAGAAAGCCTCCACCAACAGGATTGTGGAAAAGGCGGGAATATCGAAAGGTTCCCTTTTCAACTATTTTCAGAGCAAGGAGAAGCTTTATGAATATCTGGAGATTTTCTCCATAAGGGCCATAGCCGATGCAATAGTTGAAAGAGTTGACTGGGAGGAACCCGACATACTGAGGCGCATCAAGGATATAGTAATGATAAAGCTGGAGGTTTGCCGCAAGTACCCTTATCTGATGGGTTTTTCAAAAAGGATTTACGAAAACAAGTCCATGGATGATTTGAAGGCGACCTATGAAAAATACGTTCCACATATATATGAGAAGGTATACCATGAAAACATCGACTTTTCGCTTTTCAGGGAAGACATGGGAATAAATGAAATCATGAATATCCTCATATGGACATTTGAGAAAATGGGGGAAAACTATCTCAAGAGGATGGAATCCGGTGAAAGCATAGAAACCCATGAGATAGCGGATGAAGTAGACAGATATATAAAAGTTCTGAGAAAAGGATTCTACAGATGATGTATTTCAAATAACACATGAATTAACTCAACTAAAGTTATGATATAAATACGGCATTGTAATGAAGAAGAATAATAATGAAGTTTTATCTCATAACAAGTTTCGTGCTAATTCATATAACATTTGAAATACAATTGAACCGTTTGTATTTCAAATAACACATGAATTAACTCAACTAAAGTTATGATATAAATACGGGGAGGAAGATGATGATAAAAGTCAAGAATCTTTACCATTCATACAGCAATGACGATAACTATGCCGTGGATGATGTGAGCTTTGAAATCGGGAAAGGGGAGGTTTTCGGGTTCCTCGGACCGTCGGGAGCGGGAAAGTCCACTACGCAGAACATACTGACTGGACTCTTGCCCCTCCAGAAGGGGGAGGTGGAGGTTGCAGGGTATGATGTCAAGCATATCAAGAACAAGATGTTCAACAAGATAGGAATGTCGTTCGAGCAGTCAAATGTCTACAACAAGATGTCCGGCCTTGAGAACCTTGAATTTTACAGAAAGCTTTTCGATGTGGAAACAAGAAATCCCATGGATCTCATAAAGCTGGTGGGACTTGACGGCAAGGAGAACATAAAGGCCGGGAAGTATTCAAAAGGGATGAAGCACAGGCTCACATTCGCCAGGTCCATGATCAATTATCCGGAGATGTGGTTTCTGGATGAACCCACAACGGGCCTTGACCCGGCGATAGCAGCCACTATTAAAGACATAATAAGGCAGGAAAACGAAAGGGGAGTTACCATTTTCCTGACCACCCACAATATGTATATTGCAGATGAATTGTGCAACAGGGTTGCATTCATTGTTGACGGCAAGATAAGGCTCATAGATTCACCTAAGGAACTGAAGGTGAAATACGGAGAAAAGCTGGTGGAAGTTGAATATTTCAAAAACGGAGAACTTGCCAAAGACAGTTTTTCCACAGTGGTTCATGAAGAAAAGCAGAAATTGATTGAAGTAATAAGGGAACATGAAATACGGACCATGCATACCAAGGAAGCCACTCTTGAAGAGATATTCATCAAGGTGACAGGAAGGGGACTGGTGTAAATGAAACTATGGTACAGTTTTACAAAGGAGCTCATCCTTTCTTCAAAAAGCTGGTACTTCTACATTGAACTGGGCATGTCCATCGTGCTTCTGCTTATTCTTGCTTTCCTGGTTCCCGAGGATTTTGACAGCAAGGGGAAAGATTACATTTATCTGGATTTGCCCCAGGTAGTCATGGATAAATACAGGGACAACCTTCTGGAGGATGATCTTGATGAGACTGCTGAACTTGTGGAAGTGAAATCCGACAAGACCGTCTATGCAGCTGAACTTTATGAAACCGAGGAATCCAAGATCTATCTCCTTGAAAGCATGGAGGCCCTTATCGCCTTTTCGAATTCCGAAAGGGTGCCGGTGGTCCATGTCCGGGTGAATGAAGACAACCAGGTCATACATACATACTATCTCCAGGGATATGAAACACAGAAGCTGAGGAATCTGCTCCTTGTATTCCACAACAAAAAAGCCGCCTATGATGTAATCGAGGATTACTCGGACAATATAACGGTCAAATCCATTTATCAGGATATAGAACCATTAAGCGACAGGGAAAACATTATACCTGTATTCCTGACATACAACGGGAGTCTAATGAGCCTGTTCATTATGGCCGCCTATATTTTCCTCGACAAGAATGAAGGAATTATTCAGGCCTATGCAGTAACGGCCTCATCCGTATGGCAGTATCTTTTGAGCAAGATCGGAGTCATAGTTCTCACATCTTTGGTAACGACGGCGATAATAACGGTTCCCATAATGGGACTGCAGCCCAACTACGGTGCCATGGTTTTGTTCATAATCACTTCGGGATTCTTTGCAGCTTCGCTGGGGCTTCTAATAACGAGTTATTACAAGGACATAGTGCAGTCGTTCGGCGTGCTTTACATTGTTATAATACTCTTTATAATGCCCAATATATCCTATTTCACTCCAAGCTGGGATCCGTACTGGGTGAAAATAATCCCAAGCTATGTCATGCTCCAAAGCTTCAAGGAGATAATATCGGTAAACGGAAACATAACCTATGTCCTTGTTGCCTCGCTGGGGTTTGCGGTATTGGGGATGGACATCTTCATGCTGGCCAATCACAGGTTCAAGAAAACCCTGACCTTATAAGGAGTGGTGCGATATGATTTGGAAGATATTGTTGATATTCAAGAGGGACATGAAAGTGAGTGTCAGAAATTTTCTGACACTTTACATACTCGTTGTACCTGTAATATTCGCCGTCGTAATCAATGTTTTCTCACCGGGTATAAACGATACAACGGTGGAGATAGTTCTGCTGGAAGGGGAAAATCCTGAACAGGTGGAATTCTTCAAGCAGTTTGCAAACATTGAGCTGCTGGATACCTTGGATGACGTCGAGGAAAGGGTGAAGAAGAGGGATAATATTGTAGCTGTCCTTCCAGAAAAGGGTGAAGAGTATTTCATACTTACCCAGGGAAACGAACCCGACTATGTGGTTGACTACGTAAAGAATCTCACCGCTTTTGATCACTACGACATAGATACGGAAGACTCCCTGGCTGAAATAATTGATTACGGGAGGGACATTCCGCCCCTCAAGAAGCTTATGGTCAATATTGCCGTAATGTTCACCTCCATACTGGGAGGGATGATCATTGCACTGAATATCGTTGAGGAAAAAACCGAGAACACCATCAGCGCCATACATGTGTCTCCTGTTTCCAGACTGGGATTCATTGCAGGCAAAAGCATCATAGGAGTATTCGTTCCTGTGGTGGGCGCTTTCCTGATGCTTGTGATTACGGGATTCAGGGACATTAACTACCTCCATGCATTTTTGATGATAACCACTTCCTGCATAATAAGCATCCTCATCGGTTTTATTGAAGGAATCAACAACGACGACGTCATGACTGCGGCGGGAAACATGAAGATGCTGTTTCTGCCCCTATTCGGAAGTGTTGCAGCCATAGAGCTTCTGGCGGATAAATGGCAGCCTTTTTTTTACTGGATACCGTTTTACTGGAGCTACAAGGGGAACAATCTGGTTTTGTCAGGCAGCGGGTCATTTGTGGATATAATAAGGTATTCCGGAATAGTGCTGGGTATCAGTGCGGTGGTATTTGTTGTTTTAGCTCCAAAAATAAGAAAAGGATTGGAATAAGGAGGGATCAAGATGACGATATGGGGAATTCTGGCAGTTGTGTATGCTTTGGCGGTTGTTCTGATTGCAGTCATGAAACCGGAAAAAATCTGGAACATGAAGAAGATTGAGCTGTTCAAGAAGTTTCTGGGAGACAAGGGGACTGAAATATTCTTTTACATATGGGCACTGGGTTTTCTGGTTCTTGGCATATGGCTGTTGACAAAGTGACAGCGGCGCGAGTTCACAAGCATATGGAAGGACATCATGGAGAATTGTGATGGAAGGGAAGTCTTAGTGGCTTCCCCTTCTTCTATATAAAGCAGGTTGATGAAATGAAGAAGTATATTGATTCAAGTGTAAATCCTAGGAGAGGGAGTATGAAGATGAAGGAGAGCAAACACAAACAAATTGCAGGCAGGGAGCGTTTTGTCAATCACATACCGGGTACGCTGATATACAAGGGAATCAAATCAGAACCCTTTGAAATAGAATGCATATCATTTGATGCAGAAGTGATTGAAACCAGGAATTTCAGAAATACTGAGAGCTTGGAGGAATATCTGGGTTCACTTAAGGACAGTAGCGAAACGATAAACTGGATAAACATTACTGGGATAAACCATGTGGAGGAGATTAAAAGAATCGGCGGTTTCTTTGGAATAGACATGCTTGTACTGGAGCAGATATTGAACATCAACAAGCACAGCATGTTCAGAATATCGGAAGAATATATTTTGAACAGCCTGCAGATGATTTGCCTGAAGGGGGAATCAATGGTTTCTGAAAATATAAGCGTATATATGAAGGGAAATGTCATACTTACATTCCAGGAGAAGAAAGGGGATGTTTTCGATTCAGTGAGGCACAGGCTTGAGAACGGTCTTGGAAGCATAAGGGAGAATGGCGTGGAATACGCATATTTCTGTCTTCTGGATGCCCTTGTTGACAATTACATGAATGTTCTGGAAAGGACAAGGACGGACATTGACTGGATCGAGGAGGAGCTGGTCGAATCAGGAGCCATCGACGGCAAGTTTCTTCATGATTTGAGAAAGAAAATAATGATGCTCAGGCTCAGCTCGGGAGCTGTTGAAAAAATGGTGAACGAGCTGCTGCGGGACGAAAACTTCAACAGCGTCAAGTATGCAGCACATATGGAGTCACTGGCGTCCAATGCGAGGATGGCGCTTAACGAGTCGTCGCTGCAGAAGGAGACTGCAGACGGATTATTCGACAACTACATGGTCAACAATTCCAACGATATGAACAAGATAATGACTACACTGACAATATTTTCAGCTGTTTTCATACCCCTGTCGTTTCTTGCCGGAGTATTCGGCATGAACTTTGAATATATTCCGGGACTCGGCAACAATGTCGGATTCTATTATTTCATAGCTTCCTGCATCGCGATGTCTTTTGCCATGATATCAATTTTTAAGATATTGAAATGGTTTTGATGGGAGGTTGTGCCATGTTGATTATTATTGATAATCAAAGCAGCTATATAAAGACTTTCAAGAGGAACTTCCTGGCTGAAGAGGATTTCGACTATATTTTCTTTGACCACAATCAACCTATAATACTGTCATCCAAGGCCAAAGTCCATGGTATAATACTGTCAGGAGGCAGGGGAACCCCATATGAACCCCTTAACCTTACTGCAGATTTAGTTTCACTTATGAATTTTGATGTGCCGGTGCTGGGTATATGTTTGGGATTTGAAATACTGGCTGTTGCATACAGGGGAAGAATCAAGAGGATGGCTGATCCTGTGAACAAGAAAGAAAAGGTCAGAATTCTTGATACCGCTGATCCCATATTCGATGGATTGAGAACCTCGGAGATTTACCTCAAGGAAAAACATACACACTATATATCGGAACTTCCGCCGAACTTTATTAATCTTGGTGAATCGGACAGCTGTAAATATGAAATTGCAAGACATGCCGACAAGCCGATATATGGTTTCCAGGGGCATCCTGAGGTTTCAGGACAGGATGGAATAAGGATAATGAGGAACTTCATTAGTATATGCGGTCTGTAATCAGCCATGAAGGCTATAAAAAAGGATGGGGTCTCCCATCCTTTCATGGTTTTATAGATTTGTTAGTTCTTTCAAAGTCATAGCCAGAAGAAGTGCCTTTTCGCTTATTGTATGGCTCAGTATATATTCATTACCTTTCCTGTCCTTGAATCCGTTGGGGCCGAATCCGTCAATCATGGGTTTGGTACTGTCTGAAAGGGCTATATTTGCAGAGCTCCATCTGTGTTCGCCGCTTACCTTTATATCCAGCTTTTCTCCCAGTTCTATTATATTTTCCATGAGACTTTGACTTGCTTCGCTGTATTCCATGGGTGATCTCTTTCGTCCACCCTCGATTTGAAACTCAAGCATTTTCTTGCTCTTGAGTGCCGATGCAGCTTTTCTTATTCTTGCGTCTATATTTTCAAAGGTATCGCTGTTTCTGTACTTCACGCTTATCTGGGCCTCGCAACGAACAAATGGTTCGGAAATGTTCGTATCCATTGAAGCTTTCTTTGGCGCTATAATTATGCCCTTTTCGCTGTCGGTCATCTTTGACAGGTCTCCGATTATTTTGGCGAACTGTGCAGATGCCATAGCGACATCGGAGTTGTCTGTGAAACTTTTTAGAGTCATCTCCAAATGGTACAAGGCAGAACCGGATCTTGTAGTTACCATTCCTCCGTCTTTGTATGCGCCGTGAAGGCCCAACACTGCCTTGGAAACAGACGATTTGTCCTTGATAATTCTTCTTGAGTAACTGCCCTTCATTGTATCATCGGTTGTCAGCAGTATTCCTATCTTCACCTTGCCCAGCAGCCTTGAATACTTGAGCCCTTTTAGAGCGAGAAGCATTACTGACAGTCCGCCTTTGTTTTCCCAGACTCCCGAGCCGAAATACTTATGGTCACTGCTGCTGAAATAGTCATGCTCGCCCAGTCCCTTGATATTATCCAAATTGCCTATAATGAGACAGTCGTATGTCTCGCTTTGGGTGTTGGTGAAGAACATTATATTTCCTACCTCGGATTGTGAGAATATCTCCTGTGAAAATCCAAGATCGGAAAGTTTGCTTTTCATTATGTTGCCCACTCTGTTTATGCCGTTTATATTTTTTACATGGCTGTTGATATTGACCAATTCCTCCAGGAGTCTCTGGGTGTTCTGATTGTTGTTTCTGAAATAACCCCTGAGCCTTGCCGGCAGGTCCACTTTGGTGGTCTTCTCGTATAAGGATGAAGACGAGAACTCCTCGGCAAAGTATCGGTTTGCAGCCACATCAAGTATTCTGTTGACGAGGCTGGTGAATGTATATCCGCATTTATCGGCGGCATTGACGTATGAACCGTTTGCGCCCAAACTTGCCATTGAGTTGACTTCAAGGACATATGCATTGCCTTCTTCGTCCAGACGTATGTCAACCCTGGCGAAGTCTCTTAAGCCTAAAACCTTGAAAACCTTGAGACTTATATCCTTCATGACCCGGGAAAGTTCCTCCGGAATGTCGGCCGGGCAGATTTTTGCTTTAGGTTTCTTAAGTTTGTCTTCAACAGTCTGAATTGCATCGGGGTCACCTTCAAGGTCTATTTCGAGTACGGGGAATATTTCGACGGGGTCGTTTCCCAATAGTCCAACTGCAAATTCCCTGCCTCTGATGAACTTCTCTACAAGTGCCTGCTGCTTGAATTCACTTACTATGAAATCTACTGCATCCCTCAGGTCTTCTACATTGTCAACGACCCTTAGGCCAAATGACACGCTTTCCATCTTCGGCTTCACAATTACCGGGAAATCTATATTTTCCATGTCCTCGTCGGAGGAAGAAAATGTCCAGAAGTCAGGTGTCGGTATGTTGTTTTTCTGCAGTATTATTTTTGTTATGACCTTGTCAAGGGCTATTGCATGTCCTGAAGGCGATGATCCTACATAGGGTATGCCAAGCATTTCAAGCATGGCGGGTATATGGGTATATCTGCTTTCACCCTGTATTCCATAAGCCATGTTGAAAACAAGGCCGAATTTTTCCCCCTCCTTTACACGGGGAAGAAAGTTTCGGATGTTGTCGATTACATTCATGTTTCCATCTATTATCTCGACATTGTGTCCCCCTTTTTCAAGGGATGATGCAACCTTTTTAACTATCTTAGAGCTGTATGTTTCCTTGTTTTGCATGCCGAAGGTATTGATTACACCGCTTCGGTCTTCATTGTAGATTATTGCAACTCTCATTAATACCCACCTTCCAGGTCAGGGTCATCAAGAGGTTTTCTTTTTTTACGCTTGGGAAAACTTGTATTTTCCCTGGTCTTTTCTGATTTTATTTTTCTATTCTTTTTTATCTTTTCTTTTTTCAATATAAAATCGGAATAATCGTTGTCATCAATTAAATCAAAATAGTCTTTCTTGTTTTTCATTTTTCATACTCCAACTTGATAAATCAAGCGGTTCCCTCAACGAAACCTACGAGATCACCTACTCTTATAAAATTGTCTGCAAAAGACAGCAGCTCCATGTTGAATTCCTCTTCGAGAATTTCAAGAAGGTCATTAAGCTTGTATTCGTTCATGTTAAGATCATCTTCAAAGCTCAGATTCATCTCTATTTCCGATGGACTTCCATATTTTGATATCTCGGAAATGAGGGCCTTGATTATTTTTGTTTCCATTTCATCCTCCAAAAATATAGTTTTGCTTAAATTTTGTACTAAAAAACACCACCCTTGACGGTGAACTAAAATAAGAAAATACATAAATGTAGATATTCAAAAAATTAATATAATCCTATATTATCCGCCATCCAGATGATGTGACTTTACGGTTATTCCTGATTTGATTTTAATTTTACTTAATGCATCACTCTCCTAATTTTTATTATAGCCAATAGATGGGAATAGTCAATACATTTTTGTTTACGGTGGGTGTTTTACATTTGTAGGGTATTGAATCTATGGTATAATTGACGGGATGAGAACACTGGTAAAGGTGTGCTGATAATGACGACTACAAAGGAGTAGAATATGAAAATAAGCTTGATTGAACCGTTGAACGTACCAAAGGCCACTATTGACAGATTGTCAGCCGGATTGACAGACAAGGGACATGTTTTTGAATACTATTCTGACAAGACAACAGATGAAAATGAACTGCTTGAAAGATCGAGGGATTCGGACATAGTCATGATCGCAAACAATCCAATGCCTGGAAGTGTTATTTCCAAGTGTGAAAACCTGAAGATGCTTGATGTGGCTTTCACAGGTGTGGACCATGTGGGTCTTGATATTATAAAGGAAAAGAACATAGTGCTGTGTAATGCTGCAGGCTATTCCGATATCTCGGTGTCTGAACTTGCTGTCGGTCTTGTACTTGATCTATACAGAAATATTTCGGCAGGTGACAAGGCAATAAGATGCGGAGGCACACTGGGAGGAAACAGTCTCATGGGAACAGAGATTTCAGGAAAGACTGTCGGTATCGTGGGAACGGGCAGGATAGGCACAATGACCGCGAGACTTTTTCTTGCTTTCGGAGCCAAAGTTATTGCCTACAGCCGTACGGAGAGGGCTGACGTGAAGGCCATGGGAGTCGAGTATGTATCCCTTGACAGCCTGATGAAGGAAGCTGACATAGTATCCCTTCATGTGCCCAATATTCCGGAAACAAGAGGGCTAATAGGTGACGAAAAGTTGAGAATGATGAAGTCAAGCGCCATTCTGGTCAACTGTGCCAGGGGGCCTATTGTAGATAATGCTGCTCTTGCCGATGTACTGAATGAAGGGGTTATTGCAGGTGCCGGAATTGACGTATTCGACATGGAGCCTCCAATTCCGGAGGATTATGAGTTGCTGGGTGCAAGGAATGCAATTCTTACGCCTCACGTTGCCTATGCAACCCATGAGTCAATGGAAAGAAGGGCTGAGATTGCCTTTGACAATGTGTACAGGTATCTGGAAGGCAATCCTGTCAATGTTGTGGAAGTTTAGAAACTCCGGAGGAAATATGGACAACAATCTATTTTACAGAAATGTTTTGGAGAATTTGTATGACGGAGTGTATTTTGTTGACAAGGAAAGGCGGATAACCTTTTGGAACAAGGGAGCGGAGAGGATTTCAGGATTTGATGCTTCAGAGGTTAGTGGCAGCTTTTGTCATGACAACTTATTGAGGCATGTTGATGAAGAAGGCAGGGAGTTGTGCAATGAATACTGCCCTCTTAAAAGTACAATTGAAGACGGTGACATGAGGGAGGCGAAGGTGTACCTTCACCACAAGAACGGACACAGGGTTCCCGTAAATATTAGAAGCATTGCAATATATGAAGGTGATGAGATTGTCGGAGCCGTTGAAGTCTTCTTTGATGATTCGGAGAAGAGGGAGATGCTTGAAGATATGAAAAATTTGGAATCCATGGCAATGAAGGACCATCTGACCGGACTTTACAACAGAAGGTATACGGAAATATTTCTGGATTCGAGGATGAGGGAATTGTTAATGCTGGATATACCCTTTGGAGTGGCGATGATGGATATCGACAAGTTCAAGGACTTCAACGACAGCCACGGACATGATGTTGGTGATGAAATATTGAAGACAGTGACCCTTAGCATGAACAGCATCATTAGAAAGACGGATCTGGTATCTAGATGGGGTGGAGAGGAGTTTCTTGCAGTTTTCTCAGGAATCGATGAAAAAAGTCTTGAAATTATCTGTGAAAAGATGAGGATGCTGGTTGAAAAGTCTTTCCTTGGAGGTTCTGATGACAATCTTGGAGTGACCATATCAATAGGAGCCACAATGGCAGAAAGGGAAGACACCATTGATGAAATTCTCAAGCGTGCCGACAAACTGCTTTATGAAAGCAAGGGAAATGGTAGAAACAGGGTGACGAAGGGATAATCAGGATATGTATGCGGAATGATTATTCATTCCGCATTTGGGGAGCACAAGTCATATGAACATTATGGCTACACCAACCAGGGCAATTATTGTGCCGATTATCTCCTTTGCGGTCACCTTCTCTTTTTTGATGAAATATGCATATGGTATCAGCATGATGGGAGTGATTGAAATCAGTGTCGACGCCACTCCGGGATTTATTCGCTGAACTGCATATAGCGACATTGAGATGCCCAGGAAGGGACCGAAGAATGATCCTACGGTCATGGACATCATGGCTTCCTTCTTTTTCAGAGACTTCATGAAATCAGGCCATTGTCCCCTAAGGGTGAATAGTATCATGAAGGTTAGTATCCCCGACAGTATTCGTATCTGGGTGGCTGAAAATGGGTCGTAGTCGGCTATTCCGTATTTTCCTATGATATAGCCGGCTGACTGGCCAAGCGCACCGCCGAATGCCAGAAGTATTCCTGCAACAGGGTGCGTGAAGGCAAGCTTGTTGTTGCCGTCGGTGACGAGTATCACTGAGGCTATGCCGGCAAGGGTTACAAACATGCCGGCAACCTGTATGGCTGTCATTTTTTCATTGAGGAATATGAGTGCCATTATTCCGCTTAGAGGTGGAACGCTTGCATAAATAAGCATGGAAAGTCTTGATCCTATTCTTACAAAGGCTTCCATCAGGAGAAGGTCGCCAAGGGCTATGCCTACCAGGCCTGACAGCATAAGCCAGAGCCATGTTGATGAAGAAGCATCCGTAGGGAACAGCTGCCCCCTTGATATAAATGTGAATGTAGACAGGAATGCCAGTCCTATGAAGAGTCTAAGAAGGTTAAGGTTCAGTGATCCGATTTTCCTGGCACTGCTTTCAAATGCAGTAGATGTTATGGCCCAGAAAAGTGCCGTCAGCAATGCGGCTATTTCTCCAAGATTGTTGTTGATTGTTGTCATGTTTATTTCTCCAGTGATATTTAATTTTTATTTTTTATCAATGAGAGTATAACACAGTTTTAACTGAAAAGTATGCACAAAATTATTGTTACTCTGTTTTTTGCCTTTCTTCTTGTGGTTGCGTTGGCTGTACAATGCAACCTTTTAAAGTGAATAATTTTTCAACTTTATAGAAATTAATTTGCCAAAGTGATATACTTAAGATAGCGTTTTCATAAGCACAATATTATAAGGAGGATGTACAAATGAAACAAATGAAACGAAGCTTATCTTTGGTTTTGGTTGTAATGATGATCCTTTCAATGGTGGTTACAGTATATGCCGTTGAGGATCTACCAGTACTGAATGGCATTGTTGTGGAAGTTCAGAAGTATGGAAACCTTACCTTGGATATTGCACCTTCGGCGTTTTATGATGCCGGATATGAACTTGGAGATGTTTTGGAGATTACTGTGGGAGACAATGTGCTGGAACTGCCCTTTGTCACTTCTTACAGCGACGTGGATACGGGAAGCCTGCTTGTCAGGGACGACAAGGGAAATGATATAGTCGTTGTAGCCATAAACATGGGCAATTTTTCGACAACCTATGGAGTAGAGGCTGGAGACGAGGTTTCTTTTGCCCTTGTAGAGAAGGAAGGCTATCTGTCCGAGTATCTCCTGAGGCAGTTGACAAGGACATATGTACGTGAAGACTATGCTACCGATTCCATTTATGCAAATTTCAGGAGCATTGCAACGGAAGGGATAAATCCCGGATTAATCTACAGGTCATGCAGCCCGGTAAACAATGAACTAAACAGGGCGGCATATTCAGATGCCCTTGCCGAAGCCGTGGGGATTGAAACTGTAGTGAACCTGGCCGATTCCATTGAAGAGCTGGAAGGATTCATGGCTGAAGAAGGCTTCAAGTCCGATTACTACAAGTCATTGTATGAAGACAGAAAGGTTATTCTTCTGGACATGGATGTTGACGTTGCAGGAGAAGAGTTTGGAGCCAAACTGGTTGAAGGGTTCAAATTCATCATCGATAATGAAGGACCTTATCTGATTCACTGTACTGAAGGAAAGGACAGGGCGGGATTTGCCAGTGCGCTTCTTGAAGCCCTTATGGGAGCATCTCTTGATGAGATAGTGGCTGATTACATGACCACTTATGAGAACTACTATGGAATTGAAAAGGGAAGCGAGCAATATGATGCAATCGCAGAAAGCAATATAATAACTTCGATGACAATGGTAGTTGCAGGTCTTGAGAAGGGAAGCGACCTGACGGATGTGGACCTTGCAGAGGCTGCAGAAGACTACTTGAAAGACAAGGGAATGACAGGCAGCGAGATATCCGACCTTAAGGAAAAACTGTCCGGCGATCCGATATACAAATCACCTATGGTAATGGGTGAAGTTCTTGAAATAGAGAAATACGGCCATGCATCCACAGACATACTCATAGAAGATTTCAGGGATTTGGGATTTGAAGAAGGAGACATGGTTGCAGCAGTATTCGACAATGGATTTGTCCTGGAAGCTCCTTTCCTTGACGGATACTATGTTGATACCGGATATCCTCTGGTTAGGGCATATCCCGGACATACGAACATAGCCGTATGCATCAACTACGGAAAACTCAACGAGATTGCTGATGTTGAAGTTGGCGATATGGTGACAATCATGCTGACTGAATCGGAAGGTTATCAGGTCCAGTACGAAATCAGGAAGCTTGAAAGGACAAACAACCGTGAAGACTATGGGTCCGATGAAATATTTGCAAATTTTAGGAATATCAGTCTTGGAACTGTGGCCGAAGGAGTATTGTACAGAAGTTCAAGTCCGATAAACAATGAGCTGGGACGTGCTGCCTATTCCGACATGCTTATCAAGGGTGCTGGTGTGAAGGCGGTTGTAAACATGGCCGACTCAGCGGAAGACATAGCTGAATACAGATCGGCTGAGGATTTCAATTCACCATATTATGCCTCGCTTTACGACAATGGCCAGGTCATGACATTGAACATGAATCTTGCCTACGGCAGTGATGAATTCAGGGATAACATTGTCAAGGGTTTGATATTCATGAGTGAGAATGAAGGGCCTTTCCTTGTACACTGTACTGAAGGAAAAGACAGGGCGGGCTTCATGTCAGCCTTCATCGAAGCTCTCATGGGTGCCACAAAGGATGAGATAGTAGCAGACTATATGCAGAGCTATATAAACTACTATGGCGTTGAAACGGGCACAGAAAAATACGAGGTCATAACCGGTGATGTTTTGGGAATGCTCGGTGTCATATCAGATGCTGATGATCTGGATGCTGCAGACCTTGCATCAGATGCAGAAGTCTATCTAATGGCAGGAGGAATGACTGCAGACCAGATTGCAATGCTCAAGACCAAGCTGTCCACTCCTGTGGAGGAAGAAGAGATAGTTGTCGAGCCTGTACTGCCGGTTGTACCAGAAGTTCCCTCAGTGCCGGAGGAACCTGCAGCCAAGGATGAAACGATTACATATGTAGTTGTCAGCGGAGACTGTCTGTGGAGAATAGCTCAGGAATATCTCGGAGACGGAGCCCTTTACACTGAGATATATGAATTGAACATGGACATTATCAGTGATCCTGATTTGATTTATGTAGGACAGACTATAAGCATACCTGTGAAGTAAGAATAAACAAGCAAAACGAGATAAGAGGAGGATGTCTTCTTATCTCGTTTTTTTGGAATCAGGTAAATCGAATTATTAATAGTGTTGGCAGTATTAATATATATTTTTCCCGTTAGATGAAGATTAAGAGGTCGTTATATCTTTGTAAAATTGCAACGGCGATGATCTAACAAACTTCGAGACTACAAATGTCACAATTGGCGACATGTAGCAGAGAACCGCATATGGAGCGCTGTAAAGGACAGTAGCTCCGGTGACTATGAATATAATAAGCCCGTTCACATTCCAGGGCATGAGAGGTGCTATGATGGTGCCCGTATCGGATATGGTGCGGACAAGGATTGTCTTGTCTACGTGAAGCTTTTCATACCTGTCCTTGAGAAGCCTTCCGGGAATTACTATGCCGACGGTCTGGTCGCAGGTGATTACAGTGAGCATGCCGCTTATTATGCCTGTTTTTATTATTAGTTTGCCCGGTGTTTTGACATTATGCATTACATTGTCTATGACGGGCTTTATGATTCCCGTTCCTTCAAAGAGGCTGCTGAGAGCGATGGCTCCCATTACAATGAGGATGACCTCTATCATGGATGCTATGCCTCCGCTTACCAGGATATCATTGAGTTCAGCGGTTGGTGTGGTACCCCTGTATCCGAAGAATACAGACTTTATGATTTCTGAAATCCCCATGTCCTGAAGGAATAAGCTTGCCAGGATTCCGCCTGCAAGACCAGTGGAAATTGCCTTTATGGTGTCAACTCCTGAGAATGAAAGTACCAGAACGATGGCAGGTAGAAGAAGAAGGTAAGGAGAAATGTAGAATCCTTCCCTGATTGCCTGCTGAAACACCTGAAGGTTCGAACTTTCCACGGCAGAGTCGTATCCGGTTCCAAGGATGTAATAGGCTGCAGCCGTTATGATATATACGGGGATAAAGGTAACCATCATTTTCTTTACTGCATCCCTGTATTTAGTATCAGTAGTTGTGAGAGTAAGGTTCAAAAGTCCCGATATCGGAGATATCTTGTCGGCTATGAAGGCTCCAGATATCAATACTCCCAGAAGAACATGCGTAGGAATTTCAAACCCCTTGCCTATGCCAAGCAGAGCAAGGCCAATAGTGCTTATGGTGCCTACTGCAGTACCCATGAACACTGAAATGATGGAAGTTATGACGAATGCTGCAAAGAGGAAGTTTACCCCCTTCATATAGTCGAGTCCGTAATATATCATTGCCGGTACCGTACCGGAGGACAGCCATATTGACATGGTGGCTCCAATGAGCATTATGAGTACATAGAGCATTCTGCATTCCCATAGACCGGACTTCATCATGTTCGTAAGGGTAATTGAAGAAAACCCTCTTTTTCTGAACAGGTTGTATGAAAACAATATGGCAATTAGAAACCCATAGAACAGGGAAATATCAAGCATTATACATGCTATTATTGATGCAACGGTTATGGTGAATACCATTGCTGTGTCTTTTTTATTGTTTGTGTTTTTTTTCAAAATATACCTCTTATTGATTGATGTTGAGGCTCTGACGGCCCCTGGATCCTGTATTGTTTGTTGATGACATGCATGCATTTGTCTATGTACAGAATAAGGTATATTGACATATAATTCAATACTTTTCGCTTTTTTTGAAAAGATGTTTCAAGAGGTTGTGCGTTTTTAATTTTCGTGAGTATTGTGATATAATGGATTAAAAATAAGCCTCTATGGATCATTCAAAAAATATTAGGAGAGAGAGATGACTAGGATAATTATTAATGGATCGGAAATGACATCAAGGGAAAGGGCACATGAATACCTGAAGGATATGTTTGGTTTTCCTGAATATTACGGGAAGAACCTGGATGCCTTGTGTGACTTGCTCAATGAAAAGACTGTACCTGTGGAGATAAGGCTAATCAACAGCGAGGATATTGTTAAACTCCTGGGGCCTTACGGCAATTCTCTGTTAGACGTCTTCAAGGATGTATCCATAGAAAACGAGAACATTATAGTGGATATTTCATAATATATTAAGGAGAAGATAATGGAAATAAGGAAAACAAAAATGGAAGATTTGAATGAGGTCATGGAAATCTACAGCCGGGCCCGTCAGTATATGAAGGATAACGGCAATCCCAACCAGTGGGTTAACGGGTATCCACCGGAGGAGGTTGTCAGGGAAGACATATTGTCAGGCGCTAGTTACTTGTGCATTGAAGAGGATAAAACAGCTGCAGTTTTCTATTTTGATCCGCAGGCTGAAGATCCTGACTACAAGGAGATATTTGACGGCAAATGGCTTAACGATGAGCCCTATGGAGTAATCCATCGCATTGCCGTTGCATTGCACAAGAAAGGGGTTGCATCCTATTGTCTGGATTGGAGTTTAAATCAGTGCGGGAACCTTAAAATTGATACCCACCGTGACAATTTGCCCATGCAGGCCATGCTTGAAAAGAAAGGTTTTGTCCAGTGCGGCATAATATATACTAGGGACGGCAGTGAAAGACTGGCTTATCAAAAAATAAAATGAGAATGAAAAAACACCCTTTTGCCGGATTGATGCAGGCAAAAGGGTGTTTTGATTTTAGTCTCTCGACCTCTTTCTTTTCGTATATGTCGTATGCAGAAGTTCATGGGAATGATGACCAAGAGGTTTCTCGAGGAAATCTTCATAAAGCTTTAGTATATCCTTGTTTTCATGGGATTTTCTGAGAGTTTTCATCTCGTCTTCGGTATAGAGACAGCTTATTCTCTTCTCCCGTATCTCCGGATCGTCTGAACGTGGCTGTCCGCCGCCGTTTATGCATCCTCCGGGACAGGCCATTATTTCTATGAAATGATACTTGCTTTTTCCCTGTTTTATTTCTTCAAGCAGCTGTCCTGCTCCGTCAAGGCCGCTTGTAACTGCTATATTGACTTCCACTCCGTCAAGGGCCTTCCATTCTTCAACGGGATTCTCGATCAAGAGTGAGGCTGTTTTTATCTTCTCTACTCCCATAATGGGTTTTATATGCAGATTTTCAAATGGAAGTTCCCTGCCTGTAATGAGTTCGTAGACCGTCCTTACTGCGGCTTCCATTACTCCACCCGTATTTCCGAATATGTCGGCTGCTCCCGAGGAAACTCCCATTGGGCTGTCAAAGGTTCCGTCTTCGAGGTTCAAGAAATCCACGCCGGCATCCTTTATCATCCTTGCGAATTCCCTTGTGGTGAGGACGGCATCCACATTGTTCAGTCCGTTGTTCACCATTTCCGGTCTCGTTATTTCATATTTCTTTGCCGTACACGGCATAATCGAAACAACATAGATGCTTTCAGGGTCTATGCCGGTCCTGTCTGCAAAGAAAGACTTTGTAAGGGCTCCCAGCATCATGTGTGGAGACTTGCACGACGAAAGATTGTCAAGCTGATCGGGGTAGTAGTGTTCTATGTATTTTATCCATCCGGGACTGCAGCTTGTGATCATGGGGAAGGTTGCATCCTTTCCGTTTATGAAAACATCCTTAATCCTGCCCAGGAATTCATATCCTTCCTCCATTATGGTAAGGTCCGCAGCAAAATTGGTGTCGAATACATAGTCGAAACCAAGTTCTCTCAATGCCGATGCCATTTTGCCCGTGACTGAAGTGCCGGGTGGCAAGCCGAACTCTTCTCCCAGTGCCGCTCTTATGGCAGGAGCAGTCTCTACTATAACAACCTTTTCGCCATCATTCAGCGCATCCCATACATTTTCTATGGAGCTTTTTTCCTTCAGAGCTCCAACCGGACATACCTTTGTGCATTGACCGCAGAAGGTGCAGGATGCCTCGTCGAGCATTAGTCCCTGTCCCGGGTTGATAACGGATTTGAAACCTCTTTCCTGGGTGTTCAGGATTCCGATTTTTTGGATATCGTTGCACATGGTTTCACAGCGCCTGCAGAGTATGCATTTTGACATGTCCCTTTCTATTGCTGCAGATGAAATGTCGACGATGTCCTTTGACATCTCTCCGGCGAACCTGTCTTCCTCAACGCCTATTATTCCTCCAAGTGCCTGAAGCTCGCAGTTGTTGTTCCTTTCACAGCTCAGGCAGTTTTTGGGATGATTGGAAAGGATGAGCTCATACATGACCTTTCGTGCATTTCTTACTCTCTGGGTGTTGGTCTTTATGTTCATGCCGTCCTGCACCTTGGTGATGCAGGAGGCCATGAGGTTTTTCACTCCCTCAACTTCGACTACGCAAAGCCTGCAGGCTCCTATTTCATGAACTCCTTCCAGATAGCAGAGATGTGGTATGAGAATATTGTTCTCTTTGGCGACCTGAAGTATGGTCTTGTCGGGAGATGCTTCAATAACCTTGTTATTAATAGTAATATTAGCCATTTTACCCTCCTATATCCTTCTGTCGCATCGCAAGCATCGCATTGCTTCCGCCATTGCATTGAGCCTGTGATAGCCCTTGTTCACTTCATCGAAATTGTTCTTGCGCTTGTCGGATGACAGTATTTTCATTGGGAACCTCTCATGTTCAAAGATTTCGTGTTCCTCAAAGTCATCGGGAATTTCAATCTCTTCTCCCTTGTTGAGTTCTCCAGTGCCTCCAAGATATTTGTCAATTTCCACAGCGGACTTCTTGCCGTCGGCTATGGCAGTTATGACCACGTCGGAGCCTCTGACCACGTCTCCGCCTGCAAAAACTCCCTCCATTGAAGTCATATTGTTTTTGGAATCTATGACGAATGAACCGTATCCGGTAAGTTCGACCTCGTCCTTACTTATGAATGGAAGATCGGAATACTGGCTGACTGCAGGAATGACCATGTCGACTTCGAAATCGAATTCGGAGTTTTCCCTTTTCACAGGTTTTCTTCTTCCCTTGCTGTCAAAGCCTTCCAGATTGATTCGTGAGCAAATGATCTTTTCCACGCCATTTTCGCTGCTTCCCGCAATTTCCAGAGGCATTACCAGCTCGTGTATCTGTATGCCTTCTTCCATTGCGTCCCTTATTTCCCTTTTGTCAGCAGGCATGTCTTCTATCCTTCTCCTGTAGAGGATATGAACTTCTTCGGCGCCCATTCTAAGGGCAACTCTTGCTGCGTCTATGGCTGTGTTTCCACCGCCGATTACTGCAACTTTTCTGCCAATTGGCACTTCTTTGTTGAGGTTGACATCCTTCAGGAAGTCCAGTCCATGATACACACCCTTCAAGTTTTCTCCCTCTATGCCCACCTTCCTGCTGAACTGTGTTCCGGTTGCTATGTAAAGGGCATCGTAGTCCTTTTTCAATTGTTCAAATTCAATATCCTTTCCAACCTTATGGTTCAGGATTATGTTTACTCCAGCCTGCCTTATGCTGTCTATTTCTTTCTTCAGTATTTCCTTTGGCAGCCTGTACTGAGGTATTCCAAAGGCCAGAACCCCTCCGGCCACATTTTGCTCCTCGTAGACGTCGATGTCGTAACCCAGTCTTGCCAGATAGTAGCCGCAGGTGAGTCCCGAAGGACCTGCTCCGATTATTGCAACCTTCTTGCCATTCTTTGGATGTGTCGTGGTTTTTATTGGCTTGTCGGAATTAAGTACCTGCTCCGCTATGTATTTCTTGATGTCGGAAATTGCAATGGCTTCGTCTATCTGGGCCCTTCTGCACTTGTACTCGCAGGGATGGGTGCATATGTCGCCGCAAACTGCAGGGAAGGGGTTTTCCTGTCTGATGAGGTTGTATGCATCCTCTATTCGCCCCCTTGCAACAAGGGCAAGATATCCCGGCACGTTGATGTTTGCAGGACACGCGTTTTCGCATGGCGACAGGAACAGTTCTCCGCAGACTCCTGCAGTGCAGTAGCCTTCCTCTATATGCTGAAGGTATTCATCCATGAAATACTTGAGGGTACTGAGCACCGGATTTGGCGCCGTCTGGCCGAGGCCGCAGAGGGCGGTGTCCTTGATGACTCTGCCAAGATCCTTAAGGTCTTCAATGTCGCTGTCGGTTCCCTGTCCCTGGGTTATCCTTTCAAGTATTTCAAGCATTCTCTTGGTTCCGATTCTGCAGGCTACGCATTTTCCGCATGACTCGTCCTGGACGAATTCCATGAAGTATCTTGCAACGTCTACCATGCAGGTATCCTCGTCCATGCAGACAAGTCCTCCCGAACCCATTATTGCTCCCAGCTCCGTAAGTGAATCGTAGTCGATAGGCGTGTTGAGATGTTCCTGAGTCAGGCATCCTCCTGAAGGTCCTCCCGTCTGAGCAACCTTGAACTTCTTGTCGGAAGGTATGCCTCCGCCTATGTCATAGACTATCTCGCCCAGTGATATTCCCATGGGCACTTCGATTATTCCCGTATTGTTTATATCTCCTGCAAGAGCGAATATTTTTGTACCCTTGCTGTTTTCCGTTCCAATGGAGGAGAACCAGTCGGCTCCCTTCAGTATTATGGAGGCTATGTTTCCGAAGGTCTCCACATTGTTGATTATGGTAGGTTTCTTGAAAAGTCCTTCATCCGAGGGATAGGGAGGTTTCTGCCTGGGTTCGCCTCTTCGTCCCTCCACTGAATTCATGAGGGCCGTTTCCTCTCCGCATACGAAGGCTCCTGCTCCTATCCTGACCTCTATGTCGAAGTTGAAGCCTGAATTGAATATATCCATTCCCAGGAGTCCTTTTTGCCTTGCCTTCTGGATGGCCCTGCCAAGCCTGTCGATTGCCAGTGGATATTCGGCTCTCACATATACTACTCCCTTTTCTGCGCCTATGCAGTAGCCTGCAATCATCATTCCCTCGATTACCGAATGAGGGTCACCCTCGACGAGACTTCTGTCCATGAAGGCGCCAGGGTCACCTTCATCGGCGTTGCAGATGACATATTTTTCCTTTTCATCGGACTTCATTGCAAGTTTCCATTTGAGGCCTGTAGGGAATCCGCCGCCGCCTCTTCCTCTGAGTCCCGATTTGGAAATTATGTCGACGGCTTCCTCTCTGGACATTGAGGAGAGAACCTTCTCGATTGCAGAATATCCGTCGTTCGCAATATATTCTTTCAGAGAATTGAAATCTATCCTTCCGCAGTTCTTCAAAACTATCTTGTACTGCTTCTTGTAGAATTCAATGTCGTTCATAGCCGTTATGTACTCTTTTGTTTTCTTGTCGAAGTAGCAGTACTTCTCCAGCAGCTTTCCGTTGATTATGTGGGAATCCACTATTTCCCGGATCTTGTCTTCGGTGAGTCTGCAATACAAGATCATGCCCGGATTGACAACCATCATCGGTCCTTCTGCGCACATTCCCATACAGCCAGTATTGTTTACCTTTACGGATTCACTCAGTCCCTGCTTTTCCAGCTCCCGTTCAAGGGCTTCGCAAATGGATTTGCTGTCCGATGAAAGGCAGCCTGCACCGTAGCACAGGTTTACTGTATGTGTGTATTTCTTCATTTTATCCTTGAATGCATTGGATATTTTTTTCAGTTCCTCCGAGCTTCTAATTGTTTTCGACATTGACAGCATCTCCTTTCATATAGGTACCCAGTATCTTTTCGACCTTTGTGGGATTGAGTTGCTTGTATACCTTGTCGTTGATCATAATGGCAGGTGCAAGACCACATGCTCCTATGCAGCGCATGACCTGCAGGGAGAAAAGTCCGTCCTCGCTTGTCTCGCCTACCTCGATGCCTGTCATTTCCTTGATTTTTTCAAGGACCTTTTTTCCGCCTCTAACATAGCATGCTGTGCCTAGGCAGACGCTTATCATGTATTCGCCTTTGGGTTGTGTGGAAAAGAAAGAATAGAAGGAAACCACTCCGGACACCCTTGAATAGGGCATGTCCATTTCCCGGGAGATATACTTCTGTACCTCCACGGGAATGCAGCCGAAGATAACCTGTGCCATGTGAAGGACCTGAATGAGGTTGTCTTCGTTTGCATCGTAGTCGCTGATAACTTGTGCCAGAGTTTCGTACATTTTGTCTTCAGATAATTTAACCGTCATAGATCTTACCTCCGAAAAGAATTTTGTACTACATATTTCAAATGTGAAAAATGAAACCGTGCTGTATCAACTCGCAGCTGAGCTGCTTTCAGGATGTGTGTTAAAAATTTGTCTTATTATAATTATACCTTATAGTGAAGGCACAATCAAATTTGATTAAAAGGGTTATTGACTTTAACTTCTTTTGAGGGTCATGCAAACAAAAAACTCTGCAGAACAAATTCTGCAGAGTTTTGTAATATCCTTATATCCATGTGTAGTTAAGTATTATATAAATTGCATATATTCCTGCCAGAAAGATGCCTTCTCTTTTGGCTATGGCACCTTTTTTATTTTTTGCGAATATTCTGAATGCCGTCAATATTATCAACATGGCCGGGAATTGGAGCTTGTAGAAGTCTGGAGGCACCCTAAGGCCTTCTGTCGTGACTGCTGCTGCACTTCCTACAACAAAAAGCACGTTTAATACATCGGCTCCGATTATGTTTCCTATGGCAAGCTCTCCGTGTCCCTTTCTGACCGCAGTCACCGCTGTTATGAGTTCGGGAAGGCTTGTTCCAAAGGCCACCAGGGTGGCTGCTATGACGGACTGGGGTATTCCTGCCCTTATGGCAGTGATTTCTACCGCAGGTATCAGTACCTTTGATGAAAGGATAACCAAGGTTATGCCCAGACCAAGCTTGGCGAGTTGAACATAGACAGGCCTGTTTTCTTCGTGGAAGATTTCCCCGGTTGACGCCGACAAAGCTCTTGACCATCTTATGGAGATGTATATATAGGCTGCCAGTAATAAAAGGAAAATCCCTCCCATCCACTGGTGTATGACTCCGCCGGGTGTCTTTGAAAATAGGGGGAGACTTACTGCCGTGAGCAGTATTCCTGCTGCAAACTGTATGCGTCCCTGTCTGTCTATGGTGTTCCTATCCACTGGAAGGACGCCTATCATTGCTGCAATACCTATTATTAGACCGGTATCGGCTATTATTGATCCAACTGCGTTTCCAAGCGCCAGGTCCGGATTGCCGTTTACTGCCGCCAGCACCGAGACTGTTGCTTCCGGCAGAGTGGTTCCCAGGGATACTATTGTTGCCCCTATGATGAGTTTTGGCACACCCCAGTGCACTGAAAGGCTGACAGCCTCGTCCACCAGTATGTCCGCACCCTTGCTCAATGTAAAAAGAGTGAATGCCACTACTGCCAGTACTGCGATTGTAGGTAGTGTTGTTAAAAAATGATGTACTGCTATATCCATAATATACCTTCTTTCTGCAGGGTGAATATTAAAAAACCCTGCAATTCTCCCTTGAAAATTGCAGAGTCTCACTTAGCATAATGATTATTTGCCATCAAAGCCGGGAAGTATTTTCCGTAATGACGACTTTGATTCCGTAAGGATAGTTACTCCCTCTTGCGTATAAAAGTATATTCCCCGAGAATTAATTTGTCAAGGCCTAATGTATATGTGGTATAATTAGTATTATTTTTGATAAGAGAAATTTTATCATTGGGAGGTATTAATGGACAGGAAATATATATTCGGACACAGAAATCCCGATACGGACAGTGTTACTTCAGCCGTGGCCCTTTCATATCTCAAGAACAGCCTTTCGGACAACACGGTTCCAAAGGTTCTTGGAGATGTGAACAAGGAAACGAAATACGTCTTTGACTATTTTGACATGGAGGTGCCTGAAAAACTTGACAATGTGAAGATTCAGATCAAGGACCTTGAATTCGACAAGATAGAAGCCCTGCCTGAAGACAGGTCCATATTCTCGGCATACAATTATATGAACGACAACAGGGTCAGAACACTTCCTGTTACAGGTGGTGATGGTGTCTTGATGGGTATTGTTACCATGAAGGATATTGCGATGAATCATATATTCGGAGAAGGCATGGTTATAGATACGACATATGACAATATGCTTGAAACACTTGGCGGGAAGGCGTTCAACAGGGCTAAGGATATAATAAAAGGCAATATAACCGTCACGGCTTATCATACTTCGACCATTATGAGGGACAGTATTCTGAATGAAGCTTCCATAGTCATAGTGGGAGACAGGTATGAAATTATAAGCCATGCAGTGGATATGGATGTGGAGCTTATAATAGTAACAGGCGGCAGGGAAATCCCTCCGGAATATTTAGACAAGGCAAGGGAAAAAGGTGTGAACATCATAAGTACCCAAAACAACACTTTTAAGACATCAAAGCTCATAAACCTTTCGAACAAATTGGACAGCATCATGAAAAGGGAAATTGTAAAGGTATACAGCGACAGCTATTTGGAGGATTTCAAGGAACTTCTTTCGAGTTCAGGCCACTCGAAGTTCCCGGTTGTTGACAACCACAAGAGATATATGGGAATACTCAGCAGAAGGCATGTTTTGAAGCCTTCGAAGAAGAAGGTTATCCTGGTCGACCATAATGAATTCGAGCAGAGCGCCGAGGGTATCCATGAGGCTGAGGTCCTTGAGATTGTTGACCACCACAAAATAGGGAGCATGGCTACAACCTATCCCATAAGTTTCAGAAACGAGCCTTTAGGAAGCACCAATACCATCATATATGAAATGTACAAGGAAAAGAGCATTGAAATACCTGATAAGGTTGCAGGACTTATAATGTCCGGAATTATTTCCGACACCCTGTTTTTCAAGTCTCCGACCACTACGGAGAAGGACAGAAAATATGCGGAAGAACTGGCAGAGAAGCTGGATGTTGACCTTGGGGAATACGCCTATGACATGTTCAAGGAAGGAACTTCCCTCAAGGGCATGACAAAGGATGAAATATTCTTTTCGGACTACAAGGAATTTGAACACAAGGGAATAAAGTTTGGAATATCCCAGGTGTTCACAATGGATATAAATGAAATAAAGACTGAAGAGGAAGAAGAAATAAGAATGCTCAAGGAGAAACTTGGAGAGCTTAATGTCGATATAGCCATGGCGGTCTTTACAGACATCATAAGGGAAGGGTCTTATATCATAAGCTATTCAAGGATTCCCGGTGTTTTAAAGGCTTCCTTCAGTAAGGACAGTCCAGGATTCTTCCTTGAAGGCGTAATATCCAGAAAGAAACAGATCGTACCTAGAATAATGGATGGGATTGAGAACACTAAGCTTTAGTGTTCTCCTATTAAAAACAAAAAAAACAAAAAATCTGCAGATATCTGCAGATTTTTTAAATGGTGGGCGCAATAGGGCTCGAACCTATGACCCCCTGCTTGTAAGGCAGGTGCTCTCCCAGCTGAGCTATGCGCCCGTGCGTATAAATATAATAGCAAATGGACATGGATATGTCAATAAAAATTATTGATTAATTTTATATTTGTTCCAATCAGCAGGTTGTCATACCAAATACAAGCCGTTTTAAGGGGGAAAAATAAATTGAAAATTCTTGCATAGGCATGAATATGGGTATATAATATCTTTAGGCCTTTAAGTGGAATGATTTGTTTAATTAAAATTGATTCATTTGGTTGCTTAAATTGAGGGAATGTATTTTAGTTTTTACGAACATCGTTTAAAGGAAATACAAAATTTTCGGAGGAATATATATAATGCAAAGAGGAACAGTTAAGTGGTTTGATTCAAAGAAGGGATTCGGATTCATTACAAGTGATGAGGGAACTGATGTGTTTGTACACTATTCAAAGATCGACAAACCTAACTTCAAGACTTTGGATGAAGGGGAAGCAGTAGAATTTAATGTGGTTGAAGGAGCAAAAGGACCACAGGCAGAAGACGTAAGAGGACTATAATCAAATAAGAAACAATAAAAAACAAACCTGGAAAACAATTTCCAGGTTTTTTATAATGCAATGTTTCTTTAATATACTCTTTTGACGCTGAAGCCGTTCTTGTTCATTGCAGCAATGATTTCGTTTATATGGGCATGGCCGTTTGTTTCGGTCGTGATCTCAAGCTGTACGTTTTCGAGCCTGTCCATAGCCTTGAACTGGTTGTGGTCCAGCTTTATTACATTTGCCCTCAGGTCCGACAATATCTGGGATACCTTGAGCAGCTGTCCCGGAGTATCGGGAAGGTCAACGCTGAAGCAGAATATTCTTCCCCTCGATACAAGTCCCTTGTTTATCATTGAAGATATCGTCACAACATCTATGTTTCCTCCGCTTAGAAGGCAGACTATGTTCTTGTTGGATACGGTAAGCTTCTTGAGTGCCGCCAGAGGAAGGACTCCTGCCGTTTCAGCAACCAGCTTGTGCTTTTCTATAAGCATTAGGAGAGCTTCCATTATATCCTGTTCCGATACTGAAATGATTCCATCCACATATTCTCTTGCTATTTCAAAGGGGAGATTTCCAAGCCTTCTTACAGCTACTCCCTCGGCGGATGTTTTTATATAGTCCAGATCCGTTATTTTGTTGTTGTCCAGAGAGGTCTTCATTGTAAGGGCTCCCTCGGGTTCGACTCCTATTACCCTTATGTTTGGGTTGATGGCCTTTACAGCCATGGCGACACCTGAAATCAAGCCGCCTCCGCCAACGGGAACAAGTATCTCGTCAACATCTTCAAGCTGTTCAAGTATTTCATATCCTATTGTGCCTTGGCCGCAAATAACATCGTAATCGTCAAAGGGATGTATAAACTCTCTTCCTTCCGATTCTGCAATCTCCATAGCCTTTGCATATGCATCATCATAAACA
This sequence comes from Dethiosulfatibacter aminovorans DSM 17477, assembly GCF_900142005.1. Lineage (GTDB taxonomy): Bacteria > Bacillota > Clostridia > Tissierellales > Dethiosulfatibacteraceae > Dethiosulfatibacter > Dethiosulfatibacter aminovorans. Next base: position 46,470 of record NZ_FQZL01000023.1, read on the forward strand.
TCTCCATGTATAACAACTTCAGAACCGTGCTTTCTTGTAGCGTCAATCTTTATCAGAGGAGTCACATTGGGCATTACTATTTTCGACGGGATACCCAGTGATTTTGCAGAATATGCAACACCCTGTGCGTGGTTTCCTGCCGAGGATGCCACAATCCCATTCTTTTTTGCCGACTCCGGAAGGTTCACAATCTTGTTGTAAGCCCCCCTGATTTTAAAGGATCCTGTAAACTGAAGATTTTCCGGCTTCAGATAAACATTGTTCCTGCATTCCTCGCTGAAGAAATCGCTGTAGATCAATTCAGTCTTTTTGATAGTTCCTTCAAGATTCTTGCATGCCCTTTTAATATCTTCCAATACTTCATTCAAATTAAACATATCATCTCTCGCTTCCAAACAACTCATTCTTTTCTCCTCCTGGTTTTAAGTCACAATTGTAGTTGAGTCAATTCATGAGATCTAAAGTATATAGATGGTTCAACTGTATACGATAGATTGAGTGAATTGTAACGAAACTTATTGTGAATTAAAACCTCCTTTCTTGAATGTTAAACATCCTTTTTTTATTTCCCTGCTCCTGCATACGGTTTGTTAACTTCCTTGTTGTCCGGGTCCGAGTGATCTGAATTCTAAGGGTTTCAAGCCTTTTGAAAATCATGTAAATAAAAAAACCCGTCTCTGTATAAAACAGAGACGGGATATCCCGCGGTACCACTCTAATTGCTCCGAAGAGCCACTCGTTTCAGTTCCAACAAACCTAAATCAATAACGAGATTAACCGGTGCACCTTACTGTAATTCGGGTACACTTCTCAGGAGTGATTTTCACTGTGATTTTGCTGTCGGTTTTCACCAGCCACCGACTCTCTACAAGCAATTGATCAGAGCAACTGTCTCCATCAAAGAATTTGCAATAAAATTTTTCTTACTTGTAATAATTCTAAATGGGAAAAGATTAATTGTCAAGTGAAAATTTTATCACGACATAAAATACGGCTGTTTCTGTTGCATAACCTAAAAGGTTTCACTAATCTGTTGAAAAGATTTGGGCGGCATGATATCCTGTATATAAGAATATGATTCGATAATTACGAATGAATGGAAATTCTCCTTGAGTAATATCCAATACAATGATAAAATATTGGAGGTTGCTAAATGATAATTTACGGAGTGTTAAAATGGGGAAAACTAGAGTTATTCAATCGCTGGACAAGGCAATAAACATACTGGAATTATTTAAACTAAGTTCAAGAGAATTGAGCGTAAAGGAGATTTCCGACGAACTTCAAATAAGCAAGAGTACGGCATTTGGCCTTATAAATACATTGAGTGAAAGAGGGTTTTTGCATCAGAATCCCGACAATCAGAAATACAGTCTTGGATTGGGCTTGCTTGAACTGGGAGAACTGGTCAAGAAGAACAATATAATCTATGAAAAGGCAAGACCGCATCTTGAAAAAATTGTCGATGAATTGAATGTTACAATGCATCTGGCTATAATTGAAAAGTTTGAAGTAGCCTATATCGATACTTTGGAAGGGAAAGGGTCCATTTTCATTAGTTCAAGGATAGGTACAAGAAATCCCGTATATTGCACCGGGGTTGGAAAATGCATGCTGGCCTTCATGAAAAAGGACAAGAGGGACAACATACTCAACAACATGGGTGAAATGGAAAAATATACTGAAAACACAATAGTTGATATGGATGAGTTTCTGAAGGAGCTTAACTCAATAGCAAAGGCCGGATACAGTGTTGACAATGAAGAATTTGTAACAGGCATCTTTTGTTATGCGGTTCCCATACTGAATAAATACAATGAAGCCATAGCCGCTATCAGTATTTTAAGGGCAATGCCGATCGTCAAGGATTTGGAACGCAACGAACTTATAGACATGATGAAAAAGGTTGCAGGGGAAATATCCAAAGACCTGGGCTATTGATTGAACAGCCAGGATTTTAAGTTGATTTAACAAAGATGTGAAAATTTTGAAATTATTTTACTGAAATGTGTTGACAAGTGTACGTCCAGGATGTATACTCGTATTTAAATAAAAGCTTTGAAAGAGAGAAAAATATCTGTTAAGCGGATACAGAGAGCTGATGGTTGGTGGAAATCAGTGATGCGGAGATATTATATGATCACTCTTGAGCTTCCGATTCGAAAGTATGACGAGTAGATGAGGACGTATGCCTGCGTTACAGGGCTAGGGTTCAAAGAAATGGAAATGAATTTCTTTCGACTTGAAGAGAGGCGGCTTTAAAAACCGCAAATAGGGTGGTACCGCGAAAGACCTTTCGTCCCTATATACATCTAGTTGATGTGTATAGAGATGAGAGGTTTTTTTTATACTCTTATTCAAGTCATGCAAAGCAATTATCAAGCTATAAGAAAATGGATGTTTATGCTGATGCTTAAACGGTCTAAAAAAGGAAGTTTTAATCAACAACAAGTTTCGTACTTATTCATGAAAGAGATGATGTACAGTAGAATCATCTATACTTCATCCCTTTCGTGAATAAACTCAACTTTGATGTTGCTTAAAACCAGGAGGTAAAAAATGGATTGTAGAAAAGTATGTTTTAATGTATCAAATGGGTTGGATTCGGCTGTAAGAGTATTGACGACTTTGAGAAGAAAGAATTTCACAGTGAAGGAATTCTCTATGAAGGAAGTAGACGGAGTATCAAGACTTGAGATTGCTGTTATTGATCATTTGAACCTTGGAATGGATCAGGCTATATTGTATGTGAAGAGACTTGTAGATGTTTCCGACGTAGTTGAAGTTGCTTGAGACTGATCTTATATTATTGTAAATAATAAGGGATGAATAAAAAGTTGAGATTTAGGAACAGGCTTGTCTGGTGATGATAATATGTAGTGTCTGGGTTTATCCGGATGCTGCATATTTAATGTGACTTACATGTTGATTCAAGGGCTGGAATTCACAGCAATCTTAACAAAAAATCATTAATAATCTATTGACTTAAAGTATATCAGGTTATATAATGTATACAAAATACAATGTACTGGAAATCAAGTACAATCATATAGGAGGATTTATTAAAATGAGCAAGATGTATTACAATAGCGATGCGGATTTAAAGGCATTCGACGGAAAGAAAGTGGCGGTTATGGGTTATGGTTCGCAGGGACATGCGCATTCATTGAACCTTAAGGATAATGGTGTAGATGTAGTTGTAGGACTATACGAAGGCAGCAAGTCAAAGGCTTTGGCTGAGGAAGCAGGTCTTACGGTTATGTCGGTTGCAGATGCTGCAAAGGCTGCGGATATAATTATGATTCTTCTTCCTGATACGAAGCAGAAGAAGATATATGAAGAGGAGATCGCTCCAAACCTTGAAGAAGGAAATGCTCTTGCATTTGCCCATGGATTCAACATCATATTCAATCAGATCGTACCACCTGCAAATGTGGACGTATTCATGGTTGCACCTAAAGGACCTGGACACCTTGTAAGAAGAGAATTTGAAAAGGGTGCGGGAGTACCTTGTCTTTTCGCGGTAGAGCAGGATTACACTGGAAAATGCAGAAGCACTGCTTTAGCCTATGCCAAGGGTGTTGGTGGAACCAGAGCGGGTGCAATAGAGACTACATTCAGGGAAGAGACTGAAACAGACCTTTTCGGTGAGCAGGCAGTTCTTTGCGGTGGAGCGTCAGAGCTTATCAAGGCAGGATTCGATACTCTTGTAGAAGCTGGATACCAGCCTGAGATCGCTTACTTCGAGTGCCTTCACGAACTGAAGCTTATAGTTGACCTTTTATACGAAGGTGGATTGGAAAAGATGAGATACTCAATAAGCAACACTGCCGAGTATGGTGACTACATGGTTGGAAAGAGAATAATCACTGACGAGACTAGAAAAGAAATGAAGAAGGTTCTTAAGGAAATCCAGACTGGACAATTCGCTCATGAGTGGATTCTTGAAAACCAGGCAGGATTACCTAAGTACTCTGCTATAAAAAGAAATGAAACTGAGCACCTGCTGACAAAAACCGGTAGAGAGCTTAGAAAAATGATGAGCTGGATAGAAGACTAGGAGGATTAAAATGGGAAGCGATTTAGTTAAATTAGGATTAGCGAAAGCACCCCATAGATCCCTACTGAAATCATCAGGGCTGACCGATGAGGAAATAAGCAAGCCTTTCATAGGTGTTGTAAACATGTTCAATGAAATTGTTCCTGGACATGTTGGCCTTAGAGACGTTGCGGAAGCTGCCAAAAAAGGTGTGCTGATGGCTGGAGGAACTCCTCTTGAATTTCCTGGGATAGCTGTTTGCGACGGAATAGCGATGAACCACGAGGGAATGAAGTATTCCCTCGCCAGCAGGGAACTTATTTGTGACAGTATCGAGACTATGGCCATAGCCCATGGACTTGACGGACTGGTCATTGTGCCAAACTGTGATAAGACTGTGCCGGCAGCCCTCATGGCTGCGGCCAGAATCAATATACCAACCATCATAGTAAGCGGCGGACCAATGCTTGCAGGAAGACAAGGAAACAAGGAAATTGACCTAATCACTGTTTTCGAAGGTGTTGGAGCAGTTACTGCAGACAAGATGGATATGGAAGAGATGAACTATATCGAAGACTACGCTTGCCCTACCTGCGGATCATGTTCGGGTATGTTCACAGCAAACTCCATGAACTGTATGACAGAAGCTTTGGGAATGGCATTGCCTGGAAACGGTACCGTGCCTGCTGTTTATTCCGAAAGGAAGAGGCTTGCAAAGCTTTCGGGAATGAAGGTGATGGAGCTGGTGGAGAAGGATATCAAGCCTAGAGACATCATGACAAAGGAAGCTTTCATGAATTCACTTGCATGCGATATGGCTCTTGGATGTTCAACAAACACAGTGCTTCACTTGACTGCAATTGCATATGAAGCAGATGTTGAAATGGACCTTAACATAATTAACAGCATAAGCCAGAAGACACCAAATCTTTGCAAGCTCAGTCCTGCAGGACCTTATCATATAGAAGAACTCAACGCTGCGGGAGGAATCTCGGCAGTAATGAAGGAACTTGACAAAAAGGGTCTTATCGACAAGTCTGTACTGACTGTTTCAGGCACTGTCGGCGAAAAGATAGAAAAAGCGGCAAGGATAGGAGACAAGATCATTGCTCCTGTTGAAAAGCCGTATTCAGAGACAGGTGGAATCCAGGTACTGTTTGGATCCCTTGCACCAGACGGAGCCGTTGTCAAGAAATCTGCAGTTGCAGAGGAAATGATGGACGTAGTCGCAAATGCCAAGGTCTTCGATTCCGAAGAGGAAGCTGTCGAGGCCATACTTTCCAGCAAGATCGTACCTGGAGACTGTGTTGTAATCAGATACGAAGGACCTAAGGGCGGACCTGGAATGAGAGAAATGCTTACCCCTACTTCTGCACTTGCAGGAATGGAACTGGACAAGCAGGTTTCACTCATCACCGACGGAAGATTCTCAGGCGGTTCAAGAGGAGCTTCGATCGGACACGTTTCACCGGAAGCATGTGAAGGCGGACCGATCGCCTTCATAAAGGATGGAGACAAGCTGATAATCAATATAAATGAAGGAATTCTTGATATTGATGTTTCTCCTGAGGAAATGGAAGAAAGAAGAAAGACAACAGAGATCAAGAAGATCACATACAAGGGTTACCTTGGCAAATATGCAAAGAGTGTAACGTCCGGATCTACTGGAGCTGTCTGTAAATAGAAGTATAATTATTTTATTTAAGGCAAATAAAAGCCAGACCTTGGTGTATAATATACATATGCCAAGACCTGGCTTTTAAAAACCTGATAAAGGTGAAAATTATTGGAACAACGAGAGGATTTACTTCTCGGTTTATCAAAGATTCTTATTGCAGACAAAATTTTAGGAGTTTTTGATAAGCTGAAAAAATTACAATACTAAAAATGAGATTTTAATCAACAGCAAGTTTCATACTTATTCATTCTACAAGTCGTATCGCATTGATACATTGCGATACACTGGTATCATGAATAAACTCAACTTTGCTGTTGTCTAAAACTAGGAGGAAAAAAATGAAGATTTCAGGTTCTAGAATAATATTGGAATGTTTGAAGGAGAAGGGAGTAGACACTATTTTCGGTTATCCGGGAGGAGCTGTAATACCTCTTTATGATGCTCTTTATGACGAACTTGATTATTTTAATCATATAAGAACATGTCATGAGCAGCATATGGTACATGCGGCAGATGCCTATGCAAGGTCTACGGGCAAGACCGGTGTAGTCATTGCTACTTCAGGACCGGGAGCTACAAATACGATAACGGGTATAGCTACTGCATATATGGATTCCGTGCCTATGGTCGTAATCACAGGGCAGGTGCCGAACATGCTTATAGGAAAGGATTCTTTCCAGGAAGTGGATATCACAGGCATGACTCTGTCCATTACTAAGCACAACTATCTATGCAGGGACATAAAGAATCTGGCACATACCATAAGAGAGGCCATGGATGTTGCAGCGTCTGGAAGACCGGGACCTGTTCTTGTAGACGTTCCCAAGGATGTATTCCTTGCCGAGTATGAATACGAGAGAACTGAAGAACCGGTGTACGTCGAGGAAAAGGTATATGTGGAAAAAGCATCCCTTGAAAGGGCTGCCGAGCTCATAAATAAATCAAAGAAGCCTGTCCTCTATGCAGGTGGTGGAGTGAGGATATCAAAGAACGACGCACTGATGATAGAACTCATTGAAAAGGTTGAAATACCTACGGTGAATTCCTTCATGGGATTCGGTACAATTCCAAGGGACCACAGGCTCTCCCTTGGCCTGGTAGGAATGCACGGACAAATCCACGCAAACCTTGCCGTAACTAACTGTGACCTTCTTATTGCCGTCGGAGCAAGATTCAGTGACAGGGTAATAGGAAAACCGGACCAGTTTGCTCCTAATGCAAAGATAATACATATAGACATAGACAGTACGGAAATTGACAAGAACACGCAGGACTGCGTGCCTTTGATTGGAGACATGAAGTATATACTTGAAAATCTCCTTGAAATGGTCGATGAAGCAAAGAGGCCGGAATGGCTTGAGGAGCTTGAGGGAATGAAGAGGGAAGAACCTGACAAGACCCTGTTTACACCTAAAAACATACTTGAAAAGACCAACGAATACTACAGCGACAATACTATAGTGACTACGGATGTCGGACAGCATCAGATGTGGACGGGACAGTACTGGAAGTTTAAGAAGTCAAATGAATTCTGTACATCGGGAGGCCTAGGAACCATGGGCTATGGACTGGGTGCTGCAATAGGAGCACAGGTTGGTAATCCTGACAAAGAGGTGCTTCTAATAACGGGAGATGCAAGTTTCAGGATGAACCACAACGAGCTTATAACAGTCAACAGATACAGGCTTCCTATCAAGATGATAGAGCTTAACAACCACTCCCTTGGAATGGTTAGACAGTGGCAGAGGATGTTCAGTGATGCAAGATATTCCGAGACGGATACCTTCGATGATGTGGATGGAAAAATGTTCCTGGAGTCATATGGAATCAAGTACTATCTTGCAGAGACGATGGAGGAGCTGGAATTTGCACTGAAGGAATCGGCTCATCTAAGGACGACGGTTTTCATTGAATGTCTGATAGATCATGATGAATCTGTATTCCCCATAGTACCACCGGGAAGACCGATCAATGAACTGTTGCTTAATGGTTAACAGCAAAGCTGTTATGGTTTTGTTCTTTTATAAAATGAAGAAGGCAGGCTGACCACCTGTTTTCTTCATTTTTTGTAGCTTAATAAAGCTAAAAATGAATAGTTCCATGAACTTTTGGAAATATGTATTTAATGAAACTTTCTTTTTTTCTTTCTTGATATACTCGGTTGATATATAATTATTGGTATTAGGAACATAATTGGAGGTGTTTTGATGATCAAGAAAATTGCAATTATTGGTCTAGGTGCCATTGGCGCAAGTGTTGGAGAACAGATAATTGGTAAAGGATATGACGTGAAGATTGTTGCAGACAGGAACAGGATAGAGAGATATGAAGAAACGGGAATATATGTAAATGATGAGAAAATAGATTTTGAATATCTAACGCCTGAAGACGGTGAAGTGATGGACCTGATTATCGTATGCACCAAGTTCCATGATCTTGAAAATACTGTCAGGGATATGGAAAACTTGGTTGGTGAAAACACTATAATCATTAGCCTTTTGAACGGCATAGATTCTGAAATGATAATTGGTGAAGCATATGGAATGGACAAGCTGATCTATTCATATATCAACAAGATTTCCGGAGTCAAGGAAGGGAACAGGATAAACAGGGGAGCCAAAGGAATTATACATATTGGTTCAGTTAGTGATATGGATGATTTGAAGGTTCGAGAAATAGCTGAGTTGTTAGACAATTGCGGTGTGCAGTATATAGTCGAAGAAAATATAATAAAGTCTTTGTGGTGGAAGCTCATGCTCAATGTAGGGGTGAACCAGCTGGCGGCTGTTTCCGGTGCAACCTATGGAGTGGTGGTGGAATTCCAGGAAGCAAGAAACATGATGGGTGCTGCCATGATGGAAGTGGTGAAGATATCGCAGGTCATGGGTACTGGACTGACTGAGGATGACATGAACTCATGCTTTTCGAATTTTGACAACCTGCCTTATGGGGGAAAACCTTCAATGCTTCAGGATGTGGAAAATAAAAGAAAAACGGAAGTCGAGATGTTTGCAGGAAGAATAATTGAGCTTGGAAAGAAATGCAGCATACCCACTCCTGTGAATGAATTTCTTTACAATGCAATCAGGCTGATTGAGAAAAGGTATTGAAAATACAAATGTAATGCATAATAGGAGGAACCCCTGAAGATAGATGATTATCCCAGGGGTTCTGTTTTGTTTATTAAAGTTTACTTCTCTCCGCATCTGACAAGAAGCTGTTCCCATCTCTTGTCTATGTCTGCCTGGATGGCTTCTATCAAGTGTTCGTTTCCCTTCTGGAAAAGGTGCTTGAATCTTCCCTGTGGCTTGAGGAACTCTTCGATTGGGAGCTTGTTCTTTGGCATGTAGTTGAGTTTCCACACTCCGTTTTCAACCTCGAACAGCGGCCAGAAGCATGTTTCCACTGCCAGGTTGCACATCTCCATAAGGTCCTCGGCAGGATATCTCCATCCCCTTGGACATGGAGCAAGAACATTGAGGAATGCCGCGCCATCTGTATATATGGCCTTCTCGGATTTCTCGTGGATGTCCTTGAAGTTCTTGATGAAGGTTGTCTGCGCCACATAAGGTATGTTGTGGTTTGCGATTATTGCAGCGAGGTCCTTCCTTGTCTGGGGCTTTCCAGCCGAGCATGTTCCTGAAGGTGTAGTAGTTGTATCCGCATACTGGGGAGTTGCAGAGGACCTTTGGATGCCTGTGTTCATGTAGGCTCCGTTGTCGTAGCATACGTAAACCATGTCGTGGTTTCTTTCCATTGCGCCTGAAAGGGACTGGAAGCCTATGTCGGCAGTACCGCCGTCGCCGCCGAAGGCGATGAACTTGAAGTCTTCCTTTACCTTTCCCTTTCTTTTCATTGCCTTGTGGGCAGCTTCGACACCGCTTACAGTTGCTCCTGCATTCTCGAATGCATTGTGTATGAAAGAATCCTTCCATGCAGTGTAGGGGTACATGAATGTGGAAACCTCAAGGCATCCGGTTGCACATCCTATGACCGCCTTGTCCTCTTCCTTGAGGGCCCTTGTCACGGCTCTTACGGCTACAGGTGCTCCGCAGCCTGCACACATTCTGTGGCCGCCGGCCAGTCTCTCCGGTTTTGCCAGTTCCTTCTTCAAATTGTAAGCCATTACTGTACCTCCTGTGTTCTAACTGAAAGGTATCTGTAAGTATCACCAGTATTTCCAGTTTCTATTATTTCAAATAATGAAGAGTATACTTCTTCTATGTTTTCAACCTTTACATCTCTTCCGCCAAGTCCATAGACGTAGTTTATTATCTTTGGTGCGTTTTCGGTTCCGTAAAGGGCAGACTTGATCTCTGCATTGAGAGGCCCTCCCTGGTTGCTGAAAGAGTCCGACCTGTCCATTACGGCTATTGCCTTGACATGCTTAAGCGCTTCTGCAATTTCTTCTCCGGGGAAAGGTCTGAATAGTCTTATCTTGAGAAGACCGACCTTCTTTCCTTCTTCCCTCAGCTTGTCTATTGCATCCTTGGCAGTACCTGCAGTTGAGTTGATTATTACTATTGCAGCATCTGCATCGTCAAGCCTGTACTCTTCGAAGAGACCGTAGCTTCTGCCTGTCATTTTTTCGAATTCGGCAGCAACCTGAAGTGCAACTTCCTTGGCATTTTTCATGCCCTCCACCTGAAGCCTCTTGTGTTCCATGTAGTACATTGGCGAATCGTATGGTCCTATTGACAGGTTCTGGCTTGCATCCAGAAGGTAGCTTTCAGGATTGTATTCTCCTACGAAGTCCTTGACCTTGTCGTCTTCTATAAGTTCTATATTCTCAACGGCGTGGCTTGTGATGAATCCGTCCTGACATACCATAACGGGAAGTTTTACATCCTTGTGTTCTCCGATTCTTACTGCCTGGATGAAGTTGTCGTATGCTTCCTGGTTGTTTTCAGAGTATATCTGTATCCAGCCTGCATCCCTTGATCCCATTGTATCGGAATGGTCTGCGTTTATATTTATAGGTCCCGAAAGGGCTCTGTTTACAGCTGCCAGTGTTATTGGAAGCCTGTTTGATGCTGCAATATAAAGGATCTCGTGCATGAGGGCAAGACCGCATGAGGATGTTGCTGTCATTGTTCTTGCTCCTGCTGCCTGTGAACCTACGCAAGCCGACATGGCACTGTGCTCGCTTTCTACAGGTACAAACTCCGTATCGACAAGTCCGTCGGCAACATATTTTGAAAAATACTGCGGTATTTCCGTAGATGGTGTAATAGGGAAGGCTGCAACGACATCCGGGTTGATCTGTCTCATGGCTGTAGCTACAGCTTCGTTTCCTGATAATCTTTCTCTTATAGCCATTTTATCCTCCTTATTTACCTTCCGGTACCATAGTTATGCAGTTTACCGGACATACCTTGACACAAACACCACAGCCTTTGCAGTGGTCGTAGTCGAATTCAAGTCTCTTTCCATCTTCAACTGGAATTGAAGTATCGGGGCATACAGGTACGCAAAGCAGACAGTGTATGCATTTGTCAAGGTCCACTACAGGCTTGTTTGTTCTCCAGTCGCCTGTCTTGAACTCTGCTGAGTTACCGCTTGCAAGCATGTCTCCGCCGGGAGTTATATCCTGCCATACGATGGTTTCGTCTATATTGGTTTTCTTATCCATTATTTAACCTCCTGAAGAGCAGTCTTTAAAGCTTTCATGTTTCCTTCTATAACTTCGGGCTTTGAAGCGAACTTGTGCTCGAATGAATGCTGCATTTCTTCTATGAATTTTTCCTCAGGCATTACTCCGCTTACCTTTACTATTGCAGCAAGCATTGGAGTGTTTGGGAAATATTTTCCCAGTGCCTCTTCGGATATCTTTCTTGCGTTTATTGTGTAGATTCTTCCTTCATAACCCTGCAGGTATGGTTTTACATCTTCAGGTGATTTCTCCGTATTGATTACTATTGCTCCTTCTTTTTTCAGTCCCTTTGTTACAGGTATTGACTCAAGAAGGGTTTCGTCAACAACTACTACAAATTCAGGATCGTATATATTTGAATGTACCCTTATTTTATTTTCGCTGATTCTGTTGTAGGCTGTAATTGGAGCTCCCATTCTTTCCGGACCGTATTCTGGAAATCCCTGTACATATTTGCCGGTATTGAAAGCAACGTCGGCAAGCAATAATGATGCGGTTTTTGCTCCCTGGCCGCCTCTTCCGTGCCATCTGATTTCGGTAATTTTCGACATTAAAATTCTCCTTTATTTTTGGTCATTAAGTCTATGATACAGCAACACATGTGTTTTGTCGACGGTAAAATGCAGGAAAAACAATAAAATTCCAATGTGTTTGCAGATTTCACATTGATTATTTATATGTTTGTAAATTGAATACAATCATATGAAAATCGAGTACAATCTGCAATGTTTCTTCAAGCGATGATTAGGGAATCTAATATTATTTGAATTCTTAAAACCCTGCTGACCATTAGTGACTGTAAGATTTGTTGTCATAAAATTATATTGACATGCTATTAATCTGGGAATATTCTGAATAAAGAGGAGTTCGGCAAAAAATCATACAAGAGAGGCAAAGACTATGGGAAATGAAAAACTTGAAAAACTTTTTGAAACAGAAAGATTGAATATTTTTGAAGCTGTGGAATTCGAAATAGACAGGGTGATGACAATCGAGGAAGACCCTGAAAACAGGGACTACATATGGCAGGGTACCTATGAGGAACACCTTGAGGAAATAGGAAGCGACGAAGCATATCTTCTCACCTTCAAGAAAAAGGAAGATGACGGGCTGGTGGGGTACTGTCTCATTAGACTGGACAAGGCTTCGGAGGTGTTCGAGCTCAGGCGCATTGCCATTACCGAAAAGAAAAAGGGATACGGAAGGGAAGCCATGAAGGGGCTGTTCAAGTTCTGTTTCGAGGAACTTAAGATGAACCGTTTCTGGCTTGATGTATATCCCCACAATGAAATAGGTTTATCCTTGTACAAGAGCCTGGGAATGTTCTATGAAGGAACGCACAGACAGTCATACAAGAGCGAGAAGGGATATTTGGATCAGATGATATTTTCCATGCTGAAGAGTGAGTATTTTAGAGACTGAGGGAATCCTAAAGGGGAAGAAGTGCGGTAGCATCAAGAAAATTTTGACAGAGCCGAAATATCGGCTCTATTTATTTTGGTTTTTATATTGCAGGATGAATCTAAAACAAAAGCTGTATCTCGTATATGGCATTGTAGTAATCCTCCAGATACTCCTCGTATTCGAAGGCTATTACAACCTTTGGATCTGTTTTGTGTTTTGCTTCAATATACTTAATAAGTGGAGATACATCCATGCTTTCGTTCAGTATTCTGGCGCAGTAGCAGATATAGTCTCCTTCAGGAAGAGTACTGATATGCGGTGATTCCATATCCGGCTTGACGCTGAGCAGCATTGTTTCTGAAATCTGATCTGAAACATTGTTAAGAAGGGATTCGTAATCCATGAAATAACCGTACTGCCTGAAATACTTCAATTTTCTGAATTTCTTTGAATAAAGGCTGCTGTGGAGAGCTATGTCCATTTCTTCTATGGTTTTTTCCTCAGAGTCCAATGTCTTGAAGACGTATCTTTCTGGAAAGTGACGCTTGTATATGAGGTTGTCCATATCGCTGATGTCTGAAGAAGAATAGTATGAATCCATCCATTCGATTTTGTCAATTATATCCTTTATTCCTTCAATCTCTTTTTCCTTTTCTTCCTTGATTTCCTGTAGAATCGCTTTGAAGTCGCTGCCGTCTCCGGATTCAAAGACTCTTCTTATCTGTCCAAGGGACAGTCCAATGGAACGGAAGTATTTCAATCTGCTGATGTAATGGAACTGGTCGAAGGTATAGTAGCGGTAGCCCGTTGATTCATCAATGTATGAAGGTACTATGAGGTTGATCTTGTGGTAGTGGCGTAATGAATGAACAGATATGTTGTATATCTTGGATACCTCTCCTATGGTATAATGCTCCTTCAAATGAAGTCCTCCTTTAAATCTGATAATAGGATAATAATAAACTTAATATAAGAGTTTTGTCAAATATGACTTTAGGGAATTAATCCACGAACTCTAGCACTATGCTAGAGTTTGTGTTGTTTTTGGAAATAAACTTGAGTTATGTATATTTATTGAGCCGTTTAAGCGATCAAATCCAATAGATTTTCTGAAAAACAGGTTTATTTACTAGAAAAAACAGTATATAAGCACTTGACTCTAGAACGATTTCATGGACTAAAGTGTAGTTAAACCGGTTAAAATGATTTGCAAACGCTATTATTCAGGAGGCTTAAAATGGATACAAAATTTATGACTGAGCTGACTCATTTGGGTGCCAGTGTCGACTTGCCATCGTCTTCAAGGCCCAAGGTTGCTCCGATATACATGAGTTCGGCATATGTATTTGACAGTTCAAAGACTTGCAATGATGTCAGCTATGAAAGAAAAGAAGGTTATTTGTATGGCAGCTATGGAAATCCTACAACAGATTGTTTAAAGGAAATTATTCAAAATCTGGAATGTGGAGAAGCGGCAGAGGTATTTTCATCAGGCATGAGTGCGATTACTCTGGCAATAATGTCTCAGGTGAAATCAGGTGACCATATTATAGCAAACAGTGTAATCTATGGAAATTCGTTTAAATTCCTAAAGAGTGAACTTGAAGGACAATACAATATAGAAGTGACCATGGTTGACTTGAATGAAGAGAATCTTCATGAGTACTTCAAGGACAATACCAAGCTTGTATATGCTGAATCCATATCGAATCCCTTGATCAATGTTCTTGATATTGAAAGAATATCAAAGATTGCACATGATTACGGTGCAAAGCTTCTTGTAGACAATACCTTTGCTACGCCAATTGTTTGTCAGCCTTTGAAGCTTGGTGCGGATATAGTGGTGCACAGTGCAACAAAGTTCCTCAATGGACACAGTGACATAATGGCTGGTATCGTAGTGTCGACAAAGGAAGTGATGGACAGGGTGATAGACTTGTCCCGTACATACGGCCCTATTATCAGTCCCTTTGATGCGTGGCTCTTGACAAGGAGCATGAGAACCCTGGAACTCCGGGTAAACAAGCATTGCGACAATGCCATGAAGCTTGCCCGGTACCTTGAATCAAACGACAAGATTGGAAAGGTCTTCTATCCTGGACTGGAATCATTTGAAGACCACGGGCTTGCTACTGAAATTTTCAATAATGGACAATATGGAGCCATGCTTGCCGTTGATCTGGGAAGTCTTGAAATGATAGAAGAATTCATCAAGAGGTCAAAGCTCGCAAAGATTGTTGCAAGTTTGGGATCCTTCACAACATCACTGTGCGATACCACAATCACCCACAGCGGAATGACAAGGGAAGAGAGAATAGAGATGGGTCTTCCTGACGGACTCTTAAGAATTTCCACAGGTCTTGAAAATATAGAAGACATCATTGAAGAATTTGATATGATTATAAATGAAATTATGAAAGAAGGAGTATTGATAAACCATGGATAATGCAAGAAGAAAACCAACCATAATTGAAGCATTAATACCTGTAATCCTATTGGTCGCAAGTATATTTTATGCAGTGTTTTTCGTGAAAGCGGATGCTCACATACCTTTGTTGTTGGGTGCCGTATATGCAACCTTGCTTGGTATCTACAGACTGGGTTATACCTGGGATGATATTGAAAAGGGTATATTGAAGTCAATAGACGGATCAATGCAGGCAAGCATAACATTTTTGACAGTAGGACTAATAATCGGTACATGGATATTGAGCGGCACTGTTCCAGCTATGATCTATTACGGGCTTAAGGTATTGTCTCCAAAAATCTTTTTGGTGGCATCCTGCATAATGTGTTCGGTTGTATCTTTGGCTACTGGATCATCCTGGACGACTGTCGGTACCATTGGTATTGCATTGATGGGTATTGGAGGAGTTTTGGGCGTACCTCTGCCGATCGTTGCAGGTTCGATAATATCAGGCGCATATTTTGGAGATAAAATGTCTCCTCTGTCAGATACTACAAACCTGGCACCGGCTATGGCTGGAACTACTTTGTTTGAACATATCAAACATATGGTGTATACAACAGTGCCATCGATGTTAATATCATTGATACTGTATGGATTTTTAAGCATGAAATATTCAGGAAGCAGCCTGGATCCCAGTTCGATTACAAAGTTAACCGATGCATTGTCAAGCAGTTTCAATATAAGCCTTGCATTGCTCATTCCGCCTATAGCAGTAATTGTAATGGTAGTTATGAAGAAGCCTGCAATTCCCGTATTGATAATCGGAGCTGTACTGGGTGGAGTATTTGCAGCGATATTCCAGGGTGCTACATTCGGAGACATTATAAGTGCGGCACATTACGGATACTATTCTGAAACTGGAATCGAAGTTATAGACAATCTTCTGACAAATGGCGGACTTGACAACATGATGTGGACCCTTTCCCTGATGCTTTGCGCAATGGTACTTGGAGGAGTATTGGATACGGTTGGAGTACTGGAAGTAATAGCAAATGGAATTCTGAAGTTCTCGAGAGGTGTGGCAGGACTGATCGGATCTACGGTTATTTCCTGTATAGCTGTTTGCTTCATGACCGGAGACCAGTATCTTGGCATAGTAATACCTGGAAAAATGTACAAACCGGCTTATGAAAAAATGAGACTTCATCCCAAGAACCTGTCCAGATGTCTAGAGGATTCGGGTACTCTCATATCGCCATTGGTACCATGGAGTTCATGTGGAGCATATATGTCTACAATGCTTGGTGTAAGTACTTTTGCATATCTTCCTTTCACATTCCTTTGCTTGTTGAATCCTATAATTTCAATATTATATGGAATAACAGGGTTCTCAATAGAGAAATTGCCTGAAGAAGTTGCAGAAGCAGTGATGTAAATCGTAGAACAAAACATCTGTGTTGAAATAGAGCCTTATGGGGCTCTATTTCATTGCAAGTATTTATATTTTGCTGCAAACTCATTCTTTATTTTCAGAAAAACTGAATATCACTGAAATGGCTCGGAAGTATAGATAGGTTTTTTCAAGAAAGTAGAAAAGAGCCGTAATCCGGCTCTTTTCTGGTCAGTTTGAGATATCAATCTCTGAATTTATTAACAGATCGTAACTGGGCTACGATATCTGACTTGATAATGAAATGCTTTTTTTCAAATCTTCCCTGAAATCGGGGTGAGATATATTTATGAGAGCCTCTGCCCTTTGGGCGAGTGTTTTTCCTCTAAGGTCTGCAACACCATATTCGGTAACAACATAGTTTACATCGTTTCTTGATGTAGTTACTGCAGATCCTTCATCAAGGGTAGGTACAATTCTGGATACCTTTCCGCCCTTTGCTGTTGAAGGTATGGCTATTATTGATTTGCCATCCGGACACATGCTTGCTCCCCTTACGAAGTCGACCTGTCCGCCTACGCCGCTGAACTGCTTTGGCCCAATGGTCTCGGAGTTTATCTGTCCCATAAGGTCTATCTGTACGCATGAATTTATTGAAATCATCTTCTCGTTCTGGCAGACTACGGCTGGATTGTTTGTATAGTTTACAGGGTGCATTTCAAGCTCCGGATTGTTGTGGGCAAAGTCGTAAAGCTTCTGTGTACCCATGAGGAAGGTTACAATCATCTTTCCTCTGTTGATTGACTTGGCATTGTTTGTAATGACTCCTGCATTGTAAAGGTCCACAACACCGTCGGATATCATTTCAGAATGTATACCCAGATCCTTTTTGTCTTTTAGGAATAGCAGGACGGCATCGGGAATTGACCCTATTCCAAGTTGCAGTGTCGACCCGTCTTCTATAAGCTGGGCGCAGTTTTCGCCTATCATTCTTTCGATATCCGTTATAGGCTTGGGCTCCAGTGTTGGAAGGTCGTAGCTTGACTCTATGATATGGTCTATCTCGGATATGTGGATGAATGAATTGCCATAAGTCTTGATCATCCTGTCGTTTACTTCTGCTATGACAATCTTTGCCTTCTTGGTTGCCATAAGCGTGTAGTCTACCGATGTACCAAGGCTGACGTAGCCGTGCTCGTCAGGCGTGCTCACAGTTATCATTGCCACGTCAACGGGTAGATAGTCTTTTTCGAAGAGTCTTGGAACTTCGAAGAAGAAGCATGGGGTATAGTCTGAAAATCCATCGTGAAGACTTTTTCTTGTAGGCCCTCCCATGAATATTCCATTGAGCCTGAAATGGCCGTCCATTTCCTCGGAACAGTATTCAGATTTTCCCAGCGGTACCATGTGGACCATCTCCACGTTCCTCAGCTCTTCCTTCCTGTCCATAAGAGCGTCAACCAGAAGCAGAGGCTCTCCCACGCAATGGCCTAGAACTACCCTGTCATTTGATTTTACTACCTTCACAGCTTCAGCCGGGCTGGTAAGCTTGGATTTGTATAAATTCCTCATAATATCCTCCTAGTCTTTAAGCCACAATATAGTTGAGTCAATTCATGAAATCTATAGTATATAGTTGAGTCAATTCATGAAATCTATAGTATATAGATGGTTCAACTGTATACGGTTGATTGAGTGAATTGTAACGAAACT
>NZ_FQZL01000006.1 GCF_900142005.1 Dethiosulfatibacter aminovorans DSM 17477
ACAAACAAGGGACCCCAGCACGACGAGGCGTGGCTCATATTCATAGACATGGTGAACAACCAGATACCGACATTCGAGGAAAAGGCGGAAGCCCTCCACTATTTCCCCATGTTCAGGACGTGGTTCGGACTTCTCGGCCTGTGCAAGCTGCCCTGGAACGACATAGCACCTGCAAACAACTCCGAGACTGAGGAACCTGCGAAGATACCCGAGCACGTGCAGAACTACCTTGACCTCTACTACGGAATAACAGGAACAAGGATGACTCCTGAAGACATGGTTGAGCAGTCGGAGAGGACATACAACTTCCAGAGGATCTTCAACATAAGGATGGGCAAGGGCCTCAGAGTGAACGACAAGACCCCTTACAGGACAATGGGACCTGTAACCCCCGAGGAATACGAATCAAGAGCCGAAAGATACGACAAGCAGCTCAAGGAGACCGTAGGATACGACCCGACAGGAAAGACAGTTGAAGAAAAGATAGCTGCAATGAGGGCATACAGGGAAGACCAGTACGAGAAGCTTACAGACGCAGTCTACAAAAGAAGAGGATGGACAGAGAACGGAGTGCCCACTCCTGAGAAGCTGAAGGCAATAGGCATGGACCTTCCGGAACTTCTTGAGGTTGTAGAGAAGCATATTTAAAAAAATTGATGATTTTATGTTGATTAAATCATGAAAGAACATTAAAATGAGTAGAGGTGCTGTCTCTGCTCATTTTTTATAGGAGGTTAATGATGCTTTTAAACAACAGACAATTTGAACACTATGTGGAAAACATGTCCATACAGGATGTAATAGATGTAATGAAATTCACGTATCCCAGGCTGGTAGTAAAAGTCAACGGGAAATTGATTCAAAAAAAAGAGTATTCAAATGTATTTTTAAATGAGAACGATGATGTGAAAATACACCATCTATTGGCCGGCGGCTGATATGATTGTTAAGTTTTTATAATAATACAAATAATATTGTATAGCGAATAAGTATATATGGTATAATTGTTTATGATTTTACCAAAGGAGTTGTTATATGAAGTCACTAAATTATTTCATAAAGGAATGGATAATTCCTATAATCGTAGCTCTGTTGATAGTGGTATTTTTGAATAAATTCATTTTTATTCTTGTTACAGTTCCGACAGGTTCCATGGAAACAACAATTATGCCTGGAGACAAGCTTTACGTTACCAAAATATACAACGAGGAAAATTTTGAAAGAGGAGACATTATAGTCTTTTATTCAGATGAACTTGAAAAGGTGCTTGTCAAGAGACTCATTGGATTACCCGGAGACGAGGTTTTAATTGACGAGGACGGTATAGTGCATGTCAATGGAGAAGAAATTGATGAACCATATGCAAAGAATACCAGCCAAAATCCACAAGTTTTCAATGTCACTGAAAAATCATATTTTTTCATGGGAGACAACAGACCGAATTCATTGGACGCCAGAGCCTGGGAACAGCCATATATTCCCGAAGACAAGGTAATGGGAGTAGCATTGTTCAGATTTTTCCCGTTCAGCCGAGTTGGTAGAATCGAATAGAACAGTAATGATTAGGAGAAGATTATGAGTAGAATATTGGAAGGATACAGACCGGAAAGAGTATTGTACTATTTTGAAGAGATTTCTAAGATACCAAGATGCTCAGGCAATGAAAAGCAGATCAGCGATTATCTTGTTGACTGGGCAAAATCCAAGAATCTTGAGGTTTACCAGGACGAATATCATAATGTTGTAATATACAAGAAGGGCACACCAGGTTATGAAAATTCTCCTACAGTAGTTTTGCAAGGCCATATGGATATGGTATGCGAGAAGAATGAAGATACTGTCCATGATTTTGACAATGACCCCATAAAACTTGTAGTCAAGGAAGACCACATACATGCGGATGGAACTACGCTGGGAGCGGACAATGGAATAGCGGTTGCAATGAATCTGGCAATACTGGAATCGGATGACATACCTCACCCGCCTTTGGAAGTTCTTATTACTTCAGACGAAGAAACAGGGATGACTGGAGCCATGAATGTTGATCCTTCAGTACTGAAGGGGAGAATTCTTTTAAACCTTGACAGTGAAGGAGAAGGAATATTCACTGCCGGTTGTGCAGGTGGCGGGAGAATCAATTTTTCATCGAAAATAGACAGAAAAGAAGGCAAATATTCAAAAAAATACAGAATCGGCATAAAAGGTCTTGTTGGAGGACACTCGGGAGTCGAAATCCATCTTGACAGGGCAAATGCAAACAAGCTCATGGGTAGATTATTGTTCAAACTTAGGGAGTTTGCAGAAATAGAAGATGTGCAGGGTGGTTCCGCAGACAATGCAATCCCGAGAGAAGCATTTGCAGTAGCTTCAACAGATGATTCTGACAAGTTGAAATCGGAAGTTGAGGAGATGGAGAAAACCTTCAGAAACGAGTATGCATTCTCAGACGCTGGAATAGTCATTGAAATTCAGGAAGTGGAAGAATCAATCTGTGAAGTTTTTTCTGACGATTTCCTTGACAGATACCTTAAATTGATAAATCTTGTGCCTTATGGGCCATTGAAGATTAACAGGGATATAGATCTGGTCATCCAGTCAAACAACCCTGGAGTTGTAAAGATTGAAGATGGCTTCTTGAAGGTAAAATGTGCCGCCAGGAGTTCAATAGCCACCCTGAGGGATGATTTCTGTGATCAGATGGTCCAGCTGGGAGAAGCAACAGGTTTTGAAGTTGAAAAGAGAGCTTTCTATCCGGGATGGGAGTATGCAAAGGAATCATATATAAGAGATTTGTGTGCAGATGTTTTCAAGGAAGAATTTGGAACCGAAGCAAAGGTAGAAGCCATCCATGCCGGACTTGAATGCGGATTTTTCATTGAAAAGATACCTGAAATGGATGCAGTATCCTTTGGACCTGAAATGCATGACATTCATACACCTGACGAGCATCTTAGCATTTCATCAACTGAGAGGACATACAATCTTGTGAAGAGTATTTTGAAAAAAATCAAATAACAGGCATAACAGACGAGTCATATATGTAAATATATGGCTCTTGTTGTTTTGGCATTTTTAAAATTTGAATCATAAAATCATAGATTCAGGTGTTTATACTTATTTTACTTTCCTTAGCTAAAATAAAGCTTGCTTATTGTTGATTTAATGATATAATGGTACGATTAAACAAAAAGGATGAGATAATGCTAATTAAAGAATTAAAGGTAAAACAAGAAATAATCAAAGGTTTGGAAGACATGGGGTTCGAAAGGCTTACCCCGATACAGACAGAGGTTATGGATCCTATAATGGATGGAAAAGATGTAATAGGACAGGCCCATACGGGTACTGGGAAGACTGCAGCCTTTTCAATTCCGGTAATAAATAATATTGATCTTGATATAAACAAGCCCCAGTGCTTGATTCTTTGCCCTACAAGAGAACTGGCTGTACAGGTGAAAAAAGAAATCAAAAAAATAACTGCACATATGAACATAAAGTCAACTGCAGTATACGGTGGAGCGCCAGTAGTTGATCAAATTAAAAAAATCAGAAGAGGAAGCCATATAATTGTTGGAACCCCGGGAAGAACAATAGATTTGATCAGAAGAAGGGTCATATCATTCAATAATATCAAAACTGTAATACTTGATGAAGCTGATGAAATGTTGAAAATGGGCTTCAGAGAGGATATTGAAACAATTTTGGAAAATGCCAATGAAGATATTCAGACACTTTTCTTTTCTGCAACGATACCCAAGGAAGTAAGAAACCTTAAGAATAAGTATCAGAAAAATCCTATATTCATTAAAACAGTTACTGACGAGGTGACATCCAGTACCATCAATCAAAGCTATTATATAGTCAAACATTCAAAAAAGATTGAAGCGCTGGAAAGAATTCTTAATATTTATTCGCCAAAGCTTGCATTGGTTTTCTGCAACACCAAACGTATGGTTGATGAAGTGGCTGATCAGATGATGGAAAAGGGATACAACTGTGATAAAATCCACGGTGATATAAAGCAAAGCACAAGACTAGACGTTCTAAACAAATTCAATAATGGAATAATCAACATACTGATTGCTACAGATGTTGCAGCAAGAGGTTTGGACATAAAAAATGTCGAGGCTGTAATAAACTATGACGTTCCTGAAAAAGAAGACTATTATGTTCACCGTGTAGGACGAACAGGCAGAGCTGGAAGCAAAGGATATTCCTTTACTCTTTCATCCTACAGGGATCTTGAAAGAATACAGAATATAGAAAGGTATACCAAGAAGGAAATAAGAAAGAGAAATATTCCTACTGCAGAGAGGGTACTGGATGTAAAGAAGGAAAAGCTTGTTAATTCTGTTGTGGATTATATAAACAACGAAGACTTGACGGAAGCTGATGGACTCCTTGAAATGCTTAATAAAGCAGAAGTGAATATGGAAGATGCTGTGAAGGCTCTGATAAAGATGAACTATGACTTTAAGGTTGCTGCTTATGAAGAGGACATCAATGACAGCTTTAGGAAAAAATCGCACAATGCTAAAGGAATGGGCAAAGGGAAGAGAAAACAGTCCAATCCTGAAAATTATGACAGATACTATATACAGGTAGGAAGGAAAGACAAGGCTAGAGAAAGTGATATTCTTGGCGCTGTAGCCGGAGAATGCAAGATTTCAGCATCAGAAGTGGGAAAAATAGATGTCTATGAAACTTTTTCATTCTTCAATGTGGTTAAGTCAGAAAGAAAAAATATACTTTCAAAAATGAAAAATGTTAAAATAAAGGGAAGAAAGGTCAGTGCCGAGCTGACAAGAAAAAGAAAATAGCTGGTGATAATATGAAATTTGAATTGATTGCTCTTGATTTGGACGGAACATTACTGAACAGAGAAAAGAAAATTGATTTGATAACAGCTGATTATTTGAAAAAACTTAAAAATGATGACGTTGACATAATAATTGCTACCGGGAGAAGCCATTTTGATGCTGTCAAATTGACGGAAAACCTTGATTTTGATTTTGATATAATTTCAAACAATGGATCAGTTACCAGAAAGGGACAAAATCATGAACGAATCAATTCCTGCTACATTAAAAATGACGACTTCCAGAAGCTTGTTGAAAAATCACGTGAATATGATTTGCATCCAATTGTCTATGTAGACAAGTTTGAGGATGATTTTGATATAGTAATAGAGCAAAAACGTGATTTTTCAGCGTATAATGGATATATGTGCAAGGCTGAAAGAAGATTCAGAAGGATGGATTTCAGACAATACTGCGACGATGATATCTTGTCGGTTTGCTATGCTGGAAATATAGAGGAATTGACTAATCTTAAAAACAGTATAATAAATCTCTATCCTTCAACCTACAACACTGTTACTTCAATAAACCTAAGCGTTAATGCATTGCTTGAATTTCTTGATATCAGAGGATGTAAATGGGAGGCTCTTAAGAGTTATTGCAATTACAAGGGAATTGACATAAGAAATGTAGCATCCTTTGGAGACGACAACAATGATTTGGAAATGATCATGAATTCAGGACTTGGGATTGTAATGTCAAACGGCACTAAGAAACTGAAGGACAACGGAAACAGGGTTACAGAATTTAGCAATGACCGCAACGGAGTGTATCATGAGCTGGTTAAATTGTTTGGAGAGATAAATGGATAGGATATATTTTGAGTATTCAAAATACCTCAAAAATAAATATGGGTGCAAGGTATACAGACTTCCTGTAAACATTCCTGTAACCTGTCCCAACAGAGACGGTCTTCTGGGAACGGGAGGCTGTATTTTTTGCGGTGATGTTGGTGCCGGATTTGAAATGCATGACAGCAGCATGTCGGTTCGCAGCCAGCTTGACAAGAACAAGGAGTACATTGGGAAAAAGTACAAGGCTGAGAAATTCATTGCATATTTTCAAAATTATACCAACACATATTTGAGTGTTGAGGAGCTGAAGGAAAACATTGAAGAGGCGTTGATTGAAGATTTGGCAGGCATATCCATATCAACAAGGCCTGACTGTATCAGCGAAGAGCAGCTGAAAATGCTTTCCGAAGTAAGAGACAGGGAAGGCATTGACATAGAAATCGAACTTGGACTGCAAACCTGCAACTACAAGACGCTTAAAAAAATCAACAGGGGACACACCTTGGCGGAATTCATAGATGCTGTTCTTATGATCAAAAAATATGGATTTGAAGTGTGTGCTCATATAATATTGAATCTTCCATGGGATGATATGGAAGATGTCATTGAAAATGCAAAGATACTCTCCGCTCTGAAAATAAAATTTGTCAAGGTTCATTCCTTGTATATACTAAAAAACACCATACTTGGAGAAATGTATAAAAACGATGAAATTAAAATGATAGAAAAAGACGAATATTTGGAAAGGCTAGAAGCGTTTTTGTTATACCTTTCTCCGGATATAGTGGTTCAAAGACTTTTTGGAAGGGCTCCCAAGGATGAGACTCTTTTTTCCAACTGGGGAACATCCTGGAGGAAGCTAAAAGATGAATTTATATTAAAAATGAAGGTCGATAATTCGTATCAGGGTAAACTTTGCAATTATCTTGGCGGACGAGCCTTAAATATGAAGAAAATTTAAACGACTTATTGATAGAAAACCTTTTCCATTTATGCTATAATAATAAAAAAGCAATGGAGGCGGTTAAAATGGTCAAGCTAGTTTGTGGTTCTAAAGGAACCGGAAAGACAAGAAAAATGATTGAGATGGGAAATGATTCTGTAAGCACTGTCAAAGGTAAGGTTTTCTTTCTTGAAGCAAACAATAAGCATATATTTGATTTAAACCATGACATCAAGTACATTAATACAAAGGATTTTGGAATAGACAATCCAGATCAATTCCTGGGTTTTGCATACGGATTGCTGGCAGCGGATTATGATATTGAACTGGTTTATATAGACGGGTTGTATAAAATTGCCCATATAGAGGCAGGAGATTTGGAAGATGTAATAAGAAAACTTGAAACTGCATCTGAAAAATTTGAAGTGGATTTTGTTATGAGTGTAAGTTTTGATGAACATCAGCTGACACCTGAAATGAAAGAATACATATTTTAGATGAAAACAGATGGCGCCTGTAATATCAGGTGCCATTTTTTATTGCTTTTATTCCGTGTCTCTGATAGAATTTGTATGCTGTAACATGTGCGTATTACTTTCTTAAGCTGGAATAAACGAGGTGTAAAATTATGATGTTGCCAAGGAAATTTGAAGATAGAATGAAAATGCTTCTTAAAGATGATTACGATGAATTCATCGATTCTTTTGATAAAAGAAACGTTAGGGGTATAAGGCGCAATTCATTGAAAATCAGCGAAGATGATTTTTTAAAAAAAATTGAATACCTGAAAGAACCGATACCCTGGTGCAATGAAGGCTATTATATTGATTATGACAGCAGACCGGGGAAGGACATATACTATCACTGCGGATTGTTTTATATACAGGAACCAAGCGCTTCGCTGCCTGTGGAACTTCTTAACCCCCTTCCTGGAGAAAGAGTCCTTGATCTATGTGCTGCACCTGGAGGAAAGACAACGCAGATCGGTGCAAAGATGAAAAATGAAGGAATTCTTATAGCCAATGACGTGAATAGAAAAAGACTTCTTTCTCTAAAAAGGAATATACAGCTGTTTGGCATCACTAATTCTATTGTAACCAATGAAACTGCAGAGACAATGAAGGTTCCCTTTGAAAACTATTTTGATAAGATTCTTGTAGATGCACCATGCTCCGGAGAAGGAATGTTCAGAAGGGATGAAAAAACGAAGAATAGATATTCGACCTATGAAGACAATAAGTTTACGGAAATGCAGAAAGAAATTCTTGACCATGCCAAGGACCTATTAAGACCTGGTGGCGAGTTGGTTTATTCTACGTGTACGTTTTCAACTGAAGAAAACGAAAAAGTCATCCTGGAATTCCTTGAAAATAATAAGGACTTTGAACTGATCGACGATATTGGTTTACATAATTCGACGAAACAGTTGTCAAAAGGGTTGATGGGACTTGATGAAGCAATTAGAATATGGCCCCATGTGGCAAATGGAGAGGGACATTTTGCAGTAAAGCTTAAAAAAACAGAGGAATCTAGCGGCAACATTGGAAATGTTGAAACGATTGCATATGAAAATAGGCAGATATGCTCTGTGAAGGCTTTTGCTGACGAAGTGGGCTTGGACATCGGCGGCTGGGATTTGGTGCTTAAAAAGGGCAAAATATTCAAGGAAACGGGAATTGGGACCAAAGGCATGGATGTGTTCTATAATGGATTGGAAGTCGGATTTGAAAAAAACGGAAGATTCATGCCTTCCCAGGCTCTGGCATCTTTCCTGAAAAAGGAGGATGTGAACAAATCAGTGGACATTGGAATTGAAGGTCCTGAAGCACTTAAGTATCTTAAAGGTGAAACACTTCACATTAATGGTGAAAAGGGATGGAATCTTGTGGCTATAGACGGGTTTTCTGCAGGATGGGGAAAATTGTCTCAGGGAATACTGAAAAACCATTACCTGAAAGAGTGGAGGATGATGTAATGGCAGTGATGAGACTTGACAAGCTACTGTCCAACATGGGTTATGGAAGCAGAAGGGAAATAAAGTCACTGGTCAAATCCGGACATGTGGAGATTGATGGAAAAACAATAGAGGACCCTTCTTCAAAAGTAGACACTGATGAAAGCAAAGTGTTTGTAAGAGGGGAGCATGTGGAGTATAGGAAGTACACATACATCATGCTCAACAAGCCGGCCGGTATTGTTTCATCGACTGACAGCAGGGACACCAATGTCATTGATATATTAGACGGCAAGCTGAAAAATATCAGTCTTTTCCCGGCAGGGAGACTGGATAAGGATACGGAAGGATTTGTGCTTCTTACAAATGATGGAAAAATGGCTCACAATATCCTGTCTCCAAAAAAACATGTTGAAAAGGAATATTATGTGGAGCTTGACGGTGAACTTTCGGAAAATGGTAGAATTTCAATAGAAAATGGGATTACACTTGAGGACGGAAGTCAATGTCTTGATTGCAGGATAGAAATGATATCCAACGAAATGAAATTATGTAAACTAAAGATATTTATCAGAGAGGGGAAATATCATCAGATCAAAAGAATGTTTGAAATGACAGGTAGAAAAGTGACTTATTTAAAGAGACTGTCAATAGGTGATATAAGACTGGACAGCAATCTTGAAAAGGGTGAATATCGGGAATTGTCATCAGACGAATTGGATAAGTTGCCGGTTAGTGAAGACTAGAATGCAATAATGTGTTATAATAGGAATACAAAAATGCAATATATAGAAAGGTGTTAATTTGAAATACAATACGAAACAAGATACAAAAATCGAAAGATTTTATGAGAATAGGGACTCATTGATTATAAGATTGAGAAAAGGTGAAATAACGAAAAGAGAGTATATACTTTTAAGTCATGCATTTATAGTCAGTTCGAAATCGGCTCCCTTTGAAACGATCGACTGTGTTGAAAAAGGGATGTACAACTATCAGTATTACAATACAATGGCAAAATACTATAAAACCCTTGCTTTGGATGAAAGAGGCAAGGAAAAACACAACAATTTTCATAAAACATATCTTAAAGAATGCAATTACTTCTACGATGAAAAAGACAAGACCACTTTCAGGCTTTTAAGACATATGAATTATGAGAATATCGAGGCGTATTTCATAGAGATGGAATCGGAAAAACTAAAGAATGTTCTTTATGAAGTAGTACTGAAGGAATATAAATTTGCAGTTCTTCATTCCAAAAGTGTTTGGATACTGAATGCATTGAAGAAACAGGAGGTTTTTTCGGAAGAGACTCGTAAATCAGTGATTGATTATTATGTCAATGACCTGTACTGAAACGAAGGCAAAATAATTGCTGAACAATAGCGTATCGTTGCAATAAACAAAAATCAAGAATCTTCAGATTCTTGATTTTTTCAATACTTTATCACTTTTCAATGGTTAAACTACCGTTTTGCTATCGTTCCACTAATGTTTTTCCATTAACTAGTTCATTCTGGCAATTTCCTTAATGATTTCGTCAAGTCCCATGTCGGAAGTGATTTCGAAATCACCTGATTTAAGCTTGGTATCCATACCGAGTTCAATTGATCTTTGTATGAATTCGTCAGAATCGGATATCAGATTCTTGTTGTACAGGATTTCAGCTATTGACTGGGCCGAACTTCCTGAAGGGATAGTAACCATGACAGTCCTTATTTCATCTTCAGGACTGTTGTTATCAACGGTAGAATCATCAGGAATTTCATTGTCCGTGTCTGATGGATCTTGATCGCCTGGAGTATTTTCTTGAGTTTCATCAGGAATATTTGTTTCTATTGGAATCTCATCACCATCCTGAATTGGGTTTTTTGAAATATCAAAACTAAACAAAATGTTAAATCTCCAAATGAGTATAACTCCTATGACTACGACAATCATCAAAATAATTGCATAATCTGTTGATTCATAAAAAAAGTCTTTTATTGCATTTATAAGTTTTTTCAAAAAGATATCACTCCATTCGCTAAAGTCATAATAAATATATCACAATATTTGGACGTATTCAATATATATAATGTTCCATTTGCACCGGAATTATATTATAATATTTAGAGTACTTTTAGAAAGGAATAATATGAAAACCATTAAGATAGACAGAAATGAAGAGAAGCAGAGGATTGACAGATTTTTAAAGAAATATCTCAACAAGGCTCCCAGTACCTTCATATACAAGATACTCAGGAAAAAATATATCAAGGTCAACGGAAAAAGGGTCAAGGAAGAGTACTTCCTGGAATCAGGGGATATTGTGGAAATATACCTTGCCGATGATACCATTGAGAAATTCAGAGAATCAAAGTCATATGTTGAAAACAAAGGTGAACTTGACATTGTTTATGAAGATTCAAACATATTGCTCGTAAACAAGCCGGCAGGAATCGATGTGCAACCTTCCGGAGATGGAAGGATTTCCCTGGTGGACAAGCTCCTTGCTTATCTGGATGAAGCTGATGGTGCCGGGACTTTCAGGCCTTCATTCTGCAACAGGCTGGACAGGAATACCACCGGGATAATCATTGCTGCAAAAAACTACAATTCTTTGAAAGAAATGAATGAAAACATTAGGAATAGAAACCTGAACAAGTACTACTATTCGATAGTGAAGGGGGAAATATCCCGAAATGTTGAAATAGGTGGATTTTTAAGGAAACGATCAGATGTAAACAAGGTCGAGGTCATAAATGCTGCTGAAGAAGGATATAAGGAAATCACTACCAGAATAAGACCTGTTTCCTGCAGTAATGGCTTTACGGAAATAGAGGTCCAGCTTATAACCGGAAGGACTCATCAGATCAGGGCGCACTTAAGCAGCATAGGCCATCCACTGGTCGGGGACGTCAAATACGGAGGCAAGATGAAAGGTGTGAAACGTTATCTCCTTCATTCAAAAAAGCTGGAATTCAGGGGGTTTAAGGGGAAACTTGAATACCTTAACGGGAAAGTGTTTGAAACGAATTGTCCTGAAAACTATTTGAAACTAAAAAAAGAGTTGATGGATCAATAGGGGACAGGAGCAGACATGAAATCTG
Source organism: Dethiosulfatibacter aminovorans DSM 17477 (assembly GCF_900142005.1). Taxonomy (GTDB): domain Bacteria; phylum Bacillota; class Clostridia; order Tissierellales; family Dethiosulfatibacteraceae; genus Dethiosulfatibacter; species Dethiosulfatibacter aminovorans. The sequence continues at coordinate 11,646 of NZ_FQZL01000006.1, forward strand.
CTCCCGTTAGGGTGAATAAAGGTTAACCTTGTTAACTTAAACGAATATTAAGGAAAAATGTTCCAAGAATCAAGTGACAAAATAAAAACAGATATGGGCACAGTCCCAGTGTCTGAAATCTTACAAATAATTGTGCAGGTGAAAATATGAGTGATATTCAAATATATAACGACAATGCCTTGAGAAGATATATAAACACATTGGTGCTTGTTTATCTTGAAGCATGCAATAAAACATTTCCGGGGAAACAGGTTGTAATAGAACATTCAATAAACAAGGGATTTTATACAGAGCTTGTATTGAACAGGGAACTGGTGGAAGATGATGTTGAAAAAATAAAGATGGAAATGAATAGAATCATAGCAGACAATATGGAAATCAGTAAGGAACTGTTGAAGAAAGAAGAGGCCATAAGGATTTTTAAAAAACAGAATATGATGGACAAGGTCCTTCTTTTTGAAAATCTTGAGATTAAAAATATCAAGGTAAGCAAGATAAACAAGACCTATTATAATATTATGGGTGAAACCTACAAAAACACGGGAAAACTTGAAAGCTATGATCTGAAAATATCTGCACCGGGGCTGGTCCTGATATTTCCCAGAAAGGAATTCAATTATTCAATTCCTGAATACAACCATCAGGAAAAATTGTTCAACATATTCATTGAATCGGAAATATGGGCTAAACTCTTGAAAGTGAGTAATGCAGGAGAGCTTAACAGGTCCATACTGAATGATGAGATCAATGATATAATAAGGGTGACTGAAGCTCTTCATGAAAAGAAAATCGCTTATATAGCCGACAGCATATGTGAAAGCGATGCAAGAGTAATATTGATAGCAGGCCCTTCGTCGTCTGGAAAAACAACCTTTGCCAACAGACTTGGAATACAACTGAAGGTCAACGGCAAGGATTACCTGACAATTTCTCTTGATGATTATTTTGTCGAAAGGGAAAACACACCGAGGGACAGTGATGGAGAATATGATTTCGACACTATTGAAGCTCTTGATCTGGAACTTTTCAACAAGGATTTGAACAGTCTTCTTGCAGGCGAGGAAATTACCATGCCAAAATTCAACTTCTTTACTGGGAAAAGAGAAAGTCACGATAAACCTGTTTCCGTAGACAGGGGGCAGTATATTGTAATAGAAGGAATACACGGGCTTAACGAAAGATTGACAGCCTCCATAGAACAAAAACTCAAATACAGAATATATATCAGTGCGTTGACCCAGCTCAACATAGATGACCACAACAGAGTTTCAACAACGGATTTGAGGCTGATAAGGAGGATTATCAGAGACATGAAGTACAGAGGTCACAACGGTGAACGAACACTGGAGCTCTGGAACAATGTGGTGAAGGGCGAAAACAAATATATTTTTCCCTACCAGGAAAATGCAGATGTCATGTTCAATTCCTCCTTGATATATGAACTTGCCGTACTCAAAAAATATGCAATACCCATAATCGAAAAAATAAGAGACGAATGCAGCTACTGCTACGAAAAGAAAAGATTGCTCCAATTTTTAAGCTACTTCAGGGAAATCGAAGACGACAGCGTAATCCCAAACACCTCCATCATCAAGGAATTCATAGGAGGCAGTTGTTTCCGATAACCATGGCCAAATCCCTCCACTTAATTTTGAGAGATTCGTAAAGCTTTGAATAGGTGAATTTACGACAATTACAAAAAATAATAACAGGCGATAATTACAAAAAATAATAACAGGTAACTGTGAGGTCTCGACTTCGAGGTTCGACAATCAACCTTAATGGATTATAGATTGTCGTTCCGAGGGAGTAGGGAACAGTTACCTGTTATTATTTGTACCCTGCTAAATTGAACAATTGAAGAATTGAGGAAACACTAAAACTCCAGTCCTTCTCTTTTTACTGCCACCGAAAGGGCAAGCCCTATACTTATCATGTTGATCAGCATGAATGTTCCTCCATAGCTGATGAAGGGAAGGGGAATTCCCGTTACGGGAGTAAGCCCTATGGTCATTCCAATATTCTCGAATATGTGGAAAAACATCATTGCCGTTATACCTACAACAATTAATGAACCGAACATGTCCAGAGCATTTTTGGCTATCTTGATAAGCCGGTACATAAGAAAGGCATAGAGGAAAATCAGGAACATGCCTCCAAAGAAGCCAAGTTCCTCTCCGATGACGGCAAAAATGAAATCCGTCTCTTTTGCGGGGAGGAATCCATATTGATTTTGTACTCCCTGAAATAGACCTCTTCCATATACAAGACCGGAGCCTATGGCGATTTTAGACTGTATGACCTGATAACCGGCACCCTGAGGATCGAGACTTGGGTCCAGGAATACCTGTATCCTGTTTATCTGATAGTCGTCAAGAGTCATGGCCAGTATCGGAACCATTATTATTCCTATGGCTATGAATATCAAAAAATATTTCATGTCCAGACCGGAAATAAAAAGCATCACCATTATGAAAAAGATGAATACCATGGAAGTGCCGAAATCGGGCTGAAGCATGATCAGCACTATTGGAAATCCTGCAAAGGCAAGTATCTTTAGGAGGGTAAGAGGACTGTTCAATTCAGCCTTATTCTTGTCTATGAACTTTGCCAATGAAATTATGAGCCCGAATTTTACAACCTCGGAAGGCTGGAAAGTGATGGGACCGATTTCAATCCAACTTCTGGCACCCCACTGGCTTTCACCGAAGCCAAACAACAATACTGCAACAAGCATCAAGTTGCATACCACATAAATTGGAATATAAAAATTTCCGTATATTTCATAGTCAATGAAAATCAGAAAAATCATTATGACTATTCCAAGAAACATGGACAGAAGCTGTCTGTTTACATATCTTGACGAGCCTTCCGCTAGACTCATTGTAGCACTTCTTACTATTATGACACCAAATACGGATAAGACCAGCACGGTTGCTACCAGCGTGAAGTCGAATCTTTTCCAGAACTTTTTATCTATTTTTGACATGATTACCTCAAATTTATATTATATTTTTTAAAGCTTTATGTTAAAATCAATAAAGCAAAACAGCTGCAATTAATTTACAAATGGTGATGCAATGGTAAAAAGAAAAGTGTTAGTAGGACTCAGCGGTGGTTTAGACAGTGCATTGTCCGCATATGTACTAAAAAAAAGTGGATATGAAGTCAAAGGTATACATTTAGTACTTCATGATAATTATGAAGCAGAAAAGGAAAAAAATCAAGCTATAATAAATGCAGGAAAAATAGGTGTTGAACTTGAGGTGGTGGAGCTAAAGGAACTATTTGAAGAAAGAGTGGTGAATCCTTTTGTAGAACTCTATTTGGATGGTAAAACACCCAATCCTTGTATTTACTGCAACTATCATATAAAATATGGTGTCCTTATTGAAATGATGAAGAACAGGGGTTGCGATTTTTTGTCTCTTGGTCATTATGCTAAAATTGAATTTGATGAAAGTTTAAACCAGCATGTATTGAAGAAAAGCAAAAACTCAAGAAAAGACCAGTCGTATTTTCTTCATGGAATAACCAGGGAAAACCTTGGATCGATTATTCTTCCCATGGCTGAATATGAAAACAAGGAAATGGCAAGAAAAGAGATTGAAGAGATCATTCCTGAGCTTGGGAAATTGAGGGAAAGCAAGAATATTTGCTCCATAGGCAACAGGAACTATCAGGCTTTTATCTGCAAAAAAACAGGTGAGAAGCCTCGTCCTGGATTTATCAGTGATGAATGCGGGAAAATACTCGGGAAACATAAGGGAATTATCAACTATACAATTGGGCAAAAAAGAGGCATTAAAGGGAAAATCCATTTGGACTATGTAGTTATTGACATAAACAGTGAAAAGAACGAAATCATCCTCGGTCCGGAGGAAAGGCTCTTCAGTAAAGAAATTGAGGTTGGGAAGTTTAATATTATTGCAGACCGGTTTATGAAATCAGGTAATTTAAAGGTGAAAACGAGCCAGTGGGGTCATGAAACAGGATGCAGCATTGAAATATCCGGCAGGGATAGAGTCGTTATAAGAACAAAGGTCGGAATGAGAGCTCCTGCCATAGGACAGGCTGCAGTGGTATATATGGATGATATTGTAGTTGGCGGGGGAATAATAGACAAGGTAATCAAGGGCTGATTATCAGTGAAAGACAATGCTGTAAATATTGAATAGCTTTAAATGTTTATTTATGGTATTATTAAGTCTGAAAAAAATCAATGGAGAACAGGTGGTTCAATGATAAATATAGGTACACATCTATCGAGTTCAAAAGGTTTTGAGGCTGCTGCAAACATGGCTCTTGAAATTGGAGGAAATACTTTTCAGTATTTTCCTAGAAACCCAAGAGGCGGAGCCGTAAAAAAACTGGATGACAATGATGTTAAGGCATTTCATGAAATAGTGAGGTGCAACAACTTCGCTCCAATATTATGCCATGCCCCATATACATACAACTTAAGCTCTGCAAAGGAAGATGTAAGAACCTTTGCAAGGGAAGCGTTCAGACAGGATCTTGAAAGATTGGAACTTTTACCCTGCGACTTGTACAATTTCCATCCGGGAAGTCATACGGGGCTTGGTGTAGACAAGGGAATAGAGCATATTATCGAGATACTGAATGAAAATATCACGGATGACATTACTTCAACCATACTTTTGGAGACTATGGCCGGGAAAGGTACGGAAATAGGAAGAAGCTTTGAAGAACTTGCCAGAATAATCGATGGAACAAAACAGAAGGAAAAGCTTGGTGTTTGCATGGACACCTGCCACATATTCAGTGCAGGGTATGATATTGTCAATGACCTTGACGGTGTTCTGGAAGAATTTGACAAGCTTATCGGATTGGACAAGTTAAAGGCCATACATCTGAATGACAGCCTGAAACCCTTTGGAGAAAACAAGGACAGGCACGCAGGCATTGGAGAGGGCCTTATTGGACTGGATGCTTTATTGTCTTTTATCAAGCATCCAAAGCTGAAAAACCTGCCTTTTTACCTTGAAACACCATATGACGAAAAAGGCCATGCAAGAGAAATCAAAATGATTAAAGAATTACTGAATGAAGAGGTAGAATAATTGGATATAAACAAATTGGAAGATATTTTATTAAAAGTGGAAAAACCGGCAAGATATACCGGAGGAGAGCTCAATTCCGTCGTCAAGAAAGTTGAAGATGTAAACATCAGATACGCCTTTGCATTCCCTGATGTTTATGAAGTGGGAATGTCTCATCTTGGAATGCATATACTTTACAATCTACTCAATAACATTGACGACGTGTGGTGCGAAAGGGTCTTTGCGCCTTGGACGGACCTTGAAGGGCAGTTGCGTGAAAATGACATGGAACTGTTTGCCCTTGAAAGCATGGACTCCTTGCGAGCTTTCGATATTCTTGGGTTCACATTGCAGTATGAAATGAGCTATACGAACATTTTAAACATGATGGACATGGCCAATATCCCCGTGGAATCGGCAAAAAGGGACAAATCATATCCCCTTGTAATTGCCGGTGGACCTTGTGCCTTTAATCCTGAACCCCTTTATGAATTTGTCGATGTTTTTTTTCTTGGGGAGAGTGAAGAGGTTCTGGCTGAATTTTTGGATCTTTACAGGGAGCACAAGAATAAAGGCTATGAAAAAACAGACTTCTTAAAGGAAGCCTGTCTCATTGAGGGAATATACGTGCCTGAATTCTACGATGTCGAATACAATGAAGATGGTACAATAAGAAAAAGGATAAAACTGTACGACAAGGCTCCGGATACTGTGAAAAAAAGAATAATCAAGGACCTTGACAAGTCATTCTTCCCTGAGAAGATAGTGGTTCCGTTCATTGAAACCGTCCATGACAGGATAATGCTGGAAATATTCAGAGGTTGTACAAGAGGCTGCAGATTTTGTCAGGCAGGGATGATTTATCGTCCCATCAGGGAAAAATCCGTAGAGACTCTTTTGAGACAAGCAGACCTTCTGATTGAGTCTACGGGACATGAAGAAATTTCTCTCTCTTCATTGAGTACGGGAGATTTTTCAAAGCTTATTGAACTGGCAACTGAATTGCTGGATAAATACGAAGAAAGGCGTATAGGCCTTTCATTACCGTCCTTGAGGCTTGATTCCATAACCTTCGACCTTATGGAAAGGGTGCAAAAGGTAAGAAAGTCAGGACTGACCTTTGCACCGGAAGCAGGGACACAGAGAATGAGAGACGTAATAAACAAGAATATTACAGAAGAAGATATAATTGGAACTGTAAAGACTGCATTTGATCTTGGATGGTCTACAGTGAAGCTCTATTTCATGGTAGGTCTGCCTGGAGAGACAATTGAGGATATCTATGGAATCAAGGACCTGGCTTATGACATCAAGAATGAATTCTTCAACAGGGAAAGGGAAAAAATAAGGGGTAACCTGAGAGTGAATGTAAGCGCAGCATGTTTTGTGCCAAAGCCATTTACACCGTTCCAGTGGGAAGCCCAGAACACTGTTGATGAATTTTTTGAAAAAACAGGATTGTTGAAAAAAGCAATCAAGGACAAGAAGGTGTCTTACAGCTACCATGACCCAAAACTAAGTTCCATTGAGGCGGTTTTTGCATTGGGAGACAGAAGGGTGGCGAAGGCATTAAAAACAGCATGGAAAAATGGATGCATATTTGACGGCTGGGGAGACAAGTTCAATTATGAAGTGTGGATGAACTCCTTCAAAGAGTCTGGAGTAGAGCCTGAATTCTACAATCAAAGAGAAAAGGATTTTGAAGAGATACTTCCATGGGATTTCATCGATTGCGGAGTAAACAAGGAGTTCCTGATAAATGAAAAGAAGAAATCTCTGGAAGGAAAAACAACAGAGGACTGCAGACTAAATTGTACAGGATGCGGTGTTAATTTTAATTTGGTTGGAGGTCCGTGCTTTGAAGATAGTATTTAAGTTTACAAAATTAGGAAGATTGAAATTCATTTCACATCTTGATACAATGAGAGTGCTTCAGAGGTCTTTGCGAAGGACCATGATACCTGTAAAGTATTCTGAGGGATATAATCCGCATCCGAAGCTAAGTATAGCCTTTCCCTTGTCCTTGGGAATAGAAAGTACCGGGGAATATGGCGAGGTCGAGATTGACGGTAATATAACGTCAGAAGATTTTATGGATAAAATGAACAGAAACCTTCCGGAAGGCATGAAGATTATTGAAGCGGATGAATACAACAACAAGAAGGCTGTATCGGCCCTGATATCCTCCCAGGTTTATAATTTTACAGTTTCTTTTGAGGAGGAGGATGCTTTGGAAAATGCGATCAAGTCCTTGAATTCCATTCTTGATGATGAATACATCATCGAAAGGGTGAGAAAGAAAAAAAACAAAATCAAAAGAAAGACAATCAATGTAGTAGAATATATTCATGGTGTTAAAATGAGGAATATTGAAGGTTTGGAAATGTCCTTTGACATGACTATAGATATTAATGAAAACGGAAGCTTAAAGGTTGAAGAGATGAAAGAATTCATAACTTCTTCATTAAAAAAGGCTGGAAGAATAAAAGTAAAAAGAATTAATTTAAATTTTATTGACAAAGTAATGTAAATTGGTTATAATTTTATTTTGTAAGCCGCTCTGAACAGGTTTTAAAACGAAAGTACCTGCAATGGCGAGACTGGGTTGAGGAGGTGCATTAATGTACGCAATTATTGAAACAGGCGGAAAACAGTACAAAGTACAGGAAGGCGATGTGATCAGAGTTGAAAAACTGGATCTTGCTGAAGGTGATGCTGTTAAGTTTGACAAAGTGTTGTTTGTATCCAAAGATGGAAGCATAAACACTGGAAAGCCGTATCTTGAAGGAGCTGCAGTAGACGCAGTTGTTGAAGGTCATGGAAAGGCTAAGAAAATCATTGTTTTCAAATATAAGGCTAAAAAAGATTATAGAAAGAAGCAAGGACACAGACAGCCATATACACAAGTTAAGATTGAAAAGATTGTTGGTTAATCAGTGATCAGAGTAGAAATTTACAGAAGCGGTGATTCTCATAAGGGTTTTGAAGTCACAGGGCATGCCGGCTATGATGATGAAGGAAGGGACATAGTATGTGCTGCAGTTTCAATACTGTCATATACGGTGCTGAATTCTTTGGAAGTTGTAGCAGGAATCAATTCAGATGACATTGATTGGTCCGTTGATGAAAAAACAGGATTTATGAAGATATTGCTTCAGAAGACTTGCCTTGAATCGAATATTTTATTTAAAACATTTGAAACGGGCATCAAACTATTATTAGAAAATTATAGTCAGTATATAAGCCTTGATTATAAGGAGGTGTAGTCATGATATTAAAATTGAATCTACAATTATTTGCACATAAGAAAGGTGTAGGTAGTTCTAAAAACGGTAGAGACAGTGAGTCTAAAAGACTCGGTTTAAAAAGAGCAGATGGACAATTTGTTTTAGCTGGAAACATTCTCGTAAGACAAAGAGGTACTAAGCTTCATCCTGGAAACAATGTTGGTATAGGTGGAGATGACACTCTTTATGCACTTGTTGATGGTGTAGTTAAGTTTGAGAGAAAAGATAAAAAGAGAAAACAAGTTAGTGTTTACTCACAAGAAGCTTAAATTAAACCTACCTTTACGGTAGGTTTTTTTTAGCTTATGGCAAAGAAGGATGTGATTTGATGTTTATTGATATAGCAAAGGTCCATGTAAAAGCTGGAAAGGGCGGTAATGGATCAGTAGCATTCAGAAGAGAAAAATATGAACCTATGGGAGGTCCGTCCGGCGGTGACGGCGGCAGGGGTGGAAATATCATTCTTGTGGCAACCAATGGTCTTAGGACCCTTATGGACTTCAGATACAAGAAGAATTACAAAGCCAGAAATGGTGAAGACGGAAGAAAGAAGAATCAATATGGAGCCAATGCGGATGATCTTATCTTGAAAGTTCCCGTAGGAACCATAGTCAGGGATGAAGAAACAGGAATAGTTCTGGCTGACATGAATACAGATGGTCAGGAATTCATTGTTGCAAAAGGCGGGCGAGGCGGTCGTGGAAATGTAAAGTTTAAGAATTCCATAAGAAGAGCACCGAGATTTGCTGAACCGGGAGGCGTTGCGGAAGAAAGAGATATCATTCTGGAGCTTAAGCTTATAGCTGATGTTGGTCTTCTGGGATTTCCCAATGTTGGAAAGTCGACTTTTCTTTCAAAGACAACCAGTGCAAAACCAAAGATAGCAAACTATCATTTCACAACCTTGAAGCCAAATCTCGGCGTTGTGAAGATGAGCTCGGGTGAAAGCTTCGTAATAGCAGATATTCCTGGAATCATTGAAGGTGCTGCAGAAGGTGTGGGTCTTGGACATGAATTTTTGAGGCATGTGGAAAGAACAAAGGTCCTTCTCCACATACTGGATATTTCAGGTCAGGAAGGAAGAAACCCGGTAGAAGATTTTCACAAAATCAATGAAGAACTTGCAGAATACAGTGAAAAGCTTAGTCACAAAAAACAGATAATCGTACTTAACAAGATGGATATTCCAGGTATAGATGAAAATGTCAAGGAAGTACGAGAGAAGCTTGGAGATAAATACGAAATATATGAAATATCTGCCATTACTGGGAAAGGGCTGGAAAAAGTGCTCTATAAGGCTCTTGACTATGTAAAGACTGCAGAAGAAGAGATTTTTTACGATGAAAGTGAAGCGGCAGCGCTTTATGAAACTAAAAAGAAAGATACAATAAATGTATATAAAGAAGGAGAAAGATACTACGCAGACGGATATTTTCTCGATGTCCTCGTTGAATCCACAAATTTCGGCGATTATGAATCATTGAAAAACTTCCAGAAGGTATTGAATGACAAGGGAGTCATCGATAGACTCATGGAGCTTGGAGCAAAAGAAGATGATACGATTGTAGTTTGCGGAGTTGAATTCGACTTTGTAGAATAGAGGAGATACAATGATAACTGGAAAACAAAGAAGTTATTTAAAGGGACTGGCCCATAAACTGGACCCGATAGTTCAGATAGGCAAAAATGGCATATCTGAAAATCTTATATCCCAGGCTGATGAGGCTCTGGAAGCCAGGGAGCTTGTGAAGTTCAAGATTCTTCCTAATTGTGAGCTTGATGCAAAAACAACTGCATCAGAACTTGCAGAAGTTCTTAATGCAGAGTTTGTAATGAGCATGGGAAAGAAATTTGTATTGTACAGGGAATCTGAAGAACCCAAGATAGAACTTTATTAAGGAGCAGTTATTCTGCGCTATATATCAAAACAGGTAATTCTTTGGCTTGGCAGCTGAGGAATTACCTGTTTTAAATTAGAAGTTTTAGTTTTGAATAGTCCATGGATTCTTGGATTTTCTTTGAATCAACCATGTGTTTGTGTATTTCATCTTTGTTTACACAAAGAAGTTTTGGCGTATTGCTGATAATTGTGTTGAGCATATTGTCTAAATCCATTTCGAAGTTATTGTTGAAATAATTTTTCAATAGATTAATCCTACCGCCTGATTCGAAGATTGCAATAGTTTTGAGCTTGTCTTTTTCGATAGAAATGCCATTTGATTCGCTTATGTTTATATAGTTGTTTATGGTTACCTCTTCCAACAAATTATGAATTATATCTTTTTCAATGGTTTCTCTGAAAAATCTCAGATTGTTTGAATCGCTAAAAACTACATCGTAAAATATCCTTATGATAACCATGTTTACAAGACATGATTCCTTGTCTTTGCCGAGTTCATTAAGTACTGTTTCCCTAATGCTGTTTAAGAAATCTGAATAAATGGCTATTATTATATTGTTTTTTGTTTTGAAATAATAAGATAGCAGTCCCAAATTTACAGATGCCAGATCAGCAATCTTCTGCACTGTAGTTGAGTTTAATCCCTGGAGGTAGAAAAGTGATTTTGCAGCATTAGTTATATTGTTCTTGGTTTCTATTCCTTTTTTATACCTTCCCATGCAAACACATCCTTGAATTTTATAAAATGAATGATGTATCTAATTTCATTATAAACCATATGCTTAAAAATGTCCAGACAGTTACTTTTAAAACAGTTTTGGACTTATCATTTGAATTGAATTCCAAGGTGCTCTATGCTATTATATTATAGTCGATTTAATGATAAAATCAATTTACCATAAGGGGAGATAACATGAAAACAGAACTGAGAGTTAAGCTCGTACAATATACACCGGAACCCGAGAAATTAGTGGCGGCTGCTGCCAAACTATGCTACTCGCCATTGTCCGGCGATGAAATAATGAATGATTTGGATGAGGAGAACACTGAAAAGTTTATTAACATGCTTATGAAGCTTGGGCATCAGTCACCGGTTGAGCATATAAATTTTTCATTTGCAATAGAGGGAGTCAGCAGGACATTGACACATCAGCTGGTAAGGCATAGACTTGCAAGCTACAGTCAAAGATCACAAAGATATGTTACAGAAGGACAGTTTCAGTATATAATTCCGCCTGAAATAGAGAAAAACAGTGCTGCTTCGGCAAAATTCATTGAAGCTATGGAATACGATCAGAAGGTATATGACGAAATAACTGATTTACTTTATGAAGGAAATTACAAGCGTCTTGTTGGAGAAGGAAAAAGTGAAAATGCGGCTAAAAGCGCAGCGGAAAAGAAGGCTATAGAAGATGCCAGGTATGTATTGCCCAATGCTTGTGAAACAAAGATAATGGTGACAATGAATGCCAGAAACCTTATACATTTTTTCTCTGTAAGATGCTGCAACAGAGCGCAGTGGGAAATAAGGGAAATGGCATCGCAGATGCTAAGGGAAGCTCATGCAGCAGCTCCTAATATTTTCAGCAACTGTGGACCTGCCTGCGTTGCAGGACCATGTCCAGAAGGAAAGATGTCCTGCGGCAAAATAGAAGAAATGAGAGAAAAATATTCATATGTGAAAAGCAAGAAAGCGGCTTCGCCGCGTTAAATACGCAAGTATTTATTAAGGTGCGAAGGAAAGTTACCTTGACCACGTAATACCAATGTTTCAAGGGATTACGTATTTTTGACTTTCCTAAGCTACAAGAAATGAGAAACGATATTGGAGGAGCAATGAAAAGGAGAGTACTGACACTGCTGATGATAATCGTATTGATCTTTACACTGGCAGGATGCATAAAAAATGAAGAGACTACCGATGGCGGTTTGGATAGTTCAGGTGATGCCGAAGACGGAAAATTTGAAGATACCGGAATATATCCTGTTACAATAACAGACGATACAGGCAGACAAATAACTATTGAAGAGATGCCCAAAAGACTGGTGTCAACAGTTCCAGGCAATACTGAAATCATCTTTGGAATAGGCAAGGGGGAGAACCTTGTGGGTGTATCCGCCTACTGCAACTATCCGGAAGAAGCACTTGAAATTGAGAAGATTGGGGATTATGACGGACCGGATACCGAGTTGATAATTGGTCTGGACCCTGATGTTGTTTTTGGATCGTGGATGTCAAATGATGTAGTTGCTCGGCTTGAAGACGAAGGAATTATTGTGGTTCTTGTTGATCCGGGCAATTTGGAAGAGACTTATGAAACAATGCTTATAATAGGTGATGTTGTAGGAGCTTCCGAAGAGGCTGACCAGATGGTAAGCAATTTGAAGGCAAAACAGGAAATGATAATGAAAAGAGTTTCAGGATATGAAGCGAAAACCGTATTTTTTGAAATATGGGACGATCCTCTGACAGCAGCAGGTCCTGGAAGCTTTCATCACGAGCTTATAACTCTGGCAAATGGAGTGAACATTGCAGGAGACACTGGTTCACCCTATCCTGAATACAGTCCGAACGAGCTGATTGCAGAGAATCCTCAGGTTTATCTTACTGCAGATGATGGATTCAAGACTGCAGAAGAAATTTTTGCAAGAGAAGGATACGACAATATCGAAGCCATAGAAACCGAACAATTGTTTATGCTCAACCAGGACATTGTTTCAAGAAAGGGACCTAGAATGATTGAGGCTTTGGAAAAAATTGCTGCTGCAATTCACCCTGAAGCCTTCAATGAGAAATAGTATAAAAAGCCGAATTTAATTCGGCTTTTTTATATTTGCTGCAGTCCATTTGGCTATCTCAAGTATTTCATCAAAGCTGGCAGCTTCAACAGGGGTATGTCGAAGCATAATATCCTCAACCATGTTCTGGATGTCAAGGAATTTGATTTCCTTTCTTATAAGCATTTCAACCGCCAGTTCATTGGCTTTGTTTAGTACTATTGGCATTGATTTTCCAATTTTCATTGCTTCAAAAGCAAGTTTAAGGCATTTGAAGGTATTCATGTCGGGTTTTTCGAATGTAAGTTTGCCAATCTCAAAAAGATCAAGACTTTTGAGATTGTTTTTAAGCCTGTAAGGATAAAAAAGCGCAAGTTGTATTGGTATTTTCATATCCGGATTTCCCATCTGTGCAATAACAGAATGGTCATCATATTCAACTGCAGAATGTATAATGCTTTGGGGATGGACAACAACCTCAATCTGTTCCGGCGTCAAATCAAAAAGCCACTTTGCTTCTATTGCTTCAAGTCCCTTGTTCATGAGTGTTGCCGAGTCGACAGTGATTTTCTTTCCCATTGACCAGTTTGGATGATTAAGGGTATCTGCCAAGGATACGGTTTCAAGTTCCTTAAGAGTTTTTCCTCTGAAAGGGCCTCCGGAAGCTGTAAGAAGTATTTTTTTAATTTTATTGACCTCGTTGCCCATCAGGCTCTGGAATATGGCGCTGTGTTCACTGTCAACCGGCATTATGTTGACATTGTGCTTCCTTGCAAGGGACATCACCATTTCACCTCCTGCTACAAGGGTTTCCTTGTTTGCGAGAGCGATGTCCTTGCCGCAGCGTATTGCTTCAATGGTGGGTTTCAACCCAATCATACCGCTAATTGCAGTTACTGCAATATCAACTCCATTGGCGCAGACGGATTGAACAAGTCCGTCCATGCCGCATACGACTTTAGTCTTTCCTGAAATTCTTGATTTTAACTTCTCTGCATTTTCCTTGTTCATCACTGCGCAGATGGCAGGCTCAAATTCGTTGATTTGCCTTTCCAGCAGATTGATATTGCTGTTTCCGCTCAGTGCATGTACCTTAATCTTATCCTTGTTTTCTCTTACTATTTCAAGTGTTTGTGTTCCAATTGAACCTGTGGAACCTAAAATTGATATATTTTTCAATTCATATACCTCTTGTGAATTCATATTTTATTTTATCTCAGTTTTATTGTACATTGACAATCAATTATAACACAATATGCGATACATGATAAATATAATTGACTTTGGATTTGTGTTTGTTGAATACATGATTTTCTTTCTGTTTGCTAAAGTAGAGTACTTATTGTATAATAAACTATCATATCGGGAGGAGCATACATTGAAAAAATATGGAATTATGGGCGGTACATTTGATCCTATTCATCACGGACACCTGGTAATAGCAAATGAAGTATTGTCATTGTTTGATCTGGACAAGATAATATTCATACCTACCGGAATGCCGCCCCACAAAATTGTAGAAGGGCTGACATCTCCATATCACAGGTACATGATGACTCAGTTTGCTACGATGACAAATCCGGATTTTGATGTTTCAGATATTGAAACCAAGAAATCTACGATGTCATATACAATAGATACACTTAAAGAATTGATCTCGGGAAATGAGGAAGAAAAGTTTTATTTTATTACAGGAACCGATGCGGTGCTTGATCTTCCTTCCTGGAAAAATACAGAAGAGATACTTTCGCTATGCACGTTTATTGCCGTTAACAGACCAGGTTATATAGTTGACGGTCTGGATAAGAAAATAAAGGCAATAACCGATAAATACGGAGGGGAAATTTATATCACCAAGGCACCCCAGCTCCACATATCATCAACGGACATCAGAAACAGGATAGCTTCCAAAAGGCCTGTCAAATACCTTCTGCCGGAAATGGTTGAACAGTACATACTGAAAAACGGTCTCTATCAAGAGATTCAACTGAAATGCCTGTAGATATATTCAAGCAACCCTTGATCGATTCCATAGGGAGAAAAAGGTTCAGCCATTCCGTGAGAGTTATGAAGACAGCCACGGATATGGCACTTGCATATGGAGTGCCTGTAAACAAAACAAGAATTGCCGCTATACTTCACGATTGCGGGAGACTCAAGGATTGCAGAAGTCTCATAGAATATTTCAATGAAAGAAACATCATCCTGGATTCCGCTACGTTCTTGAATACAAATCTTCATCATGCAGTTTTGGGAAGGTTTTTGGCCTATGACAGATTTTGTATTACAGATATTGATATACTCAATGCCATAAGATATCATACCACAGGAAGGGCAAACATGACGATTCTTGAAAAAATAATATATCTGGCTGATGCAATAGAACCCAAGCGTGAATATGAAGGTGTCTGGGAAATAAGAAAGATGGCAATGGAGGATCTTGATGAAGCCATGATTATGTCCCTTGTCAATACCTGTGGTTACCTGGAAAGAAAAAATACGGAAATACACAAAAATACATTGAAATGCCTTGGCTGGCTGGAAAACAAAAGGACAGGAGGAAAAATTGGAAAACAACAGAGAAAAGATTGAAACCATACTGAAAGCTTGTGACGAGAAGAAAGCTTATTCTTTCAGTGTTATAGATATTTCAAATATATCAACAATAGCAGACTATTTTATAATTTGCTCAGTCAACAACGAGAGACAGGGAGAGGCTGTGGCAGATGAAATAATAAACAAAATGTCCAAGATCGGTGTAAAGTTGATACACAAGGAAGGGTATCAAACCAAGAGATGGATACTTCTAGATTACGGATTTGCAGTAGTGCATATTTTCCACAAGGATGAAAGATATGTATATGACCTTGAAAAGCTATGGTCTGAAGGTACGGATATTGACGTTGAAGATTATGGAATAGAAAACTGGAATTAATTCCAGTTTTCTTTTTTAAATAAGTTTTTTATTACAGCTTTAATTTTTTGTTTTTTCTGACGCTCCATACCCTAATGGTAAAATAGAGCCGGAGGAGTAGAATAAGACCGGCAATTGCGAGGAATACCGACAGTATTGTTTTTACAACGATAGCTCTTGTATTTATTGGCGCGAACTCGTCTATTCTAATGGGGGTATATAGATTGACCGCTCCAATAACCTCATCGTTCAAAAGGAATTCATACTTGCCCATACACTGGTCTTTTTTTATTGGAAGAGTAATTTCATCCATAGTGATTCTGCTCGTTATATTTGACGATTCATTCTTTTCTATAACGCTTGAAAAGCTGTCTTCTGTTACGAGAGGAATTTTTTCCACATTGGCACCAATGACTTCTGTACTATCCACATATGTATTCGTTTCAACAAGGCCAATTTTTTCAAAATTGCTGAATCCGTAGTCGAGAAGCTTGACAGTGTCTGAATACACTTCCGTAATATATCCGTCCAGCACTACAGAAATGAGAGTAAGGCCATCCCTTTCGGCAGAGCCTATGAATGTGCTTCCCGCCTGAGGCGTATATCCGGTCTTCATCCCCGTAGCACCGTCGTATTTGATGTCTCTATACTTGCCGTCGATTATTATCTGGTTGCCATATCCGGTGCCTATAAAGAGTCTGTTTGTGGTATTCAGAAGTCTTTCATCTTCCTTTATGTTTGTTGCAGGTATTGTATAGTTCTTTTTCTTCACTATGTTTCGAATAACCTCATTCTTGTATGCATACACGGCAAGCTTTGCAAGATCCGAAGCTGTAGTGTAGTGTGAATCGTCGTGCAGCCCATGGGGATTCACAAAATTTGTATTTGTCATGCCAAGCTCTGCCGCCTTTTCATTCATTTTTTCAACAAAGCTTTCTACTGAACCTGCATTGTTTATGGCTATCACTTCCGCTGCATCGTTTGCCGATGGAATCAAAAGGGCGTGAAGCAGTTCTTCCAGAGTAAGCTTTTCTCCAGGTTCAAGGGCGATATGGCTGCCGTCAATGGTAAAAGGCGTTTCATCATCAACTGTATATACATCGTCAAGATCGCCGTTTTCAACTGCAATAACTGCAGTCATAAGCTTTGTAAGACTTGCCGGGTATTTTATCCTGTCCGGATATTTGCTGTAAAGTACCTTGCCTGATTCAGCATCCACAAGAATTGAAGAATTGCATTCCAGATTATCTATAGCAAAGGAATTAACCATTGTTGTCAATAGCAGTAAAATTATCATAAAAAATATTTTTTTCATAAGTACCTCCGAATATGTCAAACATAAAATAGTATACCAAAAAATTAATAAAATTGTAAGTTCTTATTTTTTTTGTTATTATATATAAGTTAGCGAATGTTTATTTAGCAAAATTCAGTGAATTGAGGGACTGATATGGATTATTTGAAGAAGAGGACTTTAGTGGTTATTATTGTTTTAGTGCTTTTAGTGTCTTTTTTATACGGATTTTATAACCGTGAAACAGGCAATATAGCTGATTCGATTGAAAGAAACGCAAATAATCTTGAAGATGAAGCAATTGAGGACAAATACATCGATTCAGAATCACCATCTGAAGATAAGAATAGAGACTTGAATGAAGAAGCTGAATCCTCTGATGAAGCTGAGAATACGATCATATTTGTCGATATCGACGGCGCTGTAAACAATAGGGGAACATTCCAGCTTCCTGAGGGAACAAGACTGTGCACTCTTATAGAACTGGCAGGTGGACTGACGGAAAATGCCGATACAAGGTTTATAAACAGGGCAGAAAAACTGCACGACGAGCAAAAGGTGTATATTCCCGAGAAAGGCGAGGAAATCGAGCCTGCTGCTATTGATGCCAGAGAGAATCCTGTGGATTCAGGCGAAGCCGATGATGGAATGATCAATATCAACACTGCAACAAAATCAGCGCTGGAATCTCTTCCTGGAATAGGCGAAGTCCTGGCAACACGAATTATCGAATACAGGGAAAGCAACGAATGTTTTTCATGCATCGAAGATATTAAAAAAGTATCTGGAATTGCTGAAGGCAGGTTTAATCAGATTAAGGATTTAATAAAAGTAAAATAAATATGGATAGTATGAAAATATTTGATTATAGGAGAAATATATGAGTATTGAAGATATAAAATTGACTCAAATGACAAAAAGCTCTGGCTGAGCAGCCAAATTGGGGCCTGACACCCTTGCTCAAGTTTTGAGTAAATTACCAGCTTTTGAAGATGAAAAACTCATCGTAGGTCTTGGAAAGGCAGACGATGCAGCCGTATATAAAATTGACGAAGACAACTGTATAATACAGACACTGGATTTCTTTACACCCGTTGTCGATGATCCTTATACTTACGGCCAGATAGCCGCTGCAAATTCACTGAGTGATGTATATTCAATGGGAGGAAAGCCTGTCCTTGCTTTGAATATTGTGTGTTTTCCCGATTGTGTCGATCCTGAAGTTCTTTCAGAGATACTTAGGGGTGGTGCAGACAAGGTGAAGGAATCCGGTGCGGTTCTGGCAGGGGGGCACTCCGTTGATGATGACGAACCCAAATATGGTCTTTCTGTAATGGGCATAGTTAAGGAGAGTAATGTTCTAATGAACTGTGGAGCCAGGGAAGGAGATATTATAGCAATTTCCAAGCCTTTGGGTCTTGGCATAGTCAATACTGCCATAAAGGGTGAACTGTGCGATGATAAAACCTACAGGGAAGCTGTGGATATCATGACAACCCTAAACAAGGAGGCAGCTGAAGCGGCTGTAGCACTTTCGGCAAATGCATGTACTGATATAACAGGATTCGGTCTATTTGGTCACAGTATAGAAATGGCCGACAACAGCGAGGTGGCAATTGAGTTTGAAATGGATAAAATACCTGTAATAGGAGAAGCGCTGGAATTTGCATCCATGGGACTTATACCTGCAGGAGCATACAGCAACAGGGATTTTTATGGAAGCAAAATTCAGGAAAACGGATTCTCTGAAGAACTGATAACGGATATTTGTTATGATCCTCAGACTTCAGGTGGACTTCTTGTGTCAATACCTGCAGAAAACATGGAAAAGATAGAAGAATATGATTTATTTAAAGTGATAGGAAAAGTTGTCAAAAAATCAAAATATAGTCTAATATTGAAATGATGGAGATGAAATGAAAAAGGACTTGTATAGAAAAATTCCAAAAGTGGATTCCATGATTGAAAAAGAGGAATTCAAAACCTATTTAAATAAAATTGACCAGAAAATAGTAGTGGGAATCATAAGGAAGCATCTGGATGACATAAGAAGTGAAATATCCAGGACAGATGATTTGAAGACGCTGGAATCAAGAGTTGAAAACATAGATAATGACATTATAGACAAACTGGAAGACCTTTATAGAAGCAATTTAAGAAGGGTCATAAACTGTACCGGGGTAGTTGTTCATACCAATCTGGGAAGATCAGTTTTTTCAGAGGAAATATTTAATGAAATAAAGGATGTTCTGACTCATTATACAAACCTTGAATATGATCTTTCTAAAGGTGAAAGAGGATCCAGATATGATATTGTTGAAGATGTAATCTGTCTCCTGACAGGAGCAGAAGCGGCTTTGGTCGTAAACAACAATGCAGCTGCTGTCATTCTTGCACTTAATACGCTTTCATCAGGAAGGGAAGCCATTGTTTCAAGGGGAGAACTTGTTGAAATTGGCGGCAGCTTCAGAGTTCCAGAGGTTATGAGAATGGGGGGCGCCCAGCTTGTGGAAGTGGGAACAACCAACAGAACTCATCTTGAGGATTTTGAAAATGCCATAGGTGAAAATACCGGAGTAATTCTTAAGGTTCATACCAGCAACTACAAGGTAATAGGATTTTCAAAGAGTGTTGATTCTGCTGATCTTGTAAAGTTAGGAAGGGAAAAGGGCATGATTGTAATGGAGGACCTGGGAAGTGGAACCATGGTGGATTTAAGCAAGTTTGGCATAACTTACGAACCGACGGTGCATGAATGTGTAAGGAAGGGCTTGGATATTGTAACATTCAGCGGAGACAAGCTTCTGGGAGGCCCACAGGCAGGAATAATTCTTGGCAAAAAGGAACTCATTGATAAAATGAAAAAAAACCAGCTTACCAGGGCGCTAAGAGTGGACAAGTTTACACTTGCATCACTGGAAAGCATCTTCAGGAAATATCTTCTTGAATCAAAGGCCTTAAAGGATATTCCAACACTTAGAATGATTATACAAACCGAAGAGGAAATCAAGCTTAAGGCTGAAAAGCTTTATAATATGATTAAGGAAAAAAATCCCCATGCAAATATCAAAATAGAGAAATGCAATTCAAAAATTGGAGGAGGGTCGTTGCCTGAAGAACTTCTTGACAGCTATGCTGTTGCTCTTTATCCTGAGAAAACCAATGCTGCAAGGATAGACAGGGACTTCAGAAATCTGGAAATACCCATTGTTGCAAGGATTAACGAAGACAGGGTTATACTTGACATGAGGACTGTCTTGGATGATGATTATGAAATCATAGCAGAAGAAGTCAATAGAATACTAAAGTGACAGGTGAAAATATGAAAAACATTATTATAGGTACTGCAGGACATATAGACCATGGTAAAACGACATTGATAAAAGCTCTTACGGGACATGACACCGACAGGCTCAAGGAGGAAAAGGAGAGAGGGATAACCATAGATCTTGGATTTTCTTTCTTTGAACTATCAAACGGCGACAAGGTAGGTATTATTGATGTTCCCGGACATGAAAAGTTTTTGAACAACATGCTATCGGGTGTTGTCGGCATGGATTTCATACTGTTTGTTGTTGCAGCCGACGAAGGAGTAATGCCTCAAACGGTTGAACATCTTAATATTCTCAATTTGGTTGGAATAAAGAACGGCATCATTGTAATAACAAAAAAAGACATAGTGGATGAAGAAATGCTTGAGCTTGTAGTTGACGACATCAAAGAAAATTTCTCAAATACTTTTTTGGAAAATGCTCCCGTTGTTGAAGTTTCTTCAAAGACTGGTGATGGAATTGAAAAGTTGAAGACAATGATAAACGAATATTCTGAAAAGGTGGTCCCCAGGGATGACAACAAACCTTTCAGGCTTCCCGTGGACAGGGTTTTTACACTTAAGGGGATAGGAACAGTAGTTACGGGAACAATAATTGAAGGAAGTGTGAATCTGAATGACGAGCTGTCGCTTTATCCATATGAGATGCCTGCAAAAGTAAGAAACATACAGGTCCATGGAGTTGATGTGGACAGGGCTTTAGCGGGACAGAGAGCGGCAATAAATATTTCATCCCTTTCAAAGTCTGATATAAGACGTGGAGATTTGCTGGCAGAAAAGGACAGTGTATTCAGAAGCAATATTATTGATGTTGAATTGAAAAATCTGGACGATTCCATAAGAACTATAAAGAATGGCAGCAAGGTGCATTTCTTCGTAGGGACAAAGGAAACTGTAGGTGCGGTTATTCTTTTTGGCAAAAAGGAACTGAATCCCGGTGAAATGGCAACTGCACAGATTAGATTTGATGAAGATATTTCAGTGAAATTTGGTGACCGTTTTATTGTAAGATTTTATTCTCCACTTGAAACAATAGGCGGAGGAAGGATCCTGGATCCCATTGCAAGAAGACACAAGACCAGCAGTAAAACAGCAATAAAATCTTCAATCACTAAATCCGGAGATGATTTCAAGGATATAATATATGAATTCATAAGGGAAAAAGCTATTTCGGTGGAAAAAAATGACCTATACAAAATTTTTTCCATGGAGATTTCACAGCTGGAGAACATACTTGAGCAACTGGTGGAATCGGGAAGAATAAGATGTTATGAGGACAATCGAAAGGAATTGTACATGACGTCTGAAAATTATGGAAAGATAAAGAATGACGTATTGTCAAAAGTTAAGGAGTACCACAACCGCTTTAATCTTAAGCCCGGCATAAACAAGGAGACTCTCACGAGCTCCATTTCCGGCGAAATGGACAATTCTATCTTTAACAAGGTCCTAAGAGACATGGAGAATGAATCGCTTATTGAAATGCAGAATGAGTTTATCAGGTTATATGGTTATTCACCTGAGTTGTCAGATGAACAGAGCTCAATACTGGGAAAAGTATCGATGCTTCTTCAAGAGGATGATATGATTGTTAAAAAAGAAAATATAAAGGAAATTGATCGGGATTTGTCTATACTTGAATATCTCCAATCAGATGGAGTCGTTTCAGTTATAAGCAATGAATATGTTATCAAAAACGAGTATATAGACACAATAAAAGATAAAACATCAGAATATATACAAAAAAATGGAACAATATCCGTGGCGGAAATTAGGGACTTATTGAAAACCAACAGAAACAAGGCAGTGATCGTCTTGGAATATCTTGATAAAATTAAGTTTACTAAACGGGTGGATAATGATAGAATTCTGTGGTAAACAAAAATTATCAATTTGGTATAAAATGATTTATAATAGTAATAACAATACAACGAGGTGAAAATATGAATAACAAGATATTGATTGTAGACGATGAGCCGTTATTGGTAAAGGGGTTGAAATATAGTCTTGAGCAGGATGGATACTCAACGGAAGTTGCATATGACGGAAAAGAAGCTTTGGAAAAACACAACAGGGAAAAATTTGACATAATAATTCTGGATCTTATGCTTCCTGAAATTGACGGATTGGAAGTATGTCAAAGAATAAGGGAAAGGTCAGATGTTCCGATCATCATGCTAACTGCTAAAGGCGAAGATATGAATAAGATATTGGGACTTGAATACGGAGCAGACGACTACATGACAAAACCATTCAATATACTTGAACTTAAGGCCAGGATAAAGGCTATATTGAGAAGGTCCAATTCCAAGGAGGCAAAGCTTGGAGAACAGATCATTTATGTAGATGATTTCATTATCAATACCCTTGGAAGAAAGGTTACAGTAAACGGCAAGGAAATAAACCTTACAGCCAAGGAGTTTGATTTGCTTATACTTCTGGCAACAAATCCCGGAAAAGTATTTACCAGAGAGGAACTGCTGGAGATAATCTGGGGTTATGAATATTTCGGAGACTTGAGGACTGTTGATGTCCATGTAAGGAGACTTAGGGAAAAGATAGAGAAGGATTCCAACAATTATGAGTATATCCTGACCAAATGGGGAGTTGGCTACTATTTTAGGAATAGAATTTAAGAATAGATTTGTAAGTTTTAGGTGGAAGATGCTTTCCACCTATTTGTTGCTTATAGTAATATTATTCATATTACTGACAAGCCTGATACCGCAGTACGTATTGAGTTGGCAGCTGGAATTCAGAAAGAAGAATCTGGAAATGTCGTGCAGGGAAATAGGCCAGGAAATCGACTACTATCTGCATAATTATGATGCGGCCCTTTATAGTACCTATTTTGACAATGTTACCCAACAATATTCGAAATCAATTGATTCAAGAATCATGATATATGACAAGTTCGGCAGAATACTATCCGATTCCAACAATCAGTTCAAATTCAGAAATATCAATTTGGAAGAGATAAATTCATCTCTTGACGGAAATGTATACTGGAATGAATACTATTTCAACGACATTGGAAATGTAATGTATATTTCGGTACCGGTCAAATATGAGAATGAAGTCAATGGTGGAATATTCATATCAAATTCCATCAACGACCTTTACGGCAACCTTGAGGATATCAACAATACGATAAGGATGATTGTCCTGATTGAAGGCATACTGATAATTATCGGTATCATACTGATATCAAATCATTTCCTCAGACCAATAAACAAGTTTTATCCGGTAATAAGCAAGCTTTCCAACGGGGAATTCGGAGACAAGGTCGATGTGAAATCCAATGATGAATTCAAGGTTCTTGCCAATTCATTCAACAGCATGAGCGTCAAGCTCAACGAAGTTGAACTGCAAAGAAAGGAGTTTGTGGGAAATGTGTCCCATGAGTTGAAAACTCCCTTGTCATCCATCAAATTGTTGTCTGAAAGCCTTCTCTTGCAGGATGAAGTTGAAGAAGATGTTTACAGGGAATTTCTTATGGACATTAACAACGAGGTTGACAGACTGAACAGGATCGTAACGGAACTTCTTGCCCTGGTGGATATGGATAAAAAGCAACTGGTCCTGGATTATCAGCCTGCATATCTTAATTATCTGATTGAAAAGATTATTGAACAGCTGAAACCTCTAGCAGACCAGAAACACATACGTTTAAATTTCTTTGAAGATGACAGTATACAGATAAATATTGACAAGGGCAAGATAAAACAGGCACTGATCAACATAGTACACAATGCAATCAAATATACCAGGGATGGCGGCAAGGTGGACATAAGGGTTTACAGGGAAAAGGATTTTGCCATCGTAAGCATAAAGGATACTGGTGTAGGAATATCTGAAGACAATCTTCAGTATATTTTTGACAGGTTTTACAGGGCGGACAAGGCCAGGTCCAGAAATACGGGAGGTACGGGGCTTGGACTTTCAATATCAAAGCAGATTGTAAACCTTCATCATGGAACAATCAGTGTAAGGAGCAAACTGGATGAAGGTACTGAGTTTTATATCAGTCTTCCTATTGTATAAGGAGTTTTCAATGAAGAATAAAATAATGATTTCAATCTTGGCTGTCGTCATTCTGTTGACGACATCATGCACGAGAAGTGAGGATGATGTCATAAGGATTTCTCCTTTCAGCGAGGAAGAGAATGTATATGTACAGCTTTATCTTCCCAATAAGAGCATGAGTTGCATAATAACGGAATTATCAGGAGTTTATGATCTGAATGAGGCGAAGGAAATAGAAGAAACACTGGATATAATGCAAAATAGAACAATGGAGTCCGGCAGTTTTGTTTCCATGGAATATCTAAAGATATTAAATACTAGTGTTGTATCGGATACGGTATTTATCGAGTATTATTTTGACAATGGAAATGAATTGGATGAGATGGAAGAGTGCCTTATGCTGTATTCCATTGTAAATACTGCAACCAACTATGAAAACATTGATTTTGTCAAATTGACAAACAGCAACGGGTCCAATTACTTCAGCAAATACTTCAACATAGAATCACCCTTTACGCCAACAAACACCCTGCTGTACAAGGACTACATAAGTCCTATAGAGACTGTTGAAAAATTCTTGAATTCAGTAATTGTAAAGAATATTCCCGACAGTGCTGCAGAAGCAAAGGCTAACAATATTTTTTACAATACAGGATTCGACATAGTCTCATATAAGATAACCAAATATGAATACAACAAATACGGTGAATATGTAACTGTAAAAACTAATATAATGTTGCAGGACAGCTCCGGTAATTATACTAACGAAAATATATCATTTTTGCTTGAATTGTCTAGTGGGAAATATAAAATAAAAGAAATTGTTGAATAAATATTGACAATAATGAAATAATATGTTATCTTCTATAAAACCTTTAAATCGGTACGAGATGCTGATAAGGAGAAAATTAATGATATATAATAATAAGACTGAAAAAATCAATAAGAAATTTATTTTAAAAGGAAGGCGATTTACGGTATTTAAAAAAACAATTTAAATACCGTTAGTTGCTATTTTTTTTGTAGGAGGATATATGAAAGGTAAATTAATTCTTGAGAATGGAATGGAATTTGAAGGTTATTGTTTTGGATACTTGGAGAAAAGCTTTGGGGAAGTAGTGTTCAATACTGGGATGACGGGATATCAGGAAATATTGACAGATCCGTCATATTATGGACAGATTGTAGTAATGACTTATCCCTTGATAGGAAACTATGGAATCAATTTTGACGATATCCAGTCGGACAGTGCAAAGGTAAAGGGATTCGTTGTCAGGGAACTTTGCGACAGACCCAGCAACTGGAGATGTGAAATGTCCCTCAATGCTTATCTGAAAGAGGAAAAAATAATTGGAATACAGGGAATAGATACAAGATACCTTACCAAACTCATCAGGAACAGCGGAACCATGAAGGGTATAATAGTCACTGAAGAAAACACTGACAACATAGAGGGCTTCTTCGAGAAAAATCCTGTGGAGGATGCTGTTAAAAAGGTAACCAGAAAAAGTGCAATGACAATATCAGGAAAGGGTAAAAAAGTAACAGTACTTGATCTCGGTGTGAAAACAAACATAATAAATTCATTCAGCGAAAGAGGCTGCAAGGTGACTGTTCTTCCGGCTCTTTCCACTATGGAGGAAATAATGAGTACGGAACCTGATTGTCTGTTCCTTTCAAATGGACCTGGAGACCCTAAGGATCTTACTGAAGTTGTGGAAACAGTAAAGGGAATAATAGGAAAACTGCCTGTTACCGGAATATGCCTGGGGCATCAGATAATAGCGCTTGCATGTGGTGCCGATACGGAAAAAATGAAATACGGTCACAGGGGCAGCAATCATCCTGTAAAAAACCTGTTCACAGAAAAGGTGACAATAACATCTCAAAACCACGGTTATGTAGTTAAAAAGGATACAATTCCTGAAGATTTCGAAATCACCCATATAAACATGAACGATTTCACTGTCGAAGGCATAAGAAATCTGGACAGGAAGCTGATGTCCGTACAGTTCCATCCCGAAGCATGTCCGGGACCGCATGAATCAAGCTACATTTTCGATGATTTTTTAAGTATAGTTTAGGAGGATAATATGCCAATCAACAAGAATATTAAAAAGGTATTAGTACTGGGCTCAGGCCCGATTATCATAGGACAGGCTGCAGAATTTGACTATTCTGGAACTCAGGCCTGCAGGGCTTTGAAGGAAGAAGGTATAGAAACAGTTCTTATCAACAGCAACCCTGCTACAATAATGACTGACAAGGAAATAGCCGACAAGGTTTATATTGAGCCTCTTACACTTGAATATGTGGAGAAGGTGATCAAGAAGGAAGAGCCTGACAGCATATTGCCGGGAATGGGTGGACAGACTGCATTGAACCTTGCTGTCGACCTCTACGATTCGGGAGTGCTTGAAAAGTATGGAGTTGATATAATCGGTACTCCAATTGAAGCCATAAAGGTTGGAGAAGACAGGGAGCTCTTCAGGGAATTAATGAAAGAAATCGGACAGCCTGTAGTGCAAAGTGAAATAGTTACAACTATGGATGAAGGTATTGCAGCTTCCGCCAAAATCGGATATCCGGTAATTGTAAGACCTGCCTATACCCTTGGTGGATCAGGTGGTGGAATTGCCGATAACGAGGCAGAACTCAAGGTGATCCTATCAAAAGGTCTGAATTTGAGTCTCAACAGCCAGGTGCTTATAGAAAAGAGTATAAAGGGCTGGAAAGAAATAGAATATGAAGTTATGAGGGACGGAAAGGGAACCTGCATTACAGTCTGTAATATGGAGAACATAGACCCTGTAGGAATTCATACGGGAGACAGCATTGTTGCAGCTCCTTCCCAGACCTTATCGGATGTCGAATATCAGATGCTTAGAACTGCATCCCTTGACATAATCGATGCAATAGGAATAGAGGGAGGCTGTAATGTTCAGCTTGCACTTCATCCTGAAAGCTATGAATATGTTGTTATAGAAATTAATCCGAGGGTGAGCCGATCTTCAGCACTGGCATCCAAGGCTACAGGTTATCCGATCGCAAAAGTTGCTACAAAAATCGCACTTGGATACTACCTGGATGAAATAGAAAATTCTGTAACAAAAAAGACCTTTGCATGTTTTGAGCCGGTACTTGACTATATAGTGCTTAAAATACCTAAATGGCCTTTTGATAAGCTTCAAAGCGATATAAGAAGCCTTGGTACACAAATGGCGGCGACAGGCGAGGTTATGGCAATCGGAAACAATTTTGAAGCTGCTTTGCTTAAAGCTGTAAGGTCCCTTGAAAATTCACAGTATACTCTTTTTAAGGAAAAATATTCACAAATGTCAATAGTTGAGCTTAGAGAAATGATGAAAAAGCCATGTGACGAGTTGTTGTATATAACTGCAGAACTTCTTAGGAGGGGTTACAGCATTGAAAAGGTTAATGAAATAACAGGAATTGATAATTTCTTCATACATAAAATACTGAATATTGTAGAAAACGAGGAGCTTCTCAGAAGAGTAAATATTGAAGACTTGACTTCCGACTGGATTAAAAAGCTTAAGTACTATGGTTTTTCAGACAAGGGGATTTCACAGCTTGTTGGATGCAAGGCAAATGATATTATGAATCTTAGACTGGAGAATGATATTGTACCTGCATACAAGATTGTCGATACCTGCAGCGGTGAGTTTGATGCTGTATCGCCATATTACTACTCCACGTATGAACAGTTTGACGAGGTCGAGGTTTCCGATAAAAAGAAAATAGTTGTAATAGGTTCAGGTCCAATAAGGATAGGCCAGGGAGTGGAGTTCGACTACTGTTGTGTACACTGCGTCTTTTCACTTAAGAACATGGGTGTTGAAACAATAATCATAAACAACAATCCTGAAACTGTAAGTACTGACTTTGATATTTCCGACAAGCTTTATTTCGAGCCTTTGACTGAAGAGGATGTCTACAATATCATCCTTAAGGAAAAGCCGGATGGAGTAATACTTCAGTTCGGAGGACAGACAGCCATCAAGCTGGCTGAATTTATCGACAGCAAAGGTATAAAGATATTCGGAACTACATCCCAGCATATAGACACGGCAGAAGACAGGGAGAAATTTGAAGCATTTCTTGAATCGTTGGATATTCTTAGGCCCCAGGGGGTTGGAGTATGGTCGGTAGAGGACGGAAAGAAGGCTGCGGGGGAAATAGGATATCCTGTACTTGTTAGACCGTCATTTGTTCTTGGCGGACAGGGAATGGAAATAACCTACAATGACACGGAGCTTGAAAACTATTTAAGCAATGCCTTTGAAAAGGATTCAAAAAACCCTGTGCTTATAGATAAATATCTCAATGGAAAGGAAATTGAAGTAGATGCCATATCTGACGGTAATGAAATACTTATACCTGGAATAATGGAACATCTTGAAAAAGCCGGAGTCCACTCTGGTGACAGCATTTCAATATATCCGCCTGTTTCCCTGAGCCAGGAGATATTAGACAAGGTTGTTGAAATATCTTCTAAAATAGCAAAAAATATGGGTGTCAAAGGAATTATAAACATACAATTCATTGAATGCGACAATGAAGTCTACATAATTGAAGTCAATCCAAGATCAAGTAGAACGGTACCTTTCATCAGCAAGGTGACTGGTGTGCCAATGGTTGATCTGGCAGTCAAGTGCATGATGGGTGAAGAATTGTCTAATCTGGGATACGGTACTGGTCTCTATAAGTCCATTGATAACTATGTAGTAAAAGTGCCTGTTTTTTCTTCTCAAAAGATATCGGGAGTGGAAGTGAGTCTTGGACCTGAAATGAAATCAACAGGTGAAGTTCTTGGTCTTGCGTCTGATTATGAAGAAGCATTGTACAAGGGATTCCTGGCAGCCGGAGTAGAGATGCCGGACAAGGACAAGTATATACTGGCCACTGTGAAGCCAAAGGACAAGGAAACAATCAAATCCCTGGCTCAAAGATTTGACAGCCTTGGATACAAGATTGCCGCAACTGAAGGTACGAGTAAAGATATAAGCAGTGTAGGCGTGGATTCCAAGGTGGTGAACAAAATAGGTCAGGAAGATGACATTTTAGACTTTATCCAAAGCGGACAGGTTGGACTTATAGTCAACACTCCTACAAAAGCAAATGACTCCAAGCGAGATGGATTCATGATAAGAAGAAAATCGGTTGAAAACGGAGTGGACCTTTTGACAAATCTTGAAACAGTTGATGCGCTTTGTTCAATAATTGAAAACAAGGTTGCAGAAAAAGATCTTGACGTATTTGAAATAAGCGAGATTTACGCTGAAAAAGAATCTAAAGGCATATAATATGGATTAAATATTAAGCGGCATGCTTGATGGCATGCCGCTTTTTAATTTGCGCATGCCTTATTCGTTGGTATTATACGGTTAAGGGGACTCGACATAGCCCCTTGATATCCTCGTACGCGGATAACCCGTCGAAGATGCTTTCTTGAATTATAAAATATATCTTGTAAACATCTGTCGATTATGGTATATTTGTCATTGCATGGGAGTATATAAGTGCTGGTGTGCTTCCTGGTCTTCAAAACCAGTGTGGGGCGTTTATAGCGTCCTGGGTGGGTTCGATTCCCATATACTCCCGCCATTTCTTGAAAGGAGCTCCATTGATTAATAATATAATGGTTTGTGTTACACAGCAAAAAACATGCGAAAGGCTCATTGACAAGGGCTACAGTCTCAAAAATGATGAAGATATGTTGTATGTTGTGCATGTGGTGAATGAGAATGAAAAGCTTCTAAGGAATTATACAGATGGAGAAGCTTTGGAATATTTGTTTGGCATTACCAAAAAACTCGGTGCCGAACTTGTAATAGAAAGATCCAAAAATATAATTGATACATTAGTTAAATTTGCAGATAAGAATGATGTAGGAAAAGTAGTGCTTGGTAAGTCTCCGGACGGCAAGAGTAAATTTGAAGACAAGCTCAAGAAAAAACTTAAAGACATAGAAATGATAATAATATAAAGAAGTGGTGCATATTGTTCAGAAAATTTAGTGTTATGCTTAAACTTTTGAGAAGCAGGGAAGTCAGCTGGAAGGATAAACTTCCAATTATCGGGTTGATTCTATATATATTAAGTCCTGTAGATTTAATTCCTTACCCAATATTGGGTTATAGTATAATAGATGATCTTGTTGTATTCATGCTATTGATGAATTTAGTTAACAGGTCTATAAAAAAATACGGTACAACCAATAACAAGGACGTTGACCCTGATCATATTGTCAGTGATGTTGACTATGAGGTGGATGACTCTGAAGATGTTAAGGGTAACAACAATGATGAAGATGAGCAATGAATGCTCATTTTTTGTTTTCGTATTTCAAATAGTGTGAACTTATGTTAAAATAATAGCAGAGATGACAGAGAGGTATACGATGGGTTACTTTAAAAATTACGATGTTAAGGAAATAATATATGACAACAGTTTTCAGAGAATAGCGTTGTGTAAAAATAATGATGATGATTCTGAATTCTATAATAATATAATAATGAGCGCAAGGATCATTGATCTCATTGATACTGAGAAAATGACAAGAATGTTCAAGAATGTTCTTTTGGCTGAAAAATCAGAAGACAGAGCATATATAATAACTGTACCGGGGGGTGGGATTCCTTTTGAGGAATATTTTTCAAACAAGAGCCTCACCATGAAAGAACAGCTATTTCTAACTGAGAATCTTCTTTTTAAGTTTCAGGAACTTGAAGTGTTTGAAGATCTTATAGAAGAGGCCATAATTGCCAAGGAGAATATCCTTGTAAAGGATAATGGAATAGAATTCAACAATATTTTGAAATTCAGTCAGGGATATGATATAAGTGAAAGTCTGCTCATTAAATCTGCCGGCGATTACATGCATTATATATACACCGGTAGATTCATAGACGACTACAACATATCAGACAAGTTGCCTCCTGACATAATGAAGATAATAATCAGATGTTACTCAAATCAATACAGGGACATGAACGAAGTTATAAGTGCCTTCAAGAAATCGCAGACATATTCGCTGGTTTTCGTACCTGTTCCTCCTTCGGTCCTGAAAAAAGAGCCTGAACCGGTTTTTGACGAACCTGCAAAAGCGGGACCTGATTTCAACAACCTGCTGAGTTCAGACGAAGGTGACGAAGGGGAACTTGAAGAAGTTGACAATGTTGCCGGTGAAATTGCAGGCAAAAGGAAATTCAGCCTTAATCAAATTGCAGCAATCATACTTATTATGACCATACCTGTAATAATACTGATTATGACAAATCTAGGCAAGGAAGTGCTTGAAGAGCATGCCGATCTGCCTGAAGCAAACAACGAGATAGTGATCAACAATAATAACACCAACAATGCCAGTACAGACGGGGAAAATCTTGAAGAGACAATAAACAAGTTTTTCAGTCAGGACCTGTTGGATTCTACGGACAGTGAATACAATGCTGAAATTGATTTCAAAAAGTTTTACGATGGATATTCATCACTTGTTATCAAGAATGACGGCAGTTCAAGCAGGAAGACATTGTTTGCCGTAGTGGATATGTCAAATGAAGACCTGGATTATATGAAGAACAGACAAGTTGGTCTGTCAATGAAGCTTACTAGCGAGAAGGATGAAGTAGAAGGGTCGGTGATTGTCGAAGTGATAGAAAATGGCAAGATTTCTGCGTACTCAAGCGACAAGGTTTTCTTGAACAGTGATATATGGTCCCTGAACCAGCTTACGGTGAATCTTGGAAATACGGATAGAATACTGCTGTATTTTGATTATGATGGTGACTCTACCGTATGGATAGATGGAATTGAAATTGACGTATTGAAATAAAGCGGATGACCGCTTTATTTTTTTGTCTATTTACATATTATTCGTTTTTCTGAAATTTTATTTATTTACTTAAATAAAGGAACTTTTATTTTTTATGGCCGTCTAATATATTTGGACTGGAGGTGACATCTTGGATGTAATAAAGATGAATAATATAGTAAAGGAATATAGAATTGGAGAAATAAGGCTGAATGCACTTAAGAATATCGATCTGACAATCGAAAATGGTGAATTTGTTTCAATTATGGGTCCTTCCGGATCCGGTAAATCGACTTTGTTGAATGTGATTGGCTGCCTGGACAAGTGTACAGAAGGAAGTTATATACTTGACGGAAACAGTGTTGAAAAACTGAGCGATAACAAGCTGTCTGAAATTAGAAACAGGTTTCTGGGATTTGTTTTTCAAAATTTCAGCCTTCTGCCAAAGCTGAATTCCATTAAAAATGTTGAAATTCCTCTTGTATACAGGGGAGTCAATGGGAAAATGAGAAAGGAAATGGCAGAGGAAGCATTGATTAAGGTAGGACTTAAGGACAGGATGAAACATTTGCCCATGCAGCTTTCAGGAGGGCAGCAGCAACGAGTAGCCATTGCCAGAGCCATAGTGGGAAATCCGTCGGTACTTTTGGCAGACGAACCTACAGGAGCTCTTGATACATCAACAAGCAAGAACATCATGGAGTTGTTCTTGAAACTAAACGAGGAAACCGAACTGACCATAGTACAGGTTACTCATGAGGAATCAATAGCTGAGTACGGCAAAAGAATCATTCGTCTGGTGGACGGAGAAATAAACAGAATAGACATAAATTGATTGGAGGAAAATATGTTAAAAAAATTCATACCTATAATGTTGATACTGGCATTGGCTTTTGCAGGGATTTCATATGCTGTAAATGAACTCATGCCAGGCAACAATGAAGATGAAATCAACAAAATCGTATATTCGACAGACCCTGTAATAAAAGGGGATATAAACGTAGGAGTCAACACATCGGGACAACTGAATGCATCCTATGGAGGAGGAATAAGGGTACCGGAAGCGTCATCTCCTGAATTTTATGGAATAACCTATGTGATTGAAGAATTCCTGGTTGAAGAAGGGGACTCGTTGAAAGCGGATGAACCTGTCATAAGGCTTTCTTCAAATGACCTTGAAACCAGAATTGATGACTTGAAGGTGAATCTAGAAAACAAGAAGGATTATCTTGCACAGCTTCTGGGAATCGATGCAAGAGATGTAGAAAATGTTAACCCATATGATGGAATTGTCATTGTTTCGCCAATAGATGGAAGGGTTACCGAGCTTCAGGCTTCTGAAGGTGAGGAGCTTGACGGCTTGATTGCAAATATCATAAATGACTCGGAGATAAAAATTTCATTCAAAGTGCTTGAAAGCGAATATTCCAACGTTTATGAAGGTCAGAGGATACTTCTTAAATTCCCATATTTTGAAGGATATTACGAGGGAAAGATAACTGATCTTAATCCCAATTCGGTTCCAAATGATGATACCGAATTCGGGCTGTCCTATGTGCACTGGGGAGAAATCACGGCTCCGAATCCGGGATTGGTACAAACAAATATGACTGCATCAATAAGCACCCCCATAAGCGATGATGTGAACCTTCCAAAGTTTACTTTGTCCGAATCAGGCAAAGTCGAATCATATGGCAAGGAGAAGAAAATATTTAAAAACTCAATATCGTCTGATGAAATCACCGTCACGGAAGTGTTGGTGAATGAAATGGACTATGTAGAAAAAGGCCAGGCTATAGTGAAGCTTGCAGGTGCCGATGTTAGAATAATGATACAGGAAAAGCTGGATGAAATTAATGAAATTAAGAGAACCATAGCAAAAGCACAGGAAATGAAGGGTAATATGACTATTCTATCGCCTATGGACGGTGTGGTTTCAGGATTCTGGAGGACACAGGGTGAAACCATATCTCCCGGAGACTGGATAGGAGATATATTCAATACCAACAACATGAGGGTGTGGACACAGGTGGATGACATAGATGTGGTTTACATAAAGCAGGATGCACCTGTCAATGTTACAATTGACGCCCTTCCTGGAGAAGAGTTTGAAGGCGTTGTAACAAGAGTATCCCAGTCCGGAAAAGACTCAAGCGGTATAATCAAGTATTCTGTGGATATTGAAGTGAGTGGAAGCGGCGAACTTAGACCGGGCATGATGGCACAGTGCTTCATAGATGCAGGAGAATCTTTGGACACCATGCTGGTGCCTATTGAGGCTGTTTTTGAGGAGGATGGCATTACAAAGGTTGAAATACTTAATGAAGACGAAAGTGTTGAAACTGTTTCAATAGAAACAGGCCTCATGAATGACAGGTATGTTGAAATACTGTCTGGATTGGAAGAAGGGGACCTTGTAATTACAGGAAGCAGTTCTGACTTGCTCCCCAGCGAACATATAAAGGATAACAATACCTTTATCCCTGAAAGCAACAACTAATCGGATGTGATGATATGGATAAAAACAGCGGTATTAAATCATTTTTCATCAGATTGTATTTTACTGCAAAAATGGCAGGTTCGGGACTGGTTTCAAACCTTCTTAGAACATCCCTTACTGTATTGGGCATAACAATAGGAGTGGCTTCCGTAGTAAGTCTCATGGGAATAGGAGAGGGTGCACGAAAGGCTGTAGTTGAACAGTTTGAAAGCCTTGGACAAAATGTAATAGTGATGAAGACAAACACAAACACTTTTTCATTCTCCAGCGATGAACACAAGGATTTGATGGAAAGAATCGAGGAAATGGAATATGCAACACCGGTTGTGCAGACTGAAGAATATGTCAAGTGGAGAAGAACAAGAGGAGAGATTGACGTTCTTGGTGTAAATCATATGTATCCGGCTATCAAGGATCACGAGGTTATGTCAGGAAACTTCTTTTCGTCCCTCCACGTTGACCAAAGGTCACCGGTCTGTGTCTTGGGATACAATGTTGCAGTTTCACTGCTTAATGGGAGAAGTCCTGTAGGACAGTCCATAAACATCGATAATCTGACTTTTAGAATAATCGGTGTCATGGCTCCAAAGGGAAAAGGAAAGGGGGATGATATTGACAACAAGATAATCATTCCGTATTCAACTTCGCAAAAACTCAATGACAAGAGAAACGTGGATGAAATTTGGGGTAAGGCTTCAAATGAAGAAAATACAGCTCTTGCCATAGTTCAGTTGGGTAGAATATATACAAGAAAAATAAATGGAACATCCTTTACAAATGTCAACAGTGAAGGAGGAAACGGAAATGAAGGTGTTTCAGGTGATGTAATGATTGACACCATGGAAGTGTCTGTGGAGGAGCCTGAAGATAAGAAAGACGAAATTTTCTCAAAAGGGGAAGACATACTGACCATTACAAGCCTTAACCAGCTTGTAGAGGAAGCTAACGATGCAAACAGGATAATGACACTTTTGCTTGGAGGCATTGCTGCAGTATCTCTTCTCGTAGGCGGCCTTGGCATAATGAATATAATGCTTGTTGCAGTCAGTGAGAGAACCGGGGAAATCGGAGTAAGAAGAGCTCTGGGAGCCAAGAAGTCAGACCTTCTTCTTCAGTTCATACTGGAAGCATTCTATGTCAGTATTATTGGATGTCTTGTAGGCATAGTTGTGGGAATATGGCTCATAAACCTGTTTGAGTCAAAGGGGTTTGAAGCTGTAATAAGCCTTGAAGCCGTTAAGATATCAACGATAGTAGCCTTGACTTCAGGTCTGCTCTTTGGAGTATATCCTGCTTTCATTGCATCAAATCTTCCTCCTGTAGAAGCATTAAGGAGACAATAGGCAGAGTTTATAATGGTAGTCTTGAGAATCAGGGAGAATCTTGCTTTTACAAAGATTCTCCCTTGTTTTTCAACAATTATAATGATTTCGTGTCTTTATTATTGTATACTCATATAGTATAATTATATGACAAGAAAGCAGCTACGCTGCGTAAAATGCGTAAGCCTTTTTTAAGAGGTCGCAGAAATTTTCCTTAATCGCATAACACCAACGCTTCAAGGTGTTATGCATATTTAAATTTCTTAGACTACAAGAAAGCAGCTACGCTGTGTAAAATGCGTAAGCATTTTTTAAGAGGTCGCAGAAATTTAAATTTCTTAGACTGCAAGAAAGTAGGAGAACACTATGACTGAACTTATTTTTTCAAGAATACCCACTATGGGTGAAATCGGTAAAGTATTTCTAATAATTCTGATCGTGCTTGTACTGAGAAGGTTGTTTGTAACACAAATAATTAAATGGATGAGCAGGGCGTTTAAAAAGCTTAAAGTCCTGAACATAATGATAGAAAAGACGAAGAAACCTTTGTCTATAATCATATTGGCAACCGGTATTTTTTTTGCTCTTATAACCCTGCCTTTCAATGAGAATTTAATGTCATTTTTGTTGAGTGTCTACAAAAGTCTTTTTGTATTTATGGCTGCGCAGACAATGATAAGAATTGTTGAAGCATATTTTAATGCCTATGTCATCAAGCGAAGTGAAGATCGCAGGCAGAAACAGGTTAATACACTTATCAGCAAAATAATCAAGCTTGTAGTTATAATCATTGCCATCCTTATAATATTGACAGAGTTTGATGTAAAGGTACAGAGTCTTCTTGCAGGTATTGGAATAAGTGGTATAGCTTTTGCACTGGCGGCCCAGGATACCCTTAAAAACATATTTGGCGGAATAATAATATATATGGACAGTCCCTTCAACATAGGAGACATCATAATAATTAACAACATTGAAGGAATAGTTGAGGATATAGGGTTGAGAAGTACCAAGCTAAGAGCATTTGACAAGGGACTGGTTTCCATGCCGAATGCTGCATTTACAGACGGTACGGTTCACAATTATTCAAGAAGGGGATCGAGGCGTCAAAGGCATTATGTAGGTGTGACCTATTCAACAAAGCCTGAGAAAATCAGAAAGATTATCTCGGGAATAAAGGAACTTCTTATTTCAGAAACAGATGTAGAAAATGATGGAATAATAGTTAGATTTGAAAAATTTGGCGGAAGCAGTCTTGACATATTGATAAGCTATTATGCAACAAAGCTTGACTACAATGAATTCATGGAAGTAGTGGAAAGAATCAATCTGAAAATCATGGAACTGTTCCATAAGGAAGAAGTGGATTTTGCATTCCCAAGCATGAGTTTGTATTTTGAAAATGAACTCAAAAAAGGTATGGCGAAGGAATAGTCTGATAGACTGCAAAAATATGAAAAAAGCGGTAATACCGCTTTTTCAATGTTTTTACATATTCAACCGATCATGATCAATTGTATGGAATTTCATGTTTGTCTGCAAATTCAACAAGGCTTTTCTTAAACAATTTGAAGTATTCATTGGATGAATTGATTTTGGAATTTACGGACTTCAAATCACTGTAGTTTTTATTCTCGATATATGATAGATAAAGTTCGAATGCCTCCAATTGATATTTTGCAGATTGAAGATAAATGCTGTGTATTTCTTTGATTTCGTCATTTTTAATTGCAACATTTGATAGATTCTCGAAATGTTCCTTGTATTCAGGAAGTATTTCATTTTTCAATGCATCGATTATTTCATTTTCGTTATCAATATCGTATTCCATGTCGTTGTATCTTTTTATTATCCTTGATTCAATGTTCTGAAAATCCTTGATGTTGATGTTAACATAGTTTAAAATTTCATTTACAGTTTCTGTGTCATGTTCATTTTTTACATCGTCTGTACAGCCACATAACATGACAATGCACAGAAGTAATATTGCAAGTATATTTTTTTTCATATAAACCTCACTTTCTTAGGAGTTCGACATGTCTTTAATAAAAGAGTTGAAAACAATAATTAAATCTGATCCGGAAAATATTGATATGATACGATACATTGTTTTTGAATATATCAATTATTTCTACAGTGAATACATCGACGGAGAAAAAATTAAATCTTTTTATACTCTTAAAGAATTTTATTCAATAAAAGGCTCCCTGTCAAATGTTTTTGGAAAAACATGCAAAAAAGAATTGATGACTCCAGGTGAAGTATATGAAAAAATCATACCTCTGAAACTGAAGAAAAAGTACGGGCAGGTCTATACTCCGTCGGATACAGTGGATGAGATGGTTGATGAAATAGTTGATGAAAAAGAATTCATTGAAAATCCATATATCAGTTTTTTGGACCCTGCCTGCGGAAGCGGATATTTTCTGGTGGCATTGTATAAAAAACTTAGAGAAGTTTACGACAAAAACGAGGATTTGATCATTGAAAATCATGGCATAAGCGGAAAGGATATAGACAGGCATATCATTGAAAACAATCTTATGGGCTATGATATAGACGGTTTCTCCTGTATATTGACTACTGCCGGTATTAATATTGCCGGCAAATCATTATGCTGCCCCGACATTAGAAACGAAGACTATCTTTTTAGTGATATAAGAAGTAAGGTTCATGCAATAATTGGAAATCCGCCTTATATAGGGCATAAAAATCTGGCAATTGAATACAAGAAAGCATTAAACGGCAAATTTTCAGTATACAATGACAAGTCGGATATTTCATACTGTTTCTTTGAGAAAGCACTGGAGGAACTTGATATTTCAGGAAAGCTCCTATTTATTACATCCAGATACTTCATTGAAGGGGACAATGCAAGAGAACTAAGGAAATTCATAGGTAACAATTATGGAATAAATAGAATAGTGGATTATGCCGGCATAACCTTGTTTAAAAATACAGGAGTGAGTCCGGTGATCATCAGCCTTGTAAAATCCGGTGAATGCCGGGAAGTTGAGGTCGTAAACATTCCTGGAAACTCGAAATTTTCAGTATCAAAAGAAGACTTGAATGAAAATCCCTGGAGACTTCTGGAAAAGGAAATAGAAAGCTTGTATGGGAAAATTATTTCCAGGTCGGCGACAACTATAGGAGATCATTTCAAAATAAACCAGGGGATTATCACAGGCTATGATAAGGCATTTGTTGTATCGAAGGAAACAATAGAGGAATATGGACTTGAAGAAAATATTCTTGTTGACTGGCTAAAGGGGAGTGCCTTGAAGAAGTATGAAATCAATGACACCAAGAGGCTAAAGCTAATTTACACCAATGATATAGAAATAGAAGACTTTCCCAATACAAGGGATTATCTTGAAAGATTCAAGGAAAGACTTGAAAAAAGGCGGGAATGCAGGAAAGGCTATAGAAGATGGTTTGACCTTCAATGGGGAAGAGACAGAAGTCAGTTTGAAACACAAAAGATTCTTTTTCCATACAAGTCATCTGAAAACAGGTTCGCAATAGATGGACAAGGGAATTACTTCAGTGCCGATATTTACATGATGACCGGTCTGTCTGATGATTTGAATTTAAAAGAGTGTCTTGGCTATCTGAATTCTGAGATTTTTGAATTCCTGGTTAAGGTTACTTCGAAAAAAATAGGGAAGGATCTCTATGAGTACTATCCCTATAATATTTTAAAGCTTCCGTATTTTGAAAATGACCGTATGGGATGCTATAATGGTAAAAACTGTGATAATATAGATTTAAAACTATACTCTTATCTTGGTTTTGACAGCAGCGAAATACAGTTAATAAAGAAATTTATCAAGAAAGCGGTTTTGCCGCATGAAAAGGGTTTGAGGTGATATTATGAAGAAAATCAAAGTGCTGATTATAGCATTAGTCATTACTGTATTAATGACTGTAAGCGCTGGAGCCGATGTGTATTACTTTGATATATATGATCATTGGGCAGAGGACGATATTTATTATGCAACGAATTCTTTGAATATTTTCAATGGATATGGAGATTGGACATTCAGGCCGGACAACAACGTTACAGTCAGCGAATTCATTAAAATAATATATAAGATAGGGAATGAAAACGGGATACTCGGTATTGATATGACAGGAGATGCAGAATATGCAGATATTGACTTGAATCATTGGGCATATACATATATTATGTCCATTGATAATTACATGAAAAGAACCCATAGGATAAATATAACCCTCAAGGACATTTTCCCGGAAGAAAGCCTTGAACCGGACAGATTCATAACGAGATATGAAGCGGCCTTGCTTACTTCGGTATTGTCATTGCCTTCAGTTGACAATGAAGATCTGCCTTTTTATGATATTGATGCTGACGACAAGTTTGCAGATATATTCAAGGAACTTTTCAATAATGAAATTTACTTGGGATTCAGCGACAATATGTTCAGACCTGATACGAACTTGACTAGAGCTGAAGCTGCAGTGGTTTCTAAAAGAATATTCAAGGAAGCCGTATATTCAAAGAATGGCTATCTGGATGGAGTAACTTATTTCAACAATGATTATCTAGGCGAGTTTCCATTATTTTTCAATTATGAAAACAACAACTTGACGGAAGATGATTTCAGATACATAAAAGCGGTAACAACTATAGAATATTTGGAATTTGGAGGCTATATCTTCCCTGAAGATGAACCCTTGTATGACCTTAATCCCGTAAGGACATTGAGGGAACTTGATGAAAATGATTATTTCAACAAGATTGGCGTTCATTACTACCTGTTGCTCAATGATGATATTACAGATGAAGTCAAGCTTTTACACAGCAACGCAATCCTGGATTCCATGCTTTTCAACACAAGCATTGGAATTGAAGAAAAGCTCATACTTCTTCATGAACTGGTAAACTATGATCTTGACAAGAAAATGGCCATATA
Organism: Dethiosulfatibacter aminovorans DSM 17477; assembly: GCF_900142005.1. GTDB lineage: Bacteria > Bacillota > Clostridia > Tissierellales > Dethiosulfatibacteraceae > Dethiosulfatibacter > Dethiosulfatibacter aminovorans. Next base: position 52,835 of record NZ_FQZL01000006.1, read on the forward strand.
TCTGGAAAAAACCAGAAAAAGGATAGAAGATGACACTCTGAAAGCGGATATTGATTTTTTGCTCATGGATTATTATAATAAGAATGAAAAATTTGCTGAACTCTATGAAATGATATTAGGATATGAAGACCTTGACTTGATTTCCGGTGACTTCATTGATTTGAATATTGAGGAAAATGAGCAGCTTGAAATTCAAGAAGAAGAAACAATTGATTATGATGTTGAATTTGATATTATAGAGAAGTACATTACAAACATTGCTTATTCGCTGTATAATATTGGTTTTTATGACGAAGCAGAAAACTTCGTATATAATTACATAGATAAATTTAACGATGATGAAAACTACAGCGGGATTTCAGACTCCAGGTTTGAAAATTTCACAGGTATCATCAAGAAGTTAAAAATAAAATAAAATGGAGGAATTATGGGTAATCCGATTTTTAAAATTGAAATGGAAAATGGAGATGTAATGATAGGGGAGCTGTATCCCGATATAGCTCCAAATACTGTTAAGAACTTTGTATCTCTTGTAAATAAAGGATTCTATGACGGATTGATTTTCCACAGAGTCATAAAAGGATTCATGATACAGGGAGGGTGTCCGCAAGGTACTGGAACAGGCGGACCCGGATACGGCATCAAGGGTGAATTCAAGGCAAATGGCTTCGACAACGATTTGAAGCATGACAAAGGTGTCCTGTCAATGGCCAGAGCGCAGAATCCCAATTCTGCAGGTTCTCAGTTTTTCCTGATGCATGCGAAGTCACCTCACCTCGATGGCAGTTATGCTGCATTTGGAAAGGTAACAGAAGGCCTTGACATAGTAGACAAGATTGCTGAAACTAAAACAGACTTCAGAGACAAGCCGAAAGAAGAGCAGAAGATCAAGAAAATCACTATTGATTTGAACGGTTACGAAGCTGAAGAACCTGAAAAGATGTAGAAAACAATAAAGCGCAGCATGTCAGCCTCCTATTAATCGAGAACTTGCTGATATACTGCGCTTTTTAATTCTTCTCTCAAATATTTATCTGTCTATTCTTCATCAAGACTTTTCCATTCCCCTGCCGCGGCTTCAATAATGTCCTGCCATTGTTCAACCATTGTTTATCCACAGTTTCACTATTCTTTTACCATAGCTTAACTATTGTTTGACAAAAATATCTTGCTTATTCTACGAATTAGTATTAAACTTATAAAAGTATGTCAAGGAAGCAGCTTCGCTGCTTTAAATACGCAAGTATTTATCAAGAGGTTTAAGAAAGTATCCTTAACAGCATAACACCAGCGTTTCAAGGGTTTATGCACAGTTAACTTTCTTAAACTATAAGAAAGGAAGTTTAATAAAAAAACTATGAATAACAAAATTGTAAATATAGCTGTTATAGCTCACGTTGATGCCGGAAAATCAACTCTTGTAGATGCATTCCTATCGCAGAGCGGTGTTTTCAGGGACAATGAAGAAGTAGTTGACTGTGTTATGGACAGCAACGATCTGGAGAGAGAAAGAGGAATAACAATCTATTCCAAGAACTGTTCTGTTCTGTATAACGATACTAAAATAAATATTGTAGATACACCGGGACACGCCGATTTTTCATCCGAAGTTGAAAGGATAATCAAGACTGTAGACACTGTAATACTTCTTGTCGATTCTTCGGAAGGACCAATGCCGCAGACAAGGTTTGTTCTTCAGAAATCATTGGAAATGGGACTTAAGCCTATTTTATTGATAAACAAGATAGACAAGAAAGACCAGAGAGCAGAAGAAGTTGTAGACGAGGTATTCGACCTTTTCGTCGAGCTTGATGCCAACGAGGAACAACTTGATTTCCCTATTCTTTATGGTGTTGCCAGAGATGGAATAGTTAAATATGAACTGGATGACGACAATGAAGATATAATACCTTTGTTTGACACAATACTAAAGCATGCAGATTGTTATCCGCAGCTGAATGAAGAAAACCTGCAGATTCAAATCTCGTCCCTTGCATATGATGAGTACATAGGAAGACTTGGTATAGGCAGGATTTTCAAGGGATCAATTAAAGAAGGACAGAATGTCTCGGTTTATAAAAGAAATGGAGAGCTGGAAAAGTGCAAGGTTGGAAAACTCTTTACATATATGGGACTCAACAGGATTTCCGTCAAGGAAGCATTATCCGGTGACATAGTAGTGATTTCAGGACTGAGCGACATATCCATAGGGGAGACAATAGGACTTCCGGACAAGGTTGAACCGCTGCCGATGATTAATATTGAAGAGCCTACTCTATCCATGAACTTTCTTGTAAACTCTTCACCGTTTTCCAGCAGAGATGGTAAATTTGTTACCACAAGACATATAAAGGCAAGACTGGAAAAGGAACTTGAAGTCAATGTTGGTTTGAAGGTTGAAGAAATCCCAAACAATGCTGAAGGTTTCAAGGTATCGGGGAGAGGAGAACTCCATCTTTCCATCCTGATAGAAAATATGAGAAGGGAAGGATATGAGCTTTCAGTATCAAAGCCTGAAGTTATCTTCCACAAGGAAAACGGAAAAACAATGGAACCCATAGAAAAAGTATTCCTTGAAGTTCCGGATGAATATAGCGGAGCTGTAATCCAGAAGCTGAACCTCAGGAAGGGAGAGCTCACATACATGCTTCAGGAAAATGGATATACGACACTTAATTATGATGTGCCTACAAGAGGATTGATAGGTTACAGAAGCGAATTCATCAATGATACAAGAGGTGAAGGAACCATTATAAGAAGGTTTGAAAGATATGACAACTTCAAGGGAGAAATACCTGGAAGGAAAAACGGAGTTCTCATTTCCATAGAAACGGGAACTGCCATGACATATGCATTATCAAACCTTTCCGACAGGGCTCAGCTCTTTGTTGAACCTGCCCAGGAAGTTTATGAGGGGATGATAATAGGAATAAACAGCAGAAATGAAGATATGACTGTAAATCCCTGCAAAAACAAGAAACTCACAAATATGAGAGCAAGTGGTTCAGATGACGCCGCCAAGATCATTGCATACAAGAAAATGAATCTAGAGGAGTCCTTGGAGTTCATTGAAGTAGACGAACTTCTGGAAGTAACTCCAAACAGCCTGAGATTGAGGAAAAAATTCCTTTCAGAAAATGACAGGAAAAAGAACTATAGAAATAAATAAGCAGGTGACAAAATGATTAAAAATATTTTATTTGATCTTGATGGAACCCTGGCAGACTCTGAAGAACTGATTATAAGATCCTTTCAGCACATATATAAGATATTTAAAGGAAGGGAAGAAGAAGAGTCTGTTCTTAGAAGCACCTTCGGAGGTACTTTGCAGGATGTGATAACAGCCAATTTCGATGAACCTTATGAAACAGTGGTTGAAGAATACAGAAATTACCATTATGCAAATTTCGAAAAATACATGAAGCTTTTCAATGGCGCTGAAGAACTTGTCAGATTGTTGTATGCCAAGGGATACAAGTTGGGTATAGTAACCTCCAGATTGGAGTATACGACAATGAAAATACTCCATATGCACCATATAAGGGAATATTTCTCTTGTGTAGTGACAGCTGACATGTGTGAAAACCACAAACCGCATCCGGAACCCATGCTTAAATGTCTTGAAGGACTTAATGCAAAACGAGAAGAGACAATCTACATAGGGGACACGGAATTTGACATTGAATGTGCAAGGAATTCAGGTGTGAAATCAATTCTTGTAAAATGGAATGAGTACGACCACTTGGATGATGAAATAAAGGCTGACTACGAAATAAGCGGATATGATGAAATATTTGAAATCATTAATGATGAGATATAACCTTAAAATGTTTGAGAAGTGAATACACTTCTCTTTTTTTTTGCTCCATATATAGGATGTTGTATAATTTGCATTTTTCATAATTATTGGTAAATGATATTTCGTATATCAAAATAATATGATATAATTTTGGTAAATAACCATATATTTTTTATGTGAAATACAATGTGTATTTCTGGTGTTGAGTCGAACAATCACAAGGAGGTTTGTTATGAAAACAAACAAAAAAATATTTGGATTAGTAATTTTAATGCTATTATTATTTATTACACCGGCTTTTGCCGAGGACGGCGGCAGTCCCTACGGGATACTGTCATTGCTGCCGCCTTTACTTGCAATAGCTCTTGCATTTTTAACCAAGCAGGTCATTCTGTCACTGTTTATAGGTGTCTTTTCAGGGGTCATGATGCTAAATGGATACAATCCTTTCATATCATTTCTCAGAACTCTTGATACTTATATACTTGGAAGTCTGGCAGACAGCTGGAATGCAGGCATTATCATATTCTCCCTTACAATTGGAGGCATGGTAGGCATCATTGGAAAAATGAAGGGAACACAGGCAATTGCCGACTCCCTTGCAAAAAGGGCTAAAACGGCAAAGAGTGCCCAGATAGCCACTACAATCATGGGCATGGTAGTATTTTTTGACGATTACGCCAATACCCTTATAGTAGGACCTACAATGAGACCGTTGACTGATAAAATGAAGGTGTCCAGAGAGAAACTTTCATATATAGTTGACTCAACTGCAGCACCCGTTGCAGGAATGGCAGCTATTTCTACTTGGGTCGGTTATGAAATTGGTCTTATTGCCGATGTATTTACTGGAATGGGTGTAGAAGGAAACTTCTTTATCGTTTTCATCAAAACCATACCATATGCATTCTATAATATCTTCACCTTGGTTTTGATTTACACCCTTATTATTCAAGGCAGGGAATTTGGACCGATGTACGAGGCGGAGAAAAGAGCCAGAACTACCGGCAAAGTCCTCGCTGACGGTGCAAAGCCTATGTCGAATCTTGACTTTGGAGATTTTAAGGACAACAGGAAAATAGAGCTCAAGGTTTCAAATGCAGTTGTTCCAATTTCAACTCTTGTAATCTCGGCATTTCTGGGATTATGGTATAACGGATGGGTTCTTGGGGAAGGTGAGATACCCTGGACTGCAATCAGGGAATGTTTTGGAAACGCAGATGCTTCAGTAGTTCTAATATGGGCTGCAGTTCTTGGAAGTATAGCGGCTGGAATTCTTGCCATCTCGAGAAAAATCATGAATCTTGGTGAAGTGTTTGATTCGTGGATTGAAGGATGCAAGTCACTGTTCATTACTTCAGTCATACTGATACTTGCCTGGTCCATTGGAGCTGTCGTAGGCGAAGTACAAACTGCAGAATTCCTGATTCAGGTAGTTTCAGATACTGTACCGGAACTTCTATTACCGATACTTGTTTTTGCAATATCATGTGTAGTTGCATTCTCTACAGGTACTTCATGGGGTACAATGGCGATTGTCGTTCCCTTGGCGGTTCCCCTTGCCAGCGCCTACGTATCTGTAGACCCTACAACTTCACCTGTAGTACTTGCAACCCTCAGTGCGGTTCTATCCGGTTCCATATTCGGAGACCACTGTTCACCGATATCCGATACTACGATCATGTCTTCAATGGCTTCGGGTTCGGACCATCTTGACCATGTAAAGACGCAGGTGCCATATGCCCTGACAGGTGCAGGTTTCGCCATGGTATCATATATCATAGTCGGAACCCTTGACAGTCTTGTCGGTACAGTCATAGCACTTGCAGTAAGTGTAGCCGGCATAATAATTTTTGTGAAGACAGTAGGAAAGAAAGTGGAAGAAGCAGCTTAAACATCAACTGTTCGATTCAACATGCTTCGATATTAAATTTTTAGTTATTGTGAATGGCTGTGCTTATTGCACAGCCGTTTTTATTTGAAAACAGAATATGTATTTGAAATTGGTTGACAAATACTGAATTAGTGCTATAATGATGTTAGAATCTTCGGGGCAGGGTGTGATTCCCTACCGGCGGTAAAGTCCGCGAACCTTATGGTTGAATCGGTGCAATTCCGATACCGACAGTTAAAGTCTGGATGATAGGAGATTAGTATATTGCTTTATTATACTATCAATTCGCGCCTCTGAGGATTTCAGAGGATTTTTTTTGTTACTGACGAGAAAGACAACTCCGGGTTCTGGGAGTTGTCACTCTCTTGAACGTCGGATCAATACTGACGAGAAAGACTGTTACAGAAGATTCTCTGAAAAATCAGATTTGGAGGATGTAAAATGTCACAAAAAACAAATACTTTGAAAAGAGGATATGTCAAGGAATTGACAAAAATATCCGTATTGGCGGCAGTCGCCGCAGTTCTTATGCTTATTGAATTCCCATTGTTTTTCGCACCGGAATTCTACAAGCTTGACTTAAGCGAGGTTGCTGTCCTGATTGGTGGATTTGCACTTGGTCCAATACCTGCAGTTATAATAGAATTTATAAAAGTTCTTTTGAATCTTGCATTGAACGGTACGGTGACCGGAGGAGTGGGTGAAGCTGCCAATTTCATCATTGGATGTTCATTCGTATTGCCGGCTTCAATAATCTATTGCAGAAACAAATCCATGAAATCTGCAATCGTAGGAATGGTTGCCGGTATATTGATGATGGCGGTTGTAGGGGCTTTGGCAAATTATTTTGTGTTGTTGCCTGTTTATGCAAAGGTATTTGGTATGCCGATCCAAGTCTTCATCGATATGGGAAATGCCTTGAATTCATCCATAGTCGATTTAAAATCATTTATACTTTTTGCAGTTGTTCCATTTAATATTGTAAAGGGTATAATTGTATCGGCAGTTACAATCCTTATATACAAAAGGATATCGCCGGTTCTTCACAGATAGGATTAACTGTCGAACCGGAAAAATAAAGACTCATTGAAAGACCGGTAATAGAAACGGTTTTTTATGAGTCTTTACTTTTTCTAAATGATTTTGTATATTAAGTGTCAATGATTTTATTTTTTAGTTGATGAAATTCCATTAAATGGTTATAATGTACTTATGTTTTTTTTCTAGCAAGAAAGCAGCTATGCTGCGTTAAATGCGAAAGCATTTATTAAGCTGTGAAGGAAAGTTTCCTTAAGCGCACAAAACCAACGCTTCAAGGTTTTATGCATATTTAACTTTCCTAAGCTGCAAGAAAGCAGCTATGCTGCGTTAAATGCGAAAGCATTTTTAACTTTCTTAGACTATATAGAAGACGATAAAATGCATAGCCCTTCAAAGAGTAGGTCTCATGCTGTTAAGGAAAGTAATATGATAGAACTTTTAATAAAAAATTTAGACGATATGGAAACATTGGCCAAGTCAATAACAAATTGCTACAGACCGGGAATGGTTATATGTCTTGACGGTGACTTGGGTGCGGGAAAGACAACTCTGACACAGTTCATAGGAAAACATTTAAACATTGAAGACTATATAACAAGCCCAACCTTCAGTATAATAAAAGAATACACTGAAAATATGGAGTTTTATCACATGGACGCCTATAGGCTTGAAAATTCTGATGACGCCTATGATCTTGATATAGACAGGTATATATATTCAAATGGTCTTTTTGTTATTGAATGGTCGGAAAGAATCAGGGACATACTTCCTGATTACAGTATTTATATAAATATAAGTTTCAATGCTGAAGACAGTATGAGAAAGCTCAGTATTGAAGGAAAAGGCAAATATTATGAATGTTTGCTGGGGGAGTTGGAAAACAATGAAAATTTTAGGAATTGAATCATCATCCATAGCAGCATCCTGTGCAATTGTCGAAGACAACACTCTTCTTGGAGAATTCACCTTGAACCACAAGCTTACCCATTCTGAAAAGCTGATGCCTCTGATTGAAAATCTGATGTCATCCTTGGACATAAACATATCTGACATAGATCTTATAGCAATAGATGAAGGGCCAGGTTCCTATACAGGATTAAGAATTGGCGCTGCCATTGCAAAAGGTCTTGCATTCAAAGATAATATACCGCTGGTGAATATAGCCTCTACGGAAGCCCTGGCCAACAATATAAAAACTGTGGATATACCAATTGCAGTTCTTATTGATGCAAGAGGGGACAGGGTTTTTCACGGAATTTATGTAAAAAAAGGCGATGAGATGGAGCAGCTTGAGGAAATAGATGCAGGTACCATACAGGAATTCCTTGCCACTGCCAATGAAAAATACAGAGAGATGATTTTTACAGGAGATGGTGCAATGAAGCACGAGTCGCTTATAACAGAGATATTCGGCAATAAAGCTTTTGTTGCAGATGAATATGACAGCATCATTAAAGCCTGGTCACTTTGTGTTTTGGGTTACAGGAAATTCTTGAAAGGTCTGACGATCAATTCAAAGGACTTTTCTCCAAATTATTTGAGACCTTCTCAGGCAGAGAGAAATCTTAAGAAGGATTAAAGGATGAACGAAATAAGATTCATTGAAGCGGATATAAATTATCTTGATGGAATAATGACAGTTGAAAAAAAATGTTTTACTGTTCCATGGTCAAAGAACATGTTTCTTTCCGAAATGTACAATGACAACACATTCTTGTACGTATTGCTGGAAAACAATGCTGTTATAGGATATATCTCTCTATTCAAGGTTTTGGACGAAATGCATATAAACAATATTGCCGTAGATCCTTATTGTCAAAGAAAAGGATATGCCAGTCTCATAATGGACAGGTCTATTGAAATTGCAAAGGAACTGTCTGTCACCTACCTGACCCTTGAAGTTAGAAAGGCCAACACTCCGGCAATTGAACTATACAAGAAATACGGATTTGAAATAATGGGATTCAGAAAAGATTACTATAAGAATCCAAAAGAAGATGCAATAATTATGACAAAAGAACTTTTTTGAGGTGGTTTTTTGAATACTGTTAAAGACTTTAAGAATCTTATTATTCAACCTGTAGCGTTTTTCGATGAACTGGCTTCAAGGGAAGAAAAAAACTTCATTTTACCTTTGGCGGCAGTTTTTATAATGGCAATAATATCGTCAATAATTGTAAAAAACCTTTATATGGAACATTATGCCGCTATTTTACAAAGTGTCGGTGATGTCTCAAAGGATGAATTGGCCAGAGAACTAAGGATGCAGGGAATAACAAGTATTCTGGTATCGAGCCTGGCACCGATGATAGTTATCTTTATTAAATCGTATCTGGTCAATGGAATAGCATCCTTTGGAGGTTTCGGAAAACTGAAGGATTCGTTGACCGTCATATCCTATGCATATTTGCCTGCAGCTGCAGGTGCCCTCATAGCATCTATAACCGCAGTTCTCATTGGTCACTATGGATTTGATTTCAGTCCCGGCTCAATCATGGAACTTGGTGGCAGTGTCGGTATTGCCAGCGTGCTTCTAAAGGAGTTTGACATATTTGTAATATGGTATGAAATACTGGCAGTAATTGGAATATCAAAGATATACAGAGTAAACTACGGAAAGGCTGCTGTTTTTATACTGGGAACGTGGTTTTCCTGGATATTGATATCTGCAGGCTTTGCATTAATGGCAATTTAGGAGGAGTACAAATGAATGAAATGGAAATAATGGAAGCGATACTTGACAGCATAGAGTATCCGGTGATATTTGTTGATACAAACTGTATAATAAAATATTTGAATAAAAGGGCAAAGGATGAGTACTATGTCAGAAGAAGGATTAAAAATCTTATAGACAAGGACATCTACCACTGTCATCCTCCGCAAGCCAAGGAAACACTCAGAAAGGCCTTCAAGGACTTGATGGAATCTGGAGAAGATGAACTGTATCTTTATGAAAGCCATAAAGTGAACAGTAAACTGTACCTCAGGGCGGTAAGGGACAAGGACGGAAAACTGATAGGGTTCTATCAGAGATATGCAAGCGCATATAACCCCCTGGATCATCTTCCCAAATAGATAAAAAACCACAATTTTCTTGAAAGGATGATTCCGTGATTGAATATTATTTGAAAAAATCTTTACATGAGAAAGCCATTATCAGAATCATTTATGACAACAAGGGTGTCATCACAGAAAGGGAAATAAGGGTTCTGTCCATTGATGATGACAAGATAGTTGCTTTTTGTTATTTGAGAAATGCAAAAAGGACATTTAAAAAAGATAAAATACTTGCTGCTGATATAGCAGCAAATCAGTAAGGAGTTACGGTCAGCACCGTAAAATTGATATGCAGAAAATAAAAATACTAGCCATTGAAACTTCATGTGATGAAACATCAATATCCGTAGTTGAAAATGGCAGAAAAATATTGTCAAATATAATATATTCACAGATAGACATACACAAGACTTTTGGCGGAGTTGTGCCAGAAGTTGCATCCAGGAAACATATTGAGACTATTGACGGTGTACTTGAAGAGTCACTCAAGGAAGCGAAAACTGGTCTTGAAGAGATTGATGCGGTGGCAGTAACCTATGGTCCGGGTCTTGTTGGAGCTCTTCTGGTAGGCATAAATTTTGCGAAGGCTTTGTCTTATGCAATCAACAAGCCTCTCATAGGAGTAAACCACATAGAAGGACATATATGTGCAAATCTTATATCAAACAAGGATCTTGAACCTCCGTTTTTGACTCTTGTTGTATCGGGAGGCCATACCCATCTGGTAGTGGTCAAGGAATACGGGGAATACGAGGTTGTAGGCAAAACCAGGGACGACGCTGCTGGCGAAGCTTATGACAAGGTTGCAAGGTCTCTTGGCTTGGGATATCCCGGAGGGCCTCTTATTGACAAGATTTCTACTGAAGGGGACAGGGAATCAATAGACTTTCCAAGAATCATGCTTGAAAAGGATTCCTTTGACTTCAGCTTCAGCGGTTTGAAGTCTGCAGTTTTGAATTATCAAAACCGAATGGCAATGAAGAAAATGGATTACAGGGTTGAAGATGTAGCAGCAAGTTTTCAGGAAGCCGTAGTGGATGTCCTTGTTAAAAAGACAATAGAAGCAGCAAAAAAATATAAAATAGAGAAGGTAACCATGGCAGGTGGTGTAGCTTCCAACTCCAGACTAAGGGAAGTTATGGAAAAGGCATCAAAGGAAAGAGGTTTTGACTTCAGTTATCCGCCTGGAATCTTGTGTACGGACAATGGAGCAATGATAGGTTGTGCAGCCTATTACAAGTATCTGAAGAATGAATTTTCAGAAAGTACCTTGAATGCATATCCTAACCTTAAAATTGACAGATGCTGAAAACAATTCAAATAAACGACAAATAATACTAAGGAGATTTTATGATTAGAAAAATTGATACTTCCGAGATCAAAAAGAATGTTAAGAATCTTTTTATCAAAGCAAGCTATGATATTGGAGACGATATGATTGAACTTCTTAAGTCCTCAAGGGAAAAGGAAGAGAGCGAGACTGCAAAATATGTTCTGGACCAGATAATCGACAATGATATGATAGCAAAAGAAGAAAGCATTCCCATGTGTCAGGATACAGGAATGGCAGTTGTATTTATGGAAATAGGAAAAGATGTTTTTCTTGAAGGTGAATTTGTTGAAGATGCAATAAACCAGGGTGTAAGAGAAGCTTATGACGAAGGCTTTTTGAGAAAATCAGTCGTTAACGATCCTGTATTCAACAGGGTAAACACCAGAGACAATACTCCTGCAGTAATACATACCAGTTATATTGAAGGGGACAAAGTGAGAATAACTGTTGCTCCAAAGGGTTTTGGTTCTGAAAACATGAGCAGGATAAAAATGCTCAAGCCTGCCGATGGAGTAGAAGGCGTGAAGGATTTTGTAATGGAAACAGTAAAAATTGCAGGACCAAACCCATGTCCGCCCATAGTTGTAGGAGTCGGAATAGGAGGCACCTTTGAAAAAGCCGCCATACTCTCTAAAAAGGCCTTGACCAGGGAACTGGGGGAGAAAAGCCCTAATGAACTATACAGCAGCCTTGAAGAAGAACTTTTCGGAAAAATCAATGAGCTGAACATAGGACCTGCCGGACTGAAGGGCAAGACTACATGTCTTGGAGTCCATGTCAATTATTTTCCTACCCATATAGCGGGAATGCCTGTAGCTGTAAATATCTGCTGTCATGCATATAGACATGCCAGTGTGGAAATATAGGAGGTATATATGTCAATAAAGGAAATAAATCTTCCATTGAATGATGAAACCGTTAAGACCCTAAAATCCGGAGACAGGGTATACCTTAATGGATATCTATATACGGGAAGGGATGCCGCCCATAAAAGAATAGTGGAAAGCATTGAAAAGAACGAAGAGCTTCCATTCGAATTGAAGGACCAGACCATTTACTACGTTGGACCTGCACCCGCCAAGCCGGGATACGTAATAGGACCTGCCGGACCTACAACGAGCTACAGGATGGATCCCTATGCAGTCAAGCTCCTTGACCTTGGACTTAAGGGAATGATAGGTAAAGGCCTCAGAAGCCAGGAAGTTGTGGAAGGAATAAAAAGGAACAACTCCGTCTACTTCGCAGCCGTCGGCGGAGCCGCAGCCCTCATTTCAAAATCAATAAAATCAAAGGAACTCATAGCCTACGAAGACCTTGGCGCCGAAGCCGTTTTCAAGCTAAAAGTCGAAAAATTCCCAGTCATAGTAGTAATAGACTCGGAAGGGAACAATCTGTACGAAGACTAATGATATAGTCTTGCAACCAATACGAATCGAAATCCTCAAGTGTGACAAACTTGAGGATTTTTTGTTATGTCTTATACCAGCGATACCTGTGAAAAATGGATATCAACTATGTTGTTTCATTAGTCGAGTTTATGTAGTTCGTGTCGGAATTATTGATTATTTAAAGTGCTGAACGGCGCAAATTACATAAACTAAAAAAGTTGAGACCCTCGTCCCAACTTTTCTTATTTGATATTAAAATATTAGGTGATATGTATTTATGTTCTATTCGTCCTCTTCCTCGCCGATATCCCTTGTATCACTCCTGCTCGTACTAGTGTCATTTTCAGCTTCTTCCTCAATATCACTGGAGTCATTGCTGTCATTGTCCGAAGTGTTCCTGCCCTGTGAATTAAGGTATTCGTTCCAGTGGTATACATTATGCCATGTACATTCGTCAACAGGCATTTGATAATTGTAGTCCTGGGTGAGCAGTCCGTTGATTACAAGATCTTCAACAGCTATCCCGTTTATATGCGATATCTGCCCGTCGTACATCTTCACAACACCGCCGTATACATTTTCAATGGTTGCATCATCCATATTCTTGTTTGCTATCTGCTCCTTGATTTCCAGATACATCTGGTAGTTTTCCAGAAGTGTATAATAGCTTTCGTCTTTTTCCAGAGGATTCAGAATAGGATCATAAAGGGTTTCCCTTGTGATGAAGACCTTCTTTTCCAGACTGTCCAGAGGGCAGTATGGGCCTTGGGCCATTCCGGAAAGAGTACATACATTTGCTTCTATATGCGTTTTGCAGAATGATGTTGGTTCCGTTCCCTTGACAAAATACTCATTTATGACGCTGCTTCCTCTTTGATCGTGCTCGCAAAGCTCCGTAGGCAGAAGCCCCGACTGGGAACACACGGCTACCTGTACTATTCCTTCAGGTTTCAGGAACTCCTGCGGTTCAAGGTCCTTATGGACCTCTTTCATAATATTTCCCCAAAGTCTTGCAGTTGATGAACTTCCCGTTCCAACCCTAAGCTGTGAGTCGTCGTTTCCAATCCATATACCGCCTACATAATAAGGAGAGAATCCCATAAACCATATATCGCCGTTGTCGGAGGTTGTACCTGTCTTTCCTGCAACCTCGATGCCGTATTCAGCTGGAAGGGCAGCGTTGTAAGACAACCCCTGGGTTACGGTACTTCTCAGTATGTCCTTCATTAAAAATGAAACCTGAGGAGAAACTACATAATTGCTTTCCGCTTCCTTGTCCAGTATCGTTATTCCATTACTGTCAACAACCTTGGTATATGCATAGGGTTCTATATAAACACCATCGTTTGCTATTGCTCCATATGCGGCAGTCATATCCAGGGGAGTGAATCCTTTTGTAAGACCTCCCAGTGCCATTGAAGCGAGATTCAAGTCGTTGTAGGACCTGTTCTCCTCTGGAGTAACGAAACTGTCCTCCGATGGATTCTCGAAGTTGACAAGCCTGAATTTGTTCAAATACTCCAGGGAAGTGTCAAAACCTATATTTTCAAGCATTTTTACTGCATTTACATTAAGAGAAAATTCAACCGATTTTCTTAGGGTTGTAAGTCCCCAGTATTTGTAAGCCTGTTTTTCATACCAGTTCTTTGGCCATCTTTGTCCGTCATCATTGTATCTTGGTACGTCATCGATTATGGATGCGGCAGTATAGCCCGTATCAAGAGCTGGAAGGTAAACAGACAATGGCTTTATGGTTGACCCCGGTTGTCTTTCTGCACTTACAGCCCTGTTGAAGGACTTACCTGCAGTTATGTTTCGACCCCCTATGAGGGCCTTGATCTCGCCTGAATGGTAGTCCATTATGACAGCTGCTGATTGAGGCTGGAAAATTCCTGTTTCATCATAGAAGAAATTGCTGTTGCTGATAATGAGATTTCCTTCCGAGTCGATAGTATAAAAATCCTCCATTGATTCAAGATAGTTGCTGTCCAGTTTGAATTCTCCCTTGTTGGCATAGGAAGATACTATTTCGAAGTTTTCTCCTATGTTCAATCCGCCCACTTCATGGGTAACGAGGAAATTATCTTCAATTGTATAATAGTCAACAATATCTACAACGGTGGAGTACAGGTTGAATTTCTTCGAATCAATCAACAGGTTGTTGTTTTCATCAAAAGTATACTCATCAGGGCCCAATACAACATTATATCCTTCATCCAACAGATTTCCCTTTTTGAAATAAAGATATCTTCCATTTTCGTTTAAAATGTTTTCATAACCGTCAAGGTTGCCTGTGCTTGTGCCGTCGCTTTTCCAGCTGAAGGCTTTCCATTCTTCTACATAAGGGGTTGTTTCGCTTTCGAGATCTCCCAGAAGAAGCTCTGCAAAATTATTGTAGGATTCCTCGAGAGTTTTTTGAACATCGAAATCCATGGTCGAATATATTGTAAGACCGCCAGTGTAGAGCAGTGATTCTGCATCTTCATAGGTGTATCCATATTCGGCCACCAAATCTTCTATAACCTGGCTTTTTACATAGTCTGTAAAGTATGATGAGATTTCAATATTTTTCTTTTGTCCCGGATTCAAACTTGCCCTTATATCCTGTGCAAGGGCTTCCTCGTATTCTTCGTCTGTTATTTTTCCCAATTCATGCATTCTGAATAAAACTGTCTGCTGCCTGTCTACGGCATCCTGGTTATATATGCAGGAATACTTTGTTCCCGATACATATACATATCCCACTATGTCTTCGGGATCAATGTCCGTATCATCACCTGTGCGTATCTTCTTGAAAGGGGCATATTTTGTTACTGCCTTCGGTACACTAGCTAGTAGTGCTGATTCTGCAATTGTCAATTCGCTTACATCCTTTGAAAAGTACGCGAACGAAGCGGCCTGTACACCGTTGTTGCTTTGTCCAAGGGGTATTGTATTCAGGTAGTATTCAAGAATCTGGTCCTTTGTCAATGCTCTCTCCATTTCTATGGCAAGATACATTTCCTTGAACTTCCTGTCAAAAGTCTGGTCCAATGTAAGGTACAAATTTCTTGCCAGCTGCTGGGTGATGGTACTTGCACCCTGGTCTGTCAAATCCCCGACCTGGATGTTGTGAAGCATGGAACCCGCTATTCTTCTAAGGTCTATCCCAAAATGCTCTTCAAACCGGTGGTCCTCTATTGATATGAATGCATCTTCCAGATAATCGGGTATTTCTTTAAGGGTTACAATTTTCCTGTCATCAGTACTTTGAATTATTTCTATTACATTTCCCTTGTCGTCAACTATATTGGAACTTTCAGACAACAATGACAGTATTATTGTAGGGTCGATTTCAGGTGCGTTTCTTACGGCGGCGGCAACAATGCCAATCGCTGCTCCTGCACCTGCAAACAATGCAATTATTAATATTAAGATTATAAGTCTTGCCAGACTAAACTTTCTTTTTTTCTTTTTCTTAGCCATATAAACCTCCAATGCTGTTCGTCAAGTAATTATTATAACACAAATATGATGAAATAATTATTAAATTTTTAATCCATTAACTTGTGTATGGCTACAGGCTGTGATAACATTAATCTGTTCGCATGAAGAATGTATATTCAACTAAGCGACTATTCAAATAATAAATAAATTCCAGTGGAAATTAGTCATCAAACAGTTTGTTTGATGATTTGACATATGAAAATAGGAGAGATTGAATTGACGGAAAAAAGTATAATTGCAGGTGTTAAAATAAAACAGCGCAAACAGGACATGGATTATGAAATGGAAGAACTCAAGAATCTTGTGGAAGCATCAGGCGGTGAAGTTGCCTGTTCTTTAGTTCAGGAGCTTGACAAATACAATGCAGCAACGTATTTCGGCAAGGGAAAGGTGGAAGAAATCAAACTGCTGGCGGAAGAAATTGGTGCCACCCTCCTGGTGATAAACGATGAAGTAACAGGGTCGCAAATCAACAATATAGAAAAGGTAACGGACTTGAGGGTAATAGACAGAACCATGCTGATCCTAGACATATTCGCCTTGAGGGCGAAGACGAAGGAAAGCAAGCTCCAGGTCGAACTTGCCCAGCTTAAATATACAACACCGAGGCTGAAGGGCAGGGGAATCGAACTGTCAAGGCTGGGAGGCGGTATCGGTACGAGAGGGCCTGGAGAAAAGAAACTGGAGACAGACAGAAGGCATATAGAAAGAAGGATATATGAAATTGAGAAACAGCTCAGGAAAACCGTAGCTGTACGGGATGTCAACAGAAAAAGCAGATTGAAGAACAATATTCCAATAGTATCCGTTGTAGGATATACAAATGCGGGAAAGTCTACATTAATAAACACGCTCATTGCAAAATACGGAGTTGAAAAGGATAAGGAAGTATATGTCTACAACAAGCTTTTTGCAACGCTGACAACTGAGAACAGAAAGCTTGTGCTGCCGGGAAAATTTGAAGTGATTGTTACGGATACGGTAGGTTTTGTCAGCAAGCTTCCGACTTTGCTTGTGGAGTCATTTAAGAGTACCTTGGAGGAAATAAACTATTCCGACCTGATAATCCACCTTATAGACATAACCAATGAAAACCTGCAGGTGCAAAAATCCACTACGGAAGAAGTCCTCAAGGAAATAGAGGCTGCAGATATACCCATGCTTGAAGTCTACAACAAGATCGACGACAGCAATCTCGACTATGACGGCAAGACGGGTACCTATATTTCTGCAAAGTCCGATATCAACGTTGACATCCTTGTTGGAAAAATACTTTACAATTTGTTCGGAGAAGAAGGCACATATGAACTAAATATAGGCTACAACGAGTATGAAAAACTGCAGATTGTTGAAAACAAGACGGAAATAATAGAAAGGGAATACCTTGAAAGCGGCACAAGAGTAGTGTTTAAGACGAGAGAAAAGCTTTATGACAGGTATTTCAGGGAGAAGAAAAATGACAGCGAGTTTTAAAACAATATTGAAAAGCGAAAGTGATGAAATAACCATAAGCAAGTCAAAGTTCATAGGTTATGCCTTTCCGGTTGAAACCGAGGAAGAGGCTGCCGCACATATACAGGAAATAAAAACGAAGCACAGGGATGCAAGACACAATGTATATGCATATATAATTGGTGAGAAGTCAAACATCCAGAGGTATACCGATGACGGTGAGCCAAGCGGTACCGGGGGAATTCCCATAATCAATTATATGAAAAGCATGGAACTTACAAACATCCTGGTCGTGGTAACCAGATATTTTGGAGGAATAAAGCTGGGTACGGGCGGACTGGCAAGGGCCTATTCAAAAGCAGCCAAACTTGCCGTGGAAAAGAGCATTATAGCTGAAGCAAGGGAATTTGCGTGCTTCAGGATTTCAGTTGACTACACATTGCTGGGTAAAATAGACAATTATCTCAATAACACAGGAATCCACGTGTCCCAGAGGGATTACCTTGAAAAGGTGAATATCGAATTAATTGTAGAAGTTGAAGAATATGAAGGCGTAAAAACGGAACTCAGGGATTTGACTTCAGACAATATAAGCATCGAGCTTATGTACAAGAGACATTATCTCAGTGACGGAAAATCCATCCTTAACGTATAACTTGAAAGGATTGGACTTTTCTGCTAGAATACATATGATTTAAATTTAGGAGGATAACTAATGGCAGGACATTCAAAATGGGCTAATACAAAACATAGAAAAGGAAGACAGGACGCCAAGAAAGCCAAGATATTTACAAAACTCGCAAGAGCAATAACCGTGGCTTCCAGGGAAGGCGGTCAGGATCCTGAATACAATACTGCACTTGCCAATGCAATAGACAAGGCAAAGGCTGAAAACATGCCCAATGATAATATAGATAGAGCAATAAAGAAAGGTGCGGGAGGAGACAACTCTGAAAACTTTGAAACAATAACCTATGAAGGATACGGTCCAAACGGTACTGCTTTTATAGTGAGTTGCCTTACCGACAACAAAAACAGGACTGCAGCTGATGTCAGACACTATTTTTCAAAATTCGGCGGCAATCTTGGATCATCTGGATGTGTATCTTACCTTTTCGACAGACTCGGTATAATAGCATTGGAACTTGATGAATCTGCCGATGAAGATGAAGTAATGATGGAAGCTCTGGAAAACGGAGCTGATGATGTAAGAATAGAAAACGGAATAGCTGAAATAATCACTGCACCGGAGAACTTCTCTCAAGTAAGCAATGCATACAAGAACACAGATTACAAGATTCTTGGAGCGGACATAAGCATGATACCGCAGAATGAAGTAAGTGTTACAGATGAAGAAAGCATCAAGCTGATACTCAAGCTCATTGACCATCTGGAGGACAACGACGATGTTCAGGAAATATACCACAATTGCAATCTTCCCGAAGATGCGGAACTGTAAGCAGGATGCAAAGGCTCATATTTGATTGTAAATCAAAATTTGAATGCACCATTTATTCGGAAGGGAGTTTGACATGATAATTGCTGGAATAGATCCCGGCTATGCAATTTCAGGGTTTGGAATAATCGATTATACAGGCAATAAATTCAAGGTTCTTGACTACGGCGTAGTTACAACCAAAAGCACCATGCCTATGGCAAGAAGGCTTCAGATACTCTATGATTCCTATATGGAACTGCTTGAAATGCACAAGCCCGATGCTGTGGCAATAGAGGAACTTTTCTTCAACAAGAATGTGAAGACTGTAATAGCAGTTGGTCAGGCAAGGGGAGTCCATATTCTTGCTGCCGTAAACAAGAATATACCTATTTTCGAATATACTCCCCTGCAGGTGAAACAAGGCATTGTAGGTTATGGAAGGGCACAGAAGAAGCAGGTGCAGGAAATGACAAAGGTCATGCTTAATCTAAACAGCATACCTAAGCCCGATGATGCGGCCGATGCCCTAGCTATAGCAATATGCCATGCCCATTCGCTTAAGTTCCAGGATTCATTCAAGTTATAGATGTTGCGATATATGAATAAAAATAATGATGTTTTATCTCACAACAAGTTTCGTACTGATTCATATAACATTTGAAACACAATTGAACCGTTTATGTTTCAAATAACATATGAATCAACTCAACTAGAGTTGTGATATAAAACTAGGAGGTACCATGTACAGTTATATCAAGGGAACAATCAAGTCGTCGTCCGAAAATCACCTTGTGATAGAGAATGGTGGAATAGGATACAGCATAAACACATCCATGAACACGGTAAGAAACAGCAAGCTCAATGAAGAAGCAACTGTACATACATATCTTTATGTTAGAGAGGATATAATAAGCATATATGGATTTGCAAGCATTCAGGAACTTGAGCTGTTCAAGAACCTTATAAAAATCAGCGGAGTGGGTCCGAAGGCAGGCTTGTCCATACTGTCCCTTTCAGATGTGAACACATTGAAGTATTCCATTTTCAACGGAGACTACAAATTCATATCAAAGGCATCGGGCATAGGCAAGAAGACTGCTGAAAAGATAATCATTGAACTCAAGGACAAGGTTAAGGACGAGTTCTCAGGTTCGGAAATCAACGTAGGAATTGAATATCCCGCCCAGGACAGTGAATTCCTCATGGAAGCACTTACCTCGTTGGGATTCAACAGCAATGAAGCCAAAAAGGCACTTAATGCAATAGACAGGACAGGCCTGACAGACGACCAGGTGCTTAAGATAGCATTAAAGAAAATGGGGAGCTAGGATAGACTATGATAGAAAGAGAAAATGAAATAATTACATCCAGCTTGAACAAGGGAGAGGAAGAAGCGGAAAAATCCCTGAGACCCGACAGTCTCATCCAGTATATAGGACAGGAAAAAATCAAGGAAAAGCTTAATATATTCATAGAAGCTGCAAAGCTAAGGGATGAACCCCTTGACCATGTTCTACTATACGGCCCTCCGGGACTTGGAAAAACAACCCTGTCTACAATTATCTCCCATGAGATGAATGTAAACATCAGGATTACGTCAGGCCCTGCCATTGAAAGACCCGGCGACCTTGCCGCAATACTTACAAATCTCAATGAAAACGACGTACTCTTTATTGACGAGATCCACAGACTCAATAGAAGCGTGGAAGAAGTGCTTTATCCCGCCATGGAGGACTATGCCCTCGATATAATCATCGGCAAGGGACCCTCTGCAAGGTCCATAAGACTTGACCTTCCAAAATTCACCCTTATAGGGGCTACAACAAGGGCAGGTTCCCTTACATCTCCTTTACGTGACAGGTTTGGAGTAGTATGCAAGCTGGACTATTATTCGGAAGAGGAACTTGTTGAAATTGTAAAAAGGTCCGCGGATATCCTTTCAATAGAAATCAAGAAAGAAGGTGCTTTTGAAATTTCAAGACGCTCCAGGGGAACACCAAGGATAGCCAACAGAATATTGAAAAGAGTAAGGGACTATGCCCTGGTAAAGGGAGATGGGATAATAGATGCCGATATTTCCAACAAGGCCCTTGATATGCTTGAAATAGACTCCCAGGGATTTGACAATATTGACAGAAAGCTTCTCAAGACAATAATAGACTTCTACAACGGGGGTCCCGTCGGACTCGATACGATAGCTGCATCAATTGGAGAGGAAAGCATAACAATAGAAGATGTCTGTGAGCCCTATCTCATGCAGAAGGGATTTTTAAGCAGGACACCAAGGGGAAGGATAGCGACGGAAAAGGCCTACAGATACTTCAACCTTGTCAAAAGAAACAACGAACAGATTTCATTTGACAAGGTTGAGTAGCAAGGAACACAAAAAGATTAGATATTATGGAGTTAACATAAAATGAAAAATGATAAACTTACAACATCGGATTTCACCTTTGACCTTCCTGAAGACCAGATTGCACAGACGCCCATCATGAACAGGGAGCAGTCGAAGCTCATGGTGCTGGACAAAACCGGTGAAACGATTGAGCACAGGAAGTTCTACAATATTCTGGAATACCTCAATGAAGGAGACTGTCTTGTAATGAACAATTCAAGGGTTCTTCCTGCAAGGATGTTCGGTACAAAGACCACTGGAGCAGTAATTGAAATACTTCTCCTGAAAAGGCAGTCCCTTGACAGATGGGAATGTCTTGTAAAACCAGGGAAAAGAGCGAAACCGGGTACTGTAATAAACTTCGGCAACAAGCTTCAGGGAGAAGTCCTGGAAGATCTTGAAGACGGTGTTAAGCTTGTGGAATTCAAGTATGAAGGGGTTTTTGAAAGCATCATAGAAGAGCTTGGAGAAATGCCTTTGCCTCCTTATATAAAGGAAAAGCTGGAGGACCAGGAAAGATATCAGACAGTTTATGCAGAGGTTAGCGGGTCTGCAGCAGCGCCTACTGCAGGGCTTCATTTCACTGAGGACCTGATGGATAAAGTCAGGGAAAAGGGAATATCAATAGCTTACGTAACACTTCACGTAGGTCTTGGAACCTTCAGACCTGTAAAGGTGGACAACATTGATGAACATATAATGCACTCGGAGTATTATGAGCTCAATGAATATAATGCGGATATTATCAAGGCTGCCAGAAACAAGGGCGGTAGGATAATTTCTGTTGGAACAACTTCAACAAGAACACTTGAATCAATCTGCAAGAAGCTTGGAAAGCTTGACAAGGACAGTGGATGGACGGATATTTTCATTTACCCGGGTTATGAATTCAAGGCTGTAGACGCTCTCATAACAAATTTCCATCTACCGGAATCGACCCTGCTGATGCTTGTAAGCGCATTCTCCAACAGGGAATTCATTCTAAAGGCATACAAGGAAGCAGTAGACAACGACTACAGGTTTTTCAGCTTCGGAGATGCGATGTTTATTTATTAATCAAGATAAAGCAACAATGTTACATTTAGGAGGAGCAATGGCACTGGAATACAAACTATTATACGAATCAAAGGAATGCAATGCGAGGCTTGGAGAAATCCACACGCCTCACGGAGTTATAGAAACACCAATATTCATGCCCGTAGGGACAAAGGCGACGGTAAAAACAATGACGCCTGATGAATTGAAAGATCTGGAAGCGCAAATCATTCTCAGCAATACCTATCACCTTTATTTAAGACCGGGACACAGTCTGGTCAAGGAAGCAGGCGGTCTTCACAAATTTATGAACTGGGACAGGCCGATATTGACGGACAGCGGAGGATTTCAGGTTTTCAGCCTTGGAAAAATGAGAAAGATAACGGAAGAAGGAGTTGTGTTCAAATCCCATATAGACGGTTCTGAACATTTCATTTCTCCTGAAAAAGCTGTTGAAATACAAAACTGTCTGGGTTCTGACATCATGATGGCTTTCGACGAGTGTACCCCATACCCTGCAACTTATGAATATGCAAAACAGTCAATGGAAAGAACGACGAGATGGGCCAAAAGATGCAAGGAAGCCCATAAGAATACGGATAAACAGGCACTTTTCGGCATCGTACAGGGAAGCATGTACAAGGACCTGAGGCTCGAAAGTCTAAGGCAGCTTGTAGAGCTTGACCTTCCCGGTTATGCACTTGGAGGATTGAGTGTAGGGGAGCCTGCAGAAATCATGAAAGAAGTTCTTGACTACATGGTACACGAAATGCCGAGAAACAAGCCGAGGTATCTTATGGGGGTGGGAAGTCCCGATTATATCTTTGAGGCTGTAGAAAGAGGCATAGACATGGCAGACTGTGTAATGCCTACAAGAATGGCCAGAAACGGTGCATTCATGACCAGCAAGGGAAGGATCACAATAAAGAACGCAGTCCATAGAAACGACTTCAGTCCCATAGATGACGAGTGTGAATGCTATTGCTGCAAAAATTATTCAAGAGCCTATTTGCGCCATCTTTTCAAGGAAAATGAGATACTTGGAGCCAGACTGGCAACAATTCATAATCTTTTCTTCTTGATTAATTTGATGAAAAATATTAGAATATCTATTAGAGAAGAAAGATTTCTTGAATTCAAGAATGACTTCTATCAAAAATACGGTTATAAAAAATAATAACTAACAGGAGGTTACAATGGCACAAGGTGGAGCAACAAGTATTATTTTCATGGTAGCGATGTTTGCTATCTTCTATTTCATGCTGATAAGACCACAAAGAAAAAGAGATAAGCAAGTTAAGGATATGAGAGCTTCTTTGAAAAAAAGGTGATGAGATTGTTACTATCGGCGGTATCCAGGGAAAGATCGTTAAAGTGAATGACGAAATAGTCGTTATAGAGCTTGATCATGCCAAGCAAAGACTTAAAATGCAGAAATGGGCCATTCACAGCGTGGTAAACCCTTCTAAGGAAAAAGAAGTGGTTGAGGAGATCAAGGAGCCTGTTGAAGAGGTAAAAGAAACAGTTGTTGAAGCTGAAGAAGTAGTTGAAGCAACAGAAGAAACTGTAGAAAAAACAGAAGAATAACCTGAAGAACAATCTGGAGTTCCAGGTCTTGTCCATGACAAGCCAAGGGGCTCTTTTTATTTTTATCTTGAATCATTAAAACTCTTTGTTTTTTAATATTAATATGCTATAATGTTATAGCAATTAATGAGCAGGAGGTTTATATGAAGCATATAAAGAATCTTAACACAAAGAATTTATCAAGCAATTTGGAGAACAAGGGCTGTGGAGAGTGTCAAACTTCATGTCAGTCTGCATGCAAAACTTCATGTACTGTAGGAAATCAAAAATGTGAGAAGTAAAACAGTAGTGGATTCCCACTACTTTTTTATTTAGTAGACAGTTATGATAACTGTCGGAAACATTACTGATAGTTAATTTTAAGGGCTTGATGACCTGAGAATTATATATTACCAGGCGTTCAAGATGATACATAAATACTTAATCATCTTGAGTGGAAATAAATTTAGGAAAGGAGAGTATACTGAATATCTAATTTTGGTATACAAGAAAAAAATGATACACTTGTTCGAACTGGACAATAAAAGATTTGTTGTGGATGTCAACAGCGGATTGATCCACGAAATAGACAATATGGTCTATGACATACTTGAGACCGATTACTATAAAAAAAGAGAAAATATAGATACATTGCTTAAGAAATATTCCAGGGAAGATATTGATGAAGCTTGCAAGGAACTTAAGGAGCTGGAGGACAACAAGATGATATATACGGAGGAACTGAATGTCACTCCGAAGATCAAGCCTGTCCTGAAGGCAATGTGCCTCAATGTAGCCCATGACTGCAATCTTCGCTGTGGATACTGTTTTGCATCCCAGGGGGACTACCAGGTTCAAAAGTCGATGATGTCCCTTGAAACAGGCAAAAAAGCGCTGGACTACATACTCAGGAATTCAGGAGACAGAAGAAATCTTGAAGTGGACTTCTTCGGCGGAGAACCCCTTATGAATTTCGATGTATGCAAGGAACTTGTACATTATGGAAGACAGGAAGAAAAGAAATACAACAAAAACTTCCGATTTACAATAACCACAAACGGAGTACTCCTTGACGATGAAAAGATGGAGTTCATAGACGAGCATTTTGACAATGTTGTTATGAGCCTTGACGGAAGAAAGGAAGTCAATGACAATGTAAGAGTCACTCCAAAGGGTACGGGAAGCTATGATCTCATAGTTCCGAAATTCAAGAATGCTGTAAAGAAACGAGAAAACAGGTCATATTTTATAAGAGGAACATTCACCGGACAAAATCTCGATTTTTCCGAAGATGTAAAGCATATGAGGGACCTTGGCTTTGAAAGCCTGTCAATGGAGCCGGTCGTAACCGAGCCCGGCAATATATATGAAATTAAGGAATCGGACCTGGACAAGGTGAAGGACGAGTATGAAAAACTGTATCACCTGTATAAGGATTCCATAGGAACCGACAAGGAATTCAACTTCTTCCACTTTGAAATAGACCTTGAACATGGTCCCTGCGTCTACAAAA
The DNA here is from genome assembly GCF_900142005.1 of Dethiosulfatibacter aminovorans DSM 17477. GTDB lineage: Bacteria > Bacillota > Clostridia > Tissierellales > Dethiosulfatibacteraceae > Dethiosulfatibacter > Dethiosulfatibacter aminovorans. Next base: position 78,232 of record NZ_FQZL01000006.1, read on the forward strand.
GGATTTCAGGTTGCGGGGCAGGCAATGAATACATAGCTGTAACTCCCGAGGGAGACATATATCCTTGTCACCAGTTTGTCGGAGAAGATGAATTCAAGATAGGCACCCTAAACGAAGGAATAACAAATACCGAGATTCCGGACAGGCTTTATGAAAGCAACGTACTTGCAAAGGAAGAATGCAGCAAGTGCTGGGCAAAGTATTTCTGCAGCGGCGGATGTCATGCAAATGCATGGAATTTCAATGAAGACTTCAAGAAGCCATATAGTATAGGCTGTGAAATGGAAAGAAAAAGAATAGAGTGTGCCATAAGGCTTAAGGCTGAAAGGCTAGGCTGATATGATAATTGAAATAGACGGATATGAGACCAAGATTCACAAAGAAACAAAGATAGTCGAAACAGCAGTTGTGGCTGCTGCAGTAGAAATGAAAAGAGGTTCAAGCGTCTGGTTCAATGCAGTGGTTAGAGGCGACCGCGACAAAATAGTTATTGGTGAATATTCCAATATACAGGATTGTTCAGTAGTACATACTTCTTTAGGCTTTCCTACCATAATTGGAGATCATGTTGTTGTTGGACATAATGTGAACCTTCACGGCTGTATCATAGGAAACAACACTCTAATCGGAATAGGAGCAATACTCCTGGATGGTTGTGAAATAGGTGAAAACTGCATGGTTGCGGCAGGCACCCTGATTCCGCCTGGGAAGAAAATACCTCCCAATTCTGTCGTTATGGGCAATCCTTGCTGCATAAAGAGACAGATTACAGCTGAGGAAATAGAAGAAATAAAAGAGATAAGCATAAGGTATTACGAAAAGATAACAAATTTTTATTGATTTAGAAAATTAATAAATGTATAATTTTTTTTAGGCGTGATGCTAGGTTGTCGCGCCATCTAAATTTAAGGATGTTTTATCCTACAACAAGTTATGTTCTGATTAATGTGTAATACAATATACAATCTAACCATTAATATATCTTATCACACATTAATCAACTCAACTAAGTTGTTGCATAAAACCAGGAGGTTAGTGTTAATTATGAAAAACAGAAACAGGATTATATTTGCTGTTATTGTTCTTATAGTAGCAGTAGGAGTGTATCTTTCATCTTTCGGAATGAATCTTGGCAGATATATCATCAGCCCTGTAAAGGATGAAATGGATCTGGGACTTGACTTGTCAGGCGGTGTCTATGTAGTTTTGGAAGCGGTGACTGATGCTACGGGAACGGAACTGGACGAAAAAATATCCCAGGCAAAATCGATCATAGAACAAAGGGTAAACGGCCTTGGTGTATCGGAACCGAACATCACTGTTGAAAACAACAACAGAATAAGGATAGAGCTGGCAGGACTTACAAACCCTCAGGAAGCCATCGACCTTATAGGAAAAACGGCACAGCTCCAATTCAGGGAACTTGACGGAACTGTTGTGCTGACAGGAGAAAACGTAAAGGAATCGAAGGTTACATATGGTGAGAATAACGATATAGTAGTAGCCCTTGAATTCGACAAGGCAGGTGCGGAAGCCTTTGCAGAAGCAACAGGAAGACTCGTTAGCGAACCAAACAGGGAAGACAGGATTATTGAAATCGTACTGGATGGAGAAATAATATCCGCTCCTTATGTAAATGATGAGATAACAGACGGAAAAGGAGTCATTTCCGGTGGCTTCACCATAGAAGGAGCAACAAACCTTGCAAACCTCATTAGAGCCGGAGCTCTGCCTGTTGAGATGGAAGAAATAGAAGTCTCCGTCGTAGGCCCAACTCTTGGACTTGAATCTCTTGACAAGAGTATTGATGCTGCAATCATCGGACTGATACTTATATTCCTGTTCATGATATTCTTCTACAGACTGCCCGGTATAGCTGCAGATGTTGCATTGGTAATCTACATAATGGTTGTATTGGGAGTGCTTATTGGCATAGACGCAAAGCTCACCTTGCCAGGTATAGCAGGTCTTATACTGTCTGTAGGTATGGCAGTTGATGCCAATGTAGTGATATTTGAAAGAATAAAGGAAGAGATTATTGTTGGAAAATCAGTGAGAACAGCAGTTGATTCAGGCTTCAAAAGAGCCATGAGGACAATAATCGATGCCAACGTTACAACCCTCATAGCAGGACTTGTATTGTTCTATTTCGGAACCGGTACAATCAAAGGATTCGCAGTTACACTACTTGTAGGTCTTGGAGTATCCCTGCTGACGGCTGTCTTTGTAACGAGATTCCTCCTTAAGACAATCGTGAAGATGGAACTTTCCAAAGACAAAAGGATGTATGGAGTAAGGGAGGCAAAACATGAAGCTTAATGTTGTTAAAAATAAAAAAATATATTTTGCAGTATCGATACTGATAATTTTGACAGGAATTGTCCTCATATTTGCAAGGGGCTTGAATGTCGGGATAGACTTCACCGGAGGAACGCACCTGCAGATAGATGTTCACGACGAAATTCCCGTGGATGACATCAGGGAAATCACTGACAGCTTCGACAAAAATGCAAGCATAGTTCATGCAGGTGATGACAACAATGAAATAATCATCAAAACCACTGTAAACCTTGATAATGAAGAACGATTTGCAATCTTCACACAATTCAGGGACAAGTACGGTCTTGAGGATGCCGACTTCATCGGTCAGAACAAGTTCGGTCCTTCAATAGGCAAGGAAACCCAGAGAAAGGCAGTAATATCTGTTGTTATTGCTTCAGTATGCATGCTTGCATACATTACGCTGAGATTCGAGTTCCTCTTTGGAGTGGCGGCAGTAATTGCCCTTATACATGACGTTCTCATCGGTATTGCGGTATACTCGATTTTCAAGGTGCCTGTGAACAGCTCCTTCATAGCAGCCATGCTGACAATAGTCGGATACTCCATAAACGACACCATAGTTGTCTTTGACAGAATCAGGGAGAACATCAAGAAAATGAGGAAATCCAAATATGAAGAAATTGTGGACCTAAGTATTTCTCAAACTCTTATAAGGTCCATAAATACATCTGTAACAACTTTGTTTGCCATATCCGCCCTTTATATCTTTGGTGTTGAGGCAATAAAGGACTTTGCTTTTCCGCTTATAGTTGGAGTTCTTGCAGGTACATATTCATCCATTTTCATAGCCAGCCCCATATGGGTTATGCTCAAGTCACTGAAGGGTGATGTGAACTACTACAACCCACATAAGGTTCAGAATTAATTATATGAATGAATGGATATTTGTAGTATAATTGTATTAATAAAAGCTGGAGATATGTAACATGCAAGTTAACTTTATTTTATTGTTGATAGTATCAATTTTCATCGCAATATTCGCAATTCAAAACGGCGACACTGTTACAATAGATTTGTTCTTTTTCCAGGGTGAAATGTCACAGGCTTTGGTCATCCTGGCATCTGTAGGATTGGGAGCCCTGGTTACCGTAGCGCTCAGCACATTCGGGAAAATCAAGAGGCTCAGGAACATCAAGGCGTTGAACAAGCAAATCAAGGGTTTAACCGAAGAAAACACAACGCTTTCCACAAAAAACGAAAATCTGGAAAAGGAAAATACCGATCTTCAGCAACTCAATTCAGACCTTAAGTCTGAACTGAGTTCAAGTGAAGAGAAGATTAAAGAATTGTCAAAAAGACCTGGACCACAGACTGAAGTCCATAAAGAAGAAAATTCAGCCCCTGTTGAAGAAGAGGAGCAAACTGATTGAGGAAGAAATTCCATATAAGAACTTATGATGAAAAACTGGTTGCTGAAATTGCAGATAATTATCATTTGAACCAGATAACTGCCATTACAATGTATAACAGAAATCTGAAATCAAAGGATAGTATAAATGAATTCTTGAATACTGAATTTCAAGATTTTAAAAATCCATTTGACATCAAGTTCATGAAAGATGCTGTAGAACTACTTGATAAGCATGCAGATAAAAACAATAAAATATTTGTTTATGGAGATTACGATGCTGACGGTGTTACTGCCACCGCTCAGCTTGTTCTTCTTTTAAAAGCAATTGAAGCAAGGTTTGGATATCATCTGCCTGACAGGGAAGCAGATGGATACGGACTTAACATGAAGACCGTTGAAGAAATAATAGAAGGCGGTTACAGTTTGCTGATTACACTTGACTGCGGGATATCAAACTATGAAGAAATCAAGAGAGTTGTTGAAGCAGGAATTGACGTCATAGTAATAGACCATCACAAGTGTCCTGAAAAACTGCCGCCTGCCAATGTACTTATAGATCCTCATATAGATGATACGCAGACTTACTATCAGGTTATGTGCGGAGCAGGTCTTGCCTTTAAGTTTGTATCTGCATATGATGAATTCAAAAACCTTGGGATTGAGCTCGACAAATTCATTCAGTTGGCTGCAGTAGGAACGGTGGCAGACATAGTGCCTATCAAGGGTGAAAACAGGATAATTGTCAAAAACGGACTCTATGAGATAAACAACAACACAATGCTTGGACTAAAAAGTCTGCTGAACGAACTTTCCATCAAAAACAATGACGTCACTTCCAGTACCCTTGGCTATATTATAGGACCAAGAATCAATGCTGCAGGAAGAGTGGACGATGCAGGTCTTGCACTTGAAATGCTTGTTTCCGACGACAGGGACATCGCCGGCAATCTGGCTGTCAAAATAAACGGGCTGAATTCCTACAGGAAGGAGATCGAAAAAAAGATATTCCTTCAGGCAGATATTGGAATACATTCTCAGAAGGCAAGCAACCTTTTGGTGGCAAAGGGGGGAGACTGGCATGAGGGTGTAATAGGAATAGTAAGTTCAAGAATTACCGAAAAATACTTCAAGCCTTCAATCGTCTTTTCAAGAAACGGGGAGTATTACAAGGGGTCGGGTAGGAGCATCCCTGCATTCAATCTTTACGAGGCTGTCAAAAAATTTGAGTATCTTACAGTTAAATGCGGCGGTCACAGCCAGGCAATAGGTCTTACTGTCCATGAGGACAACATAGAGGACTTCATCAATAATATAAAAAGCTATGCCAATGAAAAAATCAGTGATACAGACCTTGTCGAAGAAATAGACATAGATGCTGTAATAATGAAAAACGATAAAATCAACCTCGATACAGTCAATGAAATACATCTTTTGGAACCATTTGGTCTCGAAAATGAACAACCTGTGTTCTTGATAGACGGATATGAAGTTGTTAGCCACAGATATATAGGAGCCGAAGGAAATCACCTCAAGGCAAATATAAAAATCGGTGACAATGTATTGGATGTCATCAAGTTCAATATTGAGGAAAATGAGAAGAAGGAATTCCAGAGTCTCAACCCGGCAATCGGAAACTTGAACATTAACACCTTCAACGGAAGATCCAGCGTACAGTTCAACATCATCAACTTCACCGGGAATTATTTCGAAAACATCAAGGTTGATTTTCTAAAAAAAGTATCAGCTATGGAAATTGGATATGGTTCTATTGATATGCCGGAAGTGGCATTCATTACAGAAGAGGATCTTGAATCTCTGGAATCAGGAAATCTTAACGGGAAAACCACTTCAAAGGTAGAATTTGCAAGGAAACATTGGGTTCCTTCAACTGAAGAGGAAGAAATAATCAGTGCTGTCCTGAATAAAAACAACAGCAGCGTGTTTAAATTTGACATAAACAGGCTTGTCAATTATATAAACAAACTTTATAATATAGTAATCAATGAAGAAAAGATAATTTCTACAATCATAATTCTGCAACGTAAGGGATTGATTGATTTTAAACTGAAAAGCAATATTGTGTATGTAAAATATTTAAATCAGGGAGAAAAAAATGAATTATAAAGATAAGATTAGAGAGATCGAAAATTTTCCGGAAGAAGGAATAAGCTTCAAGGATATTACAACTGTTCTTAAGGATCCAAAATATCTTAAGGAAACAATCGACGAACTTACGGATTATTTTTCTGATGTTGATGTAGATATAGTAGTAGGTCCCGAATCCAGAGGATTCATTTTTGCCACTCCGGTAGCATACAATCTGGGGGCAGGCTTTGTTCCTGTTAGAAAACCAGGGAAGCTGCCTGCAGAAGTTGAAAAATTTGAATACGACCTTGAATACGGCAAGGATGCACTTGAAATTCATGTAGATGCAATTATGGATGGCATGAAGGTTCTTATAATTGACGACCTTCTGGCAACCGGAGGAACCATCAGCGCTACTGCCAAGCTTGTAGAGAAGCTTGGTGGAGAGGTTGTTGGCCTTGGCTTTTTTATTGAACTTGTAGACCTCAATGGAAGGGACAAACTTGATAAATACAATGTTAAATCCATAGTGAAATACTAAAGGTTGGTTTATCCAGCCTTTTCTAAATATTGGTGGTGTAATTTTCATGGAAAAACTTATAAAGAATATTTTGGAATACAATCCAAAGGCAGATATTGAACTAATAAAAAAGGCATATAATTATTCAAAAAAGCTTCATGATGACGCTCCTTTAAGATTGTCCGGAGAAGCTTTCTTTATCCATCCATATCTTGTTGCTACAATTCTTACGGAACTTAACATGGATGTGGATACCATAGCTGCAGGCTTGCTTCATGATACCATTGAAGATACCATTGCAACCTATGACGACATAAAAAATGAATTCAGCGAAGACATAGCCAATCTGGTAGATGGTGTTACAAAGCTCAGCAAGGTGAAATACAAGTCCAAGGAAGAAAGGCAGGCGGAAAGTTTAAGAAAAATGGTAATTGCCATGTCCAAGGACATCAGGGTAATAATCATAAAGCTTGCCGACAGGTTGCACAACCTCAGAACCCTTGAGTATATGTCTGTTGAAAAACAAAAGGAAAAAGCTATGGAAACATTGGAGATATATGCTCCAATAGCAAACAGGCTTGGTATGGCATCCATAAAATGGGAGCTTGAAGACCTGTCCCTCAAATACATAGACCCTGAAGGATTTGAAGACGTAAGGAAAAGGATAAAAGAAAAAAGAAAAGACAGGGAAGAATATATTGAAAGCATCATGAACATCCTCAGGGAAAAGATTGAGGAAGCCCATATTGAATTCGAATTAAGCGGCAGGCCCAAGAGTATCTACAGCATCTACAAAAAAATGTACCACAAGAACAAGATATTCGAGGAAATTTATGATATCACAGCCATAAGGATAATCGTCCATAGCGTCAAGGACTGCTACGGAGTACTGGGTGTCGCCCATACCCTGTGGAAGCCCCTGCCCGGAAGGTTCAAGGATTATATAGCCATGCCCAAGCCTAACATGTACCAGTCCCTTCATACCACGGTTATCGGCCCCAATGGGGAGCCCTTCGAAATCCAGATCCGGACTCTTGAAATGCACAAGACGGCCGAATATGGTATTGCCGCCCACTGGAAGTACAAGGAAGGAATCAAAACCGACAACTTTGAAGACAAGCTAAACTGGCTTAGACACATGCTTGACTGGCAAAAGGATACCAATGATCCCAGGGAATTCATGGAATCCCTTAAAATCGACCTTTATACGGACGAGGTTTTTGTTTTTACGCCCAATGGCGATGTAATTAACCTCCCCATAGGATCGACCCCAATAGACTTTGCATACAGGGTCCATTCAGCCGTAGGAAACAAGTGCATAGGGGCAAAAGTCAATGGACGCATAGTACCCCTTGACTATAAGCTGAAAAACGGCAACCAGGTGGAAATAATCACTTCTGCAAGCAGTAACGGTCCCAGCAGGGACTGGCTGAAGATTGTGAAAAGCAGTCAGGCAAGAAGCAAGATCAGAAAGTATTTCAAGGACAAGGAAAGAGGCACGGACATCGAACATGGAAAGGATGCCATTGAAAAGGAAGTAAAGAAGCAGGGATTCAAGCTCACTGAACTTCTCAAGGAAAAATGGCTGCTGGAAGTTGTTGAAAAGATGAATCTCAAGACTCTTGACAACCTTTATGCTGCAGTAGGCCACAGGACGATCACCGAGCTTCAGGTAGTCATGAAGCTGATTACCAAATACAAGGCAGTAAACAAGGACAAGTTCGAGGAAAAAATCAAGGAAGTCGAAACTGTCAGGAAGTCCAAGGCACCAACATCCGGAGTCATCATAAAAGGACTTGACAATATAAAGGTAAGATTTTCAAAATGCTGCAGTCCGGTTCCCGGAGATGAAATAGTGGGATACATCACCAGAGGCCGTGGAGTATCAGTGCACAGGGCGGACTGTACCAATATTTCCGCTGCAGACAAGGATGCCAGGTTCATAGAGGTTGAATGGGACAACAGCAAGTCCATCAGCTTTACTGCAGAGCTTCAGATTGAGGCTGTCGACAGGCCGGGACTTCTCCAGGATATTACAGGTGCATATACCGAATTCAAGGTTAATGCCACCCATCTTAATCTTAGGGTTAACAAGGATAAGATTGCAGTTATGAACATTACTTTTGAAATCAAGGAATCAAGGGAACTGAATGATCTGATCAAGAAATTCAAAAGGATTGACGGAGTAATCGACGTATACAGGTACAAGAAATAAGGAGCACATAAAATTATGAGAGCAGTAATACAGAGAGTGAAAGAAGCAGAAGTACGGGTTGATGATTCTGTAACAGGAAAGATCAACAAGGGACTTCTTGTTTTCCTGGGAGTTGCCGAAGACGATACTGACAAGGATTTGTCTTACATGATAGACAAATCTTTAAATCTTAGAATCTTTGAAGACGATCAGGGGAAAATGAATCTAAGTCTAAAAGACATAGAAGGAGAAATGCTTGTCATTTCCCAGTTCACAATAATGGGAGATGCAAGAAAAGGAAGAAGGCCAAGTTTTACAGGTGCGGGAAACCCTGTAAAGGCAGAAGCATATTACAATGAATTTATTGAGCAGATTAAATGTACAGACATCAAGGTGGAATCAGGAGTATTTGCAGCAGATATGGATATTGAGCTGATCAACGACGGACCTGTAACCATATTGCTTGACAGTACCAAGCTGCTGTAAAACCGTTTATATTTCAAATAACACATGAATTAACACAAAATAAGGAAGCTTTAAGCAAACACAAGTTTCGTACTTGTTAATCAAGAAAGCAGCTGCGCTGCGTTAACCGTGTTCACGCTTCATGTGAACACGGTTATTAAGAGGTCTGAGAAATTATCCTTATGCGTGTAATACCAATGTTTTAAGGGATTACACATTTTTGAATTTCTTAGACTATGACAAGTCATATCGCATTGAAGCGTTGCGATATTCCTGTTTAATAAATAAATTTGACTAAAGTTGTGATAATCAAAAATAATGATGTTTTATCTCACAACAAGTTTCATGCTAATTCATGCAACATTTGAAATACAATTGAAGCGTTTATATTTCAAATAACACATGAATTAACTCAACTAAGTTGTGATATAAAACTAGGAGGAAAAAAATGATACTGGAAAATATAGTAGTTGGAAGCTACATGGTAAACTGTTATCTTACAGGTGATTCGGATACTAAGGAAATAATAATCATAGACCCGGGGTTCAATCCGGAACAGATAATTGATGCAATAGAGGGAAAGGGCTTCACTCCCGTAGGAATAGTACTTACACATGGTCATGGCGACCATATTGGAGCAGTGGAGGAATTGATTGCCAAATACGAGGTTCCTCTGTATATACACAAGTTTGATGATGAACTTATAAAAGGCGGAGCAAGCAGTTTTACGAAAATGATGTTCGGAAGGGATATAATACTCAAGGCTGACAAGTTCCTGTCAGAAGGGGATATTGTTACTGCAGGTAAAATGGAATACAAGGTGCTTCATACTCCCGGACATACTCCAGGCGGCATCTGTCTTGTTTGCGAAGATGCAATATTCTCCGGGGACACTCTTTTCAGGGGAAGCATAGGAAGAACTGACTTTCCGGGAGGTTCATACGATCAGATCATCAATTCCATCAAGACGAAGCTTCTTGATTATCCGGACGAGACAAAGGTCTACCCTGGACACAACAGTTCATCTACCATAGGGTATGAAAAGAAAAACAATCCGTTTCTTAGATAATGATTAATGTTACTATAAACAGCCATAAATATTCAGACAGCATTTTTAACACCGTAAGAATATTTGACAAGGTCCATAAAATCAGCATAAACAAAAAGGACTTTGAAGCTGACAAAGACAATTTGGATGATAATGATACCATCATAGATATAGATATCAACCTGGATATGGAATGCACGGCAGTTTCTAGACTTGCTGTGGATTCCGTCTTTGTATGTGAAGAAGGTACTTCATTGGAAGATCTTGAATTCCTTAACAAGGAAAACAATAAGAATATCCAGGTACTGTTGAGGCACAATCTTTATAGACTGCTTTCACGATACTATGAAACGACATATTCATATGGGATACTGACAGGAGTAAGACCTGTAAAAATCATCAGGATTGCAGCAGGGAACGGATACGATAGACGTTATATCGCCCGTGTATTGAAAGAGACCTTTCTTCTGAAGGAAAACACCATAGAAAATCTTTTCAGGGTGTATGAAACAGAGAGCAAGCTTTTGGCAAAGAATAAAACAAATGCCAGCCTTTATATAGGCATTCCTTTCTGTCCTACAAAATGCAATTACTGTTCCTTCACATCATATGTGGGGAAAAGCGAAGAAGAAATAGAAAACTATATAGATATATTAATTGAAGAAATCAAGCAAAACGCTGATATATCAGAAGAGTTCGACCTTGATGTCCAGAGCATCTACATAGGTGGAGGGACACCGGGAATACTAAATGATAAAATGACATACAAACTCCTGGAAAGCATTAGAAAAAACTTCAAAATCAAAGACGGTCTTGAATTTACCATGGAATCGGGCAGACCGAAAACCATAACAAATGAAAAGCTGAAAATAATGAAGGACATGGGAGTAAACAGGATAAGCATCAATCCTCAGACTATGAACAATGATACCTTGAAGCTTGTAAACAGGGATCATACAGCAGAGGATATTATGGAAGCCTTTGATATTGCAAGGGCTGCAGGATTTGAAACAATAAATGCAGATTTCATAATAGGCCTCCCCGGAGAGGGTATGGAAGATGCATACAGGAATATTGACTTCATAAAAGACTATCGACCGGAAAATGTGACGGTCCACAATCTGGCTGTAAAAAGAGGTTCATATTACCATAATAAAAATTACGTAAACCAGCGATTTGAAAAAGTACTTGATGAAATAAATGAACTATACAAGAGAAGTCTTGAGGACTTGGGAATGAATATCTACTATCTTTACAGACAGAAAAACATAAGAAACAATGCTGATAATTTCGGATACACCTGCAGGGGCCATGAATCCATTTACAATATTAACATCATTGAGGAGATTCAGACAATTCTTGCCATGGGCGCAGGCTCCGCATCGAAGATAGTGGATCCCTACAAAAACAAAATCCACAGGGTGGGGAACAACAAGGATTTAAAGACATACAGTGAAAAACTCGAACAGGTCTATTTGTTAAAGAAAAAATTAATTTCACAAATATTGACAGACACTCAATAATATGGTAATTTACAAGGAAGCAACTACAAAATCCAGAGGAAGAGTAACGATGCGAAGCAATCATAGAAAGCCGGTGTTGATGGAAATCCGGTTTGCAGACCCTTGTGAAGACACCTCCATAACTTTTCTGAGTTATCGAAAAAAATGGATTCAGTTGTTTTAATGAGCGGGACTTCAACAAGTCCAAATAGGGTGGCACCGCGGGAAATTTCTCGTCCCTTGTTTTTACAGGGACGATTTTTTTATTTCTGTCATAACTGCGAATGCAGTTATGACGGGCGCAAAGGGGAATATCCGTTAAAGCATAAAACCATTGTACCAAGGGTTTATGCATATAAAATTCCCCTGAGCTGCGCAAGAGAACAACTTTCATATATTACACTCAATATAATATTAAGCTGTACAAGTATGAAATAACATAAATATATGAGATGTCTGTTGGATAGAAAACGGCCTATTATTAAAATAAAAAATGATAATCAGGAGGAAATATGGAAAAATTAGGATCAACAAGAAGAACCATCAAATGCGGCAATCTTAGAAGCAGCCATATTGGAGACAATGTTACTGTTATGGGATGGGTGCAAAAGAAAAGAAACCTGGGAAGCCTTGTTTTTGTGGATATTAGAGATGTAGCCGGAATAGTGCAGGCTGTATTCGACGAGGACCTGAACAAGGAAGCATTTGAAAAGGCTTCAGATGTAAAAAGCGAGTATGTAATTGCCGTTACTGGAAGCGTAAGGGAAAGGCAGTCAAAAAACGACAATATGCCTACAGGTGATATTGAAATATATGCAGATGAAATCAAGATATTGAGTGTATCTGAAACTCCACCTATCTATGTAAGGGACAATGATGATGCTTCGGAAGTCATGAGACTGAAGAACAGATTCCTCGACCTCAGGAAGCCATATATGCAAAACAACCTTATTACAAGGGCCAAGACCACAAAGATAATAAGGGAATTCATGTGCGAAAATGAATTTCTTGATATTGAAACGCCGGTTCTCAACAAACCTACACCGGAGGGGGCAAGAGACTATCTTGTACCCAGCAGGGTAAACAAGGGGTCCTTCTATGCACTGCCTCAGTCGCCACAGATATTCAAGCAGCTCTTGATGGTGTCAGGATACGACAGGTACTATCAGATAGTAAAATGCTTCAGGGACGAGGATTTAAGGGCCAACAGACAGCCTGAATTCACACAGCTTGACGTTGAAATGTCTTTCGTGGACATAGAAGACGTAATTTCAATAAATGAAAGACTTATTCAAAAAGTCTTCAAGGAAGTAATCGATGTTGATGTTACACTTCCAATTGCAAGAATGTCATATGACGAAGCCATGAACAGATACGGTTCGGACAAGCCGGACCTAAGATTCGGTTATGAATTCAATGACCTTACAGATGTTTTTGCAAATTCCGAATTCAATGCATTCAAGGCCAACACAGTTGAAGGCAATTCAATAAAGGGGATTGTCATAGAAAAGAGTGCTGATGAATTTTCAAAGAAAAAGATATCCAAGCTTGAAAAATTCGCAAAGACTTACAATGCAAAAGGACTTGCCTGGGCAAAGATCGAAGATGGAGAGTTTGTTTCGCCTGTTGCCAAATTCCTGAGTGATGAAGAGAAGAATGGACTGGTTGAAAAGCTGAACCTTGAAGAAAAAGACATAGTATTCATAATCGCGGACAAGAATACAGTAGTCAACAATGCTCTGGGAGCACTGAGGAAGAAAATAGCAGAGGACCTTGACAAGATCGACAAGTCGAAATTCGAATTCCTTTGGATCACTGACTTCCCGCTCTTCGAATATGATGAAGAGGAAGACAGGTATGTTGCCAAGCACCATCCGTTCACAAGCCCTGTGGACGAGGATATCGACAAGCTTGAAAGCAATCCTTCCGAAGTGAGGGCAAAAGCTTACGATATAGTGATCAATGGAGACGAAATAGGCGGAGGAAGCATAAGGATTACGGACAGGACTCTCCAGCAGAGAATGTTCAAGGCTCTTGGACTTTCGGAAGAGGAAGCAGAAGCCAAGTTCGGATTCCTTCTCAATGCCTTCAGATATGGTGTTCCGCCACATGGTGGAATTGCATACGGCATAGACAGACTGGTAATGACTCTGACAGGAAGCGAAAACATAAGGGACGTAATAGCATTTCCAAAAACACAAAGTGCAACATGCCTGCTTTCAGGAGCCCCTACGGATGTTGATGAAGCTCAGCTTCATGAACTTGGCCTGAAACTGGACCTGGAAGAATAACATGAATCCCTGGTCCAGGCTGGAAATAATCTACGGCATTGAAAATGTACAGAGATTCAGGAATGCAAATGTGATGATAGCAGGTCTTGGCGGAGTGGGATCCTACTCTGCCGAGGCAGTATGCAGAAGCTTTGTGGGAAAGATGACCATTGTGGATTTTGACACCTACGACATTACCAATCTGAACAGACAGCTCCACTCAACGGTGGAAAACCTGGGAAGAAGCAAGGTTGATGTCATAGAGGAAAATATCCTTTCCATTAATCCCGACATAGCAATAAAAAAATACGATTGCAGAATTGAAGAAAAAAGCATTGAAATATTTTTCAAAAATGATAAAGTTGATTATGTTATTGATGCCATAGATGATGTCAATGCAAAAATACTGCTCATAGACTACTGCCTGAAAAACGACATAAAGATCATAAGCTGCATGGGGACCGGAAACAGGACAAATCCCCAGGCTTTCAGGATAGCAGACATATACAAGACCTTCAATTGCCCTCTTGCAAAGAAGATGAGAAAGGAATTGAAGGCAAGGGGAATAAAGAGGCACAAGGTGGTATTTTCGGAAGAAACTCCGAAAAAGTCACTGGAAACCGGAGACATAGGAAGCAACTCCTTTGTCCCTTCATCTGCAGGCCTCCTCCTTGCATCCTATGTGATCAATGATTTGGCGGAATGCAACTAATGAAATGAAAGAGTGATAAAATGGAAAAAATAGCACAAGTAGTATTTATAGAAAATGGAACAGCACATATTAAGGTGGCAAGGGCATCGGCATGCGGCGACAACTGCGCATCCTGCGGAAGCCAGTGTACTGACGAAGGCCATGTATTGAAGGTTAAGGATGAGGGTTATTTCCCCGGACAGCTGCTGACGGTGACTACAAAAGACGTCAATGTTCTCCTTTATTCAATGGTTGCCTATGGAATACCCCTTTTGGTCATGATAATCGCATCATTGCTGGCATACAACTTCATAGCTTGGGGAAACAGGGAAATAGTTTCTTCGGCAATCGGTGTTTTGTCCCTTGTGGTTTCATTTTACATATTGAGAACAGTAGATAAAAAAATATTTAAGCATAATGATATTATTGAAAGCATAAGTCCTTATAGAGGTGAGTAAAATGGATTCAAATAAACAGTTGCTTAATAGAATGAAAAGAATCGAAGGCCAGGTAAAAGGCATTCAAAGAATGATTGAAAACGGTGAATTCTGTGGTGATGTACTTATACAGATTTCGGCTGCAAAATCCGCCTTGAACAAGGTTGGAGGCATGGTAATGGAAAACTACGCCAAAAACTGTTTCAAGGAGAGGGCGGAAGCTGAAGATCCCGAAAAGGCCCTGGAGGAACTGTTAAATATAATAATAAAATATTCGAAATGAGAGGAGTAAACATGTTTGAGAATTTGAAAAACACAGATGTAGAAATTTATGAATCAATACAAAGAGAAATCGGAAGACAGCATAGAAATCTTGAGCTCATAGCTTCGGAAAATGTTGTTTCAATGTCCGTACTTGAAGCAATGGGAAGCCAGTTGACCAACAAGTATGCGGAAGGTTATCCTGCAAAGAGATACTATGGCGGATGCGAGTTTGTAGATGAAGCGGAAACTCTTGCCATAGAAAGATTAAAGAAACTTTTCAACGCGGATCATGCCAATGTACAGCCTCATTCAGGCTCAAACGCAAACCTAGGCGTATACTTCGCTGTTTTGGAACCCGGCGACAAGATAATGGGTATGAACCTGTCTGAAGGCGGACACCTCACTCACGGAAGTCCCGTTAACATTTCAGGAAAATACTTTGAAATAGTACCTTACGGTGTGGATCCGGAAACTGAAGTAATAGACTATGAAAAGGTAAGGGAAATTGCAGTAAAGGAAAAGCCAAAAATGATAGTTGCAGGTGCCAGTGCCTATGCAAGAAAAATCGATTTTGCTAAATTCAAGGAAATAGCAGACGAGGTGGGAGCATACCTCATGGTGGACATGGCTCACATTGCCGGTCTTATAGCTGCAGGACTTCACCAGAATCCTGTTGAATATGCTGACTTTGTAACAACTACAACCCACAAGACCCTCAGGGGACCAAGAGGTGGAGCAATACTGTGCAAGGAAAAGTATGCAAAGGCTGTTGACAAGGCTATATTCCCGGGAATCCAGGGCGGACCTTTGATGCATGTCATTGCCGCCAAGGCCGTATGCTTCAAGGAAGCTTTGGAAGACGACTTCAAAGAGTATCAGAATCAAGTTGTGAAAAATGCAGCAGAGCTTGCAGTACAGCTTAAGAAAAAAGGATTCAGACTTGTATCGGACGGAACAGACAACCACCTTATACTCTTGGACATGAGAAGCAAGGATGTTACAGGAAAGGAAGCTGAAAAGATACTTGGAGACATCAATATTACAGTAAACAAGAACACCATACCAAACGATCCAAAGAGTCCTTTCGTAACAAGCGGAATAAGAATAGGAACACCTGCCATCACTACAATAGGGCTTGTTGAAAAGGATATGGCAGAGATTGCAGACATAATGAACTGTGCATTCACTCAGTCACAGGACAAGGAAACGCTTATAAAAAGAGTTGAAGCATTGATGAGCGTTTACGAATAGACAGGAAGGTAACAACGTGGACTTTTTTAACATGAATTACGATGAATTCATAAAGAAGAATAATCCTTTGGCCGACAAAATGAGGCCAAGGGATCTTTCTGATTATGTTGGGCAGGACCATATACTTGCCGACGGAAAAATGCTTAGAAGGGCAATTATGGCCGACAGGCTCAGTTCCATAATACTGTATGGCCCTCCCGGTACGGGTAAAACAACCCTTGCCCGCATCATTGCCGAAAAGACTGAAAAGAACTTCGAGACACTGAATGCTGTTACATCGGGAATCAAGGACATCAAGGAAAAAATCAATTATGCAATAAATGAAATTTCCATGTACAACAAGCAAACTATCGTATTCATCGACGAGATCCACAGATTCAACAAATCGCAGCAGGATGCCCTGCTGCCATATGTTGAAAACGGCACTATAATCCTCATAGGAGCCACTACTGAAAATCCTTACTTTGAAGTGAACAGCGCCCTTATCTCAAGGTCAATGATTTTCCAACTGAAAGCACTGGAGCCTGAGGACATAACAATAATCATAAACAGGGCAATGGAGACTGTTATAAACGGCGAGCTTGGACTCAATGCAGAAATCGATGGCAATGCCGTGCAGCTTATTTCGGACTATAGTGGCGGAGATGCAAGAAAGGCATTGAATGCCCTTGAACTTGCAATACTTACTACTGAAAGAGACGAAAACAACCATCTGATAATAACTGTGGAAGATGCAAAGGAAAGCATACAGAGCAAGACTTCATACTATGACAAGAACGGTGACAACCATTATGATACCGTTTCGGCATTCATCAAGAGCATAAGGGGCTCGGACCCGGACGCAGCACTGTTGTGGCTTGCCAAGATGCTCAATTCAGGTGAAGACCCCAAGTTCATAGCCAGGAGGCTGGTGATCAGCGCTTCCGAAGATATTGGCAATGGAGATCCGAAGGCACTGGGCATTGCAGTGGACTGTTTCAATGCAGTCAATGTAATTGGAATGCCTGAATGCAGGATAAACCTTTCTCAGGCTGTTACATATCTTGCCTGCGCACCTAAAAGCAATGCAGCATACGTTGCAATAAACAAGGCAATGGAATATGCAGGGAAGAAAAACCCCGAGGTTCCAAACCATTTAAAGGATAAAAGCTACAAGTCGGCATCTAAACTGGGCCATGGCGTAGGATACAAATATCCCCACAACTACAGGTACAGTTATGTCAAGCAGGATTATTTTCCTCTTGATTTTGACTCGGAAAAGTTTTATAATCCTAAGAATATCGGTTATGAGAAAAACATAATACGATATCTGGACTTTTTGAAAGAAGTCGAAGAGGAGGAATAATGAATTTTACAGTTGAATTTAACGGCTTTCACGATATTGACGCCCTTGATAACATAAGGGAAAAGCTGGCGGATATAGATAGCTCAAAAAGCTACAACATAGTAATAGAATACAACAACCTTATAGTCGAGGAACAGATTTTGTCAGAAAACTACATGCTTGAAATTAAGCCCGAGCACCTAAGATACCTGAGAAAGCTGAGAACAACCCTTGAGGATGCAGACATCAATGTCAAAAAGATATATCTTTTAGGTTCCCTGGACAAGTCCCTTTTGTCATCCCTGAGAGTGGCGGCTGAACCTACGGTTGATTCCGAAGAAAGCAAAAACATAATGTGGCCCAGCAAGGAGCTGTACCTTTATGACGGAGGTAAGCAGATCCTCGACGACCTTCTTGAAAACGAAGAAATAGACGTTGACGAGTATGAGGCAAAGCTTAAGCTGCTGCAGATAGAATTCGGCCTTCTTGACTTTCTTGAAAAGGAAAGCTATATCAACTAATTCGCTGTGCATGAACGCATGGCTGTGATTTGAACACAAGTTTTCAAAATGCGAAAGAACCTTGAAAAGGGTTCTTTTTTTGGTAATTTTTGCATTTCAACTTATGATGGCATGATGAAATCGATGTCATGGGAATTTCCGCAAATAAATGTTGACAAATTTACTAGGGTATATTATACTCAGTTAAAAGTCTAGTGTTTCACTTGGGATTAGAGGTGATTATTTGTTATTATCTACAAAAGGACGTTATGGACTGAAGGCAACCTTCGAATTGGCCAAAAATTATGGCACCGGTCCGGTGAGTCTTAAAATAATTTCACAAATGTACAATATATCTGAAAACTATCTTGAACAGCTTCTGTCAAAGCTGAAAAAGAAGGGATATATAAAAACCGTAAGGGGAGCCAATGGTGGATATCTTCTCGCTATGGATCCTTCGGAAATAACAGTAGGAATGATTTTAAGGGCATTGGAAGGAGAGATGTCGCCGTCGGACTGTCTGTCGTCGGATCTTTGCAGCAGGGAATCCATTTGTGCAACAAGGGTTGTGTTTGAAAAAATAGAAAAAAGCATCAACGATGTGATCGACAACACATATCTAAGCGATATGGTAAGTCAGCATACTAAAGTAATGGAGGAGCATTCGAAAGAAATGCTGGAGGTAGAATAATGGAGAGAAGAGTGTATTTGGACAATGCAGCAACAACCATGGTTAGACCTGAAGTGGTTGAAACCATGAATGAATACTTTACTGAACTATATGGAAATCCATCAAGTATATATGATTTTGGACAAAAAGCCAAGAAAGCCCTTGCCGGTGCAAGAGAAACCGTAGCCGGATTGATCAACGCCGATGTTGATGAAATTTATTTCACCGGATGCGGATCCGAATCGGACAACTGGGCAATCAAGGGTGTAGCCGAAAAATACTGCTCCAAAGGCAAGCACATCATTACATCAAAAATAGAACACCATGCAATACTTCACACATGTGAGTATCTTGAAAAAAACGGCTTTGAAGTTACTTACCTTGAAGTGGACGAATATGGAATGGTGAGCCTTGATGACTTGAATGATGCCATCAGGGAAGATACGATACTTATTTCAATAATGTTCGCAAACAACGAAATAGGTACAATCCAGCCAATTAAGGAAATCGGTGCAATCGCAAGGGAGAAGAACATATTCTTCCATACCGATGCAGTACAGGCATTCGGACATGTGCCGATAGACGTTGAAGAAATGAACATAGACATGCTTTCAGCATCAGCCCACAAGATTCACGGACCAAAAGGTGTTGGAATGCTTTACATTAAAAAGGGAATAAGACCCGAGAATCTTATTCATGGAGGAGCCCAGGAAAGAAAGATGAGAGCTGGTACAGAAAATGTTCCAGGCATCATGGGCTTTGCAAAGGCTGTTGAAATAGCCGGTGAAACCATGGAGGAAAGCATCGGTAAAACAACTGCATTAAGAGACAGGTTGATGAAGCTTATTCCTGAAAAGATAGAAAACGCCAAGCTGAACGGTCATCCCACAAGCAGGCTTCCGGGCAATGTGAATTTCTCGTTTGAATTCATAGAAGGCGAGTCATTGCTGCTGTATCTTGACATGGACGGAATATCAGCTTCAAGCGGTTCCGCCTGTACATCGGGGGCACTCGATCCGTCCCATGTACTTATGGCAATAGGGCTGCCTCATGAAATTGCACACGGTTCATTGAGACTGAGCCTTTCTGATTTTAATACAGAAGAAGATGTTGACTATACAGTTGAAAAACTTGTAAATGTAGTAGATAGATTAAGACAAATGTCGCCATTATATACAGGTAGGAGGAAATAGAATGTATACAGAAGAGGTTATGGATCACTTCAGGAATCCAAGAAATGTTGGAGAAATAGAAAACGCAGACGGTATTGGAGAGGTAGGCAATGCCCAATGCGGAGATATAATGAAAATATATCTGAAAATAGATGACGACATCATCACTGATGTCAAGTTCCTTACTTTCGGATGCGGATCTGCCATTGCATCGTCAAGCATGGCAACGGAGCTTATCAAGGGAAAGAGCATCGACGAGGCTGTTGAGCTTACAAACAAGGCTGTTGTAGATGCCCTTGGAGGACTTCCGAAGGTAAAGGTACACTGTTCGGTACTTGCGGAGCAGGCTGTAAAGGCTGCACTCCACAATTACGCCGAGAAAACTGGAAAAACAATCAAGGGTCTTGAGGATTTCGATCCTGATTTCGATGTTCACGAGCATGAGCATGAACACCTTTAATAAAAAAGTTTTGCTGGGCATGAGCGGTGGTGTGGATAGCACCGCCGCTGCTGTTGTTTTACAGCAAAAGGGATATGAAGTAATAGGCGTGACCTTTGTCCAGACAAGCTTTGAAGAAATGGAGACGGCAATAGGGGACGCAAGGAAAGCTGCCCGAGTTCTTGGAATAGAGCACTATGTACTTGACCTGAGGAAGGAATTCAATGAGGAAATCATCCAATATTTCCACTCGGAATACGACAGGGGAAGGACACCCAACCCATGCGTCAAGTGCAACCAGGTCGTAAAATATAAAAAGTTTCTTGAAGAAGCGGACAGGCTTGGTGCCTGGTATATCTCTTCGGGACAATATGCGAAAATCGTTTCGGAAAACGGCAGATACCTGATAAAAAAAGCCGAAAACAAATACAAGGACCAGAGCTACTATCTTTACAATCTCAAGGAAAAAGACCTTGAAAGAATTCTCATGCCTTTGGGAGACATTAAAGACAAGGAAGAGGCCAGGCAGATAGTCAAGGACATAGACCTTGACTTTTCCCAGAAGAAGGACAGCCAGGAAATCTGCTTCATAAGCGACAACGACCATGTCGGCTTCCTGGAACAATATATCAATCCGCAGAAAAAGCTTGGTAATTTCGTGGACACAAAGGGAAGAATCCTCGGAAAGCACAAGGGGATACACAAGTACACCGTAGGCCAGAGGAAGGGTCTTGGAATAGCCCTGGGCTCTCCAAGATATGTCGTGAAGATAGATGCAATAGACAACAGTGTGGTCTTAGGCGTTGAAAAGGACCTGTATGCTGAAACATGCACACTTGAAGAATACAATATCGTATACGACGATTACAAGATAGAAGAGAAGCCTTTGATGTGCAAGATAAGGTATTCAGCAAGGGAAGCCGAAGCTTCAATAAAAAGGGACGGACAGAGACTTGTTGTGAACTTCACTGAGCCTGTAAAATCACTTGCACCGGGACAATCCATGGTATTTTACGATGGAGATGTACTCGTAGGCGGTGGAATAATAAATATTGATGTATAGAAAAGGTTGACATATCCACCACCCTTAATTATAATTTTAATGAAACTCGTCCGTGGGGACGAGTTTATCTACATACTTGAAAAGATAGACTATTCGTTGACATACGAGTTGCATAGATGGAGGATAAGATGAACAAATATTCCGTAGACAATATCAGAAAAAGCTTTATCGAATTTTTCGAAAGCAAGAATCACCTGGCAGCACACAGTTTTCCTTTGATACCTAAAAACGACAATACACTTCTTCTTGTGAATGCAGGAATGGCTCCCCTTAAAAGATATTTTACAGGTGCGGACACTCCGCCAAGGACAAGAATGGTTACATGCCAGAAATGTGTAAGAACCGGAGATATTGAAAATGTGGGGCACACTTCAAGGCACTGTACATTTTTTGAAATGCTTGGAAACTTCTCCTTTGGAGACTATTTCAAGAAAGAGGCAATAGCATGGGCATGGGAATTCATGACTGAAAAAATGGGTCTTGATGATTCCAGGCTATGGGTTTCTGTATATCATGAAGATGATGAAGCATACAATATCTGGAAAGATGAAATTAAGGTTCCTGAAGAACGAATCGTAAGACTTGGAAAGGAAGACAACTTCTGGGAACTTGAAGTGGGCCCAAGCGGTCCATGTTCCGAGATATACTATGACAGGGGAGAGCAGTACGACTGCGGAGATCCAAACTGCATGCCGGGCTGTGACTGCGACAGATATGTAGAAGTATGGAACCTTGTATTTACCCAGTTCAACAAGGATGAAAAGGGAGAATACCATCCCCTTGCAAATCCAAACATAGATACAGGTATGGGTCTTGAAAGAATGGCAGCCGTGCTTCAAGGCAAGGAAAATGTATTTGAAATAGAGCCCCTTGTATCAATTATCAAGATGGTTGAAAAGATAAGCGGAGTGGAATACGGCAAGGACAAGAAGACCGACATTTCGGTAAGGATAATTACAGACCATGCAAGAGCTGTTACCTTCCTCATAGGAGACGGTGTAATACCTTCAAATGAAGGAAGGGGATATGTACTTAGAAGGCTTCTAAGAAGAGCTGCCAGACACGGAAAACTCCTTGGCATCAGGGATAATTTCATGACTACAATTTCCAAGCTTGTTGTAGAGATGTTCGGCGAAGCATATCCGGAACTTGCAAATTCAGCAGACCAGATATATAAAATTATTGAAATAGAAGAAGACCGATTCAGCAAAACCATAGACCAGGGTATTGAAATTCTCAATACATATACTGAAAAGATGGAAAAAGATGGGACTACTGAACTTTCCGGAGAGCAGGCATTCAAGCTTTACGACACATATGGATTCCCATTTGAACTGACTGAAGAGATCCTTGGTGAAAAAGGACTTACAGTAAGTGAAGAATCCTTTGTGGAATTCATGAACAAGCAGAAGGAAAACGCAAGAAAAGCAAGAAATGCATCTGCCGGAGAAGCCTGGCATGGAAGCAGTTTCAAGATTGAAAATACAGAAAGTACCCTGTTCAAGGGATATACCGAAAAAGAAACAGAAGCTACAATCTTGAAACTTTACGATGAAGAATACAATGAAGTGCAGTCAATAGATGGCAAGGGATTTGCTGTAACCGATGAAACCGTTCTATACGCTGAAAGCGGCGGCCAGAAAGGTGACTGCGGCATTATGGCGGGAGAAGGTGTTTCCGCCCATGTCGAAGATGTAACCAAGGCAAACAACGACATCTTCCTTCATCATGTAAAGGTGACTGCGGGAACATTGAAAACAGGAGACAAGGTAAAGGTAACCTATGATATTCGTGGAAGGAATGCCACTGCGGCAAACCATACCGCTACACACCTTCTCCACGAAGCTCTGAGACAGGTTCTTGGAAGCCATGTAAACCAGTCGGGATCCCTGGTTGAAAAGGAAAGGTTGAGATTTGACTTCTCCCACTTTGAAGGAATGACTGACAAGGAAATCGAAGAAGTCGAGAAAATGGTCAATGAAAAAATCTTTGAAAATCTACAGGTGACTACTGCAAGCATGACACTTGAAGAAGCAAAGGCTTCGGGCATCACTGCACTTTTCGACAGCAAGTATGGTGAAAAGGTAAGAGTTATTAGTGTTGAAGGATACAGCAGGGAACTTTGCGGCGGAACCCATGTGAAGAACACTTCAGAGATCGGTCTTTTCAAGATTGTGAGTGAAACAGGAATAGCTTCCGGAATCAGAAGAATTGAAGCGCTTACGGGAATGGATGCCTTTGACTATCTCAACGCCTATAGGGAAAATACTCTAAAACTGGCTTCAAAGTTGAAGACAAAGCCGGAAAACATTGAAAACAGAATAAATCAGATACTTGCTGAAAGCAAGGAAAAAGATGCTGTGATTCAAAACTACAAGAGTGAAGCTGTAAAGGCCGAGCTTGGAAACATTCTTGACAACTACACTGAAGAAGGCAATGTAAAGATATTCCTGAACAATCTGGGAGAATCAGATGCCGATCAAATGAGAGAGCTTTCCGACAGGATAAAGGATAAATATTCAGATTCTGTAGCCGTCCTTGCTGCAGAAAGCAACGGAAAGGTTCTGCTGATTGCTTCAGTTGCAAAGCCTTTAGTCAAGGAAGGGCTTCATGCCGGAAACATAATAAGGGAAGCTGCGAAAGTTGTCGGCGGTGGAGGCGGTGGAAGACCGGACTTCGCTCAGGCAGGAGGAAAGAAACCTGAAAAAATAGATGAAGCATTAAATAAAGCACTGGAAATCATCAAAGATATGATAAAATAGATTGAATTATTGCTTAAATGTACTTATAATTAGATTAAAGTAATTCATAAAAAGGTCTAGAGGGGTGGTTAGCTTGGATAATAAGACGACACAATTTGATTTTGGACTGAACAATGTCAACGAAGTAAAGGAAATTATAAAATCCGTACTCAATGCATTGAACGAGAAGGGGTACAATCCTGTAAGCCAGATTATCGGATACATACTTTCGGGAGACCCTACTTATATAACCAGTCATAATAACGCAAGAAGCATAATCATGAAAGTTGAACGTGATGAGCTTCTTGAAGAAATACTAAACGATTATTTGGAAAATCTAAAAAATGAGTAACAATAATTAGCAGTATTCTTGTAATACTGCTATATTTTTTGCAATTACAATTGTTGCAAATGTAGGAGATGAAAACTTGGATTTAAAGGAAGCTTCAAAAATCTGTTATGGAACTCTGGCCCTAAGTCCTCTTCAATGCGAGTATTCCCTTGAAAGGAAGGCCGAGCTGCTTCTGTACGGATATGAAAGAGGCATGAATTTTTTTGACACGGCAGAGCTATATGACAATTATGACATATTCAGTGAACTTCTGAAAAAAGTAGACAGGGAAGACATAATAATATCGACAAAATCATATGCATGGTCCGAAGAAACTGCAGAAAAAAGCATAGAAAAAGCCCTTAAGGAAATGGATACGGCCTATATAGACATATTCATGCTTCACGAACAGGAAAGCATCCATACCTTCAGAGGACACTACGATGCAGTAAAAAGACTGCTGAAGTACAAGGAAGATGGAATCATAAGGCACTTCGGCATATCAACCCACTTCCACAGTGCAGTAAGAGACCTGGCAGACAAGGATGAAATAGAGATAATCCATCCCATATTCAACAGAAAAGGTTTGGGCATAGTCGACGGCACCATTGACGACATGACTGAAAGCATAAACCTTGCCAAACAAAATGGAAAGAAAATACTGTCCATGAAGCCCCTTGGAGGAGGACACCTGACGGAAGCCCCTGCAGATGCCCTTAAATTCTCCTTCGAATCCCCGCTTGTTGACTGGACTGCAGTAGGCATGAGATACGAAGAGGAAATAGACTTCAACCTGGCTGTCCTCAACAATGAAGACCCCGAAGGATTCCTGGAAGACAGTATTAACAATAAAAAAAGAAAACTTAAAATCGCATACTGGTGCACCGGCTGCGGCAACTGCGTCGAAAGATGCCAGCAAGGTGCCTTGAAAATAACAGACGGTAAATGCATCGTGGACAGTGACAAATGCGTCCTCTGCAGCTACTGCGCTTCCGCATGCGATGAGTTTTGTATAAAGATAGTTTAAAAACAGGAGACCGTCGTCAAAGCAATAGTGAAGCGATTGTTAAGTAACAGTAGAACCTGGATTAAACAAATAAACAGTGGAACGGTTATGAGTGACAGTGAGGTCTCGACTTGGAGGCTCGTCAATCATCCTTATCAACAAGAGATTGTCGTGCCGACGGAGTAGGGAACTGTCAGTCATAATCGTGGAACGGTAAATAGAATAAAAAAGGAGTTAACATGAAGCGATATATGGCACTTGACGTAGGCGACAACACCATCGGAGTAGCCGTAAGCGACCCCCTCAACATAACCGCCCAGGGAGTCAAAACAATTAGAAGGGTCAGCTACAGAAAAGATTTCGAAGAACTGAAAAGAATCATTGAAGAATATGGAATAACATCAATAGTAGTGGGACTTCCAAAAAAACTTGACGGTACAGTAGGCATACAGGCTGAAAAGGTACAGAGGTTTGTGAAGAAGATGTCCTACAAGTTTGAACAGGAAATCATATACGAAGACGAAAGGCTTACAACCCTTATGGCAGAAAAAGTGCTCATAAGCGGCAATGTAAGCAGAAGCAAAAGGAAGGACGTCATCGACAAGATGGCTGCAGTAAATATACTTACAACATTTTTAGACAAGGGAGTGAAAGAATGAGCAATTATATAGAACTTATAAACGACGAAGGCAAGAAGGAAAAAATCGAAATCCTGGCAACCTTTCATCTGGATGAAGAGGAATATGCCGTATTGAGATACCCCGACAGCGAAGAAGGAATGATATACAGGGTTGAAAAAGACAAAGGACAACCCGTATTCGTCATGATAGAAGACGACGAAGAACTTGAAGAAGTCATCCAGATCTATGAAGGAATGGCTGACGATTTAATCTAAGCACTCTCAATTGAGAAATTTACCATTTGACAAAACTGTCAATTAATAATACACTCTTACTGAGAATAAAAGTCAAATGATTTAGACTTAATAAACACTAGATAATGTACCAAACTAATGGAACAGATATGAATGACAGCGAGGTCTCGACTTCGACGCCCTTGTATCAACATTATTAATCATAGATACATGGAAGGAGGGAGTAGGGAGCTGTTAGGCATATCTGTGGAATGGTGAATACTATAAATAATGAGAGTGGTGGTAAAATGACAAATTTTGAAATATTTAAAGAAAAATTGAACAATGCAGGTTACAAACTGACTACACAACGTAGAGTAGTATTCGAAATAATAAATTCCAATGAAGGAAAGCACTTTAGCCCGGAAGAAATATATGAAATAGTAAAAATAAAGCATCCGGAGATCGGACTGGCTACAATTTATAGAACGCTGAAATTATTTGAAAAAATTGATATTGTTTATAAATTAAACTTCAATGATGGCTGTAGTAGATTTGAATTAAGTCATGTGGAAGATGAAGCTCACAGACACCACCATTTGGTGTGCCAGGTATGCGGCAAGATCGAAGAGGTTAAGATCGACTTGCTTCAGGACCTCGAGAAAATCATCGAAGATGAATACGATTTTAGTATACACAACCATACTCTGAAGTTTTACGGTATTTGTAGTGACTGCAAAAATAGGAGGAAAAAATGCAAAAAGGAAACGACAGAAAATTAAAGCTGGTTCCACTTGGAGGAATGGGTGAAATCGGCAAGAATATCACAGTACTTGAGTACGGAAATGATATAATGATAGTTGACTGTGGTATGGGATTCCCGGAAGATGAAATGCTGGGAATCGATATCGTTATCCCAGACATATCATATTTAATTAAAAACAAGGATAAAATAAGAGGGGTAGTAATTACCCACGGACACGAAGACCATATAGGTTCAATACCATATCTTTTGAAAAAGCTGGAAGTGCCAATTTACGGAACAAAGCTTACAATAGGTCTAATTGAGAAGAAGCTCATAGAACACAGACTGGACAACAAATGTCTCCATGTCGTGAACCATGATGACAAGATAAAGCTTGGCTGCTTCCAGGCCCACTTCATCAGAAGCAACCACAGCATACCTGATGCTTCATGCATAGCCATAACCACGCCTGTTGGTGTTGTTTTCCACACGGGAGACTTCAAGGTGGACTTGACACCGGTAAAGGGAGAGCCGATAGATCTTCACACAATTGCCGAGTACGGCAAGAAGGGAGTTCTTCTTGCCCTTTCGGAAAGTACCAACATTGAAAGCCCCGGATACTCACTGTCCGAAGGCTCTTTGTCCAACAATTTCATAGAGCTTTTCAAGAAGGCCAAGAAAAGGATAGTTGTTGCAACCTTTGCTTCTAACGTGCACAGGGTGCAGCAGATAATCGATGCTGCAAAGATATTCAAGAGAAAAATAGTCATATCGGGACGAAGCATGGTCAATGTCATCGATGTTGCCACAAACCTTGGATACCTTGATCTAAATCCGGACATGATAGTAAACGTCAACGATATAAACAAATACAAGGACAAGGAACTAGTAATAATTTCAACAGGAAGCCAGGGCGAGGAAATGGCCGCACTTTCAAGAATGGCCGCCGATGAACACAGAAAAATCGAACTCCGACAGGGAGATACTGTAATAATCTCCGCAAGTCCTATACCCGGAAATGAAAAATCCATAAGCCAGGTAATAAACCTGCTTTATGAGAAAAACATAGAAGTTATCTACGACAAGCTGTATGATATACACGTATCCGGTCATGCAAAGCAGGAAGAGCACAAGCTCATGCTGGCACTCCTTAAGCCGAAATTCTTTATACCGGTACACGGGGAGGCAAGGCATCTCAAGAAACATGCCGAGCTTGCTGAAAAAATGGGTATAAAAAACAAGAACATCATGGTTATCAAAACAGGCGACATGGTTGAAATAACCAGAAAGGAAATGAAGCTTGGACAGAAGATCCAGTCGGGCAATATCCTGGTCGACGGCCTTGGAGTCGGAGACGTTGGAAACATAGTGCTGAGGGACAGAAAGCATCTTTCCGAAGACGGTCTAATAATAGCAGTTGTAACAATAGACAGGTCGTCCGGTACTGTACTTTCAGGCCCCGACATCATATCAAGGGGATTCGTATACGTGCGTGAAAACGAGGACCTTATGGTTGACTCAAGAGCTGCCGTACAAGCCGCCCTTGAAAAATGCTTTGCCAACAACGTAAGGGAATGGTCCGCCATCAAGTCCGCCATCAAGGACGAGCTGAGCAAATTCATCTACAGCGAAATAAAAAGAAGACCGATGATACTTCCGATAATTATGGAAGTCCGGAATTCGTAAAACGAATTCCAGGCTCTAATGAAAATTTCATTTTTAGCATAGCACCAACGCTTCAAGGGGCTATGCATATCAAGTTTTCAAGAACTGCCCAAGATTCGTAGACGAATTCCAGGCTCTAATGAAAATTTCATTTTAAGCATAGCACCAATGCTTCAAGGGGCTATGTATATCAAGCTTTCAATAGATGCAGGAGCACACCCTAGCACATAACCTTCCCATGAAGCATTTTATATGCTCCATGGGATTATGCATTTTTACCATTCAACTACTGCTAAACAACTGTTTAGCCACTGCTTAACAACTGTTCTACTATTGTTTAACGGAGGTAGATCATGAAAAAATCTGCAAAATTAATACTGACATTGATTGTCATTTTAGCAATAGCATTTTTCAGCGCATCAAACTACTACAATGACAATATAAAGCCTGTAGCCATTGAAGACAGCAGTACTGTTGTACTGACTGTTCCAACAGGGACAACACCTGGCGGCATAGGTGACATCCTGTATGACAATGGCCTTGTCAGCGATTTGACTGTATACAAAGTGTATCTGAAGCTGAATGGCAGAGGCTCGTTGTTCAAGGCAGGAGACTACGAAATGTCAAGGTCCATGAGCCTTGATGAAATCTGCAGCCTGCTTGAAAACGGCAGCAATGTGAACAGAACAATCAATATAACAGTGAGGGAAGGACTGACTATCATTGAAGCCGCAGAGGAAATCAACGAACAGCTTTCTATTGACAAAGATAGATTCCTGAGTCTGTGCGATGATGTTGAATATTTTTCCCATGAATATGAATTTCTAAAGTCGGAAAATATTAAAAGCCTTGAAGGCTATCTTTATCCCGAGACTTACAATGTATATCTGGATTCTGACGAGGAAACCCTGATAAGAAGATTCCTTGACGGATATCAATCCATATATGATTCATATATGGCGGATAACATTGATGACATCAACGACCTGAACAGGATAATGACTATGGCGTCAATCGTTGAAGGAGAGGCATTGAAGGATTCCGAAAGACCTGCGATATCTTCTGTTTTTCACAACAGAATTGAACTGGGATGGAAGCTTGAATCCTGTGCAACAGTGCAGTATGCCCTGGGGGAAAGAAAGCCAAGGCTTACCTATGATGACCTTGAAATAGATTCAGTATACAATACATACCTTTACGAAGGATTGCCTCCCGGACCTATAAACTCGCCGGGACTTGAATCGATTAAGGCGGCACTTAATCCTGAAGAAACAGACTATTTATTCTTTTTGGCAAAGGGAGATGGTTTCCACTATTTCACCGACAACTATGATGATTTCCTTGAAGCAAAGAGAAAATATATAAACTAGGTGAAGACATGGAACTGATAAATAAAAGATACATACCTGAATACCTTAGAAGCCTCATAGTGGAAAAAGACGACGAAATGGCCGAATTCAGGCTTCAATGCGAAGAAAAGAAGATACCCATTGTCCACAAGGAAGTAGGGCAGCTCATCAAGCTTCTCATTACAATGACAAATACAAAAAGGATACTTGAGCTGGGAACGGCTGTAGGGTATTCTTCCATTATGATGTCCAAAATCATTGACTCTGAAGACGGTCTCATCACCACTGTTGAAAGAAGGCAGCTCTTCATAGACCAGGCAAAGTCAAATATAGACAAGTATAATCCGCCTACCCCTATAGAAATCAGGGAAGGGGATGCATTGGAAGTGCTTGATTCCATAGAAGGGGAATACGACATGATATTCCTTGATGCGGCAAAGAGCAAGTACATGGACTTCTTTCCAAGATGCATGAAGCTTCTTAAGCCCGGAGGACTGATCGTATCGGACAATGTACTGTACAAGGGAATGATAGCGACAGATGACCTTGTAGTGAGAAGACAGAAGACCATAGTTAGAAAAATGAGACAGTATCTCAAATTCATAAGCGAGCACGAAGCGTTGGAGACATCCATTCTTCCCATGGGTGACGGGGTGTCGATCAGCTATAAAAAGTAAAATTTTCATATAAAATCTGATAAACAAGAAAGAAACAAGAAAACAACGAAATAGATATTGACTAGCTTTGATTAGTTTTAGTCTACAAGGAGCAAGTTATGAAAAGACCTGAAATTTTAGCACCTGCAGGCAACCTGGAAAAACTGAAAATGGCTGTTGAATATGGTGCAGATGCAGTATATTTTGCAGGGCCTGAGTTTGGACTCAGAGCAGGAGCAAAGAATTTTAACCGCAAAGATATAGAAGAAGCAGTGGAATATTGCCATGACAGGGGAGTCAAGGCATACGTCACACTCAACATCATAGCCCATGACAGACACTTTGAAGGTCTGACAGAGTATGTAAGATTCCTGGATGAGGCTGGAGTTGATGCCGTTATAATTGCGGATCCCGGAGTAATGACTGTAGTCAAGACTGCTGTCCCGGACATGGAAATACACCTGTCGACACAGGCAAATACTACAAATCATCTTACTGCAAACTTCTGGTATGACATGGGAGTTAAAAGGATAGTGCCCGCAAGGGAGCTTACCTTTGAGGAAATAAACGGAATAATCGAAAACAAGAAGGAAAATCTTGAGGTTGAAACCTTTGTGCACGGTGCTATGTGCATCTCATACTCTGGAAGATGCCTTCTAAGTTCTTATATGACAAACCGCCATTCAAACCTTGGAGACTGCTCCCATCCATGCAGATGGAAATACAGCCTGGTTGAGGAACAGAGACCAGACGAGTACTACCCTGTAGTAGAAGATGACAATGGCACCTTCATATTCAATTCAAAGGACCTCTGCATGATCAACAACATAAAGGACCTTGTGGATGCAGGAATTGACAGCTTCAAGATAGAAGGAAGGATGAAAAGCTCCTACTATGACGCTACAGTCGTAAGATCCTACAAGAATGCCCTAAATGACTGTCTTGAAGGAAAAGAATTTGACAGTTACTGGTACGATGAGATAAAGAAGGCTTCCCACAGGGACTTCACCACCGGCTTCTATTACGGAAATCCCAGGGAAGACGGACAGCTATACACTTCAAGTTCCTACATCAGGGAATATGACTTCATAGGACTTGTAAAGGAATACGATGCGGAAAACGGCATAGCGCTGGTTGAACAGAGAAACAAGTTCTCCGTAGGCGATGAGATAGAAATTTTCGGGCCGGACATAAGACACTTTGATTTTACAGTTGAAAAAATGTATAATAGTAAAGATGAGGAAATAGAATCAGCACCTCATCCTCAGGAGTTAATAAAGCTTAAGATAGACAGGGAACTGAAGCCCTGGTATATCCTAAGGCGGGTAGTGAAGTAAAACTCTCAAGTCCCACTCATAGAGGAGCAAGTCATGAAAAAACCGATTTTTATAGGTATAACAGGCGGAAGCGGTTCAGGAAAGACAACAGTCGTCAAGAAAATCAAGACAGCCATTCCTTCCAAAAGCCTCACTGTAATAGAACAGGACTCCTACTACAAGGATCAGAGCCATTTGTCCTTTGAGGAAAGATGCAAAACAAACTATGACCATCCCTTGGCTTTTGACAACGATCTTTTGATTGAGCATCTAAAGGATCTTGCAAAGGGAAAGGAGATTGAGAAGCCTGTCTATGATTATGAGACCCACAACAGGAAGGAAGAAACAATAACAGTAGAACCGAGGGATATTATAGTACTCGAAGGTATACTTATCTTCTATGATGAAAGACTCAGGGACCTTCTGGATATAAAGATATTCGTGGATACGGATTCGGACATAAGACTTGTAAGAAGGATAATAAGAGACATGAATGAAAGGGGAAGGTCTATAGACTCTGTACTTAACCAATACATGCAGACCGTAAGGCCTGCCCACGAACAGTTCATAGAGCCTACAAAAAAATACGCAGACATCATAATTCCCGAAGGCGGACACAATCTTGTGGCAATCGACCTCATGGTTACAAAGATAAAGTCGATAATTTAAGGATCGAAGATAAAATTATAGTCATACCCCATTAATTATATTATTTTTAATATAATTATGGTATCATATAAATATATATTCAAATTTACTATTAAAGGTAACTTGAATATATTTTTTTTTACTGGGTATTTATTAACTGAATTCATAATAAGGATGATCATATGATAAACAAAATTAAAGCGATGAAACTTGGGGATTTACTGATTTATTCAGGTAAACTAAACAACGACCAGCTCACCGAAGCTCTCAGCCTTCAGAAAAAGACGGGGCAGAAGCTCGGTGAAATTCTTGTGGAAAAAGGCTGGGTCAATGAAAGAGATATAATAGAAACACTAGAGCAGCAGATGGGAATCGAAAGATATGACATTCAAAACAACGTAGTGGAAGCAGAAATACCAAAACTAATAACAGAAAACCTTGCAAGAAGATACCTTGCAATACCTGTAAAAATCAATGAAACTACAAGCAAGCTTACAGTTGCAATGTATGACCCTCTAAATATCTATGCCATAGACGATATAGAGATTGCCACGGGACTTAAGATTGAACCTGTCCTTGCCAGCAAGAAGGACATCAACAGTGCTATAGACCAGTTCTTCGGCAAGCAGAATGCAGAGAAGGCCATAGAGGACTTTTCAAAGCAGTACAATGAAGAGGGCATTGAAAGCAATATAAGCGAGGAATCCCTTGAAGCCATAAGGCAGGCTCCGGTTGTAAGGCTTGTGAATTCAGTCATAAAACAGGCTCTTAAGTCAAGGGCAAGTGATATCCATATAGAACCATTCGACACAATTGTAAGGATAAGATACAGGATTGACGGCCAGCTCCAGGAAGTAATGACACCTTCAATAAACACACACTCTGCAATAGTAACAAGGATCAAGATCATTGCAGGCCTCAATATTGCAGAAAAGAGGAACCCCCAGGACGGAAGGGTGGAGATGCAGATAGACGAGAGAATAGTTGACATGCGTATATCCATACTGCCTACTGTCCATGGAGAAAAGATAGTTATCAGGCTTCTTGACAGGGCCAATTTCCTCATGTCAAAGACAGACCTTGGATTCACCCCTGATAACCTTGAACTTTTCGAGGACATCCTTGACATACCAAATGGAATAATACTGGTTACGGGACCGACAGGTAGTGGAAAAACCACTACTCTTTATACTGTCCTCAGCGACTTCAACGACATGGCAACAAACATCATAACTGTTGAAGACCCGGTGGAGTACCGTCTTGACGGCATCAACCAGGTTCAGGTAAACGAAAAGGCAGGACTTACCTTCGCCAGTGGTCTCAGGTCCATACTGAGACAGGACCCGGACATCATTATGATAGGTGAGATCAGGGATATGGAGACTGCACAGATAGCCGTAAGGGCCGCAATCACAGGCCATATAGTTATAAGCACACTCCATACCAACGACGCACCGTCAACCATCATGAGATTGATCGATATGGGGGTAAAACCCTATTTGATATCCACATCAGTAAAGGGAATCGTAGCACAGAGACTTGTAAGGACCATATGTCCACACTGCAAGGAATCCTACCTAATAACGGAAGCCGAGAAGAAGATTCTCCATGTCCATGACGACATACAGCTTTTCAGGGGAAAGGGATGCAAGAAATGCTACAATTCAGGCTACATGGGAAGAACTTCAATACACGAAATAATGAAGATGACACCGGAAGTAAGAAAGGAAATAGACACAACAGCGTCAACAGACAATATCAGGACGGAAGCCAACAGGCAGGGAATGAGAACCCTGAGGGACAACTGCATAGACCTTGTTATACAGGGAAAAACTACAGTGGAAGAAATGCTGAGAGTTGCATACACAGTAGATTAAAGGGAGGGGTTACATGTACAATATTCATGAAATACTAAAGAGAACCATCAGTATGGGGGCATCCGACCTCCATATAGCGGCAGGCTACTACCTTACAATGAGAATCGACGGAAAGCTTGAAATCGTCGACGACAGGATCCTGACAGCTGAAGATACACTGAATATTGCCAAGCAGATTCTTACAGAGAAACACATGCAGATGATTGAGGAAAAAGGCGATGCAGACATGTCCATGTCTGTTGCAGACACCGGGAGATTCAGGATCAACGCCTTCAAACAGAGAGGATCAATCAGCATTGCCGTAAGGGCGGTTTCACTGACCATACCTTCTCTCGAAGAACTGGGACTGCCTCCTATTCTGAGGGAGCTTACCAAAAAGAAAAGGGGAATGATACTAGTAACGGGACCTACGGGAAGCGGTAAGTCTACGACCCTTGCATCAATGATAGATATAATCAACCGGGAAAGAAACAATCACATAATCACCCTGGAGGACCCCATAGAGTACCTTCACAGGCACAAGAAGTGCATAGTCAACCAGAGGGAAATGGGTTCCGACTTCGACAGATTCGGTCAGGGACTCAAGTCCTGCCTTAGACAGGATCCTGATGTAATCCTCCTTGGAGAGATGCGTGACCACGAATCCATAGAGATAGCACTGACTGCAGCAGAAACAGGTCACCTTGTTTTCTCGACGCTGCATACAATAGGTGCCGCAGCTACAGTGGACAGGATAATAGATGTATTCCCGCCTCATCAGCAGCAACAGGTTGCAGTCCAGCTGGCAAACGTACTGGAGTCGGTTATATCCCAGCAGCTCCTGGTAAAGAACCAGGGAGGAAGGGCCGTTGCAACGGAAGTTATGATAGCAACTCCGGCAATAAAGAATACAATAAGGGAAAAGAAAACCCACCAGATTATGAACAGCATCCAGACAGGTGCCAAGTTTGGCATGCACACTATGGATGCAGACCTTCTTAATCTATACAGATCAAATACCATATCAAAACAGACATTGTTCCAGTCATGCATTGACAGGGATTATATCAAGCGTTTTGTCATGGTGTAAAGGGGGTTACAATATGCCTAGTTTTAAATATATAGCGTTAAACAATAAAGGGGCGAAGGTCAGAGGAAACTACACTGCAGCCACAGCCTCCGATGTAGCTGAAATGCTCAAGCACAAGAAATTTTTCCCTGTTGAAATATCCGAAGACAAGGGCTACAAGGATTCCGAAGGGATTCTTTCAAGGTTTACAAAAATAAAGGCAAAGGACCTTGCAGTCTTCTGTCGTCAGTTCCAGGCAATGTTAAATGCAGGTATCCCGATAATCAACTGCCTTGATATTGTTCAGCAACAAACGCAAAAAAAGAAATTCAGGGTAATTATTGCAGATATTTATGAGCAGTTACAGAAGGGATATACCTTCTCAGAAGCTCTCAAACAACATGCGGATACCTTTCCAAACATCATGATATCAATGGTTGAAACAGGGGAGCTTAGCGGTAACCTGGATGTAATCATGACGAGGCTTGCCGAGCACTTCGAAAAGGAATTCAAGATTGAAAACAAGGTTAAGAGTGCCATGGCATATCCAGTGATACTTGTTATTGTTACAATTTTAGTTGTAATTTTCATGCTGACCCAGGTATTGCCTACATTTGTATCAATGTTTGAAAGCTCTGGAGTAGAACTTCCACTTCCTACTCAAATCATGATGTCAATAAGTGATTTTCTAATAACTAAATGGTATATTCTTGTATTTGGAGTTGGCGTAATAGCATTAGCTATGACCAAAATTGAGACTTCCAGTGAAATGAGAATAAAACAGGATCATTTCAAACTAACCAAGATACCAATTTACAAGGATGTAAGTGTAAAAATAATTTCTGCAAGATTTACAAGAACAATGGCTACCCTGATTGGTTCTGGTGTTGAACTTCTTTCAGCAATAGAAGTAACCAGCCGAGTTACAGGAAACAAATATGCAGAAAATATTTTAGGTAAAGTCGCAGATGATGTAAAAAAAGGTGTAGGGATGTCTGAACCCTTAAGAAGGTACAATCTGTTTCCGCCTATGATTCCATCTATGATTAAGATTGGGGAAGACTCCGGAGCGCTGGAAGATATACTTGATAAAACAGCAGATTTCTACGATGAAGAGCTCGACACTGCAATACAAAGGCTTACATCAATGATAGAACCAATCATGATTGTTGTAATGGCTGTGGTTGTAGGTTCAATTATTATAGCAATGATGATGCCTATGTTTGATATGGTGAAGACTGTAAAGTAAAAATACAGATTAATTTTTAAAAACAATGAATAAAGAGTATTGTCAGGGGTATTATATAAGCAGATGAAAAAATCTCAAATTTTAGGAGGAAATAATATGTTTAAATGGATTAACAAATTAAAAAACAAGAAAGGATTTACACTCATCGAGTTGATTGTGGTTTTGGCGGTATTGGGTATTATTGCTTTGATAGCTATTCCGAGGTTTTTGTCGGTTCAAGAACAAGCTAAAATTGATGCGGACTATGGAACTGCTGCTGGTATAGCTAAAGCTGCAGAACTGTATTATGTACAAGCTGGAACTGCTAGTATGACTGCCGTTGATACTAAATGGTCTGCTGACATTGATGACATGTCATCAGATGGCTATATTGATTCATGGACAGGCTGGCAATCATCTGAAGAGACTGAAGTTTATATTCTTATTGATCCAGCTGGTGGAGGAACTGTTGAAGTATATATGGATGATACAGATTTAGAAGCTAACCAACTGTACCCAGATACAAGAACTGAATAATATGAATTGTTTTGTTAAATGAATATCTAAAAATGCAGTCATTTTATGACTGCATTTTTAAAAAGAGGTGTATCTATGAAAATTAAATTTAAAAATGGATTTACTCTTATAGAATTGATTATTGTATTAGCAGTTTTATCAATCATTGCTTTAATAGCAATTCCAAGATATCTTTCGGTTCAAGATAAATCAAAAAAAGAAGCTGATTATGGGAATGCTGCTTCAATAGCTAAGGCAGCAGAGGTATATTTCGTACAAGAAGAAGAACCTTCTATAAATCCTACTATTGGAGATTTAACAGGAAAATATTTAAATGATGAATGGATTGGGTGGCAACATCCTGATAATAAAGGTAAAGATGTTTATATTGTAATCAGACTTGACACTGGTGGCACTGTAGGTGTTTATGCTGGGAATAGTTCGAGCGGCACAATACTGTATCCCAATCCCTAACGATGTGTGCCTGTTAAATGAGTTTATGAGTTATTATAAGTGCAACGAGAGTAAGGGATATTGTCAATATTTTGTCTACAAAAGGGAAACCGGAAGGTTTCTTTTTTATGTTGAGGCAATATTTCAGCCTCAACACAATTGACTTGCCTTAATACTATTCCTACGCCTGTTTTTCCATGAAGCTTCTCAGTTTACTGATTGCATTTGCTTTTGTATTGACTACAGTC
Source organism: Dethiosulfatibacter aminovorans DSM 17477 (assembly GCF_900142005.1). Classification (GTDB taxonomy): domain Bacteria; phylum Bacillota; class Clostridia; order Tissierellales; family Dethiosulfatibacteraceae; genus Dethiosulfatibacter; species Dethiosulfatibacter aminovorans. Next base: position 116,501 of record NZ_FQZL01000006.1, read on the forward strand.
CTGTAGGACAATTCTAGACCTCTTGATATTTCCTTCATGGACTTGTTCTGGAAATAGTAGAGACGTATTATCTGAGCTTCCCTTGTTGTAAGAATCTTTAGTGACTTCAGGAGGAAGAGGTATTCCTCGCACTTCAGGATATTCCCATCGGCAGATGAATTCTCGTCTTTAATGAGTTCCATGACTTCTACTGTGCCGTCCTTTCCGCCTACCTGCCTGTTAAGTGAGTCGCATTCATCTTTGTTTGACTTTCTACCCAGATCCATGTAGTAGTACTTGAGTCTTGTGCGGGCGTATCCTAGAAAGGGGATGCTCTTGTCCGTGTCATAGTCTTCCAGGCACTGGGCAATGACCAGGTAGCCTTCTTGAAGAAGGTCTTCATAGGTCATGCTGCCAAAGAAGTATTTCTTTACTGAAGACTTTATCAGGGGACTAGTCATTTCCATTACCTTCTCCGTCGCCTGTATGCTACCGTTCAGTGCTTCCTTTAGCTGGAAGTCGAATTCTTCCAGTGTGTATTCTGTTTTTTCATTCTGTTTTTTCAAGAAATTCTCCATTTGGAGAGCGCTCTCTTGTTTTTTCCGGTAGTGAGAGGATACATCCATAAACCTATATTGTAAAAAGGGGAACTTTTGATAATCCTGAAGCTTAATTCAGCAAGTCCCTTAGGGATATATGAAAAGTCCATGTGGATTTGAAAATAATCAAAAAAGAATCTTGATTTAAGTACGTTTGTTCGATAAAATATTTGTGTCGCATTTTTTCAGGTGATGATGTTTCAGGATGTTTAAGGAAAAAATAAAAGGGGAAGACACGGAAATGGAAAAAAATGACAGAAAAGACAGGAAAGAAATCAATTATGATGATGTTGTAGCCCTGGTGCCAAAGTATGAGAAGGATATAGGGGACTGCACTGAAGTGCATACAAAAGACGGCAATCACTTTCTGGAGATGAAGAATGTAAAAGCATGCGTCGACAGGATGGCTGACTATTACTGCACCAATTTAAAGGCAAACAGAAGGGTATACGGTACCATGCTGAACATAAAGAACAAGGTGCCCTATATCTTTTCCGACAAGCATGTAATGGTCCATTTCAAGGCCAGAAATCCCAGGTGCAAGAGGGACGGCGCCAACGGATGTTTTGATGTGTACTATTTCAATGGGTTTGTCAGGGAAGATGGATGCGAATATGTTGCATTGAAAAACGGCGACAGGCTTAAACTGGAACAGACCGTCGAATCCTGCAAGAAATATGTAAATTATGGCAACCTGTTGAAATATGAAAAAAGATGACTAAAGGGAAACCGAAAGGTTTCTTTTTTCAAGAAAGCAGCTACGCTGCGTTAAATACGTTAGTAGATAAATGTGCAAGCATTTATCAAGCGGTATAAGAAAGTTTCATTACCAGCGTAATACCAGAGATTCAAGGAATTACGCATATTTAACTTTCTTATACTAGTAAAAAAACTTTGTTAATCCATGTTCGCTTATGGTATAATATTACTAAATATTAACAATTTAAGGATATATTATGACATTAATGGTAGCAATTATATTTATATATGGCTTGTTTATAGGTTCATTTCTAAATGTCTGTATTTACAGAATACCGGAAGGTAAATCCGTAGTGTCTCCACCTTCAAGTTGTGGAAACTGCGGTCACAGACTTAGCTTTCTTGATATGATTCCGGTACTAAACTATTTTATTTACAAGGGGAAATGCCGCTACTGCGGGGCTTCCTTTTCCATTCAATATCCGTTGATTGAACTCCTGAACGGAATTTTATATCTATTGATTTTTATGAAGTACGGTTTGTCTTTACAATTTGTTTTATATGACGGTATTGCTAGTTTGCTTATTGTAATAAGTATTATAGATCTGAATACTAAGACAATACCTGACGGTATAAACCTCTTTGGTGGAATATTTACAGTATTGCTGGGTATATATCTTTTTAGAGGTGACTATTTATACCATTTTTACGGATTTCTATTTGGATTTCTACTTTTTCTGCTAATTGCTGTTGTTACAAATGCAATGGGGGGAGGAGACATTAAGCTTATGGGAGTCCTGGGAATTCTATTTGGATTAGAAGGAATAATATTCACTACGGTTATCAGTTTCATTTATGGAGCAGTAATATCTTCAGGACTTATTATATCAGGTAAAGCCAGCAGAAAAGATTTTATACCATTTGGACCATTCATATCTTTAGCTGCTTTAACATATATACTAGTTGGAGACATCATACTTGAATTGTATTTCAATATTATATTTTAGGAGGTAAGGGGTAAAATGGCTAAATTTATTTCTATTGATATCGGCAGCAAGAACATCAAGATAGTTGAAGGCTCCTCGGACAAGAAGAACATCAATATCATCAAAGCCGTCTCTGTTGATACTCCTGCGAGTTCAATGAGTGAAGGCAATATCATTGACTATGAAAATATTCGCAATGTAATTAAGCAGACAATCACCAAGAATGGTATTAAAACAAAGAATGTAGTATTTAGTATAAACACTACATCACTAATTACCAGAACCATTGAACTCCCAGTTGTTAAAAGCAGTGATGAAACCATTCAAATGATACGATTTGAACTTGAACAATTTTTACCTGTTGTTTTGGATGAATACAAGATAGTATTCAGAATCATTAAAAATTATGTTGAAGATGGAGTTAAAAAGGGGAGTTATTTAATCAATGCAGTACCTACAAAGCTCATTGACGACTACAGAAAACTTTCTGATGATTTAGGTTTGAGACTTCAGTCGATTGACTTGTCATTCAATTCACTTGAAAGAGTATTTTCTGTGGGCAGGACAATCAATGATGTAAAGATTGAAAAAGACAAGGCATACTATGTTTTGGAGTTTGGTCATAAATCAATTATTTTCAACGTCATATCAAATGGTAACAATCTCTTCACCAGGATAATCAACCTGGGTGGTAGTGATATAGATGTTGGGATCGAGAACATGTTTGAAGTAAACTCTGAAAATGCAGAAAAGATCAAGCATAAGTTTTCAACACTTGACACTTCCGAAATAGAAACCGAGGAAGAGAAGTTTGTTAACAACATCATTGAAACCAATCTTTCTTCCTGGATTAATGAAATAAGGAGACTTATACAATACTTCAATTCAAGAAACAAGGGAATTGTAATTGACAATCTATTCATTTACGGTGGATCTTCAAACATAAAAAGTATAGACAATTATTTTTCAGAAGCACTGGAAATTGAAAGTCAGATAATAAAAGATATTTCGGGATTCAAGTCCGGCAGCAGCAAGCTGATGGAGGAATTCAATCTATCGGAATACCTGGATGCTGTTTCAGGACTTTTGGTATCCAAGAATGACATGAATCTTTTGTCTGATATCATCAAAATGAAACAAAGCAGACTTAAGGGTGTCTTTACCGGGTCAATTCTACTTGGCGCTGTTGCACTCGCTCTAATTTTATATTATCTGAACTTCATGGTAGAAGTTAATTCCCTAAACAATGAGATAGACTACTATGATGATATAATCAACAATCCTGTATATCAGGAAAAATATCAGGAAATGCAAGCTATGGAAAACAAGATAAATGTTCTTAAGGAATACAAAAGTGCACTTTCGGTTTTGAATGAACAATTATCAAAATCAGATACGGTACAAACTGACCTGTTGAATTTCATTTCATCTACTGTACCGGTTGACATAAGTATTGATTCATTGTCTATCAACGGTGAAAATATAGTGATACAGGGAACTTCAATACTGAGGGAATCTGTAGCACAACTTGAAAAGAATCTTAAAGATATTGATATTATCGACAAAGTATTTATCCCAAGCATAGCAGAGCAGGAAAAAAATGTATCAAATTATAGCTTTTCTGTAAACTGTACAATAAAGGATGTGAATTAATATGAAAATAAGTAGTAGAGAGAAAATGTTATTGTTAGTATTAGTTCTAGTCATAGGTGCATATTTGTTTTATAATTTCGTATATTTAAAAAATGAAGAAAGGCTTGCTTCACTTGAACAGGAGTTGAATGAAAAAGCAGCCACTGCAAATGAACTCTTGAATGCAGTTGAACGTGAAAAGGAATTGAGTTTTGAATTCAAATCCTTGAATTTTGAAATTTCCGACATGTCAACCCCTTATTTACCTCAAATAGATCAGGAAAAAGTCATTGTATTCTTTAACAAGTATTTTGACAACTATGGTATAGATGTAAGCAGTATTAATTTCACAGATGTAAACTTGACTACTGTTGAGTATACTAATATTTCGAAAAAAGATAAAGCTGAATATCCCTTGCATGATTTGAAAAATAAATATTTCGAAGTTGATGCTGAAGTGGCATTAGAGGAAGAGTCTTTTTCAGCTACAGCAGAAAACATGCAATTGGTATTTGATTTTGAAACAGACTATTATGATCTCATGGATTTTATCGATGCATTGCAGACAAACCAGATAAATTTTGTAATATCAAACTCAAATATTGTATCTTCAGAGGAAAGCGCAACAACAATGACCGGAACAATGCAGGTGGCTTTATATTCCATACCTAAACTCCATGACCACGAAAATCTTGAGTGGGTTTGGAATGATCTTATAGAATACGGAAGGGCAAATCCTTTCTATCTGGACAATGTAGTATTGAATCCCTATTGGACTACGAGATACGATTTGAATATGTCAGTCGGACCGATTCAATCTGATTCACCAACTGTAAGCATCGGCTTGTTCAATGATCCAACTTACAATTCATATGTTTATGCAGACAGCAACAATGTGGAAAATATTGAAATCCAATTCAAGCAGGAAGGAGATGAATATTTTTACAAGTACAAAACACTCCTTGGTTCTTATCCTGACAATTATCAATTCTGGATAGAATTCGAACCTGTAAATGAATTCATCAGCATGAATGTAACTTCTTCAGCAAGGACTTCAGAAGAAGATCAATCGGGAGCAAATATTAGTATAGTCAACAATACGGATAAACTATTCTATATAAATGTCTACAGTGATGATCTTGTAAGACCTAGGATAAATGTTGAAACTACTGAGAATGTTATAATAAAGAATGATTGATAGACAGTACAGACCGGCAGTTTAATACCTGCCGGTTCTTTAAATCCAAAACTTATCATAATATTATATATATTTTATACTATAATGGGTATAAATATTATGATAAGATATACCTTTTATTATTTAATATATTTTGAATGGAGTGACAAAGATGATAAGAAATGAAAAAGGTTCGACAATGGTTATGTTAATATTGATATTAGCAATTTTATCATTATTTGGCATCGTTCTAATGAATACAAGTGTAAACGAAAATAGAAATGCAATAAAAGAACATGATTATCAACAGGCATATTTTTATGCAAGGGCTGGTGCGGCAGCAACCGCTGATTATTTTTATAGAAATCCTAAGTCTAAAGACGAATTAGAAGATGATTATCTACTTGGCGAGGGTGATGACTTGTTAGAAAATAAGCCAACTGTATATGGAAATGGGTCATTTGTGGTTGGTGTCATGCCAACTGGAACAACTGATTTGATTGTCAAAAGTGTAGGAACATACAACGGTATAGATAAAACTGTGATGGCCTTGCTTGAAAGAGATCCACCATTTGGAAATGATGCAGCAATAGTAGTAGATAATGAATTGGTTTTTGATGATGGTGTAGTAACAGGTAAGATGATTATTGATTCTGATGGAGAATATAGTATTAAAAGACCTCAAGTTGACTATGATGAAAACAACATATCTAGAAAATATTTAGATTATGAAGTGTATGTAGTCGATGAAAGTCCAGAAAGTTATGATTTAGTGGCAGATGCAAACTTTGATGTAAAAATATTAAATCAAAAACTAACAGGTATGGACAAGAAAGAAGATATATTTACAGCAAATGATGATTTGGAATTTGATTGTAGAAACGTAGGTACAGGTTCAGAAGAGCTTTATGTCGGAACATATCTTGGTAATGTGAATTTTGGTAATAAAAATTTGACATTTAAAATTAATAACAATGGTGTAGATAACGTTCCTGAATTATATTTTCAACATTTATATGGGGCGGGTTCCATAGATCTCGAAGGAAGTGGAAAAATTATTATCCGCCTGCAATCAGCATATATTACATGTGATATTTTATCCCATGAAGATGATGGAATGTTTTTGGTTACAACATATAAAGACATTGATCCTAATGAATGGAGAAATTATGAAGATGGTGAAATAGTAATAAAAACTGGTGATCAAGGAGCTGAAAATTTATTTATTTTTGCACCTGATAAATCTGTTTATATAGAAGCCAGCGGAGGATTGCATGGTGCAATAATTGCTGATTATGTTGAAATAACGTCAGATAAATCTCATGTGCATTATGAAGTTCCGCCATATTCAATTTCAGGTGAAGAGATTGGAAATGAAAAATATACTTATTCGGTTAAAACATGGACAGAGGAATAGAGCGGATAGCAAGCCTTAGCTTCGCGACGTGGAGGTTATTATGTGTAAATATTTTAAGAGCGAAAACGGATTTACATTAATTGAGTTGTTACTGACTGTTACTATACTCTCTTTCGTTATAGTTGGATTTCTAAATCTATTTTCATATGGGACGTCTTATCTCAGTATGGCTAGGAGTAAAAGTACTTCATCTGTACTTGCTCAATCCGATGCAAATACTATGATGAGTGATGTAGATACTACTGGTTATGAGAAAATAAGTTTGCCAATACATTTTAACGAAGAAACAACAGAAAATGTTACAGTTAATAAAATATATGTTGAGAAAGATGTTGAAGATAGAGTTGATCAGAATTCAACAATTTATTCAATAAAAACAGATAATTAGCATTGGGGATGTTGTTATGAAAAATTTAGATAAAATAAAAAATACCAAAGGATTGACGCTGGTTGAGCTGTTGATTTCACTTTCCATAGTCGCAATGGTAATTTCTGTTACTGTTATGATGTCGTTAATAGGGTTAAGATCGTTCAGCATGAGTATGGCACAGTCAGATATTCAATATGAAGTAAGAAGAGCCTCGGCTTATATTACTGAAGAATTGCGAAATTCTACGAAAATTAGTACCACAGATAGTGGTTTGGACGATATTGTAATTGATGATTTAATAGATGGTAATGACTCATTATCATCGAATATTAAGATTGACAATAATGTCTTGACTCTTTACATAAAAGCGGATAAGGTTGGTGTTGGAACAAACATTAATACTTCATATGATTTGACGACTGAGATTTTGTTAAACAATTACTCAACAACAATGTCTCCAATTGATGTAACAACCATATATTATTCATCACCTGATGATACTGACTTTGAGCCAAGTTGGGATTAAACGCATATATAATCAAAGATTTAGGACTCCTCAAACAGAGGAGTCTTTTACTTTGTGCGCAAAAAATAAAGAGTAATTAGAATGTTGTTAAACGACACTATATAGAACAAATCGCACATTTTTTTTACCCAACATTTAAAAATAACAACACGGCGCTATCTGCACTCCAAGGTGTTAATCATATAGCAATAATCTTAATTTTTTGAATAATTAACTGTTCAGGTGGTATATAAATAAATAGTGTGTTATTATATATTTAAAAATTATGGATGGACATATCATGAAAAATATATTAAAAAACAATAAGGGTTTTACTATTTTGGAAATATTGTTCACAATAGCTATATTTTCAATAATCATTGTTCCTATGTTTAATCTTCTTATTGTATCTGCTAAAATCAATAAATCCACTGAAACTGAAATAAGCTCTTTGTCGGATGTGCAGAAAACTCTTGAAACCATTAAATCCTATTCCAAAACAGAATTCGAGAGTTTAGCCCTCGATGGAGTTAGTACTCAATTTCAGGGAGAAACAAATTTGTATTATAAAATCAATCCTGTCAACGAATATCAGCTGTCCCAATTTTCTACAGACGATACTTTGTACTTTATTGAAATAACCATGAAAAATGACAATGGAGACATACTGCAGTATACAGAAGGAACTAAATTATTGGCAGTCAATCTATCAGGAGGCGGAGAATAATGTTCAAAAAAATCAACAATAGAGGCTCCTCATTAATATTACTTATTTTCGTAGTTTCTATTCTATCGTTACTTGGTGTTACTCTTATGGCTACATCAATGACAAACCTTAAAATCAGCAAGAAAAATACTATTGCCAGCAATAATTTTTATTCAAGTGAATCCGGTCTTGATGAAATATATGCTCTTTCAATGAAAATTTATGATACTGCCTACCATGATTCACATGATTTCATAATGATATTGGATGCTGCATTGAACAATTATTCAAAAGATGGTGAATTCACTTCGCTTTGTCATCCCGATGGCAGTCAAGTTACGGAAACCGAGTTTATTACTATATTGAACAAGCCATTTTATGACGATGCACTGGATGATGAGTTCAAGAAATATTTTGAATCGAAATATTTACTTGATTATCGTGAATACCTTATGGCTAACAATTTGGATTATGATGACTCAAAGCTTCTGTATTCATCGAACAGTATAAAACCTACTATTGCTCTAGCCAGTGTTCCGGGATTTTCATCAAACGAATTGACTCTTCAGGTTAAATCATCCTATATGAGTGAAGGTATTTCCAGGAGCACCTACATGGATTTGGTCATAGCAACTCCTGATATATCTACCGTAATAACGGAAGAAAGCATATATACTGAAATTGATCCCTATAATCCCTTGCTGGAGCGTCCTCTTGTTGTTCAAGGAGATTTATATTTAGATGGTGATATAGAAGTTTATGGTGATATTATCATTTTTGGCGATTTGATAGCTGAGGATGATTTCAATATGAACATGAATGGATATAATCTTGCTGTATATGGAAGCTACGACACAAATTCTAAAGAAGTTTCAATATCAGATGTCAATGAACTGTACCTTGAAGATTCTTCTGCCGCAAGTAATATTGATTCCATCTCTTGGAGTAAAGATAAGGAATCAGATGAATTCAGGGTCGCCACACTTGGTCTCGGGGTATATGAAGCAGGAGGCTCTTTCATAAGCCAAATGGAGGCAGCTTTGGAGAATATTGGAGAGGATGCCAAAAATGTCAATAAATCAACTTACGACACGATGAGTGTAGCAACAGTAATTGCTGAAGATATTCAACCAATCCAGCTTCTTTATGATCTTTCAGGTATGAATAACACAAATGATCCTTTTCAATATAGCGATATCTTCTACTCATCAAATACATCAAATGAAAATGAAAAATCATTGGATATATATGGATATCCATATCAAGGTACAAAAAAAAATCAGGATTATTACGTGTCTGAACAAGGTACCACTATTGTCGTTGACGGCGACGTACCTTCAAGTGTTAAAATAAATTATGAATCCGTTCAGGCAGGAGTAGGATGCATCAAGGGTGTATTTCTGGCAACCGGAGAAATAAATGTTACAGGAAGTACTTCAATAGAGGGTTCTCTGCTTGCCTTTGATGATATTCATCTTGATGCAGAGAATGAATCTATTACTTTGACAAATACTCCAATGACCAATTTGACGCAGTCAGTATACAGTTCGGATGATAAGGCTGCTGTAGACCTTGAAAATGCCTTTAAACCAGCATTGAAATATATTGACGAACTTCCTACTGAGAAGGTTATTGATGAAATAGTTCTCCCTGAAGATCAAAATCTGATTCATCGTGAAAACTGGAGTGTTACATATGACTAAAATTGACAATAAGGGACTGACGCTTGTAGAAATGATAATAGCTCTGGGAATGACTTCGTTTGTCATGGTTCTTGTTTTTTCTATCCTGTTGGGAAATATTCGCAACAATAACAGAATAGATAATTCCAATGAACTTCAGTATCAAGCTCAGGTGATCAGCAATTTTCTGAATACAGAGATATCACAGGCTTACGGATTTGATTATGATGACCAGGAAATCATACTTAAAGATAATGACGATGATCCCGGTACAACCAGTCCTAAAATTAAATTCACGCTGGAGGCCAATAATACTCTTTATGTCGAAAAAACTGTAATAGGTACCGGGAAAGTCCCTCTTGCGGAAGATGTGGTATCGTTCAATCTTACAAGCCCTGATAATAACAATATACGTTATGAGGTGGTTCTGGAAAGAGGCGATTCATCATACAATTTAATTAATGTTGTGTATATGAGAAATATGAACTGAATTGCTGCTTTACTTTCAAAGGAAGTTCAAATAGACCTTGAATATTGAATCATTTCAGTGCTTTTTTTGAAAAATTTTATCAAGTGATTTTATTGTATTGATTTAACTTATTCTTTAGTATATAATTGATATGCTTGTGCATATATTCAAATGCTTTTTACTTAAATTTACAACAATAATTCTTATTAGGATTGGTATCGACTATGGATAGTAAAGGGTACACTTTGATCGAATTAATATGTATTTTTGCTTTAATTTCTATATTATTACTAATTACAGTCCCAAATATTGACATTGATTTATTTTATTTGGATAAAATAGCAAAAGAGATGACTTATGACATTAGAATGGTCAAATCTGAAGACATGCTTGAACCAATCAAGTCATTCAATATTGTATTGTCAGACAATGGATATAGTATAAAATATTCAAATGGAATGCCAAAGTATTATAAAACCGTTAATTTAAAAGATGGATATCAAATAGCATTTGACAACAACAGCATTATGTTCAATGCTAACGGGACACCGAAGCATGCACAGACCATCACCATACTTCATACATCAACCGGTAACAAGAGGGAAATAACAATAGTACCCTACACCGGTAGAATATTATTATTAGAATAAACATTAACAGGAGGAAATATGATATCAGCAGGTGATATTAAAAAAGGAATCACTATACAATGGAATAACGGAGTTTGGCAGATAATAGACTTCCAGCACGTTAAACCGGGAAAGGGAGCTGCATTTGTCAGAACGAAGCTTAAGAACGTAATGACTGGAGCTATCAGGGACGAGGCTTTCAACCCGACTGAGAAATTCCCCAAGGCCCACATAGAAACAAAGGAAATGGAGTATCTCTATTCAGACGGAGAGCTTTACCACTTCATGGATTCTGAAACTTACGAGCAGATCGCACTCAACCATGACCAGGTGGAAGAGGCTATCAAGTTCCTTAAGGAAAATGACATTGCGATAATGAGATTTTTCCAGGGCAAGCCTTTCGAGGTACAGGCACCAAACTTTGTAGAGCTTGAGGTTGTACATACTGAGCCTGGATTCAAGGGAGACACTTCCCAGGGAGCACAGAAACCTGCAGAGGTTGAAACTGGAGCTACTGTCCAGGTGCCGCTGTTTGTTGAAATTGGCGATAAAATAAAAATCGATACCAGAACAGGTGAATACCTGTCAAGAGTATAGGAGGGTAATATGGATTACTTGTACGAAAAGGTTGCATACCTTAACGGTCTTATTGACGGAATGGAAATGGAAGAGACTACAAAGGAAGGAAAGGCAATTTCTGTAATAGCTGAAATTCTTGAAGACATTATCGAAACTCTTGACGATATGGATGAAGAGAAAGCTGAAATGGAAGAGTATGTTGAGCTTATGGATGATGATCTTACAATCCTTGAAGAAGAAGTATTCGGAGAGTTTGACATCGAAGAGCTTGACGAGGACATTGAAGAAGTGGAATTTGACGAAGAATAAAACGGGAGATTATTCTCCCTTTTTTCTTTTCAAATAGCGGAAGGAGGTATTATTATGAGTGAAAAACATGAAATGCTGAACGACGGACAGGTGAAAATATCGGATGAGGTTATAAGCATAATTGCAAGCATAGCAGCTTCCGAAATAGAAGGAGTCAATTCTGCCGCAAGCGGTTTTGTTGACGGACTTTCCAGTCTTTTTACCAAGAAAAGCTACACTAAGGGCATTAAGGTTGAACTTAAGGATAATGATGCCGTTATTGACATGACAATTACCATAGATTATGGTTTCAAGATACATGATGTTGCCGAACAGGTACAGTCCAAGGTTAAGAGGGAAGTGGAAAACATGACCGGTCTTAACGTAACAAAGGTTAATGTTATAGTACAAAATGTTGTGATTCCCAAGGAAGAACCAGTGGAAGAGGAAACTGAAGAGGTTAAAGAAGATTAATGAGTAGAAAAGAAACCAGAGAAGAACTTATGAAACTGTTTTATCAGCTGGATATGACTGATAAGATTGAAGGATTCAATGCTGAAGAATACGTGAAATCCCTTGAGATGAAGGTTGATGACAAGTACTTCATCGAAACGGCAGACAATTTCGTCAACAATCTGACTGAAATTGACGAATCCATAGAAAAGTATTCCAACGGATGGAAGCTTAACAGGATAGCGAAGGTTGACCTTGCAATCCTCAGGCTTGCAGTCTGTGAAATGGAATACGACGAAAGCATCCCTGTAAGCGTATCAATAAACGAGGCTGTGGAAATAAGCAAGAAGTATTCAAACTCGGACGCCCACAAGTTCATTAACGGGATACTTGGAAATTTAAGCAGAAGCAAGGATCAGGACAGCTAGCTTTAGCTGTCTTTTTTGCAGCCGGGACGGAGTGATATTATGAAGCTGAAGCCACTTAAGGTGTCTGAACTCAATGCCTATATAAGGAAGATTCTATACAGCAATCCCATTTTAAGCAACGTTATAGTCACCGGTGATGTAAGAGACTACCGGGAGTCCAAAAACGGCTTTAAATTCTTTTCTCTTGCCGATGAGGACAGTATTATCAACTGCGTATCCTTCCATAAGTCCCTTGCTCTAAAAGAAGGGACAAGGATAGTGCTGAAGGGCAAGGTGGAAGCCTATGACAAGCGAAGCACCTACCAGATAATAGTCAGCGAGGTTGTGGAAGAGGCTAAAAGTGAAGAGAGCCTGTTTCTTTCGGAGCTTAAGAAGAAGCTTGAAAAAATGGGATACTTCGATATGGAGCACAAGAAGACTATTCCTGAATGTCCGAAGAGGATAGGTGTAATCACATCTCTCGAAGGGGCCGCGGTGGAAGACATAAAACGAGTCTTCAGGGAATGCAGTGTAGGCTTGGATGTTTTCTTTTACAATTCATTCGTACAGGGGCGGTCGGCAGTGTTCAATATCGTGTCAGGAATCAAGCATTTCAACTCCAGGAAGAAATGCGACGTTATTATCATAGCAAGGGGAGGAGGATCCAAGGTGGATCTTGATACCTTCAATGATGAAATAATCGGAGCCAGCATATATAAATCCGAGACTCCCATCGTGACAGGCATAGGGCATGGAAGCGACATGACCATAGCTGACCTTATAGCAGACAAGGAGACACAGACTCCTACTGCGGCAGCCGAATATGTAATGAGAAAATACAAGCTCATGGTTCATAATCTGCCATACATGTTGGAAAACCTGAACTCCAGAGCTTGCGACTATATTGATAGAAGGAAATATTATGTAAACTCACTTGGACAAAGGCTTGATTTCATAGACGGCAGAAGAATTTTCGACAGGAAATATGATATAATTAAGATGAAGAAAGGTGATATATCTAGATGTTTCACTAAATATATCAGCGATAAAAACAGTATTCTTAATGAAATGCATATTAAACTTAGAGAAAACAACATGGCTGAAATTTTCAACAAGGGCTTTGTTCTTTTAAAGGACAGTGACAACAAGATTGTCAGAAATATCTCAGATATTAAAAAGGATGACATTGTGGTCATTGAAAATTTAAATGAGTTTGCTAAAGCCAAAATTCTTGATTCGGGAGTAAAAGACAATGAATAAAATGACTTTTGAAGAAGCTGTGAAAAAACTTGATGAAATGGTACAGTCCTTCAACAATACGGACCTGACCCTTGATGATGCTGTAAAGAACTACGAGGAAGGGATGAAGCTGTACAAGTACTGCAAGGATCTTGTAGAGAAGGCTGAAAACAAATTTGAAACAATAGGCGAGGAATTGAAATAAATATCTCCCTGTGATATAATTTTGAAGAATGGCTCAGTATTCTAGTCAGTATATCTATTCTTGAGGGCGGGCCTAAAAATCCGTCAAAGGGCAAATCGATGAAGTTTCTGGTTTTGGCTTTCGACGCCCAGTCGAGGGTCTTTTCTGGGAGTAAGGTAGATGGGGCGATCCACAACGGCATGTGGGCGTGGACCCCACTATCGTGGAGACCTAGCAATAGGAAAACCTGTCCGGCAGCAATCCTGCCGGCAGTGTAGCCTGCCTTGAGTGGTAAAATGGGATGCAGATTAAAGTTCAAAGATGCAGGAGCTCATGCATTGACGAACCATGCTGCTGAAATTTTTACTGCAAAAGAGGCTAGAGGATAGAGAAGCTGTGGAGGAAAACTCCTAGACTGATTCGCAAGAAGGTATGAAAAGGATTGTAGTGCGGACTAAGTGGTAATTCAGTACTGTAACAGGCAACTTTGCAGAAGTGTCATTAAAGGGGAACCGCCTTTTGGCGACAAAGGGTTGATCCTTGGGAAATCCAACTGAACCTAAGCCGTAAAATTTACTATTCGTACCGCCATTTTAATTTTAATTTGAGGAAATCAATGGGCAATAACAAGGAAACAAAAAATCACTGGATTCTGATAGTAACGGTGTCGACTATAATTCTGGCATCATTTTTTAGTTTCACTTCAGAATCCATATTGAAAAATCTCAATATATATTTTGCATTCCTGACACTTATAGCAATAATAGGTATAGGTGTTATTTTTGATATTATCGGAGTGGCTTCAGCCGTATCCGACGAAAAAGCCTTTCATGCCATGGCAGCCAAAAAGGTGGAAATAGCAAGATACTGCCTTTTCATAACAAAAAACGCTTCCAAGGTGTCCAGCTTTTGCAGCGACGTCATAGGAGATATAGCAGGCATAGTCAGCGGAGCTGCAGGCACCATAATAGTGCTGAGCCTTATAGAAAGGCACGGCTTCGTAAGCGGTTCTCTCATGAGCGTGTTCATGAGCAGCGTCATAGCAGGACTTACAGTAGGAGGCAAGGCCCTTGGCAAGGATCTGGCGATAAACAAGTCAAAGACCATTGTCATGACTGCGGCAAGATTTCTCCGCCAGATCCATAAAATCATAAAATTTAGAGTATAGGTGAAAAATGAGTAAAAAAATAAGAATCGATGTTCTTTTAACTGAAAAAAAGTATTTTGACAGCCGTGAAAAAGCTAAAAGAGCTCTCATGGCAGGAAATGTCCTTGTAAACAATGTGATCGTGGACAAGGCCGGTGCCATGGTGGAGGTTGACGCTGAAATCAGGGTAAAGGAAAGAGACAAGTATGTAAGCAGGGGAGGATTCAAGCTGGAAAAATCTATAGCTGAATTCGGACTTGTTCTGGACGATAAAATCTGCATGGATATTGGCTCTTCCACAGGAGGATTCACTGACTGCATGCTGCAAAACGGTGCAAGCAAGGTATACTCGGTAGACGTGGGATATGGACAGCTTGACTGGAAGCTTAGAAGCGATGACAGGGTAGTGGTAATGGAAAGGTGCAACTTCAGGAATCTTGACACCGATACCATAGAGGAGAGCATTGATTTTTTCAGCGTTGATGTTTCCTTCATATCCCTTAAGCATATATTTCCCAATATCAGGAAGCTTTCAAACGACGACTCACAGATTGTAACCCTTGTCAAGCCCCAGTTTGAAGCCGGAAGGGAAAAGGTGGGAAAGCACGGCGTAGTCCGCGACAGCAATGTCCACATTGAGGTTATTCAGAAGGTGGTTAATTATGCAAGGGAAAATGGCTTGTTCTGCAAGTCGGTGACCTTTTCTCCTATAAAAGGTGCCAAGGGCAACATAGAATATCTTGCACTTTTCACAACCAGGGACGACAATATTGAAATAGATGCTGAAAAAATTGTAAATTTTGCTCTAAATGAATTAAACAATTGAAATATGTGTATAAATATGCAATAATAGGATATATTATATTTAAGGAAGAAATTTAGCGGATGGATTCCGTTTACAATAAATAAAACAAGGAGATATTATGAAAAAATATGCAAGACAGTCCAAGATTCTTGAACTGATCAACGAAAAGGAAATAGAAACACAGGAGGATCTGGCTGAAGCGCTTAAAGCCATTGGAATAGATGTGACCCAGGCGACTATTTCAAGGGACATAAAGGAACTGAGACTGATAAAGGTTACGGCAAAGTCAGGCAAGTACAAGTACGGAACAATAGAGGAAAGCCAGAATTCAATTTCAGACAGGCTTGTTAGAATATTCAAGAATTCCATCGTATCCATAGATGCGGCAATGAACATTGTAATAATTAGAACAATACCCGGAGCTGCTCAGATATGCGGTTCTGCAATTGATTCTCTTCAGATAACCGACATAGGCGGTTCCATAGCCGGTGACGATACTGTTTTTGTGGCATGCAAGAGTCTTGAGTCTGTAGATGAGATAATAAGCAACCTGTACAGTCTCATAAACTAGGAGGAAACGATGCTTCTCAACCTTAGCGTAATGAACTTTATCATATTTGAGAAAATTTTCATAGATTTCACAGAAGGCTTTAACGTGTTTACAGGAGAAACAGGTGCCGGCAAGTCCATGATAATAGATTCCTTGAATCTGCTTTTGGGAGGCAAATCCAATAAGAACTTTGTACGAAAGGGAAGCTCCAAGGCGGTTGTCCAGGGGAGCTTTTTTGTTGAGGAAAATTCGCCCCTTGTTTCTTTACTTTCGGATAACAATATTGATGTGGAAGACAATACAATCATCATTACCCGCGAAGTTCACGGCAACGGCCGCTCCACGGCACGAATCAACGACATTATGATAAATATATCCTATCTGAAAAGGATATCGAAGCATCTTCTGGACATACACGGACAATACGAGCAGCAGTCAATACTCAACAGGGATGAACACATTGTCATCCTTGACAAGATGTGCGGCGAAGAAATGTCTTCAGTGCTCAGGGAATATTCCGAAAAGTTCTCCATCTATAAAAATCTTAAATCGGAGCTCAAAACCCTTGAAGAAAGCAGCAGTGACAAGTATGCCAAAATTGACTATCTCAAATACCAGATAGGTGAAATAGAGGATGCCTCACTTAAGGTGGGGGAAGATGCAGACCTGCTGGAAGAGCTGTCTGTATTGTCAAACATAAACGATATAAAGGTGGGTCTTAACAACTCCCTCAATATAATAAGCGGAGAAGGAGATTCTGTAATTGAAAACCTCTCAAGGTCAATTGGATTCTTGAGAAAGGTTTCCAGATTCGATCCAAAGATAGGCGAATTTGACGAAACCCTTGGAATTATAATGGATAATTGCCAGGAGCTTTCATATGACATCATCAGCTATCTTGAAGAGAAGGACGTTGACCAGGAAAGGATCAGCTATCTTACGGAAAGGCTTGACCTGCTGAACAGCCTGAAAAGAAAATACAACATGGAGACCGATGAAATACTGGCATTCAAGGAAAAGGCAGAAGGAGAACTTTTGGAACTTTTAGACCTTGAAAATGCCATTGCAAAAAAGAAAGCCGATCTTGACATCATTGTTGCAGAAATGGAATCATTGTCGGATACAATGAAGGCGGCCAGAAACAGAAAGGCTGCAAGCATTGAAAAACTTGTTGAGAACCAGCTTCACTCCCTGAACATGAAAGATGCAAGGTTCAAGGTTGAAGTTGATGATACGGAAAATTTCAACAGCTACGGCAAAAACAATGTAGTCTTTCTTATTTCCACAAATCTTGGAATGGAGCTTATGGAACTTGAAAAGATACTGTCCGGCGGTGAGGTCTCAAGGATAATGCTTGCAATCAAGTCGATAATCAATGAAATAGATGATATCCCTACTATGATATTTGACGAGATAGATTCGGGAATCAGCGGAAGAACGGCTCATCTAGTGGGAAACAAGATAAGCAAGTTGTCGAAAACCCATCAGATAATCTGCGTAACTCACTCGCCGCAGATATCCTCTGCTGCCGATACCCATTTCAGGATAGAGAAAAAATCGGACAATGACAAGACATGGTCTTCAGTGGAAAAGTTGAACAGGGAAGAGAGAATCAACGAGGTTGCCAGACTCTTGAGTGGCCTTGACATTACGGAAAATTCCGTCAGGAATGCTGAAGAACTCATCAAAACCATAAAATAACGGAGAAGATTATGATAGAAAAAACAATATCGACAAAAAGGATATATGAAGGAAAGATTCTCAATCTTAGGGTTGACGAGGTGCTTTTGCCCAACAAAAACACCTCACAGCGCGAGATTATAGAGCATAACGGTGCTGTTGCAATGGTGGCAGTAAATGATAGAAACGAAGTGCTGCTTGTGAAGCAGTACAGAAAGGCCGTGGAAGAAGTGCTCATTGAAATTCCCGCAGGCAAGCTTGAGCTTGATGAAGATCCCGATGAATGCGCCGTAAGGGAGCTCATTGAAGAAACGGGGTTCAAAC
Organism: Dethiosulfatibacter aminovorans DSM 17477; assembly: GCF_900142005.1. Classification (GTDB taxonomy): domain Bacteria; phylum Bacillota; class Clostridia; order Tissierellales; family Dethiosulfatibacteraceae; genus Dethiosulfatibacter; species Dethiosulfatibacter aminovorans. Next base: position 135,007 of record NZ_FQZL01000006.1, read on the forward strand.
CCAATAAGATCACCCGCATGTTTGACCTTTCGACTTCTCCCGGATTCTGCACGGAAATAATTCATATGTATCTTGCAGAAGACCTGGAGGAAGCATATCTTGAATGCGACGACGATGAGTTTATAGAGGTTGTAAAAATGGATATTGACGAAGCGGTCAAACTCATAAGCACCGGGGAAATAACAGATTCAAAAACCATAGCAGGACTTCTTTACTATAAAACAAATCACTGCAATTAAACTACCACTTTATATATAGTATGTGGTATTATATAGATGGTACTATATATAGTACCGGAGGTAATAATGAATGAACATATAAGAAAATATGCAGAATACCTTGAAACGAGGAAGAATTTCTCCCAAAACACTTCCTCGGCATATATAAGGGATCTGACAAGTTTCAACACATATATTGAAGAATGCTATAAAAAGGAATTGACTGAAGTTACAAAAACAATGATTTTGACCTATGTGCTGGATATGCAGAAGAAATCAAAAAATGCCTCTACGGTATCCAGAAGTCTTTCGTCAATAAAGTCATTTTACAAATATCTTGAAAGCCAAAGATTAGTGGAAAAGAATCCTTCAACCGGCATTCAGGCACCCCGAATCGAAAAAAAGATGCCTCAGTTTCTTACTGTGGAGGAAATTGAAAAACTCCTTGATATGCCTGATATCGATACGGTGAAGGGATGCAGGGACAAGGCAATGCTTGAACTTTTATATTCCACGGGAATAAAGGTGAGTGAACTCCTCAATTTGAAAATAAGTTCATACTCAAGGTTCACAGACAGCCTTAGAATAGTAAAGACTAAGAATTCAAGACATGTTCCTGTAGGTGAAACCGCTAAAAAGCATCTTGAAGCATACCTTGAAGGGCACAGGCAATCCTTGAATCCTGAAGAAGGAGAGGATGCAATTTTTCTCAATGTGAACGGCAAAAGCATGTCCCGACAGGGCTTTTGGAAAATCATAAAAAGCTATGCAAAATCTGCAAACATCGAAAAGGACATAACTCCACAGATTATCAGGAACTCCTTCGTTGTCCACCTGCTGCAAAACGGTGCCGACATAGGAACTCTAAACTCCCTTTTCGGACAAAACAACATCAGCATGATACAATCATACTTGAAGAGCAAGCAGAACAAGACATTTGAAATCTACAAGAGGACACATCCAAGATCTTAAGGAGGTAACATATGTTTAACAGAGTTATTCTTATTGTTTTAGACAGTGTAGGTGTTGGAGCAATGCCTGATGCCGCGGATTACGGAGATGAAAACAGCAATACGATCCTTCATGTATATGAGGGGAATGAGAATTTCCATCTTGACAACCTTGAAAAGATGGGCCTTACCTATATCCAGGGACTTGATGAAATAAAGGACTATGAAATAATAACCAACGGAATTTACGGCAGGCTCATGGAAATGTCAAAAGGCAAGGATACTACGACGGGACACTGGGAAATTGCAGGGTTGGTGTCCGAGAGTTCCTTCCCAACCTACCCCGAAGGTTTTCCCGATGAGGTTATGGATGAATTTGTAAGGGAATCGGGAAGGGGATACCTTGGAAACAAGCCCGCTTCAGGTACTGCCATCATAGAAGAGCTTGGACGTGAACATATGGAAACGGGCAAGCTTATAGTATATACATCTGCAGACAGTGTTTTCCAGATAGCTGCCCATGAGGACATAGTGCCCCTTGAGGAACTCTACGACATATGTAAAAAGGCGAGAAAGATGCTTAAGGGAAAGCATGGTGTGGGAAGGGTAATAGCAAGGCCCTTCACAGGAAGTCCTGGTTCCTTCGAGAGAACTGAAAACAGAAGGGATTATTCCCTTCCTCCAACAGGCAAGACAATGCTTGACCTGCTTAAGGAAAATGGATTTGATGTTGTCGCCATTGGAAAGATTGAGGATATTTTCGCCCATGTGGGCATTACAAAAGCCCTTCACACTACAAACAATGCAGATGGAATAGAGGCTACGATAGATGAAATCAAGAGTGGATCCAACGGCTTGATTTTCACCAATCTTGTGGATTTCGACATGCTCTACGGCCACAGGAACAACGTTCAGGGTTACGGCGAGGCACTCAAGTATTTTGATTCCAGGCTTCCCGAAATAATTGCAGCCATGAAGGATGACGATCTTTTGATGATTACAGCCGACCACGGCTGCGACCCGTCAACAGACAGCACGGACCACTCAAGAGAATACGTTCCTCTGTTGTGCTACACCAAGAATATAATATCGACAGACATGAAAACAATGAAGGGATTCAATACCATTGCCAGTACCATACTTGACAATTTCAATATCGAAATCGATTTTGAAGATAAAAGCATATTAAGAGACTTAGTCAGGAGCTGATAAAATGAGAGTCTATGATTTGATAACAAAGAAGAAGCATGGAGAAAAGCTTTCAAAGGATGAAATCAACCATATAATTGAAGGGTATGTATCCGGCGATATTCCGGACTATCAAATATCGTCTCTGCTCATGGCAATATACTTCCAGGGAATGGACCTTGAAGAAACCATAAACCTCACTGAAGCCATGATAAATTCAGGGGATGTGGTGGATCTTTCACATGTTGAAGGGATAACGGCAGACAAGCACAGCACGGGCGGTGTCGGGGACAAGACATCCCTTGCTCTTTTGCCCCTCATGGCATCCTGCGGCCTGAAGGTATCCAAAATGTCCGGAAGAGGACTAGGACATACGGGAGGAACCCTTGACAAGCTTGAGTCGATTCCCGGATTCAACATCAACCTTTCCAAGGAGGAAATGTCATCTGTAGTCAACAGTGTAGGGTTTGCAATTGCAGGGCAGACAGCAAATCTTGTGCCTGCAGACAAGAAACTATATGCACTGAGGGATGTTACGGCAACAGTTGACAACATGTCCCTCATAGCAAGTTCCATCATGTCAAAAAAAATTGCTTCAGGTGCAGACAATATAATGCTTGATGTAAAGATAGGAAGCGGTGCCTTCATGAAAGACATTGGACATGCAGTTGAGCTTGCCGAAACTATGGTAAGCATAGGAAGGGGCTTCAACAGAAACGTGGGGGTTGTCCTTACAAACATGGAGGAACCCTTGGGAATGGCTGTAGGCAATTCCCTCGAAGTCATTGAAGCGGTAAACACGCTGAAAGGCAATGGACCAGGGGATTTTACGGAACTTTGCATCTTCCTGAATTCAGCAATGCTTAAGCTTACGGGAATTGTATCCGATATCGAAGACGGCAAATCCATGACAATGGAAGCCCTTGAATCGGGAAGCGCCCTTCATAAGTTCAGGGAATTTGTTTCCGCCCAGGGGGGAGATGTTTCATATATTGATGAAACCGACAGATTCGAATCAACAAAGTATTCATATGAAATGATCTGTCCGAAAGATGGATATATTGAAGCAATCGATGCAGAAAAGATAGGCATCTGTTCATTGATGACCGGAGCCGGAAGGGAAACCAAGGAATCGGATATAAGCTATTCAGCCGGCATTTTGCTGCATAAGAAAACGGGAAGCCGGGTGGAAAAGGGGGAAATCCTTGGCGTGATTTATACGGACAGGGAAGGAATTGAAGGTGAACTGAGAGATATGTTCATGAGTTCATACAAGTTCAGCAGCAGTCCCACAAAGAAAAAGGAAACAATAATCGGTCTTGTGGACCAGGCAGGCTTTACAGACCTTAGAAGGCAGGTAGGAAATTGAAATATATAGTCCATCTAAATAAGTTCCACGGCCCCTTTGATCTCCTTTTTTATCTCATCGAGTCAAATGAAGTGGATATTTACGACATACCCATATCTGAAATAACGGAGCAATATATAGGCTACGTGGATGCTATACAGGATCTTGACATGGATGTAACCAGCGAGTTTATTCTCATGGCATCAACTCTCCTTGAAATCAAGTCAAAGATGCTTCTGCCTAGAAAGGAAGGATCGGAAGACCCTAGGGAAGATCTTGTCAGCCAGCTTCTTGAATACAAGGTATTCAAAGGCGTTTCAGAGCTTCTAATGGTCAAGGAAGAAAAGGAAAAGGAATTTGTAGGCAAGCCTGCCGAAGAAATACAGTACGACTCCAGTCTTAATGAACAGCTTCTTTTTGAAGGGATAAGCGTGTATGACCTTATGTACACCTTCCAGGAACTGTTGAAAAACTGCAGGGAAGATGAGCCCAAGGAATACACTTTTGAAATACAAAAGGATGAGTTTACAATTACAGACTGTATGGAAATAATAAATGAAAAGCTCGGCTTATTGAAAAAAATTAGCATCAGGGAAATTTTTTCCTCCAACAAGTCAAGAAAATTTATAGTAGCTGTATTCCTGAGCATTCTTGAAATGTCAAAATTAAAGAATTTGAAACTTGTTCAGGATTACACTTTTGGAGAAATATATCTTATCAAGGCAGCGTAGTTGAACAGTTATATAAGGACACAAAGATTAGGTGGTTGCATGAATAAAAACAGGATGAAAAGCATAATTGAGAGCATATTGTTTGCCTGGGGTGAACCCATAAGGATCAGCGAAATCAGCAAGATACTGAATATCAAGCCCTCAACGGCAAAAAGCGTTCTTGTTGAAATGGCTGAAGAATATGAGGCTGAAAACAGGGGAATAGTCTTGAAAAAGGCCAATGAAATGTACCAGCTGAAGACAAAAAATGAGAATTTCCCATTTATCAATCAACTCTTCAAGCCCAATACAAGAAACAGCCTTTCACATTCCGCCTTGGAGGCGCTTTCCATAATAGCCTACAAGCAGCCTGTAACCAAAATTGAAATAGACCAGATAAGGGGAGTGAAGTCCGACTACATACTGAAAAGTCTTGTCGACAAAAAACTCATTGCCATAAAAGGCAAGCTGGACAAGCCTGGAAAACCAAGCCTATACGGCACTACGGACCATTTCCTGGCACACTTTGGACTGGAATCAATCGACAACCTTCCGGCACTAAGCTTTGAGGAAAACATGGATAACATGGAAAAAATAATAAACGAGAGTGAATAAATGAATAAAATGAGATTAAATAAATTCATCAGCAATTCAGGATACACATCCAGAAGAAAAGCTGATGAATTAATATTTGAAGGAAAAGTAAAAATCAATGGAGAAACTGTAAAGGAACCCGGCACACAGGTTCAAGTTTCTGTAGATATTGTTGAAGTGGAGGGAAAGAACATAAGTCTTGAAGAGGAGATGAAGTATATAATACTCAACAAGCCCATAAAATATATAACCTCTGTAAAGGACCAGTTTGACAGACCATCGGTACTGGACCTTGTTGACATAAAGGAGAGGATCTATCCGGTGGGAAGACTTGATTATGATTCAAGCGGACTTATCATTCTTACAAACGACGGTGATTTGACCTACAAGCTTACCCATCCAAAACACAATATCTATAAAACCTATATTGTAAAGATAAACGGGCTAATAGATGATGAGACAATAGAAAAGCTTAAGAAGGGAGTATATATCGACAACTACAGGACCAGGCCCTGCAAGGTGTCTCTTGTAAGCGACGACGACAGGAAGTCGGTTCTCAAGGTATCAATACTTGAAGGGAGAAACAGACAGATCAGAAAGATGTTTGAAAAATTTAACTTCAGGGTTGTTTATCTGAGGAGAATATCCATTGGCGAGATAAGTCTTGGTGAACTTCCTTCTGGTCAGTGGAGACATCTAAGAGACGATGAAGTCAAGTATTTGAAGGAAATGGAATGAAAATAAACTTCTTCAATATAGTAGGATACTATCAATTCATGATAGAAAACCTGATTAAAGACGACATGGTTGCCGTCGACTGTACTGCCGGCAAAGGCAACGACACATTATTTTTATGCAATATCATGAAGGGAAGGGGCAAAGTGTTTGCATTTGACCTTCAGGAAGAAGCTGTAAAAGCTACAATTGAACTTCTTGAGCAAAAATGCGCTTATGACAACTATGAGATAATAATGGACTGTCACAGTCGAATAGGTTATTTTATAGATGTTCCTATCGACGTTGCCGTGTTCAATCTGGGATACCTTCCCAACAGCGAAAGCAGGATTTCAACTGCTTTTGATACAACCTTAAAATCCGTTGAAGCGATACTTGAACGCCTTAGAAAAAAAGGCTATATCTTCATTGCGGCTTATTTGGGCCATGACAATTCAGTTGAAAGGAACAGTCTGTTTGACTATCTCAGCAGTCTGGACAGCAAAAGATACAAGGTGGCAAACCACCGACTCATAAACATTAATAATTATCCACCGGAGTTGTTTATAATACAAAAAATGCATGACACATTATAAATGTTGCATGCATTTTTTTGTTTAAAAGTGTAGAATATTGTAGTTTAGCAGGGGATTTTGCAACGAATGACACCCATCCTGCAATTTAATATTTTCATGAAATTTTTCTTGCAAAATGAATTTTGCAGTGCTATGATTTAGGTGAATTTATTAATAGGAGGTAGCTTTATGGGCGCGCCCAAGAAAATAGTTACTAATAAAAAATGGTGTAAAGGTTGCGGAATTTGTGTTGAATTCTGTCCTAAAAATGTTTTGGAACTGAAAAACGGAATCATTGATGTCACTAGACCGGATGATTGCATATTCTGCGGTTTATGTGAACTAAGATGCCCTGATTTGGCAATATTCCTTGAGGAGGTATCTGATGAGCAATAATATTAAATTACTACAGGGAAACGAAGCATGTATTGAAGGTGCTATTGCAGCAGGAATGAAGTTCTATGCTGGATATCCCATTACTCCTTCAACTGAACTGGCTGAATTATCGGCTGAAAAACTGCCTACGGTAGGCGGTCACTTTATACAAATGGAAGATGAAATTGCAGGAATGGCTGCAACAATCGGCGGATCCCTTACAGGCAAGAAGTCAATGACTGCCACAAGCGGACCTGGATTTTCACTTAAGCAGGAAAACTTCGGTTATGCATGCATCGCCGAGATACCTTGTGTAGTAGTAAACGTGCAAAGAGGAGGTCCAAGTACAGGGCTGCCTACATCACCGGCACAGGGAGAAATTATGCAGGCCAAGTGGGGAACCCATGGAGACCATCCTGTGATTGCTCTGTATCCAAACTCTGTACAGGAAATATATACAACAACAATCGATGCCTTCAATATGGCTGAAAAATACAGAACTCCGGTTATCCTTCTATTGGATGAAATAATCGGACACATGAGAGAAAAAGTTGATTTGAGCGCTAAGGAATCAATGGAAATCATAGATAGAAAAAGACCTACATGCAGCAAGGACGAGTATCTTGCATACCAGCCTGAAGAAGATCTAATTCCTCCTATGGCGGATTTCGGAAGCGGATACCACTACCATGTTACAGGACTTGTTCATGATGTAACTGGATTCCCAAGTACTAATGCAAAAATATCACACGACCTTATTCACAGACTCATGGACAAGATAGACAACAATATCGACGACATAGTGAAATATGAGGAATTCATGCTTGAAGATGCAGAGGTTGCTTTTGTTGCCTTCGGTGCCACTTCAAGAGCTGCAAAGGAAACTGTATTGAACTTGAGAAAAGAAGGAATCAAGGCTGGAATGTTCAGACCAATAACAATATGGCCTTTGGCTGAAAAACAGCTTGTTAAGCTTACTGAAAATACCAAGAAGGTAATAGTGGCTGAAATGAACATGGGACAATATGTTGGTGAAGTACAAAGAGTTGCAGCACCTGACTGTCAGGTCGAATTCTACGGAAGAATAGACGGACAACCATTAAACCCTGGTGAATTATATGAATTTACTAAGGAGGTATTATAATGAACGCAAGTAAATTGGTACAAAAATATTTCAGAGAAGACAACCTTCCTCATATCTGGTGCCCGGGATGCGGACACGGTATAATAATGCACGCAGTTGCAAGGGCAATAGATAATCTTGGTCTTGATCAGGACAATGTATGTATAGTATCCGGTATAGGATGTTCATCAAGGGCTCCAGGATACATGGATTTCAATACTCTTCACACTACTCACGGAAGGGCCCTGGCATTTGCAACAGGAATCAAGATGTCTCAACCGGATCTCAAGGTAATAGTATTGACCGGTGACGGAGACTGTTCGGCTATAGGCGGTAACCACCTTATCCATGCCGCAAGAAGAAATATAGATATAACAACGGTTGCATTCAACAACAATATATACGGAATGACAGGCGGACAGTACTCTCCTACAACTCCATCGGGAGATTATGGAACTACAGCTCCATATGGCAACATAGACAAGAGCTTTGACCTTTGCGATCTTGCAAATGCTGCAGGCGCTACATATGTAGCAAGAGCTACAGCATATCATGCACAACAGCTTACTTCATTTATTGAAAAAGCAATCATGAATGAAGGATTCTCATTTGTGGAAGCAGTAAGCGTGTGTCCTACATACTATGGTAGAAAGAACAAGAAGGGTAGTGCTGTTAAAATGCTTAAAGATTTGAAAAACGACTTCGTAGATGTGAAGGTTGCCGAGAAGAAGCCTGAGCTTGCAGAATGCAAGATTCTTATGGGTGAATTCTACAACCAGCCTGAAGAGGAATATACAGCTAAATATCAAAAAATTATCGATAGATTTAAAAAGGAGAACTAATATGTCTAAGAAATATGAAATTAGATTAAGTGGTTCAGGCGGACAAGGACTTATCCTTGCAGGAATCATCCTTGCTGATGCCAGTCTTATACAGGGTATAAACGGAGTGCAGTCTCAATCATACGGACCTGAGGCAAGGGGTGGAGCCAGCAAGGCGGAAGTAATAATAAGCACTGAAGAAATCAATTACCCGAAGGTTCAGCAATGCGATCTTCTTCTATGCCTTACTCAAAAATCTTATGATGAATATATTGCATCATTAAAAAATGATGGTATACTAGTTATAGATGACAGCATTGATAATCATTTTGCTACTGATGCAAAAATTTACAAGCTGCCAATACTAAAAACAGCAATAGAAGAGATGAAAAAGCCTATGGTGGCCAATATTGTATCATTGGGTGCAATCAGCAATATTCTTGACATCCTTGACGAGAAAAATATATTGTCAGCAGTGCTCAAGAGGGTTCCTCCAGGAACTGAAAACGTCAATAAAGAAGCTTTCAGCAAAGGTGTATCTCTTTTATAATTTAACATGAAGGATGATATTATGAATATAGAAGCCAACGATGATGTAGTCAGAATTATTCAAAACAGCTATTTTAAATTCAGCAAGGGACAGAAAGCTATTGCACAGTTCATAATTGAACATTATGACAAGGCGGCATTCATGACTGCCGCCAAGATAGGACAGACAGTTGATGTCAGTGAATCTACTGTGGTTAGATTTGCAACTGCGCTTGGTTTTGACGGCTATCCTGAGTTGCAGAAAGCTCTTCAGGTAATGATCAAGAACAAGCTTACGACTGTCCAGAGAATTTCCCTGGAAGAAGATCAAAAGGATTCTGACGAATTCATCAAAAAAGTTCTAAAAAATGAAATTACTTCTTTGAAAAATTACCAGGAAGAACTTGATCAGGAACAGCTTGAACGAGCAGCGGATTTGATTTTCAATGCAAAAAAGATATATATTCTTGGAATGCGGGTATCGTATACCCTTGCACTGTACCTTGGATTTTATCTTGATGTAATCCTTGACAATGTCAAGGTACTCAATTTCGGTTCAAATTCACTTTTTGAGCAAGTTGTAAGAATAAGCGAAGATGATCTCTTCATAATCATAAGTTATCCAAGATATTCAAAACAGTCACTTGATGCAGTGAATTTTGTCAAGGACAAGAATGCAAAAATTTTGGCTATAACAGATACTGAATCTTCACCGTTCTACTCCATGTCTGACATAGCCCTGCTGGGAAAGAGCAATATGGTTTCATTCGTTGATTCCCTGGTGACACCTATGGCTGTGATAAACTCTCTTATAATGGCCGTTGGAATGAGAGAAAAGGATGATATAGTACAGTATTTTGATCTGCTGGAAGATGTATGGCACAGATACAGCATTTACAAAAAGCCTCTTGAAGAAGAAGAAAACAATTAAAACCGGTTTTATAACCGGTTTTTTTATAGCATTAGAAAGTTAAAGAAACTTTCTTTTTCTTGCATTAACTAATTCATTTTTTGTTCTTATAATGATATTTTTATTGAATTAAAGACCTTTTTATAATATAATGTTAGAGGTGATTTTTATGAAGACAATTAGAGGTGCAATTACAGCAGACTTCAATACGGAAGATGATATTAGAAAAAGTACTGTTGAACTGCTTGAATGTATCATCGAGGAAAATTCATTGAACCACGATGATATAGAAAGTATTATATTCTCAGTAACAAATGATTTGACTAAATCATATCCCGCAAAGCACGCAAGGGAAATAGGACTGGAAAATCCCACCTACATGTGCATGCAGGAAATGCATGTGGAAGGAAGCCTTAGAAAATGCATTAGGATTCTTATGTTTGCAAGAATGGATGACAGAAAACCGAATCATATATATTTAAAAAACGCAAGTCGTCTTAGAACTGATTTGGACAGGAAAGGATAATATGATTATAGCAATTGACGGACCTGCCGGAGCGGGAAAAAGCACTATTGCAAAAAAGCTAAGCAAGCAGATGGGTTATATGTATCTTGATACAGGAGCCATTTACAGAACTATAACTCTTGATTTGTGCAATAGGCATATAGATGTAGAAAACAAGGAATTACTTGCAGAATCTCTTTCTGAAATTGATATGGAGTATACAACGGACCATATCTTCCTTAATGGAAAGATAGTCGATGATGAAATCAGAACTGAATCCATATCCCAAAAAACTTCCCACTATTCCAGCAAATCTGAAATAAGGGTCTTCGCAGTTGAAATGCAGAGGAACATATCCTTAAATGAAGACATAGTTCTTGAAGGAAGGGATATCGGAACAGTGGTATTCCCAAATGCAGATTATAAGTTTTATCTTACGGCAAGCGAGGAAGAACGCGGTAAAAGAAGATACAAGGATATGATTGACAAGGGAATGGATACGACCCTTGAAGAGATTGTAGACAGCATTAAAAAGAGGGATTTCAATGACAAGAACAGGGAAATTGCTCCTCTTTCAAAGGCTGACGATGCAATAGAAATAGATACAACCTCCATGACTATTGATGAAGTTGTAGAAAAAATGGTAAACTGCATCAAGGGAGGGGTAAGCGCTTTATGATTCTTTATGATATTGTAAGAAGCATTCTATTTGTATTATGCAGGATGATATTCCGCATAAAGATACATTCTGAAGATGAAAGGGTAAATACAGGAGAACCTCTCATTGTATGTTCTAACCACAGAACCGGGTTTGATCCTGTAATGATAGCCATAACCTTCAAGGGAAGAATCAGATTCATGGCTAAGAAGGAGCTCTTTAAAAATCGTTTTATAGGAGCTTTCAACAGAGGCCTTGGAGCATTCCCGGTTGACAGAAGCGGGAATTCATTGTCCGCTATAAAGAATTCACTTAAAATACTTAGAGGGAACCATACTCTGGGAATTTTCCCGGAAGGGACCAGGATGGAAAAGTATGATGAAAGTGCTGTAAAAGGCGGAATCGGAATGCTGGCTGTAAAATCAAAGGCCACAATAATGCCGGTGTACGTAGAATCAAAATTCAGGCCATTCAGCAGGGTGGATATTTACTATGGTAAAAAATTCGATTTTAGAGACCTGAACCCTAAAGAGCTGGAATCATCTGATTATGTGGAAATAAGCAAAAGCATAATGAGAAAAATATATAGTCTTAAAGATGGAGAAACATCATAATGGAAATAATCATGGCGGATTACTACGGAACATGCTTTGGTGTAGACCGCGCCCTTGATATGACAAATGAAGCTTTAAACAACTACGATACGCTTTATTGTCTTGGGGAGCTTATACACAACAGGCGGGTAGTGGAAAGATTTGAAAAAAGGGGACTGAAGGTCATAAATGACCTTGAAAGCCTTGATCTTAAAGAAGGCAAAAAACCCACCCTTATTCTCAGGTCTCACGGAGTGGGCAAAGCTGCCTATGAGTACTGCAAATACAATGATATAAAAATTATTGATGCAACCTGTCCAAAGGTCAAGAAAATACATGAAATAGTGGAATCGTACAGTAGCGATGGGTACAGCATAATAATCTTCGGCAACGAAAATCATCCTGAAATCATTGGTATCAAGGGTTGGAGTGCAGGTAAGGCATATATTTATTCAGACCTTGATGATTTTATTGATAACCACAAGGAAGATTTGTCAAAAAGCTGCATAGTATTTCAAACAACATATAATACAGATAAATTCAATAAAATAAAAGAATACTTTAATAATTCACCAAATAATGATATTATATTTAAAAGCACCATATGCAACGCTACCGAGCGTAGACAAAATGCCTGTAGAAAACTTGCAGGCGAATGCGACATTGTGCTTGTTGTTGGAGGCAAACAAAGCTCCAATACAAAAAAATTATTTGAAATTGGTAAGGAAATTTGTAAGAATACGTTCTGGATAGAAAACTCTAATGAAATTCCTTATAATTTAATAAAAAACACAAAACGATTAGGTATTACCGCGGGAGCATCCACCCCACTATGGGTAATCGAGGAGGTCATTTTAAATGTCAGAAAAAAATGAGATGCAGGAACTGCTGGAGAATTTTGAGTTTGTCAAGATCTATCCAGGCAAAAAAATAAAAGGAACCGTAATCCTTGTTAATCCGGATTCAGCTTTGGTGAATTTTGGTTACAAAAGTGACGGAATAATTGAAAAGGAAAACTATACACTAGAGAAAGTTGAAGACTTGAGCACTATACTAAATGTTGGTGATGAAATAGAAGCAGTGGTTGTCAGCAGTACAAGTGATGACGGCAATGTTGTATTGTCCAGAAGACAGTTCGAACAGGAAAGTAAGTGGAACGAAGTAGTTGAGCTTTTCGAAAAAGGTGAAAAAATAGAAATCACAGTTGGAAAGACAAATGAAAAAGGTGCAATAGCCAACTTTAAAGGATTCAGTGGATTCATTCCAAGATCGCATCTTTCCAAAGACAGAAATGTTGAACCTGCAGATTTTGCCGGCAAGACTATGGAAGTTGAAATAATTGAAGCTAAGATGAAAAACGGCAAGAACAAGCTGATATTCTCAAGAAAGAAAATAGAGCTTGATGAAGCAAGAAAAGTTGAACAGGCTGCATGGGAAGCTCTTGAAATCAAGGAAACTTACGAAGGTAAGGTTAACAGACTTGCTGATTTTGGTGCTTTCGTTGAAATCAACGGCATTGAAGGACTTCTTCATATCAATGAAATATCATGGAACAGAATCAAGCATCCTTCAGATGTATTGTCTATAGGAGATTTGGTCCAGGTTAAGGTTCTTAAGAAAGATGTTGAGAAGAGAAGAATGTCTTTAAGCCTTAAAGCAAACCTTCAAAAGCCTTTTGAAATATTTGATGAAAACAACAAGGTTGACGATATAGTAACTGGAAAGATTGTATCACTCACAAATTTTGGTGCTTTTGTACAGGTAGAGAATGTACAGGGTCTTCTTCACGTATCCGACATATCATGGGACAAGGTGAATCTTCCTGAAGATGTCCTTAATGTAGGTGACGAGATTCAAGTAAAAATACTTAAGATAGATGTTAAAAACGAAAGGCTTTCCCTGGGCATGAAACAGCTTTCTGAAGATCCTTTTGCAAAATACACAAAGGACAAGAAAAGATTCGACATCGTTAGCGGAACTGTTAAGAGCATGACTGTAGAAGGTGCTGTAATCCAGCTTGATGATGAGATTGATGGATTTGTTCCTTTAAACAAGGTTTCGAAAGACAAGCTAAGAACTCCTGCACAGGTTCTTGAAAAGGATCAGGAAGTTGAATGCAAGATAATTGACATAAACAGAAAGAACAAGACTATCAAGCTTTCAATGATTATAGAAACAGAAGCTGAAACCAAGGAAAAGACAAGCAGTAAAGATGTAGTCAGCTATACTCTTGGTGATGACAGCTTTACAATTGGAGACTTGTTTAAAAAGAAAGATTAGTCAAATGATTAGTTGAAATATAAGTTGTTAGTTTCTGACTAACAACTTTTTTTCTTTACAGTTTAGGAAAGTTAGAACGTAATGATTCAACTTACCAAAGATTCGATGGACTCCAAGTCCTGAGAATTTTAATTTTTGAGGTGATATTATGAACAAACAATTTTTCATTGAAACATTTGGTTGCCAAATGAATGAATACGACTCGGAAAAAATATGCGGACTGCTCTATTCCCAAGGATATCTTGAAACAATGGACAACAGGGATGCAGACCTGATTATTTACAATACTTGTCTCATACGGGAAAACGCAGAAAAAAGACTTTACGGCAAGCTTGGAGCCATAAAAAAGCTTAAAATGGATAATCCATCCAAAATCATTGCAGTTTGCGGATGCATACCGCAAAATGATGAAATCAGAGAGTTTATATTGAAGAAATTTCCATTCATAGATCTTATTTTTGGAACAAATACTTACGACAGACTTCCTGAACTCCTATATGATATTGAGTTAAAAAATAAAAGAGTGGTTTCAATATTAAAGGACAGTGATGAATTAAAGGAAGATCTGCCCAAAAACAGAAAATTCAGCCACAAGGCTTTTGTAAATATAATGCATGGATGTGACAATTACTGTTCATACTGTGTAGTGCCCTATACAAGGGGAAGGGAAAAAAGCAGGAATTTCCACGATATAGTAGAAGAAGTGAAAGACCTGGGACTTAATGGATACAAGGAAATAACCCTTCTTGGGCAAAATGTGAATTCATATCTTTTCGAGTCTGATAAAACATATAACTTTGCCGATCTGTTAAGGGAGCTCAACGAAATTGAATCAATCGACAGAATAAGGTTTATTTCATCTCATCCCAAAAGTGTTGACGATGATTTCATCAAGGCAATGAAGGAATGCAAAAAGGTATGCAATCAAGTTCACCTTCCCATTCAATCCGGCAGTACCAAGGTTTTAAAGGAAATGAACAGAAAATATTCAAGAGAAAACTATCTTGAAATAATCAGAAAACTGAAAAAAGAAATTCCCGACGTAGCAATTTCCTCGGATTTCATAGTTGGTTTTCCGGGAGAAACTGAAGAGGATTTCCAGGAAACCCTGGACCTTGTTAAAGAAGTCAGATTTGATTCTGCATTCACCTTCCTATATTCCATACGTCCTGGTACACCTGCAGGAAGAAGGGAAGACCAAATAGACGAAAAAATCAAACACGAAAGGTTCGACAGGCTTCTGGATGTTTTATATCCAATATTTGAAGAAATCAACATATCCTATATAGGAAAGACTGTAGAGCTTTTAGTGGATAATGTGAGCAAGAACGATGAGAGCTATTTGACAGGCAGAACTGATACAAACAAGATTGTACATTTCAAGGGAGACAGGAATCTTCTTGGAAAGCTGGTTAATGTAAAAATAGAAAAAGCAAAAACCTGGTATATGGAAGGTACTAGAATTGAATGAAAAAAAGAACAAATTAACTCCGATGATGCAGCAATATATGGAAATAAAGGAACATCACCAGGACAGCATTTTATTCTTCAGGCTTGGAGATTTTTATGAAATGTTTTTTGATGATGCACTTACAGCCTCAAGGGTTCTTGAAATAACCCTTACAGGCAAAAACTGCGGTTTGGAAGAAAGGGCTCCAATGTGTGGGGTTCCTTACCATTCATCAAATGGATATATTTCAAAGCTTGTTGAAAAGGGATACAAGGTTGCAATCTGCGAACAGGTGGAACCGCCTTCCTCGGCTGGCATTGTAAAAAGAGAGGTAGTACGTGTTATAACTCCTGGAACTGTAATTGACAACAGCATGCTGGATGAGAAGCAAAACAACTATTTGAGTTCAGTTACAGTTTTAAAGAATTCCTGCAGCATTTCATATGTGGATGTATCCACCGGCAACATGCTTTCTACAGAATTCAAGGATCCCATCAATGATAAAAACATTATTGATCTTTACAATGAAATCTGTAAAGTCAATCCTTCTGAAATTTTGTCCAACAGGAACCTGGAAGAGATCTTTTCTGCACACAAGCTGAACAGTCTGGATACGGTGCTTAAAAATTTGAACATTATAGACCAGGGTACTGATACAGACTATTATTTGAATATGATAAAGGATCATTTCAAGGTCATATCCACTGAAGTCTTTGGAATCTATCCCGAAGACAGAGCATCGATATTATCAATAGGGAATCTACTTGAATACCTCTATTCAACCCAAAAGATATCCCTTGACCATATAAATCAACTTGCATGCTACAAAACTGATGATTATATGATCATTGACAACAGCACAAGAAAAAACCTGGAACTAACAGAACCGCTAAGGGGCACAGACAAGAAAAACACCGTTTTCAACGTTATTGACTATACAAAGACGGCAATGGGTGCAAGGAAGCTTAAAAAATGGCTTTTAGAGCCTCTTCAGGACATAGCCTCTATAAACTGCAGGCATGATGCTGTTGAAGTACTATACAACAACATAATTGTTTCAAATAATATCAGAGAACATATGAAGCGAATCTATGACATTGAAAGACTTATGAGCAAGATCACCTATGGAAACTGCAATGCAAGGGACTTGAATTCACTGAACCAGTCAATTGAAGTTCTTCCCGACCTTAAGTGTGACATTTCTACTCTTGATGCCAAACTGTTCAATGAGATATCAAAAAACATGGACACGCTTCTCGATGTTCATGAAATGATTGCAACCAGCATTATTGAAAATCCGCCTGTAACGATCAAGGAAGGCAATCTAATAAGGGACGGATACAACGAGGAGCTTGACGAACTCAGGAACATATCTGTTAACGGTAAGGAATGGCTCAACGGACTGATTGACCAGGAAAGGGAAAAGACAGGCATAAAAAATCTCAAAATAGGATTCAATAAGGTTTTCGGTTACTATATTGAAGTGACAAAATCATATCTCAATCTTGTTCCGGAAGATTATATAAGAAAACAAACCCTTGCAAATGCCGAGAGATACATAACCCCCGATCTTAAGGATATGGAAGCCAAGATTCTTAATGCCGAGTCAAAAATTGTGGAACTTGAGTATGAAATATTCAACGACATCAGGTTGTTTGTAAAGAATCAGATTGAACGGATCCAGCAGTCGGCTGAAATGATTTCCACTGTCGATGCACTGAACTCACTGTGTACGGCAGCCCTTAAGAACAGTTATATCAGACCTGAAATGAGCGTCGACGGAATAGTCAATATAGTAAATGGAAGACATCCTGTCATTGAAAAGGTGTTGAAGGACGAAAGGTTCATTGAAAATTCAACCTATCTTGACAAGGACGAGAACAGATTCTCCATAATCACGGGACCGAATATGGCAGGAAAGTCCACCTATATGAGACAGGTTGCCCTAATTACGATCCTGGCCCACATAGGGAGCTTCGTACCTGCGGAAAAGGCTCAGATTTCTCTTGTAGACAAGCTTTTCAGCAGGGTAGGGGCATCAGACGATCTGTCAAGCGGTCAGAGTACTTTCATGGTTGAGATGTCAGAGGTGTCAAACATCATAAACAATGCCACTGAAAACAGTCTAATCATCCTTGATGAAATAGGCCGTGGAACCAGTACCTATGATGGACTGAGTATTGCGTGGTCCGTCACGGAATATATTACAAACAACATAATGGCCAAGACTCTTTTTGCCACCCACTACCATGAGCTTTCAGAGCTTGAGGACAAGATCAAGGGCATCAACAACTACAAGATAATGATCAAGGAATCAGGTGAAGATATCATCTTCCTGAGAAAAATCACCAAGGGGAGCATAGACAAAAGCTATGGTATCCAAGTTGCAAGGCTTGCTGGACTTCCTAAAAACGTAATAAACAGATCCTTCGAGCTCCTTGAAAAGCTTGAGGAAATAGATTTGAATAAGAAGAATTCATTGAATCTTTCAGATACAAAAATCAAGAATGAAATTCCAGTCTCTACCGATGAAAACAGGGAACAGGTTTCATTCTGGAATTATGATGCAAAATACAAGGATTTCATATCCGAAAACATACTTAATTTGAACATAAATTCAATGACTCCACTGGATTCCTTGAATCTGATGAATGAATTGATAAAAAAAGCCAGAGAACTGGGTGACTAAATGAGCAAAATTAAACTTTTGGATGAAAAAACAATTGATAAGATAGCTGCCGGCGAAGTAGTTGAACGCCCTTTTTCAGTAGTCAAGGAACTTGTGGAAAATTCAATTGACTCCTTGGCGGATGAAATTGTTGTTGAAATCAAGAATGGCGGAAAAAGCTATATCAGGATTACAGACAACGGCAGTGGAATTTCCAACGATGATATTGGAATATCTGTTCTGCGACATGCTACAAGTAAAATAAGGACTGTCTCCGACCTCTACAGCCTTGACACCCTGGGTTTCCGAGGGGAAGCCTTGTCAAGCATTTCAGCCGTGTCAAAGTTTGAATTGACATCAAAAACAGAAGGTGAAGAGATGGGGAAAACCGTCAAGATTTCAGGGGGAACAACGATATCAGAACAGTTTACAGGAGCTCCGAACGGTACTACTGTAATTGTAAGAGATTTGTTCTACAATATTCCTGCAAGGAAAAAATTTCTGAAGACCGATAAAAGTGAAGGCTCTGCCATTACAGACCTTATCACCAGGCTGTCACTGATAAATACTGACATTTCATTCAAACTCATCAGAGACGGCAAAATCATCCATACTACTCCAAAGAATACTACCGAACTAAATGTAATCAGCAGTATACTGGGAAGTGATTTTTCAAGATCATTGATGGAAATAGAATATTCCTCGGACATGGTGGATGTCAGGGGATATATTACAAATCTGAATTATTACAGGGCAAATAGAAAAATGCAGTTGATTTATGTCAATGACAGGTTTATTATAGATAAGGACATTTCATCGTCCATTGAAAAGGCATACTCAACAATGCTTCCCAAGGGGAAGTTTCCGGGATTCATACTTTATATCAATCTGGACCCTTCTGAAATAGATGTGAATATACATCCGCAGAAGTCCAAGATCAAGTTCAACGACATGAAGTTCCTGGAAGACTTGCTGTATTCTCTCATATCAAAAAAACTAAGAAGCAGATTTTTGACTAAATCTGCACAGAAAAAAACAAGCCTCAATCAATCAGGAACAAGCAACATTTCTTCTAACCGTGTTTCTGAACAGATAAAGGTATTTACGCCGGAGGAGATTTCAGACGGTTTTATACTAAATCCTGCCGATTTTGCTGATAACATGCTTGTTGATACATCTGACAGTCAAAACTTAAAATCATGTAACAAAAAAACTGTAGAGACAAGTGAAATAAGTACGGTAATATCCGGTGAAAATGAAGAAATCTGCTCGAATGAAAATAGTGTTGTCAGGCAAGAAGAAATATCTGATGATGTTTCATATATAGAAGGTCATTGTCTGCTTAATGATAATTTGAACTACGGAAACAACCAGGTTGACCTAAGAATCCACGAAGACGGCTGCAGAGATGAGTTCAAGGTGCAAATTGAAGAAGACATCGAAAATTCAGACAACATCATCATACTGGAAAACAATGAAGACAATCCATACAACATGGTATACAAGGAACTTTCATATATAGGTGCTCTATTTGATTCATACCTTATATTTGAAGACAGGATAAACGGAAACATGTTTCTTATGGATCAGCATGCAGCCCATGAAAGGATAAACTACGAAAGGTTCATCAACCAGTTCAATTCGTCGGATATAAGGGTTCAGAACCTTCTTGTGCCTGAACTCATACATCTCGACATCAAGGAGTACGACAAGGTCCTTGACAACCTTGAAACCTATGCAGAGCTTGGTTTCGAAGTAGAGAACTTCGGTTCAAAAACAATAAGGATATCGGCTCTTCCCTTCATATTTACAGGAGGAGACATTAAAAGAATATTTTATGACATCCTTGACAATATGGACCTGAAAAAAACCGAAGGCAATATGGGCGATTATCTCAACAAACTAATAAAGAAGGCCTGCGTAGCATCCATAAAGGCAGGAGACCGACTTGACAAGACCGAAGTGGACAATCTGCTCAATGAATTGTCAAAATGCAGGTCACCATTTACATGTCCTCACGGCAGACCTATATGGATAAGATACAGCAGGCATGAAATCGAAAAATCATTCAACAGGATTAATTAGGTGCATATATGAAGAAAAAAATCATACTGATTGTAGGGCCGACAGCTTCAGGCAAAACCTTTGCATCAGTTGAAATCGCAAAATATATCAACAGTGAAATAATATCGGCCGATTCAATGCAGATTTACAAGCATATGGACATTGGAACTGCAAAAGTCACTGAAGAAGAAAAACAAGGTATTGTACATCATATGATCGATATTGTTGATCCGGATGTCTCATACACTGTATCCGAATTCAAGAATGATGCTGAGAAAATAATTGATAAGCTTCATTCAGAAGATAAGATTCCTGTAATGGCAGGCGGAACAGGCCTTTATGTTAATTCAATAATATATGATTTGGATTTTTCAAGTACCATTTCCGATCCTGCCATAAGACGGGAACTTGAGGACCTGCTGGAGGAAAAAGGGAAGGAATATCTGCATGGAATTCTTGAATCCGTAGACCCTGTCTCTGCCGGAAAGATTCACTGCAACAATGTCAAAAGGGTTGTCAGGGCTCTTGAAGTATACAGGATAACGGGCATACCGTTTTCTGAACAAAATACAGACTTCAGAAAAAATTCCGAACAATATGACTTCATTATCATAGGTCTAAACATGGACAGGGAAATTCTTTATAAACGCATAAACGAAAGAGTTGAAGAAATGATTGAAGCCGGTCTTGTTAAAGAAGTTGAATCATTGATGAAAAAAGGATATAATAGAGACCTTCAATCAATGCAAGGGATAGGATACAAGGAAGTCACAGCCTTCCTTGATGGTGAAATACCACTTGAAGAATCTGTGAGACTCATTAAAAGAAACTCGAGAAGGCTTGCCAAACGACAGTTCACATGGTTCAGGCCTGACAAAAGGATAAAATGGATTGAAGTTGATCCTGAAAATAAAATCAAACTAATAGAAGATATTAAAATCTACCTAAATGAAAGGGGACTACAAAATGAAACAAGTTATTAATTTACAAGATTCTTTTCTAAACCAGGCGAGAAAGGAAAAAATCAACCTTACAATATTCTTGACCAATGGTGTCAAGCTTAAAGGACTTTGCAAGGGATTTGACAACTATGCAGTAATATTTGAATACAATGGAAAGCAGCAACTTATCTATAAACATGCTATTTCAACCATAGTACCTGATGTAAACATCAGATTCGACATACAATAGGGTGATTTAGTTGATTAAAAATAATTTATGTAAACTATTTGAGGTTAGTAATGAAATTTCTAACCTCATTTCAATGGCTGAAAACAATTTATATGAAAAATTCAAGGAAATAGACAGAATAAAAGAGTATAATCAGTTCAAAGTAATAAAGGCAATGCAGGATTCAAACCTCAACTATACGAATTTTTACTGGAACACGGGGTACGGCTACAACGATCCCGGAAGGGAAAAGGTTGAAGAAATATACTCAAGAATCTTCAATACGGAAGATTCCCTTGTCAGGCCGAATATCGTTTCAGGAACACATGCCTTGTACCTTACACTTTCGGGAATTACAAAGTATGGCGATACGATCGTTTCCATTTCAGGTACTCCTTACGACACAATGCTTACAGTTCTTGGTGAAACAGGAGAGGAAGCAAACAATCTAAAACAGCATGGGATAAGATACAGGGAAGTCGATTTAATAAATAACGAAGATTTTGATCTGGAAAAAATAGACCGGGTCATAGATGATTCCACCAGAGTCGTAATGATTCAGAGATCAACGGGATATTCGGAAAGAAAGGCAATAACTGTAGAGAAGATGAAGGAATGCATCTCCCATATTAAATCCAGACATAATGATGTTGTCATTATGATAGACAACTGTTACGGTGAATTTATGGAAGAATACGAACCCAGCGATGCCGGTGCGGACCTTGTTGTAGGATCCCTCATAAAAAATCCGGGTGGAGGAATAGCCCTTACGGGAGGATATATCTGTGGTAAGTCATATCTTATAGAAATGATATCCAACAGACTGACATCACCTGGAATAGGGAAAGAGGTAGGCCTTACCTTCGGACAAACCAGGAATATACTACAGGGACTTTACATGGCTCCATCTGCAGTAGGGGAATCCTTGAAAGGTGCTCTTCTCATAGCCCACATATACAATAAGCTTGGATATGATATTATTCCACAAATTGATGATGAAAGAAGCGACATCATTCAGGCAATCAAATTCAACGACAAGAAAAAACTCATTGCTTTCTGTCAGGGAGTTCAAGAGGCTTCACCTGTAGATTCCAGAGCACTGCCTGAACCCTGGGCCATGCCAGGATATACGGACGAAGTCATTATGGCATGTGGAGCATTCGTTCAAGGATCTTCAATAGAACTGAGTGCCGATGCTCCATTAAGGGAACCATACATGGCTTACTTCCAGGGAGGCATTACCTACGCCCAGTGCAAGCTGGCAGCTGCAATAACCCTCAAAAGAATACTAAAGTAACAAAAAATCATGGTATCCAAATACCATGATTTTTTAGTTCTATCCAGTTACCGAACGCACATCGAACACTATCTCGTATGCTTGATACATCAAATACTTGACAGCTGCGTAGAGTATATTTCACAAAGTTTCTAATACCTTCTAATTACACACTTCAATATTCCCAGTATATTTACATCCTTGACTATGATTGGTTCCATAGTACTGTTTTCAGGCTGAAGTCTGAAATGATCCTTTTCCTTATAAAACCTCTTAAGTGTAGTTTCGTCATCAAGGAGGGCCGCTACTATATCGCCGTTTCTTGCAGTGTTTTGTGAACTTATCACTACATAATCTCCATCCAGTATTCCTGCATCTATCATACTGTCGCCCTTGACTCTCAGAACAAATGTTTCGTTTTTGCCAACCCAATCCACAGGAATGGGGAAGAGGTCGTCAACATTTTCAACGGCAAGTATAGGTTCGCCTGCTGCAATTCTTCCAACAAGGGGAACATTTGTAACTTCCTTCTTGGGAATATCCACAAATGCATCTTCCGTATCAATCACTTCAATGGCTCTGTTCTTGTTGTCTCCCTTTCGGATATAACCCTTTTTAACAAGAGTATTCAGATGAGAATGGACCGTAGATGTTGACTTAAGACCTACTGCCTTGCATATTTCCCTCACTGATGGAGGATAACCATTATCTGAAATTTCTTTCTTTATGTAATTTAATATTGTTATCTGTTTGTTTGATAAATCTTTCATTGGAACACCCCTGTTTATTTTTCTTTAGCAATTGTATTATAACATAAATAGAACACCCTTGCAAACATTTGTTCTGAAAACTATTGACACAGAACTTATGTTCTGTTATTATATAATCAAACATAAGTTCGAGGTGAGGATATGATTATATTAAACAGATACCGTGTTGCAGACAAGAGAAGATTCAAAGCGTTCCTGGTTACATCTACAGTTTTACTTTTACTACTGACATCAATGATTACCTATACAGTTAAAGCCTATTCATACAGCGAAATCAAATATATCGAACTGCAAATAAATTCAGGAGATACAATCTGGGATATAGCCAGGGAATATGGACAAAACAGCTCCATAAGAAAAGATGTATATGAAATAATGGAATTCAACAATCTTCAGGACGGATACATTTACCCAGGACAAACGATAAAGGTTCCAATAAAAAACTGACTCGGGAGGCCTCGGCATAAGACTCCCAAGTCAGTTTTTAATACTATAATATGACCGTTATTTTTTTAATTAGGATTTCCATACTATCCATATGTGTAACCATGCACGCTTTATGAAGACATGACCTCCGGTTTTCCGAACAATTGTTCGCAGCAAGGATGTTTGTCATTACTTATTTATTTTTTCTTCTTTTTTGGTAAAACCGCTTAACGGATTCTTTTCGACAGCCTTTTTAAGCCTTTCATCGTTTATGTGGGTGTAGATTTGTGTAGTTGATACGCTTTCGTGGCCAAGTATTTCCTGCAGAACCCTTATATCCACATTGCCGTGCTGATACATCAAGGTTGCAGCTGTATGCCTCAGCTTGTGAGGGGAATACTTTTCATCTACTAGTCCTGCATTCAAAAGATGTTTTCTCAAAAGATGCTGTATCGCTTTTGGGGATATTCTTTTTTTCCTGGAACTTAAAAACAGGGCATCGTCATTTTCATCAGCCGGATCAGGTCTCTCCAACAGATAATTATTTATGGCTTCATTTACCGAATCATTCAAATAGACCGTTCTTTCTTTATTGCCTTTACCTACGACAGTCAAGGTATCATCCTTTATGCTTGATATGTCTATACCTACAAGTTCCGATAATCTCATGCCGCAATTCAGGAATGTCATGATTATTGCAAAGTCTCTTGTAGCATATCGACCTTCAATCGAATCAAGAAGCTTCTTTGCATCATCCAGAGTCAAATGTATCGGATGCCTGGCTTCAATCTTCGGAGATTCTAGATTTTCAGCAGGGTTTTTTTCAATGGCATTTATCACATGATAAAGATACTTGAAAAAGGATCTGAGGCTGGCGACTTTTCTTGCCTTGGTTTTATTGTTGTTCTTTTTAATCCTGTCTACGAAGGAAATAAAGGAGTGGAGGTCCTGCAGCTTGATCCGCTGTAAAAAATCCTCTGAAAACGAATTTATATCGATGTTGTTAAAGACCTTTTCATCTGTCAGTTTGAATCTCATTCCACAGAATCGGTAGAAGGTCCTTAAATCCAAAAAATACTCCTCGGCAGTCTTTGCCGACTTGCCTTTGATGGTTTCTATATAATTTATGAAATCTCCCAAAAGAGGAGGGGCTGAAAAATAGTCCATATTTGCCTCCGGCCATATTTTTATTTTGTCGCAAAATAGTTATTTTGCGACAAAATAAATGAATTTATTGTAATTATATCTTGTTTTCCAATATATTGCAACTGCTTATTGTGCCGATTCTTATATTTTCATTCCAGATACACCTTTGCATATTGAATTGCCATTTTGCCACATTATTATCAGCTTTAATCAATTTTAATACCTTCGACATACAATTACTCTGCAAATATTTTTAAACTTCTTAAAACCGAAATTTTCAAGCCGTTTTTTTACATTTTTCTCAACCGATTTCATTTCTCGATGCTCAAAAACCAGATCCTATGTTAAGTTATAAAAAAACACTCATTACAGCGTTTAATTCGTTGTCCGACATATCCTTGCTAAAAAATCCCAGGACTATCTATCCTGGGATTTAATATTTATTTCTTATACATTCAGCTCGACTGTCATACCCAATAAATCTTTATTTTCTTCAAGCAACGGTTTTATAGCTTCATTGTAAAAAACATCAACTTGTTCTGCTGATCTTCCAATGAATTTCTTGGCATCTATGATTTCCAAGATTTCTTTTTCATTTAAAGATATTTTATCGGATTTAATCATCCTTTCAATCAAATCATTCTTATTACCGAATTTCTTGACTTGTTCGCCGGCTTCCATTGACAAGACTCTGATTTCTTCATGTAAATCCTGTCTGTCACCACCACGCTTAACAGCTTCCATAATTATATTTTCAGTAGCCATGAACGGCAATTCTTCATTGATATGCTTTTCAATGACCTTTTCGTTTACAACCATGCCCTGGAATATGTTTATTGCGATTTCAAGGACGGAATCACAACCAAGGAATGTTTGAGGAATTGAAAGTCTTTTATTGGCAGAGTCATCAAGGGTTCTTTCAAACCACTGCACCGATGCAGTATCTTCAGTATTGTGCGAAGTATTAATAATGAATCTTGATAATGCAGCTATTCTCTCGCTTCTCATCGGATTCCTTTTATATGCCATTGCCGATGAACCTATCTGTGTTTTCTCAAACGGCTCTTCAATCTCTTTTAGGTTCTGAAGCAGTCTTATGTCATTTGTCATTTTGTGAAGAGACTGTCCTATTCCGCTCAACACCTTGGTAACACTTGCATCCACTTTTCTCGAGTATGTCTGCCCAGTAAGATAATATGAACTTTCAAAACCCAATTTGTTGGCAACCATTTTATCAAGTTTGTTCACCTTGTCGGAATCACCTTCGAAAAGCTTCAGATAACTCGCTTGTGTTCCTGTAGTTCCCTTAGTACCCCTCATTTTCAGATTTTCAATTACATAAATAAGGTCATTATAGTCAAAATATAAATCCTGAAGCCACAATCCTGCACGCTTGCCTACGGTTGTAAGCTGAGCCGGCTGGAAGTGAGTATATCCAAGGGTCGGCATTTCCTTATATTCAAGGGCAAATTCCGACATTACATACAACAGGTTGAGAAGTTTCTTCTTGACAATTTCAAGGGCTTCTTTTATTTGAAGTATATCCGTATTGTCCCCTACAAAGGCGCTGGTGGCTCCCAGATGGATTATAGGTCTCGCATTGGGGCATTGGTTTCCGAAAGTATGAACATGGGCCATAACGTCATGTCTTACTTCTTTTTCCTTCTTCCTTGCCATTTCAAAATCTATATTGTATATGTTTTCTTTCATTTCATTAATCTGTTCATCTGTTATATCAAGACCAAGTTCCTTTTCAGATTCAGCCAATGCAACCCAGAGCTTTCTCCAGTATGAAAACTTGTTTTCATCTGAAAAAACGTAACTCATTTCCTTGCTTGCATATCTTGTTATAAGCGGATTCTTGTAAGATTTTGTATCTATGGTAATCACTTCCTTATCATTATTTGGTATTATTCAATAAAAAGAAGTAAACCAAAAGTTTACTTCTTAATTTTGTCTTGAGTTATTGTAACTACTTAGCGTATTCTATAGCTCTTGTCTCTCTCACTACATTTACTTTTATTTGACCTGGATACTCAAGTTCATCTTCAATTCTTTTAACAATATTCTTGGCTATAACAACTATGCTGGAATCATTTACATCTTCAGGTTTAACCATGATTCTGATTTCTCTTCCCGCCTGAATTGCAAAGGATTTTTCAACACCGTCAAAAGAATTTGCTATTTCTTCAAGATTCTCAAGTCTTTTGATGTATGATTCCAATGTCTCTCTTCGTGCACCAGGTCTTGCTGCAGAAATTGCATCTGCGGCTTGAACTATGACCGCTTCAACGGTTTTAGCTTCTATATCGCCATGGTGAGCTTCAATTGCATGAATAACCTTATGGTTTTCCTTGTACTTTCTAGCCAGATCAGCACCAATGGTAACGTGGGGGCCTTCAACCTCATGGTCTACAGCTTTTCCCAAGTCATGCAGCAAACCAGCTCTTTTTGCAATTTTCACATCAGCTCCAAGCTCCGCTGCCATTATTGCACTTAAATGTGCGACCTCAATAGAATGTTTCAGGACATTCTGTCCATAGCTTGTTCTATATTTAAGTCTTCCCAACAATCTAACAATTTCATTTCTCAGCCCGTGTATTCCAACATCAAAGGCTGCCTTTTCACCTTCATCCTTGATTATCTGGTTTACTTCTTTTCTTGCTCTTTCAACCATTTCTTCAATTCTCGCAGGATGAATTCTTCCATCATTGATTAGTTTTTCAAGTGCTATCCTTGCCACTTCACGTCTAATTGGATCAAATCCTGAAATTACGACTGCTTCAGGAGTATCGTCTATAATAAGATCAATTCCAGTGGCTGTTTCAAGAGCGCGAATATTTCTACCTTCCCGGCCGATTATTCTTCCCTTCATTTCATCATTCGGCAAATCCACTACTGATACAGTTGTTTCAGCAACGTGGTCTGCTGAACATTTCTGTATAGCATAACTTACAATTTCTCTTGCTTTTCTGTCCGCGTTCTCTTTAGCTTCTCTCTCAATATCCTTGACCATAATAGCTGCATCATATTCTGCTTCTTTTTTTATGCCTTCCATCAATACAGTTTTTGCTTCTTCAGAAGTTAAACCGGATATTCTTTCCAGTTCCCTTTTTTGTGTTGCTTCAAGTTCTTTGATTTCCTTTTCCTTTGAATCAATATCCTTGTACATTTTGTTGATTTTTTCTTCTCTTTTTTCAATTGACTCATTTTTACTGTCAAGGGTTTCTTCTTTCTTTAACAATCTCTTTTCTAACTTCTGCAATTCATTTCTTCTGTCTTTGTTCTCTTTTTCTGCTTCATTTCTTATTTTGTGTATCTCATCTTTAGCTTCAAGCAAAGATTCCTTTTTCTTGGTTTCAGCTGCTTTAATACTATCTTCGATAATTCTTCTTGCTTCAGTTTCAGCACTTGTAATTTTCCTTTCAGCTACCATTTTTCTTATCAGTATGCCAATCAGTACTCCAACACCGGCGCCAACTAAAGCAAATATTACATTTTGTAACATTGGGTCACCTCCTGTTATTCAGTTATCAAGATTCAAATTTATTGATTTTTCTATACTATAACTTATCATTTGAGAAACTATTATAATTTTATAGTGTTTTCACCTATGTGTCAAGACAATTGAACAAAATTCTCAGTACATATGAACGTCATATAAATAAAAAAAGAGCATTACTGCTCTTCTTCATTTTTTTCTTCTGAACTGTCATTTACAAGGTCGTATTTTACTCTTAATTTCATTTCAATTTCGTCGCAAAGCTCTTTATTCAATTCTAAAAATTCTTTGGAATTTTCTCTTCCCTGACCCAGTCTTGTTTCGCCATAACTGTACCATGCACCGGCTTTTTTTACAATATCGTTTTCTACTCCAAGATCAAGAACACAGCCTTCATTTGAAATGCCCTTTCCATATATTATATCAAACTCTGCCAATTTAAATGGAGGAGCAACCTTATTTTTGACAACTTTGATCTTTGTTCTGTTGCCCACCATGTCAGTACCTTTTTTCAATGTTTCAATTCTTCTTACATCAAGTCTCACAGACGCATAAAACTTAAGAGCCCTACCTCCCGTGGTCGTTTCAGGATTCCCGAACATGACTCCTATCTTTTCTCTCAACTGATTAATAAAAATAACTATTGTATTTGATTTTTTAATTGCACCGGCAAGCTTTCTCAATGCTTGTGACATAAGTCTCGCCTGCAACCCTACATGACTGTCTCCCATTTCGCCTTCCAGTTCCGCCCTGGGCACTAGTGCTGCTACAGAGTCCACAACGATTATATCAATTGCATTACTTCTAACAAGCGCCTCTGCTATCTCAAGTGCTTGTTCACCGGTATCCGGTTGAGATACAATCAACCCTTCAGTATTTACACCTAAATTTCTGGCATACAAAGGGTCCAATGCATGCTCAGCATCTATGAAAGCCGCTATTCCGCCTTCTTTCTGAGCTTCAGCTACAGCATGTAGCGCTACAGTAGTTTTACCTGATGATTCAGGTCCATATATTTCAATTATTCTTCCCTTAGGAAGACCTCCTATTCCCAAAGCAATATCAAGAGGAAGCGCGCCCGTTGAAATGGATTCAACATTTAGCTTGCTGTCTTCTCCCAGCCTCATTATAGATCCTTTACCAAATTGCCTTTCAATCTGACTTAATGCCAGTTCTAGAGCCTTATCTTTTTCCATATCATATCACCCCGTCATTTTTAGAACATTTGTTCTAACTGAATTATAGAACATATTTTCGACTGTGTCAAGTTTTTATTTTATCCGCTGTCCTTTAACTTTCATTTAAGGACGCTTTTATTTTGAATAATATAAATAAACCCGGATAAAAGTGTCAATAGTACAGTGAGCGCCACCAGGGGCAACACAAGAATATCCAGGAACAGCAACATTTCTGCATTGATCACCAACAGCAAGATAATTGTAGTCATCTGGCATATGGTTTTTAACTTACCCCAGATATTTGCAGCAAGGGTTATTCCCTTGTTTGCAGCCAAGGTTCTAAAACCTGTTATTGCAAGTTCTCTAGCTATTATTATCATTACCACCCATGAATTCAATACGCCGATTTCGACAAAACATACCAATGATGAAATTACAAGAAGCTTGTCTGCAAGCGGGTCCATGAATTTGCCAAAGTCCGTGATCAGATTATACTTTCTGGCTATGTGACCATCAACACTGTCAGTAATAGATGCTGCAACGTATATGATTAGTGCAACCAATTCCGTATATTGAAAGAAATCCGTAAGAATGAAAAACATGAAAAATGGTATCAAACAAATTCTCAATATGGTAAGCTTATTGGGCAAGTTCATAATACTCTCCTATCAAATCGTACTCAAGGGATTCCGTAATCTTCACATCAACAATATCCCCCGGTTTTAATTCATGTTTGCTGTCTACATATACAACACCGTCTATATCAGGCGAGTCCATATATGTCCTTCCAATGTATCTGTTTTCTTCAACGTACGAATCAATTATAACATCAAACCTTTTGTTAATAAATCCTTTATTTTTTTCAATGGAAATATTCATTTGTTTTTCCATTAAAATACTTCTTCTTTCTTCCCTTATATCTTCATCTATTCTTTCCATCATCCTGGCAGCAGGAGTACCCTCCTCCTCGGAATATGCAAAAACTCCAAGTCTGTCAAATTTAAATTCTTCCACGAATTTTTCCAGTTCTTCAAACTGTTCTTCCGTTTCTCCAGGAAATCCCACTATAAATGTTGTTCTTATTGCAGCATCCGGAATTCTATTTCTGATGCTTGTCAAAAGCGCCTCAATGCTTTTTCTATTTGTATGTCTGTTCATTCTTTTAAGTACATTGTCATTAACATGCTGGAGAGGTATCTCAAAATAATTGAGAAGCTTCTCATTAACGGCGAAGGTTTCCAGAAGCTCGCCATAGAAATCTTCAGGGTATATGTAGTGTACCCTTACCCATTCTACACCTTCTATTTCTGAAATTCTTTCAAGAAGAGTATGCAGCTTTTTTTCACCATATAGATCTATTCCATATTTACTTGTGTCCTGCGCTATTACTATTATTTCCCTGATACCCTTCTCAGCAAGAAATCCGACTTCTTCTAAAATGTCTTCCATTTTTCTGCTTCTGTACTTTCCTCTCAATTGTGGAATAATACAATAGGTACAAAGATTGTCGCATCCTTCTGCAATTTTAACATAAGCATAGTGTTTGCTTTCAGTGAGAACCCTTGGCAGTCTGTCCGGAATAATCCTTGAAGGATTTGTTACTACCGCACCTGCTTTTGATTCCTCCAGTATCTTTAGTATTTCATCATAATTTGACGTTCCAATGAAAAGGTCAATCTCAGGTATTTCCTTCAAAAGTTCTTCGTAATATCGTTGAGACAGACATCCTGCCACTACAATTTTCTTGACAATGCCGTCATTTTTCAAATTGACAACCTCAAAGATTGTGTTTATTGACTCTTCCTTGGCGTCCTTAATAAAGGCACAAGTGTTTATTATCACTATGTCGCTTTC
This sequence comes from Dethiosulfatibacter aminovorans DSM 17477, assembly GCF_900142005.1. Lineage (GTDB taxonomy): Bacteria > Bacillota > Clostridia > Tissierellales > Dethiosulfatibacteraceae > Dethiosulfatibacter > Dethiosulfatibacter aminovorans. The sequence continues at coordinate 166,601 of NZ_FQZL01000006.1, forward strand.
TTCAATGTCGGATGTCAGTTCATATCCTTCTTTTAAAACACCAAGCATATACTCAGAATCAACTGTATTCTTTGAACATCCAAGAGTTATTATATGTATTTTTTCCATTTTCCACCTGCTAAAAATTAATTTCTTCAAGTTCTTCAGCATTGATCAGAACCTTCCTGGGCTTGCTGCCTTCATGGGGGCCTACAATACCCATTTCTTCCAACTGATCCACTATTCTTGCAGCTCTTGAATACCCAAGCTTAAGCTTTCTTTGTAGGTATGAAACTGAAGCCTGTCCTTCAATAACTACAAGTTCCGCTGCATTTTGTATCAACTCGTCGTAATCCTTGTCCTTGTCAAGCTGTACATTGTTTATTTCTTCTTCTATCTTTTCCATGCTTGAAATTATACTTTGGTTCTTTATGAATTCAATGACATCCTTTACTTCATCATCGCTTACGAAAGTTCCCTGAATCCTTTGAGGCTTGCTCATACCTACAGGATGATACAAAAGATCTCCTTTTCCCAGGAGTTTTTCTGCCCCGCCTACATCAAGTATGGTTCTTGAGTCTATATGGGAAGAAACCGCAAATGCTATTCTGGAAGGAATATTCGCCTTTATGGTACCTGTTATGACATCAACAGACGGTCTCTGCGTTGCAATTACAAGATGTATTCCCGCTGCCCTTGCAAGCTGTGCAAGTCTGGTTATGCTGTCTTCAACCTCTCCTGCTGCTACCATCATAAGGTCAGCAAGCTCATCTATTATGATTACTATCTTTGGTATCTTGTCATTTTCGTTTTCCTTTTCCATTTTTGCATTGTAGGAGTTGATATCCCTTACACTGTTCTTTGCAAACAGTTCATACCTGTTGGTCATTTCCTGTACTGCCCAGTTAAGAGCATTGGCAGCCTTTCTTGGGTCCGTTACGACAGGTATCAACAAATGGGGGATTCCATTGTAAACATTCAGTTCAACAACTTTTGGGTCAACAAGAATCAATTTCACATCATTAGGTTTAGCGTTGTAGAGTATGCTTATGAGCAGGGAGTTGATGCAGACGCTCTTTCCAGACCCGGTTGCTCCCGCTATGAGCAAATGGGGCATAGATGTAATATCAGCTATTACATTTTTACCCGCTATATCCTTTCCTACTGTAAAGGGGATGGATTTATCATTTTCCCTTTCCCTGTACTCAGCTGAATCTATGAGCTCCTTAAGAAATACATTTGACTTGTTTGAATTAGGAACCTCTATTCCAATTGCAGCCTTGCCGGGTATTGGTGCTTCAATCCTCAAGTCTGATGTTGCAAGGCTCAAAGCTATATCCTTTGAAAGGTTGGTTATTTTGCTCACCTTTACTCCAGGTGCCGGCTGAAGTTCATATCTTGTTATAGTTGGACCTCTGTTGATCTGCACAAGCTTGCAGTCTATACCAAAATTGTTCAACGTATTGAGCAGTATATCAGCGCTTTCTATCGCTTCCTGCTTTTCGTTTTTTATGTTTTCTCTTCTGTTTTCCATTAAGAATTCCAACGGAGGAAGCTTGTATTCAACACCTTGTGCAGCACCGCTTTCAAGACTGTCATTGTATTTGCCTTCAATGTCTTCAGTACCGGAATCCATTTTTTCAACTGACTCGTCGTCCACAGGTAAAGATTTTGCAGGTTTTGTAGTTCTTGATTTTCTTGGTTTTTTCGACATTTCAGTCTTTTCTGCGGTTTTGAATTCTCCACCGATTTCATTGCTGAAATCTAGCTGCTTGACTTCCACCTCATCAATTCCCAGGTCCATGACCTTCTTCATGTCAGCTTCATGCTTATAATTGTAATCCTTGTATGAATAATTGTTGTCATACTCCTTCTTAGAAGTATTTTTTGAGGTTTCTTTTTTCCTTGAAGCCCTCGCTTCCTTTTTTTCTTCTTTCTTTTCTTTCTTTTTGTTGGCCTTATCTTCCTCTATGAAAATGAACTCATATACCGAAACACCAATATTTTTTATTACTTTCAAAAGTGTCTTCAGTATCTTTTCCATGGTCACGAAAACACTTTTATTCAATATAAGAATCAGTGAAATCACAATCAGTGCTATGAAAATAACCTTGGATCCGGTGATGCCGAACAAAATCACCATAAGGTATGAAATAACGCCTCCGATTATTCCTCCACCTCTTGAAACATCATCAAGTCCACTTTTAACAAAATATTCGGCAGCCACAGCAATCTGTGCAATCTTTCCTGAATCAAATATTCCTGAAGCAATAATATTCTTGTCCCAAACTGTCATCAAACAGATATTTGAAATAAATATTGCAACTGCGAAGAATATATTCCTGTTGTTCTTTTCCTTTATTAGGTTTGCGAAATACAGCATTCCTATAAGCGCAAGAAACCAGGGTACGAATACATACCCCTTGCCTGCAGCTATCTTAAGGAAATTCACCAGGTATTTGAATACAATTCCATCCTCGTATTTCTGTGAAACAAAAAACAGAATTGCAACAACAAGATAAACAATTCCCTTTATTTCATTTTTTAGTCTTGAATCCATTGTGCTCTTGTCACTCGTCTTTTTAGTTCTTGCGGGTTTTCTCTTTTTATCTTTTGCCGAACCTTTCTTTTTATTATTCAAAGTTTCACCTTCTTAGAAAAACAATATTATTGACACAGCCACAATAAATACATAAATTGCAAAATAATAAAGCTTGCCCTTTTTTATTATGTTCATAAGAACACTTATTGAAAACATTCCTGATACAAATGAAACAATCATTCCAACAAACAAATTTGCATTTATGGCAACTTCAGCCGTATTTATTGAAAAAACTTCAAGTATTGTGGCTCCAAGAATCGCAGGTATCGCAAGCAGGAATGAAAATCTGGCCGCCTCTTCCTTGTTCAAGCCTATGAAAAGAGATCCTACAATTGTGGAGCCGGATCTTGATACTCCCGGAACTATTGCCAGTCCCTGAAATATACCTACAAGTATTACCTTGTAAAATGGAACATCATTCATCTCATATTTTGGTCTGTTGAATCTTTCTGATACAAGAAGCAGCAAGCCGGTGAAAAAAAGAGCGACACCAACAGGCTTGATACTTTCGCTTGCGTATAACTCCTCAAAAAAGTCACCAAAAACCAATCCGATTATGACTGTCGGGATAGTTGCAACGATGAGAAGCAGCAGCACCCGTTCATACTTGATCAATTTTCTTGTTCTGTTGTCTTTTCCAATCCTCCCCAAAAGCCTGAAAAATGCAAAAAATAATCCCTTGACTTCTTCTCTGAAGTATATCAACACAGCTACCAGGCTGCTGAAATGAAGCATTACACTGTAGAACAGATTTCCTTCATTGATTTTGAACAATGCACTAAACAATGCAAGATGCCCGGAACTGCTTACCGGTAAAAACTCAGTAATCCCCTGTACCAACCCTAATACAATGCCTTCCAATAATGTCATAACATCCTCCAAATCCCTGCATAAATTTTATTTTATGCCAGTATGTCCAAATCCGCCAGCCCCTCTGGCTGTTTCATCAACTATTTCAACTTCTTCAATATCGGCAATTTCAACTTTTGCAAATATCATCTGAGCTATTCTGTCTCCCCTGTATATTGTGAAATCTTCACCACCCAGATTTATAAGTATTACCTTTATTTCGCCTCTGTAATCGCTGTCAATAGTACCTATTCCGTTTACAAGACTTATTCCGTTCTTTATAGCCAGCCCGCTTCTTGCTCTTATTTGAGCTTCGTAGCCAATTGGTATTTCAATGTAAATGCCTGTAGGTACCAGATATCTTTCAAATGGCTTAAGTACTATGGGTTCATTAATGTCTGCGCTCAAATCCATCCCGGAAGATCCTTCTGTCTTATACTGAGGCAGGTCAAAATCGTTTGTTTTTTTTATCTTTACTATCATCGTTGTCCTCCTAAACAAAACGGCTTAGCCGTGTACTATGAAAAATCAAAACGCTTGATTATATCCTTGTTTTTTTCTATATTTCCAGTTAATGCAATATTGTACTTATCGCATCCGAACAGCTCTTTTGATACTTCTACAATATCATTATATTCAACATTTTTTATAGTATCGACAATATCCTCAGGATTGATGGTTTCATTGTAGAATAGTTCTCTTCTGCCTAGAACAGTCATCCTGTTCGATGTATTCTCAAGGCTTAGGATATAGTTTCCTTGAATCTGTGACTTTGATCTTTCGAATTCACTTTTTGTAATATTCCCTTTTTTCAAACTGTCCAATTCAATTTTAACTCTGCTCACAACTTCATCTATGCTCTCTTCCTTAAGAGCCGAATATATTCCAAACAACCCTGCTGATCTGTAACTGGAATTAAAGGAATAAATTGTATATACAAGACCGCTTTTTTCTCTGATATTCTGAAAAAGTCTTGAGCTCATGCTTCCGCCGATTATATTATTGAGTATATTTGAAGCATAGTAGTTTTTATTGTTTCTTTCATAGCCTTCAACGCCAATGCAAAAATGATACTGTTCTATACTTTTATGAACACTTTCTATATTGTTCTTATATCTATAGCTGCTGTCTTTTATCGTTTCAGCCTCGCTTTTTTTGAACTGGCCAAAATACTCGGAACACAGTGCCTTGACTTTTTCAGGGGTTACATTCCCAACAATTGAAATAACAATGTTGTCAGAAGTATAATTGTTTTCCATGTATTTCTTTATATCTGCAACTCCTATTTTGCCTACAGTATTGGCATCTCCCAAAATAGGATATGCAATGGAATTACCCTTGAAGGATATCTTTGTCAGTAGTTCATGGACATAATCTTCCGGAGAATCGTCATACATGAGTATTTCTTCAAAAACCACCTTTTTCTCCTTTTCAAGCTCTTCTTCGTCCAGAACAGAATTGAATATCATATCCGACAAGACGTCCAGGGACGCTTCAAAGTTGTATGAAGTAACCTTTGTATAGAAACAGGTGCACTCTTTAGTGGTAAAGGCATTGAGCTGCCCTCCCATGCTGTCCATTTCTTCAGCAATATCGGCGGCACTCCTTTTCTTTGTACCTTTAAACAACATATGTTCTATCAAATGTGATATCCCATTATTTTCATCAGTTTCGTTAATAGAGCCTGCCCCTACCCATATACCTGTAGTGACTGAATTCACATAATCAACCTGTTCAAAAACTATCCTCAAACCGTTGTCCAAAACTATTTTGTGAATCATGTTTCCTCCCGTCAAAAACAAATCCCTCATAAAGAGGGATTGTCTGTTATTTATTTTCGTTTTCTTTCTCTTTATCCTTTATTGCAGCTTTTCTGGATAAGTTTATTCTTCCCTGCTTGTCTATTTCGATGACCTTGACAAGAACCTCATCTCCAATGCTTAATACATTTTCAACCTTTTCTATTCTTTTATCTGATATCTTGGAGATGTGAAGAAGACCTTCCTTGTTGTTTCCTATTTCTACAAAAGCTCCAAACTTCATTATTCTTGCTACTTTTCCAAGATAAACGTCTCCAACTTCAACTCCTTTGACAATTCCTTCAACAATAGCCTTTGCCTTGTTTCCGGCTTCAGGATTTGTAGCCGCAATCATTACTGAACCGTCATCTTCAATATCAATCTTGACACCTGTTTCTTCAATGATCTTGTTGATCACCTTTCCACCAGGCCCTATGATTTCTCTGATTTTGTCAGGGTCCACCTTCATGAAAATAATCTTTGGTGCATATTTTGAAACTTCTTCTCTAGGCTTTTCAATACAACTATTCATTTTATCCAGTATGAACAGTCTTCCTACTCTTGCCTGTTCCAATGCCCTTGTCAGTATTTCCTTGTCGATTCCATGAATCTTTATGTCCATCTGAATGGCCGTTATACCTTCTGCAGTTCCTGCGACCTTGAAGTCCATGTCTCCCAGGAAATCCTCAAGTCCCTGAATATCTGTAAGTACAACAACATCCTCTTCATCCTTCATTAGACCCATTGCTATTCCAGCAACCGGAGCCTTGATTGGCACTCCTGAATCCATAAGTGACATTGAACTACCACATACACTGGCCTGAGAAGTCGACCCGTTTGAACTAAGAACTTCAGATACAAGTCTGATGGTATAAGGGAAGCTTTCCTTGTCCGGCAGTACAGGAACAAGAGCTCTCTCGGCAAGTGCTCCGTGACCAATTTCCCTACGTCCCGGACCTCTCAATGGAGATGGTTCTCCAACACTGTACCCTGGGAAGTTATAATGATGCATGTATCTCTTTGATTCTTCCTCTGAAAGACCATCTATTGTTTGAGCATCACTGGCAACGCCAAGAGTTGTTACTGTCATAACCTGAGTCTGTCCTCTTGTAAAAAGTCCCGTGCCATGGGTTCTTGGAAGTACTCCTACCTCACATGAAATAGGTCTTATCTGGTCAATTTTTCTATTGTCAGGTCTTATTCCCTTCTTGAGAATATTTTTTCTAACCTTTTTCTTTACAATACCATAAAGCACTTCGTCAACATCCTTGGCATTGTCAGGGTATTTTTCTACAAATACTTCAGATGTTTCTTTTTTGATTTCATCAATCTTTTCTTGTCTTTCTACATTGTCTTCTATTGTCAATGCTTCTTCAAACCTGTTGTCGCAATATTCCACAATTTCAACTTCTATTTCTTCAAGAGGTTTGAAAAGTTTAACGTCAAGCTTTTCCTTCCCTATGTCATTCCTTATTTCTTCAATGAAATCACATATTTTCTTTATTTCTTCATGTGCAAACAATATAGCATCCAGAACTGTCTCTTCCGAAAGGATATTTGCACCTGCTTCAACCATCATGATTGCATCTTTTGTACCTGATACTGTCAAGTCCAGCTGTGTTTCAGCTCTTTGCTCAAGATTTGGATTCACAACAAACTCGTTATTTACAAGTCCGATATTTACCGCTCCTGTTGGTCCTTCGAATGGAATGTCCGATACTGTAAGTACTGCTGAAGATCCAATCATAGCTGCTATTTCAGGTGAACAGTCAGGGTCAACAGACATTACTGTAGTGACGACCTGCACATCATTCCTAAAACCTTTTGGGAAAAGCGGTCTCAACGGTCTGTCAATAAGTCTTGAAGTCAAGGTTGCCTTTTCACTTGGTCTACCTTCTCTTTTAATGAATCCTCCGGGAATTTTTCCTACAGAATACATTTTTTCTTCATAAAAAACTCCCAGCGGGAAGAAATCTATACCTTCTCTTGGTTCCTTGGAAGCAGTTGCAACAGCAAGAACTGCAGTCTCTCCATATTCTACAAGACAAGATGCATTTGCAAGACCTGCCAATTTGTTGAATGTCAATTTAAGCTTACGTCCAGCAAGTTCATATTCGAAAATACTCTCCATATTTTCCTCCTTTATTATAGCTGCGGCTAACGCAGCGTGGCTTCTTTCTTTACGCCCGATAAACTACAATAGAATATCGAGTCCATAAAATTATCTGATATTAAAACAAGTAACAATTCCCAGAACCCGGAATCATCTTGGATGTCGGATAATTAAAAAATAGAGCGGGTGAACCCCGCTCTTGTTTATCTTCTTAATCCTAGTCTGCTTATGATACTTCTATATCTTTCAATATCTTTACTAATTAGGTAGTTTAGAAGACCTCTTCTCTTACCAACCATTTTCAACAGACCTCTTCTTGAATGGTGATCTTTCTTGTTTACCTTCAAGTGCTCAGTCAACTGATTGATTTGATTTGTAAGTATAGCTATCTGTACCTCCGGTGAACCTGTATCAGTTTCACTCAGTCTGTACTCTTCTATGATGCTTTGCTTTTCTTCTTTAGTTAATGCCATTTTGTTTCCTCCGATTATTTTTTTCACCAAAATCCATGCATTCGTCGAGGTGTCGAAGAACATAGATATTGGAACATCTAGTATTTTAACACATTTGATTTGTTTTGTAAATCAGATTTTCCAATAATTTCAATTAATCTTTTTAATAAATTCAATTAAATGAGTATTTAGTTTCTTTTCTGTTCCCAGAAAGAATTCATTACCTGTATTTTTAATTTTAACATGTTGAAACCGTTCATTGGCAAACACCAGGTACTCCCCTGTCGGCGGATATGCAAAACGCATATCCCCAAATTTTAAAATATTTCCAGGCATTGGTTTCACATCATGGTCTCTCAGGTCCATTCTATATCTTTCCATAAGAAGACCGTTCACACTTTCGATGTCTCCGCTTTCAATCATAGTCCTGATTATGGAACTGCTGACAACTATGTCATCCTTTTTTATGGCATCGATAATACAAACATCATAATCATATTTTTTGCTTAAATATTTCAACAGTCCAATGTCTCCCATGGCCTTGTATCCAAATCTAAAATTAAATCCAACTACAATGTTTTTTATCTGGAGCTGGTCAATCAGTACTTCAGATATGAATTCCTCCGGAGACATTTTTGCAGTATCCTCATCAAGCGAATAAAATATGATATCATCAATGCCATAATTTCTCAATGAACCTATTTTGCCATTCTTTCCATATATCTTTTTCATTCTCTTGGCACTATTGGATATATTTGCAAATTCATACTCAAATGTTATGATTTTCTTCTGCTGAGAATTACGATTGCCAATTTCTATGCAATTCCTGATTATTTCATTATGCCCTATATGAATTCCATCAAAATTACCAATTGCCGCTGTAATATGTTTCATATTTTCTCCTAGATCAATCGTTTCTTTATTTTTATCAGATTTTTTTCTGATTTTTCTCCTATACCTAGGATATCGCCATGTACATCCCTTATATAGAACATATCCTTTAATCCATCTGCTTCATTACTTTTCACTTTGATTCCGTTTTTCAACTTGTCAATGTCATTGTCATCAAACATAATGGAATCAAGCTTCAACACCTCGTCATATTTCTTGAGAAAGCTAGTATTGCCAAGCTTATACATGTTCTCAATCTCCTCAAGCGTATATGAATCTTCTATCGCCTGGGTTTTTGCAAATGTTCTTACAAGATTTTCCATTGTCCCACAGGTGCCAAGTCTTTCACCAATATCATAACATAAGGTTCTTATATAGGTCCCCTTGGATACCTTGGCCTTGACCTTTATATAAGGAAATGAATAATCCAGAAGTTCAATTCTATCTATGTAAATCCTTCTTTTTTTGCGTTCTATTTCAATATCGCTTCTTGCATATTCATAGAGCTTTTTGCCGTTGACCTTCAATGCTGAATACATTGGCGGTGTCTGATACGACTCTCCTCGAAAACCATCCAACACACTTCTGATCTCTTCAACAGGGATTTCTTTCAAGTTGTCATCTACATGAATTGTTTTTCCATAAATATCAAATGTATCAGTAAGGAGGCCAAGTTTTACATGGAAGACATATTCCTTGTCAAATGCCATGAGATAGTCGGACAGCTTGGTTCCCTTTCCTGCGCAAATGAGCAAAACTCCTGCGGCATTTGGATCGAGAGTTCCGGCATGTCCTACTTTTTTTTGCGAAATTATTCTCCTGATTCTTGATACAACATCATGAGATGTCATTCCCGTAGGTTTCAATACATTTATTATTCCATTCATTCCAGTCCTCCAAAAAAGCAGATTTGCTGAGTTAACCGGGCCACAGCTATAAAAACTCCTTTAGTTTTTCAACCACTATATCCTTAGCTTCAAAAATATTGTTTTTCAATGTAAAACCTGCAGCCTTTGCATGTCCTCCGCCGTTGAATAATCTGCTTATTTTGGATACATTTATGTCGCCCTTAGACCTTAGACTGACTTTAGTGCTGTTTTCTCCCGTTTCCTTCAGTATGCAGGATATTTCAACGTCTTTTATATCTCTTAAAGATTCAACCAGTCCATCTATGTTTTTCATTTCCACATCATAGTCTTCAAGGATCTTTTGACTGACACATCCAATTGAAAGCTTTCCGTTATAGAAAAACTCCGCTTCTGAAAGAATTTTAGACTTTGCCAAAACTGCCCGTCTGTCCTCGCTTCCATATACATTATCAACTATATCAGTGAAATCTATTCCTTTTTCAACCAGCTCGGCAACACATCTGAAAGTATCCGGAGTTGTTTTATCATAAATAAACTTTCCCGTATCAGTCAATATTGCCGTATATAAGTTTACAGCAGAATCTTTCCCTACTTCGTATCCCCATTGACTGGACATTTTATATATCATCTCGCCAGTGGAGCTACAGTTCTCTTCAACAATATTGATGTCGCAAAAGTTCAGGTTTGATTCATGGTGGTCTATGCATACACTCTTCTTCCCGCCATGAAATACTTCTTTCATATTTCCAGTTCTGTCCAAATCACTGCAATCCAAAACAATGACAAGGTCATGTCCATCTTTACCGGGTTTGCTGTTTATTTTTGACAAACCCGGCAAAAATGCATAGTTGTCAGGTATTCCACTATCAAGGTAAACATCTGATTCTATTCCTCTGTCAAACAAAATATTGTAAAGCCCCAGCAGAGACCCCAGACAGTCTCCGTCAGGGTCCTTGTGGGAAATCAGCGCTATACTGCTGGATTTTTCTATCAAATCCTTGATATTGTTTACATAATTTATATTATGTTTATTCATTTCGCACCTGCTATTCCTTTTCGTTTTCCAAGCCTTTCAACAGCTCGTTAATCCTGATGCTGTTTTCAATACTCTCGTCCAGATAAAAGTTCAGCTCCGGTGTAAATCTTGTAGTAAGCTTCGAACTTAGCTCCTTTCTTATATATCCCTTTGCCTTATTCAGTATTTCAACTGTCTCTTTTCTGTTTTTGTCAGACCCAATTGCTGAAATATATACCTTGGCGAATTTCATGTCTTCAGTTATCCTGACTTCGGTAATGGAAACATGTTCATTCAATCTTGGGTCTTTAACATCATTATGTATTATAGAACTCAAGTACCTCTTTATATCCTGCTTGAGTCTGTTTTTCCTTTTACTGTTCATTTAACATCACCTTTTTATTTCTTCAATTATGAATGCCTCAATGATGTCGCCCTCTTTAAGGTCATTGTATTTGTCAATCATAAGGCCGCCTTCATAACCTGTATTCAGTTCTGATGCATCATCCTTGAATCTCTTAAGGGAAGCTATTGTTCCTTCATGGATGACTATTTCATTTCTTAATAGTCTTATGCTTGACTTTCTAGTGATTTTACCACTTGACACATAGATACCTGCAATTGTTCCAACACCGGAAACTTTGAATATTTGCCTAACTTCGGCTCTTCCAAGTACTGTTTCCTTGAATTCAGGTGCCAGCATCCCCTTTACAGCAGCTTCGATATCTTCGATGGCACTATAAATTACGCTGTAGGTTCTGATATCCACATTTTCCCTCTTGGCAAGTTCAATGGCAGAATTTGTAGGTCTGACGTTGAATCCTATTACTATGGCATTTGAAGCCGAAGCAAGCATAATATCAGTTTCGTTTATTCCACCTACACCACCGTGGATAGTCTTGACATTTACCTCTTCTATGCTAAGCTTTTCAAGAGACTGTTTTATTGCTTCAATTGAACCTTTTACGTCAGCCTTTACAATCAGGTTAAGATCCTGAATTTCACCTTCCTGTATTCTGCTGAACAAATCTTCCAGCGAAACTCTTGCAGTTCCCTTATTGGATTCATCCTTGATTTTCTGTCTTCTCTTCTCTGCAAGGTCCTTGGCCATTTTTTCATCCTCAACAGAATACAGTATCTCACCTGCTTCAGGAACTTCTGACAATCCTGTTATTTCAACAGGTGTAGAAGGTGTAGCCGTTGTAATTCTTCTTCCCTTGCTGTTGACCATGGCTCTGATCTTGCCGTAGGAAGTACCAGTCAGTACAAAATCACCCTTGTTAAGTGTTCCCTTTGCTATGAGTACCGTAGCTACAGGTCCCCTGCCCTTGTCCAGTCTAGCCTCTATGATTGTACCTACTGCAAGTCTGTTTGGATTGGCCTTGAGTTCTTCGAGTTCGGCAACCAAAAGAACCATCTCCAATAGCTCGTCGATTCCTATTCTTTTAAGAGCGGACACTTCAACACTTATTGTACTGCCACCCCAGTCTTCAGTCAACAGACCTTGCTCGGCCAGCTCCTGCTTCACCCTGTCTACATTGGCATTTTGCTTGTCTATCTTGTTTATTGCAACAATTATAGGTACTTCCGCTGCCCTTGCATGATTGATGGCTTCTATTGTCTGAGGCATGATGCCATCGTCAGCTGCAACTACAAGTATTGCTATATCTGTAACCTGTGCTCCCCTGGACCTCATTGAAGTAAAGGCTTCGTGACCGGGAGTATCAAGGAAGGTGATTATTTTGTCGTTTATGACTATTTCAGATGCACCAATATGCTGAGTGATTCCACCTGCTTCACCGTCAGTTATGTTTGTATTCCTAATGGCATCAAGAAGTGAAGTCTTTCCGTGGTCAACATGTCCCATTACTGTAACAATAGGAGGTCTTGGCTTAAGGTCCTTTTCATCATCTTCATAGTCAAGGTCACTTTCAATGACTTCAATTTCATCAATTTCCTCAATCTTTTCAAGGGTTATTCCCATTTCCTCAGCAATAATGTATGCTGTTTCAAAATCTATTTCCTGGTTGAGATTTGCCATAATACCGTTTGAAATCAATTTTGTAATAAGAGTGTTTACAGGTATTTCCAATACCTCGGCCAAATCCTTCACTATGATGGATTCACCAATTTTATACTCTTTCACTTCATCAACCTTGTTAAGCTCCTGGGCTCTCTTATACTGTTGTTTCTTGCCTTTTTCCTTTTTCTGGAGACTTCTTCTTTTTACATTGCCACCCTTGTTGTCTGCATCTTGTCTGGCATTTCCTTGCTGTTTCTGCTGAACACCGGACTTTTTGCTTAATTGCTTCCTGTCGTCTCTGCCTTGCGATTTGTTCCTGTTGCTTGATCCACCCTGCCTGTTCTGGTTGTTTTGTCTGTTGTCATCACTCTTTTGCGGTCTGCTTTGATTGCCTTGCCTCTTGTCACCGCTTCTCTGATCTTTACCATGATGCTTATTATTTCTATTGTCACTTGACTTTTGCCTATTTTCAGTCGTTTTGCCTTCCTTCGCCTTTGGCTGGGCCTTATCTTCATGTGTTTTTAGGAACAGTTTTTGTATTCTGGCTGCATCTAGTTCACTAACCGAACTCATATGATTTTTTATCCCTTTAATGTTCAATTCTTTTTCTGCCGATTCTATTATTTTTTTGCTTGATATATTAAGTATTTTTGATAATTCGTATATTCTCATAAAGAACACCTCCTGTTAATAATGCTTCATTATATAGTCCGCCATGTTTACATCACTTATTCCTATGAAGCTCACTTCCGATTTATTTAAAATGCTGCCGATTTCTACTTTCAAACCGTATTCCAGACATTTAATAGTGTTTGTGTTGCAAAGTTTTTTCACTTTTTCCCTGATTTTTTCTGAAGAATCAGTACTGCAAATTACCAGAACCACCTTTTTATTCTTGACTCCATCGGTAACTGCATCATATCCCAAAAGCAGATTTCCACTTTTCCTGGCAAAGCCAAGCATGCCGTATATTTTATTCATCATCCTCAAGAACCTTTAACATTTCTTCATATAATTCTTCCGAAATTTCACATTGAAATGCCTTGTTAAGCCTTTTAGTCTTGTATGCTTTTTCATAACATTCCTTATTCTTGCATATATATGCCCCTCTTCCATTCATCTTACCCTTTAAGTCGATGGCTATATCTCCGTCTTTATTCTTTACCACTCGTATGAGTTCCTTTTTTGGAAAAACTTCATTGCACCCCAGACATTTCCTCATAGGTACTTTCTTATTTTTCATTTACTCACCTTCATTCATTGCATCATATTGAGATTCGCTTTTTATATCAATCTTCCAGCTGGTCAGTTTTGCTGCAAGCCTTGCGTTCTGTCCTTCCTTGCCAATAGCCAAAGAAAGCTGGAAATCAGGTACAACTACAAGGGCGCTTTTGCTCTTCTCGTTGACTTCGACTTTTACAACCGTAGCAGGGCTCAGACTGTTGGAAATGAATTTCACCGGATCCTTGTCATAGACTATGATATCGATTTTTTCACCATTTATTTCATCTACAATGGCCTTTACTCTTGTACCCTTGTTTCCAACACAAGAACCAACCGGGTCAACATTTTCATCATTTGTCATGACAGCTATTTTTGATCTGGAACCTGCTTCCCTTGCGATATTGTATATGTCTATGACACCGTCATATATTTCAGGCACTTCCAGTTCGAATATTCTCTTCACCAAATCAGGATGAGTTCTGGACAAGGTGATATTTGCACCCTTGCTCGTATTTTTCACATCCACGATTACAGCCTTGATTCTGTCGCCCTGTCTGTAAACCTCTCCGGGGATTTGCTCGCTTTCAGTCAGTATACCTTCAATTTTCCCGAGATTTATGAAAATATTGTTTTTGCTGATTCTTTGTACGGTACCTGTTACTATTTCACTTTCCCTGCCGTGGAATTCTTCATAGATATTCTCCCTTTCGGCTTCTCTTATCTTTTGGAGTATAACCTGTCTTGAAGTTTGGGCCGCAATCCTTCCAAAATCTTCCTTAGGCTGGATTGTGCTTCTTACTATATCTCCAATTTCGTACTTGTCGTCTATTTCCTTGGCACTTTCAAGATCTATCTGGAACCCGCCATCTTCAACTTCCTCAACAACAACCATTTCCGTATATACATTGTATTGGCCTGTTTCGGTATCAATTTGAACCTTTACATTTCCATTTTTTCCATAATTCTTTTTATATCCCGAAATAAGTGCTGTTTCAATTGCCTCGATGACGATTTCCTTCGATATTCCTTTTTCTTTTTCTAAATCATCAATAGCTCTGATAAAATCCTTGTTCATTTCTTCCTCCACTAAAATTCAACTGATTTATTGATTTTTGTTATATTGCTTCTTTCTATGGTGACTTCTTTTCCGCCCTCTTCAAGAGTTACTGTCTTTTCATCAAATTTGACCAAGATGCCCAAATAGTACTTTTTACCGTCAAGCTTCGAGTAAAGCTTGGCTTCAACCTCTTTCCCAATGTTGCTTTCAAAGTCCCTGTCGTTTCTAAAGGCTCTGTCTATCCCCGGAGAAGATACCTCCAGGTAATAAGCGTCTTCTATGGGATCTTCCTTGTCAAGCTCCTCGCTGATTCTGTTGTTTACAAGGGAACAGTCGTCAAGGCTTACTCCTTCTTCTTTAGATATATATATTCTCAAATAGTTCAGACCGCTTTCCTTTACATATTCAACATCATAGATATCAACATCCATGTCTTCAACTATTTTTTCTGAAATACCTCTCACATAGTCTATTAAATTATTCTTATTCATACAACCCTCCTTTGGGCAATTAGAAAGAGTGGGCTGCCCCACTCTCTAGTTTCTTTATTCAACAAAAAACATTATACCACAAAATCGTTGAAAAATCAAATATTAAATAAAGATATCTGATTGCTTTGATTAAGACCTTCAAGTGTTCCATGGTTTTTCAAAATCTCTATACATGTCTTGTTCACCCTGGCTCTTTTTGAAAGGTCCTCTATGGAGATGAATTCTCCCTTTTCTCTCTCTTCCTGAATGCTGAGGGCCGCACTTTCTCCGAGCCCCTGGATTGATATGAATGGAGGCAAGAGCTTATTGTCTTCGATTTTAAATTCCTTGTAGTCGGATTTGTACAGATCAACCGGCAGTATGGAGTATCCTCTCTTGTACATTTCAAGAGCAACCTCAAGCACCGTACACAGATTCTTCTCCTTTTGTGTATTGCTTTCCTTCTTCGATATCTCGTTTAACGTATCTTCTATGGCCTTCTCCCCCTTCACTACAAGGTCAGCATCAAAATCCTGCGCCTTCATTGTGAAATATGAGCCATAAAAGGCCAATGGATGATGAACCTTGAAATAAGCTATCTTAACAGACATGGTAACATATGCAACAGCATGAGCCTTCGGGAACATGTACTTGATCTTGTTGCAGGAATCAATATACCACTGGGGAACATTTTGTTCGTGCATGGCTTCAAGGTCCTCGTCCCTTAGACCTTTACCCTTCCTTACTCTCTCCATTATATCGAATGATCTTTTCTTTTCAAGCCCTTGATAGATGAGATAAGTCATGATGTCATCCCTCGTTGATATTACATTGCTTATTGTTGTTATGTTTTTCTTGACCAGTTCCTGTGCATTGTTTATCCAAACGTCTGTACCGTGGGAAAGGCCGGATATCCTGACAAGGTCAGAAAATGTCCTTGGCTTCGTATCCAGAAGCATCTGTCTTACAAAATGAGTTCCGAACTCAGGTATTCCCAGAGTGCCTGTTTCACATTTGATATCTTCCTTTGTTACCCCAAGCGCCTCAGGCGATTCAAAAAGTGAAATGGTTTCAGGGTCGTCAAGGGGAACATCGTAATTGCTTACACCGGTGAAATCCTCAAGCATTCTGATGATAGTGGGCGTATCGTGGCCAAGAAGGTCCAGTTTCAATATCCTTCCCGAAATCGAATGATAATCGAAATGCGTTGTTATTGTACCTGATTTTTTGTTGTTGGCAGGATACTGGATAGGTGTAAAATCGTATATTTCCTTGTTTTTGGGAACTATCATAACTCCGCCCGGGTGCTGTCCGGTTGTTCTTTTTATTCCTGTACAATTATCCACAAGCCTGTTTATCTCAGCATTTCTCAGCTTCATGCCCTTTTCATCAAAATAATTTTTAACAAATCCATAAGCCGTTTTTGAAGCTATTGTGCCTATGGTACCGGCCCTGTATACAAACCCTTCACCAAATAGCTCTTCCGTATTTTTCATTGCTGCAATTTGCGCTACTGCAGCAAAATTAAGGTCTATATCAGGCTCCTTGTCTCCCTTGAAACCCAGGAATACTTCAAAGGGTATATCATGACCTTCTTTTTCATATTCTCCACCGCAAACCGGGCATTTCTTGGAAGGCATATCCACTCCCGAACCATAAGTTCCATCAAGTATGAATTCACTGTTTTTGCAGTTTCTGCAAATATAATGGGGAGGCAAAGGATTAACCTCGGTTATATTGCTCATGGTTGCAGCAAACGAAGAACCAACAGACCCCCTTGAACCTACCAGGTATCCAAGCTGCAAGGACTTTTCAACAAGCTTCTGTGAAATGATATACATGATGGCATAACCATTGGATATAATGGAATTCAACTCCCTGTTCAATCGCTGTTCGACAATTTCAGGAAGAGGATTTCCGTATTTTTCATAAGCGGTTTTATGGGTTATCTCCTTCAGCATTTCGTCGGAACCTTCTATAATAGGAGGAAAGGTCCCGTCAGGTATTGGCTTGATTCCATCTTCTATGGAATCAGCTACGAGATTAGGTCCAGTTATTACAACTTCCCTGCAAAGTTCCTCTCCAAGATATGAAAACTCCTTCAACATTTCATCTGTAGATTTAAAATACAGCGGCGGCTGGTCGGAGGCATCAGAAAATCCCTGGCCGCTCATAAGAATCTCTCTTGTCTGACTGTCGTCTTCATCAAGGAAATGGACATCTCCGGTTGCACATATTATTTTATCGTTCCTTTTTCCAATTTCAACAAGCTTTTTGTTTATTTCTACTAGATCTTCCCTGCTTTTTAGAATCCCCTTATTTACAAGAAACATATTGTTCATAACCGGCTGGATTTCAACAAAATCATACATTGAAACAATCTCGTCGATTTCAGCATCAGTTGAACCGCTCATTACAGCCTTGAACAGTTCTCCTGCTTCACATGCTGTGCCAAGTATAAGACCTTCCCTGTATTTGCTGATCAGGGATTTTGGTATTCTTGGCTTCTTGTAGAAATAATTTATATGGGCTTCAGATACTATCTTGTAAAGATTCTTCAATCCTACATAGTTTTTAGCAAGTATGATTATATGATATGTCTGGGAATCCTTTATTGAAGTTTCGGTAGACAGTCCCGAATTCACATCGGTAAGATTTGAAATCTTTCTCTCCTCAAGCATTTCAATGAATCTAATAAGGATTTCTCCAGTGGCTCTTGCATCATCTGAAGCTCTGTGGTGGTTTTCAAGTGATATCTTGAAATGCTCGCATATCTTGTTGAGCTTATGGCTTCTTCTCTTTTTCAAAAGTATCCGTGAAAGTTCAAGAGTATCCAGAATACTAAAATCACCCTTAAGATATTTTCTTATGAAGGAATAATCGAAATTTGCATTATGGGCCACCAATACCTTGCAGTCGCCTATGAATTTCATGAATTCCTCAATGCAGTAATAAATGTCTTCACAATCCTTAACATCTTCATTTCTTATACCGGTCAGTTCAATAATATTTTCAGGAATGTCCATGCCGGGATTAACAAGTATGTTGAATTCCTCCGTTATTTCATTGCCAACAACCTTTACTGCACCAATCTCTATTATCATGTCCTTAATAGGGGAAAGACCTGTAGTCTCAATATCAAAAACCACCATTTCCTCACGTATCCCCTGATTTACAGGATTTTTCACTATTGTTACGTCATCGTCCGACAAATACCCTTCAACGCCGTAAAGAATTTTCAATCCGTGCTTGTCAGCTGCATGCATTGCATCGGGGAAACACTGAAGAACACCGTGGTCCGTAATTGCTATGGCCTTGTGCCCCCATTCCTTTGCACGTTTTACAATGTCTCCGAAGTCGCTGATGCCGTCCATGGAACTCATCTTGCTATGCACATGGAGTTCAACCCTTTTTTCGGAGCTTGTATCCTGGCATATTCCCTTACCCTCCGAATCCATGCTGCACATGCATATACTGTTGGCAATCAATACATATTCCTTTGAGTATGTATCATAGTTCATCCTGCCCTTCACAAGTATTGTACTTCCCTTACCAAGGGATTCCACTCGCTCAACAGCATCTGCTTTTCTTATGAAACTCTTAACTGTAATTGAATTCGTATAGTCTGTAATGTCAATCTGACTGATGAACAAATCCTTTTTAATAGCCTTGACTTCAATAGAAAGTATTTTCCCTCTCAAACAACAGTCAAATCCTTCAACATCCATTACATCATCAATTTTAATAAAACTGTCCTTAATATTCTTTCCAAGAATAACATTTTCACCGGACACTTTTTCATTGCCTTGCTTCACCGGCTGCTGCTTTGCCTTCTTAGACTGCTGTACAGAGTTTATTTCACTGGTTTTCTTGACTATTTCATCAAGCTCCTTGTCAAGATCTAGATCCTGGCCATTGTTCTTGACAAGATTTATGATGATATTGTATTTGCATCCATATACCTTTTCGTTGTATCCTGATATTTTATCGGCAGTATTGCTTCTCATAAGATTATCAAACAGTAATTTGCTGTTTATGTTGACAATAACAGAATCACCTTCAACCTGAATATTTTCTTCACTGAATTCCCTTGAAAAAGACTTGATGTATTTCTTGAAAAGAAAACATATATTGGATTTCACAATATTGTCAGGAATGCCCTCAATCTTGCTGCCATATGCAACTTTCACTGCAATACCGTCAGAGAACATTCTTCTATATTCCCTTTCGTATTCGTACAGTGAAGCCAGGTCGAATATCCGTTCAGTACCAAGCACTATCTTCATTCTACTGGAACTGTGATCCAATTCAATATTTGAAATCAAGTCATTAATTAATAAATTCTCACTCATGTTTGTACCACCAATATAAAAAAACTGCATTACGCAGTTATAATTTTTCTATTTCATCCAATAGCTCTTTGACAACATCCTTTTCATTCAAGGTTCTAACAACTTCACCCTTCTTGAATAGAACCGCCTTACCCTCTCCGCCGGCAATGCCTATGTCTGCTTCCTTTGCTTCTCCCGGTCCATTAACTATGCATCCCATTATGGCGATGCTCAGATCCTTCCTGCAATCAACAAGAGCCTCTTCTACTTCCTTAACAATTCTTTGAAGATTTATCTTGGTCCTTCCACAAGTGGGACAAGATATAATATTGGGTCCGTAAGGCCTCATGTTTAAAAACTGAAGCATCTTTCTTCCCACTACAACTTCATTCTCAGGAGAATCCGTCAGTGATATTCTGATTGTATCCCCTATTCCCTTCATTAGAAGGCTGCCTATTCCCATTGCAGACTTTATGGTTCCGTTGACAAAGGACCCGGCTTCCGTTATACCCAAATGAAGGGGATAATCGTTTCTTTTTCTCATGAGACTATTTGCCTCATATGTCAGGTTTACATCAGATGACTTGATTGAAATCACAATATTGTCATATCCACAGTCTTCGATTATGCCTACCTGTTCAATAGCACTTTCAACAAGAGAATCGGCATTTACTCCATTGTACTTTTCTATATATTCCTTTTTTACAGAACCGGAATTGACACCCACCCTTATTGGGATATTCCTTTCACTGCAAGCCTTGACAACGTCTCTTACATTTTGCCTGTTTCCTATGTTTCCAGGATTGAGCCTTATTCCGTCGGCTCCGTTTTCAAGAGATTTTATAGCCAGTTTGTAGTCAAAATGTATATCGGCAATAAGAGGAATCACTATGTCTTTCTTGATTTCCCCAAGCGCACAGGCACTATCCGTGTCCGGTACTGCACATCTTATTATGTCGCAACCTAAACGCTCAAGAGATTTAATCTGCTTTACAGTCTCCACAATATTCCTTGTATCTGTATTTGTCATTGACTGTACCGTCACCACGCTGTCTCCGCCAACAGCAACATTACCATAGTATATTTTCTTACTCATCTTTACCCCTAAGTTAATAGTCTTAGTATGTCCTTATACAAAATAAAAAACATCAGTGCCATAAGGAATACAAAGCCAATGAAATGTACATACCCTTCCTTTTCAGGAGGAATTCTTTTGCCGGAAATACCTTCCCATAATATAAATATCAATCTGCTCCCATCCAGTGCCGGGATAGGCAATAAATTCATGAATCCTAGATTTAAACTTATGAATGCAGCCAGGTTGATCAGCGGATACAATCCAATTTTCGCCGCTTCTCCAACCATGGAAATGATTCCTACAGGTCCGGCAATGGCTTCCGTCCCTACGCTTCCCGTAAAAAGCATGAATACGAATTGGAACATAAGCTTAATATAAAATACAGTTTTAAAAAGTGAACCATAGAATGCAGCCACTATGTTTCTCTCAACTTCCGTATAGAATCCTATAGTCAACTGGTTCATGGGTTTAAGCTGAAAACTAAGTGTTTGTCCGTTCCTGTCAACCTTTATATCGATTTCATTGCCCTGAGAACCCTTTATTGCATTTTTAACTTCATCCCAGGTTTCAGTATTAATATTGTTTACAGCCAGTACCCTGTCGCCTGCCTTGATTCCAGCTTCTGAAGCCGGATATCCCATATTGACCAGGGACAACTCTGTAGTATATTCTCCCTCTATTTCCGTTGGGGAAATACCTATAATATATCTGTAGCTGTTTTCAATATTAAAATCATATTCCTTTCCGTCTCTTTCAACAATAATATTATAGCCTTTTTCATTTTCTGAAATTTCTTCATACAGGTCATCCCAAAATCTAACACGATTACCTTCAATGCTTATTATTTCATCGCCCTCTCTAAGTCCTGAAGAATATTCGTTGGACTCCATATCGATATATTCGACTGTAGTTCCTGATATTCCATAAGTAGATATAATAATAAAAAACAAAACAAAAGCAAGTATAAAATTCATCATTGGGCCCATGAAAATAACACTGAATCTTTCCAGTGCTGTTTTCGAATTGAAACTGTCATGAGAGAAGGTTTCATCATCCTCTCCTTCCATTCTCACATATCCGCCAATCGGTAACGCTTTTATCAAGTAATCAGTTTTCTTCCCTTTTTTCCTGTAGAGAACAGGTCCCATGCCAATAGAAAACTCATGAACCTTTATGCCAACTCTTCTAGCCGCCATAAAATGACCCAATTCATGAATCAGTATAACAAGGGAAAATATTATAATTGAAGATATAGTTGTAATCATTATGTCCTCCTAAAGCAAATATAACGTCATATAATAAACAATGGGAGCCACTATCAAAAAACTGTCAAATCTGTCCAGCATTCCTCCATGACCAGGCAATACATTTCCGTAATCCTTTACATTGTACTCCCTTTTTATCTTTGAGGCAACCAAATCTCCAAAAACTGATCCCAGAACGCCTACAATACTTATCAGTACTACTGTTGATACAGGCCCTTTTATCAAGAATATGTTCAGGATTACCATTACAGCTATTGCACCTGCAAGACCCCCAACAACTCCTTCCACACTTTTTTTAGGGCTAAGCTTTGGACTAAGCTTGTGCTTTCCGTAACGAATCCCTACCAAATATGCAAAGGAATCCGCGCTGAAAGACACTGCGTAAGCCGCCCATATATAAATGGTATCACCCAGCAGTACAACATGATACATAAGTATAACGACATACAAAAACCCAAATATTGTTGAAGAAATATCGAACAGTTTAATACTTGAATCAATGACGTAAAACACACCTGCCGCCACCATATAGGATGCCAGTACAAGAAAAGGATCAATATTAAATTCCAATGCATTTGAAGCAAAAATTGCAATTGTTACCAGGTAATTAAGGATGTATACATGATTTTTGTTATTGTTCACCGCTTTGTCATACTCATACAGAGCTATCATTGTTATCACAAAAAAAGTGAATTTAAACAAATAGCCGCCTAAATATGTCGCCACTGCCAAGTATGCTCCGGCTATCAGCCCCGTTTTTAATCGATTTCCCATAGTTATCAATTACTCCTTGCCGTATCTTCTATTCCTGTTTTGATATTCTATAATGGCTTTATTCAATTCATCTGCCGTAAAGTCAGGCCATAACACATCGGTAAAATAAAATTCCGAATATGCAGCCTGATATAACAAGAAATTACTTAATCTTTGTTCTCCGCTGGTTCTGATTATCATATCCGGATCTTCCTGATCTTTAGAATACAAATAACTGCCGATTAAATCTTCATTTATGTCATCAATCTCAAGTTTGCATTCTTTCGCATCACGAGCAATATTCCTTACAGCTCTTGCTATTTCAGTTTTGGATCCATAATTCAACGCTATGTTGAAGTTCAATTTCTCATTATTGCTTGTCCTTTCAATAGCCTTCAACACACTGGTTCTTGACCTTTCAGGCAATTCTGAAATATCCCCAAATATATTTACTTTAACGCCGGCTTCATCCAGGGGCTTTATCATGGTCTTCGAAAATTCGATAAGAAGATTCATCAAGTAACCCACTTCGTCCTTTTCTCTGCCCCAGTTTTCAGTAGAGAATGCATATACTGTCAATGATTTGACTCCAAGTTTTACACACTCTTCAACTATCTCCCTGATTCTTAACATACCTTCCCTGTGTCCAAGCATTTTGTTCTTATTATTACGCTTTGCCCACCTTCTGTTTCCATCCATAATAATTGCTATATGGTGGGGAATTCTTCTCATGTCAATTGTGTCATTCATCCTCTTACCCTTCACCTCATCTAATTCAAATGATTAAACTAGAATTCTCAAGACATTGAGTCCTTCGAATTAAACAAAATCCCCTTTCGGGGATTAAAAATATGAAACAGTCAATTTATAAACATCATCAGTTTGCAAAAAACGCACAACTACGGGGTTAACAAGATTCATGCTAAAATTCCTGTTTGACCCCTTAGCATAGCATATTTCAATTATTTTTCTTTCATTTTTGTTTATTTGCCTGATAGCATCTCCCAATGAGAATCCTGTCAGTTCAGTCATCTTGTCTATACCTCGAGAATTTCCGTTTCCTTGTCGGAATAGATTTCTTCTACTTTCTTGATGTACTTGTCAGTAATTTTCTGTACCTCTGTTTCAGCATCTCTCAAATCGTCCTTGGTAAGGTCGCCGTTCTTTTCCATCTTCTTCAATTTTTCGTTAGTGTCTCTTCTTTCATTTCTTAAAGCGACCTTGGCATTTTCAGTTTCTTTCTTAACAGTCTTTAGAAGATCCTTTCTTCTTTCTTCAGTCAACTCGGGAATCATTATTCTTATAACCTTGCCGTCATTACTTGGATTTACTCCAAGGTCAGAAGCACCTAATGTTTTTTCAATATCCTTTAAAGCATTGATATCATATGGCTGTATCAAAAGACATCTAGGCTCGGGTACTGAGATATTTGACAGTTGATTAAGAGGAGTAGGAGTTCCATAGTAATCCACCTTGATTTTGTCAACCAATTTTGGATTTGCTCTTCCAGCTCTTATGCTACCAAGATCTTCCTTCAAAAAACTAATAGTCTTGTCCATTTTTTTTTCTAATTCCTTGTGAACTTCTCTATGCATCTTAATCCTCCTTAATAATAGTTCCTATGTTTTCACCTTTTATTATTTTAATTATATTTTCAGGGTGTTCTATTCCAAATACTATGATTGGTATTTTATTGTCCATACAAAGGGATGTTGCCGTTGAATCCATTACTTTTAGTCCCTTGTTTAGAACATCGATATATTTCAGGTCACTGAACATCACTGCTTCGGGATTCGTTTTAGGATCGTCATTGTATACTCCCTCAACTCCCTTTTTCGCAAGAAGTATGACTTCTGCACCTATTTCCGCAGCCCTTAAGGCAGCTGCCGTATCTGTAGAAAAATATGGATTTCCCGAGCCTCCGGCAAATATCACAACTCTGCCTTTTTCCATATGCCTGATGGCTCTTCTTCTAATATAGGGCTCTGCTACCTGCCTCATTTCTATTCCGGTTTGTACCCTTGTTGGTACATCAATACTTTCAAGAGCATCCTGCAATGCCATTCCATTTATTATAGTAGCCAGCATGCCCATATAGTCTGATGTAGCCCTGTCCGTATGCTTTGCACTTGCACCTCTCCATATGTTGCCGCCGCCTACAACAATTGCAACTTCAACACCCTGTTCATTGATGTTTTTAATCTCCCTGGCAATTTTCGCCAATGTCAATTCCTCTAATCCGCTGCCTTTTTCACCACCTAGAGCTTCACCGCTGATTTTCAAGACAATTCGTTTATACTTATAATCCATAAAGCCTCCATATTGCTGCATAATTTTAATGGAGAACAAAATGTCCTCCATCTAATAATATTACATATTCATTTGTTTAGCAACTTCTTCTGCGAAATTTTCTTCCTTCTTCTCCAGACCTTCACCAACTTCATATCTGGTGAATCTTCTGATTACAAGATTTTCACCTATCTTGGCTATAAGTTCATTCAACAAGTCTTGAATAGTTTTATCTGTATCCTTTATGTATGTCTGATTCAACAGGCAGTTCTCGTCATAGAACTTCTTGATTCTACCTTCAACCATCTTATCAACAATTTTTTCTGGTTTTCCTTCATTCAATGCCTGTTCTCTAAGTATAGCTTTTTCCTTTTCAATAACTTCTGCCGGAACATCTTCAGGTTTGATATATGCAGGTTTTTGAGCCGCTATCTGCATAGCTACATCCTTTGCAAAGCTTTGGAACTCTTCGTTCTTTGCTACAAAGTCAGTCTCACTGTTAACTTCTATAATGACACCTATTCTATTTCCGTGTATATAAGATGCAACTATACCTTCTGCTGCTATTCTATCTGATTTCTTAGCTGCCTTTGACAAACCTTTCTTTCTCAAAAAGTCAATAGCCTTGTCGATATCACCATCTGTTTCCACTAAAGCTTTTTTGCAATCAAGCATTCCTGCTGCTGTTACTTGTCTCAATTCTTTTACCATTGCTGCTGTAATATTTGCCATGTTAACCTCCTAATAATAAAAGGTAAGTTAGACAAGGGATTAAATCCCTTTCCCCTTACCTAAACTTTATATTTTTCTATTAACTTATTTAAACTTCTTCAGTTGCTTCTATTTCTTCTTCTACTTCTTCTACTTCTTCCTGTGCAACATCTTCAAGTTGAACTCCCTGCTTTGCTTCAAGAACTGCATCAGCCATAGTAGCTGTCAAAAGCTTAACCGCTCTTATTGCATCGTCATTTCCTGGAATTACATGATCAATTTCATCAGGATCACAGTTTGTATCAACAATAGCTACAATAGGAATATCCATAATCTTAGCTTCGCTTATTGCAATTCTTTCCTTCTTTGGATCAACAATAAACATTGCTCCAGGAAGCTTGTTCATGTTCTTGATTCCACCCAGGAACTTCTCAAGTCTTTCAATTTCATGTCTCAACTTGATTACTTCCTTCTTAGGCAACATTTCAAATTTTCCATCTGCTTCCATTTGCTCAAGCTCGTGAAGTCTGTTTATTCTACTTTTAATAGTCTTGTAGTTTGTAAGCATACCGCCCAACCATCTTTGGCTTACAAAATGCATTCCACATCTTTGAGCTTCTTTCTTGATTGATTCCTGAGCCTGCTTCTTTGTTCCAACAAAAAGAATTTCGTCTCCGCCTGCTACAACTTCCTTAATAAACTCATAAGCTTCATCTATCAATCCTGTAGTTTTCTGAAGGTCTATGATGTAGATTCCATTTCTTTCAGTAAAGATATACTCTGCCATTTTAGGATTCCATCTTCTAGTTTGATGTCCGAAGTGAACTCCCGCTTCCAATAATTTTTTCATACTTAGTACTGCCATTTGTTTCCTCCTTGTTATTTCCTCCAACTGAATCTCTTTTCCAAAGGACCTTGCGGCACACCTCCGGAAATCATCAGTTGTGTGTAATACCTGAAGTAGTATATCACAACTGTAATTGTTTGTAAAT
Organism: Dethiosulfatibacter aminovorans DSM 17477; assembly: GCF_900142005.1. Classification (GTDB taxonomy): domain Bacteria; phylum Bacillota; class Clostridia; order Tissierellales; family Dethiosulfatibacteraceae; genus Dethiosulfatibacter; species Dethiosulfatibacter aminovorans. The sequence goes on from NZ_FQZL01000006.1 coordinate 193,363, forward strand.
ATTATTTTTCACAATTTTCATTTGTACATACTATTACTTCTCCGTCTCTTGTTTTTTTCTTGACCTGCAATCCTCCACAGACGGGACATTTTTCATTTACCGGTTCATTCCATGCTGTGAAATCACATTCAGGGTAATTGCTGCAACCGTAGAACTTTCTTCCCTTTTTAGTCCTTTTCTCAAGGATATCTCCACCACACTTGGGACACTTCACGTCAATAGTCTTCTCTATCTGCTTTGTGTTCTTGCACTCAGGATAGTTTGGACATGCCAGGAATTCACCATACCTTCCTTTTTTTATTACCATTCTGGCTCCGCATTTATCGCAATCCACATCACTCACCTTTGCTTCGCCAGTTTCTGCATCATATGGTTTTGTGTTCTTGCACTCAGGATAGTTTGGACATGCCAGGAACTTTCCGAACCTACCCTTTTTAACCACCATCTTAGATCCGCATTTTTCACATTCTATGTCGGTTATTTCTTCCTCAATTTCTATCTTTTCAATATTCTTGTCCGCCAGGGCAAGGGCCTTTTCAAATTCCTTGTAGAATCCTTCGATTACTTCCTGCCATCTGAAGCTTCCAGATTCAACCTCATCAAGCTTGTTTTCAAGGTCTGCTGTAAACTTGTCGTTTATTATGCTGCTGAAATGTTCAATCAGAAGTTCCGTTACTATTTCACCAATCTCAGTTATGTTGAAAACACCTTCATTCTTTACAACGTAACCTCTGTTTAATATCGTTGAAACCGTAGGGGCGTACGTACTAGGTCTTCCGATTCCCAGTTCCTCCATGGTCTTGACAAGAGAAGCCTCGTTATATCGTGCTGGAGGATTCGTAAAGTTCTGTTTTTCCAGAATTTTTTTGATCTTGATATCTTTCCCTTGTTCCAATTCAGGAAATTCATCAATCTTATCCTTCGAAGGAAGAACTTTCATATATCCATCAAAGAGAGTTCTCTTTCCAGAGTATCTAAAAGCATATCCTTCCACATTTATCAAAATTGTAAGGTTTTCAAATTCTGCCGATTCCATGCATGATGCCAGAAATCTTTTCCATATGAGTCTGTATAATTTATATTGATCATTAGTAAGGGATTCCTTGATTCGGTCCGGATGGTTGTATACCGTAGAAGGTCTAATAGCTTCATGTGCATCCTGGATATCGGTTTTCTTCTTGGTTTTGAACACTCTTGAAATATTCACATAATCCTTGCCATAACTTTCTTCGAGATATTCAGCAGCTTCTTTCTTTGCTTCATCGGATATCCTGTAGGAATCCGTCCTGATATAAGTAATCAGACCTGTAGTTCCCTGGTCTTCCAACTCAACGCCTTCGTACAACTGCTGGGCAATCATCATTGTCTTCTTTGTGGAGAAATTCAATTGTCTGTTTGCATCCTGTTGCAATGAACTTGTTGTAAAGGGAGGCGGTGGAGATTTTTTTGTTTTCTTGTTAGTGATTTTTTCAATAACTCCGTAATCCTTGCCCCTCAAAACCTCCAGCAATTTGTCAGCCTCTTCCCTGCTGCTTATTGAAATCTTTTTAACTCTGCTGTCATTGAGTTCGCCGGCAAATTTTGCCTCAAGAGTTTTCTTTTCTCCAAATTCACCATCTATGGTCCAATACTCTTCAGGTACAAAATTCTCAATTTCCTTTTCCCTGTCGTAAATCAACTTCACGGCAACAGACTGCACCCTTCCTGCACTTAGTCCCTTTTCTATTTTTCTCCACAGAAGTGGACTTATCTTGTATCCGACAAGTCTGTCAAGTATTCTTCTTGCCTGTTGCGCATCAACAAGATCCTGATTGATGCTTCTAGGATTTTTTTTTGCATTAGTGATAGCATTTTTAGTTATCTCATTAAACACTATCCGAATATTGTCGCTTGGATCAAGTTTCAGTATTTCTGCCAGATGCCAGGATATAGCTTCACCTTCCCTGTCGGGGTCCGTTGCAAGGTATACATGGTCGGCTTTTTTTGCCTCTTTTTTCAATTCCTTGATTATATCTCCCTTTCCGCGTATTGTAATATAATTTGGATTGAAGTTATCTTCTACATCTATGCCAAGCTTGCTCTTCGGCAAATCCCTTAAATGACCTACTGAAGCTTTCACCTTATAGTTTTTACCAAGGAACTTTCCTATTGTTTTCGCTTTTGACGGTGACTCAACTATAACCAGGTTTTTAGCCATCGTTTCCTCCTCTTAATACAGTTTCCATATATTTTATTATTTCATTATTTATCAGCCTGAATTTTTTACCGCTGCTCTGAATAATTAAACCATCCATTTCAAGAACTGTCAAATTGCTGAGTATTTTATTCATATCATAATCCAGTTTCGCTTCAATTTCCGCTATGGATTTTTCTCCAGAACCAAGAATTCCCAATAGCGCCATTTTTATTTCATCATAGTTGCCCAGATCTGTCTCAAAACTTTTATTCTCATACGCATCGTATGAAAGATCTTCAAATATATCCCCGGCACTTGTTACAATCCTTGCACCATCCCTAATGAGCTTGTTGACTCCCTTGCTGTAAATACTGTCTATGTTTCCCGGAACGGCAAAAACCACCTTTCCCTGCTCTGCTCCATAAGTCGCAGTAATAAGAGATCCGCTTTTAATTCCTGCTTCAACTACAAGTACTCCATCTCCAAGGCCACTGATAATTCTATTTCGCAAAGGAAAGTTGAATCCTATAGGTGGCGTCCCAGGAGCAAATTCACTTATTATGCATCCCTTTTCTTCTATTTCATGATAAAGCTTCTTGTTTTTTGCAGGATATATAACATCTATACCCGAACCCAGTACTGCAGCAGTAAAGCCTCCCCTGCCCAATGTAATTCCATGTGCTATTGAATCAATGCCAAATGCCATGCCGCTTATAATAGAAACTCCTTTTTCCGCCAAATCTCCTGCTATGCTTTCTGCAACCCATTTCCCATATGATGTTGCCTTTCTTGACCCGACAATTGAAATGCCCATTTTCGAACTGTTCAATTTTTCCAAATTTCCCTTTACATATATTATATATGGCTGGTTGTCTATATATCTTAATCTATCCGGATAAGCATCATCAAATTTTGTTACAATTCTGATGTTTTCCTTTTGAAAATATTCATCATAAAACTCAATTCTATCTTCCCTTATAAATCTTTCAACAGAATCATATTTTTCCTTGTCAAGAATATTGGCTTCCTTTAACTCATCCATCAAGTCCATTAAGTTGCCAAGTCCTTCCTCCCCAAAATAGTCCTCTATCTTTTCAATAAGAGTGTTATTTGGACCAATTGCAGTGTTTAACATTAGAATGTTTTCCGTTAATCTATCCATGCTCAACCTCATATCCCAAGATTTGCTCAACCTCTTTTTTTCTATTATTAGCATATAACCATTGTATTGTAAAGGAAAACTTCATATATGTTAAACTCTCTGTTTAACACTTGTCGCATCAAAAGCATCAAAAACTTATAATTTTTTTCATCCTGGAGCCCTTTGCCAATTCAAGAAAACCCACTTGGCAAACAAATCAGAAGTTCCATTTATATTTTATGTCAACCTCCATCCATTTGTCAAACAGCCACATTTCCTTTTTGTGCAATTTATGTACACTGCACAATCAGGAGACGATTGACCTTCCTGAATATTGGGCACTTATTGTAGCTGGGATTTTTGTCTCATTTATAAAAAACTTCTCGCTTTGATATATCAATATTGGCAATTTGATATACTTCAACTCCGACAAGGTTTATTCTTCCTTTTCCTTAAGATTTCTCAGAATAATATTCGTAGTGCCGTCATCATTCTGTTCAAATGCTATTTTATTGGAGTCCGTCATCAAGTCAATAGGAATTAATAGTTCTATTCCTTCCTTTGTTTTGATTTTTTGCTTTTTCAAGATTTTGTTATAATTCAATTCATCAATCTTGATCGGCTCATTTTTAAGACCCTTGTTTGATATATGGGTGTTGAAATTGTCTATTAAGATATCATCTCCTTCAAAAATCTTTTCTGCAATTTTTTCGATATCAACTTCCTTCTTTTCTATACAATCCCTTATGATTTCAGTTTTCAAATCCTTGTGCTTTTCAATGTCATCTTCATAATATTCATTTATCAGTTTTTCGGCCGTCTTCCTGACAATATTCAACTTTTCATTTACAGTCTTTTTTTCCTCAAGATTAAAAATCCCCTGAGAAAGGAAATTTGTCTTTGCCCCATCAACCTTATACTGCTTTTCAAGTATTTTCACTTCACCATCACCAACTGAATAGTTGAAAACGTTGGATACTTTCTGTGTAATGTTTGTAAGACAAGTTTTGTATTCAATTATTTCTGTTTGCATTTTTTCATTCTCATAACCGAATTTATGAATATATCCAGTCTTGTATTCCAGTAAAAGCATGATGAAATTCAATTCACCTTCCTTTTCATACAATACATACAATGCATCACCTGCAGGTACGTCGTCATTATTGTTTATTAAATAAAAAATGCTTTCAGTCATTTTTTTACTCGCTTCAATGAAATCCTCGTGAATATTCTCAAAAAACAGATTCATATCTTCATTATACCTTTCATCAAAGGCCTTAACATCTGGCGAGTTTAAAAAATTACCAATGTGCTTTCCTATGAATTCTCCCAGAAAATCCATATTCAATTCATAATCAGAATATACCGGCTCACTTACTGACCTGTCCATTATATGCATAATTGATTTTATTATTCCTACATTTATATCCATAGCACTCCCTCAAATAAATTTTCATAGCATTATAACACAATAAATACAAGAATAACATTTTTTATAGTCAAATACATGCTTCATTAATTTTGCAGTTTAAGAAGGTTGAAATGCATAATCCCTTGAAGCATTAGTATTATGCGGCGTTGAATTCCAATGTATTATTGAATATGCTAAAAATTAATGGTATAATTTTATTAAGAGATATAACAGCCAGGTCATTCATAATTTTGTGAATGACTTTTTTGTTTTATAACATATAAGGAGGAATCAATGTGAACAAGCTTAATTTTTTCAGTCCCTGTAAATCAAGAATTGACAATAATGAAGATGAACTTATTAGGGCTTTTTTTATAACTTTGAAATATGTCCCCTCCATGCAAAGTGTATTCTTCAGCTTGATAAATGAAAAAACAAGTAAATACATACCTGATAGGTTATTCCCTGAAGATACTTGCATAGAAGACTTTTTCTATCAGGTAAGACCCACCGATAAGCTTTTCGATTCTCATTTTGAAGATAAAACAGTGGCTCATATAGTAATTGTAGACGACCAGTCGCCAAAAAAGGATTTCGTCACTAACAGCCTTGATAAACAGTTCAACGGTATTATTTTCACAAAAAACAATTATGGTCTCATTATAGAAAACAATCCCGGCGAAGAAAGAATATGGCTGGAGAAGGTAAAATCGGTTATTCCCGAAAACAGAACTATGGATGTCATAAGCAACACCATACATCTTTCATGGAAAAGCATTGTATATAAAATCAATGATCTTGTTAGCAGCAACATGCTGGAAGGTCTCGAAAGGGTTTTGGTCCAAGATTTTTTGGAATTCATCGAATCTGAATATAGATTCATAAATCCATATACAACCTTCCATTCTTGCGAGAACAACATTGATCAGTTGAACAAGAGATGTGTATATGCTCTATCAAAATACAAAAACTCATCGGAAATACAGTACCAGGATGACATGCGCCCATTTATATACAGCGGCAAGAAAACTGTCGAAAAATTATATCTTGATGTTAATGATCTTTATTCAAACTGGGCTGTAAATCTTTGGATGTATGCGGGAAATTCATTGAGCACAGCGTATACCACCTATGAAAACCTTGATTTAAATGGCCTTTTTGAACTAAGGAACAAAGGTTATGAAATATCCAAAAACATAATCATACAACATGAAAATGAAACCCTTCTTATATTCAAAGGTGACTTGTTCCTTGAAGAATATCTTAGGTTCTGGAAAAACGAATATAAAATAATTGAAGAACACAAAATTACTGATTTGATTGAAATAATCGATACTCTAAAAAACAGACACATCCTACTCCCGGAAGAAAATGCAAAAATAAAGGAACTGGTGTCAAACAACAATTATGAAAAATTAAGCATATCTCCAGGTTTTTTGGTGAAATATACATGGAACAGCAAAACTGCAAAAGTGCTTGATAAAATCAACCAATTTAATGAAGATTTTGAAAGCAAGGTATCTGATGTATTTGAAGTTATAGGTAATGTGTAGTTATTGCTTGCAACAAAAATACCGGTCCGTTTAACGGACCGGTATTTTATCCCCAGTATTTCTTGTCTATGTTTCTATATTGGATAGCTTCTGCAGCATGTTCCATCTTAATATCAATGGAGCCATCCAAATCTGCAATGGTTCTTGAAACCTTGATAATCTTATTGTATGCACGGGCGCTTAAGGATAACCTTTCGAAAGCTGTTTTTAAAATATTCTCTGCATTTTTTTCCAGCTTGCAATATTTCTTTATCTGACCTGCACTCAACTCTGAATTAGAAAATATTTTAAGTCCGGAATAACGTTCTTCCTGAATTTTTCTTGCACCATTTACTCTTTTTCTTATATCAGCTGAAGATTCGCTTTTCCTGCTTGAATTTAGATCATCATATTCAACAGGAGTAGCTTCAATCTGAATGTCAATTCTATCCAATAGAGGTCCGGATATTTTGCTTAAATATCTTTCAATTTGAGATGTCGAACACTTGCATTCGTGCTTCGGGTCGCCGTAGTAACCGCACGGACAAGGGTTCATGCTTGATACAAGCATAAACTTAGATGGATAATCCACACTCATATTCGCTCTGGAAATTGTAACTCTTCCATCTTCAAGCGGCTGCCTTAGAACTTCAAGTGAACTCTTATTGAATTCCGGCAGTTCATCAAGGAATAATACTCCGTGGTTTGCCAGTGAAATTTCACCCGGTTTAGGTATACGACCTCCTCCAACCAGTGCAGTTCTGGATATCGTATGATGCGGGGATCTGAATGGTCTTGTTTTAATTAATCCGCTTTCACCATTAAGACCGGCAATGCTGTATACTTTGGTGATATCCAAAGATTCCTCGAATGTCAGATTCGGAAGAATAGTTGGAATTCTTCTTGCTATCATGGTTTTTCCGGATCCTGGCGAACCGATTATTAAAATATTGTGACTTCCTGCAGCCGCTATCTCAACAGCCCGTTTTAATGTCTCCTGACCCTTTACTTCGGAAAAATCCACTTCATAGCAGCTGCATTCATCGGGAGAGGAATAGTCCTTTTTCATCGTTGGAATCAAAATTCTCTTGCCATTCAGATGATCAACGATTTCATTCAGGCTTTCTACAGGATAGATTTCCATATCTTTGATGTAACTTGATTCTTCAATATTTTCCAAAGGTACAAATGCCTTATCAATACCCATGGTCCTTAAGGATATGAGCATTGGCAACACTCCATTTATATGTTTTATGGAACCATCCAAAGACAGTTCACCTATGAAACAAGTCCTTTCCTGATTTTTAACTGTGCAAATATCCATAGCTGACAAAATCCCCAAGGCTATGGGAAGATCAAGCTGTGACCCTTCTTTCTTTATTGATGCAGGCGATAGGTTCACCGTTATTCTAGACATGGGAAAATCATAATTTGAATTTGATAATGCAGATCTGACTCTTTCCTTTGACTCCTTTATGGATGCATCCGGAAGTCCAACAATATTGAAAGTAGGCAAGCCATTGGCCAAATCCGTTTCTACTTTTATAATATTGCCTTCAAGTCCGGATAGGACACAGGCATTAACCTCTGATAACATAGCAACCCCCAATAATTATTTAATATTCGCTCTTATATTGTATAACCTGAACTGACAAAATCAAATAATTATATCTATTGTTACAAATTATTAATATTTGAAATAATTATTAATAATAAATTTGTTTTTTTGTTATAATTAAAGTAATAAAGGGAGGTATCAACATGGATTATATTCAGAAAGTAATAGAAATAGCAAAAAATAATGATTCATCTCAACCAGAATTCATTCAAGCGGTTGAAGAGGTTCTCTTATCATTAAAACCAGCGTTGGACAGACATCCCGAATATGAAGAAAATAAAATACTCGAAAGACTTATTGAACCTGAAAGACAGATAATATTCAGAGTTCCCTGGCTTGACGACAATGGCCAGATACAGGTCAACAGAGGATTCAGGGTACAGTTCAACAGCGCCATAGGCCCTTATAAGGGAGGGCTGCGCTTCCATCCTTCAGTAAATCTTGGAATAATAAAGTTTTTAGGATTTGAACAGATCCTAAAAAACTCTCTTACAGGCTTGTCCATAGGAGGTGGAAAAGGCGGATCAAATTTCGATCCAAAGGGAAAATCCGAAAAGGAAATAATGAAATTCTGCCAGAGCTTCATAACCGAACTGTACAGACACCTTGGACAATCCGTAGACGTGCCTGCCGGTGATATTGGTGTAGGCGCACGAGAAATCGGATATCTTTTCGGACAGTATAAGAGAATAAAAAATGAATTCGAAGCAGGCGTTTTAACTGGCAAAGGTTTGAAATACGGAGGTTCCCTGGCAAGAAAGGAAGCTACCGGTTTTGGTCTCATTTATTTTGTGAGAGAAATGCTGAAAGCAAATAATGATAGTTTCGAAAACAAGACTGTCATTATTTCAGGATCCGGAAATGTAGCCATATATGCATGCATGAAGGCTCAGGAATATGGTGCAAATGTGGTTGCCATGTCTGATTCCAAAGGGTACATATTTGACCCTGATGGAATAAAAATCGATACTGTTCAACAGATTAAGGAAGTTGAAAGAAAAAGAATAAGCGAATATGTTAAATATCATCCCGAAGCCGAGTATGTGGACAATCAAAGGAAATTGTGGGATTTGAAATGTGATATAGCGCTCCCTTGTGCTGCTCAAAATGATATACACCTTGAAAACGCAGAAAAACTGGTTGAAAATGGCTGCTTTGTTATAGGAGAAGGAGCAAATATGCCTTGTACCAATGAAGCAATGAGTTATTTCCTCGAAAAGAATATCCTTCTGGCGCCAGCAAAGGCTGCAAACGCAGGAGGTGTTGCCACATCAGCCCTTGAAATGGCACAAAACAGCATGAGGCTTTCATGGACATTTGAAGAAGTCAACAAGAAGCTTGATGAAATAATGGTCAATATCTTCAAAGAAGTCAGTGAAGCAGCAGAAGAATACGGAGTACCCGGAAACTATGTTGCAGGAGCAAACATTGCAGGGTTCATAAAAGTTGCTGAAGCAATGATGAGTCTCGGAATAGTATAATTCTATACAGATTTAAAAAGAATGAAGTGAGGCTGTCCCTCTCCAAGGCAGCCTCATTTTGTTACATTTTGTTAATATTTCGCATCACTACTCTCCCCTCATGACTTTTCCTTTTCATTTCCCTTAACCAAACATGAATACGACAAAGAAAAATGTATGTCAATATGTGAGAAAATGTTTTCTTTTTGTGTTATTTGTTACATTTATATAACATTTGTTGCTTTATTCACAATAAATATTGATTTATGTTTGAACGATGCTATAATAAAACGCAAACAGGGAGGTTGTACAATGAAATATGTCGAAAATGTAATAAATTTATCTAAAGAAAGGAATTCTGCAGAACCGGAATTTCTACAAACAATTGAAGAGGTGCTTCAGTCATTGAAGCCAGTAATGGATAAACATCCTGAGTACAAGGAATACTGCATACTTGAAAGACTCATCGAGCCGGAAAGACAATTGATATTCAGAGTTCCATGGACAGATGATAAGGGACAAATACATGTCAACAGAGGTTACAGGATTCAGTTCAGCAGCGCCATTGGCCCTTACAAGGGTGGATTGAGATTCCATCCGTCAGTTAACCTTAGCATTATTAAATTTCTTGGATTTGAACAGATTTTCAAGAACTCGCTTACAGGATTATCCATAGGCGGAGGAAAAGGAGGTTCCGATTTTGATCCAAAGGGCAGATCGGACAGTGAAATCATGAGATTTTGCCAGAGTTTCATGACAGAGTTGTACAGACACCTTGGAGACAGCGTTGATGTTCCTGCCGGTGACATTGGTGTCGGCGGAAGAGAAATCGGATACCTTTTCGGACAATATAAAAGAATTAGAAACGATTTTGAAGCAGGTGTATTGACAGGAAAGGGATTGAAATTCGGTGGTTCCCTTGCCAGAACAGAAGCAACAGGATACGGTCTGGTTTATTTTGTTAGAGAAATGCTCCAGGCAAATAATGAAAGCTTCAAGGGTAAAACAGTTGTAATATCAGGATCAGGTAACGTAGCAATATATGCATGCAAAAAAGCACAGGAATATGGTGCCAATGTAGTTGCAATGTGTGATTCTTCAGGTTATATCTATGATCCCAAAGGTATCAAAATCGAAACTGTTCAAAAGATCAAGGAAGTTGAAAGAAAAAGAATAAGCGAATATGTGAAATATCATCCCGAAGCTGAGTATGTGGAAAATCAGAGAAATATCTGGAACCTGAAATGTGATATAGCTCTACCCTGTGCAACTCAAAACGACATCAATCTTAATGATGCAAAAAAACTCATTGAGAACGGATGCTTCGCTATAGGAGAAGGGGCAAATATGCCATGCACAAACGAAGCTGTGGATTATTTCCTTGAAAACAATGTGCTGCTGGCACCTTCCAAGGCTGCCAATGCAGGAGGTGTTGCAACCTCCGCACTTGAAATGGCTCAAAACAGCATGAGAATGCCATGGAGTTTTGAAGAGGTGGACAATAAACTTGATGCGATTATGGTTAATATTTTCAAGGAGTCCAGTAAAGCAGCCGAAGAATACGGTCTTTCAGGCAACTATGTTGCAGGCGCAAATATTGCAGGATTTAAAAAAGTTGCCGATGCAATGCTGAGCCAAGGATTAGTTTAATTATAAATAAAAGATATAAAAAAGCACTTGGTGTAACCACCAGTGCTTTTTTATACCCAAAACGCATTTTCTATATGATTTATTCTTCCATCATTGAGAAACACCTCAACAACATCAAATCTGTATGAAAAAGTTGTGAGTTTCCTGTATTTAATATAAGTCATGGCTCCCTTTATTATCTGATTCTGCTTCTTTCTGTTAACAGCCTCTCTCGGAAGCCCGTATTTCGATGTTTTTCTTGATTTTACCTCTATAAAGCAAATGGTATTTCCAGTCTTGGCAATTATATCAATTTCAGAATACCTTGTTCTGTAATTCTTCTCTACAATCAGATATCCCTTCTTCTTCAAATAATCAACAACTTCAGCTTCTCCCCAGGAACCTACTTCCCTGTTGTTCATAAGATCACCTCGATCCGACTGTTTATCAGATTAATTTCAACTGTTCATTACTATCCATTATTTTTCTTATAAAAGTATTTCTATGAATTTTGCATTTCCCATCTTTCAACAATGCTGCAATATGCTCCTTCGTACCATATCCTGCATTTTTCTTGAAATTGTATGCAGGATAATCTTCATGGAGTTCTGCCATGCAATTGTCCCTTGTCACCTTGGCAATTATTGAAGCTGCAGCTATTCCGTGACATTTGGCATCGCCCTTGATTATACCTTCCTGGGGAATTTTAAGGGCAATGATTTCAGCATCGATAAGCAAAAAGTCAGGAACAATACTGTTCCCTTCTTCATCCATAAGATTTTCAATAGCTCGCTCCATAGCAAGATGTGTTGCCTTTTTAATATTCATTTCATCAATTTCCACATTGGATGCAGTCCCTATTCCTATGGAAATGGCAGATTTTTTTATTTCCTCATACAGCTTTTCCCTTTTCTTCTTGGAAAGCTTCTTTGAATCGTTCACTCCATCTATTAGGAGTCCTTCAGGCATTATAACCGCACACGCCGTTACATCTCCTGCAAGACAGCCTCTGCCCACTTCATCAAGGCAGGCTATATACTTGTAGCCTTTTTTATGAAGCTCGTTTTCTATCTTAAGCATTTTCAGGTTTCTCCATTGTAATCTTGCCAAGTTTACCGCTTCTGAAATCATTGATTATAAGCCTAGAGACCCTCTCGTAATCCAATTCGTCGCCCTTCAATATGCAACCGTTTCTACGGGCTATATCGTCAATAATAGCGTATGTTTCTTTGTCCCCAGTTTCAATCTGGTATTTCTTTACAAGGTAATCCTTGTAGTTTTTGTTAAGAAATTCAACAATGTAAGTAGCTATATCATTCTTGTTGAGTATCTCTTCCCTTATGGCTCCCGTGCAAGCCAGATTGTAGCCCTGTATATCCGTTTCTATCTTAGGCCACAGTATTCCAGGTGTATCAAGAAGGTCTATGCCGTTTTTCACCTTTATCCACTGTTTTCCCTTTGTGACGCCAGGCTTGTCTCCCGTAGCTGCGCCTTTTCTTTTAGCTATCCTGTTTATGAAGGTCGATTTGCCCACATTAGGGATTCCTACCACCATGGCCTTAAGCTGCCTGTTGAAGAATCCCTTCTTTTTGTATTTCAATAATATTTCATCAGCTATGTCGTTTATGGAATTAAAAAACTTTGCTGTAGAGTCCTTGGTTGAATTGTACATGATACACCTTGTATTGTCCTTGGTATACTCCTTTTTCCACAATTCGGATATTCTGGAATCGGCAAGATCGGACTTGTTCATTACTATTATATGATGCTTGTTTGCCGATATTTCTTTCAGTATAGGATTCCTGCTGCTATATGGTATTCTGGCATCAACAATTTCAATGACCAGATCCACTATTTTTAAATTTTCCCTTATAAGTTCATTGGTCTTTTTCATATGACCGGGATACCAATTAATTGCCATAATATCTCCTTCCAGTTAAAATCCTCAGCACATCGAGTAGCTTACGAAAGTAAATATTAATATCACATTGAACCATTGTGATATGTATGATAGGATACTTTCCTTCGCGATTTAATATCGACTTTGTCGATAACGCAGCAAAGCTGCTTTCTTACCCTTAGGATTTTCCGACATTCAAGAGAGTGATAATTCCCAGATGCCGGAATTATCTTGAACGTCGCGTGATTAAGAAAAAATGAGGACTAGAAAGTCCTCATTATCTATACATCTTCTTTTCTTTAACTTTTGCAGATTTTCCAGTTCTTTCTCTAAGATAGAACAATCTGGATCTTCTGACTTTACCTTTTCTTACAACTTCAAGTTTTTCAACTCTTGGTGAATGTAAAGGGAATGTTCTTTCAACACCAACACCATATGATATTCTTCTTACAGTGAATGTTTCTCTAACGCTTCCACCTTGTCTCTTGATAACAGTACCTTCAAATATCTGAATTCTTTCTCTGTTACCTTCCTTGATCCTATAGTGAACCTTTACAGTATCACCAACATTGAAATCCGTCATGCTTTCCTTTAGCTGTTCTTGTTCTAAAGCTTTTATTAAGTCCATAGTATACCCTCCTTTCCTAGCGTTCTTGCAATGAAATTACAGAGGACCGCCGTATACTCCAATGTATTATAGCACAATCATATGCTCTAATCAATAATTATTTTGAAAAATATTTCTTCAGTTTATTATACTCATCTATTAGTTCATCTCTGCCGTCAATAAGGTCCGGCCTATATATGATGGTGTGTTCAATTGACTTGAATCTTCTCCACTTTTCAATTTCTGCATGGTTGCCCGACAACAGTATGTCCGGAACCTTGTGGCCCATAAATTCCTGAGGTCTGGTATATTGGGGATGCTCCAGAAGAATGTCATAGTGGGATTCCGATATGAATGATTCCTCTCCGCTTAATACTCCAGGAAGCATCCTGGCAATGGAATCAACCAAAACAGCAGCAGGCAATTCTCCTCCTGTCAGCACATATTCACCGATGGAAATGGATTCATCTACATAATTGTCAATTATCCTCTGATCAAGCCCTTCATAGTGACCTGCAATAATGATGATTTCCTCTTCTTCAGCCAAACTTTTAACAATGCTCTGAGTAAGGTTTTTGCCCTTTGGCGACATGTATATAACTTTTGAGTTTTGGCTTCTGTTTTGCAACAGTGCATTATATACCGGCTCAGGCTTGAGCAGCATTCCCGGACCGCCGCCGTAAGGGTAGTCATCAACTTTTTTATGTTTGTTCTCCGAATAATCCCTCAGTTGAATATATTCTATTTCAAGTTTCCCATCCTTAACAGCCCTTCCTATTATACTGACAGACAATATGCTTTCAAGCATTTCAGGGAAAAGGCTTATCAGTTTAAATTTCATGACAGCAGACCTTCAATCTTCTTTATTGTCATTCTACCTTTACTAATGTCAACAGATTTGACAACTTCCTTTATTGCAGGTATCAGCAGTTCCTTATTTCTGTTCAACTCATAGACATCATTGGCACCCGTCTGATAAACATATGTAATCTTTCCAAGATAATTACCTTCCATATCATAGACTTCAAGCCCTATAAGATCCGAAACATAATAGGAATCTTCATCAAGAGTCTTCATCTGGGTTTCATCGATAATAATATATTTATTCTTGTATTTCTCAACCAGATTTATATTATCAAACCCTTTAAACCTAAGATAAACCATTCCCTTCATATACCTTGCGCTTTCAATGTCCAGGCGTTCTTTAGTATCTTCTATATAAACATGGTCAAAATCGTCAAATCGCTCCATTTCATCAGTCAAATAAATACATTTGACCTCTCCCTTCAAACCATGAGTGTTTACAATTTTACCAACTCTTACAATTTTCTCCATTACTTACCTCGTCCGACAGCATAACATTCTTAAGCTAAAGTATAAGGATTAGCTAACGCTAATCCTTACTGAATAATTTCAATTATTACTCTTTTATTATCCTTAGTGGCAGCAGCTTTTACAAGGGTACGCAACGCCTTTGCTATTCTGCCCTGTTTTCCAATGATCTTACCCATATCATCAGGTGCAACTTTCAGTTCGATTATCAGGGATTGACTACCTTCTATTTCATTAACACTAACTTCATCTGGATTGTCTACTAGTGACTTAGCAATATATTCTACTAATTCTCCCATTTAATGCACCACCTTTATTTGCTTTCTTCTCTCTTATCATAGATACCATTGTTCTTGAACAAAACATTTACAGTATCTGTGGGCTTCGCTCCGTTGTTCAACCATTTTATTGCGCTTTCTTCATCAATCTTAACAACCTTAGGCTCCACTACAGGATTGTAGTAACCTATTTCCTCGATGAATCTTCCATCTCTAGGCGATCTTGAATCTGCAACAACTATTCTATAAAAAGGTTTCTTTTTCGCACCCATTCTTTTCAATCTGATCTTTACTGCCATTATATTCACCTCCTAAATAAATTTGTTTTATGATTTGGTATTCAAATCTATATATATTAAAGATTTACATCTAAAATAACTTAATCTTAAAATGGCATTTTAAAGCCGCCGCGCTTTTTCATTGTCTTTTCCATTGCTCCCATCTTCTTCATCATCTTCTTTGTCTCGTTGAACTGCTTCAGAAGACGATTGACTCTCTGAACAGAAGTTCCGCTTCCTGCGGCTATCCTTTTTCTTCTGTTGCCGTTTATAATTGATGGGTCATTTCTTTCCTTTTTAGTCATCGACTGAATTATAGCCTTTATATAAACAAGCTCTTTCTCGTCAATTTTAATATTCTTCAACTGCTTTGAATTAGCTCCAGGTATCATCTCAAGGAGTTGGTCCAAAGGTCCAAGATTTTGCATCTGCTCCATCTGCATGAGAAAATCATCAAATGTAAACTGCATGCTCTTCAGTCTCTGCTCCATTTCCTTTGCCTGCTTCATGTCAAAGGATTCCTGGGCTTTCTCAATCAGGCTTAGAACATCACCCATTCCAAGTATCCTGGATGCCATCCTGTCTGGATAGAAAGGTTCCAAATCAGACATTTTTTCCCCTGTTGTAACAAACTTGATAGGTTTGCTGGTCACAGCCCTGAGAGAAAGCGCTGCTCCTCCCCTGGCATCTCCATCAACCTTAGTCAGGATAACACCTGATATTTCCATAGTTGAGTTGAATGCTTCGGCTATTTTCACAGCATCCTGTCCCGTCATTGAATCGAGAACAAGTAGAATCTCTCTTGGATTAAGACTGGATTTGATTTGCTGCAGTTCTTCCATTAGAGCTTCATCTATATGAAGTCTACCGGCAGTATCAAGAATAAGCACGTCATTGCCCTTCTTTTTTGCTTCCTTGAATGCCTCATTTGCTATTTTAACAGCATCATTTTCTCCCTCAATCTTGAATACGGGAACGTCTATGCCCTTACCTACCACTTCCAGCTGTTTTATCGCTGCCGGTCTGTATATGTCACAAGCCGCTATCAATGGCCTTTTATTTTGCTTTTTAAATTTCAACGCAAGCTTTCCGGATGTTGTGGTTTTACCGGCACCCTGAAGTCCACACATCATAATGACTGTTATATCATCTGAGAAATCAATCTTTGATTCGCTTTCTCCCAAAAGCTTGATCATTTCCTCATTTACTATCTTTACAACCTGCTGTCCGGGAGTAAGACTTTCCATAACCTCAGAACCCAGAGAACGCTCTTTAACGGTTTTTATAAAATCCTTAACCACCTTGAAGTTGACATCCGCTTCCAAGAGTGACAGCTTTATTTCTCTCATGGCATTGTTGATATCTTTTTCAGTCAGCTTTCCCTTGCCTTTCAGTTTATTCAATGTTCCCTGAATCTTATCAGATAAACTTTCAAATATCATATTATCACCTATAAGGAATCGATCAGACCGTCTATAATTCCATTTATATTCTTTAGGTCGAAATCATTCCCGTTTATATTTTTTTTCAACAGTTCCAGCTTTTCCCTAATTCCGTCATTTCTTTGTATCAGTCCGAGTTTTTTTTCGTAATTCTCCAGGTTTCCTTCCGCTCTTTTTAAAAGATCGTGCACACCCTGTCTTGACATATCAAATATTTCCGATATTTCTGCAAGACTGAGGTCCTGAAAATAGTAAAGGTCCAAAACATCCTTGTGCTTATCCTTCAATATATTTGAATAATAATCAAACAACCTGCCTATTCTTTCATATTTATCCAGCATAATAAACCGCCTGTAAAGTTTTTACCTTGACAAGTAGTTATTGTAATGTATTATGATGCAATTGTCAATAGTTTATTCGAATATAGCATCAACAAATTTATTGGAATCAAAAGGTTGAAGATCATCAATCTTCTCTCCCAGTCCGACATACTTGACAGGCACTCCTATTTCTTTCTGAACAGGCACTATTATTCCACCTTTTGCAGTGCCGTCAAGCTTCGTCAAAATTATTCCATCAATGTCTGCTGCTTCCTTGAATGTTTTTGCCTGTATTATCCCATTTTGTCCGGTTGTGGAATCAATTACAAGATAAACCTGCTTGAATGCCGTATCATATTCCTTGTCTACAACCCTGAAAATCTTGTTCAGTTCGTTCATGAGGTTTTTCTTGTTGTGAAGACGTCCTGCAGTGTCGCATATAAGCACATCTGCCTTCCTGGATTTTGCAGCCTGTACAGAATCAAATATCACGGCAGCAGGATCACTGCCTTCCTTGTTTGCTATAAGCTCAACCCCTGCTCTGTCGCACCAAACCTGAAGCTGTTCTACAGCAGCAGCCCTGAAAGTGTCCCCTGCCGCCACAAGAACACTCTTGCCCATGGTCTTGTATCTGTTTGCCAATTTGCCTATGGTTGTCGTCTTTCCTACACCATTGACTCCAATAATAAGGATTACTGTCGGCGTCTTCATATTTGAATCATCCGTTTCATCATCTGTGTGTATTATTTCCTTCAAATATTCCTTAAGCCTAATTCTTATTTCATCAGGTGTCTTAAGTTTTTCGGTTTTTACGCAATTCTTCAAGTGTTCGATGATATCCATTGTAGATTCCACTCCAATATCAGATCCAATGAGTATATCCTCAAGATCTTCCAGGAGTTCATCATCTATCTTTGTATACATACTGAATACACTATCGATTTTTGATGCGAACTCGTCTTTTGTTTTCTTTAATCCATCCGTAAATTTCTTGAAAATATTTATTGCCATATTTCCTCCTACATATTATAATTTGAAAGTTTCATGGATACGAGTTTTGTAACGCCCTGTTCTTCCATAGTCGTTCCATATAGAGTGTCTACAAATTCCATGGTTCCCTTTCTATGTGTAATTACTAAAAATTGTGTTTCCTTTGAAAATTCCTTCAAGTATGCCGCAAACCTGTATACGTTGGCATCATCAAGTGCCGCTTCAATTTCATCAAGTATACAAAATGGCGTTGGATTTATTTTTAGAATGGCAAACAACAACGCTATTGCAGTCATTGCTTTTTCTCCACCTGACATCAATGAAATCTTGTTAAGCTTCTTACCTGGCGGCTGTGCATATATTTCTATATCACTATTCAGCATGTCGCTTTCATCGGTCATCACTATATCTGCCTTTCCACCATTAAAGAGAGTTACAAAAACCGCCTTGAACTGCTCTCTTATTTTGCCGTATTCCTCACTGAACTGTTTTTTCATCTTGTATGTCAGCTCATTTATTACCTTATTCAGCTTGTCCTTCGCCTTGTCAAGATCATCCTTTTGCTTAACAAGGAATCCGTATCTTTCAGATACTGAATTATACTCTTCAATTGACCCGATATTTATATCTCCAAGATTTTTTATTGCACTTTTCGATTTTCTTACGATTTCTTTCAGCTTTGTCATGCTCAATGATTCATCCTTGTATTCACAACACATGGCATAACTCATCTCATAGTCTTCCCACATCTGATTCGATATTGAAACAATTTTATTTTCTGTAATTTCAATCTTTGTCTTGATTGAATTATTTTCAATCCCCAATTCTCCAATGAGCTTTGTGTCTTCATTCATGCTCTTTTGAAGTTCATACTGCAAATTCTGATTCTTTTTCTTTAGTTCCCTTGTCTCCGCCAGCTTCATATCAATGGACTTTATCTTGTCCGACAACATTTCATTCACTTTCTCAACTTCCAAGGATTCCAAATCCAGTTCCTTGATTAAATAGTTGTTCTTTTCAATCAACTCCCTGCTGCTATCCAATGTTGTTTTTTCTGCTGAAACCCTGTTTTCAATATTTCCTGCTTCATTCAAGATGTTTTCCCTGCTGCTGACAAGCTCTGTAATCTTTATTTTATAATCTGTAATTCCTGTTCGTCGGCTTTCAAGCTCATTGACTGAATTCTTGTACGTACTGCTTCTTTCTTCAAGCTCCTCTTCAATGAATCTGATTTTCTCACTGTATTCATCAAGTTCACTGAGCCTTTTGTCCTTTTCAGAAATATAATTGCTTTTTTCTATTTTCAAAAATTCGAAATCTTCATGAAGCTTTGATTTTCCGGACTGGATTCTACCAAGTTCTTCCTTGAGATATTTGGATTCAAGCATACTGTTTTTTATATCGATATCCACCTTGTTAAGGGAAGTCTTTAAATTTTCACAGCATATATCCAGTTCCCGAATCCTGTCGACTAAGTTCCTGTTTCTTTCGCTTTCATTTCTGCCCGCTGAAACAGTCTTTTCTGCCAGGTCCTCCAATTCACTTATTTCCCTTTTCCTTCCAACAAGGTTGATGGAATTCTTAATGGTACCACCAGTAATGGATCCTCCCGCATTGACGGTTTCTCCTGAAACGGTCACAATTTTTGCGCTGTAATTTATACTTTTCGCAATCTTAATTCCGTTTTCAATACTGTCGACCAATATTACCCTGCCTAAAAGGTAGTCGATGATATTTTTATACTTGTCTTCATAAGCTACCAATTCGCTGAACACCCCTATGCATCCGGTAGATTTCAGCGCATTGAGTTCATGAGTATTCAGCTTTCTTGGCTTCATTGTATCCAGAGGCAGGAAGGTTATCCTTCCTATATTTCTTTTCTTAAGATAGGATATTATTTCCGAAGCGTATTTTTCATTTTTAATGATAATGTTCTGCATAGAACTTCCCAGCGCCACCTGAAGAGCTGTTTCATAGGATTTTTCAGCTTCTACAAGTTCCGCCACCACACCTATTATTTTATCATCGAATACCTTGTTGTCCTTGCAGTCAACCATAAATCTCTGCACGCTCTTGTAATAGCCATCATAAGATTCCTGCATTCTGCTCAATATCTTTTTTTTCGATTCAACCTCATTAAGGCTGTTTTTGATTTTAACAAGTTCATTGTCGGATACATTTTTTTCAAGCTTAAACCTGTTTGTTTCAGAGGTTGCTTCTTGTATTTCCTCCGTCAGCCTGTCCTTTTTCGCAGTATTTATTTCATGCATTTCATTGCTTTCGGCAATGCTTTCAAATATCCTTTTTTCAGATTCCTCCGCATTGGAATATTCGGTTTCAAGGCTCTTGTATCTATCTTCAAGATTCGATATTAAGGAATCTACAATATTAATTTTACTTTTTGTTTCCGTCTGGATATTGTACATCTCAAAAACATCGTTTTTTTTCATTTCTATTACACTTTGAATGCTGTTGCTTTCTTCGATAAATGCTTCCAGTTCTTTTTCCTTTTCTAAAAGCACTTTCCTGAAGTAGTCAATTTCAATCTTTACTTTCTCTTCTTCACTTTTGCATCTTTCAATTTCTTTTGCCCATTGACGAAGTCTTTCATCACTGTTTACTAAGGCATTTTTTATTTTGTCATTTTCTGATTCAAATAGAATCTTCTTTTCCTTGCGTAGCTTTAATGAATTTTCATTTTCAAAAAACTTCTTGTTATATTCAGAATTCTTCAGCTCATAACCTGAAATTTCTTCATCCAAAACCTTGTTGTCTGAAATAAGCTTCTCAAAACCATTTCTATTGTTTTCAAGCTTTTCTTCAATTTTCTTAAGTTCCTCGGTTTTGCTTTTCAACTGTTCTTTGATATCTTCAAGGAATTCATTTTGAACATCATAATCCCTGGACAGCAAATTAAGCTCCGCTGATTTCAGGGTGCCTTTAAATTCAAGATATTTTTCGGCAGATTCCTTTTGCTTTCTCAAAGGTTCAATACGCTGTTCTATTTCCGAAATTATATCATTTACCCGTTCAATATTTTCTTCCGTTTTTAAAAGCTTCCTTATGGATTCTTCCTTCCTTGTCTTGAACTTGACTATTCCTGCAGCCTCTTCAATAACCTTTCTTCTGGTTTCGGATTTTGTACCGACTATATCCTCGACTCTGCCCTGGCCGATTATGGAATACCCATCTATACCAATGCCGGTATTCATAAACAGTTCTCTTATTTCCTTAAGCCTGGTAGATGTTTTGTTGAGCAGATATTCACTTTCTCCCGTTCTGAAAAGTCTTCTGGTTACACATACTTCCTGATATTCTATGGGAAGCCTTTTGTCAGAATTGTCGAATACAAGGTTTACCTCCGCATAACCCAGGGGCTTTCGTCTTTCCGTGCCTGCAAATATTACATCCTCCATTTTGGTTCCCCTGAGAGTCTTGGCGCTTTGCTCGCCCATAACCCACTTGAATGCATCGGAAATATTGCTCTTTCCACTGCCATTGGGCCCAACTACGGCTGTGAATTCAGAATTTATTTTTATAACCGTTTTTTCAGGAAAGGATTTGAATCCATTAATAATTATCTCCTTCAAATACATAACCGGACTCCTTGTTGGTTTTTATGAAATAATCGAAGAATTTCTTTGTTTCGACAACAACTTCCATATCATTGAATTTTAGCAAAACAGTATTTTCTTTATGGTATTCCTTAAATTTAACTGAAACCAAGTCCAGCTTTTCGATCAAGTCTTTCTTTCCCCTGCCATTTATTCCTGCAAAGGAATTAATCATGGTCTTGCTGCACGCTACTGTCAATTCATCCAATTCACAGTCTTTTAGCATCCAAACAAGACTGCTTGTCATTATATGGGTCAACACCAACTGTCTGTAGGCAGGATGAAACGGTCCGCCTACAATATCTCCATCATAATTGATATTCTCGGTAGCTTGAAGGCCAACCCTGATTATTTTAATTCCCGCCACTTCATAAAGAGAATATATGTATGCAACAACATCGATGCTCTTCAGAAGACTTGGCGGATTATAACTTCCGTCATTATATAGCTCCTCCATCTTTGTATCCCTGATGGTAAGAGCCGGATAAATCCTGACTATGTCAGGATTCATTTCTATTGACTTTTCAGCAGTTTCTATATCATTTAAGGGACTGCTTCCATAAACTCCAGGCATTATTTGATGACCGAGAATGAACCCTCTTTCTTTTATTAGACTGCTGGCCCTTAGAGTATCTTCAGCAGTATGCCCCCTGTTGATTTTCAGCAATACATCATCATTCAATGACTGGACCCCAAGTTCTATAATGTCAACTCCATTATCTTCAAGAATGTCGAGAATTTCATAATCAATTGCATCAGGTCTCGTAGACAGTCTTATTCTATTGACAAGTTTCCTGCTTTTATAGTCATAGGCGATCTTTAAAAGGCTTCTTTGCAGTTCAATATCAATAGCTGTGAAACTGCCGCCAAAAAAAGCTATTTCAACTTCATAATTTTCAACATCTATAGTCGAAAAAAATTCTTTTATGTCATTTTCAATTTCATATACATCCAGATGTTTTCCCTTGCCTGTAATCTTCTTTTGATTACAAAAAATACAATCATTTGGGCAACCCTGATGGGGAATAAAAATCGGTATTATCTTAGTCTTCTTTCTCATCTATGCATCCCCTGCTGGTAAGTGCCGCCTTGGCAGCTTCCTGTTCTGCATTTTTTTTGCTCTTTCCACAACCTCTTCCTATGGTCTGTTTGTCAAGATGTACCTTGACATAGAATATCTTGTCGTGGTCAGGTCCTTCTTCCTTATATACAACATATTTGATTCGCTTTGAGGAATCGTCCTTCTGAATGATTTCCTGAAGCCTTGTTTTATAGTCCATGTTAAGCTTTCCAGTAACTGCAAGATTGATATATTTTTTAAATCTCGGCAGGAAAAGACCTACGACTGTGTCCATGTTGCTGTCAAGAAATATTGCGGCAATTATAGCCTCTATACTGTCTGCCAATATGGATTTCCTTTCTCTTCCACCCGTTATTTCCTCACCTTTTCCAAGCAGGAGAAATTTACCTATTTCAATATCTATTGCAATATCATACAATATTTCTTCACAAACCACCTTGGATCTGAGTCTTGTCAGCTTTCCTTCAGGCATGGATTTGTATTTGCTGAAAAGGTAATTGCTGACCATTATTTCCAGTACGGCGTCACCTAAAAACTCCAGTCTTTCATTGTTTTTAATATCCTGTCCATTTTCATTTGAATATGAACTGTGAGTCAGGGCCTCTACAAGGAGCTCCCTGTCAGTAAAACTGTAATCCAATCGTTCTTCAATAAGCGATAAATTATTATCCATCTTTCCTCCATTATTATCCTTGCAAGACTAACATCCTGCAAATTTCAACACTGCCCTTATCGGCAGATATTAATAATTAGAGATTGCTAATTAACTTGAAGTTAATCACCAATCACCAATCATTAAGGTATATCCTATTATCACCTTACAAGAAAAGTCCTGAAATCAGGACTTTTTATTTATTATACCTTCGATATATTCAACTGCATCTCTAACAGTCTTTATCTTTTCGCCATCTTGATCATCAATTTCGATATCATATTCATCTTCAATACTCATGATAAGTTCAACAAGACCTATGGAATCCGCTTCAAGATCATCTGAAAAAGATGTATCCATGGTTATTTCAATATCCTCTTCAAGGTTGAGCCTTTCAATAATCAAGTTCTTTATTGTTTGAAAAATCAATTGTCATTTCCTCCCCTATCAAGTTCTTCTTTGATAATTTCATTCACTCCGCTGTCCAAAAATATCTTTGACTGTCTTATTGCATTTTTTATTGCGGTACTGTCGGAACTTCCGTGGGC
This sequence comes from Dethiosulfatibacter aminovorans DSM 17477, assembly GCF_900142005.1. GTDB lineage: Bacteria > Bacillota > Clostridia > Tissierellales > Dethiosulfatibacteraceae > Dethiosulfatibacter > Dethiosulfatibacter aminovorans. The sequence goes on from NZ_FQZL01000006.1 coordinate 217,372, forward strand.
TTTAATTACTGGTGCCTTAAGTCCCAGTAAAGGCGCTCCCCCATGTTCCGAATAATCAAGCTTATCCTTGAGTCTTTTCATGGAATCTTTTATGAGATATCCGCCGATTTTACCCTTGGTAGTCTTGAGTATTTCATTCTTCATCCTTCCCATAAGCTCGGAAACAACTCCTTCCATAAGCTTAAGGACAACATTTCCAACAAAGCCGTCACATACCAAAATATCTGCGTCATTTGACAATATGTCTCTTGCTTCAATATTTCCGATAAAGTTCAGTTCGGATTCCTTTAAAAGCTTGAAGGTGTCATTTACCAGCTTGTTTCCCTTACCCTCTTCCGTTCCAATATTTATCAGTCCCACTTTTGGGTTTTCAATCTTTAGAACATTCTCCATATAAATGGATCCCATAAGTGCAAATTGATTTAAGAATAATGGTTTGCAGTCTACATTGGCACCGGCATCCATCAGCAAACTGAACCTTTCGCCATTGGGAAACAATGGCGCAAGACATGGCCTCTCTATTCCAGGAAGTCTTCCTACTATGAACAAGCCTCCACTGAGTATGGCTCCTGTATTTCCTGCTGAAACAAATGCATCGCCAAAACCATCCTTTAGGGCATTCATCCCCTTTACCATTGAGGAGTCCTTTTTCTTTCTGATAGCCTTTACAGGCTTGTCTTCATTGGTTATGACATCCTCAGCATTTATTATTTCAATTCTGTTCAAAAGATTTTTTTCAATATTCAAATATTTCTTTATTTCCTCTTCCTTTCCGGAAAAAGTGATTTTTACGTCATATTCTCTTAATGCTTCAATTGAGCCTTTGACTATCGCTTCAGGTGCGTTGTCTCCACCCATTGCGTCCATAATAATATTCATTTTACACCTCGATATAATACTCAAGTTTTAGTATAACGTAGAACAAATGAATTTGCAATCAAAATAAAATTCTCAGGACATCGAGCAGCTGCTTTCTTTCCTTCGAATTATCCGACGTCCATGATAATTCCCAGAAACCGGAATTATCATGGATGTCATGTAAATAAAAATGAAGATAGTGCTAACACTATCTTCATGGTTTTATTATTCTACGTTTAAGACTTCTCTTCCATCATAGTATCCGCATTCTCTACAAACTCTGTGAGGAAGCTTCACCTCATGACATTGTGGACACTCAACAAAACCTGTTACTTTAACTCTCTCTTTTGCTGTTCTTCTTTTGTCTCTTCTAGCTTTGGATATTTTTCTCTTTGGTACTGCCATTAGCTACACCTCCTTATCAAGCAATTTTCTTAATTTATCTAAACGAGGATCAACAATTTCTTCATCACAGTTACAATCACCGTGGTTTCTGTTTATTCCACATTTTTGACAAATACCTTTGCAATCATCTTTGCACAAGACTTTTATAGGCTTAGATATGTAAATCGATTGAACAATAGCATCCGTCAAGTCAATTTTATCATCAACAAGTTCAATGTTTAGTTCATCTTCACCGTTTTCTTCACCTATACTAATTTTAAATTCAGTTTCTACCTGATGTTCAAACTCATCAAGGCATCTGGCACATGTTTCCATATACTTGTAAACAAGCTTTACTTCCCCATAAAGATTTTCATCTGTCTTGTATACATCCACTGTACACATAACATCATCGGTCAATTTGACAAAGTCTTCTGTTTGCAAGCTTTCTGGTCTTATGCCTTTGATATATTGCTTATAAACCGAATCGTCTTTTAAAAAATCCTTTAAATCTAAAATCAAATAAATCACCTCAAGACTGCAAAGAAAATTATATGTAAATTATACGAATTTGTCAAGCTATTTAATTAAGTTTTTTGAAACTAATGATTTTGTGTCTCTTGCTATCATAAGTTCTTCATTTGTAGGAATTACAAATGTCTTCACTTTAGCTCCATCTTTTGAAATAAGAGTTTCTTTTCCTCTTACGTTGTTTCTTTCAGGATCTATTTCTATTCCCATGAATTCAAGACCCTTGCATATTTCTTCTCTTGAAGATACGGAGTTTTCACCAAGTCCTGCAGTGAATACCAGTACATCAACGCCACCCATTGCAGCTGCATAGCTTCCAATGAATTTCTTAACCAGATAATGGAATATGTCAAGTGCCAGTTGTGCTCTTTCATTTCCTGCTTCAGCTGCTTCCTCAATGTCTCTGAAGTCACTGCTTACGCCTGATATTCCCAAAACTCCTGATTCCTTGTTGATTATATGGTTAACCTCGTCTATGGAAAGATTCTTCTTATCCATAAGGAACGTAACTATTGCAGGGTCAATGTTTCCACTTCTAGTGCCCATTGCAAGTCCTTCAAGAGGCGTAAGACCCATACTTGTATCCAAAGACTTACCATCCTTGATTGCAGTAACACTTGCACCGTTACCAAGATGGCAAGTGATTATTTTAAGATCTTTGATGTCTTGATTCATCATTTCAGCGGCTTTTAAAGATACATATTTGTGTGATGTACCGTGGAAGCCATATTTTCTAACTCCAAGCTCCTCATAAAGCTCATAAGGAAGCGGATATATGTATGAATATGCAGGCATTGTCTGGTGGAATGCAGTATCAAATACTCCAACCATTGGTACTCCAGGCATCAATTCCTGACATGCTCTTATTCCTATGATATTCGGCGGGTTGTGAAGAGGTGCCAGGTCGATACACTCTTCCATGGCTGCTATTACTTCCTCTGTGATAACTTCTGAACCTGCAAACTTCTCTCCACCGTGAACAACTCTGTGGCCAACAGCATCAATCTCTTCAAGGGATGCAATAGCACCATATTCAGGGTTTACCAGAGTGTCAAGAACAAGTTGGATAGCTTCCTTATGGCTTTCCATAGGCTGTTCTATTACAACCTTTTCCTTGCCAACAGTCTCATGTTTGACTCTGCTTCCTTCTATTCCTATTCTTTCCGTAAGACCTATTGCCAGGACATTTTCAGTTTCCATGTCAAGCAACTGATACTTAAGTGAAGAACTACCGCAATTGATTACTAAAATATTCATTTGAATCCTCCTAATTATATATATAACTGACCTATATATATTAATATAAAATCCCTAATAAATCAATAATTTAGTTTGCTCATTTAAAGTTTTTGCGAGAATATGCAGTTTCAATACTGAAATTTCGGTTTATTGATCAAAGATATTCAACAGGATAAGGTTTTCCAGGCACCCAAATGAATTTAACCTAGTCAGCTGTTTTTATTTTCCACTTGGCAATAGACGATTGCGGATTTTTATTATATACTGTCTATGGTGATAAAAATGAATAATATTGGTATAATATCAGAATTCAATCCCTTCCACAACGGGCATGAATATCTTCTGAAAAAAGTAAAAGAAAAATACAAACCAGACTGCATAGTAATAATAATGAGCGGCAATTTTGTCCAGCGGGGAGATATGGCAATCATAGACAAATGGAGACGTGCCGAAGCAGCTGTTATAGGAGGCGGCAACATAGTGCTGGAACTGCCTCTCCCTTATGCTGTCCAAAACGCCGAAATGTTTGCCAAAGGTGCTTTGGGCATACTTTCAAAGATGGATGTTGGAAGCATATGCTTCGGTACTGAAAGTAAAGATCTAAATGATATAATAAATATATCCAAACTGCTTTCAAAGGAGACGCTTGAATTCAAAGCCATGCTCAAAAGCAACCTCAACAAGGGATATTCATATCCCATGGCGATTTCCATGACTGTTGGAGAAAACCTGGATCATGTGTTCACCCCCAACAATATTCTTGGAATAGAGTATGTAAAAACGATAATAAAAAACAATTACAACATCAAACCGCTAAATATAGAAAGAATAGGAAGTTCATACAATTCAAGTCAAATGGAAGGTCAATATTCCAGTGCGAGCGCAATAAGGAATACACTTCTTGGAAGCAATGATCCCAATGTTTTCGACAGTGTTCCATTATATTCCCATGAACGCATAATGTCTTTTCTTGATTCATATGGTAAATTCAACTCGCTGAATCATTGTTATCCGCTCGTTCAATACAAGATGCTGTCTTCAAGCCACAATGACCTCACCAATATTTATGATATGAAAGAAGGAATTGAAAACAGGTTTAAAAAAAATCTTGGCATCCATGAAAGCCTTGACCAATTCATAAAAGGTGTCAAGTCAAAAAGATTCACCTATTCAAGAATTCAAAGAATCATATTAAATACTCTTCTAAATCTTACAAATGATTTATATGAATCAATACAAATCGAAAACATTAACAATGTCAGAGTTCTTTCATTTGACAAGAAGGGTCAGCTTTTTATGAAAAACAACAAGCACCGAATCAACTTCATAACAAAAAAATCCGATTTCAACCATAAAACATCCAGTCTTGCCGATAGAAAGATATTTGAAGCGACAAACAAAGCCTCGCAGATATACAATTTTTCGGTTAATTCCAAGAATTTGAACAGCGAAGCAACTTCTAACCCTTCTATAGTAGACAAGTCCTGACCGCCCATAAAAAAAGATGGCTTTAAGCCATCTTTACATATTTTCGATTTCTTCTCTGTTTTCAATTATTGTTGCCAGCATTTTTTCAAAACTTTCCTGGGTTTTTGCAAGAAGCTTGTCGCAATATTCCTGTGTTTCGCTCTTTATTTCAAAAGCAGTCTTTCTTGCGGTCTCCTCTATTCCCTTTGCATTCTTTTCTGCAAGCTTTGTAAGTTCGTGATCATCAATTAAAGTTTCCTGAAGGCTTTTCGCATCACTAATCATGTTTGTAGCTTCATTTTGAGTTTCCGAAAGAATTCTCTGCCTTTCTTCCTTTATCCAGGATGCTTGTTTTATTTCATCAGGCAATTTGATTCTCATGTCTGTAATTATTTCAAGGATTTCTTCCTTGTCAACAATAACTTTATTTGACATTGGAAATTTTGATGACTCTTCAATTATATCCTCTAGCTTTTCCAACAGATTTATTATCTCCATTCTATTCCTCCTCAAATTTTTTTATCAAAGCTTCCTCTGCAACTTTTGGAACCATTTGACTTATGTCCCCTTTAAGCTTTGCAATTTCCTTTACAATGCTCGAACTGATAAACGAATAGTTTGGTGATGACAGCATAAACAAAGTTTCCAGTCCGTTATATAGAAGATTGTTCATTGACGCAACCGTCATTTCATATTCATAGTCCGAAACCGCTCTTAATCCCCTTATTACGACATCTATATTGTTTTCCCTTGCATAATCAACAAGCATTCCCTCCGCCAGGTCAACAAATACATTGTCAAGGTTGTATGTAACTTTTTCAATAAGTCCTTTTCTTTCTTCTGCAGTGAAAAGATGTTTTTTGGAATTATTGTCAAACACAACCACTAAAACTTCATCAAATTTTTTTGAGCATCTGTATATAATATCCAGATGTCCTTTAGTCACGGGGTCAAAGCTTCCCGAATACATTACCTTCATTTTATACCTCTGTAATTATTGTCAGTTTTGTTCTTCCGTAAATTTTCTCCTTAAACAGATTGAATTCACAATCATCAAATGAAATATTATCATCTTTATCACTTTCAATGATAATCATCCCATCCCTCGAAAGAATACCTGCATCCAATATAGAACTGAGTATGCTGCCCAAATCATATACTCCGTAAGGTGGATCAATAAATATATAATCTATCTCATTGGAGCTTCTTCTGATTTCCTCAATTGCCCTTTCGAAATCAGAATATAATATTTGAGAATATTCCTCAAATCTACATTTTTCTATATTTTTCTTAATAATATTTATACTGTCTTTGCTTTTATCTACAAAATAAACCTTTGATGAACCTCTGCTGATAAATTCAATGCCTATGCCTCCTGCTCCTGCAAAAAGGTCCAAAACAGTGGAATCCTTCTTTATGGGCTGGATGACATTAAATAGAGATTCTTTTATGCGGTCCGTTGTCGGTCTGACCGAATTATCCTTTGGCGAAAACAGTTTAGTTCCTCTTGCCTTTCCTGAAACAACCCTCATATTTTACATCTCCAATCATAATTATATAATATAACCAACTAATTTAAAATGATTTTTTTATCTTTATAGTATTTGTGTATGCTGTTTTTAATACTTTCAAAACCTTCTTGATCAATCAGGTTTTCTTCCACTATTCTTTTGGACTCCTCGTGAATCACTTCTATCATACCGGAATAATCATATGTCGATGCAAATTTGAGTTCGACAGTTCCATGCTGCCTTACTCCGAGAAATTCCCCGGGACCTCTCAACTTCAAGTCTTCCCCCGCTATGTAGAACCCGTCATTGGATTTTTCTATTGCCTTAAGTCTTTCCATTGTATTGCTGTTTTTAGAATCTGTAACAAGGAAACAATATGATTTTTCACTTCCCCTGCCTACTCGACCTCTCAACTGATGCAACTGCGAAAGTCCAAATCTTTCCGCTCCTTCTATAACCATTACTGTTGCATTAGGTACGTTCACCCCTACCTCTACAACTGTTGTTGCAACCAGTATGTCGATTTCACCGTCTTCAAATCCCCTAAAGACTTTTTCCTTTTCTTCGCTTTTAAGTTTTCCGTGTATAGTGGCTATATTGAAGCTTGACAACTCTCCTTCCAGTTTTTCCCGTATCTCATCAACTGAAATCATGCCATTTTCGTTATCGGCAATGGAAGGAGCCACAAAATATATCTGTCTACCCTTATCCAGCTCCCCTCTTACAAATTTCAAAAGCTTTTCATATCTCTTCCCTCTTATTATAAAGGTATCTATCTTCTTTCTTCCCGGAGGTAGTTCGTCAATCACCGATACGTCCAGATCTCCATAGATTATCAATGACAAAGTTCTAGGTATCGGTGTAGCGCTCATGACGAGCACATCTGGATTATTACCCTTTCCTGATATCAATGAGCGTTGCTTTACGCCAAACCTGTGCTGTTCGTCAGTGACAACAAGCCCCAGATTTTTGAAAACCACATCATCCTGTATAAGTGCATGTGTTCCTATAATAAAGTCAATATCATGATTCCTGATTTTTTTCTTGATTTCTTCCTTTTCTTTCTTCTTCTGGCTTCCCAACAGCACTTCCGTCTTGATTCCAAGATTTGAAAACATTTCACAAAATCCTTCATAATGCTGTCTTGCAAGGACCTCTGTAGGTGCCATCAATGCACATTGATAACCATTTTTGAATGCAAGAAAAGCCGCAAAGAAAGATACAATCGTTTTTCCGCTGCCAACGTCTCCCTGAACAAGTCTGTTCATTATCCTGTTCGAACACATATCCGTCTTCATTTCTTCAATCACCCTGTTTTGTGCACCGGTAAGCTCAAATTTCAGATATTTCTTGAATTCTTCAATATCATTATTAAAGCGATGAATATTGCCTTTTTTAATTGCCGTCTTGGCTTTAACAGCTGCAAGCCCAAGCTGAAGTATTAAGAGTTCCTCAAAGGCAAGGGTGATTTTTGCTCTCTGGTAAGATTTCCTGTCCGTAGGGAAATGTATGCATCTCAGGGCGTCCCTGCGGTTCATAAGTTTGTACTTCCCAATAAGATATTCAGGAATTATGTTTTCAACACTCCTGCCATACTTTTTAAAAAAGCTGGTTATTGCCTTTTTCACCTCATAATTCTGTATACCCTTGCTAAGTCTGTATACAGGCTTGATGCCCATTATTTTATGGGAATTATGCATATTCTCAATTTCAGGATTTACTATATGAAGCCTTCCGTTGAACTCCTGTATCTTTCCATAAAGGCAGGCGTCACGATAATTTGATATTTTATCTCCGATATATGGCTGGTTGAACCAGATGGCTTTTATGACTCCAGTATCATCGGAACAATCCACCTCTGTTAAACTTTTCCTGTATCTTGACGTCCTGCTCCTGACACCTGATGCCAGCCTTATGGAAATCAAAGCCTTTTCGCCGATTTCAAGTTGAGATACAGGTCTGGATACAGTTCTGTCTTCGTATCTGTAGGGATAGTATCCCAGAAGATCATCAACTGTAAAGATGCCAAGTCTGTTCAATTTCTCTATGCTTTTAATCCCTATACCCGGTATGTCTTTAAGGGTCACGTTCATAAACACCTCTAAATCCAATAGCATTATACCAAGAGCCGTTTATTCACGACAATCAGCATAATGCTATTCCTTACTCTACTGATACAATGTAATAATAGAGGGGCTGCCCTCCCGATATCAGCTCTATATCACAGTCTTCAGCGTATTCCTCTATTTCAGCTGCAATTTCTTCAGCCTCCTTCTTGTCCACTTCTTCACCGTAGATCAATGTGATCAAGTAACTGTCCTCATCTATCATTTCCTTTAAAAGATTAAGGGTTTCTTCCTTTTTGTCTTCACCGTTTGATATTATCTTTCCATCATGGATTGTTATTATATTATCCTTCTTGATTTCCATATCATTAACAACCGTATCCCTTACTGCATAAGTGACTTGACCGGTTTTAACATTTGCCAGAGCATTGAGCATTTCAACCTCATTTTCTGTTTCATCTATTTCGGGATTGTATGCAATCATGGCTGCAATACCCTGCGGTATGGTCTTTGTCGGTATCACAAATATATTTTTGTCTGAAATTTCCTTTGCCTGGTTGGCCGCCAATATTATATTGCTGTTGTTGGGAAGTATGAATATGTTGTCTGAATTAACCGAATCAACGGCCTTCATTATGTCTTCCGTACTGGGATTCATAGTCTGTCCACCCGATATGAATATATCCACGCCCAGTTCCTCAAAAACCTTTTTTACACCTTCTCCCATTCCTATGGAAATAAATGCATCCTTCTTCTTTTCCATTGGCTTGGCAGATTTCTGCTTGTCCCTGAACTGCTTTCTCATATTGTCTATCTTGATATTTATCAGCTCTCCATATTGTCCGGCCCTGTCAAGAACGTATCCGGGTTCATTTGTATGGATATGGACCTTTATAATGTCATCGTTCTTGATGCACACAATGGAATCGCCCTTGTTTTTTATTATGTCGAGAAATTTCTCCCTTTCTACGGAAGCCTTGTTGATAATAAACTCCGTACAGTATGCAAATTTTATGTCTTCTTCAAAAAGAAAAAGCCCAAGTTCATCTTCTGTGTCTTTTATTTCGACATTTTCGACATCAATGGCTTCGATCTTTTCACCCTTGAGATAGAGCAAAGCTCCCTCCATAAGAAAAACAAGGCCCTGTCCTCCCGCATCTACAACTCCTGCCTGTTTTAAAACATCAAGCATTTCAGGAGTTCTTCTCAATGCATCCTTTGCATGTTCGACAACAATCTCTAAAAAGTCTACAATTTTCTCATACTTGGCATATATCTCTATTGCCTTCTCCGCTGATTCTCTTGCCACCGTAAGGATTGTCCCCTCGACTGGTTTCATGACAGCGTTGTATGCCGTATCAGATGCTGATTTTAACGCTTCCGCTATTACTTTGGTGCTGATTTCCTCTTTATCTTTAAAGCCCTCAGAAAAGCCTCTTAAAAGCTGTGACAGTATGACTCCCGAATTTCCCCTTGCACCCATAAGTGATCCGTTCGCTGCCGCCTTGACAGCTTTTCTGGCATCGGTATATTCATATTCCGTAGCCTCTTTCACTGCTGACTGTATAGTAAGGTGCATATTTGTTCCTGTGTCTCCATCCGGTACAGGAAATACATTTAAAGCATCCACCATATTCTTGTTCTTCTCCAGGTTGGCTGCCATACTAAGAATTATTTCCCTGATAGCCTCGCTGTTTATGTTGTTAATATTCATTTTGTCCTCCTATGATTCTACTGTACCCGTACTCCCTGGACATGTACATTGACGCTCTTTACTGCCAATCCTGTATATTTTTCAATATTGTATTTTACTTTTGCAATAATATTTTCTGCAACTGTTGATATTCTGACTCCATATTGTACTATAACAAACAAATCTATAATCACACTGTTTTCCTTAAGTGTAACTTTAACACCCTTGGTCAGCTGTTCTTTTCTTGCCAGTTCAAAGAATCCTTCTGTTGCACTCTTTGCAGCCATGCCTACTATACCATAGCATTCTATGGCAGCCATGCCTGACAACGTTGCTACAACTTGCTCATCAATGTTTATATATCCATTATCACTATTAATCTTTACTGACATGATTTTCCTCCAATTATTATTTACTACAAAGAATATTATAATAGCTTAAAATATTTATTGCAATATATACTTTTTAATGTTAGAATATAACAGTTGATTTAAGAACGAAAATTTACATATTTATTTATGCTGATAGGAGGTGTGATTATGGCTAAGTATTGTGAAGTTTGCGGCAAAGGCAAGATGTCAGGTCACAATGTAACTCACTCTGATAGAAAAATCAAAAGAACATGGAAACCTAATGTTAGAAGAATAAGAGTGCTGGAAAATGGTGTACCAAAGAGAAAATATGTTTGTACCAGATGTATGAGATCTGGAAAGGTAGAAAGAGCAATATAGTAGGAAAAGAAAGCAGCTATGCTGCTGTAAATCAGTGCGGAGAATACTCCGCATTTTTTTTGTGCCTTTTTCCCTCCCCAAATACACTGACATTAAAATTCTCAGGACATCGAGTCCCGAGAATTATCTGACGTTCAAGCGAGTGATAATTCCCAGAAACCGGAATTATCTTAAACACCATGTACATTAAAATACCGCCAACCACTTGGCTGACGGTACAAGTTTATCACCTATTAAAATTCTGCATTATTTGGAGTTCTGGGGAATGGTATTACGTCCCTGATATTGCCTATTCCTGTCAAATACATGATAAGCCTTTCAAAGCCAAGACCGTATCCGGAATGATATGCGCACCCGAATTTCCTGAGTTCCAGATACCACCATAGTTCCTCCGCAGCTATTCCCAGCTCTTCAACTTTCTTCATGAGTACATCATGTCTTTCTTCCCTCTGCGAACCGCCGATTATCTCACCAACACCAGGTGCCAGGAGGTCCATAGCTGCAACAGTCTTGTTGTCGTCATTGTGTCTCATATAGAATGCCTTGATTTCCTTTGGATAATCCGTTACAAAAACAGGTTTTCCATAAATGCTTTCAGTCAGGAATCTTTCATGTTCCGTCTGCAGGTCAATCCCCCACTCCACCTTATAATCGAACTTCTCGCCACTGGCTATGAGCTTTTCAACAGCTTCAGTGTAGGTTATCCTTTCAAAATCCGAGTTTCTTACATTTTCAAGTCTTTCAATAAGTCCCTTGTCGACAAACTTGTTGAAAAATTCAATTTCATCCCTATTGTTTTCAAGCACATAGTCTATGATGTATTTTATCATGGCTTCGGCCATATCCATATTTCCGTTAATGTCCGTAAAGGCCATCTCGGGCTCTATCATCCAAAATTCTGCTGCATGCCTTGAAGTATTTGAATTCTCAGCTCTGAATGTCGGTCCGAAGGTATAAACATTCTTGTATGCCAGTGCAAATGTTTCAGCTTCCAGCTGTCCGCTTACTGTCAAGTTTGTTTTCCTTCCGAAAAAGTCTTCCGAAAAGTCCTCTCCCTTCGTTTTCAGTGTTTCCTCATAGTTTAGAGTTGTTACATTAAACATCTCTCCGGCACCTTCAGCATCACTGGAAGTTATTATGGGAGTATTGACATAAATGAAACCCTGCTCCTGAAAAAACTTGTGAACTGCAAATGCAGCTGAAGACCTGATTCTAAAGCCTGCTGAATAAATGTTTGCCCTGGGTCTAAGATGCGCAATTGTCCTCATATATTCCAATGTATGTCTCTTTTTCTGCAGCGGATAGCTTGAATCACAGTCGGCTATAAGGCCTATAAGGGAAGCCTTGACTTCATAATCCTGTTTTGCATCAGGTGTCTCAACTAAAATACCTTCAACTTCGATTGCCGCTCCAGTCTTGAACTTTTTCAATTCGTTAAAATTATCCAAACCGTCTTCAAAAACAACTTGAATGTTTTTAAAAGATGTACCATCGTTTATTTCAATAAAGCCAAATTGCTTCGATGCTCTCAAAGTCTTTATCCAGCCTTCCAGTCTTATTTCCTTGTTGAAAAATTCCGATGGATTTCCTATGAGTTTTCTTAAATCTGTCGTTTCCATTTCTAATCCTCCAAATCTGTTATTATTACTATGGCAGTACCGCTTTTAATTTTTATTAAAGCTTCATCCTCTTCGATGATATTGCTTACACAAAGCGAATCGCCCAAATTGACGGTTCTATTGTCAAGAGGAAATCTAAATCCAACAAGGCATACTCCTTCAAGCTCCCTTTCCAGAGGAATTATTGACAAGGTTCTGCCTTTCATGTTGGATATTCTTTTATCGCCATCTATAATAAATGCTTCAAAATTATTGCCAATAATAATTATATTAGTACTTCTATATTTATAAAGCAACATAAAAGTGCTAAATACATGGTCTATTCTATCTCCAGTCGCATTTGCTACAGTGATTTTTTCAAATCCCTTTTCCAATGCATGGTTGATTGCAAGCTCGGTATCTGTAAAGTCTTTATCTTCAGGATATTCCATTACATTAACATCGAAATTCTTAAATAATTCCGGATCTATGGAATCAAAGTCACCTAATAGAATATCGGGAGTCAGTCCATATTCAAAAGCTGTTTCTCCACCCTTGTCGGCACAAATTATGAATGTATCCTCATCAACAAAAGAAATAATCCTATCCTTGGAAACTTTTTCTCCACCAGTAATTATGAGACACTTGTCAGGCATTTACTATTTCCTTCAATCGCTTTATTTTTTCAGCAGGATTATCCGCCTTGAACACCTCTGAGCCGGCAACGAAAACATCCACTCCCCAACAGCTGATTTCACCTATATTTGCTTCCTTTACTCCTCCGTCTATTTCAATGAGCAGTTCCTTGTTGTATTTGTCCCTAAGTTCCACAAGTTCAATCACCTTGTCTTTTGCCCCTTCGATAAATGACTGGCCGCCAAATCCCGGATTTACAGACATTATAAGAACCAGGTCAAGGTCCTTGATTATATCTTTCAGCAACATAACCGGAGTTGACGGGTTTAATGATACACCTGCCTTCAATCCCCTGTTTTTAATCTGCTGAACCACTCTATGAAGGTGTACAGTCGCTTCGTAATGTACTGTTATAATGTCAGCCCCTGCATCTGCAAATTCATCTATATACCTGCCTGGATCTTCTATCATGAGATGAACATCAAAAACCCTTTCCGTTACATTTCTAATAGCCTTTATTACAGGTAATCCAAAACTGATGTTTGGCACAAACATCCCATCCATTACATCTATATGCACATACTCTGCACCCGCTTCATCTATCATTTTCACATCTTCTCCAAGTCTGCTGAAGTCTGCAGACAAGATTGATGGCGCAATCTTTTTCATTTCCTTCCTCCTGAAATCAATTCCTTATATAATTCGACATAGCTGTCATATCGTTCCCTGCTTATTTCTCCATTTTCCACTGCTTCCTTTACACCGCAGTCAGGCTCCTTGTAATGATTGCAACTGGTAAACCTGCAGTCATTGTATTCCTTGAATTCAATGAAATACTCCTTGAGATTGTATCTGTCTACACCTTCAAGGTTCAAATTGCTGAATCCGGCAGTGTCAACCACCCACCCGCCGAAACTAAGCCTGAATATTTCGGCATGTCTGGTTGTATGCTTGCCTCGATTCAATTTTCTGCTGATTTCACCGGTTTTTAAATCCAGGCCTTCCTCTATTATGTTGACCATGGTAGACTTGCCCACACCTGACGGTCCGGCAAACACAGAAATCTTGCCTTTAAGTATTTCTTTAAGGCCATCTAGGGATTCTTGCATCATTTTAGATGTCAAAATGACGCTGTAGCCGGCTTTTTCATATAGCTCTTTTATTCTATTAGCTTCCCTCTCGTCAAGGTCAATCTTGTTGATGCATATCACAGCTTGAATATTGTTCAGCTCAGCCTGTATAAGAAACTTATCAAGAAGTTTGAAATTCGGATTCGGTTTCTTGACTGAAAATACAATTATAGCCTGTTCAACATTTGCAACGGGAGGGCGTATGATTTCATTGCTTCGTTCGAAGATCTCTTCAATATATCCCATGGTCGAATCTTCTTCAGTTATTCTAATCCTGCATCTGTCTCCAACCAAAGGTTTGATGGACTGTTTCCTGAAAAGCCCCCTGGCCCTGCACTCTATAATTTCACTGCCTGTGTCTACATAGTAGAATCCACCTAAAGATTTGAGAATGATGCCCTTTTGAATATTACTCTCCAAAATTTATCTCCTTGACTCCATAATATTCGCTGTTTATGAATATCTCGAATTTTTGAACTCCAAATCCTTCAATTTTAATTGTAAGAGGGCTCAAATCCGTTTTTACCTGTTTTTCATATACAATTACACGCTTGTCTTCCAGTACCTTTTCAATAAGAAGGTGTACTTTGTTCTTGTCCTGTGGAAGTTCTACAACAAGCTCTCCACTGCCTGAAACCCCACTGTTCACTCCTTCTTGACCATCATTCCCTCCATCCTCGGGATTTTCAATCTGTATCTCGACGCCTGAACTGACTATAAGATTTATTGCAGTACCCATTTCAACTTCAGTTCCGCTTGGATAACTTTGATAAAGAATCAGGTCCATTCCCACTTCATCAGATGGCTTGTATGTTATCTCACCAACCGTAAAACCTTTTTCCAGAATAATATTCTTAACATCATCCACATGCTTGCCCAACAAATCAGGCATTAGCGTATATTCAACTTCAGGTCCCTTGCTCAGTACATATGACACTTCAGTCCCTTCCTTCACCATATTCCCGGCTTCAGGCACCTGTCTGATTACAAGACCCCAGGGTACAGTATCATTGAATTCATAAGTGACATCACCCTCTGCAAGGTCATTCTTCTTCAATATAACTATTGATTCATTTGAATATTTATGGGTAAGATCAGGTATCTTTACAAGCCTTTCCCCCTTGCTCAAAATAACTTCAATTGGAAACCCTTCCCTCAGTTCCTGTCCTTCGTTGATATTCTGATTGATAACCAGACCTTCTGCATACTCGGAATTGTAAATTTCATCCTTTACACTAAACTTTAGACCAAGACTTAGAACGGTTTCCTCTGCCGCTTCCTCTGTAAGGCCTATGAGATCAGGAACAGAAACCACCTTGACAGTCAGATAATCCTTAATCATATTCAGTGCCACTACCGATACGGTCCCTGTAACCACAAGGGCTGCAATGATTGCAAGGAGGGTGTACTTGAACCTTCCCCTTACAACTTCCTTTTCCTCTGCCTCTTCTTCATCGGTTTCAGGCTTGTTTTTTCTTGCCTTAACCTTCCTTTTTTTTCCAACCGGGTTTTCAACTTTGCCGTTTTCATCTTCTCCATCAAAGAATTTATTGAAAGCATCGTTTTTTTCTTCACTTCCAAGACCTTCTTCGTGCATTGAATAAAGTGCGGACTTTCCATATATCTTTTTGATTGCTTCAATCACTTCACTTACGCTGTTGTATCTCATAGTCGATTTATTATTTGTACACTTAAGGACAATTTCATCGACTCTTGGCGAAACATCTTTATTTATGAGCGATGGAGGCATAACCCTCTCGTTGACATGCTTCAGTGCAATGGAAATGGGAGAATCGCCTTTGAAAGGCAGTTCTCCTGTCAAAAGCTCATACATGACAATACCCAAAGAATATATGTCCGATTTTTCATCTACATAACCGCCTCTGGCCTGCTCAGGGGACAAATAATTTACAGAACCCAGAGTATTGTCATTGTTTGTTATTGTTTTATTGGTTACCGCTCTCGCAATGCCAAAATCAGCTACCTTTACCAGATTATGCTTGTTTATAAGAATATTGTGTGGCTTTATGTCCCTGTGGACCACTCCATTGGAATGTGCATGTTCCAATGCCTCGCATATCTGGAGTGAAATATCAAGAACTCTTCCAACTGGTATTGGATACTCCTCCTCTATCATTTCATTTAAGGTTCTCCCCGTTACCAGCTCCATGACTATAAAGTAAATATCTTCGTCAACACCTGTATCGTATATATTCACAATATTCTTGTGATTAAGTCTGGCTGCCGACATGGACTCCTGCTTGAACTTGTCTATGAAGTCCTGATCCTTGGTAAATTCTTCCTTTAAAACCTTTATAGCTACAAATCTATTTAAAACATTGCATCTTGCCTTATACACATAAGCCATTCCGCCACTGCCTATTTCCTCTATTATCTCGTATCTATTATTTAATATGCTTTTCATTATTCACCTCTATCTAGTTGTTGATAACAATAACCGATATATTATCGCTTCCACCTCTGGCATTCGCTTCATTAACAAGTTTTTCCACAACCTCTTCACCTTCGTTATTTTTGACAATATCCTTAATCTCGCTGCTGTTTACATAATTAGTCAAACCATCAGAACAAAGTATGATATTTTCAATATCATCCAGTTCCTCAATATAGAAATCAGGTTCTATATCCTTGAATGTTCCCAGTGATTTCGTCAGCACATTTCTTTTGGGATGGATCAGCAACTCATCTTTTGTGATTTGTCCTTTCTTGAACATTTCATTAACAAGGGAATGATCTTCTGTAACCTGTAAAATCTCTCCATTTTTTACTATATAGGTCCTGCTGTCTCCTATATTTCCTATATAAAGCTTTCCAGTCTTTCTGTTCGCAAGAATCATGGTCATAGTGGTGCCCATACCCTCACATTCAGGTTCAGTTGATGCAGCATCAAAAACTCTTGTGGAACTCGACATGAAAATATCTCTCAAGAATTCCATGGGCATTTCCATGAATTTACCTATATTTCTATTAAAATAATCGGCAGCGGTTTCTACAGCCAGTCTACTTGCAATTTCTCCTGACCTGTGTCCGCCCATGCCATCTGCGACAATAGCAATTACAAAATCTCCACTGTTGTCATAATAAATTGTATCTTCATTTTTCTCTCTCACGCTGCCTATATCCGTTTTGTAATAAGCTTTCATAATTCACTCCCGATTATTAATATAGTTCCTTCTCAATTGACCGCAAGCTGCATTAATATCCCTGCCAAGTTCCCTTCTTATTGTTGCATTGATTCCGTTGCTGTTTAAATATTTGTTAATAAGAACCGTTTCCCTGTGCGTAGGCGCTTCCCCATGGAATTCCTCAATTGGATTAAGAGGTATAAGATTTACATGACAATTTGAGTTCTTAAGGAGCTTTACCAGTTCCTTCAAATCTTCCTTCCCATCGTTGAATCCCTTGATGATAATGTATTCGTAAGTAACCCTTCTGCCGGTTTTTTCCGTATAATAATCACAAGCTTTTATTAAATCCTTCAGAGGATAATTCTTGGAAGCCGGGATTATCTCGTCCCTTTTTTTCTGTACAGCGGAATGCAACGATACGGCAAGATTGAATTGCATTCCTTCATCTAATGCTTCATAGATTCCTGGAATAATTCCACAAGTGGAAAGTGTTATCTTCCTTTTGCTGATATTCATTCCTTTTTCATCTGTAACAATCTCTATGAATCTTTTTACATTATCAAGATTATCAAAGGGCTCTCCTGAACCCATGATTACAACACTGTTTATTTTGGTCATTATGTCTTTCTGGATAATATATATCTGCTCCAGCATTTCAGAAGCTCTTAGATTCCTGATTCTGCCGTCTTTTGTAGACGCACAAAAAAGGCATCCCATATTACATCCAACCTGTGATGAAATACAGACACTCTCTCCAAAATCATAATTCAAATAAACACTTTCAATAATATTGCCGTCTTCAAGCTCGATCAAATATTTTTTGGTATTGTCCTGAGAAGAATCCAGTCTCTTGTGAATCCCCGGCTTGTCAAATCGGTGATTGTCATTCATATATTCAATGAAAGTTTTAGGAAGGTTTTTCATCTCCTTGAAATCACTAACCATTTTCCCATGGATCCATCTGAACAACTGATCAGCTCTGAATCTTGGAAAGCCACTGTCAACAACAAGTTTTTCCATTTCATTATAGTCTAAATTATTTATATACATATTCATTCTCCAAAATCACTGATATTATATCATAAACCAAGTTGATTTGTATATCAGTTCTTAACCAGTGACGCAATAAAAAAGCCGTCCATATTGTCTATTTGGGGATATAGCTGCAAATATCCCTCTGAAACAACTTTCCCGCCAACCTCAAATCCTTTGAATTCAAACTCGCTGTTGTTTTCCAAAAATCTTTTAACGAGATTGATATTTTCATTATCAAGAACAGAACATGTCGAATAGACAAGTCTGCCGCCTTTCTTAAGATATTTGGACGCATTTTCCAGAATGCCATATTGTATTTCTTCAATTTCCTTCAAACCATCAACCCTGAGATTGTATTTGATTTCAGGCTTTCTTCTTATTATGCCCGTATTGCTGCAAGGCACATCCACTATACAATAATCAAAACTCTCAAAAAATTCAGGTATCAGTTCCAACCCGTCCTGTTCCCTTATTTCAATATTTTCAAGGCCAAGTCTTAGGGCCGTTTCTTCAACAAGCTTCAACTTGTGTCCATAAATATCACAGCAAATAACCTTCCCTGTGTTTTTCATTATTTCTGCCGAATGCAGACATTTTCCACCAGGCGCACAACACATGTCTATAATTCTTGAATCCTTGTCCGGGTTAAGGATTTCAGATACCAATATTGAACTTTCATCCTGAGGCGTGATCAAACCATTTTTGAATTCATCCATATCCTGCAGTCTGTGAATATTTCTGATTATTATTCCATAATTTGATGTGTCAGTTTTTTTCACTTCATATTTGCCGCCATATTTTTTCAGGAATTCATCTCTGGAAATAATTGATGAATTCACCCTAAATACGGTTTCAGGTTTTGAATTCGATGCTATGCAGAATTTTTCAGCTTCTTCAAATCCAAACTCCTCTACTATGAGCTTCATGAATTCCATCGGATATGAATACTTTATTGACAATCCCTCGATTCCGCCAATTCCATCAAGTTTTATTAGAATTTCTTCCTTGTTTCTGACGATATTCCTTAAGATGCCATTGACAAACCTTGTACTCTTGTAAAGACACTTTTTAGTCAGTTCAACGCTGTCATTCACTATCCTTGTGCTGGATATCCTTTCACTGAAAAATATTTGAAAAACTGCCGACCTCATTATGTTCAGTACATTTGCATTTATCTTTCTGAGTTTTACGGAAGAATACTCGGCTATAACCCAATCTGCGAAAATAAGATTCTCAAGCACTCCATTGAAGGTGAAGAGATACAAATCCTTTTCTTTTTTGTCTTCCATCCTTCCCATTGCAGATACAGATTCAATATTTGAATATTTCCCTTCAGTAAGAACCTTGTAAAGAGAATCGACCACATACTTTCTATATTTCATAACTTCTCCCAGTTTAATTTATTTAATTTCACTTAATCAGAATACATAATTGCGGTAAACACCAATCCACAAGAAAGCGTCTTCGACGCGTTAACCGCGTGAGAGGTTATTAAGAGGCTAAGAAAGTTTCCTTGATCGCATAACACCAATGCTTCAAGGGGTTATGCATATTTAACTTTCTTAAGCTATAAATAAAAGGCTGAAATTTCAGCCTTTAATCTCTTCTACCATATCCTGACAAGATCAACAGCCTTACCAGCTGGCTTACTGCCGTCAATGCTGCAGCAACGTATGTCAGGGCAGCTGCATTTAAAACCTTTCTTGCACCTTTGATATCATCATCGTAAAGAATACCAAGGCTTTCAAGCTGCACAATGGCCCTGCTGCTTGCATCAAATTCCACTGGAAGTGTAACAAGCTGAAAAATCACCACTGCCAAAAATAAAAACACTCCTATTTTGATGAAACCTGCAATGCCAAGGAAAAAGCCCAATAGTATAATCAGCCAAACCACCCTGGAACTGAAGCTCACTACGGGTGCCATTGAGTTTCTTATTTCAAGAGGCATATATCTTTTTGAATGCTGTATTGCATGACCGACTTCATGGGCGGCAACTCCATAGGCCGCGATTGACCTGTTTCCGTAAACTGAATCAGACAATCTCAATACACCGCTTCTAGGATCGTAATGGTCTGTAAGATTTCCTCTAACATGCTCAATTCTGATGTTTTCAAGACCGTTCTTGTCAAGTATCATCCTGGCAATATCATGTCCAGAATAACTTCCTCCTGAAAACACCCTTGAATACTTTCTGAATGTACTTTGAATCTTCTGCTGGGCATACATGGATATTATTATAGCCGGTATTAGCAGCAGAAAAGTTGAGTCATAAAAAAACATTTTATTCACCTCTTAATTCATAACCGATTTCTATTTCATTTCCCAAAAGAAAGGTCTTGATATCCATCCTTCTCTTGCCTGGAAATTGAATTTCCTTTATTATGAGATAGCCGTCATTTACAGCAACCTTTATAGCCGTGTTGTCAATTGAAACTATTGTACCGGAGTCATAATCATGATTCTCCACAATATATTCAGTATTGAAAATCTTCACCTTCTTATCTTTGTATATCATTACTGAACCCGGCCACGGATCAAGCCCTCTAATCTTGTTGTGTATATTCAATCCCTTGTCGTTCCAGTCTATCAGACTCATGCTTTTTTTGAGCATTGATGCGTAGGAAGACATTTTGTGGTCCTGTTCCTCCGGTACCAGCCTTTTGTCGGCAATACCTTTAATCGCTTCAACTATCATTTCAGCCCCCATGACCATAAGTCTGTCATGGAGATTCCCTGCCGTTATTTCCTCATTAAGGTCCATTTCTTTCTTCAAATACATGGGACCGGAATCAAGCCCTTCCTCAATTTTCATTATAGTTATTCCTGTCTTTTTTTCACCATTAATAATCGCCCAATTAATAGGCGCAGCCCCTCTGTATTTCGGCAAAAGGGATGCGTGGATATTTAAGCAGTCAAATTTCGGAATCTCAAGTATCTCCTTTTTCAATATTTGTCCGTAAGCAGTAACTACAATAAAGTCAACATCATATGATTTAAGTACCTTCATGCTTTCTTCACTGTTGATATTGTCAGGTTGAAATATTTCAAGCCCAAGTTTTTCTGCCGATTCTTTTACAGGAGTCTTAAGAATTTTCTTGCCCCGTCCCTTTGACTTGTCCGGCTGGGTAACCACCAATACAACCTCATGGCCTTCATTGTGTATTCTCTCAAGTGCAGGCACTGCAAACTCAGGAGTACCCATGTAGATTATTCTACTCATTACTTTCCTCTTTGATCACCTTGTCAATGAAAAGAATACCATTAAGATGGTCAAGCTCGTGACTTAAACAAACAGCCTTAAGCCCTTCTCCCTCCATAGTCTGATTCTCTCCTTTTTCATCCATATATTCAACAACAACCTTTCCGGGTCTTTCAACATCTCCATTTTTACCCGGAACACTCAAACATCCCTCTGTAAATATCTGACTTCCTGATTTTTCAACAATAACGGGATTGATAAGCTTAACAGGACCTTCACCTACATCAATTACTACCACTCTTCTTAAAATACCTACCTGAACTGCTGCAAGGCCAACCCCATCATTTTCATACATGGTTTCAAGCATGTCATCAAGCAGGTCCAGGATTCTGCCATCTATTTTTTCTACTTCCCTGCTTCTTTTTCTTAATATTGAGTCACCTTCAACTCTCAATTTTCTAATTGCCATAGTATCCTCTCCTTATATAAATGTCGGATTTAAATCCAACGAAATTTCCATATCCTTGTAACTTTTATTTAATAATATTTTTCTTAAATTATTCTTAATTACTTCTGCATCGTTCTTCTTATATTTCATGGTTATTGATATGCGGTATTTCTTTTTAATTCTGTAAATATTGCTGTTCATGGGGCGGTATAGAAGCATCTTCCTGCCTGAAATCAATCCAGCCATAGTCTCTTTCAACTCCATATACTTTTTATCCACGAAAAGCTTCAACTTGTCTTCATATATTGAAGACACCGTTATAGTCATTATCTCTATGTAAGGAGGATATCTGAATTCCTTTCTCAAATACAGCTCTTTTTTTACGAAAGATAAATAATCATTGTTTTTTGAATCAACTATACTGTAATTTTCAGGATCATATGTTTGAATGAATACATTGCCATCCTTGTCACCTCTTCCAGCACGGCCACTTACCTGAGTGAGAAGCTGATATGACTTTTCATTTGAATTAAAAAACGGCAGGTTTATTGTCAAATCCGCAGATACGACACCCACTACTGTAACATGTGGAAAATGAAGCCCCTTGGCAAGCATCTGAGTACCAACCAAAATGTCTATTTTCCTGTCCCTGAAATCATTGTAAACCCCATTATAGTCCTCAATATTATTAACAGTATCAAAATCCATCCTTTTTACCCTGGCCTCTGGTATAAGTTTTTTAACTTCCTCTTCAATGCGCTCGGTACCTATTCCAAAACTTTTGAAATATGTGCTTCCGCACTGGGGACAATTATGGTCAATTTTTTTCGCTGAACCGCAGTAATGACAGATAAGATATCCTTTCATGCTGTGGTAGGTCATTGAAACATCACAATTATCACATTTTACAACATAACCGCAGTTTCTGCAAGATACAAAGCTGGAATAACCCCGTCTGTTCAAAAAAAGTATCGACTGCTCATTCCTGCCATATGCAGATATTAGCGCTTCCTTCAAATCCGTGCTGAAAACACCTGCATTGCCGCTGCTTAATTCATTCCTCATGTCAACCACTTTTATCTTGGGCATTTGTGCCCTACTTATTCTTTCAGGCATGCTGTGCAGGGCATATTCATTCCTTATTGCTTTCAAGTAAATACCGGCAAGCGGTGTGGCTGTTCCAAGAACAAGCTTTATACCACCTATTTCCGTAAGCTTTTCACAAACCTCTATTGTATCGTATTTAGGCGATGACGAAGACTTGTATGAATCTTCGTGGGATTCGTCTATTATGACTGCTCCAAGATTCCTGACAGGAGTAAAGAGAGCCGACCTTGGTCCTATGACTATATCACATTCACCATTGTATATTTTCAGCCATTCATCCATCCTTTTCTTTGATGTAAGCCTGCTGTGTATTATTGCAATCCTGTCTCCAAACCTCCTCTTGAATCTTTCAATAGTCTGTGGAGTCAGGGATATCTCGGGAATGAGATAAACTACAGATTTGTCTTCTTCAATGATATTTTCAATGATTTTCATATAGACTTCAGTTTTCCCGCTTCCTGTAACACCATGAATAAGATGTCTTTTAACATTTGAATTCAAAATGCTTTCTACGGTATCTCGCTGTCTGTCATTTATTATCACATCTCCCCTGTTCACAACCTTTGCTGCAGAAGATTCCGCAGATATTGAGGTTGAAATATCAACAAAGCCCTTTTTGCAAAGCTTGACAATCTCACTCCTTGTTGATCCGGTAATTTTTATCAAATTTCTTATTTCTACTGGACTATCTCTCAGTGCTGAAAGTATACGTAGCTGCTTGTGGGAATTTTTTCTCACATGGTCCTCAAAATCCTCTTTAACAAGGTGAACGGTTTCAGTGACTTTCTTTTCAAAAGACTTGTCTCTTGATTCAATAATCACAAGTCTGTTTTCAAAAGAGGTATTCAAAATTTCAAAAGTTTTCCTGTCCTTCAGGATATCAGTCAGTTTCTTCAAGGAGATCCATTTTCCAACAGGCAGAGTATCCATCTCAAAATCTGATTTACATGATTTATTAATGCATACTTCAATTTTTGACATTGGCGGATTCATCAATGAAAATGCTTCGTTGAATCTTGAAAGATATGTTTCTCTTATCCATTTCGCCAAAATTATTTTATCACTGTCAACAATGGGTTTTTCATCTATTACAGATATTATTTCCTTAACCTTTCCCGGATCAATATCTGCTGAATCCTCTTCGGACACTACAATGCCTACAATAAGAGAATTGTTGAAGTTCACCAATACCCTTCTTCCTGTAAGGATATCTTCACAAGAACTTGAATTGGTCTTGTAACAATATGCCTTGTCTGTATTTCTGGATTTGTTGCTTATGATAATATTAAAATACCTGATCATGCCATCACCTGACCATCAAATGAAATAAAGCTTGCATAGCAAGCTTTAGTCAATTATTTCATAATCAATTTTACCAGCGTAAAACTCTTCAACTGCAATGTTTACAGGCTTTAACTGTGTTGTTTTTATCAGTATTTCTTCACCTTCAACTATATCTCTTGCTCTTTTAGATATTATTGTAACAAGCATATATCTGCTTTCAACTTTTTCCAATAATTCGTCAATAGACGGTTTTATCATCTTAATTCTCCCTTATACTGTTTATTGTTTGCTTCTGACGATTTGCCTTGTTCTCTTCCGCGGTGATTATAGCTTCAATCTTGTCCACGGCGCTTTCTACATAATCGTTAACAATTGCATAATCATACTTAAATGCATAACTGAGTTCTTCATATGCACAATCCATCCTTTTGATGATTGCATCCTTGCTGTCCGTTCCTCTGGATGTTATTCTTTCCTTCAATTCCTGAAGGGATGGAGGCAACACAAAAACAAACACTCCGTCAGGATATTCTTCCTTTACCTTAAGTGCACCCTGAATATCTATCTCAAGTATTACATCAACACCCTTATCAATCAATTCTAACACTTTCCACTTCGGAGTGCCATAGTAATTTCCATAAACTTGTGCATATTCCAGAAAATCATTGTTTTCGATTCTGGATTCGAACTCTTCTGTGCTAATGAAATAATAGTTTACACCATCGACTTCCTTGCCTCTTGGATCTCTTGTGGTACAAGATATCGACAGTTCAATTTCGTTGTTTCTCCTTATGAGTTCCTTGCACAATGTGCCCTTTCCAGCCCCGGAAGGGCCTGAAACAACTATTAATAATCCTTTAGTCATTTTCCACTCCTTTTGCAACGTTATCTATTGTCATAAATCTTTGAGCTACAGTTTCAGGCTGGATGGCCGACAATACCACATGGTTGCTGTCCATGACAATTACTGCCCTGGTTTTCCTGCCATAAGTGGCGTCAATAAGCTTATTTCCATCCCTGGCGTCATTTATAACCCTTTTAATGGGAGCAGACTCGGGGCTTATTACAGCTATTACCCTGTCTTCCGAAACTATGTTGCCAAAGCCAATATTAATCATTCTCATACAATCACCTATTCAATATTTTGAACCTGTTCTCTCATTCTTTCAATACAGTTTTTGACTTCAACAGCTCTTTGAGTAATGTCGACAGAGCTTGACTTGGAAGCGATGGTATTTGCCTCCCTGTTTATTTCCTGTAGTATGAAATCAAGTTTTCTACCTATCACACCACCCTTGTCTAGGGTTTCAACGAGCTGTTTGATATGGCTTCTCAACCTAACAATCTCTTCATTGATATCAGCCCTGTCAGCAAAGAATACTATTTCATTTGAAAGCTTGCTGTCATCTATGGCATACTTGTCAGCCAATAGCTCGTTTATTCTGTTTTCAAGCTTTAGCTTGTATTCCTCAACTACGGTTCCGGCATAACCTTCTATTTCATCAATAAGAACATCGATTCTATGGGATTGCTTGATTATGTCATTCTTAAGCTCTTCTCCTTCAATGTTCCTCATATCTATAAGATCTTTTATTGAATTTTCAACTGCTTCTTCAAGAATCAGCCATGTTTCATCTTCATTTTCCTCTGATTTTCTTATTTCAAGAATATCCGGAAGCTTTAAATATGTATCCAAAGATAGTGCTTCCTCAAGGTTTAAAGCCACCGAAAGTTCCTCGACGGCTTTCTTGTACATCATTGCAACCGACACATTGGCTTTGACCTCAACATCGCTGTCCTTGAGCATCTCATAAGTGACAGAAACATCCACCCTTCCCCTGCTTATGCGTTTCTTTACCATTCTTCTTATTTTGTCTTCAAAGCTTCTTATATATTTAGGTGTTCTAATATTTATATCATTATATCTGTTGTTGATGGTTTTTGTCTCAACAGAAAACTTGATCTTTTCATTTGAATATTCGCCTTTCCCAAAGCCAGTCATACTGCTAACAAAATTCATTGACTCCTCCTGTATAGTAATTTTGATAATTATTTATACTATATCTTAACATCTATGATTGTAATTATCAATGAAACATTATAATATAAGATGATAAATAATTTCAAGGAGAAAATTATGGCACTAGACGGATTTTTCCTTAGCAGTATAGTTTCAGAACTTAGGGATACTGTTGAAGGAAGTAAAATAGATAAGATATACCAGCCTGAAAAAGATGAAATCATATTAAACCTGAGATCAAACCGTGGAAATACAAAACTGCTCCTTTCAGCAAGCAGTTCCTATCCAAGACTGAATACAACAAGCAAATCATTCAAGAACCCCCAGACACCGCCTTCTTTTTGCATGTTTCTGAGAAAGCACCTTACAAGCGGAATAATCAGGAAAATTGTTCAAATCAATATGGACAGAATTGTAATGATGGAAATAGAAACAAGAGATGAACTTAAAAGCTTTGCAATAAAAAGGATATACGTGGAAATCATGGGAAAACACAGCAATATCGTCCTGACTGATTCTGACAACAAGGTTCTCGATTCAATAAAAAGAATAGGTTATAACGTCAGCTCAAAAAGGCAGATTTTTCCCGGTGTAAAATATCTCGCACCAGTATTCGAGAAAAAAATCAATTTGATGAGAATCAATGAAGAAATGTATAATAAAACACTTATTGAATCAAATCAGGGATTAAAGATTGGAAAATTCATGTTGAAATCTTTCTACGGCATGAGCCCTCTTCTGTCAAGAGAACTTTGTCATCGAAGCCTCCTTGGAGAAGATGATTTTCTGGGTGAAATCGATGAAGAAAAAAAGGATCTTCTATACAGTAATCTGGAATCATTGAAGAGAAGGATAGAGAAAAGTGACTATTACCCTGTGATATACGCTGATGAAGAAACTGGAGAATACCTGGATTTCCACTGCTTCGAAATGACCCATCTTGAAAACAGGTCTCCCATAAAATTTGACAAGTCAAATGAAATATTGGACATATTCTATTATGAAAAAGCAAACTTCAACAGCTTCAAACAAAAAACATCAAGCCTTAGAAAAAAAATCTCAAACCTGCTGGATAAAAACAGAAAGAAACTCGGTAAACTCCTTCAGGAACTGAGAAAGTCAGAAAAAAGGGAGATTTATAAAACCTACGGCGATCTTGTGATAGCAAACATATACAGGATAGACAAAAATGACGAAGTACTGGAAGCAGTTGACTATACTAATCGTTCAAGGGTGGAAATAAGGCTGGATAAAAGGCTTACGCCTTCACAGAACGCACAGAAATACTATAAAAGATACAACAAACTCAAGTCGGCGGAAGAAAACCTGAAGGAACAAATTGCTATCACTGAGGAAAATATTGAATACCTGGAAAATGTATTGTACAATCTCGAATCAGTATCGGAAATAGAAGTGTTTGAAGAAATAAAAAAGGAACTTTACGAAACGCGCTATATAAATACAATGGACAAAAAGAAGAACAGAACTGGTAAAAGCAAACCAATCCGACTTGTATCAAAAGATGGATTCGAAATACTTATCGGGAAAAACAATATCCAGAACGACCTGATTACCTTTAAGCTGTCTTCAAAGGATGACTTGTGGCTTCATGCCAAGAATATACCCGGATCCCACGTAATTGTAAGGGCAGAAGGAAAGGAAATACCAGATTCGACAATCGAGGAAGCTGCTTCCTATGCCGCCTTCTACAGCAAAAACAGCAAACAGAAAAAAGTGGAAATCGACTATACCAAAAGACAAAATATAAAAAAGCCCAAAGGTTCAAAACCGGGCTTCGTAATATTTCATGAAAATTACTCCCTCATCATAGAGCCAAAAAAACCTCTATCGGAACAATAAGAACACTCTCACAAGTACAATATAAACAGTGAAATGAAAAACATATTACTGTTCCCGGCACCGGTGATTATGTCTGATTTTCTCCTGATTAAGAGAATTCAGCATAATTCCGAGGTCGTGAATTCGAGGTTCAACAATCAACATTATTGATCAGTGATTGTTGTTCCGATCACCTCTTACAGTTAAATGTTTTTCAACTACATTCATTCCTGTATCAATACCTGGTTTAGACCGTCAAGTTCCTCGATATGAACAGTCACCCTTTCATTTCTGGATGTTGGAACATTTTTCCCGACAAAATCAGCACGTATGGGCAACTCCCGGTGCCCCCTGTCTATGAGAACAGCAAGTTCAATCTTCCTTGGCCTTCCCTGATCGATTATGGCATCCATGGCAGCTCTAACGGTTCTTCCTGTAAACAGTACATCGTCTATGAGTATTACCACCTTGTCCTTTACGTCCATTTCACTTTCCTCATTGATATTGATACTTCCAACGTTGTTTACATCATCTCTGTACATGGATATGTCAAGGCTGTAGTAAGGCACGGTTTCACCTTCAATATCCTTGATGATGCTGACGATTCGCTTTGCCATTGGAACTCCTCTGGACTTAATGCCCACAATAACCAAATTCTCAATACCCTTGTTTCTTTCTATTATTTCATGGGAAATCCTGGTTAGTGCTCTTTTTATGGATTTCTCATCCATTATGAATGCTTTGGTTTTCATAATCTTCCCTCCAATATGTTTAATATCTTTCTGAAATCTTCAGGCAGTTCAACTTCAAATTCCAAGAGTTCACCTGTTTCGGGATGGATAAAGGAGATTCTTTTTGCATGAAGAAGCTGTCCCTTCATTTTGAACTCATTGTCTCTTCGTCCATAGACTTCATCTCCTACAATTGGGTATCCCTTGTATGTCATATGGACTCTAATCTGATGCGTTCTACCGGTTTCAAGAATCAATTCAATATATGTGTAGTTTCCAAAACGTCTCAAAACTCTAAATCTTGTCAGGGCATATTTTGAATTTTTCTCCGTTACCGCCATCTTTTTCCTGTTTTTGGGATCTCTTCCAATTGGCAGCTCGATTACACCTTCATCATCTTTCACATTCCCGTGGACAAGAGCCACATAAAACCTTCCCGTTTTCCTGTTTTTTATCTCTTCACTCAGGACTTTGTGGGACTTGTCATCCTTTGCAACAACAAGGAGGCCCGTTGTATCCTTGTCAATCCTATGGACTATTCCCGGTCTTATAACTCCGTTAATGGAGGATAAATTATCAAGCTTGTACATTAGTGCATTCACCATGGTACCGGTATAATTTCCAGGTGCCGGGTGAACAACCATTCCTCTTGGCTTGTTTATTACCGCAAGGCAATTGTCTTCATATACAATTTCCAAAGGGATGTCTTCCGCCTCAATCTTCAACTCTTCAGGTTCAGGCACTTCAAACACAATATGATCGCCTTCACTTAATATATAGTTCTTCTTCCTGCATTTGCCATTTACATAAACGTTATTGTTTTTAATAAGCTTATGCAGGTATGATCTTGATATGTCTTTGCACCTTTCCTTCAAAAACAAGTCAATCCTCATACCTTCACCTTTAAATTCAATATCTATCTTCATATCTTGTCCATCTCGTACTTGTCAAGAATAATCAACAAAGCCAAAAGCAAGGTTCCGACCACCACACATATGTCTGCAAAATTGAATACGGGGAAATCATAATATCCCCAAAAGTTCACGTCTATGAAATCCACAACATAATTGAGCCTGACCCTGTCCACAAGGTTCCCAAGAGCACCTGCAATTATCAGGTCCAGTGCAAAATTTGCTACCTTGTTGAATCCCTTGTACCTGATTCTGTAGACAACTACTGCAAGCACTACCATTAAGGTGATTACAATAAAAAACAGCTGCTGGTTCTGCAATATTCCAAATGCAGCGCCTCTGTTTTCAACATAGTTCAACCTCAAAAAATTGTCTATCAGAACAACCGCATTTGAAAATTTCAACAATTCCAAAACGAAATACTTGCTTATCTGGTCTATGGATGCAAGAAGCAATACAATAATAATATGCATAACTCTCTCCTATAACATTTCTATTGCTTTCAATGTTATTTTTGCACTTATCTCTGCTGCATACTTGTCAAAGTTTGCATACTTGACGTCGGCAGATTCATCTGCGTTGTCCGATATGCATCTTATGGCAACATAAGGGGTTTTATAAAGATGGCACACATGTCCAATAGATGCACTTTCCATATCTACGCAAAGGGCATTAAAGTCTTTTCGCAGCTTGGACTTCAACTCGTTTTTGCTTACAAACTTGTCTCCCGACACAATTTTTCCGACATGAACTTTTGCTTCTCCTTCAACAAGGTCGCTGCATATCCTGATCATATTTTCATCTGACTTGAATACCGATGTATCCATTCTCGGTATTTCTCCTTCCTTGTATCCGAATACAGTGACATCTATATCGTATTGCTGTGTTTCAGTTGATATTACAATGTCTCCGATAGAAACCGATTCCGCCAGCGAACCGGCAATTCCCGTATTGATAATTGAAGCGGCTTTGAAGTCACTGATCAGTATTTGTGTGGAAACAGCAGAATTTACCTTTCCTATGCCCGACCTCATGAATACTACCTTCTTACCTGCATATTCACCGCTGTATATTTTAAAGTTCAAGCAATCCGTTTCTACAATATTTTCTATTTTTTCCTTGAGAAGCAATATTTCTTCATCCATTGCCCCTATTATTCCTATAACCATACATCCTCCATTAAACATACTTTTCTAATTCCAAAACTATATTTCCTTTTTTGCTGTGTCCTATGGCTCCTGATATCTTATATTTCCCCTTTCCTCTCAACGACAATACATCCCCTTCTTCAAGAAGTCTGTTCCTGTTTACATCATTGCTCCAATTCAGCTTTACATTGCCCGATTTAATGAACTCCTGAGCCTTGCCCCTGGACATGTTGCCCAGGTTGGATACAATATTGTCCACTCTCATGGAAGAAGTGATTATTCTTGTTTTTTCAAAATTCAGCGAAAGGTTTTCTGCCTCTTCAAGTTCAACTGATTCAAAATCAATGCTAATATTTTTTATTCTCTTGAAGTTATGAACAATATGCTTTTCAATCTCTTTTTTTGCAATTACATATACATATTCGCCTGTAATGTAAATATCACCGATTTTGTTTCTATTAATACCTGTAGATACAAGAGCCCCAAGTATATCCCTGTGCGTTATATTCACATCACAGATTCTCCCTCTCAATAATGTAAAAAAATCCTTCAGGATTTCATCATATATCTCACAGGGCGCTACGATGATAGCTTTTCTTTCCGCATTTTTAGAAATACCAGTTATTAAATAACTGGTATCGCTGAAATAATTCAAAACCGATTCCCCAATCCTTGCCTCATTAGGGTAAAGAAAGTCTGAATCGTTGATCATGAAGTTGTTTTGCGCTCCATCCCTTATATCCAGGATTCTCCTGGCAATATGCCTGTCATCCTCTTTCAGTCCCTTAATATACAGTTCCAGATTTTTCATTTATACAAGCGAAAACAAAAGGCTTCTGATTACAGCCAAAAGCAAAAATGCTCCAATAGGTGAAAAATCAATCATTCCCTTGTTTAAGCCAATTTTATACAGAAGCTCTCTTACCGGATGCAAGATTGGTTCTGTAAGTTGATAGATAATTTCTGTAATCTGGCTGCCTCTTAAGTTTGGAATATAGGATATTATTATTCTTGCCAGAATAAGCAATTCTATAATGTCAAATACCTTATCCAATGTTCTAACTATTAAAATCATATATTACTCCCATGTAAATTTTTTCTTGTCGATATTAAATTTGAGTTTACCGCTTATTTCAACATCATATGGCGCTATAACAAATATGTCCGAAGAAACCTTTTGAATATTTGCTTCCAGCGCATATACCGCACCCTTTACAAATTCGAATATCTGTTTTTTCACTTCCAGTTCAAGTTCTTCAAGATTCAATACAATGGTCTTCTTCCTTTTTAACTCATCTATTACACCGGCACAATCTTCATATTTTTTTGGCGTAATGATAAACAGATCTGCATTTTCTTCAACACTGTATTTGTCTCTCGGTTTTGTCGTTTTGCTTTTCACCGTAGACAAACTGTCAAATTTACTTTCATATTTTGTTTCATATTTCATGTCATTCTTTTTATCATATTTTCCAATATAATCATTTTTCTTTTCTGTTTCCTCTATTTCGTCTTCATACTCATTTTCCAAATCAGTAAGCCCTATAACATCCTTGAATTTTTTAAACATATTACCCTCCTAATAGATTCTTTCGCCGAATATCGATGATCCTATCCTTACCATTGTAGCACCTTCTTCAATGGCAATCTTGTAGTCATTAGACATTCCCATGGACAGGGTATCAATGCAGTCACCTTCAATTGCCTTGAGTTGATCAAACAAGCTCTTCATTTTCTTCATATAGGGTCTTACCTCTTCAGCATCAATCATGTATGGAGCTACCGTCATAAGACCCTTGATTCTAATATTTTTCAGTTCCTTAACCTTGTCTACAAAATCAAATAATTCATCTGGACTTATTCCATGTTTTGATATTTCATTCCCAATATTTATTTCTATCAAAACATCCATGACCTTGTCATGTTTAACACTTTGCTTTTGTATTTCCTCTGCCAGTTTCATATTATCCAGGGAATGAATAAGTTCAACCTTGTCAATAATATACTTGACCTTGTTTCTTTGCAGATGTCCAATCATATGCCATCTGATTTCTTCATCAAAAAAATCAAATTTTCTTACAAGCTCCTGGGGCTTGTTTTCACCAAAATTCTTAAGATCAAGCTTCCTTGCCTCAATCATGGCATCCACATCTACTGTCTTTGTCACCGCTATAAGCGTGATCTCATCTTGGCTTCTATTGGACTTTTCGCATGCTTCCTTGATATTCTGTAATATCTCGTCCACATTCTTTTCCATACTCATAATATCACCTCAATATTTGACCGTCATAAATTTTGTCAGGATTTTCTATTATGCTGTCATAAGTTTTAATAGTATAATACAATTTTTCATCTATTAATATTCTGCCTCTGCTTCCTATACTGATCTTGTCCCCTTCTTCTACAATGGCATATTCGCTGTTTTCTCCTATTATTTTCAATGGTCTGAATTTTACAACCTTGTTTGCATCAGATACAAAAACCCCTGTTTTCCCTTCGTATTCAGTCATCGAAGCCTTAGTAACCTTAAGGCCTTTATACTCCTTAAGAATCAAATCAACATTAATATATCTGTCATCAAGATACTCATATAGATATCTGTCCACCATCAAGACCAAAAGAGATTTTTCACCATAGTCCTCCAAGCTTGTGACAGTACCATAAAGTGTCTTGTCGATTTTTTTTAATCTTATTTTCAAATATTTGTTGTCCATTACAAGTTCTGCGCTATCACTATCAAGTTCAAAAGCCAAATACCATTTGTAATTGTCGACAATCTTAAAAACCGGATCGCCTTGCTGTATATATGAATTCACCTGATTCACAAGTTCATAATCCACTTTTTTGATATCATTGATATTTAATGATTCCAGTCTATCCAGAGTATATTTCTGCTCCAAACCGTCAAAACAATAGCTGACAAGTCCACCTCTTGGACTGTAATAAGATATGCTGTCCGAAGATACGTTGGCATTCAAGGAAGCCTTCAATTCAGTCAATTCCTGTATGCTGTAGTTTTCATATCCAGAATAGATGTCAGTAAAATCACTGTTCATATTTGACACTGTTTCAAGAAGGCTGCCATAGTTTTCATCAAAAATCATATTTTGTATGTTTTTTTCAGTTTCTTCATTATATATTTTCTCAGAACTCTTGCCGGTTATTAACTCATTATTCTTAATTTCAATAACTTTGTCTATTACGCTGATCTCGTCTGAAATATCCTTTGAATTTCTATCATTAAACTGTTCTGCCACAAGAATTCCCGCTTTCAATTTTTCACCGTTTTCCTTATAAAAGCTGACATTTCCTGAGCTGTGGGAATAAACTGTTTTTTCATCCTTGATTATGGTTGCTTCTGCCTCTATGCTGTTTTCCACTATTCCTTCGCGAACCGTATAGGTATCCTTTGTAATTCTCCAATTGTCTACCAGATAAATTATGAAAGAAACAAAAACCAACAATAATATGAAGTTCAGATAATTAGTCTTTTTCTTTTTCTTTGCCAATTCCCCACCTCACAAAACAACATATTAGATTATAACATATCAGTTAGTGCTGTTCATGCTTTTTATTTCTTTTCATCAGCCTGTCAACTGCATCTTCCGCCTTGTGATCAGAGTAAAGCACCGCATAAAGTTCATTGACTATAGGCATTTCGACTTCAGATTTTTTTGCCATCTGATATGCAGCGTGGGTAGTGATTATTCCTTCCACCACCATGCCTACCTCTTCTGCAGCCTCCTCCTTGGTATAACCCTTGCCCAAAAGTATTCCCGCCCTTCTGTTCCGGCTATGCTCACTGGTACACGTTACAACAAGATCACCTATTCCCGAAAGGCCAAGGAAGGTAAGTCTGTCTGCACCCATTTTCTCGGCAAGCTTGGCAATCTCATGTATTCCTCTGTTTATGATGGCCGCTTTTGTATTGTCTCCAAATCCCAGACCGTCTGAAATTCCTACAGCCAGAGCAATAACATTTTTCAGTGCTCCGCCTATTTCAACTCCTATTATATCGGTATTGATATATACTCTGAAATAGTCACTCATGAATATATCCTGTACCATTTTTGCCGCTTCCTCATCCAGGGATGCTGCAACTACGGTTGTAGGCATTTCAAGAGCCACCTCTTCAGCATGGGAAGGTCCTGATAAAACAACAAACCTGTTTTCAGGCAGTAGCTCTTCACACACTTGGGAAATTCTGTACAAGGTGTCTTTTTCGAGGCCTTTTGCCAGATTGACCAGTACTGCATCCTTTTTGAAAAGTTCTATGTTACCGGTAATCAATCCCCTTATTTCCTGAGTAGGAACTGCAAGAACAATGATTTCTGCCCCTTCAACTGCTTCCTTTATGTCACTTGTGATATATACCTCTTCAGGTATTTTTATATCTGGCAGATAATGCTTGTTCTCCCTGGTTTTTTTTACAATTTCAGCTTTTTTTTCATTTCTGAACCAGATTTTTACATTATGGTTATTTTCGCTCAACAGCTTTGACACTGCAGTGCCCCAGCTTCCACCACCAAGAATAGATATATTATAATTCATAAGATCAGTCCTTTTTTTTGAATTTATTTTCTTCTCCCTTGAGGAGCCTGGAAATATTGCTTCTGTGTCTAAAAATAGCCATTGCAGATAAAACACAGGTCAATCCCAACAATTTTGTATCCATAGGTCTTACAAAGGCGAGCACTATGACAGGTGCCAATACAACTCCTGAAATTGAGCCGATCGACACGATCCTTGTCAAAACAATAAGAGCCACCCCAACAACAACACAAATCAAAGCTACTAAAGGATTGATGGGAAGCATTACTCCTATTGAAGTGGCAATGCCTTTTCCGCCTTTGAATTTCAATGCTGCAGGCCAGTTATGCCCCATTATTACAAATATTCCTGCAAAATACTGTCCCCAGATCGGATCAAGATATTTTCCAATCACTACTGCTATAACTCCCTTTAGTACATCCAGTAAAAATACTACAAGACCAATCTTAGCTCCAAAGGCCCTTACTGCATTTGTAGCACCCGCATTTCCGCTTCCATAGTCTCTTACATCCTTATTCAGGAATACCTTGCCTATTATTATGGCACTGGAAAAATTACCCAGGCAGTAACCTGCCAAACAAGCTAAAAATAAATTCATACTTAATCTCCTCTATTTTTTAGGGTGAAAACAACCGGTGTTCCCTTGAATAAAAAGTTTTCTCTTATTTTATTTTCCAGATATCTTACATAGGAGAAATGCATAAGCTCCTTGTTGTTTACAAAAATCACAAACTTCGGAGGACATACACTAACCTGAGATACATAGAGGATTTTCAACCTTTTGCCTTTTACAGTTCTTGGCTGGTTCATCAATACGGCTTCATTTATTACATCATTCAGCACGCCAGTAGCTATCCTCATATTTCTAAAATTATTGATTTCAATGATTTCATCCAATATTTTGTTTACCCTCTGACCTGTGAGGGCTGATATTGGAAATATTGGTGCATAAGTCATAAAGGGCAGCTTGTTCCTGACATCATCTATGAATGTTTTATAGGTTTTGTCGTCCTTTTCAATCAAATCCCATTTGTTTATAAGGACTATTATACCCTTGCCATTATCATGGGCATAGCCTGCTATCTTTGTGTCCTGTTCGGTAACGCCTTCATTCACATCGATTATCATTAAACATATGTCAGCCCTTTCAACTGCAGCAAAAGACCTTACAACACTGTATTTTTCAATATTATCATATATCTTTTTTCTTTTTCTTATACCTGCCGTGTCAATAAACACAAATTCATGATCTTTTGATTTAAAATATGTATCTATGGCATCCCTTGTAGTTCCTGGAATGTCACTTACAATTACCCGTTCCTGTCCTAGGATCCTGTTTATCAATGATGATTTTCCCACATTGGGCTTTCCTATGACTGCAACCTTTATTACTTCGTCATTGTATTCAGTATCACTTTCTTCCGGAAAATTTTCTATGATAACGTCAAGCAAGTCTCCAAGACCCAGTGCCTCGGTAGAGGATATGGATACAGGGTCACCAATGCCTAGTTCATAAAACTCAAAAATGTTGCCTTCGTCGACGAACTTGTCCATTTTATTGCATGCCAATATAACTTTCTTCTTTGATTTTCTCAACATTTCAGCAACATCCCTGTCTGCAGATGTCACTCCGTTTTTTCCATCTACGAGAAACAATATTATATCAGCTGTGTCTATAGCCACTTCCGCCTGTCTCTTCATCTGTTTCAGGATAATATCTTCACTTGCAGGCTCTATGCCTCCTGTATCTATCAAGGTGAAATACTTGTTTAGCCATTCAGCCTCTGCATAGATTCTATCCCTGGTAACACCAGGGGTGTCCTCTGTAATTGCTATCCTTTTTCCCGCTATTCTGTTGAACAAGGTGGATTTCCCGACATTAGGCCTTCCCACTATTGCTACAATAGGTCTACTCATTATTACACTCTCCAATTATTTCATTAATCAAACTGTATCCATTTACTTCTACAGGTATTATTCTTGCACCCAGTTCATTTTCCACTTCTTCAAGCATCAAGTCGTCCAGAAAAATATCCTCGTCGCTTTTCAACATGTCCCTTGGAATCAAAAGGGTGCTTTTCACTCTGCCTTTCAGCTGTTTAATTATGTCTTCTCCGGTAACAAGTCCTGATACAGTAACCTCTTCGCCGAAAAATTCATTTTTTATTTCAAAAACTTCTATTGACAGGCCCTTGAATCTTTCAACAATTCTTAAGCCAATATTCTTCATAAATTCGTATGACAATACTCCCGTCGCCATTGAAACCTTATTGCATGCATTTTCTTTCTCATCAAATTCGATTTCTTCCAAAGCATCATCGACTTCTCTTTCAAACTGTCTTGCCATCCCTACACCATTTTCAATCAGTGTAAAGTCTTCATATTCAGCATATCCCGGAAGCTCCACTTTGCCTTTTATATAAAATTCGTCGCTTAAATAGACAAACCTTGTTCCTATCTCTTCAAGATACTTCTTTTGATAAGTTTCAACCTGGTCTATTGCATATCTTGATTCCTCGACGGTAAATCCTCTGATTTCTTCAAGACCATCCCTGTGCTTTGTAAGACCTACCGGTACTATGGCAACACTTCTTACAGTTGGATAGCAGCCCATCAAATCCTCAATGGTATTCTCCAGGTCCTCCCTGTCATTGAATTCAGGAACAAGTACTATCTGACAGTCTATTGTGATGTTTGTATTCTGAAACCGCTTTATTATTTCAAGTACATTGCCCCCTGCTTCATTTTTAAGCATCCTTTTTCTTATATCAGGATTTGTTGAATGTACAGATATTTTAATGGGACTTATGCCATATTCGATAATCTTGTCAAGTTCCTCTTCCTTCATGTTTGTCATGGTGAGAAAGTTTCCAAGTAGAAATGAAAGCCTGGAGTCATCATCCTTGAGATAGAGCGACTTCCTCATTCCTTTCGGGAGCTGGTCGATGAAGCAGAATACACATTTATTGCTGCATGTTTTCACCTTGTCCATCAAGGAATTTTCATACACTATACCCAATGTTTCATCTGTTTCCTTTTCAATTTCAAGTACCCATATTTCTCCGGATTTCTTTTCGATTTCCAGCTCAATATAATCATTTGTTTCCAGGAATCTATATTCTATGCAGTCACTAACCTCTACACCGTTTATACTTATAAGGTAGTCACCCTTTTCGACACCTAGTTCCTGACTTATACTTCCGTCAAGAACATCTATTATTCGATTTTTTTCCATTGTTTCTCCTGTTTCTCCTTACTTCATCTGCAATAATTACCTTTATTGTTATAACTTCCTTCTTTCCCAAGCAAGACAAAAAACCATCCTGCTTCATAAACAAAAAAGCCAGATTACCCGGCTTCATCATCAACTAAATCAATAATAGATCAGTGTGAACCCAACAGTTTTAGGTTAATTACCGTTAATCAATTTTTTCAGCTCGTCCATAAAGGTATTAATGTCCTTGAATTGTCTATAGACAGATGCAAATCTTACATATGCCACATCATCAAGGTTTTTTAATTCTTCCATAACCAGCTCGCCAATCCTGTCGGATGTTATTTCATTATCAAGAGAATTCTGAAGTTTCTTCTCAATATTGTCCGTAATTCTTTCAATCTCCTTAAGGGGAACCGGCCTTTTTTCACAAGCCCTTATTATTCCATTAAGCATCTTGGTTCTGTCAAACACTTCTCTGGTCTTGTCTTTTTTCACTACGATGAGCTGTATGTTTTCAATCTTTTCGTAAGTTGTAAATCTTTTTCCACAACTCATACATTCTCTTCTTCTTCTTATTGTATGGCCTTCATCTGTTGGTCTCGTATCTATAACCTTTGTTTCTTCATTTTCACAAAATGGACATTTCATATAAATCCTCCGGAAGCACCTCAAAAAGAACTGAACGCCTCAGTCCTTTCATAGGTTTTAATGTATTTTTATTCCTTTTCGAATTTTATCTTTTCATCAGACTTTATGAAACTTGGAATATCTAAATCCCAAGAAGTTTTCAATTTTGGAGACGAAGGATCGTCTTCTTTCTTTTCACCGTCTTTGTTTTCATCCGGTTTCTTTTCGGGCTCAGCCTTTATTTCCTGCTTTTCCAATCTTTGCTCGGAAAATCCCGTTGCAATTACAGTTACCTTAATGGAATCCCCAAGGCTTTCTTCAATATTTGCACCGAAAATTATATTTGCTTCCGGATCTGCTGATTCAGTTATAAGCCTTGCCGCATCATTGATTTCATGCAAAGCCATGTCCACGCCACCGGTAATATTTATAAGCACTCCTCTTGCTCCATTTATCGAAGTTTCCAAGAGGGGACTCTTAATAGCCTGCTTGGCTGCAGTCATCGCCCTGCTTTCACCTGTAGCGTATCCAATCCCCATGTGAGCAAGTCCCTGATTAGCCATAATTGTCTTCACATCGGCAAAGTCAAGGTTTATAACTGCGGGAATTGCTATAAGATCAGAAATGCCCTGTATACCTTGTTTCAATACATCATCAGCTATATCGAATGCTTCAAGAAGAGTTGCCTTCTTGTCAGTGATTTCAAGCAATTTGTCATTTGGTATTACAATTATTGTATCTACCGATTCACTAAGCTTCTCTATACCCTGTCTTGCATTGTCCATTCTTTTCTTGCCTTCAAACATGAAAGGCTTCGTTACAACTGCAACCGTAAGAATATCTTTTTCCCTGGACAATTCTGCAATATATGGCGCTGCGCCGGTACCTGTTCCACCACCCATTCCTGCAGTTATGAATACCAGGTCTGTTTCTTCAAGTACATCCTGAAGTTCAGCTTTGCTTTCCTCGGCAGCCTTAAATCCAATATTTGGATTAGAACCTGCTCCCAATCCATTTGTCAACTTCTCACCAATCTGTATCTTGTTGTCGGACTTTGAACTAAGCAAAGCCTGTTTATCTGTATTTACTGCTATAAAGTTAATACCTTTTACATCAGCATCTATCATTCTATTAACAGCGTTATTACCGCCACCACCTACTCCTACAACCTTTATTTTCGCCAAGCTGACAGGATCAACATCAAATTCAAACATAATATACCTCCCCGATTATGCTATTTAAAGTATAGCATAAAAATAGTCAAATTCAATTTATTTTATCATATTTAATAATCTTTCTAACAATAATATTAAAACTGTTGAATATTCTCAGACCGAATACAAGCATTACTACCAGATATAATGAAATACCAAGGTTTTCACCGATAAAAGCAAGGAAACAGGCAAATATTATTTCACATAGAACCAGTAGTATTTCCTTGAAGATATCCAAATCCTTTGAGGAATCCCTGATAATCCTCAAAAGGCTTTCCAGTAAAATCAAAATAGTAAGTGTAATATACAAGGTGAACGTCGCACTGTATGTCAGAGTGAGCGCAAGCCCCAGCAAAAATCCTATAATAATTCCTATACCTGCAATCAACATGATATCACCACCATCCTTAATTTTCTATATAGTCAAACTCAATTTTTTCCGTATATTTTGGTATAAGAATAAAATTGCTTTTCATTGTTTCAATACCTATTCCATAAACTGTTTTTAAATTGTATGCATAAGTATTTGGAGCATTTATAGCAGCAGACAACTCATCCTTGTTGCCTATGGCCTTAATAATGAACGGGGCTGCAATACCTTCTCCGTTAACCCTTATTAAAGGACCTATACATACAACTTCAGTATTGGAAAGTATTCTTTTCCCGTTTATTGAAACAGCTTCTGCTCCAGCGTTGATCAAATCGTTGATTATTATGGTTACATCCATATCATGGATGAGATCATAATTAATATTCCCATGGCTTTCTTCCATATTGTCCGAAAGCTTGACCATGATTCCCTCGCCTCTCAGATTTGTATATCCTGCTATTGCTTTCATTTTATCAATTTCATCATTCAGATAAACAGAAATATCTTCTCCATTGCTTTCAAGCATCTCATACTCTGCAAGTTCATTTCTGCTTCTTTCTATAATATTTTTAATATCTTCAATGTCCTGATTTATGATTTCCACTTCAGTTGACAAACCGGCAACAGTATTTATATTGATGAAAACAAAATCCTTTGATTCATTAACTATTTGAGTACCCAACAGCAAACCAATTGTCAGAGACAATATCAATACTGCTAATCCTTTCTTCATAGTGCCACCATCATTATTCATATGACTGAGCATATTTGAAATCAATAGTTTTCAATTGCCTTTGAATCTCAATTTCATCTTCTACTTCAATATCTATTTTGAAATTCAAATTCCTCATTTCCCAAACAACGCCACCCTTGAAATTCAATACAGATTCAAGAGTCTGCTTGTTGCCTATTGCCTTTATTTCAAGAGGCGGTATGACAGACATCCCGTTTATATTCAAATGAGTTCCAACCGGCACTATCTCTGTATAGTTTGTATGCCTTTGACCGTTTATGGAAATTGCTTCAGCACCGGCAGCATTAAGATTGCTCAGTACAAGAAGAATATACTCGTAATTGTATATAAGATTTGAATTGAACTCACCAAACTGATCTTCAATATCAGGGTTATCGAGGGTAATTACGACCCCGGGACCTGATACATCGGTATAGCCCGACATTATTTTGAATTTATCCAGCTCCTCTGTGAGATTCTTGACATAGATACTTTCCTCTGCTGCAGCACTCTCGTATTCCTTAAGTCTGCTTTCTATCTCGTTCAAATCCGCCACAAGCTGTTCCTTTTCTTCCTCGGCATTTTTCAATTCACTTTTTAATTCATTCACCTTTTGAGAAATCTCAGTTTCGCCTGAAGTGTTTTTTACAACCTGATACTGAAATGCAAGTATAAACCCCAGGACCAGACTAACGATTAAAATCAATAATTTATTCTTCAAAACGGTCCTCCGAATCTTCAGAACTTATATAAACAGGATTTTCTCCCTTGGTATAATCAATCAAGCCATCGATATCCTGGTTTTTATCTGTTCTTTCATCTATAATATTTTTACTGAAAACAAGTTGATATTTCATGTCTTTATCCTGATCAAGCTTAACAAGGGTCCCGCCGTCCAAAAGTACATAAACATCATCCCCTGATATCTTCAGTTTGTTAACATAAACCATCTCGTTTAAACTAATATAATACATTAAATCTACAATTAAATCAAAGGAAATATTATTTTCTTCGAATAAAACTGCTCTACCCATTTCACATTCATAAATATTGTCAGTTTCAACTACCATAGATTCCTCATTGATTTCATCGACTGCTTCAAGGGGAATCCCTTCAAAATCCAACAATATTATTTCATTTGAAGTCTTTAGGGATATTTCTGCGGTTCTTTCAACGACAGAAACAGCCATACCATCGGGATACTTTTTTTTGATTACTGTTTCCTTTATATAGGGTATCTGATTAATATTATCAACAATACCTTTTTTGTTGATGAAAAGCAGATTCTCCCCCTTTCTCAATCCGGAATCGCTGATTATTTCATCTGGTGACAATTCATGATTACCCTCTACAAGTATCTCTTCAAGGGAGAAGAAGTCTGTATAATAAACAGTATAATATATTCCAGCCAAAGCCAAAAACACAGTCATTGAAACCAACAGTTTCCTGATTTTCTTTCTTCTTCTTATCTTTCTTTTTTCTTCTCTTTTTCTTCTTAAAGCTTCCCTTGATACTTCAAATTCACTCATATTTAATTTCTAATACCTTCCCAATAGCATCATTTATCTTTTTACTATAGTCTGAATTAGAAAGTTTCAAGCTTTCAGACCGCATTTTTTCATATACATCTTTT
This sequence comes from Dethiosulfatibacter aminovorans DSM 17477, assembly GCF_900142005.1. Classification (GTDB taxonomy): domain Bacteria; phylum Bacillota; class Clostridia; order Tissierellales; family Dethiosulfatibacteraceae; genus Dethiosulfatibacter; species Dethiosulfatibacter aminovorans. Next base: position 260,435 of record NZ_FQZL01000006.1, read on the forward strand.
TTTTCAATCAACTCATTTATTATATCATAAAGTTTTTCGCCTGTAACCTCATCCTCAGTAAGAACATATGCAGCGCCTGATTTTTCAACACTTCTGGCATTTTTTTCCTGGTGGTTCTCTGCAGTATATGCTTTTGGAATCAAGACCGAAGGAAGACCCAGTGATGTTATTTCTGCAATTGTAATGGCTCCGGAACTGCCAAGTACCAAGTCGCAGGCATTCAACGCCTTTGGTGCCTCAAACATATAATCCTGTACAGCCACATTATCAGGCAATACTGTTCCCTTATCTTCCAGCTCCTTTAAAAATCTTTCATGAAGCCTCTTTCCTGTAACGTGCAAAAGCTGTATCCTTTCATCGCCTCCAATAAGATCTATCAGTTCCATGACGGCATTGTTCAGACTCAACTGGCCGCCACTTCCTCCAAAGGAATATATGAAAAATCTATCACCCTCTATATCCATTTCCTTTCTTGATTCTTCCCTGTCAAAATCAAACAAATCCTTTCTAACGGGATTTCCCACAAGGACCCTTTCTTTGGATTTGGCAAAATATTTCCCGGATTCTTCAAAACTCAACATTACAACATCTGATATTCTTCCAAGAAGCTTGTTGGTTATCCCCGGATATACGTTCTGTTCATGTATCATTGTTCTGATCTTACACAGTCTTGCCCCAAGAACTACAGGCCCCGATACAAATCCTCCCGTTCCAATGACTATATCCGGCTTTTCCTTTTTCATCAGGGCCATGGATTGAATCAAGCCTGCAATATTGTTGAAAAGTGTTTTAATGTTGGATGGAGAATAAAGCTTTCTATTAATATACCCAGTACTAACTGACTTAAACCTTATGTTTCTTTTTGGAACCAGTTCGCTCTCCATACTATTCTTTGAACCAATGTATAGTATTTCAGCATCACCGTCATATTCCCTTATTATATCTATAATGGCCAGCGCTGGAGAAATATGCCCTCCAGTACCTCCACCGCTAAGTATGTACTTCATAAACACCTCTGACTTATATTGAATTTTTTGAAATGTTAAGCAATATTCCCATTGCAGCCATGAATATCATCAACGATGTCCCTCCAGCGCTAATAAAAGGCAGCGCTATTCCCGTCGGAGGCATGGAAGAAGTGACAACTGCAATATGAACAAGAGCCTGTATCCCAATTAATGCAGTTATTCCCACTGCCAGAAAAGAACCAAAAAGATCATTTGCATTTATTGCAATTCTGAAACCTCTCCAAATAATCACTATGTAAAAAAGAATGACTATGAAACATCCAATGAATCCCAATTCCTCTCCAATTATCGAAAAGATGAAATCATTGTAGCTTTCCGGAATATAAAAAAACTTTTGCCTGCTCTTGCCAAGCCCCAGCCCAAACAATCCTCCTGTACCAAGAGCATATATTGACTGGACAACCTGCCATCCAATTGAAAGCTTATATTCAAAAGGATCAAGAAAACTTATCAGCCTAAGTTTTCTGAAAGGTTCGTTTACTATAAAGTAAGCAATTCCCGAAGCTCCAATCATAATGGTAAGGAATACATGCAAAATGTTTGCACCGGCACAGAGATACATTACTCCCAGTGTAAGCGCCAGAACAAAACTTGTACTCAAATCATTCTGGATTACAATTATTCCTGCAAACATACCTATCATTGCCAAAACAGGAATATATCCTCTGCCGAATTTCTTTATGAAATCATTGTTCTTTTCAAGAAAATATGCCATATACACTATTGCTGTCACTTTTATGATATCGGAAGGCTGGATACTTAATGCACCAATACTCACCCATCGCTGTGCTCCGTTTGCAGTAGTTCCTGCTGCAGTAAACAGTGAAAATCCAGCTAATAATATTACTCCAAGAAATATCTTGTTCAACTTCCTGTATATCCTGTAGTCGATAAAAGATGTAACAATCATTGCTACAAAACCCAAAACACCTGCTATTATCTGCTTTTTAAGAAAAAAGAATCCATTTCCCTGAAAATTGTAGTATCCATCAGGATAACTGGAACTGTACACCATAACAAATCCGAAAAGTACTATTATTAGAGTCGTTAAAAACAACAGCCAGTCAATTGTCTTTCTATTCTCCATTTTTATCCACCAAATCAAATACTATACTCTTGAATTCTCTTCCCCTGACCATGTAATTATCGTACATGTCCCAGCTTGCACAAGCTGGTGACAAAAGAACTATTTCCCCGTGAGCTGCTTTATTATATGAACTCATTACACATTCTTTCAATGTATCGTAGATTTCATAGTCAAGAAATCCATTTTCTTTCATTGTCTCTGCTATCTTATGCTTGGTTTCACCAAAAATACTTGCAGTTTTCACATTGCCTTTCAAATTCTCCACTAGAAGCTTGAATTCCTCACCTTTGTCCATTCCTCCAAGTATTATGTGGACCGGTGATTCAAAGCTGTTTATAGCCTTGATTGAAGCATCTGTGTTTGTACCCTTTGAATCATTATAGAAACTTATCCCTTCTACATCTGCTACATATTCAAGTCTATGCTCTACTCCTCTAAATGATTCAAGCACCGTTCTAATAGATTCGATATCAGCTCCTGCCAGCCTGGATGCCAGGATCGCAGCAAGACAATTTTCTAAATTATGTAAACCAGGTATGAATATTTGATCTGTATCGCAGACATATTCAGGCTCAACGATATTTAGCACAATCCTCCCTTGGTTTACATAAATACCTTCAACCTCTTCGTCTGTTGTAGTAAAATACAGTTTTTTACACTTCACATCCTCAACTCCACTTTTCGATATCTCGTTATCATAGTTGATTATGCAATAGTCATCTTCGGTTTGATTTGCCGTTATTTTAAGTTTTGCTTCAATATAGTTTTCATATGTTTTATGCCATGATATATGGTCGGGACTTATATTTGTAATAACAGAAATATTAGGTCTGAATTCGACAACTCCGTCAAGCTGAAATGAGCTTAGTTCGACTACTCCTATGTCCTCACTGCCCATATCCTTGAAATCCCACATTATTCCGGATCCGATGTTGCCGGTGACAACAGCGTTTCCCTTCCACTGATTTATCATTTCGCCTATAATGGTCGTAGTGGTAGTCTTGCCGTTTGTCCCGGTAATTCCTATAATAAAGCTGCCATCACAATTTCTGTAGGCATACTCCACATCGTTTATTATTTCAACATTGCTGTTTCTGGCAGCATCAAGCACAGGGTCATCATTTGGTATTCCCGGGCTCTTTATAACCACAGCATATTGACTCATGTCAAGACTGTCATCTGTACTGTAAATTTTCATATCGGACATTCCAATATCAACAAGAATTGGCTTAAGCTCCTCCCTTGTTTTCCTATCAACTATATCTGCCTTGATACCATCGGCCTTCAACCTTTTTAAGGCTGATATACCAGAGATCCCCAATCCATATATCAATATTTTTCCTTTAGTCATCTGCATCCCCTTATATGAATACTACTGCAACGGCAAACAGTCCCGATACTGCTGCAGCCAAATAGAATCTTGTTACAACCTTGGTTTCCTTCCATCCCTTCTCTTCATAATGATGGTGAAGGGGGCTCATCAGAAACACTCTCTTTCCTCTTGTCTTGAATGAAACAACCTGTATGACAACCGAAAGTGTTTCAGCAAGGAATACTGCTCCAAGTATTGGAAACACGATCATGGCACCGGATAAAACCATTAAGGCTGAAACTGCACCTCCAAGAGCCAGCGATCCCACATCGCCCATAAATACCTTTGCAGGATACTTGTTGTAAATTAAAAATCCAATACATCCCCCTGCAACTGCTGATGCAAAGGATACAAGTGTTGCAACACTCTGCAGCCTGCTTCCAATCACAAAAGAAATCAATACGAAAAATACCATAAATATCAATGTTACACCGGAGGCAAGGCCGTCCAAACCATCAGTGAGATTCACACTGTTTACAATACCAAGTACAACAATCATGGCGAAAGGTATATAAAAGATTCCCATGTTCAAATATTTTTCAACCAAAGGAATGTATATGCCCCCTCCCATATCAGTAAACACATACTGATAAACAACCAGAACAAGCGCAAACAAGAGCTGTCCTGATAGCTTTTGCCAGGCTCTCAGTCCTAGATTTCTTTTTTTCACAACCTTTATGTAGTCATCAATAAAACCCACTGCGCCAAAGCCTGCTATTACAGTCATGGTAATAGCTGATACAATGTTCTTTTCAATAAATGCCAGATATGCCACAAATACCGCAGCCATTATTGCGACGCCGCCCATGGTAGGTGTCCCTGTTTTAACCTTGTGGGATTCAGGTCCTTCCTCCCTTACTGTCTGTCCGAATTTCAATTTTTTTAAATACGGTATCATCAAAGGCACCAAAACCGCAGTCACTATAAAGGCTGCTGCAAATGCAAAAATAGTACTATTTGTCATTGCTTGTCTCCTTCATTTGTTTTTCTGCGGATTCAATGGATTTCATCGCCAGCTCCCTTTCAAAGTGCGGCACCTTCCTATCTTCAACAACCTGGTATGGTTCCGTTGATTTTCCTGCAAGAAGAATTACATCGTCCTTTTCATGATTTTTGATAAGATAGTCTATCGCTTCTCCCCTGTCTTCAATTATCATGTAATTGTTGTGGTATTCCTTCACTCCACCTGCTATTTCATTGCATATGTCGATGATATTTTCATATCTCGGATTGTCGGCAGTAATCATTACGAAGTCACAATACCTTCCGGCAACCTTTCCCATCAAGGCTCTTCTCGCTATGTCCCTTCCTCCTCCAGCTCCAAACATAACCACCTTGCGACCTGTTGCAAACTGGTCTATTGTCTCCATAACCTTTTCAAGACCATCGGGTGTATGGGCAAAATCCAGTATTATGGTGCAGTCAAGTTTTGTAGGCAGGAATTCAAATCTTCCAACAACTCCTGATGAGAGATCATAAGCCTTTATTATATCCTCAATGTCAATTCCATATTCGAGAGCCGCTATCAGGGCTCCTGTATAATTGTATACATTAAACATTCCAGGAGTATTGATTTTCACTTCATGATCTTCTCCGTTAAATGAAATCAAAAATCTGGATTCGTCCTTGTTGATTCTGCAATTGCTGATCCTGTAATGGCAATCCTCTTGCATTGAAAATCCCCTGACATTGATTCCTTCTTCTCTAAGCTCCCTGTAGAGCCTCATTCCGTATTCATCGTCCATGTTTACTATTGACAGTTCGCAATTATAGAAGAATTTTTTCTTTGCCTGATAATAGTTCTCCATATTCTTATGGAATACAAGATGGTCTTTTGTCAGATTTGTAAAGATACCGCTCTTGAACTTAAGGTTTTTCACCCTGTATAATTCTGTGGAATGTGACGAAACCTCCATAAAGCAGTTTTCAATTCCTTCATCCTTCATCCTGTTCATAAGATTGTGCAAATCCGGGGACTCGGGGGTAGTATTGTTGAGTTTAACCTTTTTTTCTCCAATTACGGCTCCCATGGTTCCAATTATCCCCGACATAATCCCCTGGTGGTCAAATATTTTCTTCAATATGTATGTAGTACTGGTTTTTCCGTTTGTTCCCGTTACGCCTATTAAGTTCAAGCCTTCATCGGGTCTTTGCATCAGATATGAAATATCCGACATGGCCTTTCTTGTATCACCAACCCTTATAAAGGTACATTCGTCGATTTCCTCGGGCATATCCTGGCACAACACAACCCTGCATCCATTGCTGCATGCATCCTTTATATACTCGTGCCCATCCCTCTCAAAACCCTTTATAGCTGCAAAAACGGTGTTCGGGTCAGCTTTTCTTGAATCATAGGTGATATCTGTTATGTCAACATTTTCATCGCCTTTAAAATCACAATATTCAATATTATTAAGTATTCCTTTAACACGCATACTAAACCTCTCATTGTCTAATCTTACAATATAATAATACTATTACAGCATAAAATCAACTTTAATTAATACCTCCCAGCTGAAATACTCAGGAACATATGTCCTGAGCACCATAGCACTAATTAAGCATAATCGTTATAACCGAACCTCTCATAACCTCCGTGCCTTCCTTGGGATACTGTTCCTTGACAACCATCTCTTCATCAACATTGATGGTTACATTATGCTCAAGTCCCAGTTTTTCAAGGAGACCGCTGGCATCCTTGATGTTCATTCCCGTAACATTAGGAACAATCACATAGGAATTCTCAATTTTAACCTTTTCCTCGTCGGTATATACCGGAGGAACATCCATATAATTCAATACCTCTTCCAAAACATCGCCAATTACCGGCGCGGCAATTGTAGAACCGTAATACGAATCTTTCGGCTCATCAATAATCATGAGTGCCACAACCTCCGGATCATAGGTGGGAGCGGCCGCTATGAAAGATGTAATATACATGTCTTCCGAATATTTGCCGCCAATAACCTTCTGGGCAGTTCCTGTTTTGCCTCCTACGCTGTATCCAGGTATATATGCATTTCTGCCGGAACCTTCGCTTACCACTGATTCCATTGCATAGAGCATATCATTGCAGGTCTCTTCAGAAAAAACCCTTCTGACAATCTCCACTTCATTTTCCTTGACTATGTTGCCATCATTGTCCACCAACTGCTTCACTATTCTTGGCTTTACCAGATAGCCGTCATTGCAAAGCGAACAAAGTGCAGTGACAAGTTGAATAGGCGTAACTGAAATTCCCTGACCAAATGACTGGGTAACAGTATTGACATCCTTCATGTTTGCAGGTTCGTTTACGAGACCGTAAGCCTCTCCGTTCAGCTCTATGTTTGTCTTTTCACCAAAGCCAAGTGCATCTATATAATGCCTGAACCTTTCCTTTCCTATTGCAAGCCCCATGTCAGCCAATGCATCGTTGCAGGAGTTTTGCAGAGTCTCTGCAAAAGTCTGCTCGCCATGGGGATTGTAATATCTCCAGCATTTTATCGTTGTTGCACTTTCAATCCCCGTCACATATCCGTCGCAGTAATATTTAGTATCCAGACTGGCCTTGTTTTCTTCAAGCGCTATGGCCCCGGTCAAAAGCTTGAAGGTTGACCCGGGTTCGTATATGTCATTGACTGACGGATTCCTCCAGAGGTCGTACCATTTTTCTGTCAATTCATTGTCGTTCAGCCCCTCCCAGAGTTTTTCCATAGTCTCGTCATAAGGCTCTCTTGGATTGTTGGGGTCATATGACGGTTTGCTTGCCATTGCAAGTACGTCTCCTGTTTCAGGGTCCATAATCAGCATAGTGGCACTTTTTGCCCTGTTGTCATAATAGGCCTTTTCAACTGCATTTTCAGCATAATGCTGTATTACCTCATCAATAGTGAGCACAACGTTAAGTCCGTCTACAGGCTCAAAATATTCCTCAAATCCGTCATAGGGAAGCTCAACGCCATTACTGTCCGTATTGACAATTCTTCTTCCCGGCTCGCCCATGAGATATTCATTATAGGTCTTTTCTATGCCGTAGAGTCCCACCTGGTCAATATTTGTAAAACCCAGAATATATGAGGCGAAATTTCCATAGGGATAAACCCTCTTTGTATCTTCAATAATCTTAATTCCAACAATATCCATCTCTTCGAGCTTGTCCGCCTGTTCAATTGTAATCCACCTTTTAATGGTTACATATTCGGAATCCTTTGTAATCAGGCTGTATACCTCGTCTTTTTCCATTTCAAGCACTTCAGAGAGCTTCACGGCAATCTCATTGTATTCATTCTCTATCTCAGCCTGAACAGCTTCTTTATCTATGGCGTCATCTTCCACCGTTTCTTCTTCCGCCTTGAATATGTTCAGTATTTTATACATTACACCCTTGTCTTCTACAATTTCCACAGGCACTTCCTGATTACTCTTGTTAATGGACTTTGTTATATCTCTCGGGAAGCAAACCACTGTGTCTGACTTGACACTGACAGCAAGCCTTTTGCCCTTCTTGTCATAAATAGTACCCCTGCTGGCATTGATTGAAATATCCCTAGACCATTGTTCAAATGCTTCTTTTTTATAAACATCTCCATCAATGAGCTGGAACTGACCCAATCTCACAATTAAAGCCACCATAAACGCAAAAAAAAGAAACATTAGAAAAATGATTCTCTTTTTTATATGTAAATTCGGTTTTGACATTTAAATACCCTCATCAGCAAACAACAAAAAAGTTTTTTCAATGATTCTATCCAGGGAAGCGCTGTCGTTATAAAAACTGTCATATGCAAACTCTCCGTCAACTGCATCGCTGTATTTAACAGCGATAAAATTGTTCTGACTGCTGTTTGCATAATCCATACCCAGATAATTCATTGCATTTTTTTCGATAATGTTTGAATTTTTTATACTTTCCAACGATATAAGTATATCTTCTTTTTGCTTAACAAGCAATTCAATTTCCTTGTTTAAATTGTTAATTTCCATTTTACTTTGAGTGATTGCAGCATAATTGAATATGATTCCCAGTGAAAGTATGAATAAAACCGCAGCAAACAGAAAATAATTAAACTGAATTAAATTGCCGTTACTGCTCTTCTGCTTTTTTTTCTTGGATTTAATAAGTGCATCTTCCTTAATCCTGTAATACCTTTCTACATCCTGATAATCTATATTGTTTTTGCCTGTTATAGTACTCATAATATCACCTCAACGTTTTTCAGCTATTCTCAATTTTGCACTTCTGGACCTTGGATTGTATTCAAGTTCTTCCTCCGTAGGTATTATGGGCTTCCGTGTTATTATTTTTATTTCCTTCTTTTTATCACAAGTGCAGACCGGCTGGCTTTCAGGACAAATACAGTCCTTTTCAAGATACTTGAACTTGTTTTTTACTATTCTGTCTTCAAGGGAGTGGAAAGTAATTATACAAAGCCTTCCTTTCTTTCCCATATTGTCAACCAAAGACTGTATTGTCTCCTCGATTATTTCCAGTTCCCTGTTGACTTCTATCCGTATGGCCTGGAACGTACGTTTGGCCGGATGCGGTCCGTCTTTTCTGGCTCCTTTGGGAACCGCCTTCTTTATTATAGATACAAGCTGCCCTGTAGTTTCGATAAAGGCTTCTTTTCTCTCTTCAACTATGAACTTTGCTATTCTGGCAGCCCAGTTTTCTTCTCCGTATTCAGATATTATCCTTTTAAGCTCTTCCTCAGTATATCCATTCACTATGTGTCTGGCTGTGACCTTCTGTCCTGAATCCATCCTCATGTCCAGTGGCGCATCATTCATATAGCTGAATCCTCTTTCCGGATTATCAAGCTGATAAGATGATACTCCAAGGTCTATCAGTGCCCCGTCAATCTTTTCAACGTTTAGTCTCTTCAATATATTTCCGATATTCTTAAAATTGTCATAAACTGTTACTACATTATCAAGGTCATGATACTTCGTTTTGAAATTATTAATAGCTTCAATATCCTGGTCTATTGCTATAACTTTGCCCTTTGGGCACTTTGCGGCAATTGCAGATGTATGTCCGCCCCCACCAAGGGTACAATCTACATATATGCCATCTTCTTTGATTTTGAGTCCCTCTATGCATTCGTCAAACAATACCGGTTTATGCGAAAATTCCATGTAGCCCTCCTATATATTAAGTCCAAGTTCGGTCATTTTTTCAGCCATATCTTCAAAATCCATATTTTCATCATCGGAGTATTTATCCCAATCTTCTCTGTTCCATATTTCTATGCGATTCAAGACCCCTATGACTACGGCTTCATCCTTAAGTCTGCAGTAATCTCTTAAATTAGGAGGCAAAAGTATTCTACCCTGCTTGTCCATACTGCATTCAATAAAACCGGACAGCAGCTTTCTTGTGAATTTCCTCTGTTCATTGCTCAACACTGACAGCTTTTTAAGTTCTTCAAGGAAAACTTCCCATTCAGAATTGGGGTATACAAAAAGACAATTGTCAAAACCCTTGCCTAAAAAGAAACTTTCGCCCAATTCTCCCCTGAATTTGGCAGGTATAATAATTCTGCCCTTACTGTCAAAAGTATGAAAGTATTCACCGGTAAACACTTTTCTCACCACCTCATGGGTATATTATACCACATCGTGGGTTTTTTATACCACTTTTTTGCAAAAAATCAAAAAAAAATGGAAAAGAATGAAAAAAAGAACTTTTCACTTAAATGAAAAGTTCTTTCTAATCTTGTATGATTATTTTTTTTGTTTTTTTCTCAAGAATATAAATACTATGATTCCCAATAGAACAAGTGATGCACTGAGGAGCTGCGCAACTCTGAAGCTTCCAAAATACAAGCTGTCGATTCTCAACCCTTCAATGAAAAACCGTCCTACGGAATAGAGTATCACATAAAGGGCAAACACTTCACCGTCATTTTTCCTTCTGTTCTTCCTGTACCATACGAGAAATATGAAAACCAGTATGTTCCACAGGGATTCATAAAGAAAAGTGGGATGAACAATTTTTCCTGCCACTTCTATTCCCCAAGGCAGATCCGTCTCGACTCCATAGGCTTCCTGGTTGATGAAATTCCCCCATCTGCCTACAGCCTGTGCCAGAACGATACTGGGAGCCGTAATATCCGCTATCTGCCAGAATTTCACCTTTCTCACCTTGCAGAATATTCCACCTACAAGAACTGCTGCTATCAATCCGCCGTGTATAGCAAGGCCACCACCTCTTATGTTTATCATTTCCAAAAGATTTCCCTTGTAATAGTCAAAATTGAATATTACATAATAAAGCCTTGCTCCTATAATGGCACTTGGTATGGCAAATATCAGAAGGTCTATGAGGTCTTCCTCTCTGAAACCTATCCTTCTACTTTCCCTCATAGCCAACAGCGTTCCAATCAAAACCCCCAATGCTATAAGTATTCCATACCACATTATTTCTATACCGAATAATTCAAAAGCTACCGGATTTATTTGAATCACCTCCAACAATAGTCTATTATATATATTTTTGCAGTTACAGTCAAACAAAATAGGCAATGTAATTTCAAACAACACAATGAAATCACTCAAAGGAAAGAGGGCGTCTCCGCCCCCTTCATTTTTTTATCTTAGTTTTGCATCAAACTTATCTTCAACATTCTTTATAATATTCTCAAATATCTTCTGAACCTCTTCATCCTGAAGAGTTCTTTCAGGCGATCTGAATACAAGGGAGAACGCAAGACTCTTGTGTCCGTCCTCTATTCCCATTCCCTTGTATATGTCAAAGAAGTCTACTGATTCAAGGTACTCGTATCCCCTTGTCTCAATGTCTGAAATAATGTCACCTACATTTACTTCATCCTTGGCGACTACAGCCATATCCCTTGTAATAGAAGGATATTTTGGTATTTCCTTGTATTTCCTCTCTTCCTTGCTAAGCTCCAATATCTTTTCAAGGTTGATTTCAGCCGCATATACTCTTTCCTTTATATTGAAATTCTTTGCAGCTATAGGATGGATTTCTCCTACAACGCCAATATATACGCCTTCTGCAAATACTGCTGCAGTTCTTCCAGGATGGAATGCAGGGTTGTTTTCAAGCACCCTGTACTCTGCCTTTATCTGGAATTTATTGAATATATTCTCAAGAACCCCCTTGATTGTATAGAAATCCGCATCTCCAAACATACCTAACGACAATGTGCTTATTTCATCCGGAAGGTCCTTGATTGGAAATTCATTTGACTTGAACACATTTCCGATTTCATAAATTCTTCCCTTTTTAGTGCCATAATTGATGTTTTTTCCTATTACTTCAACCAGGTTGGGCAAAAGAGTTGTTCTCATTGAACTGAAGTCTTCTCCCAGGGGATTAAGTATCTTGATGTATTCTCTGAGTGCACTGTCTTCGTTAAAGTTCATCTTGTCGTATTTTTTCGGACTTATAAACGAATATGTTGTTGTTTCACAAAACTCCGACTCTGTAAGATAATTTTTTATTCGTGCCTCTACCTTCCTTAAATCGGATATGCTTCCCTTCAAAATATTTCCCTTCAACGGCTTCGGTTCGATTCTTTCCATACCAAAGATTCTTCCAACCTCTTCAATGAGGTCGGCTTCCTGCTGAATGTCAGGTCTGAAATGAGGAACCTTTGAAACAATCTTCTGGCCGTCATATATGCTTTCGATCTCAAGAGAATTTAGGATTTTCACCATTTCATCAGTGTCTATATGAACTCCCAAAAGCTCAGTACATCTGTATGGCCTCAATTCAACAGTAGCATCTTCAAATTCGTTTCTGCCTGCATCTATGGCTCCCTCAACAATAGTACCTGCTCCAATCATCTCGATAATTTGGCAAACCCTTTCATTTGCATAAGATACATTTTGCGGAGAAAGAGGCTTTTCATTTCTCGAAGAAGCTTCAGATCTCAGTCCCAGACTTTTTGAAGTAAGTCTTGTGGAAGTGGGATTGAAATTGGCGCATTCCATAATGATCAGTTTTGTATCATCAGTGATTTCCGAATCATATCCTCCCATAACACCCGCTATACACTGGGCATCATTTTCATCGGCAATTACGCACATATCGCTTGTAAGCTCTCTTGTCTCCTTGTCAAGAGTCATGAGTTTCTCACCTTTTCCCGCTCTTCTTACAACGACCTTTCTTCCAGCCATCTTTTCAAGGTCGAAGGCATGAAGGGGCTGCCCCATTTCAAGCATTACATAGTTTGTAGCGTCTACTATATTGCTAATAGGCCTCATTCCAGCATCCATTATTTTCCTTTGCAGCCACAATGGAGAAGGGCCTATCTTCACATCCTTTATAACCTTCGCATAATATCTTGTACACAGTTCAGGAGACTCTATCCTTATTTCATTTATATAATCATTAATGTTGCCTACAGGATTATTTATTTTTATTTCAGGCAGAGTAAGCTTTCTATCCATTGCTGCAGCAGCTTCTCTGGCTATTCCAATAACACTGAGACAGTCCGGCCTGTTGAAGGTGATTTCGATATCAAGCAAATACCCTTCCATTTCAAGAGCTTTTTTCGCTTCAATTCCGAGTTCCATTTCATCCGGAAAAATCAGTATTCCATCCTTTGACTCCTTTGGAATCAATTTATCTTCAATCCCAAGCTCCTCATAGGAACACATCATTCCTTCCGACAAGACACCTCTCAGCTTGGAATTCTTGATCTTTGTCCCATCTGCGAGAACCGAACCATGGAGTGCTACAGGTACTATGTCATAAAGCTTTATATTTTTTGCTCCGGTAATAATCTGAACAACCTTGTTTCCTATGTCAACCTTTGTTACCAAAAGTCTGTCTGCTTCAGGATGATTTTCAATCTCAACTATCCTTCCCGTCACAACATTGTTTATGTCCTTGTCCAAATTAACAACTGCATCCACGTGGGAGCCTGTCATTGTGAGTCTATCCGCTATTGTTCTTATTTCAAGTCCATCTATATCAACATATTCCTTTAACCAATTTACAGGTACTAACATTTAATTTCCTCCTAAAACTGTTTTAAAAATCTAAGATCGTTATCGAACAAAAGTCTTATATCATGGATGCCATGCTTAACCATTGTTATTCTGTCTATTCCCATTCCAAATGCATATCCGCTGTAAACCTCGGGATCGATTCCACAGTTTCTCAATACATTCGGGTGAACCATTCCGCATCCTAATAGTTCCATGCTCCATCCCGTATGATGGCAAGCTTCACAACCCTCTCCCATGCACTTCAGGCAGGATACGTCAACCTCGGCACTTGGCTCGGTAAAAGGAAAGTTGTGAGGCCTGAATCTCGTCTTCATATCTTCTCCGAATAGAGCCTTAACAAACTTGTCTATTGAATCCTTAAGGTTTGCAAGGGTAACCCCCTTGTCAACCACCAGGCACTCCATCTGATGAAACATAGGAGAATGAGTATCATCAACATCATCAAACCTGAATGTTCTTCCGGCAGATACCATCCTGATAGGAGGCTTTTGAGTCTTCATGGTCCTTATTTGAACAGGCGAGGTTTGAGTCCTTAAAATAAGGTCATCTGAAAAGTAGAATGTATCCGACTTGTCTCTCGACGGATGGTCAACAGGAGCATTCAGCGCATCAAAATTGTTCTCGACAGTATCAATCTCAGGTCCGTCAATCACATCAAAACCCATGCTGAGGAATAAGTTCTCCAATTGCTCCTTTACCTGCATCAACGGATGTCTGTGCCCTGATGCTGTGTAGTTGCCGGGGATTGTCACATCTATCTTCTCTTCCTTAAGTTTCTTCAGCTGCTCTTCCTCGTTGATTTTCTTTTTTGCATCTTCAAGGGCATTCTGAATGTTTTCTCTTATTTCATTGGCCATTTTGCCAATTACAGGTCTTTCTTCATTTGACAGGCCTCCCATGGCCTTGAGTATATTTTTAAGTTCCCCCTTTTTACCAAGAACTCCAACTCTAATATCTTCAAGCTCCTGAATGCTTTTTGTCTTTGGAATCTTTTCCAAAATTTCACTTTCGATTTTCTTTAATTGTTCTTTCATTTTTACTCCTTTCAAAAATAAATAATATTCTCCGAATAACAAGAACACAGCTTTGCCGTGTTAGCTGCTTTCTAAAGCTATAAAAAAAGCGACACTGCGTTCCTCGTAAGAGGCGAAGTATCGCGGTACCACTCTTGTTTTTACTTAAAAAGGTTAACGGTCATCCCGGACAAGCCTACTTGATTCAGCCTGTCAACTCCAAGGTGAAATTTCAGTCGAGTCAAATGAAATGATTGCAGCCTAGTCATTTCTCTCTGGAATTTAAACATCCCGACCTACTTTGCCCTATCAAAGTTTTTAATCATGATTGATTATAACAAATCAATCATTGTTTTTCAAACATTTTATTGCTAAATTTATATAGACATATACTTGCCGCCACTCCTGCATTCAATGATTCGGCCTTACCCGTCATTCTTATGCTAAATTTCACATCGCTGGCTTCCTTTATCTCATCACTGACTCCAATGCCTTCATTGCCTATAACAATTACGGATTTTCCCGAATAATCAAGATCCTCCATGTAGGAATCACCATCGACTACCGCAGAATATATCCCGTATCCCTTTTCTTTTAAGAATTCCAATGTTTCAATGCTGTCCCCTGCATTGTAAAAGGATACCCTTGTCATAGACCCCATGGCAGACCGGACAGTCTTGGGATTGTAAACATCAACACATCCCTTGTTTACTACTAGAGCCAATGCATTAAAAGCATCTGCAGACCTGATAATGGTTCCCATGTTTCCCGGGTCCTGCAATGCATCTATAAAAACAATAAGATTGCTTCTCAGAAGATCTTCAATATTGGATTCCCTTTTTCTGACAACGGCAAGAATTCCCTGGGAATTGCTCGTATTACTGATGCTTTTGAATATCTTCTTTTCAACAGAGAACACCAAGTCTTCATCGGAGACAAACTTTTGCGATTTGCAATCTTCAGAGACAAGTATAAACTCTATAAGATCCGTTCCAGAAGCATATTCATCAACAAGAGTTTCCCCTTCAGCAATGTATAGACCAAGCTTGTCTCTGTTCTTTTTTGTAAAAAGAGACCTAACCAGCTTTATTTTCTTATTATCGGCACTTTTTATCATTTAATCCTGCTCCAGCTTCTTAAGGCTGGCATTGTCGCCTATGACTATGAGTGTATCGCCTTTTTTAATAATATCTTCGGCATAAGGAGAAATATTGAGATCCTCACCTGTTTTAATGGCCATTACACTTACACCGTAATTATTTGGAAGTTGCAGCTCTCTCAGTGATTTTTCAGTCCAGTCATCCTGTGCAACAACCTCTATTATACTGTAGTCAGGTGCAAATTCAATAACATCAAGAATATTTGATGAAACAAGGTTGTGTGCAACCCTTATCCCCATGTCCCTTTCAGGGAATATAACCTTGTGGGCTCCAATCTTGTAAAGAACCTTTCCATGAAGTTCATTTTGAGCCTTGGCGATAACCTTCTTGACTCCAAGCTCCTTTGCCAAAAGAGTTCCCATTATGGAAGCCTGTATGTCGGACCCTATTGTAACTACTGCCACATCAAAATTCCTGATTCCAATTGTTCTCAATGCGTTTTCATCAATGGCATCGGCTTGAACCGCATGCGTAACATATTCAGCGATTTCCTGAATTTGCTCAGGGTCCTTGTCTATTGCCAAAACATCATAACCAAGCTTGCACAAGGTTTTTGCCACACTTGATCCAAACCTTCCGCATCCTATTACTACAAACTGTTTCATATCTATCACCTATCCAACTAATATTTTCCCTTCAGGGTATCTGTAATATCCCTTGTTTTCCTTTTGTCTCTGTGCTATTCCAAATGCCAAGGTCAGCGGTCCAAGCCTTCCAACAAACATTGTAAGGGTAATAACAAGCCTGCCTATATCTGAAAGCTGCGGCGTCAGCCCTCTACTGAGTCCTACGGTTCCAAAAGCCGATACAACCTCAAAAAGCATATCCATAAATGATGCTCCAAGATTCTTTTCACTGACCAATAGAATCAATGTGGAAATCGCAATAATCATAAAGGCAATTCCTATTACAGCAATGGCTCTAAGTATCAACTTTATAGGAATCCTCTTCCACAAGACTTCAACATCTTCATTTCCCTTTATCAGCCTGAATATTGCTATCACCACTATTCCAACTGTTGTGGTCTTTACACCTCCTGCTGTAGAACCAGGAGACCCTCCAACAAACATCAATAAAATGGTGAGAAAAGTCGACGGCATTGTCATTGCTCCAGTGTCCAAAGTGTTGAAACCTGCAGTTCTTGGAGTCATTGAATGAAACAGGGAACTCAATATTTTCCCTTTGATTCCAAGATTGCCCATAGTTGCCGGATTATTGTATTCAAAGGCAAATATTGTTACAAATCCAAACACCAGCAGGGATGCAGAAATAATAAGGACCAGCTTTGTATGAAGCATATAGCTTTTAAATTTTTTCTTCTGTACAATATCCATTATTGCATAAAATCCAAGTCCGCCTATTACTACAAGTCCAACTACTGTAAGATTTATGATTGGACTGTCTACATAGTCAACCAGACTGTTTCCTGTAATATCAAAACCTGCATTACAGAAGGCAGATACCGAATGGAATATTGCAAACCAGATTCCCCTGGCAGTTCCGTAGTCCTTTACGAAAGCCACCGACAGAAATATTGCACCAATAAGCTCTACTCCAATAGTCAGAAAAAGAATCCTTCTTGTTAATAGAACAACTCCCTGTATTGTAGACGTGTTCATCTCCTCCTGCATAAGAAGTCGATCCTTGAGGGTTATCTTTTTTCCAAGAAGAAATGCTATGAGGGTTGCCATGGTCATTATACCAAGACCGCCTACCTGAATCAGCATTAGAATAACAAGCTTTCCGAATATGGTCCAATGAGCGGCAGTATTCACCACAACAAGTCCTGTTACACAAACAGCTGATGCAGCAGTGAACAATGCATCAATAAATCCTATACTCCTTCCATCCGCCGATGCAAAGGGCAGATTGAGAAGGGTGGCTCCTACAAATATAAGTATCGCAAACCAAAGTATTAAAAAATGCGATGGATGCAGCTTCAGATTCGAATAATTGTTGCCATTGTTACCATTATTTTCATTATTTTCCATGTCAATCACCTACTAATAGTTCATTTTTACATTATAGCACTTAGACACTGTTTTTTAAAGCAATAAAATTCTCCGGATATTGAGCAACTTTCTTCCCTTCGAATTATCCGACGTTCAAGCGAGTGATAATTCCCAGAAACCGGAATCATCTAGAACGTCATGTACATGAAAAAAATAACCGCATGACCTGCGGTTATTTTCTTAACTTACTATTTAACAGAATCTACAAGTTGCTTGAATCCTTCTGCATCATTTACAGCCATTTCAGCAAGCATCTTTCTGTTTATTTCAATGTTTTGAGTCTTAAGACCATTGATGAATCTGCTGTAAGACATTCCATTCATTCTAGCAGCAGCGTTGATTCTTGTAATCCACAATTGTCTGAATTCTCTTTTTCTCAACTTTCTTCCTACATATGCATAAGAAAGCGACTTCATTACTGCCTGATTTGCAGTTCTATATTGAGTACTCTTAGCTCCGTAATATCCTTTCGCAAGCTTAAGAATCTTCTTGTGCTTCTTTTTAGCGTTTAACGCTTTTTTTACTCTAGCCATGATAACCTCCCAATTCGTTACTTATACGGTATTAATTTACTTACTCTTTCAAAATCGCCATCAGAAACCAAAGCTGATTGTCTAAGATTTCTTATCTTCTTTGCTGCCTTCTTTCCTGTAAAGTGGTTCTTGTTAGCTTTCGCTCTTTTAATTTTTCCGCTACCAGTTTTATTGAATCTTTTAGCGGCTGATCTATTAGTCTTAATTTTAGGCATGTCAATCCTCCTCCTAATATTAATTTTTTGAATTTAAGAACATAACCATTTGACGCCCTTCCATTTTCGGTCTTTTGTCTACTACCGAGAATTCAGAAGTTGCTTCAATGAATTTCATCAATACTTCTCTACCAATTTCCGTGTGCCCTAATTGTCTTCCTCTGAATCTTACAACAACCTTGACCCTATCACCTTTTGCCAGGAATTTATTAGCATTTTTAATCTTTACCTGCAAATCATGCTCATCAATAGTAGGGGTCATTCTTATTTCCTTAACATTGATAACCTTTTGCTTCTTCCTGGATTCTTTTTCTTTTTTCGTTGTATCATATTTGTATTTCCCGTAATCCATAATCTTGCATACAGGCGGTTTAGCATTTGGTGACACTTTTACCAAATCAAGTTTTCTTTCTTCAGCAAGCCTCATGGCTTCTCTTGTATCGAGTATTCCAAGGGGGCTGCCGTCTGAATCTATTACTCTGATTTCTCTATCCCTGATTTGATTATTAATATCAAGTTCTTTAATAATTACACCTCCTAAAATTAAATCCTCAGGACATCGAATCCTTCGAATCATCGGTCAGTTGAACCATTCCGACCGGCAAATAAAAAAAGACAGCACTAATCCGCTATCTTCAGAAAAAACCAAAAATATTAACCATACTGGCTGCACAAATGCGCCGTAAGGTGAGAAGCGGATACCTCTACTTTGTTCTTGTCTATTATAGTTAATTGCCGTCTCAATGTCAAGACAATTTATAAATAATTCCCAAAATAATTGACAAAATAACTTTCCCGGGCTTTTCACCCGGGAAAATCAACAATTTAAAAACCTGAATAATAATCTAAAGGATTGGTATGAGAACCGTTCACCCTTACTTCAAAATGAAGGTGAGGCCCCGTTGACATTCCCGTAGTTCCCGAATAGGACACAATCTGACCCTTTGTTACACTCTGCCCTTCCGTCACCAAAACAGATGTGTTGTGCGCCATCAAAGTGGATATGCCGCCTCCGTGGTCTATAAGGACTATATTGCCATATGCCCCATACCATCCCGCATAGGTTACAACTCCAGAGTTTGGCGCCACAATATTAGACCGCATAGGCACGCCTACATCAACTCCCGTATGCATGCTCCAGTATCCATAAAGAGGGTGCGGTCTCATCCCATAGGGAGAAGTGATTCTGTAATACCCAGGAGCAGGCCAAGCCATTTCTCCTCCGGCATATTTCATTTCAAGCTGTTTCTGCTTGATTTTATTTTCAATTTCACTGGAAGCGTCAAGGAGTTTCTGTTCTTCTCTTTTAAGCTCTTCTATATTGTCCTCAAGGCTTGACATATAGGTTTCCTTGGCACGGCTTGCAATTTCAACATCATTTCTCTTGCTCTGAACATCCTCAAGTGCCATATAGTAATTGTTCTGCTCCGACTTAAGCTCAAGCTTCGCTATTTCAAGTTCCGTTTGCTGGCTTTCAAGATTTTCCAGAATTTCAACATCGCTGTTTACAACTCTCTGCACCATGTCAGCCCTGGTCATAAAATCCACAACATCATCCGCATTGAAAAGAACCTCGAGATATCCTACCGCACCATTCTTGTACATGGCCCTTAGTCTGTCCTCCAGAAGTTCCGTATTTGACGAAATATCATCCTTGATCTGTTCTATTTCAGCTTCTTTTGCAGCAATGTTATTTTCAAGTACCGTGACTACGTCATTGAGGCTGTCCTCTTCAGATACCAACGAACGTATCTGGCCGTCAAGCTCTTCAATCTGTTTTTCAACGCCGTATTTTTCAGATTTCACTTCCTTAAGCTTGTCTGTAATACTGTCAATCTTATTTTCAGTATTCTTAAGTTCATTTTGCAAATCGCTGATACTGGATGCCTCGGCCGGCACAGCGGCAAATACCAACGCAACAACAGCAAAGAGAATAAAAACTTTTCTTATCATTCCGCCCTCCTAGACACTCAAGAATTTCTTAAGGGAAACTATGCTTCCCAGTATTCCGATTCCAACACCGATGGTGATAAAAATTATAAGCAGGTCAAATGAAATCAAGTTTGCCGGTATAAGATTAACAGACAGCATTGCGAAGAACTTTTCATTGGCCAGCGACACCATATAGTCGTATCCGTTCAATACAATGATAATGGACAATATTGCTCCAAGCAACCCCAGGATAATCCCTTCCAGGAGAAAAGGTCCCCTTACGAATCCGTTTGATGCACCAATATACTGCATGAGTTCAATTTCCCTTTTTCTGGAAGCTACTGTAATCTTAATCGTATTCTGGATGATAAATACACTGACAAGAAGAAGTATCACTATCAGAACCATGCCTGAAGTCTTAATAAATTCAGCCATATTAACAAGCTTTTCAACAAGGTCGTTGTAATACCTTACTTCTTCAATTCCATCAGTCTTTTCAATCTTATTCACTACGGATTTAGAATATGAAACATCTTTGAGCTGAACCACATAGGTGTTTGGAAGAGGATTGTTTGCCAATCCATCGAGAAGGTATGCATCATCACCGAAGTCCTCCTTCATATTCTCCAAGGCATATTCCTTGGACTGGAATACAGTAGTCATGGTACCTTCGATATCATTTATTTCTTCCCCTATTTCCCTTATTCTGTCATTCGATATGTTGTCATCAAGGTAAACATAGATTTCATCAAATTTTTCCTTTGTTGACAGGGACAGTGCATTTACATTCAATATCAGCATAAGGACCAGTCCAAGTATTACAAGAACTGCCGTTATGGAACCTACGGACGCAATACTCATGGTTCTATTTCTGAATATTCCCTGAAATCCCTGTCTGAATGTATGCTTAAGGATTCTAATAGACATTATAATATTCCCCCTCTTGAGTATCTCTTATTATTTTCCCGTTTTTCAGTTCAATAACCCTTTTTTTCATGGCATCCACTATCATTCTGTCATGAGTAGCCATAATGAGAGTCGTACCTCTCCTATTTATTTCAGTGAATATCTTCATTATTTCATATGTTGTTTCAGGGTCCAGGTTGCCTGTAGGCTCATCTGCAATAATCAACTCAGGCTTGTTGACTACAGCCCTTGCAATGGCTATCCTCTGCTGTTCCCCTCCCGCCAGCTCATTGGGAAAGTTGTTGGCCTTGTCGCTGAGGCCCACCATGCTTAATACCGTTGGCACCTCTCTTCTAATAACCTTTGGCGAATGCCCCACCATTTCCATTGCAAAAGCAATGTTTTCATAGACGGTTTTCCTGTTGAGAAGCCTGAAATCCTGAAATATAACACCGATTTTTCTTCTGTGTATCGGAACCTTCCTGCTGCTCAAATAGGTTATATCCTCACCATCGAAGAATAATCTACCCTCAGATGGATTGATTTCCTTTATTAATAGCTTTATCAAGGTGGATTTGCCTGCACCGCTTTTCCCTACTATAAATGAAAAGCTGCCTTTTTCGATTTTCAAATCGATATTTTGAACAGCTGTAAACTTATCCTTGTATACTTTCGTTACATTTTCAAATTCTAGCATCATTATAATTCTCCATTTTCTTTACTCCCTTATATTTTACAGACTTTTTGCAATTTTTCAAATCAATTATTGCTTTTTACAATATCTTTTGGTCCAAAAAGTATTTTCAGCATGAAAACAGGCAGTAAAATCTGCCTTTTTATCCTCTTAGGATCCGATACAAGCCTGTAAAGCCATTCAAGACCCAGATTCTGGTAAAACTGAGGAGCCCTCTTCACATTTCCAGACAGGACATCTATAGTGCCGCCGTTGCCGATGACAAGATTAGCATTCAAGTTGTTACCATGATAATCAATCCATTTTTCCTGTTTGGGAGAACCAAGTCCTACGAATACAATATCCGGCTTTAAATCATTTATTCTATTTATTATAGCTCTTTCCTCTTGGTGGTCTGCATGCCCTATATGCTGCCCCTTGAAATATCCATGCTGGTATCCGCATATTATGTCACCAAACTTTTTCCTGATGTTTGCAGAAGCCTTTTCAGCAACTCCGGGAGCACCTCCGAGCAGGAATACCTTGTATCCCTTTTCAGCTGCAATAGTCAATATCTCCACTGAAGTATCGAAACCGGTCACTCTTTCCTTAAGGGGAAGCCTCTTGATTCTGGAAGCATAGATTAAACCTATTCCATCGGGAAGAACCATGCTGCCCTTGTTGATGATTCTTTTCAATTCGCTGTCATCGTTGCAAAGCATTACAATCTCAGTGTTTGGTGTGAAAATTGTAAATATTCCATCGCCTCCCTTTTCAAGGCGATTCCTTATTTTTTCCCCAGCCTCTGCTTTTGTAACATTATTGATGCTTACATCCATTATAGAAATCTTATTCATACTATTCCTCAAGCAATTCCTTTATAATTTTTTTATTCTCTTCCAGCGTATTCACAAGCTCGTTCCTTTTCCCAATATATTCTATATTGCCTTCAAGTTTTTCAAAAATGTCACCGCACACCTTGTCTGGGTCTATGTTTTCTATGCTGCATGTTGATTTCATACCCAGACTTTTCATAAAGTATTCAACCTTTGGATCATAGGATATGGCGGATATCCTGACAAATGATGAAACGGCAAATATCAAGGAATGAAGTCTGGCGCCCAGAAGCAGACTTAACCTTCCTATGAGCCCATATAATTCCTTTGACGTCATTTTGTCCTTCACTGTTCCCAGTTCAACATCTGTTCTTGCCTCAATTTCTTCAATCAATTCAATATCTTCATCAAAATGAAAAGGTATAAGCACAACCTCTATACCTTTTTCATGGAGCTTCTCGATTATCTCCACAACAGGCGAAACCACATCGGTGTCCTTCCATTTCCTGACCGATATTCCCACAAGGGTCTTATCCATTTTTTCATACTTGATATCCGGTCCGTAGTCTATTACGGGATCCGCAGAAAAACCTGTCTTATCTTCTTTTACACCAAGTTCCTTCAATACATTGAAGGAATTGGCATCCCTGACCGTTATCCTGTCCGCTCTGTTTAGCAGTCTTGCCGTCATCCACCTGTTGAATTTGCCTTCAATGGGTCCTATTCCCTGACTCAGCAAAATAACCTTCTTTTTTAAAAGCTCTGAAACAAAAATCAGATAAAGATAATAGTAAATACTCTTTTTGCTCGTAACATCCTGAAGAAGACTGCCTCCACCGAATACTACAATGTCATTGTCCGCTATAGCCTTGTTCACCTTGAAAAAGTCCTTCCTGTCTACCGAGCTCACATCAAACGTCTTTTCCGTATATTCAGGCTTGCCAGATAAAACGCTTATCTCCGCATCTGCTGAATTCCCCCTTATCATTTCTATAAACTTTTCAAGTATTGCCTCATCGCCAATATTGTTCAATCCGTAATAACCTGCAAGTAAAATTTTACGCATCCAGTGACTCCTTATACCTGCAGAATGTTTTATAGGCCATGTCTATTACTACAAGAGCAACACATCCCAAAACGATTCCAAATGCCAGTGAGAATCCGCTTCTAACTACGGAAAGATAAAGAGGACTTCTTATGTGGCTGAAAGTATTGACTATTGACGCAAGTCCTATTACAGCTCCAACAGACATGATTCCTCCCAATATTTTGAAGCCCTTGTTCAAGAAATAAACCATGGCATACAAAGCCGGAAAGGCTATAAGGAATTCCTTTGTCCTCGGTCTGGCCGGAAGCACCCTTTCAAGGAAATTCCTTGATATCATTTCAATATCGGAGGGCTGTACGCTGGTTTCATGACCTGTTCTGGATATATATATATATCCGACATATGCCAGCACAAGACCAATGACAACATATATGATCTTGATGTCACTCATCATAACTCTTTTCGCCATCTTGATTATACTGTCATCCTTATCCTTGTAGATGATTTCCAGATAAAACACAATCATTGCAGCAATAGGAATGATCTGACTGATTTTCACACCTCTGAAGATATCCATTTCAAGCATGAATTTGGTTTCCGACAGAAACGATGTGGAATATAATCCACCCATGAGTGCTATTGCTGTACACACGACAAGAATTCTTGCAGCCTTTGACATGCATCCAAAAATTCCAAGGTCCCCATTTCCAATTTTCATTCCTTCCCTTGCAAGGACATATGCTGCCAGCGAAGAAAAACAGACAGCACCAAGCAATGCAAATGTAACCTTTGCAAGGTCCGGTTTTAAATAAGTCAACAATCCGAACAATGATACGGCTGCAGCCGCAAGTGCAATATTTGTCTTGCTTCTCATTGACACCAATCCATTGATCAGATATATGCCTATAGCTACAATTCCAAGACTCATAATAAAAGTATCAACTATTGAATTGCTTGTATTTCCCATATCCGATGGTTCTCCCAGTATTATTCCATGGGCTTGAAGCCTTTCTTCAAGGCTTGCAAAGGAATCCACATATAGTTGTTCATTGTCGGAATAATTCAAATCTCCATCCATGTAAGGCTTAAAATATATGAATCTGATATTTCTTTCCGTTATGGCCCTGTACAATGAATTTTCTATTTCCTCGGCTCCGGCATAATTATAGTAGCCTATTCTTTCCCTTATAAAATCCCACATTGTAAATGCCCTGATTGCAGAATAGTCAAGAGACTCCACAAGACTGTCCAGACCGCTTTGAACCAGATGTTCCCTCTGCTCGCCGCTTTCTATCATGACAGGAACAATGCCCTTATCCCTCATATATTGAGATAATTTACCCATGCCCGAAGGATATCCCGCAACTTCCTTGCCATAAAAAAGTACATACCTCTGTTCAGGATTCAACGTATTTATTGAATCAATGAAATTGTCAACAATCTTATCTGAATACCTGCTGTAGTTTATAGGTCTGAAAAGAATTTTCAACCCGCTGGCTTCCAAAAGCGAATACTTTTCCATGTCATAGCCTATACCAATAAGAAGAAGTTTTGATGAAACGGGATTGTTGACATTTATTATTCCAGTACCATCAATATCAAGGTATTTTACAGCATCGGTATAGATCATATCCTCATATGACCCGTCCAAAACTACATAATTATTCTCTTCCTCATAAACCCTATAGAAATCTTCGTCATATCTGTTTTTCAGACCATTGCACACAAAATCAAAAGTTTCACTGTCATGGATTTTCACTATCAGGTCAAACTTGTCGACATTGCCGTCTTTCATATCATTCTTTATGGATTCGGGAAGACTGCTGTATTTTTCATATTCTTTTTCCAAGTCTCCAACTATATCGACAGACAAACTTTTTCCATCTTCAATCATGGAATACAGTGTTTCTTCATTGAGGGAAACATATCCCGCTCCCAGGCCCTTGAAAAAGCCAAGCCAGTACTCCAGACTCTTGTCTGAATCATCAGCCAGTTTTTCCATCTCATCAAGGTCAAGTATGTAATTATACTCTTTCAGCCCCTTTTCTATATTGAACCTTTCATGCAAGGCACCAAAGGAAAACAACAAGCTTACAACAACCATCAATACCAATATATTCTTTAATTTCATCATTCTGCTCCTATATCTAAAATGTGCTAAACAATTATATCAGAATTGCAACCATCTTTCTATGTAAATATGTGAAATTTTATTGCTTATTCAATATGCTGCAGCAAAGGCATCAGGTATATACTCTATAATATTCATAGCTGTCAATCCATATTCGCCGTACTTCTTCTTTGCCATATCGCCTGCCAATCCATGGAGATACACACCGAGTTTTGCTGAATCCATCAATCCAAAACCCTGCCCCACCAGGGACCCGATTATCCCAGTAAGGACATCTCCGCTGCCGGCCGTTGCCATGCCAGGATTACCCGTTTTATTGATGTAAACATCATCTCCGTTTGCAACGACAGTATTATGCCCCTTCAATACAGTCACCGCTCCGTATTTTAAAGAAAATTCCCTTGCTACCTCCACTCTGTTTTCATTAATATGACTTATACTGTATCCAGTCAGTCTTGACATTTCTCCCGGATGAGGCGTTACAATGATATCTCCATTCCTGCTTTCCAGAACCTCAAGATTTTCCGATATACAATTCAATCCGTCGGCATCAAGTACAATGGGTACATCGGTCATTTTTATCACTTCACATATCAGTTTCACTGTAGATTCATCCCTTCCAATTCCAGGACCGATGCAAAGAGAATCATATTCCGAAATCTTTTTTTCAATATTCTTATAATCATCACAAGAAAGAAAATCCTTGCTGAAATCAAGTTCTTCTATGATAACTTCGTTGAACTTAACAGCAAGTATGTTATGCAACACCTCAGGAGCAAGGACATGTACAAGACCGCTGCCGGATTTCAATGCAGACTGGCCCGCCATATATACGGCTCCACTCATTCCCTTCTTTCCTCCCAATACTCCGATCCTTCCATAATCGCCTTTATGGGTGTCCTTCTTTCTTTTCAATATCTTCACCGGCGGTTCGGGAATGCTCGCCCAATTTTTCTTCATCTGGCCAATGGCTGATGCAGCAGCATATTCGTCACTGTGGGTTATTGATACTTCAATATCTGATATGCCCATTTCTTCCGCCATTAAAAGAGCCTTTCCAAGAAGTTCCACATGGGGTTTCCCAAATTCATCACTGCTTATTACAATCTCATCCCAGTTGAATCCGGCTATTCCCGTCCCTATGCATTTACTTACAGCTTCCTTGGCTGAAAATATGCCGGCAGCCGTTGTTGCCTTGAATTTTCTTGATTCAAGATATTCCAATTCAGATTCCGAATAAATCCGTTTTAAGAATTTCTCTTTTTTTATCAGTTTCTCTATCCTTTTCACTTCTACTATGTCTATTCCATTGCTTATCATTATCATCACCAAGAAAATTATATAATTAATGAAATAAAATGTAAACATTCAATTGACATTATTCAGTCAGTGTATATAATATATATTAGTAAAAATGAGAGGTGCAAAATGAAAGAGAATGTAACGCTGATTAAACATCCATTGATCCAGCATAAATTGACAATGTTAAGAGACAAAAATACATCATCAAAGGATTTTAGAGAACTTGTTAACGAACTTTCCATGCTTATGGCATTTGAAGTTACCAGAAACCTCCCTGTTGAAGATGTTGAAATTGAAACTCCAATCTGCAAGACTGTTGGAAAATGCCTAAGCGGTCTTGATGTAGCAATCGTTCCTATAATGAGAGCGGGAATGGGAATGGTTGAAGGAATGCTGAGCCTTATTCCCAATGCAAAGGTTGGACATATCGGTCTATATAGAAACGAAGAAACAATTGAACCTATAGAATATTACTGCAAGCTGCCTTCTGACATTTCTAAAAGACTTGTAATTGTAACAGACCCCATGCTTGCTACCGGAGGCTCACTGAGAGATGCAATTACAATGCTCAAAAACAGAGGTGCAGTAAATATCAAGGCAATGATTCTTGTGGCAACTGAAACAGGTATAAACGAAGTTCTAAAATACCACCCCGACATAGAAATATATACAATCTCGATAGACGAAGGTCTTAACGAAAAGTCCTACATAGTACCGGGACTTGGAGATGCAGGAGACAGGCTGTTCGGTACGAAATAAGCAAGAAACAAATATAGGATGATCGGTATGAATCGATATCCTATATTTTTTTATTTAATCAATCCATACACACCACAAATATTAGCACTGCATTTTTTTGACATAAGCTCGAAAATATGTTATAAATTTATTAATTTTCTTTAAATTAATGTAATTATTTATTATAATATAATGATAAATATTTTAGAGGTGGTAAAAATGAACATAATAGAGAAATTCAACAAAAAAGACAAGGTAATATCCTTTGAAATTTTCCCTCCAAATAAAACCATGACCCTGAAACAGCTTCTTGATGTAATAGACGAACTAGCCCTGTTCAGACCCGATTTTATTTCTGTAACTTACGGAGCTTCAGGAAATGCAAACAGCAACTATACAATAGATATAGCTCAGTATATA
The DNA here is from genome assembly GCF_900142005.1 of Dethiosulfatibacter aminovorans DSM 17477. Classification (GTDB taxonomy): domain Bacteria; phylum Bacillota; class Clostridia; order Tissierellales; family Dethiosulfatibacteraceae; genus Dethiosulfatibacter; species Dethiosulfatibacter aminovorans. Next base: position 288,810 of record NZ_FQZL01000006.1, read on the forward strand.
AAGGAAAAATATACGATCGAAGCCATGCCTCATCTCACCTGCATAACTTCAACAAAGGACAAGATAGATGAAATTTTAAGGTCCATAGAAGAAAAGAAGCTTAGAAACGTCCTGGCTTTAAGAGGAGACCTTCCAACGGACCCAAACTTTAAATTTCCCGACCCTCTACATTTCCAGTATGCATCTGACCTTATCAAGTATATAAAATCAAGCAAGTATGATATTTCAGCAGCCGCAGCCTGCTATCCGGAAGGTCATATGGATTGCGATTCCCTTGACAAGGATATCGACAATCTATGCAAAAAAGTGGAAATGGGTGCAGACTTTCTCATAACCCAATTATTCTTTGACAACGAAAAATATTATACCTTCAAGGATAAGCTTTCTAAAAAAAATCTATCAGTACCAATTACAATGGGTATATTGCCTGTTACAAATGCGAAGCAAATAAAAAGAATCACCACCTTGAGCGGTGCTTCAATTCCAGCCAAGCTCGATACCTTGCTGAAAAAGTATGAAAACGACAACAAATCAATGATGGAGGCAGGAATAGAATATGCCTGCAGACAAATGGAAGAGTTGAATGAATTTGGAGTAGACGGATTCCATCTTTATGTGATGAACAAACCCGAAGTAGCGAAAAAAATATTTAAAAACATGAATTGGTAGGTATATATGAAAAACTTTATTAAAGATTTAAATGAAAAAATAATGATTCTAGATGGAGCCATGGGTACGGAAATACAAAAAAGATTTGAAGACCCCGGAATCAATCCCGAACTCTTGAACATAACTCAGCCGGACCTTATAAAGTCCATACACAGAGACTATGAAAAGGCAGGTTCCAATATAATCACATCAAATACTTTTGGCGCAAACGGATACAAGCTTGAAAAATCAGGATACAGCGTCGAGGAAGTTGTATCCAGGGGAATCAAGAACGTGAAAGAATCCACCAATGCCTATTGCGCACTTGATATAGGTCCAATAGGCGTGCTTATAAATAACGATACCAAATACGACTTTGATTTTGCCTATGGCATATTCAAGGAGCAGATTATTGCAGGCAGAGATGCCGGCTGCGATTTGGTTCTTATAGAAACGATGACAGACATTTACGAGGCAAAAGCCGCCGTCCTGGCCGCCAAGGAAAACTCGGACCTTCCTGTTATATGCAGCATGACCCTGCAGGAAAACGGAAGAACGCTTACAGGAACAGATATAGTTACCATAGTTTCAATATTGGAATCTCTAGGGACAGATGTAATAGGATTGAACTGTTCTTTTGGACCTGATGAAATGATTCCCTTCATAGAGGAAATGGTAAAATATTCTTCCAAAAATATAATTGTGCAACCGAATGCAGGACTTCCCAAAATGATTGATGGCGTGACCGTATTCGACCTTGGTCCCGAAGAATACGCATCGACAATGGCCAGGATCAAGGACCTTGGCGTCAATGTTCTGGGCGGATGCTGCGGCACTACTCCTGACCATATAAGGGCTTTCAAGGACAACATTAAAGACTTCTCCCCGACTGAGGTTGTAAAGAAGGATTATACCTTTGTATCTTCGTCTACAAAAACCATCGTAGTTGACGGCATTGCAATAATCGGAGAAAGAATAAATCCCACTGGAAAGAAAAAACTCAAGGAAGCAATTAAAAACCATGACCTTGAATATATTGCAGGGCTGGCCAAGAAACAGGAAAAGGAAGGAGCGGACATACTGGACATCAATGTTGGAGTACCGGGCATCGATGAATCCAAGACAATGGAGGATGTAATCATGGAAGTGTCCAAGCACTCAACACTTCCCCTCCAGATAGACAGCTCCGACTACGATGCAATAGAAAACGCTCTTAGAAAATACAACGGAAAAGCAATGGTCAATTCTGTAAACGGCAAACAGGAATCCCTGGAAAACATACTTCCCCTGATTCAAAAATACGGATGCTGCGTTGTAGGTCTGACAATGGACGATGATGGAATACCGGGTAAAAGCAGTGAAAGATTTGACATAGCAAAAAAGATAGTTGAAGAAGCGGAAAAATACGGCATCGAAAGAAAGGATATTTTCATAGACTGCCTCACGCTTACGGCATCTGCACAGCAAGAGGATGTTTTTGACACCCTGGTCGCCCTTTCCAGGGTAAAAAAAGAAATCGGCGCCAAAACCTGCCTTGGAGTCAGCAATGTTTCCTTCGGACTGCCTGAAAGGGACCTCCTTACAACTGCATTCCTTACCAGCGCCCTTGCAATGGGTCTTGATGCACCAATCATGAATCCGGCATCAGAAAGCTCAATGGATGCAATAAGGGCTTTCAAGGTGCTGAAAAATATCGACAGGGACTCAGCAGACTATATAGAATTCTACAAGGACACTTCAAGAACAACCAAGGAAACAGCAGAAAAGCCGATTCCCGAATCTGAAATGACCCTGGACCATGCAATAATAAATGCATTGAAAGTTAAAGCTGCAGAAATCACAAAGGAATTGCTTGAGAAAAAGACAAGTATAGAAATAATAAATGAATACATTGCGCCTGCCCTTGATAAAGTTGGATCGAAATATGAAACAGGTGAAATATTCCTTCCCCAGCTTCTGCTTTCTGCTGAAACCGTTCAAAACATATTCAAGATAATAAAGGAAAGCAGCAAAACAAATGCAACAGTAGACAGAAATAAAAGAGTCATCCTGGCAACTGTACAGGGCGATGTACACGATATAGGCAAAGGCATAGTTAAGATGCTGCTGGACAACTATGGCTTCGATGTAGTCGACCTGGGCAAGGATGTCCCAATAGCGGATGTAGTAAAGGTTGCAAAGGAAGAAAACATAAAGCTGGTAGGTCTCAGCGCCTTAATGACTACAACGGTGGCCAATATGAAAAAGACTATCGAGGCTATAAACAGGGATATACCGGATGCCAAAATAATGGTAGGCGGAGCAGTGTTGACAGAAGAGTATTCCAGGGAAATCAATGCCAATTTCTATGGAAAGGATGCCCTTGCTGCCGTAGCACTGGTTAAACAGTTTTATTCAGAACAATAATACATTAGAATGATTAAATGCCTTCTGTAAAAAGAAGGCGTTTTTTTATAGCTTGCGCATTTAACATAGCGAAGCCGTTGTATTCTTGTCATACATTTCAACCTGCTTAAACTGTCAAAAAGGCTATTCACGGCTGGAATTATCCTCCAGCCATGAATAGCCCATTATTATAGATAATAGATATTTAATTACTTGTTGAAAGCTGCGTATATTGACTTGATTGCCTTTTCAAAATCTTTCTCGGCAACACCTACAATTATGTTCATTTCACTTGAACCCTGGTCTATCATTCTGATGTTTATATCATTTTCACCAAGAGAATTGAAAATCTTAGCCGATACACCTGTTGTAAAAGCCATGTTTTGACCAACTACCGCAAGCAAGGCAATGTTTTTGTATACATTCAGCGCATCCGGCTTGCAGACTCTTTCTATTTCACTGAGAAGCTTCTCCAATTTTCCATTTAGATTTTCATTGTCTATTACAATCGACACCGTATCTATTCCCGAAGGAATATGTTCAAAAGTGATGTCGAACATTTCAAGCGTGGACAATAGTTTCCTTACAAATCCAACCTCTGAATTCATGTAGAATTTCTGAAGCCCAATAACCGTAAAATCCTTTCTGCCTGCAATACCTGTTATAGGCAAATCCGTATCCAGCTTCTCTCTTTCATTGATTATCATCGTTCCAGGATCCTCAGGATTGTTTGTGTTTTTTATGTTTATAGGTATGTTGGCATTCCTGACAGGATAAATCGCCTCATCATGAAGCACCTTGGCTCCCATATATGACAATTCCCTGAGTTCCCTGTATGTAATGCTTCTGATCCTCTTTGGATTGTCAATAATCCTGGGATCCGCCATCATGAATCCGGAAACATCCGTCCAGTTTTCATAAACATCAGCATCCATCACCATTGATACTATTGCTCCTGTAATATCGGACCCGCCTCTTGAGAAAGTCTTGATATCCCCAAGTGCTCCAGTACCATAAAATCCTGGAATCACCGCATTCCCGGCCTGGTTCAACACCTTTCTCATAACAACACTTGTTTTTTCTTCATCAAGAGTTCCATCCATCTTGAAGAATACAATATCCTTTGCATCTACAAATTTATATCCAAGATATTTAGCCAGAATTTTTGCATTAAGATATTCTCCCCTGCTGACAAGATAGTCGACTGAAATATTCTTTCCAAGTTTTTCTTTAATCTCATTCAGCTCGCCATCAAGATCAAATTCTATACCTAGGTCCTTAACAATTTCAGAATATCTGTCAACTATCATTTTATAAACCTGGTCAAAAGGTACCGAATATGTTATATGTGCATGACATAAATAAAGAAGATCTGTAATCTTATTGTCTTCTCCAAATCTTTTTCCCGGTGCCGACACAACAATATACTTTTTATCTAAATCAGATTTTATTATATCTGCTACTTTTTTCAACTGTTCGCCGCTTGCTGACGATGATCCACCAAATTTTGCTACTTTCAACATTTTGTTTCCTCCTCAAACACACCTGTGTTCCTTCAATAAACTCATAGTATATACTATACACTATATGTTAACAAAAATAAACACTTTTTTAACAAAATCAGGAAGAAATTTATACTCCTGCCTTCTGTTAACAAAAGCGTTCATTTTACAAGGTTTTCAATCTCTATTTCCCACTTTTCGTCCTTATAAAAACTTCAAGGTCAGAAGGTTTACGAAAAACATAAATCTTCTTTTCCCCTTTATACTTCTCCAACACTTCATATAAATTGTACATTTTATCCTTTCGGAAATTCCAGGAATATTTTAAAAACTCCCAGTCGAACCTTTCCGGGCACCCCTCTGCCATATCCGACCTTACCTTATTATATCCCCTCAATATTCTCATAACCGTTCTATAAAAACATACCCGTCTACTATAATCAAGAAGGATTATAGCGTCACATCTGTCCAGACGGTTCCCCCAGTAATTCGTGTAATTTCCATCTATTATCCACTTTCCCCTTGCAACTATTTCATTGATTGCTTTAAGGAACTCATCGCCGTCGGACTCAACCCATCCTGGATTCCAGAATATTGAGTCCAGATGATATACCGGAAGCTTTAGCTTTCTTCCCAGTTTATCGCCAAGATGTGACTTTCCCGCTCCACAAGGACCAAGTACAAGAATTCTATCCATTTCTTAACCACTTGAGTACAATTTCGGAAATTCCTTCACCGTCAAGCTTATATTTGGCAAACAGCTCCTCTACGCTGCCGTGTTCTATAAAATCGTCCGGAAGGGTATGCAGCCTCAATTCGACACCATCGGGAAGAAAATCATAAAGGAGCCTTCCAACAGAACCATATTTTACGGTTTCATCAACAAACAGTATTTTCCCTGTCTTTTGCCCTTCTTCAATTATCAGCTCCCTGCTTATTGGCTTGATTGTCTTCAAGGCCACTACCCCTGCCTCGATCCCCTCTTTTCCAAGCATCTCAGAAGCCCTCATTGCATCATGTACCAGTTTTCCAAATGAAACAAGGGTGATATCCTTACCTTCCTTTAGAATTTCCGTATTCCCAAATCCTTCTCTTTTTTCAGGAAGGCTTGAATCAACATAACCTCGTGGATACCTTATTACTACAGGTCCTGTTCCTTCATTCACAGCCCACTCAAGCATATTTTCCAGGTCGGAAGCATCAACGGGAGACATAACAGTGACATTTGGTATCTGATACAAAAAAGCCGAATCAAATACACCCTGATGAGTTTCTCCGTCTCTTCCCACTATTCCTGCCCTGTCAATGCAAAGTACAACATGCAGGTTTTGAAGAGCTACATCGTGAACAAGCTGATCATAAGCCCTCTGCATAAACGAAGAATAAAGAGCAAACACAGGCACCATTCCATTGCTTGCCATTCCTGCTGCAAGAGTAACTCCGTGCTGTTCCGCAATTCCAACATCAACGAATCGTTTAGGGAACTTTTTTTCAAATTCAGCAAGACCGGTTCCTCCTGCCATAGCTGCTGTTATGGCAACAAGATTTTTATTTTCTTCCGCCAGTTCCACCATCTTGCTTCCAAACACCTTGGAGAACGATATCGAGGACTTATCCAAACTCTTCCCCGTCTTTACATCAAATTTACCGACACCATGAAAAACATCCGGCTTCTTCTCAGCAGGAAGATAACCTTTCCCTTTTTTCGTATGTACATGTACCATTACGGGAGCCTCTATTTTTTTCACCCTTTCCAGAACATCAATAAGGTCATCTATACTGTGCCCGTCTATAGGCCCTATATATCTGAACCCGAATTCCTCAAACAACATTCCGCCGTTAACCAGAAAGGTTTTTAAAGATTCCTTGGTTTTTCTAATAAACCTGACCATGGAATTACCGACTATGGGTATTTTAGATATGGCTGTTTCTATTCCCCTTTTGGCGGTATAATACGCCGTACCTGTTCTCACCCTGTTAAGATAAGAAGAAATACTTCCTACATTCTTGGAAATGGACATTTCATTGTCATTGAGTATCACTATCATATTGCTCTTCTTTCTGCCTGCATTATTAATAGCTTCCAGGGCCATCCCCCCTGTCAATGCCCCATCTCCTATGATTGATACCACACTGTAGTCCTCGCCTTTAATGTCCCTGGCATTTACAAATCCAAGTGCAGCCGATATGGATGTGCTGCTGTGGCCGGTTTCGAATACATCATGTTCACTTTCAGACCGTTTTGGGAATCCGCTCAATCCTCCAAATTGTCTTATTGTGTCCATCTGCTTCTTTCTGCCCGTCAAAATCTTGTGAACATAGCTTTGATGGCCTACATCCCATATAAGCTTATCCTCCGGAGAATCAAATACATAATGAAGAGCTATGGTAAGTTCAACCACGCCAAGATTGGATGCTAGATGTCCTCCGGTTTTTGAAACTGTATTTATCAGAAATTCTCTAATTTCACCGGACAACTTTTCCAGTTCATTTATTTTCAATTTTTTTATATCTTTTATGTCATTTATACTGTCTAACAAATTATTCAATATCCTTACCTCTATTTATATTCAAAACATTATACCATAGTTCTTTCTTTACTTCCATTTAATATATTTAACATTTCCAAAGCATATATACGCAGGTATGCATATTTAATCCAGTGATTGCACGTCTATTTTTCTTAACGTTATTTATTTTTAATGTTTTTTCGTTCGTCTTTTGGCTGTTTTGCGCAATTCTTTTTATCTTTGTCACTTTTAGTCAATCATAGGAAAACGCTGTTTTACCAATGTTTTCGGCGCTTTTTAAAATGGAAACGTTTTCTCGAAAATTATTTTTGTTTTGTCTATTTACAAACATTAGAGGTTGTGTTACAATTAGTTCATGATTTAACAAATGTTGTTGGATTCGCATAAATATTAGTAACTAGCTGATATTATCCAAGCATTTAAAAAGAAAGGAGGAATATGCATTCGGAAGCAGCAAAACAAAATATAATTAGGAGTGATTATTATGGATTATAGTATTGCTATTGATACAATTTGGGTTTTGATTGCTGCTGCATTTGTCTTCTTCATGCAAGCGGGGTTTGCAATGGTGGAGACAGGATTTACAAGAGCTAAAAACGCTGGGAATATCATCATGAAAAACTTGATGGACTTTTCAGTAGGTTCATTGGTATTTTGGTTTATCGGTTTCGGAATTATGTTCGGAAGCGATGTTGGAGGGTTAATAGGATCATTGGATCTCATGGCTACAGGAACATATGAGCATTTAGGATTAACCATTCCAAAATCAGCATTTCTAATTTTCCAAACAGTTTTTTGTGCCACTGCTGCCACTATCGTATCGGGAGCTATGGCAGAAAGAACTAAATTCAAATCTTATCTGGTTTACAGCTTTTTCATCTGTTTGATAATCTATCCGATCTCAGGCCATTGGATCTGGGGTGGCGGCTGGTTAGCAAACATGGGATTCCGTGATTTTGCCGGTTCAACTGCAGTCCATTCCGTTGGAGGATGGGCAGCTTTGATGGGAGCCTTCGTTTTAGGTCCTAGAGTTGGAAAATATGGAAAAGACGGAAAACCCAATGCAATGCCTGGACACAGTCTCACGCTCGGTGCCCTTGGAGTATTCATCCTCTGGTTCGGATGGTTCGGCTTCAACCCAGGTTCTACAATTGCAGGTATGGCAGTCGAAGACATTTCTCACATATTCATGACAACAAATCTTTCAGCTGCTGCATGTGCAGTCGTAACAATGTTTTTTACATGGATCAAATACGGGAAGCCTGATGTCAGTATGACATTGAACGGAGCTCTTGGAGGTCTTGTTGCAATCACAGCAGGTTGCGATGCAATAGGAATGGGCGGTGCAGTATTAACTGGTGCACTCACAAGCTTCGTAATGGTTTTCGGTATAGAATTTGTCGATAAGGTTCTCAAAATAGATGACCCTGTAGGCGCAATTGGCGTACACGGTATCAGCGGAGCTTTTGGAACACTATGCGTAGGTCTCTTTGCAACTGACGGCGGACTTTTCTTCGGTGGAGGATCCAGCCTATTGACTGTTCAAGCTATAGGAGTTATTGCAGTTGGTGCATGGACTTTGGCAACAGGTTTTATAATTTTCAAGGCAATCGATGCAGCATTTGGACTTAGAGTAACCGAAGAGGAAGAAAAAATAGGTCTAGACATCGAAGAGCACGGCTGTGAAAGTTATGCTGATTTTGCACCTAGAGCGCTAGGCATTAAATAAGGAGGTTCCATCATGTCAGAAACTTATACAAAACTGGATATAATTACAAGACCTGATAAATTTGAAGAGCTCAAAAACGCCTTGGTTGATATCGGAGTAGAGGGAATGTCCGTATCAAATGTAATGGGCTCAGGTACACAGAAAGGTATGACTACAAAGTACAGAGGAACTGACTATACAGCTCAACTCCTCCCCAAGATAAAGGTGGAGGTTGTAATAGCCACAACTCCAGTACAGGATGTAGTAGACAAGGTATATGAAGTTTGCAGGACCGGAAACATAGGCGATGGTAAGATTTTCGTTTATCCGGTCGAAAACATCTACAGAATCAGAACCGGAGAATCCGGAGCTGCCGCAATAACAAACAAAGAATAAACTAACAAATAAAAGAGCACTAGACTCTAAAGAGGGAAACAAGAGGAAATCTAATAAATATATTGGGGTTTGATAAGGCGGCAATGCTGCTTCCGAAAATTTACTGCCGTAAAATCAAACATCCTAATATAACAAAACTAAAAAAGAGCACAGTATTAGGAATTATTAATTTCGGGGAAACAAAAGATCGTTTAAGGAATATTAAAAAGCAAATCAAAACCCAGAAAAAGATGGCCAAAGGGCCATCTTTTTTCGCGTTCACCACTCCCCTTTTATCCATTAAATAACAATATACAAAAGGATGTTCATTAAGTTTTTAAACTTAATGAACATCCTCGGATATTTCTTGAATTCTACTTTTGCAAAGACTGATTACATCATTCCCGGCATTCCACCTGGCATTCCGCCTGGCATTCCGCCCATCATATCATTATCCTTTGGCTCATCTACAACGGCAGCTTCAGTAGTAAGTACCATAGCTGATACGGATGCAGCATTTTGAAGCGCAGATCTTGTTACTTTGGCAGGGTCAACAATACCTGCATCCATCATGTTTACATATCTTTCATTTAAAGCATCAAAGCCGATTCCATGTTCACTGTTCTTGATTTTGTCAACTATTACAGATCCTTCAAGTCCGGCGTTTATAGCTATTTGTCTCACAGGCTCTTCAAGAGCTCTCATAATTATAAGGGCACCTGTCCTGGCATCTCCCTCAAGTTCTGCAGCAACTTCTTCAACAGCTTTTACAGTGTTTAGAAGAGCAACTCCACCGCCTGAAACGATTCCTTCTTCAACGGCAGCTCTTGTAGCATTCAATGCATCTTCAATTCTCAGCTTCTTTTCCTTCATTTCCGTCTCAGTAGCGGCACCGACATTTATTACTGCAACTCCGCCAGAAAGCTTGGCAAGTCTTTCCTGAAGTTTTTCCTTGTCAAATTCCGAAGTAGCTTCCTCGTATTGAGCCTTGATTTGATTTACTCTTTCTACAATTGCTTCTTCAGTTCCTGATCCACCAACAATTGTAGTGTTTTCCTTGTCTACCTTTATAGATTTAGCAGTTCCGAGCATATCTACTGTGGCTTCCTTGATGTCGTATCCAAGCTCTTCCGAAACAACCTGAGCTCCAGTAAGGATTGCAATGTCTCTCAGCATTTCTTTTCTTCTGTCTCCAAATCCTGGCGCCTTTACAGCAACACAGTTGAAAGTTCCCCTCAGCTTGTTTACTACGAGTGTAGCCAAGGCTTCTCCTTCAATATCTTCAGCAATTATCAAAAGAGGTCTTCCCTGCTGTACAATTTTTTCAAGCACTGGAAGTATATCCTGAATATTTGTGATTTTCTTGTCTGTTATCAAAAGGAATGCATCAGTAAGATTTGCTTCCATCTTTTCAGCATCCGATACCATGTATGGAGAAAGATATCCCCTGTCAAACTGCATACCTTCAACTACGTCAAGATTTGTATCCATAGTCCTTGATTCTTCAACAGTTATAACGCCTTCTTTTCCAACCTTGTCCATTGCTTCAGAAATAAGCTTTCCTATGAACTCGTCAGCAGCTGAAATCGATGCAACCTGAGCAACGTCTTCGCTTGTTTCAACCTGCTTCGAGAAACCTCTAAGTTCCTTCACTGCTGCATCAACAGCTTTCTGGATTCCTCTTTTAAGAATCATTGGATTCGCACCCGCAGCAACATTCTTCATTCCTTCTCTGATTATCGCTTGAGCTAAAAGCGTTGCAGTAGTTGTTCCGTCACCTGCTACATCATTAGTTTTTGTAGCAACTTCCTTTACAAGTTGTGCGCCAAGGTTCTCATATGCATCACTAAGCTCTATTTCTCTAGCTATAGTAACTCCGTCATTTGTAATCAATGGTGATCCGAATGATTTTTGAAGCACTACATTTCTTCCTTTTGGTCCCAAAGTAACCTTTACTGTATCAGCCAACTGGTTGATACCTGATTCCATAGCTCTTCTTGCCTTTTCATCAAATTTAATCTGTTTAGCCATTTTCTACACCTCGCCCTTATTCTACTATCGCCAAAACATCTTTTAGCGCCAAAACCGTAAATTCATTTCCGTCCATCTTTATTTCAGTACCTACATATTTAGCGATTATTACCTTGTCGCCAACCTTGATCTCTTCTTTTTTCTCCTCATCATTAAGGATTCCTGTTCCAACAGCTACAACTTCAGCTATTGACGGTTTTTCCTTTGCAGTTCCCGGCAAAACTATTCCACTTTGTGTTTTCTCTTCAGCTTCAAGCATTTTTATCACTACTCTGTCACCTAAAGGTTTAATATTCATGATTACCTCCATATAATCTTATATTTTCTATTTTATTAGCACTCACCAGACCCGAGTGCTAACACTTACAATGAATATAATACTTCAATAGAGATAAACTTTCAAACGCAATTTCAATGTATATTCGAACGATTATGAATATTTTCCTTACTTATTCTCATTTACCTTCGATTTACGTTATTTTTCTTCGTTTTATTTCATTTTGCTTCGTTTTTCATTATTCTTGCCCACATTATTTTCTCTTCCATAGAAAAAGAGATACTGTTGTGCAAAACCAGCATATTCACCGAAATTACTGGAAGCAAATTCTCCAATTCCATTACCTTCAATTTCATCGCCATAAAGAGTAGTCATTATTCTTTTTATCCATACATCCACAGGAAAAGCACTGTATTTACCCATGGAAAAAAGCAATATGCAATGAGCCACCTTGTCACCTACCCCTTTCAATTTCTTAAGTTCCCTGGAAGCCGCTTCATAGTCAAATTCCTTTATTGAATAGAGCCATTCCATGTTTTTTTCTATATGCTTTGCCGCAGCTAGAATATACTTGTCCCTGAATCCAACCTTGCAGTTTCTGATATCTTCAAGATTCGCTTTCGCAATTGCCTGCGGCGTTGGAAAAGCATAATATTTCCTTCCTCTGTATTCCCCTATTTCCTCACCATATTTTTCCGAAAGATTTTCAACAGCATTTCTAATCATAGGTATTCTATTGTTTGCAGAAATAATAAAAGTAATCAATATTTCCCATTCATCCTGATTGAGTGTCCTGATTCCTCTTCCAAAACCAATGGCCTTGTGCATGTGTTCATCTATATCTATATGACTTTTTATCCTTCCATAATCTCTGGTAAGATCAAGATAATCATTCCATATATTATCAAAATCCTGCTTGTTGGTGTTATTTATAACAAGTTTATCTCCAAACATACCGATATTGACAACCTTTTTATATGCCACTCCCGTATAGCTGCCATCCTCTTCTTCAGTCCATCTGAAACACTGCCCGCAGTCAAATACATGTCTCGGTATAAAATCATTTATATTCTCTATTTCAACTCTATCCTCATAATATTTAATTATCACCTAATCCTCCATAATTTTCCCTGATTCAAAATCACATCACATAAAGGGATATATGTTCAGCAACCAGAATGCAGAAAAAATAAAAACTCGCATACACGAGTTTTATTCTTCAGTATCATTCTTTTGTTTATAGTAATAAGCCAATGTGTAAAGACTCTCATTCATTCTCACATGTTCAATGGCTACATCATCATCTACCTTTATATCAGTAGGAGCAAAATTCCAAATAGCCTTGATTCCGTGTGAAGTCAAGATGTCAGCCACATCCTGGCTTACAGCCTTAGGCGTACATATTACACCCATATCTATTTCGTTATCATCCAGATAACCGGGAAGATCATCCAGGTCCTTGATCTCTATGTCCCTTATCCTTAATCCTATAAGCTTTGGATTCTTGTCAAACAGAGCCAGTACTTCAAATCCTTCTTCATAGAAACCAGCATAATTTGCAACAGCCTGACCAATGTTTCCGGCTCCAACAATTACAACTCTAAACTTTTGGTTCAATCCAAGTATCTTGTTTATTTCTTCTCTCAGATTCATTGCATCATATCCGTAACCCTGCTGTCCAAATCCTCCAAAATTATTTAAATCCTGTCTTATTTGCGAAGCGGTGAATCCAGTCATTTTACTTAAATCATTCGATGATACTCTATTAATTCCATTTTCCAGTAAATCTCCCAAATATCTGTAGTATTTAGGTAGTCTTCTTATTACAGCATCAGATATTTTCTTTTTCCCCATGCTTACACCTCCACTTAGATAATATTTTAACAATTTTCGGGTATTATTTCAATACTTTTAAAAATATTAATCCCTAATTTAGCACAATTCCCCAATCGTTTTTTTTATACTGCTTAAGCAAATCTTATAACGGAATCATAAATACACTTTACAACTGTCATATTTATAAATATACTATATGATGGTGATAAAATGATTGATATAACATGTAAAAAACTAACAATGTCTTATTCCGCTGAAAAAATACTAGACAAAATAGATTTTACCATAAATGAATACGAAAAGGTAGCATTAATTGGTCTAAATGGATCCGGAAAGACAACTTTATTTAATATTTTAACTTCAAGACTGGACTATGACAACGGTACAGTCTTTGTCAACAAGTCAAAAAAACTTGGGTACTTGAAACAGATCGATGATTTTTCCGACAAGGACACAATATACAGTGTCATAGAAGAAGTATTCAAGCATATAATGAATCTGGAAGGCCTTCTAAGAAGTCTGGAAGCAAAAATGAGCAATCCCAAAGATGGCGAAGACGTAGCCCTTATAATGGAAGAATATTCAGCAGTCAATGATGAATTCGAAAAACTGGACGGATACAGCTATCAGAGCAGGATAAAAGGAGTTCTAAACGGACTGGGGTTCAAACATGACGATTTCAGCAAAAACATCAACAAACTCAGTGGCGGTCAAAAGAACAGAGTCATGCTGGCTAAACTTCTTCTTACCTCCCCTGACATACTCCTTCTTGACGAACCTACCAACCACCTCGATATTAAGTCTGTTGAGTGGCTGGAGAAATTCATCAAGGATTACAAAGGTACCGTGCTTTTGATTTCCCATGACAGGTATTTTCTTGACAGCGTAACTTCAAAAACACTGTTTCTGAACAACAAGCACATTACGCAATACAACGGCAACTACAGCTACTTCATCAATAAACGTTCAGAAGAACTCGAACTTCAGAGAAAGAAATACATAATCCAGGAAAAGGAGATACAGCGCCAGAAGGAAATAATAGCAAAATTCCTGTCAAACGGAAGAGACAAAAAAGTCAAACAGGCAAAAAGTAGAGAAAAAATGCTTCAAAATATTCAAAGGGTTGAAAAACCTGAAGAGGAGAACAACAAAATATCCATAAGATTTACACCCGGCTTGGAAAGCGGAAACGACGTTCTTTTTGTTAATAACTTATCAAAGTCCTTCGATGATGAGAAAGTATTCGAAAATATAGACTTCAACATATACAAGGGTGATAAAATCGGTTTAATCGGTCCAAACGGCGTAGGCAAATCAACTCTTGTAAAAATCATAACCGGTCAGTTGAGCTCTGATTCAGGGGAATACAACTTCGGCCACAATGTAAACATAGGATACTTTGACCAGGAACTTTCAGGACTCAACCCGGACAATTCGGTTCTTGATGAAATCTGGGATGAATACCCCAGATTGAAGGTACATGAAGTTAGAGGCTACCTTGCCAGGTTTAATTTTTTCAATGATGACCTGTTTAAAACCATCGACAATCTAAGCGGCGGAGAAAAAAGCAGACTATCTCTCCTGAAACTTATGCTTTCAAATACAAACTTCATAGTAATGGACGAGCCTACAAACCATCTTGATATTGATTCCAAGGACGTACTTGAGAAAACCATATCCGACTATACCGGTACGATACTTGTAATCTCCCATGACAGGTATTTTCTGAACAAGATTGTAACAAAAATATTTGATATGGATTCAATGGGAATAACTGAATATCTCGGAGACTACGACTACTATTACTATAAGAAGAACATGTTGAATATGGAGGAAGAACCGGAAAACAGAATAACCAAGACAGAACTTAAAAACAATGCGAAAAAAGAACGTGAAATCATCAGGGAGAGACAACGGCTTAAGAAAAAGATTGAAGAAATTGAAGCTTCAATCGTCAAACTTGAGGAGGAAATTTCCGAACTTGAAGGCAAGCTTTGCCTACCCGAAGTATACAACGATCATATAAAGGCAAAAGAAGTAAATGACAATCTGGAAAATCTCAAATCACAGCTTGAAGATGAATACTACCAGTGGGAAGAATGCCAAAACAGCATTCCATAAGGTTGGTCACAAGAAGCATTATCCATTCACGCTTCTTGTGACCGACATGGATATTTAAAGGTCTAAGAAAGGTAGTTGAGATTTATATTTCAACTACCTTTTTAATTTCAATTGTGAAGCAGACTCAAAACATTGACGAGGGTGTCCCTTAAGAGATTTTCGCCGTTCATCATTGAATACTCCAGGGTCATTGGACAATTAGCGATGGGGAAAACACCTATGATTCCATGTTCATAGAATTCCTCAAAGGCTATGTCTCTGGCTCCCACTATTGCTACTGTCTTGGAACCGTAGGATTTTGCCAGCTTTGCCAGTTCAATTGGAAGCTTGCCGTGCAGCGACTGATGATTCATCTGTCCCTCTGCTGTAACTACAAGATCCACACCTTCTTTAAGTATGTCTTCAAGTCCAACCTGATCCTTGATTATTTCAAATCCAGGCTTCAATTGCCCATTCAAGGCACCATAGAGACAAGCCCCAAGACCGCCGGCAGCACCTCCCCCAATTAGGGAATCAACTTCCACTCCCAAGGACTTTTTAAAAACTTCTGCAAAATTTCTAAGACCAAGATCCAGCTCCCTGACCATTTCTTCAGTCGCACCCTTTTGCGGGCCATAAACATAGGCTGCACCTTTTTCGCCGTATAGGGGATTGTTTACATCACAGGCTACAAGAAGGTCAATTCCTTCAAAGATGAATTTGCCGTCTCTATCCACAGGTCTTTCAATAGCCGCCAGTTGGAGAAGAGCTATTCCTCCTCTTTCAACCTCATTGCCATTTTTATCCAAGCACTTGAATCCCAAAGCCTGCAGCATCCCAAGACCTGCATCGGAAGTTGCACTGCCGCCAATTCCCACAATTATTCTCTTAACACCTTTGTTGATGGCATCAAGAATCAACTGTCCCGTGCCGTAAGTCGAAGCAACCATGGGATTTCTCAACTCAACAGGCACTAGAGGCAGTCCTGAAGCTGCAGCCATTTCAATAACTGCAACCTTTCCATCTTCAATAAGGCCATATTGTGCATTGACAAGTGTTCCAAGAGGATCTTCAACCTGTGCATAAACAAATTCACCCTTTTGGCCAGCAACCAGAGCTTCTACAGTACCTTCCCCTCCATCCGCAAGAGGCAAAACAGTCACTTCGTCTTCCGGCCAATGCTCCGCTATGACTTCCTTTGCAATTTCACAAAATTTGTAGGCACTCACACTATCCTTAAAACTATCCGGACCTACCAGTATTTTCATTACATCCCCTCCATTTTACGTTTGATTATCATACCTTGCCGATCTCCACCAAACAGTCATGGTATGCCGTAGCATCGCCTATATCCGTTTTCCTTCCAGGAATAAGAACATTGACGGAAGCCCCTGTACCGTCTCCCCAGCCGGCATATATGTGGACTTCTCCTTCCCTTACCATATCTCCAACATCTGCAATCATTTCAATCACTCCCCTGTCGTTGTATATTCCGACAAGGTCTCCGTTTGCAATATCCCTTTTTTCCGCATCCATTGAATTGACCTGAACCTTCGGCACACTGTTTTTAACGGACAGCTTCATCTCCTTGAACTGGGAATTTATCATCCCGGGAGCATGGCTGCTGAATAGTTGCAAGGGATACTTGCTGTAAAGTTCAGGTTTGCTGTACCTGCTTTCAACAGATTCACAATAGTCAGGCAAAGGGTCCTTTCCCCAGTTTTTCATTTGTTCGCTGAATATCTCAATCTTACCGCTTGGTGTGTCAAAAACAAGGTCCTCATAAGCTATTTCATTATATCCCTCATAGAGATAAGGTTTCTCCTTGAGTTCTTCATAAGTCGTATTGATATTATTGTCTTTAATGAGCCGGTTTATGGCATCTTCATCTATTACAGGCAGGTACGCCAGGTCAAACCCCAGCTTTTCTCCCAGGAGCCTGTATATTTCAGGTTCGCTCTTGCATTCCCCCTGAGGCTCAACGAGCTTTGGCATCAATTGAATATATGAGTCTCCGTATATCGAAAATATATCATCCTTTTCAGAAAACATAGCCGCAGGCAATACAAGGTCCGAATCAAGAGCCGTATCCGTCATGAAATGCTCTACTGTAACTATAAAATCAATCTTATCCATAACCTTTTTCATCCCGGTAATGTCTGGAGAGCTCACCAGCGGATTGGCCTTTTCAATCCAAAGCAGTCTTATTCTGGAAGACTCATCTTCCAAGGCTTCAGCAACTTTCCCGACATGTATGTTTTCATTTATCTCATATCCCTTAACCGGCAGGTTTTTCCAACTTATTCTGGGGTTCTGGTCATCAGAGAAATAGAACCCTCCCCCGCTGACACCAATACTTCCAGTAAGGGCAGGCAAAATGCACACACACCTTTCCGTCTGCCCGCCGTTAGAATATCTGGATTTCCCTGATCCTGTAATGAAGGCATATACGGGATTTTCTTCGATATGATCTACAACTTCATTTATCTGCTCGAGGGCTATGCCGGTCTTGGCAGATATTTCATCCAAATCATATTCCTTCAATCTTTCACAATATTCTTCAAAGCCAAGGACGTGCTTATGGATAAAATCATGGTTGCAAATGTTCCTATCAATCATAATCTTTGCAATTCCCATTGCCAGAAGACCGTCCGTTCCTCCTCTAGGATGAATCCGTACTGCACCTTCTATCATGGTTTCGCTGACCCTTGGATCTATTACTATAAGTTTTGCTCCTTTCTTTACAGCAGCCTTGATGTTTCTCATCCTGTGTATATTTGTATTTGCCGGATTGGATCCCCACACGATTATCAGCCTTGCATTTTGAAGATCGCTGTTGTGATTTTGCATAACAGTACCATATGTATATTTCACAGCAGTCTTTCCAGCCGCCATGCAGAGGCTGCCATAGCAGGAAGTTATGCTTCCAAGCTGCATCCAAAAGCTTTTTGCATAGTCGTTAAGCTTCCCCATATGTCCGTAGCCCATCATATACATAATGGATTCAGCCCCACAATCCCTTACGGAATCAGTCAATTTTCTTGCAATAATGTCCAAAGCCTCGTCCCATGATATTCTACTGAATTCCCCGGTGTTCTTTTCCTTAAGCATGGGGAATGTAATTCTGTCAGGGTGGTATAGGCGCTTATGATATGACGCTCCCTTGCTGCAAAGATAGCCGTCAGAATTTGTGTTGCTTTTATTCCCTGCAACCTTAACAATCTTTCCATCTTCTATTGTTACCTTAAGCGTACAGCCTCCAAAACAGTCTCTCGGACAGACTGACGTATACGTTCCATCGGGTTTACATGTCATTTTATCCTCCAAAATCACTTTCATTTTCTCAATATAATATCTTATCATCAAAATACAAAAAATCACAGATAAAAAGAACCCTAAAATTAGGGTTCCCGATTTCCGTCATCCAAAGATCCTGTGCTTCTTTTCCTCTTCCATGGCATCTTCCAAATCAATAATTTTGTTGTCAAGCATTTCTATAACCCGTCTTATCTTATTGATTTTTTCCTGTATGCCTTTATTGGATGTATGTAAAATATAGTCATCATAGATATCCTTTTCTTCAAAATCTATGTCATATTCTGTAAACAAAGTCGCTTTCATACTGTTGACATAACTGTCAAACACCGGTCTAGTTATTCTATCCAGTTCTTTTAGTACTCCTTCTCTTACCAATTGCAATTTCAGCAATTCAATACTTAGCGGATTTTCTTCATTACCGCCAACGCAATCATTTTCCAGATAATTTCCTGAAATCAGTTCCATCTTTTTAAATATATCCATTTAACATCTCCTATAATTCTGATTATTTCTTACAATTCGTCAGATTCTAGTCAGTCAATAGAATAAATTCTTGTTCAAACAACCCCCTCATCAAACAATCTACATTATATTATATCATATTTTTTAGTGACTTTTTGTTTATCTTTATAAAAAACAACCACACTATGTAGTCAGTTCAATAGGTTAATTTTACAGTCCAATAACCATGTTTTGTGCTTAGCAAATCCCACAAGAGAGTATAATAAAAATAATTACAACTCATTCCAGATTTAACCCCGTAATATAAATTTATGATACTAAAGTAAACTTTCAAACAATTCCCTGTTAGGACTTGGAATAATCACATTGGCTATTCCTAAACCCTCACAGTTTTCATCTGCAACTCCGGAATCTATTGCAGCCCTGACAGCCGAAACGTCTCCACTCAATACTACAAAGGATTTTCCTCCTATTCCTGTCCCCAATCTTACATCAATGAGACTTATATCTGACATTTTAACCGCTATATCGGCAGCATATATTGAAGCTGTAACACTGAAAAATTCCATTATCCCTATTGCATTAACCTGAACATATTCGCTTGCCTTTTGTATAGCTTGTATTACTTGGCTGTTAATCCTTGGTATTATACACTTGTCTATTACAAATGATCCTCCTATTTCAGTCCCTACTTCTATTGATGCCTGTACAGCAGACACTTCTCCGCTTATCAAAACATGATATTTCCCTGGACAGGTTGGGCAAGCCATCAACAATTCCACATCAGCAGCTTTAAGCATACTATCGGCTGCTTCTATTCCTTTGGCTATACTATTCAGTTCCAAAAATCCTATCGTTCCAATCATATCAATTCTCCTTAACTTTTCATTTTGAAATCACTATCTTGTCGGTTATTTCTCTAACCATTCCACTAATGGATGCATGTACACGAGCTCCAAGTTTTCCTTCTTCACAGCTTGCAATGACTTGACCCTCAGTGACCGAATCACCGATTTCAACAACAGGTTTTGATGGTGCTCCAATATGCTGTGAGAGGGGGATACTTACGCTGTTAGGTTTGTAACTGGTACTTGCTTCAATTTTTGCTAAATAGTATTTATTGAGGCCTAGTCTTGATATAATCCTTTTTGTAGGTATCTTTCTATATCGACGGAAATAATCTTCTTTCAACTCTTTCACTTCACTTCCATACCTTATACCATTTTCAGCAAGGAGTTTTTTCACTTCGCTATTTATAGTCCTTGGTTGAAGTCCCATGGGACAGGCAAAGTTTTCACATACACCACATTCACTGCAAAGCATGGCAGCCTTTACATCATCATATTGCAATATTGATTCAAAGCTCGTATTCATAGCTAGTTTTCTCATTATCCTGTGAGGCTGTATTCCATGGCCAAGTAGATTCCTAGGGCATAACTGGGAACAGAAATTACACTGTATACAGGCCGATGAAGCCAGTTTTCTCATTGTTTCTATACTTACTCTATTCTTTATTGTAAGGTGATCATCTTCAGATAGTACTATTATTCCAGAAGTGGTTTTTTTTACATGACTGTTTCTGACATCTGATTCTTCCAGGTATTTCCCCATCATTGGTCCGCCATCTATAACTGAATAATTTCTAGTCAAACTTCCACCGGCAATTTCTATGCATTCTTCAAATGACGTTCCAATTGGAACATCCACGATTGTAGGATTCTTTACATTTCCTGTGACTGTCAACACTCTATTTGTAAATGGAATTCCATTTATAGCATCAAAAATATGCTTTAAAGTTGTTACATTGCTTACAACGCATCCTACATTAAGAGGAATACCACCTTCCGGCACTATTCTTCCAGTTGTTTCATAAACGACAACCTGTTCATCCCCAGCAGGATAAAAACTTTTCATTCCATGAATTCTTATATTTGCATTATTCTTTTTAATTGCATCTTTCAATGATTCTATTTCACTTTTATATTCATTCTTCAATGCGATAATACAAGTTTGTGCCTCCAGTTCCTTCATAACCGCACTAATCGCCACCACCACTTCATGAGCTTTATTTTTCATAATCCACCGGTCTGAATAAAGCAATGGTTCACACTCTACTGCATTTATCAGAAAATATTCAACTTTTGCATTCATCTTAACATGAGTTGGAAATCCCGCTCCACCACAGCCCACGATACCTGCACAATATACTTTATCAACTAATTTCATAACATTCCTTTCTGTAAAACAAACCTTTTCACTTTCTAATCTTCACTAATCTCTAGAGAATCAATTATTCCTACAATCGCACAGTCAATAGGAATATCTCGTCCACGACCTATCGCAAGTCTAGCCGGACTTCCTTTTACGACCAATACTCTTTCTCCTATTCCAGATCCAACTACATCAATTGCAACAAAAACCTTTTTGTCTCCTTGACTTGTCTCTGTTTCCTTTACAACCATCATTTTTGTACCCTTAAGAGATTCTTCTTTTCTTGTTGCCCACACATTACCAATCACTTTGCATATCTGCATAGCGACACGCTCCTTTCATCAAACAAAATTCAATATCTTATTATTCCTGCTAAAAATATCCTTAGCTGAAGGGGTTATGATTGTACCTGCCGGAACATCAATATTTTCACCTTTACACTTTATGAGATCAGTAGCCTTGCTTTCAGTAATGAGCTTTCCAATATCCATCGGCTTTTTATCTTCTTGTTTCTCTAAACAATTAATATCAGAGTTTTCAACTTCCAGTTCACAATTCATTTCATTTAAATCAAGTATTGTTCCATAATTATTCTTTTCAAGCGCACATGCATTTGCTTCGTCATAGTCAATATGCATGGCCAAGGTAAAATCAGGGTTTACCCTCACTACAACATCATCAAATGTCATTGGCCGCTGTCCGGCTATCCTTACTCTAACTCGTTGTCCGTTGACCAGCCCAAAAGCCCTTGCATCACCAACACTCATATGTATATGGCATTTTGCAACTATAACACTATTTACCGCCTCAACCATTCCATTGTTTCCAACAAGATATGCACTAGATGCATTATTGAGATTTCCTGAGAGATTAACAGGTGCATTCAATCCTAGTGTTCTTGCATCAGTCATTGATATTTCAACTTGAGTAGCATCCCTTTCAGGTCCTAGAACTGCTACGTTTTCAATAATTCCCTTATC
The DNA here is from genome assembly GCF_900142005.1 of Dethiosulfatibacter aminovorans DSM 17477. Taxonomy (GTDB): domain Bacteria; phylum Bacillota; class Clostridia; order Tissierellales; family Dethiosulfatibacteraceae; genus Dethiosulfatibacter; species Dethiosulfatibacter aminovorans. The sequence goes on from NZ_FQZL01000006.1 coordinate 311,174, forward strand.
CGTAATCAACTTGATTCTCTGTTCAGATAAAAACTCACCAGGTTGTGACAAGTCTCTTCTTTTTGTTAACTTCGCTCCTTTTCCAAAAAGCGCTTCAACATCGTTTCTCGAAAGGTGTACATGCCTGGCTGACGCTTCAACGGGTACTAATTTTGACTTTCTTTCAACTCTCTTGTTTGAAATCTCATTTAGTATTTTTTCCACTATGTCCTTAATTTCATAATTATTCATTGACATCATCCTTAATTTTTATAATATCCTGCCAACACTCGACATAGAAGTATATAAGAACAGCTGCTCAATCTGTTAAGTCCTTTGACTATATCTATTCTACTGTTTCCATCTTCCATATCAAATGCTTCAGCCGCTATAAGTTCCGTTTCTCGTATTACTGTCCTTAATGTGTTTAAGCTTATGCACAATTCACCCATTTTATAATTGGGTGTTGGATGAGGTATTCCATATACCGCTTTTATATTATGAGATACATATCGGATCTTCTCTGCATACATTCCCATAATATATGCTTCTCCAAGTGGTGTACCCTTTACTTCTGCAGAAAGCATTTCCCTTGTAAATTGAAGCATTTCTTCCAAATCATCAATCAGTTTTTCATGTTTTCCCCTATATGCAACCAGTTGGCTTTCTATTATTTTCGCCTGAAGACTATCTAGCTTTCCTCTGAAAACAATTTGTTTATTTGTTTTCTTCACTATGTTCATTCCGTACAAGTGAGTCATATCCTCAGGCTTTTCATCAAATGTTTCGCCGGTTTCAATACTTATGTACTCGCTGGAACATCCCCTGGAAACTGGCATTTCTTCTATTTCATATTCCACTTCATTTGCTGTTTCTATACTAATCTTATTTTCGGAAGCAAAATCCTTTGCCGCTGGTGTAATTAGAGTTTCACTGTCAATAATTATTTTCCTCTTTTCCCCATCATTGAACCTTTTTCTTAAATTGGCTTCTGTCATCACTTTCATTCTAAACTCCTAATCAATATGGATTCATTGCCTACTTATGACAATTTCCCTGCGGAATATTCTTCCACAGGGAAATCCAAATTACTTATCGAGGGTTGGAAGTATTGATTCAACCTCTGTATGAGGACGTGGAATTACATGTACTGAAAGCAACTCTCCAATCTTTTCTGCCGCTGCAGCTCCTGCATCTGTAGCCGCCTTGACTGCTCCCACATCGCCCCTTACCATTACAGTAACAAGACCTCCACCAACATGTGTTTTCCCAATAAGTGTAACATTTGCCGCCTTTACCATTGCATCCGAAGCTTCTATTGCTCCTACCAATCCTTTTGTCTCTACCATTCCTAATGCTTGTAATGAATCTGCCATTTTAATCCTCCAATTTTTAATTTATTGACAATCTTCTTAAAACTGCCTTAGTAATTTCTTCTACCTGTTCTTTTGAAAAAGTTTCAGATGTATTACTTGATTTTAAGTTCTCGAATTCATCTACTACTTCTTTACCGCTTATGTCAGACAGTTCCTTTACTCCATACGCAACTCTTCTAACATTCAACAAATGCATAGGTGTGATATTGTCTGATGTTGAACTACCCCCTACTGCACCGCATCCTAAAGTAAATGCAGGACTCAGATTTGTTGTTGCTCCTACTCCACCAAGAGTTGCCGGTGTATTTACCAGCAGCCTCGATACTGGTTTTTTCAGTGCAAATTCCTTAACAACACTTTCATCTTTTGTATGTATTGTCATAGTATGTCCTACTCCCTCATTGTGTAGAATCTCCATACTTCTCTCACATGCTCTTTCCCAGCTGTTCTCTGTATAGAATGCAAGAATAGGACACAATTTTTCTCTTGCATACGGATTGTTTTTTCCAACTTCATTTTGCTCTGCCACTAAAATCTTTGTTCCTACAGGAATTCTTATATTTGCCAGGTCCGCTATGGTTTTTGCATCTTTTCCTACAATTTGAGGATTCATAGTTCCATTGCTTCGAAGTATAAATTTCGCAAGCTTCTCAATCTCCTCAGTCGTCATGAAATAACATCCCTGCTTTTTCAGTTTTTCTACAACCTCGTCCTTAATACAGTCTTCGGTTATTATACTTTGTTCAGATGCACATATAGTTCCATTATCAAATGTTTTACTTTCCACAATTTGTCTTACAGCCTTGGAAACATCTGCAGATTGCTCTATAAAGGCAGGTCCATTTCCAGGTCCCACTCCAATAGCAGGATTTCCTGAACTGTATGCAGCCCTGACCATTGCTTCACCGCCTGTAGCCAGTATCATTCCAATTCTCCTGTCGGTTATAAGTTCATTCACCGCCTGTAAAGTAACATTCTCAATAGAAAGAACCGTATCCTTTGGTCCTCCTGCATCGACAATTGCTTCTTTTATTATCCTTATGGTTTCAAGAATACATTTCCTTGCATTAGGATGAGGACTGAAGATTACTGAATTTCCAGATTTGATTGAAATTATTGCCTTGTACATGGTTGTTGACGTTGGATTAGTAGAAGGTATCAACGCCGCTACAATTCCAACAGGCACGCCTACATCCATCAACTTTTTTTCAGCATCTTCATTTATTATGCCTATTGTTTTCATATCCTTGCAACTTTCATAGGTCATTGTACTTCCAAGCAGGTTTTTGAGCACCTTGTCCTGCCATCTCCCAAACCCTGTCTCTTCAACTGCCAGCTTGGCCAATAACTCAGCATTACTGGCACATGCTTTTGCAATTTTTGCAACAATAGCATCTATTTGTTCTTGATTATATTCGGACAGCTGCTTCTGTGCTTGTTCTGATCTTTTAATTAAATCTCTTACACTCTGTATCGAGATTAGATCTTTATCAAATGTCATATTTACCACTCCTTTCCTGCCTATTTATTATACTGACAAGGGTCTATCTGCCACCTTTTTCACTTCTGTGTAAAATGAATCACATGCAGCTTCACATGCAGCCTGTTCACCTGTCAGCAATCCTCCTGCAAAGTTTGTTTCTGTAGGAGGTCCATAAAATACCTTGATTTTTACATCCGCTGACTTCAACGCAGCATCAAGAGCACAGATTGCTTCTGAAGGAGGTGCTATCAAATAAGCCAAAGATGATCCTACGGGAATCTTGGCAATTTTTGAAAAGTATGTTCCAATGCTTGAAATGCAATGAGCAAAACATACTATGGAACCATCTTCATTTGCCTTGACAAACCCTCTCTCATTCTCAATATATGATTTAGCAACCTCCAATCCATACTTTACATCATCAGGATTTTCACCCGCAATTATTCCTATCCACTCTCCAGCAAGGTTCGTTGTCGCATTATCTGCTCCCGCATACATACTCTTTGTATATACGACACGTACATTTGCTTTTTTTGTAGATTCATCAACCGCTACATAAGATAAATCATCGCAGTCACTTGTTATTATTCCAAGACTACATTCGCTTGCTTTTGCTCCAAGCCTTCTAAGAAGAGACTGGTCTGCCCTTGGAATTATTTGACTGCTCAATACACATGCCTTTACTGATTCGCCTGTCATATAAACCTCCAACTACTTCTTCAAATCGACTCCACTTACCTTTTGCTTAAATATCAGTTCTATCAAGTCAGCCAGGTATGCTCCTGCCTCTACTGCATTCAAGCCATTTTTATGGATATTTGACACTACGGAACGGTTGGATTCAATCATACCCGGATATGCATCATATGCAATATAGGCACTCATACTTTCAGCAGAGCCAAGTCCTGGTCTTTCTCCAATGAGAACACATGTAACCTTGCTGTTAACAATTTTCGAAACATGGTCCATTGTTGCCACCCTGCCATACTTGACAAAAAATGGCGTTCCTATCGATAATCCTTTTTCTTTTAATGCATCAGTCAGTATAGGCATCAATCTGTCTATATTTGCTTCGATTGCCTTTGAACTAAGACCGTCAGCCACGTAAATCTGGACATCAGGTCCTTGTAGACATTTTTCTCTGATTCCCTTACTTGTCTCTTCGCTGAACTCTCTTCCCAAATCTGGTCTGGTCAAATGCTCGTTTCTGCTTGTGCATTTGGTTTTGGCTGTAAAAAGGTTCAGCCTGTCAAGATAATCATCCGATACATCCAACATGACCGAATCTACTGCAGCCGCTTGATCTGTTCTAAGTTTCAATAATGTCTTTGTCTTCAGCCTTGCACCAGATTTCCCAATTCCTATTCTAGCTGAAGTTTTTTGAATCATGTTTTCCATTGCTTTGGGATTCTGGAATCTTGGAACTATAACTTCTTCCTTTGCTGGTTCTTGCTTTGCAGAAGAATTCGCAAGCTCTTCCAATACATCCTTGACAATTGTTTCTATATCCATGTTAATCATATATTAAATATCTCTCCCATCTGCAACAACTATCTGTTATAAGTGAAAATTGTTGGATCTCCTGCATTCTTGGTTAATTTGCCATTTTCCATAATTCCCATCTTTTCCAACCATATCTCAAATTCTTTAATTGGACGCAAGCCAAGTATTTCCCTTACAGCAGCAGCGTCATGATAAGAATTAGATTGATAATTCAACATAATATCGTCACTTCCAGGCACGCCTATTGTGAAATTGATGCCAGCACTTGCAAGGAGCATTGTAAGATTCTCTATATCATTTTGATCTGCATCCATGTGATTTGTGTAGCAACAGTCGCATCCCATAGGAACACCTGTAAGCTTGCCCATGAAATGATCTTCTAAACCGGCTCTGATTACCTGCTTACTGTTATAAAGATATTCCGGACCGATGAATCCGACTACGGTATTTACCATGAAAGGCTTGAATGCCTTTGCATATCCGTAACATCTTGCTTCCATAGTGACTTGATCCGTCCCATAATGGGCATTGCTTGACAATTCTGACCCTTGTCCTGTTTCAAAATACATCACATTTGGTCCCGTTCCTGTACCCTGACTAATCAATAGTTGGCGAGCTTCCCTTATGGTACCTGTCGAAAAACCAAATGCCTGGTTGCCCTTTTCACTACCTGCAATGCTTTGAAATATAATATCTGTTGGCGCTCCATTTTTAACCGCTTCTATCTGTGTTTTAATATGACCCAAAACACAAGTCTGTGTTGGTATGTCAAATTGTTGCTTTATTTCATGAAACCTCTTAAGCACTTCACTAAGACTTGCTACTGTATCGTTTACGGGATTCAATCCCACAAGGGCATCTCCACAACCATAGCTGAGTCCCTCAAACAAGGATGCTGTTATACCCTCAATTCCATCAGTTGTATGGTTGGGCTGAAGTCTTGTTGAAAAATTGCCTCTTGAACCGATAGTGGTGTTGCAATGTGCCGTTATTCTGATTTTAGAAGCCCCGTAAATCAGATCCAGATTACTCATCAGTTTACAGACAGCAGCCACCATTTCACTGGTCAATCCACAGGATATTCTCTTGATATCTGATTCCTTGGTTTCATTGTCTAGTATCCATTCTCTTAAATCACTAACAGTCCAATTCCTTATTTGACTGTATATCTTCTCATTCACCTGATCTTGAATAATCCTTGTTACTTCATCTGTATCATAGGGTACAACTGGATTATCTCTTAAATCACTGAGCATCAGGTCTGACAAAACTTCTTTTGCAGCTATTCTTTCAAGTCCCGTAGACGCTGCCAAACCAGCAAGGATATCACCCGATTTCTCCTCATTAGCTTTTGCCAACACCTCTTTTATTGAGTCAAATACGAAGGTTTGACCCCTAAGAGTTGCTTTTAAGTTCATTTGTTTCTCCTTTCGATTCAACCATAAATCAAAGTTTTGATAATAACAGGAATCGCCAAATCGTTTATGACTGGTTCTCCTAAATCTAAGTAATCATTGGATTCTACCTTGATACCATCTATGCAAATAATACTTTTTTCATCTCCCAATACTTTTATTATCTGTTGCCCCAAAGCCTTTGCCATGTCATTTTCAACACACACAATCAGATTTTTGCGACTCATCAACTCCATATGGGATTCTGCTATACACTTTGCAATATTCACTACTTCATGATATTCCGGATTTATCTTGCCATAAATTGCTATAACAGCCGATTCTGAACCACTTTGCTCCAAAAACCAAGAAATATTATCTTTTAGTTTTGAAGAATTACCATAATAACATTCACTTTCAATTTCTTTACTTACTTTCAGCACAGGTATGCTCTTCAACGGAAGAATTTCCCTATCAAAATATATAGTGCTCCCTGTTACGCTTGTGGTATAGATTCCAGCTCCAACAACAGTTGCTCTAATAGTTTCCTTCGGTTGTATAATGGGAAACCGACTTATCTGTTCCTGTCTGCCTACTGCCGTACCAAAACCTATACCTATATCTCCGTAATTGTAATCGTCATTTTCAACTTTATTGTATATTGCCTCTGCCACTCCACCCGAAAAACATATTGCATCAATATTTTCCGGTAGAAAAAACTCACTGCTTCCGCTGGTCCTAAGTTTTTCAAGTAACTTTTCAGGAGGACATACCCCCAGTATTTGAGCAATCAGTTGAGCCATCTTGTTTATTATCATGTCGTTTATTCTTCTATCTATTATGTTGCCTATTACCACTTTTTCATCGAGACCTAAGGATTCAATGATAGTTTTTGCTGAATCACTTATATACTCAACTGTGCCTTCATTGTCTATCCTTATTATTCTGCCTCCAAGGTTCCAACAACCTTTTGAATACACATTACCATTATCAAATACAACAACATTCGTAGTACCTCCGCCTATATCCAAATTGACAATAACCTTACCATGATCCATAGAATACTGATAAGCTCCACTGCCCTTTCCTGCAATAATAGCTTCAAGATCAGGTCCGGCTGTTGCAACTACAAAATCGCCGGCATATTCGCTTAAACCATTCAGTACAGTTTCAGAATTTTCTTTCCGAGCGGATTCTCCCGTAATTATTACCGCCCCGGTCTTAACATCCTCCTTGTCAAAACCGGCTTTTTCATATTCCCTTAATATAATGTCTGTAAGCCCATCCATATCTATTAATGAGTATTTCAGCAAAGGTGTAAAATATATATCACTTTTATAAATAACCTCCTTCTCGACTATAGATACTTTTGGAACCGTAAAATAATTTGCTGAATTTTCAAAAACAAGCTTGCTGAATATTACTTGTGTAGTTGTAGTTCCTACATCTATACCTACACTTAATATTTCATTTGACATAATTCCTCCAAAAACAACTTTGAAAAATGAAGTTTTAACTACATAGATAATGACTATAAATATCATTTTAAAAATGTATATTTAGTAACTTTCCCAGGAAAGTATTTGCATAAACTCTTCAAAAAGGTGATTGCTTTAACCTGATACGAACAGATCAAGAAATTCTCTGAAAAAGAGGAAAGTATCCCCTGTATACATAGTTCTTCATAATTTAAGCAAAACCTATACAAACTATTATGGAAATATGATTGATGGTAACCATGTTGTGATAAATGGTATATATGTAATAAGTATTAAAGCTATAACCAGTGGAATAAAATATGGAATAAACGATTTTACAATTTGAGGTAGAGATAAATCAGTAATTGAGCTCATAATAAACAAACCGACTCCAACAGGTGGTGTAGCACTTCCAATTAATGTATTCAATGTTAGTATTACTCCAAATTGTAGTGTGTTTACACCTAACGTCTTAATTATAGGTAATAGAATTGGAACCATAATTAAACTAATTGTAACACCATCAAGTACCATACCTAGAATGATTAAAAACACATTAATGATAAGCAACAAAAGTATTTTATTATTCGTTAAGCCAAAAAGAAATTCTGAAGCTAATATCGGTAGTCTTTCAGCTGTTGTGACCCACCCTAGGGCTTTTCCCATACCAATCAAAAACATAATCAACGCTGCTGAATAAATTGTATATCTTAATGCATTTATAATTCCTTCAAGGGTTAATTCTTTATAAATATAACCTACCAACAACGAATAAAGTACAGCAATAATTCCAGCTTCAGTTGGTGTTGCTAATCCAGACATTATTCCACCAAGCAATACAACTGGTGCAAGTAAAGCAAAAAAACCATTTTTAAAAGCCTTAATTACTTTTATTAGTTCAAAAGGCTCAGCTTCTGGTATTTTAACCTTTTTCTTTGCAGCTAAATAATAATTAGTTGCCATTAATATAAATCCAACTAATACCCCTGGAATAATTCCAGCAACAAAGAGTTTCCCTACTGATACATTAGCCAAAACTGCATATATTAGAAATGGAACACTTGGAGGAATAATTGGCCCAATTATTGAAGATGCAAGTGTTATAGCCGTTGAAAAAGATTTTTCATATCCTTTGTCAGTCATAGCATTTATTTCAACTAATCCTAAGCCAGCAGCATCTGCAGCTGCTGTACCTGAAATTCCAGAAAATATCATACTTGCAAGAACATTGACTTGTGCTAATCCTCCTTTTATATGCCCTAATAATGTATTCGAAAATTCGAAAATTCGATTTGTAATTCCACCTGTATTCATGAGGTTACCTGCTAATACAAAATAAGGTATGGCTATTAATGCATAATTACTAGTTCCCCTACTAATCATAAGCGGTAATACTTCAAATACATAATCACTAGCAAAAATGCCAAGCATAGTAGCTATTCCCATTGATATACTTATCGGAACACTAAGAATTATTAAAATAATAAATGAAAAAAGAATCAAAGCTCCTATTTCCATAATTATCTACCTCCTTGTCTTAATATTGTTGTCTTCATAAATTCGTTTATATAAATCAATATAATTGTTATTGCATTGACTAATACAGCTGACGTGTAATATACTAATGGGATACTCGCAGTAGTAGTTCCTTGTCCGTATTGAGATACGATTAGTTTATAACTAGCAAATGATAATATTATAAAAAATATAATTATAACAATAAACCGAAAACAATCTAAAAATGATTTAATAATAGATGGAAATTTATCATAAACAACTGTTATTCTAATAGTGTTTTTATTGTATACAATTTTTGAGAACCCTAAAAAAACCATCCATACCATTAATAAAATGCTTATATCCTGTATCCAAATTATTGATTTATCAAATGTATTTCTAACGAAAATTTCATACGCATTGATTAAAATTAGTAATACCAGTGCAATTACCGATATCAACATTTGAATATCAACAATTTGTTTTATTTTTTTTCCAAAATTTGAAACCAATTTGTCCAAAACCATTCTCCTTTTTAGTTGGGTACTTGTTAAGTGTCTGTACCTTTGAATTAACTGTATTGTTCTAATCTGTGTATATAGATTTTCTCTCCGTTTAATGGTATAACAAAAGTGACAAAACACTCAAAATAACAAAAAACGGAGAAAAATTTATGGATAAATAAGTTCATCAGATTACTCTTTCTGAATCCTTTGAACAATGTCAGAATATATTTCTTTCCGGCAGTACCTCCTTCTTTAATTTCTTAGTATATGGAAATGGATAAGTTCATCTCTTCAAAATTTCACAAGACTATCTATAAAATCCTTGAGCGTAAACGGAAGTATCGATTAACTAGATTTCTTTCCTCTCTCATTCTTCAAAAAATTTTTACATACCTACTAATTCTCATCTTCCCATTCTCACCATCTACAAAGAGTTTAGGGATTTCTGCTGTTTTTCGAAGATCCCTGATGTACCTATGTTAACCCAATTCAAGCAAGATTTTATTACACATACTAAACTTATGTCGAATACATAGTTGACTACTGTCCTTCTCAGATGCTTATCTTTGACACTTCTGGTATTGCGCTTTATGTAAAGAAAGACAATCCTAAGACCTCAATACAATGATAAAAGACTTAAGTCATTCTACAATACAATACCGAGGTTGATTCTTACAAGATGTCTTACAACTCATGCCTTCTCCAGTGCTTCTGCACCAGCTACATAAGCAAATATTCACAAATGACCACTTCTGCTATGATAACAAATTTTCTATTCTCACCATCGGTCTTGGTATTATACCGCACATTACTTTATGGATGATAAATTCAAATCATCTTAATCGGAGATGGTTGTCGAAAAGAAAGACAATTCCACTTATAAATCAGTAGGCGATTCTTCCGTTTTACAACCTATTATGACTGACTTCTTTGAATTTCATCCTCATTTTTATCAAATCTCTTTTCTTAGCGATTCAGCTCTTGATACTATTAAAATCTATGGCTTTCTAAAAACATAGTTCTATTTTGAAAAAGCATTCATACCTTTATGAATTAGTTTATTCAATCGATATTGAATTTTCATTCAAAAACAATACCTAAAATCCCTTCACTAATTTCCCCTTTGTCTTCAAGTTCCTGATAAAACTCAACTAATATTTCTCTGAATGGCTCGGTGTCCATTTCATAAAATTCAGCATTATGTTCACTTTTCATTCTCTCTATTTCAGATTCAACAAACCCATTAATTTGTTCAGTTACATAGTCGCCTGCATCATTAGCCGAATCAATTATTATTTGTCTCTGTACTTCTGTAAATGACTCAAAACGGTCATTATTCATTATGAAAATAACATCTTGACGGAACTCATTTGTAGTAGTAACGTACGGAGCGACTTCAGTAAATTTCATATTATATACTAACGAAATCGGAGCTGTAACTGCATCAACTGTATTCTGTTTTAAAGCTAAGTATGCTTCTGTCCAAGCTATAACAATGGGGTTAGCACCTAGTTTATCCCAAGCCTTCATATATATTTCTGAATCAAAAGTTCTTAATCTTAATCCTTTAACATCTTCAATGCTCTTAATTGGTTTTTTTGAAACTATAACATTATATGGTCCTCTTATAAAATTTCGTTTATCATTGATGATTTTCAAGCCATTTTCAATAAGATTTTCACTTAACTTCTGTCCAATTTCACTATAATAAAATTCACGTTTTGTATCATGGTCTTTAAATAAAAATGGAATTGATTCTACACCAAAATCTTTATCATATCTACTAAGATATGCTGCACCTTCACAATAAATATCTTGAGTCCCAAGCTGCAAATTATCTAACTGAGTCATCGCATCCCCTAATTGTTCTGAAGGATACACTTGCACTATTATTTCTCCCTTAGTTCTTTCTTCAACAAGTTCCGCAAATTTTTTAAAGCCTTGCCCTTCAATGCTTTCTTCAGACATCTTTGTTCCCATTTTTATTATCACTGGTTCTTTCGGTGTGTTTTCATTTGTTGTAGATTGGATATTTGGTTCTTTTGATTGGCAACCTCCTAAACAAATCAAAACCATAAACATAATAAGCAAATTCACACAAATTGATTTTTTCCAAAACATAATAATATTTCCTCCAAATTCTTTAATTTATTATATTAATCCCAGATTATTCACAATAATTTCATAATAACAAGAAAATATTACTTCAACATTTATATAATCATTTATTCTTCACCAATATTCTGGGAAACCATTGACGTTATATGCGCTCCTTTTAAAATGTAAACGGTAAACAGCATAGCCGCGAAGAAAAATGATTAAAATACTTGTAATATATTCAATTTTCTAGATTTTTATTTATATGAACAATACAGGCTTAATAACATTTTATGAATATTGGTTTTAATGATACAAAATATTATGCAATATTCATGCCAGATATATCCCTACAACATTCATTGAATTTTCAACATTTATTAACAACAACAAACAAAGCAACGAGTCTAAAACGACTCGTTGCTTTGTTTGTTGTTGTTTCCAAACGCATTCGTGTGAACCATATACGAATCATTCTGCAAAATTGGTTCACTCTTCACATTTATACTTTGTATAATCAATAAGTTATTTTATGTTTCTTCATTTTCCTAACTACCGTTGTCTGACTGAGTCCTAATACTTTAGCGACTTTTCGTGTTGATTTAAATTCATCATAAGTTTCCTTTAATATTTGTTTCTCTACACTTTCAATTATGCTACTAAATGTATTTCCAGATTTATAAACCGAATCAAATTGTGAGAGATATTTATCACTTAAAAAATTAGACAAAACACTACTATCTACAATATCATTTTCGCTTACTACTACTAGTCTCTCTATTAAGTTTTCCAACTCCCTGATATTACCCGGCCATCTATATCTTTCAAGTATATTAAATATTCTAATATCAAATTTTATATTCTTATTATGCTTCATATTGAATTTTTCAAGAAAAAATTTAATTAACAATATTATGTCTTCTTTCCTGTCTCTTAATGCGGGAACTTGAATAGGCACTACATTTAGTCTATAGAAAAGATCTTGTCTAAAACTTCCTTTATCAATGAGTTCTTCAATATTTCTATTTGTTGATGCAATTATTCTAATATCTATTTTAATAGGATTCACACCTCCTAGATGAGTTATTTCCTTTTCTTGTAGCACTCTCAATAATTTTGATTGCAGACTTAAAGGCATTTCTCCGATTTCATCTAGCAATATTGTCCCTGAATCTGCTAATTCAAATTTCCCGAGCTTGCTCTTGTGCGCACCAGTAAAAGCTCCTTTTTCAAAACCAAAAAGTTCTGATTCAAGTAAATTTTCTGGTATAGCAGCACAATTTACTTTGATAAATGGTTTGTTTTTTCTAAAACTTGTCCTATGAATTTCACGTGCAATTATTTCTTTTCCAGTTCCCGTTTCGCCGGTTATTAAAACCGTCGAATCATATTTTGCAACTTTGTGTACTAATTCCAGGTTTTTTTTGAAGGAATCACTTTCACCAATTATATTGTCAGAATTATCTTTCTCCTGTCTAAGATAATTTATTTCTTCCTTGTATTTTTTATTCAATTTTTCCGTCTCTTCTATTTTATTTTGCAGCTCAGTTAAATCAGTAATATCTCGTGTACTTGTAATAATTTTAAAAACTTCCCCATTATTATCAAATATAGGTTTAGCAGTGCTTAAACACTTCTTCCCATTATATAAGAAAAGAACAGTTACCGTTTTACTAGTTTCTAAAGCTTCCAATACTGCTGATTTTGTAAAGTATCCTTTTTTCCTAAGTTCTTCCATGTGATAACCAACTAAGTCTTCTCTTTTCAAACCCATCATTTTTAAATATGCCTCGTTTACATCTTCTGTATAACCTTTAGCATCTACTATATATAACCCATCATATGCATTATTGAAAATCAATTTCTGTACCATTAACTGTTCTTTCAAATCCTCTATTTCAGATTTCACAATAAATCCTCCATTTCATTTATTAGCTGTTAAAATAGTATACAATTAGTATAATTTTATCACGATTAAAATCAGAAAATGTCATATTAAACATCAAAATCAAATATATATCCAACTTCCAGACTAGTTGATATCGAATCTATTATCCTAATTTTATTATTGCTATTTAACTTTATCACAAATTCATACTCTTTGCTTTAATTTAAAGATATTTTATATATATTTTTTTTACAAATACTTAAAAGCTCATATCCGTATGGACATGAGCTTTTGTAGCTATCAATACTATTAATTTGATGAGTAGAACTATACTTGTGTATTCATAAAATTACTCAATTTTAATATTCAATAATTTCTTCTAATTAATTTTGTATATTACATGTATTGTTATTCAGACCATATAAGTCTTTTCTTACTATTTACTTTTGGAATACCTAATCTTAATACTAGATCAACAGAACAAGGTTTACACCCTTGACAAATTTCAACATCACCTTGTAACGACATATAAAGATAGACATCTGTTTTATCCCATCCATAGGCATCTTCAAGTAGCTTTTGCATAACTTCAGAAGCATGCTTAAGAGCAATTGCATAGTCACTTGCGCTTGTAATAACATACCATTTATCATTAGTTTCGACTATTGGCCATTTTATCTCAAACTGTTTTATCAAGTCAATTTTCACGGTTACTTTACCTGCAACTTCAAGGCCTGTACCACATACTTCACCATCACCCATGACAGCATGCAAATCTCCGATTTGTAATAATCCACCAGGTGTATTAACAGGTAAATATACAGTACTTCCTTTAGTAATTATTTTACAGTCCATATTTCCACCATGCTTTCCAGGAAAGCCGGTTGGAATACTTCTTTCCTGGGGTGCTAATCCAATAACTCCAATCATGGGATTAATTGATAATTCTAAATCATTAAAATATGCAATATTTTCTTCTATTCTAATTATTTTTGTTTTCAAATCACACCTATCGCTTAACGGTCCAATTTCTGGTAAGCTTGAAACGACTCCATGGTCTGAAACACTAATATCAACGATGTTTACAACAACAATATCTCCAACTTCTGCGTTTCTAATATATACAGGTCCTGTCGAAGGATTTAATTTGTCATAATTGACATCAGAGATTAATTGTTCATCTGAATATATTTGATTAGAAAAACAGTCAATTGTTTTAAATACAACAGAATCTCCTTTTTCAATTTCAATAATCGGTGAATTGTCAGGTGAAAATGTATATACATATTTATCAATTATCATTTCATATCTCCTCAATTATTATGGTGTAATATTTCAACACCCTATTTATTAAATAATTATTCAATCAATCAATAACTATTCTTTATATACTCAACAATTCTTCCTATACAGGCATTTACTATCTTTTCACCTTTCTCTACTGTTGCTGAAGTCGCATCTCCTATAACACCTGAGTCAGATATATTATTAATTGATGTGTACTGGATGATATCTTTAAATGAATTATAATATTTTTCTTCAATTTCCTGCTTGATAGCAAGATTCATATCTACTAGTTCGGGCCTTAAATACAACATGACTGAAGTTCCACATTCACTGGCATGTCCATGGGCCATATATCCTGTATTATCAAGGGAGTTTCCATCATTAACCATTGCAAATCTCCACCAATCTACCTGCATCGTTTGTATTTCAGGGTACTTATCTCTATACTCTTTACAAATATAATCAATCATAGGGACATTTCCTGAATGACCTGTGATGAATAAAAATTTCTTAAATCCCCATCCCCTTAAACTTTCGCAAATATCTCTGACATACCATTTGAAATTTTCCTCCGATACTGTCATACTTCCTGGGAAAGCTCTTAATATGCTACTCTCGCCAACATCAATACTAGGTCCCACCAATGCTCCAGTTATATCTGCTACTTTTCTTGCAACTTCCTCCACTACTATAATATCTGTACCCAACGGCATATGTGGCCCGTATCCTTCAATTGCACCTGTGGGTATTATAACCATATCAGTCATCTCTATGCATCTATTAAACTCTACCCAACTCATTTCACGTAATCTATTTTTCATTAATTCATCCTCCTATACTAATATCAAAATCAACAATAACATTTTTTATCTGAAATTACACAATAACTTTCACTCCTCATAAATATTGGATCTATATCTGTATTAAGGATATAGATCCAATCAAGTAATCCAAAGTTAAATATTAACCTGCCAGTATTCTAATGAGAAAACTCTGGATGATAAGTATCAATGCACCACCTAACCTGGATGATATTTGAGCAAATGGCATCAAATTCATTCTCTCCGATGCAGATAGTATTGCTACATCTCCATTTCCTCCAACATTAGACATACAAAGTCCAGCAGTAATAGCTGATTCTATAAAAAAGAAATTTACCAGTCTTCCAACAATTCCTGCCCCTAAGAATCCTCCAACTACTGTAGCAATACATACAATTAAGTAAATTGGACTAAGAATGTCAATTATCCCTTGAATGCTAATCATAGTTATTCCAACACCTGCCATTAATGCTAATGTGAAATTTTTCACCAAGAATTTATACCATTTTAATGCCGCAAGTTCCATTTTCTTAGGAACGATCCCTGTTATTTTTGCTAATGCTACCGTTATAATAATGAAAGCATAATAATGAATTACCGGAACAAAGTTACCCACTATTCTCCCGAAAATAAAGAATGCGGATGACATAAATAGTCCTGTACCTAGATCTGTTATAGTCATTGAATCATCATCTTCATATTCTTCACTTTCTACCATAGTGAATCCTTTCATCAATACTCCATTACCTGATAGAGAAGGTTTCTTCTTTCCTAGTGAATTTAATACTCCAGCAAACACCAGTGAAGATATTCCCCCAAGAGTTACTGCTGGATAAATCTTACTAAACATAACTTCATTACCCGTTCCAAGTGCCGTACCATATATTTCCGACATAGGTATTGCCCCGCCACCTGTACCTCCTCCCATGATAGGTGCTGCTATATATAAAATACTCTCTTTCCAACCAATACCTGCAACTTGACCTACTAATCCAGCTAATGCGTATGCCCCAATAATACCAGCGGTAATTGGTATGAAATATCTTGAACCTGCTTTAATTAACAAATTCCTATCAATCCCTAATAAACTTCCACATATCAAACCAGAAATATAAAATGTTATAAAACTTGTATTACCGCCCACAAAACCCTTGACTGTCTCAATTAAATTTTCTGGAAATACATGAAAATGATTTAGAATAGCACAAGTAAAAGCAATTGCCGCTACTCCACCAATCGTATTTTTAATAAAAGGAATTTTATTTGCTACAAATGATAATGCAGATCCAATGAACATACAAACAGCAAATCCACCAATTAAATTATTTGGGAGTTTACCCAAATATGCTGCTACCATAATTATTGTACCAAACAACAAAAACCATGAGGGAGTCATTCCAATAATAAGAGTTCTTTTACTAGTTTCTCTAGCTTTTTCATTAATCATTATTTAACCTCCGAATTATAAATATTATTCTATTTCTTAACACTAACTTCTACATAATTTATTTTTTTATACATTGATAGAGTAATGCTACAATATGTTTTATCGACTCTTTATAATCATCGAGTGATAAATTTTCATTAGGTCCATGATGAGATGAACCTGTATTTGCTGGGCCTATTCCTATAATTGGTATTTCTGGCCAAACCTCTCTAAATACAATACCAGGACCGCCTCCTAGGGCAGTAAGCTCTAAAACAATTGGTTTATCATAAACTTTCTGCGCTGATTTACGCATTATCTCAGTAAATTCACTTTCTATAGGTGTTCTAACTGGAGTATTTTTACCAGTTATATAAATTTCAATATCCTCAAAACCATGCTTGTCTAAATGTTTTCTTAACAAATCAATGATTTCATCTGGATCTTGATTGGCTACAAGGTTGAAATTTGCTTTTGCTGAAGCCAAATAAGGGTTAATAAGACGTTTACTCTTATACATTTCACCTGACTCCAATCCATTAATTACAAGAGTAGGAACTGTGTATAATTTCTCTTTAACTTCATATCCGCTAATATTATCAATGAATTTTCTGTTGCCTATTCTAGCTCTTAATTTTTCTTCATCAAATGGGAAATCATTCAATACTTTAATATCCTCTTTTGTAAGAGGAATTACTTTATCATAAAAGCCATCAATTAATACTCTCTCATTAACATCTTTTAAGGTGCTTAAAGCCCAAACTAATCTCCAAGCAGCATTAGGTACTATAGACCCCATCCTGGCGTGTACATCTACATTTGAAGTCTTACATACTAATTCTAATCCAATACCTCCCCTTACACCATATCTTACCCAAGGATTATTATCTTCATCTTTTCTACCATTCTCCCAAATACATAAATCCGCTTTTGTCATTTGCCTAAATGTTTCTTTTTGCTCTTTAGCAAATCTATATAAACTTGTACTGCCAGTTTCTTCATCACCCTCAACCAAAAACTTAACATTAATAGGCAGTTCTTTTTTAACCGCTAAGATTGCTTCAACGGCATGCAATCTTGAAAACAATCCACCTTTATTGTCTGAAACACCTCTAGCGTATATTTTACCGTTATGAATTTCTCCTTTAAACGGTGAATATTTCCATTTATCAATAGGATGTTCAGCTACTATGTCATAATGATTATAAAAAAGAATAGTTTTATTCTCATTTCCGGTTTTTTCTCCAAAAACTATCGGATTACCCTCATCTATTGGATAAGATTTGCAGTTTAGATCCAATAATTCCATTTTATTCGCAATATACTTAGCTGATTTATCCAATCCTTCTTCATCACCAATTACACTTCTAAACTTACATATTTCTTGAAGTTCTTCAATCATATTGTCAAAATGTTCATCAATATACTCAAAAATTTTCTCCACAATTTCCTCCTGTTAAATACTCAAATTGACTAACACCAGTATACAAACGATAATTCTATCCTCAAATATCAACAATTTCTAATGTAGCACTACTTATCATAAATACTACTATAATAATATCATTATCGTTCTACTTCATTCAAATAATAATTAAACTGTCTATCCTAATATAATTTAATTGACATATTTTGAATTGAAATATACTAATATATCCTTTAATTCTTTACACCTTATCCATAAAGTGAATGTAGCTGCACTCCTCTTATCATATCATCACCTCCTCTTTAATATTAACTAATTTTTTATATATATTAGTTGTATCTTTCTTATTGAGCATCCACATTTCATTGTTTTGTAACTATTCATTAGTAGATAACTCTAGTATTATTCCCTATACAAAATCCCTCTTATGTTCAAGACATGGAATTGTTTTCCTAATATTTTCCAGATAATTCATATCTATATCTGCCATCAAATAGCCAACTCCTTCTTTAGCTCTTGCAATAACTGTACCCCAAGGATCTACTACCATAGTATTTCCATAAGATATTTTTCCAATAGGTCTTTCCCCAAATTGATTTACACCTACAATAAATACCTGATTTTCAATAGCTCTTGATCTTAACAATACCTCCCAATGATCTTTACCAGTATAGAGTGTAAAGGCAGCTGGTACAAAAATTATTTTAGCGCCTTTTTCAGTAAGCTTTCTAAATAATTCTGGAAATCTCAAATCATAGCAAATAGAGAATCCAAAACATCCAATTTCAGTTACCGCATTAACTACTTCATTACCATTTTTAACAATATCAGATTCTTTTTCATTTACTATGCCTGGTATATCAACATCAAACAAATGTATCTTCCTATATACTGTTTCAATTTGCCCTTTGGGATTTATCAAAACAGATGTATTATATACTTTTTCTTCAGATTCATCCTTTTCCAAAAAGCTTCCATTATGAATGTATACATTATTCTTCACAGCAATTCTTCTGATAGTATTGATAATGTTGTCATTTAAAAACTCTGCATGTTCTATCATGTTTTTATCTGATAAATAAGTTGAACATTCAGGAAACACCACTAGTTTTGCACCTTCTGCAGCACATTTTTCAGTAATATCCTTAATGGTTTCCAAATTCCTCTCAACATCATCTTTTGTATTTAATTGTCCTAAACCTATTCGAAGTTTTTCCATTTTCATACACCACCTCAATATTTAATAACAAGTCTAATCTATTAACTAACTAGAATAATTAAAGATATTACAACATTATTGATTTCACTAAATTAGTAGCGCCAGATATTTCTGGTAGACTCATTCCATTCTTTATCTTTTTTATTAGTTCTTTTTCAAACTTCATATCCTTTTCTACTTTTTCCAATAATTCATCTGCATCTTCACACTTGATTACTAAAACACCTGTATCATCTCCGAATATCAAATCTCCAGGATTAACTACTGCCCCACCACATTGAATAGATGTATTTATTTCGCCATACAAACCTAATAGTTTAGTAGTAACAACAGATACTCCAGTTGCAAACACCGGAATACCAACATCTTTTATTCCATGAATATCCGTTACTGGACCATCAACAATAATTGCAGCAGCACCCCTTTCCTTGGCCGCTAATGCTAATACATCCCCTACCGGTGCATATACATCATCTCCGATACGATCAATCACTATAACGTCACCCGGTTGAATCAAGTCAATACAATAATGCAGAAGTGTAGAATCATTAACTGTAATTTTTAATGTAAAAGCTGGTCCAACAACCTTAACGTTTGGAAATACAGGTTTTATTGCCGGATTCATAAATCCGGTATGGATATAGTGTCCAGCTGTTGCTGGTTCCGCATTTTTGTATCTTTCAATAATATCTTTACTAAGATTATTAACTCTAGGTAATATTTTCATTCTATTCCTCCTAATTTTTCTATGTAACTTCAAATTTAATTAACTGACTTTCTCCTATACAGTAGTGGTTTAAACGCCTCCCCTTTTCTTAAATGCATATTGGAATGCTACTTCTAAAGTAATTATGTTTAAATATCATAATATTTACTCACATCATATATTGATAAAGAATATTACAATAGATTAATAAGCAATTATCATGCCAAGATTACAAGTATAAAATCGTATGAAATTCCAACGTTTCTTTTTTTCACAAAACAAAGCAACGAGTCATAAAAGACTCGTTGCTTTGTTTTCACTATTTACCAACACTTTCTACCGAACCGAATATGCCTCGAGAATCACATTCGGTTCGCCAAGGCCTAAAAAAATCTCCTGTCTATATTTCATACTAATTTTTATTTTTCTATTTAATAACTAGATTTCTACCGAACTTCACTTATAGAAAATAAAAAACAGCCCATAAACAAAATAGTCATGAGCTGTATCCGTTGATATTACTATCAATTAGGTTGAGTAAATCTATAAGCCGAGTTCTGTATTCGATAATCATCTATCTAGGCACATCGTTGCCGAAGTGCTCAAGCGACCTACCACGGGATATGACGAGCAGCCATTCCAGGTCCCTGCTTGGTCTTGCTTCAAATGGGGTTTACACAGCCGACTAGTCGCCTAGCCGCTGGTGAGCTCTTACCTCACCTTTTCATCCTTACCCTTGCGGGCGGTAATTTTCTGTTGCACTTGCCTTAAGGTCACCCTCACTGGCCGTTAACCAGCATCATGCTCTATGAAGCTCGGACTTTCCTCATGTTTCCATGCGATTATCCAACTTACTCTTGAACATTATAGTACACTTCTGTAATAATATCAATCGTTATTTTATTCTTCCTGAAAAGTCATTGCTGTTGTACTTCAATAATTCAATATCCGGGAATTTGTGACTGATTACTTTTTCCATATGGTCAACAAACACCTTTTCCAAACCATAGTGGCTTACATCCAAAAGATTCAGTCCAAGTTCATATGCCAGCTGTGCATCGTGATGCTTGATGTCTCCCGTTAGGTAAATATCTGCATTGAGGCTGCTTGCTTCAGCTATGAATTCTGATCCTGCACCTCCACAAAAAGCCACTTTCTTGATTTTGTTCTCTTTATTGAAGACATACTCTATAACATAATCCAATTTGAAAGTAGATTTCACACTTTCAACAAAATCATCAATTTCTTCAGCGTTTTCAAGTTCTCCTACCATGCCAAAACCAGCTTCCATTTCCGCATCGGTTTCCACGAGATTTCTGCAGTTTGAAAGTTCGAGCATTCCAGCTACTATGGTGTTCATGCCGTCTTTACCGGAATCATAATTTGTATGCATGGAATAGCAGCTTATATCATTGACTATAAGCTTTTTAATTATTCCTCCCCTGTATGTGTTAAGCTCCAGGTTCTTCAGGGGAGAAAAGATGAAAGGATGATGTGAAAGTATCATGTCTGCATTGTTTTCAATCGCATATTCAACAGCCTTGTCTGTCACATCTATGGTTAAAACTATCTTCTTCACTTCCCTGCTCTCATCTACAAGCTGGCTTCCTGAATTATCCCACGATTCAGCCAGAGACAAAGGAAATCTTTCATTCAAGTAATTGATCAGGTTATTCAATACCATAGCTTTTCAATACCTCCCTGTATTCTTCATTTCTGGACTTCAGGTCTTCCTTCTTTTTATTAGAAATATTTGCCTTGTCCATATTGTGGATTATTTCGGAATTTATCCTCATCTTGTTTTCAACAAACTTCTTCAGCAAGGGATGTTTCTTTTCAAAAAGAGTCCTCCCCGTTTCATAAAAAAGTTCCTTATCATAAATGCAGGCCTTGGACGACTTCCTTGCCTTGATAAGTTCGTAGTAATGATAGTCTTCCTTGGCTATTTCTTCATCTACGATGCAAAATCCCTTTTCATGAAGGTATTTCCTAACCTTGTCTGCAGCATTCATTGGCTGGAGGATCAATGTCTTTATTTCATCAAATTCTGTAATTTTTTCATCAAGTATTTTTGTTATGAGAATTCCTCCCATACCTGCGATTACAATGGTATCAACTTCTTCTAGGGCAACAGGCTGAAGTCCGTTTCCAAGCCTTACTTCTATGGACTCCTCAAGACCTGTGGATTCAACATAGTTTTTGGCAATTCTATAAGGACCTTCATTGACATCTGTTGCAACAACCTTTTTGCACAAGTTATTCTTAATCAGCATTTCCGGAATGTATGCATGGTCCGTCCCTATATCTGCGGCACTATTGCACTTGTCGAACATTTTGATTATGGTTTTAAGTCTTTCACTCATGTTTTTCTCCTACAATAATAAAATTCTCAGGATATCAAGTCCTTCGAATTTCCGGTCAGTTGAATCATATTGACCGATTAACTAGATAAAGATTCGGAAACCGAATCTTTATCTATATATTCTTATTCTAAATAATCTTTAAGCTTCTTGCTTCTGCTTGGGTGCCTCAATTTTCTCAAAGCCTTGGCTTCAATTTGTCTGATTCTTTCCCTTGTTACATCGAACTCCTTGCCGACTTCTTCAAGAGTTCTTGCTCTTCCATCATCAAGGCCAAATCTGAGCCTGAGCACTTTTTGCTCCCTTTCTGTCAGCGTATCCAATACATCTACAAGCTGTTCCTTAAGTAGGATTGACGTTGCAGCATCTGCAGGTGCCTGTGCATCGTCATCGGGAATAAAGTCTCCAAGATGGCTGTCTTCCTCTTCTCCGATTGGAGTCTCGAGAGAAACAGGTTCCTGAGCAATTTTAAGGATTTCTCTTACCTTTTCAGGTTCCATATCCATCTCTTCCGCTATCTCTTCAGGTGTTGCATCTCTTCCCAGTTCCTGGAGAAGCTGTCTCTTGACTCTTATGAGCTTGTTGATGGTTTCT
This sequence comes from Dethiosulfatibacter aminovorans DSM 17477, assembly GCF_900142005.1. GTDB lineage: Bacteria > Bacillota > Clostridia > Tissierellales > Dethiosulfatibacteraceae > Dethiosulfatibacter > Dethiosulfatibacter aminovorans. The sequence continues at coordinate 334,214 of NZ_FQZL01000006.1, forward strand.
ACCATATGGACAGGTATCCTGATGGTTCTTGCCTGGTCGGCAATTGCCCTTGTGATGGCTTGTCTTATCCACCATGTTGCATATGTACTGAACTTGTATCCTTTTCTGTAGTCAAACTTTTCAACAGCCTTGATAAGTCCAAGATTTCCTTCCTGAATGAGGTCAAGGAACAGCATTCCCCTGCCTACATATCTTTTTGCTATACTTACAACAAGTCTAAGGTTTGCTTCTGCAAGCCTGCTCTTGGCTATATCGTCTTTTTCTTCCATTCTCTTAGCAAGCTCTACTTCCTCTTCAGCCGTAAGCAATGGTACCTTTCCAATTTCCTTGAGATACATTCTGACAGGGTCGTCAACATTTACACCTTTAAGAAGGACCACATCCGATTCCTTCTTCTTTCTGGTGGTTATATCTTCGATATCATCATCGGTAACACTATCATCCGGTTCGACTTCCACGCCATCTTCATCTTCTTTTTCAGTCAGAATCAAGTCATCCTGAAAGCCCATTATCTCTATTTTATTGTCTTCAAGGAACTTATAAACCTCATCTATCTCATCAGGCGAAATATCAACTTTTTCAAAGGTTTCAACTATTTCCTTATATTCAATAAATCCTTCCTTTTTACATTTCTTTTTAAGCATCTGCTTAAGTTCTTCGACCGTGTTTTGCTCTATAGTTTCATCCTGTTCATTCTTCGAATCGTTATTTACAACTTTCTTTGCACTCATATAGTAGCCCCCTTAATTTATTTCCTCATCAATATTTTTAATTTGCTTTAGCAACATCTCGTTGTCAGGTTCTGACATCAATCTGTCGTACAACATATTTCTAATCTTCTTTTTGCCGTCATTACGTATCTTGTTTATATAATCATCCGCAATGTCTATAAGTTCTTGTTGTGTAAGATTTATGTCCGATGAACCCTGTAATTCATCGTTTTTGAATTCCCTGCTCATAAGACTATAAAACTCGCTTTTGTATTTGGTGTTCTTGAATATATCCTCCTTATATTTGGATTTAATATATTCTGAAAGCTCCGGATTCTTTTTAAGCAAATCCAACAGCTTCACCTCGTATGAATTTGTTTTGCCTGTTCCCATATCAATTTTTTTAAATACGTTTTTTTCATTCTTTCTTTTGGAATGCTGGCTCTTTTTAAATAAATTGAAAATGGAATCTTTTGAAATATTCAGTTTTTTTGATATTTTATCAATATACAGTTCTTTTTCAACTGCATTGTTTACATTGTTTAAATACTGTATCATTTCCCTTATATAATTCAACTTACCCTTGTCGGAATTCAAGTCATATTCAGAAGAAAGAAAATAATCGAGGAATTCAAAGTATTCAAGCGAATTTTCAAGTCTTTCCTTGTATTTTGCCCTTCCATATTGTGAGATGAATTCATCCGGATCCTTTTTGTCGGGAAACAACAGTACGCGACATTGAAGATCATTGGATTTCAATAAGTTTGCCGCCTTAACTGCAGCTTTTTTTCCTGCTCCGTCAGAGTCGTAGGAAATATAAAAGCTCTTGCTGTATTTTTTCATCAGCTTAACCTGTTCAACCGTAAGGGCCGTTCCCAGAGATGCAACAGCATTTTCAAATCCGTTGATGGACAATTTAATGACATCCATATATCCCTCTGTCAGTATTATACCGTCTCTATGGGAGAAACTTTTAGCATTGTTCAAATTATAAAGGTTCCTTCCCTTGTTGAATATGGGAGAATCTGGAGAATTGATATATTTTGGAAGTTCATTGCCCAGTACTCTTCCTCCAAATCCTATAATCCTTTTTTTTACATCAAAGATTGGAAAAATCACCCTGTTTCTGAATCGGTCGTAATAGCTGCTGCTCTTATCACTCTTGATTATGAGACCATTGACTTCCATATCCTTTTTTTTGTATCCTTTTTCTTCAAGATATTTTATCAATCCGTCCCATTTGTTTTGTGAAAATCCAATTCCAAACAGCTTCCTTGCTTCATTGCTTATGCCACGCTTCCTCAAATATTCAGTAGCCTGCTTGTTCTGACTGAGCTGCTTGTAAAAATACACAGCTGCATCCCTGTTCATCTCATAATTAATCTTGTATCTGTCCTGTTTCTGGGAAGAACTGGTTTTTTCAACTTTTATTCCAACCCTGTCACCAAGATATTCAAGTGATTCCATAAAACTCAGATTCTTGTAGTTCATAATGAAGCTTATTGCATCACCACCCTCACCACAACCAAAGCAATGGTATATCTGCTTGTCTGGAGATACAACAAAAGAAGGTGTCTTTTCCTTGTGAAAAGGACAGAGTCCCGAATAGTTGGCTCCTGCCTTTTTCAAGGTTATCAATTCACCTATTACTTCCACTATGTCATTCAGGTTTAAAATTTCTTCAATTTTATATTCATTTATAGAGTTTGGCATACTACCACCATTATATCAATTTAGGAACAATAATTATACAATTTTATTCGGCAAATGTCAATATTTATCCCATGGCAATGGAAGAAAAATATCACGGTATTGCTTTATGACGAAAGTGTCCGTCATGCCGGCTATATAGTCTTTTACGATCTCCTCATCGGTAAATCCATCCTTTTTGCCATGGTTTGGTATTTCATCAATATGCTCCATATAGTAGTTGAACAAATCACTTAGAATTTTTTCAGCTTTCCTGTCCTCGCTTTTTGCTATCTCATTTGTATATATTTTTTCAAACATGAATTTTCTCAAATCCATTGTAGCTCTATAGATTCCATCACTCATGATAATTTCATCCTTATTTGTGGAGTTTGTTATTATATCCAGTATCATGTTATTGATGCGCTCCCCGTGAGTATAGCCCAATACTTTAAGGAGATGTACCGGTATTTCAGAAATACCTTCAAGGCCTGCTCTTTCTGCATCGTCAATGTCATGGTTCAGATATGCTATTCTATCTGAAATCTTGACTATCTGACCTTCCAATGTAAATGGTTTTGCTGTACCGGTATGGTTGAGTATCCCGTCCCTTACCTCCATGGTCAGGTTAAGGCCATATTCTTCCTTGTGCTTTGCAAGAATATCCACGACCCTCAGACTCTGCTCATTGTGTCTGAACCCATCCTTTAAAAGCCTGTTTAGAATCGATTCTCCATTGTGTCCAAAAGGAGTATGCCCCAAGTCATGGCCAAGGGATATTGCTTCTGTCAGGTCCTCATTCAGCCCCAGTGCTCTTGCTATGGTTCTGGAAATCTGGGATACTTCAAGAGTGTGGGTAAGTCTAGTCCTGTAGTGATCACCTGCAGGGGCCAAAAAAACCTGGGTCTTGTGCTTAAGTCTTCTAAAAGCCTTTGAATGGATAATCCTGTCCCTGTCTCTCTGAAAACAGGTTCTTATGTCGCAGTCCTTTTCAACTTTTAATCTCCCCTTTGATTCCTTGGCCTTTACAGCAAATTCTGATAAAATATTGTATTCAAGTTCTTCGTACTTTTCTCTGATATTCATACCATAATCACCTCTTCTTTTACTACCCAAAAAAAGAAAGAGTTATTCTCTTTCCTTTTTTGCAATATCATTATGCCAGTTGATTATTATGCTTGCTGTTTCTTCAATGGACTTGTTTGTTATATCAATTTTTTTGCAGCCTAATTTCTTGATATACCTGTCGGCATATTCCAGTTCCTTTATTATCCTGTCAAGACTTGCATATGATGCATTGTCCCTAAGACCCAATACCTTAAGCCTTTCTTTTCTTATCCTGTTAAGATATTCAGGATCCGCAAAAAGTCCTACTATCTTTCCTGCATTTGCCTTCATCAGTTCCTCCGGAGGATCCACCTCGGGAACCAACGGTATGTTGGCAGCCTTGATATTCTTGTTGGCCAGGTACATGCAAAGAGGAGTTTTGGATGTTCTTGATATGCCTATCAAGACTACATCGGCCAATGTAATGCCTCTTGTGTCCTTTCCATCATCATACTTCACTGCAAATTCTATAGCATCCATTTTTCTGAAATAGTTTTCATCAAATTTATGCAGAAGTCCCGGCTCTCTCTTTGGCTTTAGTCCAATGTGCTCGATCAAGGGTGTCAACAAAGGTGTTATAAGATCCACACTTGTAACATTATGGGTTTTGGATTTCACTATAAGATAATCCCTCAATTCAACTACAACAAGAGTGAATACAATGACTGCATTTTCTTTTTTTGCATCTTCGATTATATCATCTATCTGTTTCCTTGTCTTGACATGAGGATACAACTTTATGTCATAGTCTATTTCGTCAAACTGCTCAAGTACCGCCTTTGAAACCTGTTCTGAAGTTTCCCCGATGGAATCAGAAAGGGCAAATATTTTTACATTTTTCATAATTACTCCTTGTTTGGCTTTGCCAATTCCAAAATATATCTTGAAATACTGGTTTTAGAAATTCTGCCTATTACCCTGAGTTCATTTTCTCCTTCTTCAACAACAATGGGCAGGCAGTCCACATCGTATTCCACAATTTTTCTTACAGCTTCTATGAACCTGTCATTCTTGTAGCAATATACAATCTTTGCCAGTCTGGTCATTACTACGGAAACCGGTATTGTAGCCCCGGAATCGCCTGTAAGTGTGGCCTTCAACAAATCCTTCCTTGAGATGACCCCCTTCAGCAGGTTGTCTTTAACAACAAAAATTGTACCTACATCTTCCAAAAACATGGTTACAGCAGCATCATATACCGTTGTTTCTTCATCTATTACAACAGGTACTGACTTCACCTTGTCTACGCTAATAGACAAGGCTTCATTCAGTTCCGGACCGGATTGCTCACCCTTGTAGAAATATCCAACCTTGGGCTTCGCTTCCAGTATTCCCGACATTGTCAGAATGGACAGATCCGGTCTTATGGTTCCTCTTGAAAGTTTGAGAAAATCCCCGATCTGCTCCCCTGTTATGGGTTCCTTTTTCTTGACAAGTTCAACAATCTTGTTTTGTCTTTCCGAAAGTTTGATAATATCACATCCTTAGAAAGTTAGGTGTTTAAGTATGTAAAGAGTCAATTCCTCAATTTTAATTCTTTTTTGCTCCATTGTATCTCGGTCTCTAACTGTAACGCATTTATCTTCAAGTGAGTCATAGTCAAATGTTATACAGAAAGGAGTTCCTATTTCATCATGTCTCCTGTATCTCTTTCCAATGCTTCCTGCCTCATCATAATCAACTGCCATAAAAGTGGACAGTTCCTTAAATACTTCCATTGCAGGTTCTCTCAGCTTCTTGGTTAGAGGGAATACGGCAGCCTTGAATGCAGAAAGTGCAGGGTGAATCTTCATAACCAGTCTTTCGCTCCCGTCTTCAAGCTGTTCTTCATTGTAGGCATCGATAAGGAATGCAAGCATTACCCTGTCCACACCCAACGAAGGTTCAATACAGTAAGGTACATATTTTTCATTTGTTACAGGATCAGTATATTTCATGTCTTCTCCAGACACTTCCTGATGCTGCATCAAGTCAAAGTCAGTTCTGTCTGCTATGCCCCACAGTTCTCCCCATCCAAACGGGAACAGATACTCTATGTCTGTAGTAGCATTGCTGTAGTGAGAGAGCTCCTCCTCGTCATGGTCTCTAAATCTGACATTTTCCTTTGTCATTCCAAGAGAAAGAAGCCAGTTCATGCAGTATTCCTTCCAGTAGTTGTACCATTCAAGGTCTTCACCGGGCTTGCAGAAGAATTCCAGCTCCATCTGCTCGAATTCCCTTGTTCTGAAAGTGAAGTTTCCAGGTGTTATTTCATTTCTGAAAGACTTTCCTATCTGTCCTATTCCAAAAGGAACCTTCTTTCTTGACGAACGAACTACATTCTTGAAGTTTACAAATATACCCTGAGCAGTTTCCGGTCTAAGAAATATTTCAGCCTGTGAATCTTCAGTTACTCCCTGGAATGTCTTAAACATAAGATTGAACTGTCTTATATTTGTGAAATCATGCTTTCCGCATTCAGGGCACTTGATGCCTTTTTCCTCAATGAATTTCTCCATCTGCTCATTTGACCAGCCATCTACTACCGTATCAAGATCTCCTTGTTCCATGAAATAGTCTTCTATCAGCTTGTCCGCCCTGAATCTTGCCTTGCAGCTCTTGCAGTCCATCAAAGGGTCGTTGAATCCTCCGACATGGCCCGAAGCCACCCAAGTCTGGGGATTCATAAGTATTGCAGAATCCAGTCCTACGTTGTATTCGTTGGCCTGTACAAATTTATTCCACCATGCCTTTTTCACATTGTTTTTAATTTCAACGCCAACAGGACCGTAATCCCAAGTATTTGCCAATCCTCCGTATATTTCAGAGCCTGGGAATATTATTCCTCTACTTTTTGATAACGAAACCAGTTTTTCCAATTTGCTTTTTTCTTTCTTCTTAGCCATCTTTATCCTTCCTTCCTAAAAATAAATAAATTAATTGTAATTCCCAAATACCGCAATCACTTTGAACGTCATGTACAAAAAATAAAAAATTTCATCCCCGGTATAGGGACGAAATTAAATTCCGCGGTTCCACCCTACTTGACATAATGTCCTCTCAGTAGAATATGCTCAGGAGCTCCATTCTCATGACCTTGCAAATTAGGTTCCCACCATCCCTAAATCTCTTGATTGCTTAATCAGATACTATTTTCCATCATAGCATTATAATTTTAATAATAATTTATCACCATAAACTCTATATGTCAATATAATCTTTATTTTTTGTGTATATTAAATTCATCCTTGATTTTGTTTATGGATTTATCAATTCTATCCAGTGATTCTTCAAGTTTGCTGTTAAGGTTTATTTTGTTTCCGTCTTTTGTGTAGATATCGAACTCATAGTTGCTCACCATTGCCGCAGTTATTCCAGCAACGCTGAAGAGTGGCGCCAGAACTGCACCGATGACGCCTGCAGAAACAGGGATGTTGATAAGTATTTCGTCACCCTTTTTTACAACGAGCTTTGATGCATTTGCATCTACAATGGCCTTTTTTATTTCATCAATGACATCCTCACTTCTTGCCTTCAGTTTCTCTTCTGTGGATTTTTTCCTTTCCACATATATTATTGCCGCCAAAAGGTCTCCGCCACTATCAAGAAGGGCTCCTCTTGCATCCTCATAGCTGCAGTTGGTTCTCTTGATTATTTCATCAACCTTCTTCAAATCATCAAACATTTCCATTACCTCCAAGAAGCTTCAGGGATTTGAAATTGTTTTTCCCTATATGGTACCGGAAATATAATCCGGCCAATTTCAATATTTTTTTGCTGCAAACATCAACTTTGCCCAAATCTTCAAACTTCGACATGAGCAGTATCTTCAAACAGTCCACGTCTCCTTTATTCATATATGCATAGTTTTTACCTTTCTCACGACAGTCTCCGCAAACAAGACCTCCTTCCGGAATTGAAAAAGCGTATTTCCCTTCTTCGCTCCCACAGGATATGCATGAATCAAGCCACGGTTTGTATCCCAGTATGCTTACAAGCTTGATTTCATAGGCAGCCACAAGGACTTCTATGTTTTCAACAGATTCCGACAGCATGGTAAACAACTTGACAGTCATGTCAAATATTTTTGAATAATTCTCATTTTCCTGAAGTACATGGTTAAGTATTTCAAGAACATAGCTGGAATAGACAAAGCCTTCATAGTCATTCTTTAAACTATAGAAACTGTTCAACACTTCTCCATCGGACAGACTGTACATTCCCTTTCCCCTGTAAAGATCTGCAGAAATATGGCTTAAAGTCTGTGTAAGCGACAAATTCCTGCTGTTTGTCTTTCTGGAGTTTTTTGCCATTATCTGTATTTTGCCTCGCTTTCTGCTGAAGCAGTGGAGTATCTTGTCATTGTCCTTGTATTTGACTTCCTTTAAAATGATAATTTCATCACTGGCAGCCATTACAGTTACCAGCTCTTGTATCCAAGTTCCTTGAGCATTTTTTCATTGTCTCTCCAGTCCTTGTTTACCTTTACCCAAAGATTCAGATAGACCTTGGTACCAAGGAGCCTCTCTATGTCAATCCTGGCCTTCTTGCCTATGCTTGACAGCTTGCTGCCCCCCTTGCCTATAATAATTCCCTTGTGGGATTTCCTCTCGCAAAGTATTACAGCATACACATCTATCATATTCTTGTTCTTTCTCTCTTCAATTTTTTCTATCATTACACCAACGCCGTGGGGCACTTCATCCTCAAGGGTAAGCAAAGCCTTTTCCCTTATCAGTTCAGAAATTACAAACCATTCAGGCCTGTCAGTCATATAATCTTCAGGAAAATACTGGGGTCCTTCATTAAGGTTTTCCTTGATGAAGGAAACAATCCTGCCTATATTCTTGCCTGTAGTAGCAGAAATCCTGATTACATCGCTGAATACATTCATATCCCTTATTTCTTCCTCTACAGCTTCATTTTCCTTGTATAGGTCGGATTTATTGACAAGGGCTATCTTGGGTATTGCCATTTCCCTCACCTTTTCTATTATATACTTGTCCCCAGGTCCGAGCTTGTTCTTCTCATCCGTGATGAATATTAGAACATCCATCTCCTCCAATGCTCCGTCAATCTCCGACTGCATAAAGTCGGAAAGCTTGCTTCTTCCTTTATGTATGCCCGGTGTGTCTATAAATACTATCTGAGCCTCCTTATCGGTATATACAGCCCTTATCTTGTTTCTGGTAGTCTGAGGCTTGTCGGACATTATCATCACCTTCTCACCTACCATATAGTTGATTAAAGTGGATTTTCCCACATTGGGTCTTCCCACTACCGTTACAAATCCTGATTTAAACTCACTCATTTTCCAAATCCTCCGGTCCAAAGCTTTCAGGTAGAAGTTCCCTGATTGTGTACTCCTTATATTCTTCTGCATTTTTTGCCACAATTATTTTTATATCCTCTCCGAATTCCCTGATCATCTGTCTGCAGACACCACAGGGATAGGAAAGCTTTTCCAGACTCCCCACTATGGCTATAGTGTCAATATCCCTGTATCCTTCCGATACAGCCTTGGCAATGGCTGTTCTTTCTGCGCAAATAGTTGGCGAATATGATGCCGATTCAATATTGCATCCTGTAAAGACCTTTCCTTCTTTAGTCAATACCGCTGCTCCGACCTTGAATCCCGAATAAGGAACATAGGCTTTTTCTCTTGCTTCAATGGCCATTTCAATCAATTTTTCTGCTTCCATTGTCCCTCCTTAGAATTCTACAGTTGAATCCTGCGAAACAACCTGAATCCATGTCTGTCCTGGATTTAAGATTATTTCATCGCCACTGAGATCCATATACACGGTCTTGCTTCTGTATGTATCCTTTTTCCATGTTATATCTATGCATTTTCCATCTGTAATGAAATATCCCGTACCCTCAGAAACAGTGTTCAAATGGATTCTTCCATAATTGTCCACTACTTCCTTGTCTACCTTCTGTATTATGATGTTTGAAGCATTAATCTTTTCTTCATAATACTCATCAATCTGTCTTTCTCCGTTTACATAACGCTTGTAGTCTCCGTCGCTGCTGTATTCAAAATCCACTGCATATGATCTGTTGTATGTAATTTTAAGATCTGTACATTCTACAGCATCTTCATATAATGAATCCAACCCTGTCAGCTCTTCGTGGAAGCTGAAGCCTTCAAAATTTCCAGTCTGCCTGTACTTCAGGTATGACTGTGCAGACCTTATGTTCTCCATGGCAGTATACATGTTGTTTGGAATATCTTTCCCGGTCTTGTAATATCTCCAGAATTCGCCGCTGGTAAGCCCGTCAAGGTCTGCCATATTGTAGTCAACTATGGTTCCAAGAGCCTCCTGGCTTCCTCCTACATGAACATACATGGAATCGTATTCAAGGGCATATCTCAAGTAATATGGTCTGGCGCTTCTTACAGGGCCGATATGTTCAGGTGCCTCGCACATGAACACAGCCATATACCTTGTATATGGATATTCAACCTCGCATTCGTAGACAATCTCGGCTTTGCAGATTCCAGCCTGCCACCTTGCCGAAGGGTGATTGTCTATCATTACGCTGACAGGCCTGTTTTCAGTCTGTTCCCTTTCATAAAGCACACCGCTCAAGGGCGAATAGACTCCATCTACAATAACTACTTCATCTTCTTGATTATCTTCGGAAACATCCCCCTGGCCGCCACCTTGTGAGTCCTCTCCTGTCAGGCCGTCGCCTCCCGAAATATCTGAATCTTCGTTCTCAGCAACTTCCGACCCATTGTCTGTTGATTCGCTTTCACTTCCTAGATCTCCACTGTTTTCAGTTTCCGGATCATTGTTGTTTTCCTCAGCTTTTGGACTGCAGGAGGTTGCAGCCAAAGCGATTACCATAAGAATAACAAGTTTTCTAAGCATAATTTCTCCTATGTAAGTCAAATTTATTTGTAGATTTTCAGTTTGTCCATTATTTCCTTTTCTTCTTTCCTCATTTCCAGTTTATCATCTTCTTCAATATGGTCAAAGCCAAAAAGGTGAAGAAGTGAATGTACAAGAAGGTATGACAGTTCTCTCTGGAATGAATGGTTGAATTCCTCAGCCTGCTCCCTTAGCCTGTCCACGGATATGACCACATCACCTAGAATGGTGTTTTCAAAGTCAAGTTCAAATTCCTCATCCATTGGAAAGGACAAGACATCTGTTACCGAATCCTTGTCTCTATACGCTTTGTTCAGTTCCCTTATTTCTTCGTTGGTGACGAATGAAATGCTCACCTCGTAATTTGTCCTGTCTCCCAGATGATTGAAGGTGGTCTCGCAAACCGTATCTATAAGCTTGCTTTCTTCTTCACTTAGTTCCCACCCATCGGTCCTGTTATCTATTAGAATTTCCATTTCTTCTCTTTTCCTCTCTGTCCTTGTTTTTTTCAAATTTTTCATATGCACTTATGATATCTTGAACCAGCCTGTGTCTAACTACATCCTTTTTATCGAAATAGATGAACGATATTCCTTTTACATTTTTTAGTATACCTTCAACCTGTTTGAGTCCTGATTTTTTGCCTGCAGGCAAATCTATCTGCGTTACATCGCCCGTAACAACAGCTTTAGACCCGTAACCCAGCCTCGTAAGAAACATTTTCATCTGTTCCTTTGTTGTATTTTGCGCTTCATCCAGTATTATAAAGGCTGAATCTATAGTCCTTCCCCTCATGTAAGCAAGGGGTGCCACTTCTATCAATCCTTTTTCAAGATTTCTCAAATAGTTTTCAGCACCCATTATTTCAAACAATGCATCATAAAGAGGCCTCAAATAAGGATCAACCTTATCCTGCAGATCACCCGGAAGAAATCCAAGCTTTTCTCCGGCCTCTACAGCAGGTCTTGTAAGTATGATCCTCTCCACTTCCTTCTTCCTGAATGCATCCACCGCCATTGCCACTGCAAGATAAGTTTTCCCGGTACCTGCCGGACCAATGCCGAAAACAATATCGTTCTTTCTTATATTGTCTATATACATCTTCTGTCCTATGGTTTTTGGCTTGATCATCCTGCCCGAAGAGGTGACTGTCAATATATCATTGAGATAGTCGCTGACCCTCTCAGTATTGCCTTCTGCATAGTGTCTCATCAAATAATTGAATTTCTCCTGGGAAACCTTGCCTTCCTTTTCTATGGCTGAAATTATTTCGTCAAGCATCTTAGCCACTGCCTTGACATCTTCTTCTTTTCCAATTATTTTAAGGTCATTTTCTCTTACAAGCAAATCTATATTAAAAAGTTCTCTAATTTGTTTGATATTGCTGTCCATCTGTCCAAATAATATTTGAACCGTTTTACTGTTGTTTATACTCAATTGTTTTTCAAAATTGTCCATTTATCCTCCTTGGTCATAAAACGTACCTTAATGATAACACAAGTCATGTATTTTTTCTACCAAGAAAGCGGCTATGTCGTGTTAAATGCGTAAGCATTTATTAGGGTGCAAAGGAAAGTTTCCTTTAAAGCGTAATACCAACGTTTCAAGGGGTTATGCATATTTACTTTCATGAGTTTATAAATCCGATGTATAAACGAATTGTATTTAGCGGTTTTCTCTGATAAAATTGTTCTATAAAGGAGGAATGCAAATGACTGTACATATTGGAGCAAAAAAAGGAGACATAGCTGAAACAATATTATTACCGGGAGATCCTTTAAGAGCCAGATTCGTGGCTGAAAAATATTTGGAAAATCCGGTGTGCTACAATGAAGTAAGGGGAATGTATGGATACACAGGTCATTATAAGGGTAAAAGGATTTCTGTTCAGGGAACAGGAATGGGAATGCCTTCCATCGGCATCTACTCCCATGAACTCATCGCTGACTATGGAGTGAAAAACCTCATAAGAATAGGATCCTGCGGTTCTTTCAACGAAAACATAAAAGTAAGAGACGTATTGCTCGCAATGAGCGCATCAACAAATTCAAACTATGCATCCCAATACGAACTTCCGGGAACTTTTGCACCAACAGCTTCATATGAACTTCTGGAAAAGGCCAAGAAAGCTGCCGATGAAAAAAGCATCCCCGTGAAGGTTGGAAATATCCTTTCCAGCGATATATTCTATGATGCCAATCCTGATGCGTGGAAGAAGTGGGCTGCCCTGGGAGTAATGGGAGTTGAAATGGAAGCTGCGGCCCTTTACATGAATGCTGCAAAACTTGGAGCCAACGCTCTTGCAATACTAACCGTCAGCGACAGTCTCGTTACACATGAACTGACAACATCAGAGGAAAGAGAAAAAACCCTCACCGACATGATAGAAATAGCACTGGAACTGGCATAAAAGCATTGCACAAAAAAAAGACCCTTTACGGGTCTATTTTTTTAATTTAACCGAAGTACTTCATGACTATCTGATTAACCTGTTTACCATCTGCACGACCTTTGATTATCGGCATAACCTTGCCCATAATCTTGCCCATGTCCTTTTTGGACTGTGCATTGGTATCCTTGATAGCCTGAACAACTATTTCTTCGAGCTCTTCAGCTCCTAGTTGTGGCGGTAAATATTCAGTCAATATGGATATTTCCTCTTCAGTAAGCGCAACCAAATCATCTCTGCCGCCAGCCTTAAAATCTTCGATGCTGTCCTTCCTTTGTTTAACCTGCTTCATGATAATGCTCAAAACATCTTCATCTTCAAGTTCAACTCTGTTGTCAACTTCGGACTGCTTTACAGCTGCTCTAATCATGGTTACGACATTTTTTCTTACCTTGTCTTTATTTTTCATTGAAGCTTTCAAATCTTCCATTAGCTTCTCTTTTAAAGACATAACGTCACCTCAATTATCTACTTTTCTTGTTTCTTTTTCTTTTAGCAGCTTCAGCTTTTTTCTTTCTTTTAACGCTTGGCTTTTCGTAATGCTCTCGCTTTCTTACTTCAGAGAGAACGCCAGTGATAGCACATTGTCTTTTGAATCTCTTTAAGGCATTATCCAAAGATTCATTTTCTCTTACTTTAACTTCTGTCATTTGCGACCCTCCCTTCGTAATTCTATTGTGACAATACTCAAATTGCACTTGTACATTATACATTATGTATTCAAATATTACAACAGTTATTTTATATTTTTAGCCTGGAGGCCACTGCAAGGATCTTTTTCCCAGAATATGGAAATGAACATGATTGACAGTCTGCATGGCGTCCTTGCCGCAGTTGGAAACGATTCTGTAGCCTGATTCGTCTATACCGGCTTTTTTAGCTATCTCCGGAATGATTTCAAAAATCCTGCTTATATGTTTGCTGTTTTCTTCATTCACATCATTTAATGATGAAATATGAACTTTCGGAATCACTAGAACATGAACCGGCGCTTCCGGGTTAATATCATTAAAGGCAAATACGTCTTCATTTTCAAAAACTGCTTCTGAAGGTATTTCCTTATTTGCTATCTTGCAAAACAAACAATCCTTCACACTTACACCTCCTCCGTATATAAAAAACCGTTGTTGCTATAACTTATTTTAACGTTTTTTATCGAATTATGCAAATCCGAAGCCGATTTGGACAATACCGTCAAATAATTGCTTGAATGACCCATATATTCGTCCGAATCCCTTAAACTTTCGTATAGCACTTCCAGTTCTTTTCCTATAAAATCGCTGTAGAACTTTTCAGCGGTTTTTTCACATATTTCCGCCAGGACCCTGGCCCTTTCCTTCTTGACCTGGTTTGGAATCTTGTTATCCATGTCATATGCCTTTGTTCCTTTTCTGGGTGAAAATGGAAAAACATGAACCTTTGAAAACCTTATATCTTCAACAAACCTGCATGTCTCCTCGAATTCTTCCTCTGTTTCTCCAGGGAATCCTACTATTATGTCAGTGGTTATTCCCACTTGCGGCATATATTCCCTTATAAGTTCAACCTTTCCCCTGTATTCAGCGGTGTCATACCTTCTGTTCATTCTCTTAAGAACCGTATCCGAACCGCTTTGAAGTGACAGATGGAAATGATCGCAGAAATCACCCTCCACAAGCTTCTCCATGAATTCCCTGCTTATTATTCCAGGCTCCAGAGATCCGAACCTGTACCTTATATCATCCAGGTTCAGTTTATTTATTGCATCCACCAGATCTTCAAGATTCGTATCTTCCAAATCCGTACCATAAGATGTCATATGGATACCGTTGAATACTATTTCCTTGTATCCATTGGAATGAAGCTTGACAATCTCGTCTGTTATATCGCTTATTTCCCTGCTTCTCACAGGTCCTCTCACATAGGGTATGATGCAGTAGGTACAAAACTGTCTGCATCCGTCCTGTATCTTCACAGTTGCCCTTGTACGCTCAGAAGTATGTGATATTGTCATTTCTTCATATTTTTCATGGGGCTTGAATTCATCAACCTTGTAAAGATGATGATTGGATTCAAAGTATTCTGCAACAAAATCAACAACGCTGTCCTTGTGCTTTGTACCAACCACTATGTCGATATTGTCGTTATCCTTCAATTCTTCCCGTCTGCCCTGTGCATAGCATCCCGCCATTACTACAACACTTTCACCGTTGAGCTTCTTGGCCCTCTTTACAAGGTTTCTTGTTTTCTTGTCACTTGCCGCAGTCACTGTACAGGAGTTCACAATGAAAACATCAGTCTCCCCGCAGGGTTCTATAACCTTGTAGCCCCTGTCTTTAAACAGCTGCATCATTGCATCAGTTTCAAATTGATTGACCTTGCAGCCCAGGGTGTAAAATGATACATTCAATAAAATCACCTAAATATTCTTAGTTTTATACATCAGTATGGAATTTACAACAATTCCAGCTGTTTCTGTCCTTAAAATTCTTGGTCCCAAAGTTACAATTTTCGCCCCGGCATTTTTGAGCTCTTCAATTTCCAAAGCTTCAAATCCCCCTTCAGGACCAATTATTACATTGGCAATATTGCCTTCGATTTCTATATCATTAAGACCGAGATTATCCTCGTCTTCATAGGGAACTATTATGTCACCGCCGTTTTCCTTCAGCATGGATATCATCTCCTTAAAAGACACTATTTCATCAACTACGGGGACTATGTTCCTCATGGACTGCTTAGCTGCTTCCATTGCTATCTTGCTCCACCTGTCGACTTTCTTCAGTTCCCTTTTCTTATCGGAGAGCTTAACAACGGTACGGTGGCTGATTACAGGAATTATGGCAGCAACACCTACCTCAGTGTTCTTCTGTACAATAAGCTCCATTTTGCTGGCTTTTGGCAAACATTGATAAAGATTGATCTTCAGATCAGCCTCCCTCTTGTATTTGCTTTCTTCAACAACAGTGCAAAAAACAGTATCATCGCCAAAACTTTCAATTCTGCCGATGTACTCTTTTTCATCTATCACCAGATAAACCTGGTCATTTTCCCTTAATCTTAATACATTTTTACAATGTTTGAAATCCCCGCCTTTCAAAAGAGCGGTTTTCCCATCACATTCATCAATGAAGAATCTATTCATATTATTTCAACCTTGCCGTAATACCGGCCCATTCGCCTTTCACAAGGGTTTCAACTATGTCAAAATCATTTTCCACAAGGGCGGTCCTTACATTTTCCACCTTTGTAGCCAAAATTCCCGAAGAAATGAAAAGCCCTCCATTCTTCAAGACATTTGACAGCTGGCTCACCATTCTTATTATAATATCAGCAGTTATATTTGCAACCACTATGTCAGCTTCATAATCCACCTTGTTCAGCAGGTTTCCTTTCTTTATATCTACATTGTCACAGTCGTTTACTTCAACATTTTCCTTGGCAATCCTTACAGAGTCGTCATCTATATCTATGCCTAAAACTTCTTTTGCACCAAGCTTTGAAGATAGAATTGCCAGTATTCCAGTTCCCGTACCAATATCAAGAACCTTGCTTTCCGAATCTATCTTGCCTTCCAGCTGCTCTATGCACAATGATGTTGTTTCATGAGTTCCTGTACCGAATGCAGCCCCAGGATCGATTTCAATTATAATTTCCCCTTCTTTTTGGGAATATTCCTCCCATGTCGGCTTGACTACAACATTTTCTCCAAGTTTGAAAGGTTTGAAATTCTTCTTCCACTCGCTGTTCCAATCCCTGTCCTCCAAATCCTGGATTTCAATTTCTGTCAATCCAAGATCCAAGTCATACCTTGGCAGCATATTTATTCTTTCCTTGATGAAATCCTTCTTCTCTTCCCAGTTTTCGTCATTTTCAAAATACCCCTTTATCACAACACCATCATAATAGTCCTTCGCCAAATCCTCATCCAGGTAGTCCCATCGTTCATCTTCCTTCAAAAGGTTCAGAATATCATTTGGATCCTCTATGACAATCCCTTCAACCATTGCTTCATGAAGTATGTTTGTAACAGCTTCCTTTGCCTCAAAAGTGGTTTTTATAACAATTTCAATCCATTTCAAATTACTGCACTCTCCTAACTAAAAGCATCTTTTACTTTATCAAATATCCCCTTTTTTTGAGGTTCTACATTTTCACCAAACTCTTTGGCAAAGTTCATTAATATCTCTTTCTGCTTGTCTGTCAGCTTGGTTGGTGTATCTATCACTACCCTTACATACTGATCGCCTTTTCCGCCGCCTCTAAGGTGCTGGATACCTCTGTTCCTCAGTCTAAATACCGTACCTGTCTGTGTTCCTTCCGGAATATGATACTTCACCTTCCCCTCAAGAGTTGGCACTTCGACAGTATTGCCTAAGGTTGCAGTAACAAAAGATACCGGCATATCATACCATATATCGTATCCGTCCCTGTTGAACAGCTTGTGAGACTTAACGTTGAGATACACATAAAGATCTCCCGGAGGCGCTCCCTTGTCTCCATGGTTTCCTTCTCCCCTGAGAGGTATGATTGAATCGGAATCCACGCCTGCAGGTATGTTTATTGTAATCTTCCTTGCTTTCTTCTCTTTTCCTGATCCATGGCAAACCCTGCAAGGCTCTTCGATTATCTTTCCGGTCCCCTTGCATGTGGGACAGGTGCTTACATTAGAAAACTGTCCGAAGGGTGTATTCTGAACAGATCTTACACTTCCCATGCCATTACATGTTGTACATGTCTTCTTGGATGTTCCCGGTTCTGCACCGTCTCCGCCGCAATGTGAACATGTTTCCATTCTTGAGACCTTCACTTCTTTTTTTGTACCGAAGGCAGCATCTTCAAAAGAAATGTTGAGTCTTATCTTGAGATCGGCACCCTTTCTTGGACCTTGCCTCCTCTGTCTGCCTCCGCCTCCGAACATGTCGCCGAAAATGTCACCAAAAATATCTTCAAATCCGCCTGCACCGCCAAATCCACCGGCACCGCCAAATCCCTGGCCGCCGTTTTCAAATGCAGAATGTCCGAATCTATCGTATTTTGCCCTTTTCTCTTCATCACTGAGCACTTCATATGCTTCATTGACTTCCTTGAATTTCATTTCCGC
This sequence comes from Dethiosulfatibacter aminovorans DSM 17477, assembly GCF_900142005.1. Taxonomy (GTDB): domain Bacteria; phylum Bacillota; class Clostridia; order Tissierellales; family Dethiosulfatibacteraceae; genus Dethiosulfatibacter; species Dethiosulfatibacter aminovorans. The sequence continues at coordinate 352,112 of NZ_FQZL01000006.1, forward strand.
TTCATGGTCGTCTGGATTCAAGTCAGGATGGTACTTCTTAGCCTGCTTCCTGAATGCCTTTTTTATTTCAGCATTATCTGCATCTTTACCAATGCCCAGTATATCATAATAATCTCTTTTACTACTCATTTTTTCACCACCATTTAAGTATGGACTTAGGGACATAATGTGTCAGCCAATAAAGGCTGCAACCATGTCCCATCATCCGCTACAAGGGTAAAGCTAAATCTAATGATTTAGCTTTGACTCTCTTCGTCATCTACGACTTCATATTCTGCATCTACAACGTCATCGTCCGCCGCACCTTCCTGTGGCTGTCCTTGCTGAGCGCCTTGTTCCTGTGCTGTCTGCTGATATATCTTTTGTGCAAGCTTGTTGAATTCTTCTGTAAGAGCATCAAGCTTGGCCTTGATGTCTTCCGTCACATTTGATTCCACAGCTTTTTTTAGTTCGTCTATCTTTCCGTTAATCAATGCAGTCTCTTCAGCTGAAAGCTTGTCGCCAAGATCCTTCATGCTTTTTTCTGTCTGGTATATCATGTTGTCTGCATTGTTCTTTATTTCTATTTCTTCCTTCTTCTTCTTGTCCTCTTCTGCGAACTGTTCAGCTTCCTTGACCTTCTTTTCTATGTCATCATCAGAAAGATTTGTTGATGCAGTTATTGTAATCTTCTGCTCCTGTCCTGTTCCCTTGTCCTTGGCTGATACATTAACTATACCGTTGGCATCGATGTCGAATGTTACTTCGATTTGTGGAATTCCCCTTGGTGCAGGAGGTATTCCTGTGAGTTGGAATCTTCCAAGTGAGATATTGTCTGCAGCCATTTGTCTTTCACCCTGTAAAACGTGGATGTCAACTGCCGTCTGATTGTCTGCCGCAGTAGAGAACACCTGACTTTTCTTTGTTGGTATTCTTGTGTTTCTTTCTATAAGAGTTGTAGTAACAGAACCAAGTGTTTCGATTCCAAGAGAAAGAGGAGTAACGTCCACAAGAAGTATTTCATTTCCAAATTCTCCAGTAAGAACTCCACCCTGGATTGCAGCTCCAAGAGCAACAACTTCATCAGGGTTTACACCTTTGTGAGGCTCAATTGTCAGTCTCTCAACAGCTTCCTGCACTGCAGGTATTCTTGTTGATCCTCCAACAAGTATAACCTGGTCTATGTCTGAAGCTGAAAGCTTGGCATCTGCCATTGCCTTCCTTATAGGGTCTTTAGTCATGTCTACCAGATCACTTGTCATTTCATTGAACTTCGCTCTTGAAAGATCCATGTTCATATGCTTTGGTCCTTCCTGAGTAGCGGTTATGAAAGGAAGGTTTATGTTTGTAGACATTGTTGAAGACAATTCCTTCTTTGCATTCTCAGCTGCTTCCTTAAGTCTTTGAAGAGCCATCTTGTCGTTTCTAAGATCCACTCCATTCTCGTTCTTAAACTGTGTAGCCAGGTAGTTTACTACTTTATCGTCGAAATCATCTCCGCCAAGGTGGTTGTTTCCATTTGTAGATTTAACTTCAAACACACCCTCTCCAATTTCCAGGATTGATACGTCAAATGTACCTCCACCAAGGTCGAATACCATTATAGTCTGCATGGTCTCTTCCTTGTCTATGCCATAGGCAAGAGAAGCTGCAGTAGGCTCGTTGATTATCCTTCTTACATTGAGTCCCGCTATTCTTCCGGCATCCTTTGTAGCTTGTCTCTGACTGTCAGAGAAATATGCAGGTACTGTAATTACGGCGTCAGTAACTGTTTCTCCAAGGTAGCTCTCTGCATCAGCCTTCAATTTCTGAAGAATAAAAGCTGAAATATCCTGAGGTGTATATGTCTTTCCATGTATTGTAACCTTGTGGTCTGTACCCATATGTCTTTTTATGGACATCACTGTATTGTCAGGGTTTGTTACCGCTTGTCTCTTGGCAGTCTCTCCTACTAGCCTTTCACCATCTTTTGTAAATGCTACTATTGAAGGGGTAGTTCTCTTGCCTTCCTTATTTGGAATAACAACCGCTTCTCCACCTTCCATTACTGCAACGCATGAATTTGTTGTACCTAAGTCAATTCCTATTATTTTACTCATCTTAATCCTCCTTGTTGTTATCTAGAAACTTTAACCATGCTAGGTCTGATAATCTTTTCCTTTATTTTGTATCCTTTTTGCAAAACTTCCAGTACTATATCCGCTTCAGTACCTTCAACCTCTTCGGACATTACTCCGTGGTGCATTGCAGGATCGAAAGTTGCTCCCAAAGCATCTATTTCCTCCAAACCTCTTTTTTCAAGGGTTTGTTTAAACTGGTCAAATATCATTTGTACTCCTTCCTTGAAGCTTCCATTGTCATCTGGCGCCTCAAGGGCTCTTTCAAAATTGTCCAGAACCGTAAGCATTTCGCAAACAACATCTTCAACTGCCGAAGAATAGATTCTTGTTTTTTCCTTGTCGGCTCTGTTCTTGTAGTTGATAAAGTCCGCCTGCAGTCTCAATAGTTTTGTATTCATATCGTCTTTTTCCTCTTCAGGCTCTTCTTCCTGACTTTCCTCAGTTTCTACTTCTTCATCTTCAGTTTCTACGATTTCTTCGGATTCCATGTCTTCAATTTCTTCAGACACTTCCTCTATAATCTCATCCTTTTTCTTCTTGCTCATCTGTATCACTCCTTGCTATATCTATATAGTTTTTATCTATCAGTCTGTTGACATTTAAGGACAGTGCCTTGACCATGGATATTACATTCTTATAATCCATCCTCGTTGGTCCTATTAGCCCTATCTTGCCTATGGTAACACCATTCAACTTGTATGTGGCTGAAACAACACTGCACTGTTTGATTTCATCATATTTGTTCTCATTGCCTATGGATACGTTCAGGTCTTTTCCTGTTTCATCCATGAGAATACTTGCCATGGCCTGCCTGTCTTCCATGAATAACAACAGTTCCCTGGCTTTTTCCGTATTATTGTATTCAGGATAGTTCAATATATTTGTCAGTCCGTCATAATACAAGTCTACCTTTTCATATTGCTTCATTGTATTAAGAAGAAGCATAAAAATCTCATCCATCTTTTCATCAAAGTTTTCCCTGATGGAATAAATTTCTCTCAATATTTGGCTGTAAAGAGTTTTGTCCAAAGATTTGAGCTGTATGCCTCCAAGCTTTTCAGTCAACAGATTGGATATCTGATTCAACTGATCTGCCGGTACCGGTACCTTAATATTCAATATTACATTTTTGACAAGATTGTTTTCAGTTACAAGAACCATCAGCAACTTGTTTTCAGTGATAGGTACCAGTTGTATCCGCTTCAGCTTTGATTCCTTAAGCTGTGGCGTCATTGCAAAAGCAGTATATTTTGTGAGCTGGGACAATATCCTTGCTGAATTTCTGATGAATTTTTCCATTTCATCAATTTCTTCCTGAAGGATTTTCTTTATCTGCTCATTGTATTTATTTCTTGAACTTTTTCTGATAAGCTTATCCACATATAATCTGTAGGCCTTGTCTGTAGGCACTCTGCCGGCAGAAGTATGAGGTTGTATCAAGAATCCCAGTTCTTCAAGGTCGGACATTTCATTCCTGACTGTTGCAGAACTTATTCCAAGGTCGTATTTCTTTGAAATCGTCCTTGAACCGATGGCTTCGCCTTCGTGAATATAACTGCTGACTATGGCTTTCAATATTTTAATTTTTCTATCGCTCAATTCCATTTTATCAGCTCCTCTGTTAGCACTCTATCCAGATGAGTGCTAAGCTCATAGCAATAAGATACTACTAACTATTGGTTTTGTCAATACCAATATGCATTTTTTTAGAAGATTTAATCAGGCATTAATTCAATAAAGACAGAGTTCGAAAGGTCAAGGCCTTTCTCTGTAAGTCTGATTGATCCCCCATCATTGAAAATCAGCCCTTTTTCAACAAGTGCAGTAATCTTATCATTAAAGCGGTCACGGTTTATAACTATGTTTTTTTCGTAGTCTTTATATGTAATTCCTGCGGTCTTTCTCAAGCCCAGAATCATATATTCCCACTCAGCTTCACTTTTTTCTATTTCTTCTAGAGTTTCATATTCAAGTTTACCAAATTCAATATTTTTCAAGTATTTGTCAAGATCAGTGGTATTTGAAAAACGCAGATCGTCAAGGCATGAATGAGCCGACAATCCAAGCCCAAGATATTCTTCCCTGTTCCAGTACTTCAGATTATGCCTGCTTTCAAATCCTTTCAGTGAAAAGTTTGAAATTTCATATTGCAAAAATCCTTTTTCAGCCATTTCCCTTCTTCCCGAATAATACATTCTTCTTTCATCTTCATCATCACAAACACGTATTTCTCCTCTGTCAAACATGCTGTACATAGGAGTTCCTTCTTCAAGCTTCAATGAATAATACGAAACATGTTTGATTCCGGTTTTCAGTATTTCCTTAATGTCATTGACCGGAGACTCCACATTCTGACCGGGAAGATTGAATATTATGTCTGCGCTTATATTTTCAAATCCTGTTTCCCTCAACATTTCGATTGTATCGAATACCTCTTGTCTGCTATGGATCCTTCCGATTTTCTTTAGAACCTCATCGTCAAGACTTTGTACTCCTACACTTATGCGGTTTATGCCCGCCCGTTTATATGCTTGAGCCTTTTTTGCATCTATAGTCCCAGGATTGATCTCTATTGTAGTTTCACAGTCTTTAGCAATCCTTAAGTTCTTATTGATACTCTTCATTAAATATTCAATGCTGCCGCCCCTAAACAAGGACGGGGTCCCGCCTCCTATGAAAATGGAATCTACCACATGGCTTTCAAACCGCTTGCCATATAGCTTCAGTTCATCGACAAGAGCCTTTGCATATCTTTGTTCCACGGACTCGTCAAGGTCCACAAAGGAACAAAAGTCACAATACAGGCATTTTCTCCTGCAGAAAGGTATATGTATATATAATCCTAGTTTTTTCAATATCCTGCTCCTAATGTATCTTTTTCAGCCTACGCAGTAAAAAAGGGTCTTTCGACCCTATTTGCTGTCATCAAACTTGAGGACTGTTAGGAATGCTTCCTGAGGAACATCTACGCTGCCGATCTGACGCATCCTTTTCTTTCCTTCCTTCTGTTTTGCCAGAAGTTTTTTCTTTCTGGAAATGTCTCCACCATAGCACTTTGCGAGAACATCCTTTCTCATAGCCTTTACTGTCTCTCTTGCTATGATCTTGGATCCCACAGCGGCCTGAATTGGCACTACAAACATGTGTCTAGGTATTACATCCTTAAGCTTCTCAGCTATGGTTCTTCCGCGTTCATAAGCCTTATCTTCATGTACAATCATGGAAAAAGCATCCACAAGCTCGCTGTTGATGAGAATGTCGAGCTTAACCAGATTAGACCTTTGGTATCCTTCCAGTTCGTAATCCAGTGAAGCATAACCCTTGGTCTTTGACTTTATAGCATCAAAGAAATCATATATTACTTCATTCAAAGGCAGCCTGTAATGAAGGATAACCCTGGTGGTTTCTATATATTCCATATTCATGAATTCGCCTCTTCTGTTCTGACATAATTCCATTATTGCACCTACATAGTCAGTTGGCGTCATTATGCTTGCCTTTACAACAGGCTCTTCCATATATTCTATTTCTGCCGGCGAAGGCATGTTTGTAGGATTCTGCAGCTTCATCATTGTTCCGTCGGTCTTGTATATGTTGTAGATAACACTAGGCGACGTAGCTATGATGTTTAGGTCAAATTCCCTTTCAAGCCTTTCCTGAATTATTTCCATATGAAGAAGTCCCAAAAACCCGCATCTGAATCCGAAACCCAGAGCTACAGAAGTTTCAGGTTCAAAGGTAAGTGCTGCATCGTTAACCTGGAGCTTTTCAAGAGCGTCCCTTATATTGTTGTAATCTTCTCCCTCTGCAGGATACATTCCACAGTAGACCATGGATACGACCTTCTTGTATCCAGGCAGGGGCTCTTCTGCCGGGTGTTCTTTAGAGGTGATGGTATCCCCTACCCTACAGTTCTTGACTTCCTTTATGCTGGCAGCGAGATATCCAACATCACCTGCGCTCAGTTTTTCCATTGGAACCTGACCTGGAGCCAGTATGCCTACCTCCGTAACTTCAAAGTTTGCATTTGTTGCCATCATTTTTATCTTGTCGCCTTTTCTCACAGTGCCTTCCTTGACTCTGATATAAGCGACAACGCCCTTGTAGCTGTCATAGTACGAATCGAAAATCAATGCCCTCAGAGTTCCATCCTTGTCGCCTGTCGGAGCAGGCACCTTCTCCACAATGGCTTCAAGCACGTCTTCTATGTTCAGCCCGTCCTTTGCCGATATAAGAGGTGCATCATGGGCTTCAAGGCCTATTACGTCCTCTATTTCTTCCTTTATTTCATCCGGTCTTGCACTCGGCAAATCTATCTTGTTTATCACTGGAACTATTTCAAGGTCCTGGTCAACTGCAAGATATACATTCGCAAGAGTCTGGGCCTCGATTCCCTGTGCCGCATCCACCACCAGGACTGCTCCCTCACATGCCGCAAGACTTCTTGACACTTCATAGTTGAAGTCAACATGTCCGGGAGTATCGATAAGGTTAAGGATATACTCGTTGCCATCTTTTGCCTTGTAAACCAATCTGATTGTCTGAAGCTTTATGGTTATACCTCTTTCCCTTTCAAGGTCCATATTGTCAAGTATCTGCTCCTGCATTTCCCTCGATGTAAGCAGTCCAGTTTTTTCTATTAATCTATCCGCTAAAGTTGATTTTCCGTGATCTATATGAGCAATTATTGAAAAATTTCTAATAAATTTTTGTTTATCCTGCACGGTTGCCTCCTAGTTTTTAATCCGAATGTAATTATATCAAATAATACACTCCTTTGAAAGATTATTTTTTTAGATTTTTTTAATTTCCTATTGATTTTTTCCAGCAAAGACTGTATAATTTTAAAGTCGCTTAAATTTAATAAATATTAGTATTATAAAATAAATACTATACTTCCGAGGAGGTGAATTTCGTGGCAAATATTAAATCAGCAAAGAAAAGAATTCTAGTTAATGATAAAAAAAATGCGATTAACAGAGCTAGAAAATCTGAAATAAAGACTTATATCAAGAAATTTGAAGCTTCTGTTGAAGAAAACAACATAGAAGAAGCTAAAGAATTATTGGTTTTATTACAGAAGAAGTTGAGCAGAGCTTCTGCAAAGAGCACTATGCACTCTAACGCAGCTTCCAGAAAAATAAGCAGATTGACAAAAAGACTTAACACAATGGCATAATTAAGATTAAAAAACCAGATTATATTCTGGTTTTTATTTTTTTTCAAGCATACTCTTATTCCTTTGCTGCAGTTATAATCATGTCTATGCCCGTTTCCATATCAAGAAGCCCCTTCTTTACCCTTTTATCAAAATCAAAACACATATCGTATATTTTTTTGACTTTATTCTGGGACAGTTGTCTTTGCTGTTTTTTCATCTTGTTGAAGCTGAAGGGTCTGAGACCCATGGCCTTTTGTATTTCATTTGAACTGTATCCGTCCTTCTCCATCAGATAAAGTCTCAATAAAAGCCTGTAATGTCTGGATATCATGTGGAAAATATAGTGTGCTGCAACGTTCTTTCCTATCATGTCGTAAACCATTCTGAAGGCATTATCCGAATTTCCTTCGCATATGAAGTCCACAAGCTTGAAAATGTTATTTTCAATGGATATTATGGTAACACTGTCTATATTGGATCTGTTTATGTCTCCTCCCTTTTCGGTATTGCTTATCAACTTGTCCAATTCGTTCTTTACATCATATAAAGTCAAAGGACTTTCATAATCAAGATATCCGATTACCTGCGCAAGATAATGAACATCCCCATCTGACATTTCCCTGTTGTTCTTGCTGACATACATCTTAATCCATGAAACCAGTTCGTTTTCCTTAAGCTTGTCGTACTTTACTATTGATCCCATCTTGTTGATTTTCTTGTACAGTTTTTTTCTACTGTCCACCTTTATTCCCGAACAGTTGAAAATGAGTATATTTTCATCAACTCTACTGTCAAGATATCCCATTATATGTTTTTCGTCATCGGCTGCAAGTGATTTCTTTGATGTGAGGAAGTCACAGTTTTCAATGACCATGATCTTCTTTTCCACCATGAATGGTATGGTATTCATGAATCTGCCAACCTCGTCCCCTCTGTTTTTTATATTGTCTATTACAAAGAAATTCATATCCTCAAATCCGGACATGTATTTCTTTTTTAGCTTGCCTATGAAGTTGTCTGTCAAATACACCTCATTGCCTGTCAATATTATTACGTCCTTGCTGCTCATTGCGACACTTCCTCTCGATTCGTATATTTCCTGTCAGATATGCTGCTGCAACCAGTAGAATCGACCCGGTCATCAACTGGGCAACTCCTGCTTCAACATCTTCATTAAGGGACTTTACCGTATACCCACCTCTACCTTCAACATTAATGACTACTTCACCATCAATATATGTTTCATAGAGGTTTGTATTTATATCTTCATATCTTTTAATCACATCTTTTGAAGGTATACCATAACTGTTTTTACCATAACTCATTATTCCATAAACCGGCATAGTCTTCAACAAAAAATTTTCACTGGATGAAGTTTCACTGCCATGGTGAGGCACTATGAGTATGTCTGTTTTATCCAGGCTGTCTGCTATTTCATCCTCCACTTCCTTCTCCATGTCTCCTGTAAATAGTATTTCAGTTCCCTTGAAATCAACCAGAAGTACAAGGGAGTTATTGTTTTCATTATCGGATTCAAATCCAACCGGAGGCCAAATAACATCAATCGCGAGATCTTTTCCCAGTTTAATACTGTCCCCCCTGTTGATTTCCAGAAAATCTATATCCTTATTGAATTCAGAAATTATCATATCATCCCTGTGGCCTGATATGATACTCTTAATCTTTACCTTTTCATCAATCTTGTCTATTCCGCTATAGTGGTCTGCGTGATAATGAGTGATAAAAATTGCATCCAGAACTCCTACTCCCCGTTTGACAAGATAATCCGGCAAGACTCTGTCAGCAACTTCATAAGCTCCATTGACTGTTCCACCGGCATCGATCATGTAGTTTTTATTCTCATATTGGAGAAGAGAAGCCGACCCCTGTCCAACATTTATTATTGATATCCTAAGACTGTTGCCTGTCATTAAAGGTATCATGTGAAAAACCGATATATGTAAGATTACCGTAATCGCTGTTATTCTATAGACAGCTTTGAACCTGTATCTTTCCTCGGGATATGACAGGAAGTATAAAACAGCTGCAACAAGCATATAATATACTATTATTTCATCAAATTCCGGTGATCTGAAATTCAAAAGGGTATATTCAACACTAGTAAGGATCTCTGTTGCAAAAACCACAGTTTTCAGTGCAAATTCAATAAAAATGAATAAAAACGCTGAAACAAAACCTGATATGAGATTTAACGGAAGCACCCAGACAGTCAAAAATAAGGTTGCCGAAACAACAGGCACTATGAGCAGATTTGCAATGATCCCCAGTAAGGATATTTGGTTGAAGTAATACAATGAAACGGGAAAAACAAATATCTGTACAAAAATGATGAAAAGCAGATATTTAAATATTTTTGACATTTCATAATATTCTGCAGTCCTGTTGAACAGACAAATTCCCATTACTGCTGCAAAAGACATCTGAAACCCGGTATCAAAAAGCCACAGTGGTCTTGCTATCAGCATTAGGCATATGGCATTCATTATGGAGTTCAACATGTCGTATTTTCTATGAAGAATGGATCCAAGGATTACAAATGTCATCATTATCAGGGCTCTCAAGACAGACAGTGGAAATCCTATGAACCAGGCATATATCCACCCAATAAAAAGACTTAGAACTAGTGCATGGCGTCTGTTCATCCTGAAAAGCCTCAATATGAAACCTATGGAAGCTATGATTATTCCTATGTGTAGTCCTGACACGGCAAGGACATGAGCTGCACCCACTCCTCTTATACTTTCCAGAAGGTCCTCATTGATGAAATCAGTATCTCCAAGCAATATCCCCTTTAATAGTCCTCCTTCAGGTGCATCCAGATTATCATTAATGGTTTCAATGATATAGTCTCTGAATCCGTTCTTAAGCCTGTAGCCTGGTCCTATGCCATCATAGGTGACAAAGTCGCCGGAAATCAATGTTCCATCTACTCCTCTGTTCATCAAATAATCCTTATAATCAAATTCTAAAAAATTACCCGCCTTTGATGGTTCAAGTATTGTTCCACTCCCTGTTATTTCCATTCCAGGCCTTATATCTCTGCCGTTCTTTAAATACAGGATTACCTTCGCTTCTATTTCCCTTCCGTCCTTATTGATTTTACAGTCAGCTGAGAAGGAATCATAGTCGCTTCCACCCTTAGGCACGTATATTCCAGTTACTATTCCTGCAAAATCCACATCTTCTTCATACATTGCTGACAGCTTGTCTACAGAAAAATAATTGGTCGATGCATATCCGAGAATAAAAAAAGATCCAACCAGGGATACATACAATAAATATTTCTTGTTTTTAATTAAACAATAAACAATTCCGGATATTAGTGGTAAAATAGAAAAGATGACTTCAATCCTTATTAAATTATATCTGGATGACACTATCCCCAGCATCAGAGAAAGTGTGGCATATAATGTTAGATTTTTCATAATCATATATTAACAAATTTATGCCAATAATAAAAGTCATTAATTATTTAATCGCAGGTGTACAAATGATAACCAGAGAGAAAACAATAGACAACAGAATTTACAATTCATTAATTCCTGAAGCCATCGCAGATGACTGCGTTTTTTTTGACATAGAAACAACAGGACTTTCAAAGCTTACATCCGAAATCTTCATTGCAGGATTTCTTTACAAGTCCGGTGACAATTACATTTTAAAACAGATGTTTTCGACATCTTCCAATTCAGAAAAATATCTGACAAATGAAATATCCAACATACTAAAAACAAAAAAGTACATCATAACATACAATGGAAACTCCTTTGATATTCCATTCTATGTACATAGATGCAAGATAAACAAAACAGACCCCCAACTTGACAAGAAAATAATGCTTGACCTCTATCAGATTTTATCAAGGTACAAGGATTGTCTTAATTATGTAAACTACAAACTCAAAACTGTTGAGGAAAGGCTTGGAATTTTAAGGCAAGATGAATTGAGCGGAAAGGATCTTGTGAAACTCAATACATCCTACAGGATGAACCCCAAGGATGAATATCTTGAAATTATGATGCTTCACAACTTTGAAGACATATACAACCTCCCCTTCATAATGGAACTTGTAAACGACTTCAAAGGAAAGAACTGTTTGGAAATAGAAAGACCTGAATTTAACTATCTATTTTTTGACAAGTTGTTTGATAAAAAAAACCAGCTTAAAATAAGGATCAGGACTCTTCCCCATAACGATATTGATATCAATGTAAATTCATTTTGTTACAAATACTACTGGAATAGAAACAAAGGATTACTTGAACTGGAAATACTGACATCCGATGGGATAGCAAACGGCAAAAGCATAAAATATGTAAACCTGAAGGATTTGGGCTTCATAAAAACAGATAAATACCTAGTAATGTCAAATGAAGGCTCACCACTGGTGGAAAATATCCTCATGTTGATGAGACTTATATTGGACAGGAATGTTGTATGACACAAGTGCCACTCAAATATTATATTGATATATCAATTGTATCAATGTTCAAAAAACAAAACAACTCCCGTAAAGGAGTTGTTTCATCACCAATATGGTGCCCAGAGGCGGAATCGAACCACCGACACGAGGATTTTCAGTCCTCTGCTCTACCGACTGAGCTATCTGGGCATATGGTGGGCCATCAGGGACTCGAACCCCAGACCTACCGGTTATGAGCCGGGCGCTCTAACCAACTGAGCTAATGGCCCTCATTCATATTTTGTTAATGGTGGGCCTAGGTGGACTCGAACCACCGACCTCACGCTTATCAGGCGTGCACTCTAACCAGCTGAGCTATAGGCCCTTAATATGGTCGGGGCGGCAGGATTTGAACCCGCGGCCCTCTGGTCCCAAACCAGATGCGCTACCAAACTGCGCTACGCCCCGATACTATTTTGTTACCTTGTTACCTTGTTTCCTACCTTTTTTGCTTTGGCAGGGGTGGCAGGACTTGAACCCACGACATTCGGTTTTGGAGACCGACGTTCTACCAGCTGAACTACACCCCTATATAAGTGAAGTTCCTCCATCTTGCACTATGGCGGAGAAGGAGGGATTTGAACCCTCGCGCCCTATTAAGGCCTACTCCCTTAGCAGGGGAGCCTCTTCAGCCACTTGAGTACTTCTCCAACTTAGTTTGGCGGAGAGGGTGGGATTCGAA
>NZ_FQZL01000016.1 GCF_900142005.1 Dethiosulfatibacter aminovorans DSM 17477
AAACGGATGGTCCTTTACAACAGCAATCGATTTGGAAATCAGCTTCTGAATGTCAGCAAGCAGTTTCCTTTCCTCATTGTCACAGAAGGAAATAGCAACCCCTCCCTGTCCGGCACGTCCCGTACGCCCTATCCTGTGGACGTAGGTTTCAGCTACTTCAGGCAGATCATAGTTTATTACATGGGACAATTCACTGATGTCAATGCCCCTTGCAGCAATATCTGTTGCAACAAGTATTCTTATCTTCCTATCCTTGAATTCCTTCAAGGCTTGCTGTCTTGCATTCTGAGACTTGTTGCCGTGGATGGCCAGAGCTTTCAATCCGGCTTTTTCAAGTAAAGTCACAATCTTGTTGGCACCATGCTTGGTTCTGGAAAAGACAAGGACAGAATCCATGTCACTGTTTTTCAAAAGGTGGATCAAAAGCTTCGTCTTATCCCTTTTGTCGACCCTGTAAACAGCCTGCTCTATTATTTCAACAGTGGACGATACGGGTGTTATCTCCACCTTCATTGGGTTCCTGAGTATTGAATTGGCAAGCTTCTCGATTTCATCAGGCATGGTTGCAGAAAAGAACATAGTCTGTCTCACTGTCGGTACATGCTTGATTATCCTTCTTACATCGTGAATCATTCCCATGTCAAGCATCATGTCAGCTTCATCCAGGACAAAATACCTGGTTTGCTTAAGACTCACATATTTCTGATTCATCAGATCAAGGAGCCTTCCCGGTGTCGCCACAAGAATATCCACTCCTCCCTTCAATGCCTTTGTCTGGGGATGCTGCGACACACCTCCGTATATAACCAGTGTCCTGACATCCATATACCTGCTATAAGCTTCAAAGCTCTTGCCTATCTGAATGGCAAGCTCCCTGGTCGGTGCCAGAATCAATGACCTGATCTGTCTTTTTCCCTTGTTGCCTCTTTTTTCCCCTGCAACTCCTTGTAAAACAGGTATTGCAAATGCTGCAGTTTTTCCCGTACCTGTCTGGGCACATCCCAGCAGATCCCTGCCTTCCAGCAATGACGGTATGGCCTTTGCCTGTATAGGCGTGGGTTTCTTATATCCTTCTGTTGACAGAGCCATTTGAATAGGCTCAATTATGTTCAAATTCTCAAATAACAATAAATTTTCTCCTTTGTTTCCCGATAATAAAATAAAGAACGCACCGAATGCGTTCTTCTCAGATTTAGTTTAAAAAATGGAATCATTTAAAACAATTCATATTCTCTTACTTACGGATTCATACTTACTCGCTTAAGTATATACCATTAACTGTTAAAAAGCTACAATTATTTTTAATCGAAAATCATTTTCACAAAAGACTCATAATGGTCTTCCGTATAATAGATCAAACCGTCATTTGTAATCCCCTTTATTTTCAATTCCTTTTTCTATAAAATTTTCAATGTTTTTTACGTTATTTACTTCCATTTTTGCAATTCCCTACATTGAGTCTCAAATATAGTCTTTGTTCCAATAAGTAATACTCATGTTCCCGGCACTAAGAGCTTTTAAATTATACCATGCAAACATATATTTTTTAGAAATTTGTCGATTATACTAGTCAAACTTATTGATTTTTTGTTTATATCAAGTATAATTATAGCAAGGAGGTATTAATAATGATTACTCGAGCCCAATACCTTAACAAACTAATAAACTGGAAAGACAAACCTTTGATCAAGGTTATCACAGGAGTAAGAAGATGTGGAAAATCTTCATTGCTTTTGCTGTTCAAAGACTATCTGAAAGACATTCAGGTTGATGATCAGCATATAATTCATATGAATTTTGAATCCATGTTGTTTAATGAAATAAATGATTACAGAGAACTATATCAAAAGATAGCCGCAACCATAGGGACCTCATCTGAAAAACATTATATCCTATTAGATGAAATACAACTGATTGACAGGTGGGAAAAATGCATCAATGGATTGATGGTAGATCACAATGTCGACATCTATATAACCGGCTCCAACTCATATTTGCTGTCATCAGAGCTCTCTACTCTCATATCAGGAAGGTACGTCGAAATCAAAATGCTTCCCTTGTCATTTAAGGAATATCTTGATTTTTGCCATGCAAGTCTTGATGATAACAGAAACTCAATAGAAAACAGATTTGAAGAATTCATGAAATATGGCGGATTCCCTTCCCTTGCTGTCTTCGGCAATCAGGAAGAATTTGCCGGTGACCTGCTAACCGGTATTTATAATACGGTTGTTATGAAGGACATAATACAAAGAAACCAGGTTAGGGACCCGACACTTCTGGAAAATCTGATACGTTTTCTTGCAGCCAATGTGGGCAGCATAGTCTCAACAAGAAAAATAAGCAACTACCTCACAAGTTCTGGAAGAAAAGTATCAAGCGACACCATAGACAACTATCTGCGAATGATTGAAAGCAGCTACATAATCTATAAGGCGAGCAGGTATGACTTGAAAGGGAAACTATTTTTAAAGACCCTGGAGAAGTATTATATTGTGGACTCAGGTGTCAGAAACATGCTGGCAGGACCTCGAAACACAGATGAGGGTCATGTCCTCGAAAACATTATTTATCTTGAATTGATTCGCAGAGGCTATGATGTTTCAATAGGAAAAGTAGGCGACCTTGAAGTTGACTTCCTGGCAGTCAAGCAAAGCGAAAAAATATATGTCCAGGTATCATTGACCATACATGACGAATCAACAAGGGAAAGGGAAATCAAACCTCTGAAAGCAATTCGAGACAACTACCCCAAATTCATTATCACCATGGACAAGGTGATATTCGATGATCTTGACGGCATTAAAGTAGTTAACGCAATCGACTTTTTGCTTGAGAAATAACCAATTAAAACAAATGCGGCCATTTCCAAAAATAGCCGCATTCACTTTAAATCATGTTTTATATAATCATGATTTAAAGAAATAACTTCGTTTAAGTTTTTTTCAATACATATTCTCCACTTTCAAGAATCTCTTGATAATTCCAAGAAACTTCCTGTCCGCTATATCATGTTCCAGAAACTTCACCATCCATTCATGGTCTACTGTGTCAAAGAATGATTTTATGTCAGCTTCAACTACATAATTCGTCTTTCTGAACTGAACATCCTCAATTACTTCCTTCACTGCCTGGTGACAGTTGCGGTTCGGCCTGAATCCAAAACTCGAGTCATAGAATTTGGGTTCATAAATTTGCGTCAGTATCTGCGCAACGACATATTCCACCAGTTTATCCTCGTAACTAGATATCCCCAGTGGCCTTTTCTTGTTCTTTCCATCTTTCGGTATGTAGACTCGTCTTGACGGTTTCGGCTTGTAACTTCCGCTTTTCATTCTTCTAACAAGATTTTCCAGGTTTTCCTCCAGATTGGCTTCGTATTCATCCTTGTTAACCTTATCGACACCATATGCCTTGTTCCTGCTCATTTGCTTATGGGCTGACCTCAGCGTGTCGATATTGATGTAGAATGCCAGATTCTGCACCTTTCCGTCGGTTCTGTCTGCTTTTGCAATATTAAACTGTATTCCAAACAATTCATTCAACATGTTTCTCAGCTCTCCAATTTGTCTTCATGTTATGTTAATTATCTGAAACACCAAAGTGTCCACCCCTTCCCTCCATCTGCTTTCACAGGTTTCTACGGTACTATGAGCGAATCGGACTTCCTGCCATACATTTGGTTCCCTGGCGCATTTCTTTGTTTTGGGTTCCATACCTCGTTCCCAAGGATATGACAGGACCTCAGCTGTTCCGATAAACTACTTGTCATCAACCTCGCCAAGCTCTCCGATCGGGGGTAGCCATTTGACTCATTGCCATATCGATTCAAACAGTATTGTCTGCTACGTATACGAGCGCATCGACCTAATCCCTCTAGATAATCATTTCCCAGCTCTATCACTTCACTTGCGTTTCGGCTCGGTTGCTCCCTGTCCTACGCTTAAACCTAATGTCACCACTTCGGTTCCAAGGACTCGGTACGAGGCGGTTGGCTAGACCTTACCTCAGCAGGTTTCCTGCTGTATTTTATCAGCTTACCAAAGCTTGCAGAATTTCTTCCACCCGCTAGGGGAAATCAGCTACGCTGATTTCGCAGCTCGCACCTATATCTATTAATACTCATACTTAATTCAAAATGAATCGATGGTTTATAGTTACACTGCCAAGCACCACATGCAAGACAAGTAGATTAGTGGTAATTAAGAATCCAGTCTTTTAATGCTTTGTATGTGCAGTAGAATTAACACTTAATGTTTCAGAATCCGGCAGCTCGTAACTGACTTCCACATTGACCTTGCCGCTCTTATATCTCACACCACCGAAAATGAATGCAAAGGCTACAACCGCCAGATTTGCCAACAGCAAAGGTATAGGCAATTCAATGGCAGACGTGATTCCTGAGAACACTATTACACCTAAATCAAGTAATACTATTACCATCAGCATAGTATTACTGATATAGAAATCCGACTTTTTCCAAGCCTCAGGCAGTACCTTAGGAAGTCTCAGCAAACACAAAACAATCATAGCCTTAGTAATAGAACCGACTGTAATGGTAATATCGCCGATTACACCTATGTCAATATTCGTCATTATAGGCACAAAGCCAATGACATAGTAGATGCCCAGCAGAATAATGGGCGTTCTGAACTTCGGATGCAGTCTTGCGAGAGATCGGGGATACCAGCCATCACTACAGGCCTGCATCAACGGCTTCGTGCAGGTAGCAATAGCACTGTTTAGAGTCGTCAATAGTGCCATCCATGCGCCTCCGATAACAAAGATATAATACAGTGGTTTGGAAAGAATGGTTTCCGCAACAAGTGTCAAGGGTTTACCTGCGACCTGCTCAACAGGTAGAACGCCGGCGGCAACGATGCCCATAAGCCCATAAAAAACTGCGATACCAAGCGTTGAAATTAGCATGACTCTAGGAATATCTTTTGTAGGGTTCTTCGCTTCTCCACTCAATGCAGTTATATACTGCGCACCATCACAAGTATAGCTCATAAGAACGCTCGCTCTCCACAGACCATAGAAGCCACCGGTCATCCAGCTGGCCTGCTCAAAGTAATTTGGCTCCAACTTCGTTAAGCCAACAACCGTAAAGATTGTCAGGGATATAACTAGCAGCGCCACAGCCAGATTTTGTATCTTCGCAAAGATATTGACACCAAAAACGTTAATTACAAACAGAATTGTCAATATGCCAAGTGCGATGGCATTTCTTGTGAAACTGGGTAAAAAGGGCATTGCATAATCAGCAAAGGAAAGCGCATACATGGACAGCGTAACGCTAGTAAGCAGAGAAATCATGGAGTAGGTTCCTGTCCATCTTGGTCCCAAAAAAGTACCAACCATCGTATAGTCACCACCTCTGTATCTTGCAACCGAGTTCAGGAAGATCTGCGGAGATCTTGCCAACAGTATAATTAAACCACCGATTAAAAAAGCTATAAAAACTGATCGTCCTGTACGTTCGATGCCCCATCCCGTCAGCGACATGATGCCTGAACCAATGATAGATCCGGCAGCTATTGCCATGAGATCCCAAAATCCCAAAACTCTTTTTAAATTTTTCGTAGATGTTAGTTTTTCCTTCATTTTTACTCCTTTCTTCTAGTCAAACCAACGCTTCAAACGCTGATTTGACAGATACTGTAACGGCCCACATCGCACAATGCTGAACCATTAAATTATTCTGTATAATTCCTAGCGAACTCAGACTTGATTCTTTCAAGTTCCTCGAGATTTGATCCGATTCTGTAACCCGTAAGCGCCATAAGCTTGCCTGCCAAAATACTCTGATCAATAGGATACTCATTACTCGTCAGTTCAGCCGTTTCGTCAGCATGTCCAACTGGCGTCGGTTCGTTATCTTCCACAATAGGGAACGTTATTTCAACTGTAGGAATCTTATAAGCTACACATCCCAGATCGGAAGACGCCTTCGGTAAATTACCAAAGGTAAATCTAGTTTTATCTATACCAAGATCTGTAGCGTAATTTGCCGTTAGTTGATAAAGACTGGGAACTGGTGTAGCTGAATACCAAGGCGCATCCCACTTATATATAGCAGTTGTGTCCGTCATCAACTCAGCACCCTTAATGGTGTTATCAACCCTCTTCATCAATGCATTCAGTTCAGCGGAATCATTTGTCCTCAGCTCTACATTAAGCGTTGCAAGATCCGGAACGGAATTAGCTGCTGTTCCACCCTTTGAGATGATATAGTGGATCCGGTTAGTTTCCAGCATATGTTCTCTTAAAAACTCCAAACCTAAAGTTGTAAGAATAACCGCATCCAAGGCACTTCGTCCCTTTTCCGGAGAAGATGAAGCATGGGATGATTTGCCCTTAAAGGTCAACCAATTATCATGCGTAGGCCAAACAATAGCTTTTCCAGTCACTTCGGAACCCCAGTCTGCGCCATAATGGCTGGTAATCATAATATCCACTTCATCCATGTATCCGCCTTCCAAAATATAATGCTTGGAGCCTTCTAGTTCTTCTGCGGGAGTTCCATATACGATGACCGATCCCTTTGTTTGAAACACTTCTTTAAGTCCCAGCGCAGCCGCAAATCCGGCAGAAGCAATCAGGTTATGGCCGCAAGCGTGGCCATTAGGCAAAGCATCATACTCAAGCATGAAACCAATAGTCGGGCCATCCTCTTTACCTTCGTATACAGCCTTAAATGCTGTTGGCATATCAATTTCATGGTCAAACTTGGGATGCTTTCCCACCAAACCTCTTTGTACCTGAAAGCCTTCCTTTTCCAGCGCATCCATAATCAGCACCGAAGAACGAAACTCTTCCCATCCAACTTCCTTGAATTCCCATATTTTCTTGGCAATCATGTGAGTTTTTTCTCTGTTGCTGTCGATGACTTCCATCATCCGCTTTTCTTCATAAATCATTTCTTCTTCACTCCTTCTTTATTATAATTATTGTATTTTTCTCCAGCCGCCAAGTTTCAGCAGCTATTCTTCAATAATAACCCCATGCCGTTAAAATTGCGTTAATATTTGCCATGTTTTTATGAATTTTTTTTAAAAAAACAGACTACAGATTTCCAAAATTGAAAATCTGTAGTCTAGATAGCTTCTCATTGAAATCGAAAACACCAATTTAATGAAAGTTTCTTACTGTGCCCTTGCAAAATACGCAAGATATCTATTATGTCATATGTCATTTTGACAGTTCCTCAAAACATTTGCTCTTTCCACATCACCACCGTATTCATAATGCCGTACCGTAAACGGAAGCAATACCTGCCACCTTTCCCCATCCTTCTGCTTTTCATAGAATTCAGCAACAGCATGATGCCAAAGTCTTCTTTTTCCCATAGAAAGGTGCTGATAGACGTAGTCTTTATAAAACTGGTGTCTGAATTTGTAAATAATATTATCGCGCAATATCTGCTCCGTCACAAAACGGTTCAGTACCAGCCGTTCCAGCACTTCGATTAGTTCCATACGATCCATTTCTACCAGCAGTTCCAAATCTTCCAAATCCGCATGTTTCAGATGAATTGACAAAGCATCCAATACCTTTCTTTGCTTTTTTGTGAGTTTTTCCAGTTGCAGCTGAATCAACATGTTAATCCTTGGTAGTGGGCTGCCTTCCTTCCACCCTTCTTGACGAATCATATTCAGCGTATCCATAAGTACCAGCGGATTACCATCCGTGCGCAGGAATATTTCATGGGCATTGATCCCAACATCCCGTCGGTCCCTCAATACATCCTTCATAATTTCTTCTGTTTCTTTATCCGTGAAACACAAAAGAGGAAGAGTTGTCGTAATATGTCGTTCATTCAACGCAACCAGAAGGCCCCGAATGTCCTGCGCCTCACTGATACGGCAGGTCGCTACCATAAAAATCTGACGGTTGCCAAGCTCTATCATAATTCTCTGCAAAAGCCGCCGACTGAAAGTATCCATCCAGTGCAAACTGTCTATATATAAAATAATCTTCCACTGTCCAGCAAGCTCCTTCATAAGATTCAAAATTTCATTCTCCAGTTCTATATAGCTGAAATGCTCCTCGTTTCCCCCACAAACCGTTTCCGTATTCTCTGACACCACCCCCATCTGTACAAGCGGAATCACCTTTGTACTGCTTTCGGTGAGACTGATCTTTCTTGTATTAAGAAGATCCTCCAACTGATTGAAACAATCTCGCCACGCTCTCAAGGGAACTTTCGATTCTGCACTGTAACAATGTGAGACAAGTTCCAATACGCCCATATCACGGTTCATTTCAAAAATCTGCTTCATAAGAGCACTCTTACCGACACCTACTTCGCCTTCAATGATTATCGACTTAGATGGTTCATTACTTAAAAACCAAAAAATTTGTTCATCAATATATTGAAGCTCCTTTAGCCGCCCGAAGAAATGGTCATTGTGATTCTTCTTTCGTCTTAGAGATACTTTTTTTCGATGGAACAACGTTCTAAACAGTAATTCTACCGCATGGGAAGGTTTTTCATCCAAACAAGTGCGCAGACATTTTGCATAATCATGGTATAATTGGATTCCCAAATCATATTGCTCCACTTGTGCATAACACCTCATACCAGTCAGTACCATATCCTCATCCCAAGGTTTCCAATACTTCCATGTATCAATCAGACGGCGCAATTTGGATGCTCGGCATACTGAAGGATCTTTCAACTGTGTTTTAATATATTCCAGATTCCTAGAAATCTGGATTTGCCTTTTGTTTTCTACCCACTCTTCAAAGTCTTGGCAGTTTTTTACATAAAAAAAATCCAAAAACCTCTCTTTGTAGAAAGAAAACTCAACATCAGATACGTCCCAATCTGTACGTATCTCGGATTTTAAATTTAGCTTAAGATCATTTTTCCCATGTTGCAGAATAACATCCTTTCCCATGCAGCGCCTAATCTGAAAAATGGCTTGTCGCAGGTTTTTACGCCCGGTAGCTTCGTCGCAAGAACCCCAGAAAACTGAAATAAGTTCATCTCGGTTGGTTTTTTTCTCTACACAAAGATAATAAAAAATTCCTTCCGCTTTGCGATATGGAAAATGAACAACCTCACCCTTATTGAAAACACTTGGTATCCCAAGAAGTGTTACTTGATATCCTGACATAACTGCAACTCCTTTATTTTTTCTAATTCTTTAACATAAATGGTACCAAAAATGATCAGAGCAAGAAACGACCTATAGGTCGTTTCAACGCTTATTCTCTCTATCAACATCCCAGATATAGTCCTAAGGCATGATAAGTCACGGTAAGTAACCAGCATTTCCCCGAAATCATCTCCCCAAAGGGCAAACACAAACTTCTTCATCATAAGCTAGTCCAAACCTTATGCATATAATACATATCAATTACCCTTAAACTATGATATTAATTAAACTCTACTGATTTCGGCCATTTTAGTATACCATATTTACTCACTAACTGAAATATTGATGTATATCTATGGTTGCTTTAATTTACTCATACTTCGCACATAGATTTTGTCTATACACCTTGAAAATTCAATACCTGGCATTAATTCAGTTGTCAAAGTTCAGCTAAAATCAGACTATTTGAAGTCTATTTTTAAAAACCGAAGGGATAACATTAATAAAGTTATCCATAAGTTCGTTTATCTTCTCTTCTGGTAGTCCACCATTTTCTGAAACTACTCCTTTGAACAATTGAAGTAACGTAAGTGTCCAATAAGACAGTGGATAGATTTCCCTAAATATTCATGAAATAATTGCCTAAACAGAATGTTAAGAGTTTTTCGAGTTAGTCGAAAAACTCCAAAGGAGGTTTAGTAAGTTATTAGACAGGCACGGTTTTCTTTCTTGGCATAGTGTGTTATCAATGTTAAAGAATTATTTTTTAGCAAAAAAGAAGAAATTGGAATCATTAATTCTATCCCAATAACTAAAAAAAACAAATATTCATACCAGTTTAATCCTCGTATTATTGTAATGTGTAAGTTTCTAACTTCTTTCTTATACACATAAAGAAACCGTTCAATCATATATTTCCTTCCATATTTTACTAGTAATATAATTATATTTATTATACAATTTATTAAAATCTAAACACTTTCATTGAGGTTAATAATGGATATAATTTCAAAAGAAGCTCGAAGTAAAAATATGTCAAAAATCAAAAGCAAAAATACAAAACCGGAAATTGAAGTCAGAAAAATTTTACACTCAATGGGTTATCGGTTCAGTTTAAATAAAAAAACACTACCTGGTAAACCTGATATATGGTTAAAAAAATATAATACTGCTATCTTTGTTCATGGATGTTTCTGGCACAGACATGAAAATTGTAAACTAGCTTATACCCCAAAAACCAGAACTGCTTTCTGGACTGACAAATTCAATAAAACAATTATGCGTGATAAAATGAATGTTGAAAAATTAAAAGAAATGGGAATAAGTGTCTTAGTAATCTGGGAATGCGAAATATTCAACAAATCCGATCCTGATCATAAAAATTTAAAAAATATATTAGACAGTTTTTTGAAGAAACAGATCAAGTAAATCACATTTGCTTTTCTTTTACAAGTCGAATAAAAGTCTTTAGATCAAGCAAGTCATTTCTATACTCTTTTGGATAAGCATTATGATAAACCTTTGGAACAACTAGAGTCACCTTATAATCAGTCATTTCCTTTAATTGAGATTTTGAAATGCCTTGTTGGAGAGTAAATAAATGTTTTTCTTCAATTTTATCTGCTTCATTTAATATTTGCCTCCACCTGTCTTTGCATGTAGTTTTTACTCCTAGAAACGTTAAATTATCAATCTCAATATTTGTCATGGCATTAACATATTCCTGTTCTCCCGGGAAAATAAAATCAGGTCTTTTTCTTCCTTCTATCTTAGCTTGTGCTGTAAACTTTAATCTATTATATTCAAAAACTTTCTTCAAGTGGTGTTCTAAAGATTTTCCAGCTCTGCTTTTTCTTCTATTCAGTACACTATTTGCAACTTGAATAAAGCTTTCAACACTATCAAATGGAGTTTTCAATATATCAGAATAAACATACAATTCTATACTCTTAAATAATTCATATTCTATGTCTAACCATTTAATTATTTCATTATCTGGCTGTTCAGAAATACGCCTAATATTATGTCCATTAATAGCATAATAGAATTCCCTTGCCTTATCTGCGACATCAATAGTTACAGGAAAATTTCCATCAATTTTTCTAAGATAGTCATTAAAAAGTCTATTTCTTAATTCATAATCATTAAAGCCTGATTCAATAATTTTATTTGTTTCAACTGATGTCATTCCTAGAGCACTAAAAAAACCTTCATACTCTTCTTCTGTTTCTAAAACATATGCGGAGTACTCTTCTTTATTTTTCTTACATAATATAAAAAGAGCTCCTAAATATTCATCTTTCAGAAAAGGAAATCCTCTCCCAAATCTAGTAATCCTATATTCATTTCTAGTACCCACACCGTAATAAACAAATCGGCTTTTTGTTATAAAATCATCCTGCCACTCAATATCAATGTAATTCTCTTTCCTCTCACCCTTTTTACCTTCTTCATCAAAAAGTATACTAAATGAATTTTTAGGTATATAAATCCCTGCCTGATGCGCACCGGTACTACCAGTGTCATTTGCTGATAGAAATTTACAAAATGCAATTTCAGAATCCTTAACAGAATTTATTGCTTTAAATAATAACTCGCTCATCCTCTATGTACTCCATTTTATCTATATGATTTATAATACTCTCAGCTAAATGTGCAATCAATGGAACAACAACAGAATTACCAAATTGTTTATATGCCTGAGTATTTGAAACAACTATTTTAAATTTTTCTGGAAATCCTTGTAATCTTGCACATTCTCTTGGAGTTAGTCTTCTCGGATTCTTGTTTTTTTGTGGTATTAATATCTCAGATCCGTCTTTATAATATCTAGCACTTAATGTTCTTGTTGTACCATTAAGGTCTGCTAAACCATAACCGAAGCCATTACCCTTAGCCTTATGCTTAGCTGCATAATTCTGCAAATAGTTCCAGAGCTTATCGGAAAGAGTGTATTTATCATCAACATTTTTTTCTAGAATATTGGATAGCACAATTTTTGATCTAGGAAGATCTGGAAATACATAATTAATTTCATTTCCAAAATAATCTTTATCAAACCCAATAATAAAGATTCTCTCCCTATGCTGCGGTACAAAAGATTTACCATCAATTACTTCATACGATATATCATAATTCATTTCCCTTAATGTTTCAGAAATAATCTTAAATGTATTTCCTTTATCGTGCGACTTTAGATTTTTTACATTCTCAAGGAGAAAAGCTTTTGGTCTTTTCTCATTAAGTATTCTTACAATGTCAAAAAACAACGTTCCTTGTGTTTTATCCATAAATCCATGATTTCGACCCATACTATTCTTCTTTGATACTCCAGCAATCGAAAAGGGTTGGCATGGGAAACCTGCTACTAGAATATCATGATTCGGAACTGTTCTTTCATCTATTAAAGTAATGTCTCCATCTGGTAAATCCCCATGATTTGAAAAATATGTTTTTTGACTATATTTATCCCATTCAGAAGAAAAAACACATCTGCCTCCGACTGATTCAAATGCTATTCTCATTCCACCTATTCCAGCAAAAAGATCAATGAATTTAAATCTGCTATCATCATCTTCATAATCTTCATTGATCCTGCTTATATATTGAGATAAAGTTTCATTCACTATTTCCTGTATTGATGTCTTTTTCTGATCTGCCAAATCACTAATTGTATCATAAATATTATCTTCAACGGTTATATGTAATTTTTTCTTGCTCATTTTATGCCTCCAGGTATTATCATATACCAATTATAACCCAGATTTGCGAATAAAGCAAGAACGTATATTCGATTTTTGCATTTAATTGCACTAATCATTAGTAATAGTAATCTAGTTATTTTTCATCAATTTCTCTACAATTGGTTTATCTGCTTCAGCCCAGTCAAGACTGGCAAGTTCTTCAACATCAAGCCAACAAGAATCTACATGCTCATTTAATACGATCTCTTCATCAGCAGCCTTGCAAACATATCCGTGCATAACAAGATCAAAAGAACTGTATTGATGGTTAACAGTCATGAGATAATTACAAATCTTAACTTCAATCTCAAGTTCCTCTTTAATTTCACGCACCAATGCTTCTTCATTGCTTTCTCCATCTTCAAGCTTGCCGCCAGGGAATTCCCATTTCAGAGCAGTTTCCCCTTTGTCAGGGCGCTGGGTGCAAAGTATTTTGTTGTCTTTTTTTATTATGGCGGCTACTACTTCTATTGGTTTCATGGGACCTCACTTCATGAATATTTCATTTCTATGGTAACTAAGATACTGATAATTTTCATGAGAAAATTCACATGAAATACCCGATTCAATCATCAACTTTTTATTATCTGTATACTCAGATAATTTTGGAGATAATATCAAAGAACCTTCACCATTAAAACTAATCCAACCCTTGTCAAATAACTTATCATGATTTGGGCATAATAATAAACCATTGTTTACATCTACTCTTTCACTGTTATTACTCTTTTTCCAAGGCTTTATATGTGATGCTACCAACAAATTCTTGTTTTCAATTCCACAAATAATGCAATCGTCAAAACGTTCTAATAACCTGTTACGAAATTTCCCCTGAGTAAGTCTCTGTTTCACATATCCTTCGCGTTCACTCTCAGAAATATACATATTCTTCGATTCATCATAACGATATTCGTATTCATCTTTCAAATTAATCATAGTATCAATTTTAAAGTCTAATTCTTTTTCTACACGAGCTATACATTCGAATCGAGTTTTCTCATACACTTCTTCCCTTCTATGTGAAGGAATTGAGAGTTCAAACCAGAATTCTCCATTACGATAACAACTGAACTTGCCCCAATATCTCATAGGATTAACTCTAATTAAATATGCTACTTTCTTTACATCATATTTCTTCCTTAAATCTTCTTTCCCTTTATCCGCAAAGGCTAAATTCTTCACATCTTCGTTATCTACCATAAATCTGTAAAAATAAGGAGCAACTTCTTCTGGTTTCACCGGTTTCCACCATTCATCAGGACCTCTTTCGAGCATAGCTAATAGGAGTACGTGTTTATACACTTTTACTCCATGTGATCTATCAATTTTATTTTTCTTATTTGTTCATACCAGAGATTATAATCCATATCTTACCTTCTAAACATTACTATAATAATCAAAAACACAGCTATCCTAAGGATACCTGCGTTCACTATTGAAATTCCATCTTATCTATTATATTTTCACCCATTCTACTTCCCCCAAAGCACTAATGATTCATTTCCCCGTTTCATTCATTAGTATACGAATTTTCTTACATTATCTATTCTATACCCACAAACCTTGAATTTCAACCACTCTTTGCACAAAACCTCGCAAAATTCAACCTAAATTTTGTATCATTTATAGAAAAACGATTTGTTGTCCACGACTCTCATTGTTGCAAGTATTCCATCAAGGTGATCATACTCGTGCTGTATGAGTTCCGACAAGTCATCTTCCAGATCCATTGTCTTCCTTTCCCAATTCTCATCCATATACACCAACCTGCATCTCTTATACCTCAGCACCTTTACCAGAAGTCCTGGAAAGCACATGCAGTCATCCATGACTTCCATTTTCTCTTCTGATTCGAATTCCAGTACAGGATTGATCATAATTGTAGGCGTACCTGTATTCATATAGATCAGTCTCTTGAAATACCCTATTTGCGGTGCAGCTATGGCCCTTCCTGATCCATATTTTTCCCTGAAGTCCATCATGGTATCGTGAAGATCTCCGGCTACTTTCTTTATCTCATCCAAATCCTCTTTCCTGCATTCAACACTCTTCTGATACAGCCTCTCATCACCCAAAAGCATAATTTCCCTGATCATCTTCTACCTCCTAGTTTTATCTCACAACACTAGTTAAGTTGATTCATGTGTTATTGGATATATAAACGGTTCAATTGTATATCAAATCAAGCCCTTCTTCAAATATCCAAGGATATCTTTGGCACTGTTCCAGTTAGCCCTTGAGTTGTTTATAATAAGGTCTGAAGTCTTGATTATCTCTTCTATTTCCCTTTCATATGAAGCAAGTCTTCTTGAAACATCAGACTCATTTCTGTCCATCATCCTTTCCTCACATTCCTCAAAAGGAGCTACCACTCCAATGACAAGAACTCTTTCCACGAGAAGCTCCTTAAGCTTCACGGCACCGTTGTTGTCGACTATTATTGTGGCCAGGCCCTTGCTGTCCATCACTTCAGTAAGTGATTCTATGCCTGTCGCGTAAATGTTGCCGTTGTATTCCGTAAATTCCAGCAGCTTTCCTTTGTCGTAAAGCTCCAAAATTATTTCCCGGGAAATGAAATGATAATCAACGCCGTCTTTCTCACCTTCCCTGGCTTTTCTGCTGGTAAATGTTACAATCCTGTCAAGTTCCATGGAATCCCGCAGCGTCGATTTTCCCGATGCGCTTGGTCCCATGAATGCAATTATATTTATCATGACGGCTCCTCCTTACAATTTAATTTCTTCTACTTTAGATTGTAATACTTTAGAGAATAAGCATCAACAATAATCAAAAAACAAAGAAAAAATCCACAAACCTTTTGCAGTCTGCGGACCTTTCACAATAAAATAAGGGGAGGAGAGTTTAAATCTATCGGTATTTAGTTAAATTCATATGTTATTTGAATACAATACAAGTATACATGTCAAACCTTAATTTAAGCTTGAATAATACTTGATTTGTATTATTTTTTACCTTCCATGCTTTCCTTTTCCACCCATCTGTTCCTGAGTTATTTCCGTTACAACTTCACCATTTACCATTACAGTGCCGCCGTTCAATTCTACTGTGCCGTCGGCATCATAGGATGATCCTGATGTATTTACGTTGATTGTTCCCCCGTTTAAGTAAATGCTTCCGTTTGAATCAAATCCATCCGTATCTCCAGATGCCATTGTTACATTTATATCCCCGTCATTGACTTCGATGACTACGCTGTAGGCTGTGCTCTTTCTTGCTGCATTTATGCCGTCGTCAGTGGAGTATATGTCTATTTCTCCGCCGTTTATCTGAACATATGTCCCTTCAATACCTTCTGTACACGTCTCTATGTTGATGGTTCCACCGTCGACCTGAACTGCACTTGTACCTCTTATCGCATCGTCTGCAGCGGTTATATTCAATGTACCGTTCTGGATGTAGATATATCCAAGAGCATCGTCGTCGTCATTTTCACTGTGCAGGGCGTCCTTGTCAGTAACTATACTTATGTACCCGTCATAGATTCTTATGGAGTCATTTGCCTCAAGACCGTCCAGACTTGAAGTTATTGCATATTCTCCACCGGTTATTTTAAGGTCGTCTTTTGAGGTTATTCCATTACCTTCAGCCGAAACGACTTCCAGCCTTCCTGTACCGTTCAGCACAAGGTCCGATTTTGAAAAGACAACTGCATCGAGATTGGTGTCTCCATCAGCTTCATAGGTACCTGAAACTTCCATATAGTTGTCGCTGTCTGTTGTAGTTACAAACACCTTGTCTCCGGACTTTACATAGATTGCCGGCGAGTCTTCATTCGTTATGCTTACACCGTCAAGCACTATCTGCACCTTTGCTTCATCGTCGACTTCAACTACAACGGTGACGTCTTCCGCCTGTCCACTCAGTACGTATACTCCCTCTTCAACTATATTCACATCGCTTCCGCTTGCAAGACTGATGTATTCTGCACCGTCAAGGTCTGCCGTCTGCTCCAGGTCCCTGTCCGTGAACATGTCTGCCGTATCCAGAAGGGATCCTTCCACAGGCGTTGTATCAGCAGCAATGCCTCCTGCCATTGGGTTCCCGCCAGTGGGCATTTGCGCTCCATCGGACGGCATCCGGTCTCCATCTTGAGGCACTTCACCTATCTCCGGCGGAGTCTGTTCATCCACTTCCGTATTTTCCACAGTTTGATCAACTGTCGCCTCTTCTGTTTCCACCTCTTCAGTCGTACATCCTACGGCAGATACCGCCAGCATCAGTGCCAATCCTATCGCTATGATATTTTTCTTGTTCATTGTTTTCCTCCTTTATGTCTTCCATGGCTATATTATCTACTACAAAAGTGGATTCTAAATGAATGGAATCTGAATTCTATGTGAACTTTGTAAAATGCATAATTATTACGCCTTCCACCTCTTCCAGGAAACCGTTTATCCTCCGGCATGTTGAAATGTGTACATTTGCTGTATTGACATTCATTCATAAATTTCATATAATTGTAACATTATACTATCGAAGGAGGAAATATGGATAATTTTATAATTAATTCCATGTGGGTGTTAATAGCAAGCGTGCTTGTATTTCTCATGCATGCCGGTTTTGCTATGGTCGAAGTCGGATTCACCCAGGCAAAAAATGCAGTAAACATAATCATGAAGAACTTTGTTACTGTATCTGTAGGCGTTATGTGCTATTATTTTATTGGTTACGGAATAATGTACGGCAATGATTTTTTAGGTTTATTTGGTACGGACATGTTTATGCTTATAAACAGACCTGCCGAGACGGCAGGAATTTCATTTGAAGTGTTCTTTTTCTTTCAGGCCATATTTGCGGCAACCTGTGCTACAATAGTGTCAGGTGCAATGGCTGAAAGGACAAAGTTCATTTCATACATAATCTTCTGTTTTGTTGCTACACTGTTGATCTACCCCGTCATAGGACACTGGATCTGGGGTGGAGGCTTCCTTGCGGAGAAGCTCCATTTCATGGACTTTGCAGGAGGAACTGCGGTACATGCAGTAGGTGGTGTTTCAGCCCTTGCCGGCGCATGGCTCGTCGGAGCAAGAAAAGGAAAGTACAAGAATGGGGTTGCCCACGCAATACCCGGACACAATATTCCGCTAGGTGCTCTGGGAGTGCTGATACTGTGGTTCGGCTGGTTCGGATTCAATCCCGGAAGCACCCTTGACATTACTTCGCCGGCTACTGCCCATTCAGCCATCACTACATTGTTAAGCGGTGCAGCAGCTACTCTCAGTGCGCTTGTATGGAGTACTGTCAAATATGAAAAGCCTGATGCAGCCTTAACTCTTAACGGCGCTCTTGCAGGTCTTGTAGGCATCACTGCCGGTGCAAATGTAATATCATTCTGCGGAGCAATAATCGTAGGTCTCATAAGCGGTATACTCATGCTTTATTCGGTGGAAATCATAGACCAGAAACTGAAGATAGACGATCCAGTTGGAGCGATATCGGTTCATGGAGTGTGCGGTATCTTCGGCACAATTGCCATTGGACTGTTTTCAACTGCAGAAGGTGCAGAAGGACTGTTCTTCGGAGGAGGTTTCTCTCAGCTGTTGAGGCAGATATCAGGAGTGGCGATAGCATGTTCGGTGGCCTTTGTCATTTCATACATAACCTTCACAATCATAAAGAAAACCATAGGATTGAAGGTTCACGAACATGAAGAAGTGCATGGCCTGGATGCCATAGAACACGGCATATCTGCATATATCAAGCTGCATTAGATCCAGTAATAATTATTACCTGTATGGTATTAAATGATATATTTATAAAATTAATGTATGGAGGTATTTATGCCAGAAAAAATGACGAAAATCGAGATAATCACAAGAGTGGACAAGCTTGATGAATTGAAAGAGGCATTAATCGGAATAGGAGTAAGGGGCATGCACGTATTTGAAGTATTGGGCTGTGGGAACCAGAAAGGTTTCAAGCAGAAATACAGAGGCGTGGATATGACTGTCGACCTTCTTCCGAAAGTCAAACTTGAAACCATTGTCTGCGAAGTCCCCGTCCAGCTTGTTATAGATACGGCTGTCAAGGTTCTTAGAACCGGTGAAATCGGAGACGGCAAGATATTCACTTACAATGTGGAGTCAGCCTTGAGAATCAGAACTGGCGAAACTGGTGTGAAAGCACTGTAGTTTAATAGTTGAGCCATTAAGCATGCCCCGGAAAACCGGGGCATGTTTTCTTGTATCATAGTTTGATGACATCCTCAAATTTAATGTCTCCTCCGAATATGTCGAGGGCGCTCCCTATGGTGTAGTTCATCCTGCCGCCGCTCATCTTTTCTATGAGCTTCACGTCTTCAATGGATGAAATGCCTCCTGCATAGGTGCATGGTATCTTCACCCACCGGCTGAGCTTTTTTATGAGGTCTTCGTCTATTCCGCTTTTCAGTCCTTCAACATCCACTGCATGTACGAGGAACTCATCGCAGAACTCCGACAGGAAGTCCATGTTTTCCTCATTCACCTCGAAGTTGGTGAATTTCTGCCACCTGTTTGTGACAACATAATACTTTCCGTCCTTTTTCCTGCAGCTCAAGTCGATTACAAGATTTTCCTTCCTGATGACCTTCCTTATCTCCTTCAGGTTTTCAAGAAAAAACTCCCCGTCCTTGAAGATGAAGGATGTTACGATGACATGGGATGCCCCCTTGTCTATATACCACTTGGCATTGTCGGCGTTTATTCCTCCGCCAACCTGAAGGCCTCCGGGATAAGCCGCAAGAGCTTTTTCTATCTGTTCCTGATTTCCGGGGCCAAGGGCAATGACATGTCCGCCTCTCAGGCCTGCTTCCCTGTACAGTTCTGCATAATACCCTGCATCCCTCTGGGAAACAAAATTCTCCTCAGCACCTGAATCATTCAGGCTTCCTCCGACTATCTGCTTCACCTTTCCTTCGTGAAGATCTATACATGGTCTGAATTCCATTTTTCCTCCTGTTATAGCTGCTGTTATAATAATATATATAATAACACATCACCCTTATCAATGCATCCCAATCCATAGAAAAAGCACCTCGAAAACTCGAGATGCTTTCCTGTTTTCATATGTTTTTATGCTTCTTTGTCAACAAGCTGGTCTACAATTACGGCACATGTAGCATCGCCTGTTACGTTTACTGCCGTTCTCATCATATCGAATATCCTGTCAACGCCAAAGAGTATGGGAAGTCCTATTACCGGTATGTTTGCAGCAATCAATACGGCAACAACCAGCAGTGACGGACCGGGAACCCCCGCTTGTCCGATCGACCCGACAGTAGCTGTAAGTATTATTGCAATATACTCCGATGCACCAAGGTCAACTCCAAACCACTGTGCAAAGAAACAGGCTGCAAGAGCATAGTATATCGCATTACCGTCCATGTTAATTGTAGCTCCCAAAGGGATTACAAAGGAGGTTGTGGATTTTGAAACACCGAGGTCTTCCTGACATGTTTCCTCGTTCAGGGGTACAGTTGCCATTGAAGAAGCTGTAGACAATGCAAAGGCCTGTACTTTTGCAAACTTTGCATAGAAGTTCCTTACCGATACCTTGCTGAAAAGCTTAATGAGCAGGCCGTAGAATCCGAATGTATGCACAATCAGTGCAACGGTGTAAATGGCCAGGAGCTTTCCTACACTGAAAAGCACTTCCCAGCCAAATGTACCGACAACGTCTGCCATTAGTGCAAATACTCCAATAGGCGCAATTATCATTACCTTTAGAATTATGTATACAAGTGCATCTGTGACGCCTCCAATAATATTTATCAAAGG
Organism: Dethiosulfatibacter aminovorans DSM 17477; assembly: GCF_900142005.1. Taxonomy (GTDB): domain Bacteria; phylum Bacillota; class Clostridia; order Tissierellales; family Dethiosulfatibacteraceae; genus Dethiosulfatibacter; species Dethiosulfatibacter aminovorans. Next base: position 20,629 of record NZ_FQZL01000016.1, read on the forward strand.
CTTTTTCTGGTCTTCCTTCAGCGAATTGATTCCAAATCCAAAGAACATTGCAAAGAAAAGTATCTGAAGTATGTTTCCGGTTACAAGGGATTCGATTGGATTGACAGGCACTATTCCTATCAGCGTTTCCCATATTCCCGGTACGTCACCTCTGGCTACATATTCATCCGAGAACATGTCCTTGAAACCTTCAAGCCCTTCGGCAACGCCAGGCTGGAAAACCTCTCCAAGAATAAGTGCAAATACTACGGCGAAGGCAGTAGTGCCAAGGTAGAATGCAAAAGTGGCAATCCCCACCTTCCCGGCCGAATGCGATTTTCCTATTGCTGCTGCTCCGTTGATTATAGAAAAGAATACAAGAGGTATAACAACCATTTTAATAAGGCTTACAAAAAGTGTACCCAACGGTGCTATGACAGACACCCTTTCTTTAAGCACCGCTCCTGCAGCAATACCCAGGACCATGGCTATTAGAATCCATAGTCCAAGATTTCCAAAAATACTTTTTTCAAGTTTTTTCATTTTGACCTCCAAAAATTTTTTAATATTGCAAGCTGCATGTCATATCAAAAGCTTTTTGTCATGTAAAGTCAAATGTCTATTCAATGCTATGAATAATATAATCATATGCCTGAAGATCGTCCTTTAATTCTCTTCAACCTGAAGAAGTCTTCTCTTTCTTTTTCTTCCAGGACCTCTGAAATATATTTTGTCACCTCCCTGTATCTTGGTATCTGGATTTTATCAAGGGCATTCGCCCTCTTGCTTGTCTTCTTTATTTCCGCAGCAAGTCTGAAAACCGAGTTTTCCACTTCCGCCAGCCTGTAAAGGAGCTTTTGAACTTCATTCATCTTGACTACGGTAATGTCAAGTGCGGAATTGGTTCTGTAAAATCCATAATAAGGCTGGATGTCCGGTGTTTCATCCTTGATGAGTGGAATCTCCACGCCCATTACACTTTTGGTAAGTATGCTTATGTTTTCATCCTTGGGTATGGACAGTGCTATCTCCTCCACGTTTATCATACCCATGGTCAGCGTGGCATACACCATGGCTTCATATGCTTCCTTGAAAATTCTGTCAATCTCCACCTGGATTTCCTTCACTTCATCTATCAGGTCCATCATTTCCCTGATCAGCACATTCCTTTTTTTGTCAAGCAGTTCATATCCCTTTTGTGAAAATTCTAGCATGGATTTTGCTTTTATCAGATTGGCTTTGGTAGGTGTAAGATTTTCCATCCGATCACTTCCTGTAATATTTTTCTATTACTGCATCGTCAATTCTGTCCAGTTCTTCCTTGGGCAATATAGACAGCGCCTTCCACCCGATATCAAGACTTTCTTCCAGTCTTCTGTTTTCCTCAAATCCCTGATTTATGAACCTGTCCTCAAAGTACCTTCCGAATTTCATATACAGCTTGTCGATGTCGGAAAGGTCCTCCTCTCCTATTATCTGCGCCAGGGACCTTATTTCCTGCACTTTTGAATATGACGAAAAGAGCTGATTGGCAATGTCCGGATGATCCTCCCTTGTAAAGCCTTCTCCTATGCCGTCCTTCATCAGCCTTGACAGGGACGGCAAAACATTTACGGGAGGCACTATGCTGTTGTTTGACAGTTCTCTTGACAACACAACCTGGCCTTCCGTTATATATCCCGTAAGATCGGGGATGGGATGGGTGATGTCGTCATTGGGCATTGTCAATATTGGCAGAAATGTTATGGATCCCTTTTTGCTCTTCAGCATTCCTGCCCTTTCATAAAGGGAGGCCAGGTCCGAATACAGGTAGCCCGGATAACCCTTTCTGCTGGGGACTTCCTCCCTGGCAGAGGCAATCTCCCTCAATCCCTCGCAATAGCTTGTCACATCGGTCACAACTACGAGTATGTGCATGTCCTCTTCAAAGGCCAGATACTCCGCAGCTGTCAGAGCACACCTGGGCGTGCTTATCCTCTCGGCTACGGGATCGTCCGCATAATTCATGAACATTACAACATTGTCTATGGAGCCGCTTTCTTCAAATTTTTCACGGAAATAGGCTCCGTCATCCCTGGTTACCCCTATGGCTGCAAAACATATGGCAAATTTCACTTCTTCTTCTGAAGAAATCCTTGCCTGATTCACTATTTGGGCTGCAAGTTCCTTGTGGGGAAGTCCGTTTCCTGAAAATATAGGCAGTTTCTGGCCTCTTATAAGGGTAAGCAAAATATCTATCGAGCTGATGCCGGTTTGAATGAAGTTCCTGGGATACTTTCTTGCAACGGGGTTTATGGGTCTTCCGTTGATGTTGTATTTTTTCTCCGAAAAGAGCGGACCCCCTCCATCAATGGGTTTACCCACTCCGTTGAAGGCTCTCCCCAGAATATTCTTTGATATTGCAATTTCAAAGGGCTTTCCCGTGAATTTTACCGAAGTATTTTTGGTGCTCATTCCGGAAGTGCCCTGAAAAACCTGGGCGGCCACAAAATCTTCCTCAATCCTTACTACCTTTCCCAGCCTCTTTTCATCACCAACACTGATTTCGATTATTTCACCATATTTGGCTTCCCTTATACCTTCGAGAAATATCAAGGGACCTTGAGCCTTTTTTATTTTCAAATATTCTTTAAACATTTCATCACCCTGAATATTTAGACATCAAATTCTCATAAAATTCATCTATCCTGTTTTTTAATTCCTCTATGCCGGACAGATCATCATTGGGAATATTGTACTTCATCCTTATCATTGAATCGAAAATACCCGGATCCTTTGCCTTGGAAATGGGTATGCCTGTCTTGACGCATTCCTTGGCCCTTTCATTGAGATGGTTGATAAGTTTAAGCATCTCATACTGCTTGTTGATGGGTACATAGGTGTCATCCTTGTGAAAGGCGTTTTGCTGAAGATATCCAACCTTCAGCACCCTTGAAATTTCAAGTGTAAGTCTTTGGGAGTCTGGAAGCACGTCCTCTCCAACCAGCATCACTATGTCCAGAAGCTTGCTCTCCTCCTGAAGCAGTCTCATCATATTGCCCCGAAGTTCTATTGCATCCTCTCCAACATTGCCGTCATACCACTCTTCAAGCATTTTAATATATCCGCTGTAGCTGTCGAGCCAGTTGATGGAGGGATAATGCCTTGCATGGGCAAGGTTTTTGTCCAGTGCCAGGAATGCATTTACATATCTCTTGGTATTCTCGGTTACGGGCTCTGAAAAATCCCCTCCTGCCGGTGATACCGCTCCAATTATTGTAACGGATCCTTCCTCTCCCTCCAGGGTTTTTACATATCCCGCCCTTTCGTAGAATTCAGCAAGTCTTGAGGGAAGATATGCAGGGTATCCCTCTTCTGCTGGCATCTCTTCAAGCCTGCCGCTTATTTCTCTCAAGGCTTCCGCCCACCTGGAAGTGGAATCTGCCATTATAGCCACATGATAACCCATGTCCCTGTAGTACTCGGCCATTGTTATGCCGGTGTAAATACTTGCTTCCCTGGCTGCAACGGGCATGTTTGAGGTGTTGGCTATAAGGATGGTCCTTTCCATTATGGGCTTTCCGGACTTGGGATCTATAAGCTTTGGAAACTCTTCCAATACGTCCGTCATTTCATTTCCTCTTTCGCCGCATCCTATATATACGATGATATCCGCATCCGACCATTTAGCCAGCTGGTGCTGGGTCATGGTCTTGCCTGTCCCGAATCCGCCCGGAATCGCTGCAGTGCCGCCTTTTGCTATGGGGAAAAACATGTCAAGGATTCTTTGGCCCGTTATGAGGGGTTTTGATATTTTTAGCCTTTCCCTCACGGGTCTTTTGAACCTTACAGGCCAATTCTGGTACATCCTTATCTCATGTATCTTTCCTTTCCTGCCCTCAATCTTCAGGAGAACATCCTCCATGCCATGGATTCCATCGGTTTCAGCAAAAACAACCTTGCCCCCTTCTCCCGGGGGAATCATCAGCTTGTTGGCAATAAGAGAGGTCTCTTCAACCTGTCCAAAGACATGCCCCTCTTCCAGGTGCTGTCCTTCCTTGGCAAAAATATCCACTCTCCACTTTTTTTCGAAATCTATGGACAGCAGCCCAACCCCTTCGGGAATAAAGTCACTATTCATATCATCTATTTTTTCAAGGGGTCTTCCTATACCGTCAAATATATTTCCAATAAGTCCGGGTCCGAGCTTCAAGGACAAAGGTTCACTGAGTCCATTTATGATTTCATTCAGTTCCAGGCCCTCCGTCTCTTCATAGACCTGGAGGGTTCCTTCATCATCCAGGACACTTATCACTTCGCCGATAAGCTTGTTTTTGCCTACAAGGACCATCTCCCTCAACTTGAAGGATGACATACCCGTTCCCTTTACAACAGGTCCGTTTACATATGTTATTTTACCTTCATTTACACTCATGACCTTCACCTGCCTTATTCGTCATCAGCTTCAAAATAAGACATCCGATATAATCTGAAGCCTCCATGATTTTCCCTTCTATGGAATAGTCATACTTTACCTTTTCATTGGCTATTATATAAAATCCACCTAGAACCTCATCTGATATCTCAACGGTCATTTCACTGCCATCGAGGTATTTCCTGTCATTTTCTCTCATTATGATTCTTAGTTTGTCATCCTCGGAAAAATTTCCTCCTGCCTCTTCCAGATTTTCTAAAAACCAGGAATCATAATTATCGCTTTCAATATACTCTTGTATCTTTTCGAGAAGGTACTCGTTAAAAGAATCCAGCATCCTTGATTTGGTAACCAGTATTTCATTCTGATATGACACCTTTGCCTTTGAAATGATTTTTTTACCTTCCAGATTTCCTTTCTTTCTCATTTTTTCAAAATATTTTTCGTCTTCTTCCAAAGCCTTTTTTTCCAGTTCTTCCATCATTTCGTCATACTTTTTTTCCAGTTCCCTTAGTTTGATCTTGTTCTCGCTGGAATGCTTTTCCAAAACCATTTTTGAAAAAAGATTTATTTTGTTCTCTATAGTAACGATAATATCACCTTCTTTACAGCTTTATGCCGATGGAGTTTTTTATGTATTTCATTATATACTCACTGTCCTGCAGCCCTCCCGGTTCAGGGATTTGTACAATAAGCGTCTTCTTTTGAGAAAGCTTTCTATCCATGACGAAATCCCTGCTGAGATTCAGTATGTTTTCGGATATGAACACAAGTCCTATTTCATTATCCTGCATAAGCTCTTCCAATGAATTCTCCGTCTCCTCCTTGGTTGAAACCATCTTTCCTTCTATCCCTGCAAGCCTCATGCTCAAAAGCGTTTCCTTCTTTTCGCACAGCACAAAGGACTTCATTACAGCCTTCCCAGTATCAATATGGAAACAATGAGACCGTATATGGCTATCCCTTCAGCCAGTCCTACGAAGATCAAGGTCTTTCCAAGGATTTTCGGGTCCTCGGATACCGCTCCAAGAGCTGAAGACCCGACGCTTCCAACTGCATATCCTGCTCCAATGGTGGCCAGACCCGTTGAAAGCGCCGCAGCAATATATCCAAATCCTGAAGGGTCTGCTGCAGCTGTCGTCGAAGTGGCTGCAGCATCGGCAGTGCCGGAAAATGCCATCATTGTTCCTGCAACAATGATGGGTATGTAAATTGAAACATTGGTTCCCAATATTACCTTCAGCTTTTTGTTTCCTTCCTTAATGCTTGGCTGCAGATAATAGAAAATTCCCAATCCTATTGTGATACTGATTAAGACAAGACATAATCCAATAATTAATTTCATGATATCCTCCTAGATTTTATCGGGACTAAACAATACGCCCTCACCTTTATAATATTTGCTGAACAGTTCATAGTAAAAAAGTCTCAAGCCCTGTATGAAGACTATCAATCCTTCAAGACCTATTATTACGATATTGCCTATGATGAACATTGCAACATTGCCGGTCCTGCTTCCTATCATGTCGGCAACGGTCTGAAAGGCAATGAAAAGGCCTACATGGTTGAGCGCAAAAGCTCCAATCCTGATAAAGGAAATTCCATTACTCAAAATGCTGAGGAATGTTTCCAGAACGTTGAATCCGCTTTCCGTATAATACTCTGCGGGAGGTTCCCGGTAAAGAGGTTTCTCCCCCGTCAATAAATTTCCCAACGGTTCTTCCAATATGAGGAGAATAATTGATATTGCAAGAATTATATACAGGATCCCTTTTGGTATGATATAACTTCCTTCAACCATTCCGTATATCAAGGCCAGCAATGTCAAAAACAATGCCATCCCGTTTATGCCGTTTCTACCAAAAAACGCCTCTCCGAATTCCTCTGCCTTCACCTTGTTGAATATGCTGCAGCCATAGCTGATCAGGAGTAGGACCACACCGCTTGCCACTGCCGCCAGAAGTATGGTGTTTATATTGTCCATGGGTCTGATGTATATGGGCAATGGAATATATTTCGATATTATATGCTCATATCCAAAAAAGGAATCATATATTATTCCAAAAAAAACGCTTCCCAGCCCTATTCTCCACATCAGAGACCCGAAATTTGCCATTCCCCTTTTTTCCAAAAAGAAACCTGCCCCCACAAAGACCATGCCCTGTCCCAGGTCTCCAAACATAGCTCCGAAAAAGAACATATATACAAGCCCAAAGAACACCGTTGTATCCATTTCATCGTGGGAAGGCACCCCGTACATGTTTACAAGAGTTTCAAAGGGCCTGAAGAAAAAAAAATTCTTCAAGAAGGTTGGTATCGGAATTTTGTTGGAAACATCTTCTGCATCCTTATATGTTACAAGGGTGTTCGAATACCTTTCGAAAATACTTCCGTAGCTGTCGTTATGTTCTTCCGGGATCCAGGCTGAAATATAGCAGAAATTCCTGGTGGCAGCCACCTTTGTCCTGACATTGTCTATCTTGCTTTCCATAACGATTTTCGAATACAGCCTTTCTATTGTATCCCTATACTCCACCATATATTCATCAGATGTCTTTCGCAACTCCATGAGCTCATTTTCATACTTTTTCCTGTCGGCTGCTATCATCCTTTCCATTTCATAGGGGTATGACAGATACTTCGAATCTATTTCTATCTCAACAAAATCAGTACTCCTCAGAATCCTGGACATTTCAAGGTCGAGACTCTTGGGAGATATTATTATGTACAGTTCCTTTTCTTCATAGGCTCCAATGTGAAGAACTACAGCCATTATATTTTCATAGTTCTGGGATATCTTCCTTCTTTTCTCCCTGGTTAAAAATCCAAACTTCATTGTGAAGAAGTCAAGGTCCATCAACTCCTTGAAATCCACATTGATATTCTTGATTCTATCTATGAAACCCATGGAATCCAGTTTTTTCAGACTGTTTTTGACCGTTTGCATATCATCTGTGATTTTTTCGAATTTTTTTACAACCTCGTCAATCTCGTTTTTTATATTTTCAAACCTGTGCTCCCCAAGCATATGCTCCTTTTTAATCTCGGGCGCATATTCAAGCTTGTTGATGAAGTCATTCATTTTATCAAGATACTCCGTCACAACACTGTTTTCCTTCAATGGCACAATATCTTCCATATCAAGTATTTCGTCGGCATTCTCTTCAGTCATGCCTATGCTGAAGTCGCCCTCCTCAATTTCAGTGATTGTGTTGATAAACTGGCAATTTTCCTCTAAAATCAAATCTCTTAGCAACTCATCAAGATATTCGTTCTTGCATACAATATTCATCATGTTCAATTTCTTGACAGCCAATTTACTCACTCCTTTCAAATCTTCTGACGAGAAAATCTTCAATATTTGCCACCTTGTATCTTATGCATTCAATTATTGTTATCAAATCTCTCATTTCATATTCGCTTTTAAAAATCATTACTATGGGAATGATAATGGACATCCTGCTTTTCTTCAAGTAAACATCCAGATTTTCGAACAGGTATCTCTCCATTGCCCTTTCCATAAGATATTCTTCATCCTGGAACATCGATTTGTATTCCATGGACATTACAAGGGATTTAAACTTGTCCAAATCCATGTAGCACAAATCCTTCAATAATCTGTAATTGTACTTCAGACCATTGTTCAGGGTGAAGTTGAAAAGCTCTTCGGAAGATATTCCAAAGAATTTACGTCCTCTGTAAATCCATTGAATATTGAGAAGGTCCACATTTATTCCATACAATTCCAGCGTCATTTTTTTGTCGTTTTTTTCAAGATTACAGATCGAATCATAAAGTTGCCTGAAATACAGCCTGTCAAGAACCATTTCCATATAAAACAGTATCTTAGACGGGTTTTCATCCACATAGTTTATGAGCTGACTGTAGTAGCCGGTGTTTTTGAGCCTCCCAACAAACTCCTTGATATCGGAGGCTTCTGACAGTCCGTCATAGTCAATGGTCGAAAAGACTTCTGAATATACGAGTCTATCTTTGATGTTTTGCACATCTTCATTCCTGGCTATGGCCCTCAGCATCAATTTTATGTTTTCAACTTCATATCTCATAAGCAATGATTTGAAAAAAAATCTATACTCGTCAATATAGAAGTGGTATAGCTTTTCATAATTCTTATACATGTGACTCTTGATCAGGTACTCTATATTTTTATTCTTTTCATTCAAGTCATTGAATTCCGGTGAATAACAAGTGTTTTTCATAAGGTAATTTTCAAATTCGTCCAGGCTTTCCATTCCTGCCAGTTTGATGAAGTCATCAACCTTCAACATACCGCCCATAATTGCCATTGACTTGGTGCTTGCCGCACCATGGATTCCAACTTTATCCATCACATCACCCTTTTATCGGAATCCCAGTTTCTCAAAAACCTTGTCTCCGAGATTTTCCTTGTTTTCATCAAACAGGCTGTCCAGTTCCTTCGTACGTTCAAAACAGCTTGAAATAATAGCATTTTTTTCTTCCTCGGCCAATGCAACAAGTTCATCAAAAATTTCCCTGCCTCTGGCAAGCCTGGCTTCTTCAATTTCCTCTTCCCTCTTCTTTAGGTCCGACTGCAGCTTTTTTTCTCTTTGTTCCATTTCCTCATTTGTCATGCGTATTTCTTCTGCTGTCTTCTTGTCGATTTCAATAATTTTTTTGAGTACCGATTCGATTGACTTGTCATCCAAAATAATCACCTGCTTTCATGAATGTTTTCCATTAATAACTTAGTAACTTTATAACAATTATACACCTCCTTGATTAAATAAACAAATTCATATTCAGAATTTGATTGCCTGAGTTTTTCAAAAATACAAATCCAACTTTTTTAAATACAACAAAATCAGCACCCGAAGGTGCTGATTCCTTTTTGCAGCGAAGCTGCTTGCTTATTATATAATCAAATCGATGTTAGTGTGCGTGGTCGTGATCTTCTCCGTCTTCGTGGTCGCATTCGTCCTTGTCCAGTCCGTATCCTCTTCCGTCTCCGGGAGCGCATGTGCTTGCCCCTCCAACCAGTTCATCCTTCTTGAGGGCTTCAATGGCATCCTCAACAGTTCCAGTCACTCCAAGGATAGTCTTGATGTTGAAATCGGCAAAGAATCCCTGTGCCTTTGCTCCCATTCCACCGCATACGATGCACTGTGCACCCTTGTCGTTCAGGAAGTTTGGAATGTTTCCAGGTGCATGACCCGGATTGTCTACAGTATGTTGGATTACGGCCTCTCCGTCTGCTATGTCCACTATGGTATACGAGGGGCATCTTCCGAAGTGTTGTGCCACCATGTTTCCGTCAGTTGATATTGCTACTCTCATAATAATTTACTCCTTATTTATTAATTTATTGGTCACCTTTTCCCAAAGGCTCTTAACTTCGTCAATGAAGTCCTGGTTTCCCGCATCCACCGGGGTCTTGTATTCCTGCAGCGCCTTGACGATTGCAGGGTCGAAAGGAATTCTTCCCACTACGTCAAATCCGTTTTCAATGCAGTAGTCTTCCATCTCCCTGGTTATGTCCATGTTGAGGTCGTACTTGTTTATGCATACGAAGGCTGGAATGTCGAAGTGCCTCGAAAGGTCCAATACCCTCTTCAAGTCGCTGAGACCCGATTTTGTAGGTTCGGTTACTGCTATAACAGCATCCGTGCCTGTAATTGACGCTATTACGGAGCATCCTATCCCCGGAGATCCGTCAATTATGAGCCAGTCTTCTCCATTTTCGAAAGGTATTATCTGTTTCCTTACCTCAGTTACGAGCTTTCCCGATCCTTCCGCACCTATGTCAAGAAGGGCATGGGCGAAGGTTCCCCGTTCCGTTTTGGATACCGATGTCCATCCTGTTTTCACGTCCTCAAGATGTATTGCGTCCTGGGGGCATGCTACTACACAGGCATTGCAGCCTTCACATTTCAGGCTGCTCACCACTATGTCCTCGCTTATTGCACCGAATCTGCATGTATCTCTGCAGATGCCGCACTTGATGCAGAGGTCATAGTTTATCCTTGCTTCCTTTGCTCCCGAATAGTCCCATTTCTGCTGGTCCTTTTCTTTAAGGAGCAGGTGAAGGTTTGGAGCGTCCACATCGCAGTCCGCTATCATCTTGCTGCCAATAAGCTGTGACAGGGATGATACGAGGGTGCTTTTTCCGGTGCCGCCTTTTCCGCTGATTACCGCTATCTGTTTCATATGAGCACCTTCCCTTCTATTTCCTTGAACATGTCTCCAAATTTGTTCTTGAGGTCTGCATCGACTTCAACTGGGAGTATTCCCTTTGAATATGCCTCGGCAATCTTTTTGGAGAATGGTATTTCCAAAAGTATGTCTATGTTTCTTTCATCGCAGTATTCGTTTATTATCCTGCTGTTTTCGGAAGCCTTGTTAAGTACGATTCCGAAAGGAATGCCAATTTTCTTCACAAGTTCCACTGCAATGTTCAAGTCATGGAGACCGAAAGGAGTGGGCTCCGTAACCAGGATGCAGAAGTCGCAGTCCTCCACCGATTCCACTACGGTGCATGATGATCCGGGAGGGCAGTCTATTACCACATTTCCCTCTTCCTTCACCATATCCTTAAGCATGGCTATGATAGGTATGCTTATGGGCTCTCCTACATTGAGCTTTCCGTGCATAAAGGATTCGTCGCTGTTTGTTTCAACAACTCCTATCTCCCTCTCAACTTCAATCATGGCATCCTCGGGACATGCAAGTACGCAGGCACCGCAGTGATGGCAAAGCTCGGGGAAAATGAGAACGGTACCCTTCACTACTGCCATGGAATTGAACTGGCATGCCTTGGCGCATTCGCCGCAGCCTGTACATTTATCCTTGATAATTTCAGGCACCTTCACCATGACAGGATGTACCTTGGTGATTTCAGGCTTTAGGAATATTCCTCCATTGGGCTCTTCAACGTCACAGTCGATATACTGGCAGTTTTCTATGGATGACTTGAGACTGGCAGAAACGGTAGTCTTTCCCGTTCCTCCTTTGCCGCTTAAAACCGCTATCTTCATTCCGTCACCTTACTTCATTCCCGAGTGAGACGGCACAGTTGTGTCAATTACCTCAAGCTCGTTTTTCTTGAACATTTCCACGTTTTCATTGAGGGAAACTTTCTTTCCTCTTACTATCTTAATCTTTGCAGCTTTCAACACGTCGTTTGCATTCGGTCCCACATTTCCTGTGATTAAAACCTCAACGTCATTGTCAACCATAAGCTGTCCTGCAGCTATTCCTGCTCCGCCGCCTGATTTTGCAGCCGCATTATCTATAAGTTTGGTTTCATTGGTTTCAGTATCCACAATGGCAAAGAATTCACATCTTCCAAATCTCGGATCCATTTGACTTTCCATGGAATTTCCTGTTGATGATATACATATTTTCATATTCTATACTCTCCTTTTCGATTTTAATATATTTAACCATTACCCAATATGAGTTTACAACAATTATGAGCATATGTCAATAACAATATTAAAAAAACCGGAGCATTCCTCTCAAAATGCTTCGGTTTCCATGTTTAATACTTTTTTATTATATCATTTTGCCCGGGATAGTTCAATGTGCAAAATCCCTTGAAACACTGGTCTTTTACTTCACCACGATGTTGTAGATCTTTCCGGGAACGAATATTTCCTTGACTATCTTCTTGTCTCCTATTGCCTTCTGTACGGAAGGATTGTCCATTGCAACCTTGTTTGCGGCAACCTTGTCCGCATCCTTTGCAATGCTTATCTTCGCCTTCACCTTTCCGTTGATCTGCACAGGCATTTCTATTACATCTTCAACAGTCTTGGCTTCGTCGAATGTCGGCCACTGAGCCTGATTAAGCATTCCGCCGAAATTCTGCATTTCCCAGATTTCCTCTGTTATGTGAGGCGCAACGGGGTTGAGAAGTATAAGAAGTGTCTTCAACTCTTCAGCTGTAACGCTTCCCTTGTCGTATATATCGTTCAGCAAAGTCATCATTGCGGCAATTGCAGTGTTGAACTTAAGCTCCTCGTAGTCGTGAGAAACCTTCTTGATTGTCTGGTGGACAGATGTCTCAAGTTCCTTTGAATATCCTTCGCCCTCTGCCATCATTTCCTGCAGCTTCCACACCCTGTCAAGGAATCTCTTGCAGCCCTTTACTGCGTTAGGATTCCACGGAGCAGGCTTTTCATAGTCTCCTATGAACATTATGTACGCCCTCAAGGTGTCGGCACCGTAGTCTGCTATTATGTCGTTGGGGTTTACTACATTTCCCTTTGACTTGGACATCTTGTCTCCGTCAGGTCCAAGGATCAGTCCCTGTGCAGTTCTCTTTGCATAAGGCTCCTTTGTAGGGACTACCCCGATATCATAGAGGAATCTGTGCCAGAATCTGGAGTAAAGAAGGTGGCGGGTTACGTGCTCCATTCCTCCATTGTACCAGTCAACCTGTTTCCAGTAATCAAGGTTTTCCTTGCTTGCAAGCGCTTCATTGTTTTTGCTGTCCATATATCTCAGATAGTACCAGCTTGATCCTGCCCATTGAGGCATTGTGTCTGTTTCCCTCTTTGCAGGGCCGCCGCATTTAGGACAGGTAGTGTTTACCCATTCGTCCATTGCAGCAAGAGGCGATTCTCCTGTATCCGTTGGCTGATAGTTTTCAACTTCTGGAAGTCTTACAGGAAGGTCTTCCTCCGGCACTCCCACTATTCCGCATTCCGGACAGTGAACGATCGGGAAGGGTTCTCCCCAGTATCTCTGTCTGTTGAATGCCCAGTCCTTCATCTTGTAGTTTACGGTCCTTTCTCCAATTCCCTTTTCTACAAGAAAGTCTGTTATCTTGGCTATGGCTTCCTTGACTCTCATTCCGTTGATGATATCGGAATTCACAAGGATTCCGTCGCTTGTATCGGTATATGCTTCCTTGGTTATGTCTCCACCCTGGATTACTTCAACAATAGGTATGCCAAACTTTGTAGCGAATTCCCAGTCTCTTGTATCGTGGCCCGGCACCGCCATTATTGCTCCCGTTCCATATCCCATCATTACATAGTCTGCAATCCATACCGGGATTTCTTCGTCGTTCACAGGATTTATGGCCTTGAGGCCCTTTATTTCAACACCTGTCTTTTCCTTTGCCAGCTGCACCCTTTCGAACTCTGTCTTTGTCTGGGCATATTCCTGGTACTGGTGTATTTCATCAATATTTGTTATCTTGTCGTGGTATTTCTTCACCAGTGGATGCTCAGGTGCGATTACCATGAAAGTTGCTCCATACAGGGTGTCTGGTCTTGTTGTGAATACCCTGAGAACCTCGTCTTCTCCCTTGATCCTGAAGTCAACCTCCGCACCTACTGATTTCCCTATCCAGTTTGCCTGCTCCAGTCTTATCCTTGGAAGGTAGTCAACCTCGTCAAGCCCTTCAAGAAGCTTTTCCGCATAGTCCCTTATCTTCAGGAACCATACGTCCTTTTCCATCTGCACTACTTCGTTTCCGCACCTGTCGCAGACTCCGTCCCTGAAGTCTTCGTTTGCAAGTACAACCTTGCAGTCCGTACAGAAGTTTACATAGGTCTTGTCCCTGAAAGCCAGTCCGTTTTCGAAAAGCTTCAGGAATATCCACTGAGTCCACTTGTAGTAGTCAGGATCCGTAGTGTCTATTACCCTGTCCCAGTCAAATGAATATCCTATCTTTCTAAGCTGGTCGGAAAACACTGCAATATTCCTGTCAGTTACCTTTCTTGGATGCTCTCCCGTCTGGATGGCATAGTTTTCAGTAGGAAGTCCGAATGCATCGAATCCTATCGGAAACATTACATTATAGCCTTCCATTCTTCTCTTTCTTGAGATAACCTCAAGAGAAGTGTATGCCCTTACATGTCCTACGTGAAGTCCTGCTCCCGATGGATATGGAAACTCCACCAGATTGTAGTATTTCGGCTTTTCCGAATTGTCATCAGCCTTGAATGTCTCTTTTTCTTCCCAAATCTTCTGCCATTTCTTTTCAATGGCACTTGGATTGTATGAAACCATGTTTGCCTCCTAAACAAAAATAGAGCTTTTCATCCCATGGGACGAAAAACTTCCGCGGTACCACCCATTTTAGACAAAAAGTCTCTCTTATTTTAAATTAAGCTCACGGGTAAGTTCAGCCTCTGAAAATACTGTTTCACACCTTCCAACAGCTCTCTTGAATCTTCCTTCGGCCTACTGCTCCCCTTCAACGCTCTATTAATTTCTAAACTGTATTATATCAAAGGAATATGAATTTATCAACAGATTTTCTACACTATGCCTGCCATTTTTGTGACTTCCATCCCTTTTTCCTCCCATTTGGCAATAATCCTGTTAAGGCCAATGGAATCGCTGGCCATATGGCCTGCAATAATTATGTTTCCTATGTTTTGCTTCTTCACTTCGTCAATTACAGCCTTTGGTGCATGCATGGCAACTATGGTTCCCACTCCGGCCTCGAAATATGACTTGTACACATCCTCGCCGCCGTTTGTCCCTCCAGCATAGAGAACTGCTATCTTTCCTGCATAGCTGCCGGGACTTCCAACCCTTATAACCGGCTGCGTCAACGCTCTCTTGTATTCGTCGATTTCCATAAGAGCATCCAGAATGTCCTGAAGTGTCTTTTTGGGATTGTCCGCAAACTTCTCGTCAAGATGATTCTGCACGATTTCCTGACCTATGAGGTCCGCAGGTATGTGAATGTTCATAAAGGGCATCTTCATAAGTCTTGCAGCCGATGACACCACATCATAGTTGGCTACGTGATCGCCTATGTCTATTATATTCTTCTTCTTTTCCAGCATTTTCTGCGCCTTGTTTATTGGCACTCCGAACTCCACCATCTTGTCTATCTGGAAATCCAGCACCTTGTGGAACTCCGATACCGCACTGTCCGCCTTTGGATGGTGGCTAACCACGCAGTCGTATTTCATGTCCCTTCCAAGGAGCAGCTCAGACGTTCCCATGTCAACTCCCATCAGTATTCTTTTTATGTTTTCCCCTTCCACGCTTATTGTTGTGTCAGGGGGCATACTGTCAAGCCCGGCCATTTCAAGGGCTATATTCATCATTTCTCTTGTGTTCATGCTTAAACCTCCCGTTGTTTCGCTCTTAATTGTCTTTGTTGCTTGCACATTTAACGTTACGTAGTCTCTTTCTGGAACATGTCGCTGTAGGCAGCGAAGTGGACATGGTCTTCCCATATTCCATTGATTAGAAGATACCTTTTGGAAAAGCCTTCCCTTTCAAGTTTTAGCTTTTCTGCAACCCTCATTGACTTCAGGTTTCTTGGTATGATGTTCACCTCCACCCTGTGGAGATTGTACTCCGTAAACATAATCTCCAATCCCTTGGTTACGGCCTCAGTCATATATCCTTTATTTATTTCATCCTTGTCCAACTTGTATCCAAGAAAGCATGACTTGAAGTTTCCATAGATAATATTGCTGAAGCAGAGATTCCCGATTGTCCTTGAATCGTCTCCCTTATTGAATATCCATAATCTTATGAGCCTCTTGTTTAAAAATTCTGCAAATTCGTACTTCAGGGATTCCATCTGACCCTGCCTTGTGTAGAAGAATCCATCCCTGTCAGGATCCCACTCGGCCAGAAAGTCCTTGTTCCTCTTATAGTAATCAAGGGCAAGCTGAGCGCAATCAGGCTTGAAGATCCTGAGAACCAGCCTGTCAGTATGATATTCCTTGTGAAATGTAGGATTTCTTTTCCCGAAAATATTCATTATACTCATTTGGCAATCTTTCCTTCTTTATGTTCTATTTCTATCTTTACAACACAGGTATTGTTGCCGACTTTTTCGATTTCCTTCTCTACCTTGTCCTCAAATCCCTTGGAGAACTTGTTTCCAATTTCATGAAGGGCCTTATTCTTTTCATCCCCTTCAACTATGTAGGCATTTCCAAATACAATCACGCTGGAAAACCTTGTGTCCAAATCTTCAGGAAGGACCTGGCTCTTGTCCACAACCAGATAGCTTACCTTGCTGTTTCTCTCAATGGCATCCATCTTGTGGCCTGCATAGGCACAGTGAAAATATATTGCACCGTCCATGTATATGTGATTTACCGGAACTCCATAGCCGTATCCTCCGTCTTCGACACAGGACATCACTCCATATTCGACTTCCTCAAGAAGCTTTTCAATGAGCTCAGGTTCCATTTTCTTGTCTTTTCGTCTCAATTCTCTAAACATGACATACCTCCCATATCCTTATATTTTACAACTTCAGCAGCCTTTAAGCAAGTTTAAGCTTAACTTTTGTTACCTTTTCCTGCTATTCCAGGATGATATATCATCCTTCACGTAGCATAATGCTTAAACCAACTTAATGTCACTTTAATTATAAAAAAAACGGTCCCTTCCGGGACCATTTCAGTTTAAGTTTAACTATCAACATTATCCAGTTGTCGGCTTAACCTTTCATGAACAGCGCTTCGAATTCCTTGCCGTCGAGGGTCTCTTTCTCAAGAAGTCCTTCGGCAACCTTGTGAAGCTTTTCGATGTTGTCTCTGAGGAGAGACTCTGCTGTATGGTATGCCTTGTCTATGATGGATCTCATTTCCCTGTCTATCTGGGCCGCAACCTCTTCGGAATAGTTTCTGCTCTTGGCAAAATCCCTTCCCAGGAACACTTCATCGTCGTCCCCTGTATATGACATAGGTCCAAGGTTGTCACTCATTCCATAATGGGTAACCATTCCCCTTGCTATCTTGGTTGCTCTCTGGATGTCGTTTGACGCTCCGGTGCTTATGTCGTCAAGAACAAGCTTCTCTGCAACCCTTCCACCTAGAAGGTGAACAAGATTCTCTTCCATTTCAGTCTTGGACATGTAGCTTCTGTCCTCTTCAGGAAGAATCATTGTGAATCCTCCTGCTCTTCCCCTTGGTATTATTGACACCATATGTACAGGGTCTGAATTTGGAAGAAGTCTTGCAACAACTGCATGGCCGGCCTCGTGATATGCCGTAAGCCTTTTTTCCTTGTCGCTTATTACCTTGCTTTTCTTTTCAGGTCCTGCAATCACCTTTGTAATCGCTTCTTCAAGAGTGTCCATTGATATTTCCTTATCACCCACTCTTGCTGACAGAAGTGCCGCTTCGTTCAGTACATTTTCAAGGTCTGCAGGTGTAAATCCAGGTGTTCTTCTTGCTATTACACCAAGGTCGACGTCTTCAGCCATGGGCTTGTTCTTTGAATGTATCTTGAGAACAGCTTCCCTTCCCCTGATGTCAGGAACTCCTATATGTACCTGCCTGTCGAACCTGCCCGGTCTGAGAAGTGCAGGATCAAGGATGTCCGGTCTGTTTGTTGCGGAAATCATTATGATTCCTTCATTTTCACCGAATCCGTCCATTTCAACCAGAAGCTGGTTAAGAGTCTGCTCCCTCTCGTCATGGCCGCCGCCAAGGCCTGCGCCTCTTCTTCTACCCACTGCATCGATCTCATCTACGAATATAATGCACGGGGCGTTTTTCTTTGCCTGCTCGAAGAGGTCCCTTACTCTCGATGCTCCAACACCGACAAACATCTCGACAAAGTCGGAACCACTGATGCTGAAGAAAGGTACTCCAGCCTCTCCGGCAACTGCCTTTGATATGTATGTCTTACCTGTTCCCGGAGGTCCAACCATAAGGATACCTTTCGGTATTCTGGCTCCAAGGGCAGTAAATTTCTTTGGATCCTTCAGGAAGTCGACTATCTCGGTAAGCTCTTCCTTTTCCTCGTCAAGTCCCGCTACATCTGCAAAGGTAACTCTTTTTGCCGGATCGTCCTTGTGCATCTTGGCACGGCTCTTTCCGAACTGCATCACCTTTCCACCGCCGCCTCCCTGGGACTGGTTCATGAATACAAACCAGAATATGGCAAACAGCCCTATCATGGCTATTGTAGGGAGCATCTGTATATAGAATGGAGTAGTCGGCGTAGGTTCGCCCTCCACGACTATGGTTCCGCTCTTAACGCTTTCTTCAAGATAATCGCTGACCTTGAAGAGTTCAGGATAAGGAATGTAGGAAGTGAACGTAGTTCCGTTCCTCATTGTTCCAGTTACATTGTTGTCAATAAACTTGATTTCCGCTATATTGTCGTTCTGTATCTGAATGACAAGCTCTGTATAGGTAAGCTGTTGCGATTCGACATTTGAATTCGACAGCATGCTAACTATAAGCAAAATGATTATGAAAATCACTATATAAAAACTTATGCCTTTTGCAAAATTCTTCATTTCGTCCTCCTTTCGGCATTTTTATTTTCCATTTTAAGTCATTTACCCGATTTTATATTCTACCACATTAATATTTTGATTTCAAGAAATCCGCGCATGCAGATTTCCAATCGCGCAGCTGCAAGAATGCATCTACGAATAGACCTCTTCCTTCAGAACAAAAATATATGGTACGTTCCTGTATTTTTCAGCATAGTCAAGACCATATCCCACTACGAATTCATCCTTTATGTCAAATCCCTTGTATTTGGTGTGTACATCCGCCTTTCTTCCCGACGGCTTGTCCAAAAGGGTGCAAATTTCAACACTTGCAGGTCCTCTTGACTTAAGGTTGTCAATAAGGTAGTGAAGAGTGAGTCCCGAGTCTATTATGTCTTCAACTATGAGTATATGTTTTCCTTCCACAGACTTGTCAAGGTCCTTGATAATCTTTACAACACCAGACGACTTTGTTGAGTTGCCGTAGCTGGATACTGCCATGAAGTCTATTTCCACCGGCAGGTGGATTTCCTTCATAAGGTCAGACATGAACATTACCGCTCCGTTCAGCACACATACCAGCAGCACATCCTTGCCTTCATAGTCCCTTGTTATTGCTGCTCCCAGCTCCCTTGTTTTTTCAGCCAATTCTTCCCTGGTTAGCATTACTTCTTTTGTGATTTTGTTTAAATCCATTTAAATCTCCTTTATTTCAATTACAAGCACTTTTTCAGTGTTTTTGTCAATCTTGTACAGGTCGCTCATTCTATACCCTGCTATCCAGATGATGTTTTCCTCATCTGCAAGTACAGGGACCTTGTTTCTTTTGTCCCTTGGAATCCTTTCATCGATGAAAAAATCCTTGAGCTTTTTCTGGCCTTTCATTCCCAGAGGTACGAACCTGTCTCCAGGCCTTCTGTTTCTCACAACAAGACCGCCCTTTATTTTATCACAATCCACAAATATTCTGTTAGGGGATTTGTCAAAATTTCCATCATCAGTGATATAAGTTTTTAATTCAGCTTCCGCTTCCCTTATGATGACGGTTTTACCTTTAGATACATTATACACGTAATCCTTAACTTCTTCTTTAGTTTTTACGACTATTTGGCTGTATTCTATTCCAATGGAAATATTTCCAGGCAATGTGACGGTTTTCCCGGTATTTTTTCTTTCACAGATGGACAAAACCTGCTCCAGATGGGAAAATTCCACATTTACAAGATTTCCCTTGAGATTCTCAATAGCATGTCTCAGAACTCTTGTCTTGAGCCCCTTGACAAGAAGGTTGAACCTTTCAAGATCCAGCCTGACCGCTTTGTTTTCAGATTCAAGGACTTCTTCATATGCCTTTTTGACGCTTTCCTCTATGATTTCCCTGTCATTCTTCACAGTCTGCGACAGTCTGAATATGCTGTCCTGGAACTTGGGATTGTAGTTTTGTTCCACATAGGGTATGAAGTCAAGACGTATCCTGTTCCTGCCGTATATGGCTTCAAGATTTGTCTTGTCTATGCAGTATTCATAGTCATTCCCGTGGAGGTAGTCTTCCAGTTCCTTCCTTTTTACGTCAAGGATGGGCCTTACTATATTCCTCGCCCTGAATTCCATGCCTGAAAGTCCGTCAATCCCCGTTCCCCTGATTATCCTCTGGAGAAGTGTTTCGACCTGGTCGTTGTAGTTGTGGGCAGTGGATATGTACCCTCCGCCAAGTTCGTTGAGAATACAGTTGAAGAAATCGTATCTCATCTTCCTTCCCGCCTCTTCCTCAGTCATGTTAAGCTCTTCTGCATATTCGGAAGCATGCTTTCTCAAAAGATAGCATTTGAATCCATGCTTTTCACACAGGTCCTTGGCGAATTTCTCGTCACTGTAGGCGTCTTCGCCTCTGTATAGATGGTTCACATGGGCACAGTAAAGATTGTATCCCAACTCATCCTTCAGAAGCCTGAGCATATGGAATAAAAATACCGAATCCGGTCCTCCTGAAAGTCCCAGAAGAATATTGTCATTTTCCCTGATGCCGCAGTTTTTTATCAAATTGTATTTGACTCTCTTTTCCATTGAATCACATCCTGAAATGTCATTTTAACATCAAAATTATTTTTATACAAGATTCATTGCAAAATATAATTAAATTGTAACTATCTTATTATTCTGTCTTCCGTCACTATGATCTTCATCTTGATATCATGACTTTCCGCAGGCACTTTCTCAAGAACCTGGTACTCGTATGCCATGGCAGCAGTGACGGCATCATCCCTCAGTTTTGAAAGGTATTTGTCATAGTATCCCTTTCCAAAGCCTACCCGATTTCTTTCCTCGTCAAAAACAACTCCCGGAACAACAACAAAATCCAGGTCTTCTTCCGCCGCCGTCTCAAGCTGGTCAACCTTTGGTTCAAGGTATCCCCATGCTCCTTCCACAAAGTCATTTTCAATATCATTTATATATACTGGAATCAGCACCACTTCCCTGGATTCGGTATATGTCACCACTATCCTCTTGCCGGATTCCTTGAGAAGCTTAAGGAGTTCAAAGGTATCCACTTCGTTGTCAAAGCTAAGATACAGTCCTACAGTTGCCGCATTCCTGAATTCTTCAAGTCCTGTAATCCTGTCGAATATCAGGGCGCTTTTTTCAGCGGCTTCCGCCGGATCCATCTCCCTTCTCTTCTTGAGTATCCTTTTTCTTATTTCCTTCTTCGATTCCATATTGTCTCCTGCATTTATATCATTTATAGTCGTAGCTTACTTCACCGTCAGCCATGTAGAGGGTGAAGCATTCACCATATGTTATGAATCTCATCCCATCTTCATATCTTATGGATGCCTCTTCATCCGTGCCTTTCGACACTATGAAGATCTTATTGTTTTCACTGAGACACTTCATGTAGCTGACCAGTGTCTTTCTCTCGCTGCTTTTGATGCTCCCATGGTCTATGTCGGTTTTTACGACAATTGTCCTGTCTTCGTATTCCCCAAGATCCAGCAAAGCATCCCACTGTGTCTTGTCGTATGAACTTATGCTTCCATGCAGGGTGGACAGTTCCACAACGACTACATCTTCATTGTCGCAAACAGGTTGTCCATTAGAATCCGCAATGTCATAGAATTCTTCATTTCCTTCTTCATCATTTCCCATATGCAGTTTCAGCTCATATTCCTCGGGAACATCCATCAGCAGATCTTCCACCCTGGAATTTTCCGGCAATTCAATGTCGTCACATCCAAGAGGATAGTTGGCCCTGAGTCCGTCTACATGGATATATCCCTCGTCAGCCTTGTCGTTGTATATCTCCGCTACATATATGCTGTTGAGAACAACCGGATAGCTTATGTTTTCAGGCAGGTCCGCCCTTACTTCCTTCCAGCCGTACCAGTCTATTTCCTTCTCGAAATCTATCTTGTACATTACTCCATTGGCATCGGTAACCCTGCATCTCAGCCAGTGGTCACTCTTGTCTCCGTATACCCACATGGAAAGACTGTCCGGCTCATCCTGAAGAAGAAGTCCCTTTTCACCAAATTCAAGAAATGCTATTGACTGGTCGTCAGGCTTCATGGTGGTGAAGTCATAATAGAGCTTGACGCTTTTGCCGCCTTCCCTGCTCTTTGAATGGTTGATGATCCTTCCGTCAGAGTCTTCCGGGTATTGAACAAAAGTTATATTGTCCGTATTCTCAAATCCCTCTATAAGCCTTTCCGCACTTCCTACAGCAAGGGGAATGTAGATTTCTCCATCTTCAAACACACCTTCGAGGACCGCCTTGCCGGACTTGCTTCTGGCTTCGATTATACCGTCGTCTATATTGGCTATTCTTTCCGACAGCGACCAATCAATCTCGGAAGCATGTATTGTTGCAGTGTTTCCATTCTCATCCACTCCAATGAAGTCGGGAAGTTCATATTCCGATTTTTCATTCAGGGAAATGGAATCTACAGCAGAATAAATCTCCTTTACATCTCCAAGAACCTCTACTTCAAATGTGCATTTCACGGAACCGTAGACAAGTTTAACCTCTGCCGTACCTGATTCAAGAAATCTTATTCCATGCCTGTCCTTTTTATAGTCGAGTCCGCTTATTTTAATATCCAGTCTTGAATCGGAAATGGCTACGGGTACCATGTATTTATTGTATCCCTTCACATCAAAGGTCAAATACTGTCCCTTGAAGAGCTTGTCTGCAGCATCGTAAACTTCAAGTGACTTCACCGTTGAACTCCTTGGATGTGAATCGAATGCTCCCAGTCCGGAGACAAGAAGCCTCTCATCGCCGTCGGAAGGGTTGTTTACTATCTCGTAGTCCCCCTTGCCGTAATAGTCAACAACCATTTCCGAAGAACCTCCACCGTCAAGATTCACACCGTTCCAGCATCCAAGCTCCAGCATGAAATCCAGAAGTTCGCTTTGAAGCATTCCTATGGAATCCTCACTTCTGCCGTCTACGGTTATGAGATATGCCGTTTCCTCGTCTTCCGTAAAACCTATTGCAGTCCTTGGATGTCTCCCAAGGACATCATTGTTGTAGTCTCCTTCCTGACCTTCCCTGAGAAGATAGTTCACTCCTCCGGAAGCCCAGTCTATATCGTCAATGTCAAAGCCAAAGTCCACATCAAAATAGACCTTGTCCCCGACCTTGAATTTATCAAGAATCTCTGTATTGCATGCACTGAAAGCTATTACATAGCCTGAGGAAGGTATGTCCACAGGGTCCTCTCCTATGTTTATGCTTTTTACCCTGTTCCTGTTTACAACTATTTCAGCAAGATTCCTGGTATCGTTGCTGCCCATTGATTCCTCGCCCCAGGAACTGTTTAGCACTATTATTTCACCGTTGAAGGCACCAATCTTGTTCACTGCGGCTACGGGGAGTACCTCACCGTCGACTTCAAGTGTCATTTCAGGTTCTATGATTGAAATGTCAAAATCATCGCCAGCCTTCACTATGGTAGGAAAATTGTAAAGATTGCTGTTTGGCGAAGATATGATGTCGTCGCCGTCCATCAATGTTCCAAAGGTGAATGCCGGGTCTGCCATATTGAAAAAATCCCCGTTTACAGCTCCCGCCGCACTCCATTCATCGGCAATTGCTGCGAGAGTGTCCCTTTTTGATATTTCTTCCGAATAAACCGGTTTCAGGTCCGTATGTCTGTCATCAAGGTCTATCTTCAGCACGTCTATTTCCACTGGCCCGTCAATGGTCTGCCTTGTGATGCTCATATGCTCTATACCCTCGGACAGATACTCCACTCTTGTTTCCTCAACCATTGTTTTCATTTCCCCACCGGCATTCATTGTAAAAGCCAGAGCCAATGCCATTGCCATTGAAAAAATTCTCTTTTTCATATTGTCTACCCCTTTCTATCTATGTCATCTTTTATTTAGAACCACAAACTGAGCTGGTCCTTGTTCCTTATGGCCCTGATGAGCCTGTCCCTTCCTTCGGGAATATCCTTGTAGATGCTTTTCAGGAGAAGCTTCATGTCTTCCCTTTTTGTGTGCCTGTCCATTGGACATGGACTCTCAACTACGGGAATATCGTGTCTGTTCATTACTCCCTCAACCTGCGCCTCCTTCAGAAGAAGCATTGGCCTGATGCAGTGTATGTCCTTGTTGGAAAGATAAGTGACCGGCTTGAATGTGGAAATCCTTCCCTCGTAAAACATGCTGAGGAACAAAGTCTCCAGTGCATCGTCCGCATGGTGTCCAAGAGCCACCTTGTTGAATCCCAGGTCCTTTACCTTGTCGTGAAGGGCTCCCCTTCTCATCTTGGCACATAATGCACAGGGATTCTTCTCCTTCCTTATATCAAATATGATCTCTGCAATGTCCGTATCCACCACATAATAGGGTACATCTATCTTTTTGCAGAATTCCTCTATTGGACTTGTATCAAAATTCTCGAAGCCCATTCCTATAGTAACTGCAGCCAGGTCGTACTTGACGGGACTGAATCTCTGAAAAAGCTTCATCCCGTAAAGAAGAACCATGCTGTCCTTTCCTCCTGATACGCCAACTACAATCTTGTCGCCGTCCTGAATCATATCGTATTCTTCAACCGCTTTTCTAATGCCGCCTAAAATCTGTTTCATTGCTATCTTATTGGCATGCTTCAAAACATATGCATGCCTGCCTTTCAATATTTTAATGTTTACGGTCTAATGATATCAGATATTTGTCCATTATTACATTAAATATTTATTATATTTTCCATTTCCTCAAGGGCCACAATTTCATCTACATACTATTGGACTTATTTCCAATTAAAATGTTTCATATTTTTTGCAAATAGTATATAATGATTAAGTTATTCGATTAATGCAGGATGGTTTATGCATAGTAGACTTTCCCAAGATATGTCAACAAGGGGTATAAAATGAATTTTATTGTTGAGAATTTCAGCAGTGAGGCTGCAGTATTCATACTGGCAATGCTTCCAATATCAGAGCTGAGAGGCGCAATTCCACTTGGAATAGGTCTTGGGATCGACCCGTGGAAATGCTACTTCATCGCCGTTGCGGGAAACATGATAGTGGTGCCTGTTCTGCTGAAGATATTCAGACCTTTAATTAGGTTTATAGCAAGAACAAGGCTGCTGAGAAAAACGGCAGGAAAAATAGTTGAAAAGGTGGACAAGAACGCCAAGAAGGTCCTGAAGTACGAGCTAATAGGACTCTTTCTTCTGGTGGCGGTTCCCCTTCCCACTACCGGAGCATGGACAGGCTGCGGAGTGGCGTCATTCCTTAAGCTCGACTACAAGAAGTCCCTGGGATTCATCTCACTGGGAATAATGGCTGCCGGACTCATAGTCATGGCGCTTAGCTTCGTGGGTTTCGGAATTGTCGGCTAGCACAAAAAACATGGTTCAATTTAATTTATGTTGACAAATGGACGCCATGTGATATAATTTCTATGGTAACAAAGCCTTATCAAGAGAGGTGGAGGGACGGGCCCTATGAAACCCGGCATCCTGTACGAAAAGTATCAGGTGCCAATTCCCGCGGTTAATCCGGAAGATGAGGAGCTATAGCAGACTATACTCTTCTTTGTGGAGAGTTTTTTTTATGCTTTTTTGAGCGATACAAACCCGGAAAATGATTATAGGAGGAGATTATCAATGAAAAAATGGCTTTTTACTTCAGAATCAGTGACAGAAGGTCATCCAGACAAAATCTGTGATCAGATTTCCGATGGAATTTTGGACGCGATATTTGCACAAGACCCAAATGGAAGAGTAGCATGCGAGACATCTGTAACAACAGGTCTGGTACTGGTATCTGGAGAAATCACAACAAACTGTTATGTGGACATACCAAAGGTGGTAAGGGACACCATAAGAGAAATAGGATATACAAGAGCAAAGTACGGCTTTGACTGCGACACTTGTGCCGTTCTAACCTCAATAGACGAGCAGTCTTCGGACATAGCAATGGGCGTTGATGCAGCAAAGGAATACAAGGACAACGGACATGACGAGTTCGACATCATAGGTGCAGGAGACCAGGGAATTATGTTCGGATTTGCCTGCAATGAGACTCCCGAGCTTATGCCTCTGCCCATATCAATGGCACACAAGCTGGCGAGAAGGCTTTCCGCAGTAAGAAAGGACAAGACCCTTTCTTACCTGAGACCCGACGGCAAAACACAGGTGACTGTCGAATATCACGACAACACTCCTGTAAGAATCGATGCAATAGTCGTTTCAACACAGCACAGTCCAGAGGTTTCACTTGAAAAAATCGAACAGGACATAATCGAGCATGTAGTGAAAGCCGTTGTTCCTGCCGACCTTCTGGATGAGAATACAAAATACTATATCAATCCTACGGGAAGATTTGTAATAGGCGGGCCACAGGGAGATGCAGGTCTCACCGGAAGAAAGATAATCGTCGATACATACGGCGGATATTCAAGACACGGCGGCGGCGCCTTCTCGGGAAAGGATCCTACAAAGGTTGACAGATCTGCTGCATACGCCGCAAGGTACGTAGCCAAGAACATAGTTGCTGCTGGACTTGCAGACAAGTGCGAGGTTCAGCTTGCCTACGCAATCGGAGTTGCACACCCTGTTTCGATCATGGTGGATACCTTTGGAACAGGAAAGGTTGACGAGGAAGTAATCGAGAAGCTAATAGAAAAGCATTTCGACCTGAGACCTGCTGCAATAATAAAGAACCTTGACCTTAGAAGGCCTATATACAAACAAATTGCAGCCTATGGACATTTCGGAAGAACAGATGTCGACCTTCCATGGGAAAAGACAGACAAGGCCGGAATCCTTAAAATGGAAGCTGCCCTTGAAGTGGCCAAATAGTTTATATTCATCTTGACACGATCAGCAAAAGAGTTCCGCGGCATGCCTGCCTGCGGGACTTTTTTAATTTTTTTTGCTTTATTAATGCCTCCTGTCATATTATAATAATTATATGATCAAGTTTACATGGTCCGAGTCATGAAACGGACACTATTAAAAAGTATTGTCCGTGTAAAAACGAAAGGGATTATTTATGGGAAAAAGGAAGAGAAGGAAAAAAGAAAAGAAAAGCTTCAAGCTTAATATAGTAAGTCTATTGTTTTATGCCGTAGCCTTTTATATGATTTTCACAATTGTCGGACAACGAAGATCATTGGCGGCCATTAATGAACAGAAGGAAGCAAAGCTTCTTGAAAAGGCAGAGACGGAAATGGAACTCCAGGAGTTAAGGGAAGACTATGAAAAAATAAATGACCCGGAACAATTTCTCGAAATCGTAGAGAAAATCGCCCGGGACGAATATAAAATGGTCAAACCATATGAAACTGTCTATATAGACAAGAATAAAACCAAGAACAAGTTTATCATGGGCATAGGGACCGAGTAATACATAGAATCTTTGCAATTTCCCCTCTGGTTATGCTGTCAAGGGGAGCAAAGGAGCTTGTACTCTTTCCGTTCATGATTTCAAGGGAAAACACCTTTCCCAGCTTTTCAAGATCATCGGTGCTGAGATCAGCCACATCTTCAAATTCAAAGTCTTTTGCCATTTCAGGATCCTCTGCAATGGCAGCAAGAGCTCTAACAGCCTCTATCCTGGATAGAGGTCTTTTTGGGCAGAAATTGCCTTCCTCCGTCTCCATTACACCAAGTGAAACTACCGTTTCCACATTGCTGTAGGCCCATCCTCCTATGTCGGACTTGTCGTCTATTTCATAGTTCTTGTCCGACTCGAAATCGAAAGACCTGCACAGCAGTGCAGCAAACTGTTCCCTGGTGACCGTATCATTGGGGGCAAACTCCTCGTCCGTCATTCCCTTGATTATGTCGTCCTGGTAGAGTTCAACTATGTAGTCTCTTCCCCAGTATCCGTCTATGTCCTTGAACAGTACTTCCTTGAGTTCCCTTTCAGGTTCAAGCTCCACCGGTTCATCCGGTTCTTCAAGATCTATTGCTTCCTCCGTTGTGCTTTCACCGTCTGAGTAATCATCGGTTTCCGGACCGTCGTAATAGATGAGCCAGTTCCTGGCAGCCCATCCGATCTCTTCACCGTCTTCATCAGCCAGATTGTACCAGTAATAACCGTCCTCGAGAACCGCTTCTCCAATGACCGTATATACTTCATCGTCAGTAAGCTCTCCGACGATCTTGCCGTTTGGTTCTCGTCTCAGGTTCAGCTTCCCTCCTGAAGACACCATCACTTCGTCTCCATCAGAGCAGAAGAAAAGATCAGCCTCATGGCAGTCTTCAGGCGTGGGGACATTGAGATTTTTTGAAGGCGTTCCCGATTCAGGCAGACAGTCAGGATCCACGGGGGTTATTGCCTGACCGTATTCATTCTCAGCAACAAGATAGATAAGGTCCTGGTAAGTGTACTTTTCGCCGTATTTATCCAGTGCATTGGGATTGTTCCTTTCAACATATGAATTGTATCCCCACAATGCAAAATACCAGTTTTCAAGTATATTGGGGTCCATGTCTCCCACTGACGGCAAATACCCGTATTCGGAAAGACATGCCTCCCATTTGTTTAGCAGGGTATCGGCGCCTGCATTTATATTGTACTTTATGTCGTTGATAAGAAGATTCTCATCATATTGATTGAAGTTGTTGTGTATCTGCATAAGTCCTATGCTGCCCGATGTTCCCCTGGCAACGGTTCCGTCCTCTTCATAATGTCTGAAGACAGTCTCCACCCTTGCAATGGACATCAGTATGACTGTAGGTATTCCTCTTTCAATTGCAACTTCCGTTATAAGAGCTTCCAGTTCGGCCCTTGACGGGTTTTCCGTTGCCGAAGCAAAAACGGGGTATATAGCCGTATTTAGTATCATTATGAATGCTGCAAGCATTGCCAGTTTTTTCCTCATAATTCACCTGCCTGTAATTTTTGTAGATTACTACTCCTTTTATCTATACCCTGTCGATCAATCCGTAAACATATTCCGTTATTTCATTGAATTTATTTTCTGAAGCAACCCTGTCCCCGTCAACAACGGAGGAGTATATCTTTATCTTAGGTTCCGTTCCCGAAGGCCTCAAGACGAACCATGATCCATCTTCAAGAACGTATTTCAGTACATTTGACTTGGGCAACTCAATTTTTTCCTCGCTGCCGTCGGCAAGCTTCCTCACACTCGTACTGTAATCGCTTGTGGATGCAATCTTCAATTCTCCTATGGAGTCTATTTCAGTATTCCTGAACCAGTTCATGATTTCAAGGATCTTACGGCTTCCTTCCATTCCTTCCATGGTAATGGACTTGAGACCTTCCTTGAAGTAGCCGTGGGTCCTGTAGAGCCTCTCAAGCTCATCGAGAACGTTGCTGCCCCTTTTCTTGTAATATGCCGCCATTTCACAGGCAATCATGGATGCCGTAACAGCGTCCTTGTCCCTTGCCAGTGTTCCTATGAGATAACCTATGCTTTCCTCGAACCCAAAAACATATTTCTTCTCGCCGCTTTTTTCATATTCCTCTATCTTCTCGCCGATAAACTTGAATCCTGTCAAGGTGTCCATGCATTCAGCACCATGGTATTCAGCTACGGCTCTTCCAAGCTCGCTTGTAACTATTGTCTTGATTACAAGGGGATTCTCGGGCATTGTTCCATTTTCCTTCATCCTTGACAGTATATAGTCCATCATCAGGGCGCCCACCTGGTTTCCGCTTAAAAGGACATACTCACCTTGGCGGTTTTTCACGGACATCCCAACCCTGTCGCAGTCGGGGTCGTTTGCTATGATTATGTCCGCATCGACTTCCGATGCCTTCTTGTAGGCAAGTTCAAACGCCTTTTCATCTTCCGGATTCGGATAGTTGACAGTGGAGAAGTTCGGATCCGGAACAGTTTGTTCTTCCACCAGTGAAACGCCGGTAAAGCCTCTTTCGTCAAGGGTCCTTCTTACAAGCATGTTTCCCGCTCCGTGAAGGGGAGTGTAGACAATCTTTATATCCTTGTATATGTCTTCGGAAAGTGTATTTTCCAGTACCGCAGCGATAAACTTGTCATCCATGGACTTGTCAAGCTCCACAATCATTCCACTTTCAACCGCTTCCTCCAAGTCCATTGTAGTGATATCCTTGAAGTCTATCTTGTCGATTTCCCCGATGAGGTCTTCAGCCATTTCGGGAAGCATCTGGCATCCGTAGTTCCAGTATGTCTTGTAACCGTTGTACTCCGGAGGATTGTGGCTTGCAGTTATGACTATTCCGGCATCCGCACCAAGCTCCCTCACTGCGAAGGAAAGCTCAGGTGTAGGTCTAAGGTCATCGAAAATATATGTTTTTATTCCCGATGCGGCAAGAACCCTTGCTGATATTTCAGTGAAATATCTTGAATTGTTCCTGGAGTCGTGTGCTATTACACAGCTCTTTTCACCCTCTGCGTTTTTTTCAATAAAATTAGCAAGACCCTGTGTAGCCTTGCTTATTATGTGCTTGTTCATCCTGTTGGTGCCCGCACCCATGATTCCCCTCATTCCACCTGTTCCGAACTCCAGATTCTTGTGGAATCTTTCCATTATTTCCTTTTCGTCTCCGGAAATAGTCTTAAGTTCTTCCTTGATGTCATCTGATATGCATGCACTTGTCAACCACTCTTCATATCTCTTTTTATAATCCATATCTTACCCCCGCAGTTTATTTTTTAGATTAATATCTTTTTCTTTCGTCGGTAATCAGGGAGCTGGAGTAGACATCTATGTTTTCAAGAGCCTTTCCAGTTCCAAGAGCTACGCATGAAATTGCTTCATCCGCAATGTATACAGGCACTCCTGTTCTCTTGGCAATAAGCTTGTGCAGACCCTGAAGGAGGCATCCTCCACCTGTCATTATTATACCCTTTTCACTTATATCCGCAGCAAGCTCCGGCGGTGTCCTCTCAAGTACGGAGTGCACTGCATCTGCAATGGCCATAACCGTCTCCTCAAGTGCCTCGAGCATGTCTGTAGAAGATATTGTAAGGTTCTTTGGCAGTCCCGTAACAAGGTTTCGGCCCCTCACCTCTACGAATTTTTCCTCTTCTTCAGGGAAGGCAGCGCCTATTTGTATCTTAAGCTCCTCGGCACTTCTCAGCCCTATCATTACATTGTATTTCTTTCTTATGTATCTTACTATCGCCTCGTCAAACTTGTCTCCGGCAATCTTTATTGACTTGCTTACAACAATTCCTCCAAGTGAAAGAACTGCAACATCAGTAGTTCCGCCACCCATATCTATGATCATGCTTCCCTGCGGCTTTGAAAGGTCGATTCCTGCACCTATGGCTGCGGCTACAGGCTCCTCTATCAAATATGTCTTGTGGGCTCCAGCCTGATTGCAGGCGTCTATTACGGCTCTCTTTTCAACTTCCGTTACCCCACTTGGCACGCACACGATAACCCTCGGCTTGAACACTACGCTTCCCAACGCCTTCTTTATGAAGTACTTGAGCATTTTTTCAGTTATGTCAAAGTCGGATATTACTCCATCTCTCAACGGTCTTATGGCAACAATGTTTCCAGGAGTCCTTCCAAGCATCATTCTTGCCTCTTCCCCAACAGCAAGAATCTTGTTGTTGTTCCTGTCAATTGCAACAACAGACGGTTCCTGAAGAACAATTTCCTTTCCTCTTATATATACCAGCACTGAAGCAGTACCCAGGTCTATTCCCATATCAGATCTAAATCCCATTCTATTCCTCCGTTTTTATTTGTACTTTTCTATTCAAACCCATTGTCAAAGTCTGTCAGGGGCTTTAACGCCGGATTTATACTCATCATTTAATTATACAATATTATGATTATTTTTAAAGCTTTTATTTTATTTTTTCCGCTAATTTTAAGCCTGTTTCAGTAATTGCTATGCCGCCCTTCGCCGTTTCCTTGAAATTTTGATGCATTCCAAGTCCGACATTGTACATTGCCTCCACCACTTCATCAAAGGGTACTATGGATTCCACTCCCGAAAGGGCCATGTCGGCAGATATCATGGCATTGACAACTCCCGATGCATTCCTCTTTGAGCATGGTGATTCAACAAGACCGGCAATGGGATCGCAAATGAGCCCCATTATGTTTTTGAGAGCTATTGAAGCAGCATGAAGAGACTGTTCGGGACTCCCTCCCCTCATTTCCACTATTGCCGCAGCAGCCATTGCAGCTGCTGCACCGCATTCCGCCTGGCATCCTCCCTCGGCTCCCGATACAGTTGCATTTTCGGATATGATCTTGCCGAGTCCCGAGGAAACCAAAAGTCCCTTCAGTAAAACGTCCCTGTCGAGGCTGAACTTTTCTCCCACAGTCAGTATGGCAGCTGGAATTATTCCGCACGAACCTGCCGTTGGAGCAGCACATATTTTCCCCATGGATGCATTGTATTCAGAACAGGCAAAGGCCCTTGCCATTGCCTTGATTATCCATTCTCCCGTTACTGTATCTCCTGACAGGAGGTATTCCATCATCTTCCTGCCTTCGCCTCCTATGATTCCACCAAGGGTTTCCACCTTGTTTGAAAGGGAATAGGATGATGAATTCTCCATTATGGAAAGAACCTCATCAAGGCGCTCGAGAACACTTTCCCTGTCCATGTTTGTATTTTCCATTTCCTCAATAAGGACCAGTTCGGATATGGATATTTTCCTTTCACTGCAGAGGTCCGCAAGTGCTCTTCCGCTATTATACATTTTCCGCCTCCTTTACAGGCTTTATCACTATGAGAGACAACATCTCATCAAGACTCCTTATTTCCTCCACAACATCAGGATCCACATTTTCGTCCGT
Source organism: Dethiosulfatibacter aminovorans DSM 17477 (assembly GCF_900142005.1). Lineage (GTDB taxonomy): Bacteria > Bacillota > Clostridia > Tissierellales > Dethiosulfatibacteraceae > Dethiosulfatibacter > Dethiosulfatibacter aminovorans. Next base: position 53,464 of record NZ_FQZL01000016.1, read on the forward strand.
TTCTATGATCATTGAAGCTTCCTTCATGTTGACGTTTCTTCTCACTTTCATATTTCCGATGTTCACATTGTTCCGGGCCAGAAGTGTAGTAACCTTGCTGATTATTCCCTTTATATCCACATGCTTGGTGATTATGGTGTAGTATTCTCCCGTAATTTCCACATCAAAACCGTTTATTTCAGTCACCATTACGGCCCCTCCGCCGATGGATGCACCGGTTACAGTAACAAGGCTCCCGTCACTTCTTGTGATATGGAACCTTGCCGTATTGGGGTGTGCGCCGCGTATTTCCACGGCTTCAAACTCTATGTCCACTCCCGATTCATCTGCAATCTCAAGGGAACGCCTCAACCTTTCATCATATGGCTCCATTCCAAGAATCCCCGCTGCCAACGCCTTTTCAGTACCGTGTCCCTTTGCCGTCTCGGCAAAGGAGCCGTGAAGATATATCTTTACACTTTTTACATCCTTTTCAGCTGCATACCTTGCTATTTTGCCAAGCCTTGCCGCTCCTGCCGTATGGGAGCTGGATGGACCTATCATCACCGGTCCAAGAACATCAAAAATAGAATTTATTCTTTTCATCCCTTATCCTTTCAAAATTAATTTTAACTTTCTTTCGCGTCTTGATAAATGCTTGCACATTTATCTGCTTTTGCATTTAACACAGCATAGCTGCTTTCCTGCATATATTTTAATTATAACAAAATTCATCTTAATTTTCCCTTTAAACACTACAATTTTATATATTTTTCCATCATTAGTACAGTCAATTTTTGTAAAATCCTGTTAACAAAACTTAATAAAACTTTACAAATAGCATGTATTCCCATCCTTTGACTAAACTGCTTCTTTGTGGTATAATGTATACACTATTCAAAAACTATTCAAATTTTCTATTCTGTTATTTACAATTCTGTTAATAATCAATAGGGTTATAATCAAATAGTTAAATCACGGTTTTTTCCGAACCGTTTATTTATTATACTGATTTGTTGCCAGACTACTGTTTGACCGACAGATCATACAAATTAAAAAAGGAGTGATGTATTTAATGTTGTCTTGGAAGGATTTATTAAAAGATAACGTTGTTAGCATTGAGGACTTGGACGAGGTACTGAACATGTCACCCGAAGAGAAGGAAGATCTGGTAAAGGTTGCCGAAAGGCATCCCATGAGAATTCCAAAGTATTATTTTGACCTTATCGACTGGTCCGATGAAAACGACCCCATAAGGAAGCTTGCAGTACCAGCATCCATGGAACTTAATGCTTCAGGAGACTACGATACCAGCGGTGAGTCAACAAATACCAAGATGCCCGGATTGCAGCACAAGTACGGAGCTACTGCATTGGTTCTTTCAACCAATGTTTGTTTTATGTACTGCAGACACTGCTTCAGGAAGAGAATGGTAGGCTATTCCGCCGAAGAAATCAGCAACAGGATGGAAGAAGCTGTTGACTATATCAGCAGCCACAAGCAGGTAAACAATGTCCTGATAACAGGTGGAGATTCCTTTGCACTGTCAAACAACATGATAGAGGAATACCTGAAAAATCTTACTGAAATCGATCATCTTGATTTCATAAGATTCGGAACCAGGGTTCCTGTTGTCTTCCCTCAAAGGATCTACATGGATGACGAACTTCTCGGCATACTGAAAAAATACGGCCAAAAGAAGGAAATCATCGTTATAAGCCAGTTCAACCATCCCAATGAATTGACAGAAGAAGCAAGAAAGGGAATAAAAGCATTAAAAGACATAGGAGTTACAGTAAGGAACCAGGCTGTACTTCTTAAAGGAATAAACGATAATGCAGATACCTTGTCCACCCTCCTCAACAATCTAACGGCTATAGGAGTACATCCATATTATGTATTCCAATGCAGACCGGTAAAATTCGTAAAAGAACATTTCCAGGTTCCTATTTCCGAAGGAATTGACATAATATCGGAAGCAAAGAAAAATCTCAACGGACTGGGCAAGGGCTTCAGATACGCCATGTCCCACCCGAGAGGCAAGATTGAAATCTTCGGCAAGGCCGAGGGCAAGATCATATTCAAGTTCCACCAGAACAAATATGAAGAAGATTCAGACAAACTGTTCATGAGAGACATCGACGAAGAAGCAAGATGGCTCGATGCAGACTTGAACCTTATTCGTTAGTCTACTCGATCATATCGGTTTGAACCTTGAAAAACAGGACAGGACAGGATTAGCATAATGTTAATCCTGTTTTTTTCATAATTTTCATCATACAGTTAAGATTCGGAAAGTTGTCAGGCTTAATTTAATTACGTATATATATAATTTATTTTTTTAACGAAGCTTTATGTTCAAAATACCTTATATTAAAAGTTGCTATATTAATTGGCCATTTACCCTTGACAGGGATACTCTATCGTGTATAATTATAGGAAATTCTTAAATATTATACTCAATTTTATAAATCAGGAGGCACCCATGATAAGAGCAGGAATAATAGGTTCCACTGGATATGCGGGACAGGATCTCGTAAGACTGCTGCACCACCATCCGGAAGTGGATATAAGCTTTGTATCCTCACAATCCTATTCAGATAAAGAATACAGCGAAGTCTTTGGAAACTTCTATGAAATCATGAATATAAAATGCATAAACACACCGGAAAATATTGAAGAGCTTGACATTGACGTACTATTCACGGCACTTCCCCACGGAATTACGTCGGGAATGATAAGCCGGAAGGCCCTTGACAAGTTCAAGATCATAGACCTTGGAGCGGACTTCAGGCTTAAGGATGTTGAAGTATATGAGAAGTGGTATACGGGCCACATGGCAAAGGAACTTTTGAAGGATGCTGTATACGGACTTTGCGAGCTGAACAGGGACAGCATAAAGGATACTTCTCTCCTGGCTAATCCCGGATGCTATACAACTTGCAGCATACTTGCAATGACTCCTCTTCTGAAGGAGGGTCTCATAGACAAGAACTCCATAATACTGGATGCGAAATCAGGTGTTACAGGAGCAGGAAGAGGATTGAATCTCGCAACACACTATACCGAATGCAACGAGTCAATAAAGGCATACAAGGTTGCCGCACACAGGCATACCCCGGAAATAGAGGAGCAGCTCTCATACGCTGCAGGAGAGGATATCCTTGTGAACTTCACACCTCACCTGGTTCCCATGAACAGGGGTATACTTGTCACAGCCTATGCCAACCTTACTGACGGCGTAGAGTATGAAGAAGTCAAGGAAGCCTATGAAAACCATTACGGCAGCGAACAATTCATCAGACTCCTCCCCGAGGGAATACAGGCCGAAACAAAATGGGTAAAGGGATCGAATTTTACGGATATAGGCTTTACAATTGATGAAAGAACCAATAGAATTATAGTAACGGCAGCCATAGACAACCTGATAAAGGGAGCTGCAGGCCAGGCCGTGCAAAATATGAATATAATGTTTGGACTAAGGGAAAACATGGGACTTGAATACCTGTCACCATTCCCCATTTAGGAGGTAAGTCATGAGAATAAACCACGACGGAGTTACAAAACCAAAAGGATTTTTAGCCTGCGGAAGATATACGGGACTTAAGAACAAAAGAAGGGACCTTGCCATAGTATTTTCTGAAGTACCTGCCAACTTTGCAGGAGTTTTCACCACAAACAAGGTAAAAGCAGCGCCGGTTCTTAGAAACCTTGAAATAAGGGAAAAGGGCGGAAAGGTGCAGGCAGTCGTAGTAAACAGCGGAAATGCAAATGCTTGCACCGGAGAACAGGGACTCATAGACAACCAGACAATGGCCCAGACAGTTGCGGACACATTCAACATCGATGTTGACACCGTAGTAACGGCTTCAACAGGAGTCATAGGAGTGCCCCTGCCAATAGACAAGATAGTGGAGGGAATAGAGAAATCTTCCACCTTCCTTACAGGAGACAGACAGGGCGCCATCGATGCTGCATCTGCCATAATGACTACGGACACCGTGCCGAAGGAAGTATCGGCTCACTTCATGATTGGAGACAAGGAAATAAACATAGGAGCCATGGCAAAGGGATCGGGAATGATCCATCCCAACATGGCAACAATGCTTGCCTTCGTCACCACGGACCTTGCCATAAGCACCGAACTGCTTCAGAAGGCAATGTCAGAAAGCACCCTTGATTCATACAACATGATATCAGTAGACGGAGACACAAGCACCAACGACATGGTATCAATAATGGCAAACGGAATGGCCGGAAACGAAGAGATAACGGAAGAAAATGAAGATTACGAAAAATTCAAGGAAGTACTTCATGTAATAAACATGGAGCTTGCAAAAATGATAGTGAAGGACGGAGAAGGAGCTACAAAGCTTCTGGAAGTCAAGATAAGCGGTGCAAAGACCAAGGATGATGCAAGGAAGATGTGCAAGTCCATAATCAACTCAAGCCTTGTAAAGACAGCCTTCTTCGGAGAAGATGCAAACTGGGGAAGAATCCTCTGCTCAATGGGCTATTCCGGAGCGGATCTTGACCCGTCAGGAGTATCCCTGGAATTCAAGAGCAGGTTCGGAAGCATAAGGGTGCTTGAAGACGGTGTGCCTCTCGACTTCAATGAAGAAATAGCATCGGAGGTCCTTAAGGGTTCTGCTATTGAAGTCCTCATCACCATGAAGGACGGAGATGCGTCCAGCATAGGATGGGGATGCGACATGTCCTATGAATATGTAAGAATAAACGGAGACTATAGATCATAATGGAAAATCTCAAGATAAAATCACAGATACTTGTAGAATCACTGCCCTATATTCAGAAGTTCCACGGCAAGACGGTGGTTATCAAGTTCGGCGGGTCCACAATGAAGGACAAGGAATCCGAGGATTCCGTAATCAAGGACATAGTCCTCATGAAGCTTGTGGGAATGAGGCCTGTAATAGTCCACGGCGGCGGGAAGGACATAAACAACATGCTTGAACGGCTGAACATAGAACCAAAATTTGTCGAGGGCCTCAGGGTGACGGACAAGGAGACAATAGAAGTCGTAGAAATGGTCCTTGCAGGAAAGATAAACAAGAACCTTGTAAACAAGATACAGCTTGAAAATGCAGAATCTGTCGGAATATCAGGCAAAGACTGCAGGACACTCATGTGCAAGAAGAACTATGCAAACGGGAAGGACATTGGCTATGTTGGAATGATAGAAAAGGTGAACAACCATCTCCTCCGCTCACTCATAGACAACGACATCATCCCCGTGGTTGCCCCAATAGGTACTGACATCGAAGGAAACACCTACAACATAAATGCAGATACTGCAGCATCTGCAATCGCGGCATCGCTGAAGGCGGAAAAGCTCATCTATCTGACAGATGTAGACGGCATATACAGAAACTTCCCCGACAAGGATTCCCTCATAAGCAAGCTGACTCTCGAATCAGCAAAGGCACTACTTGATGAAGGAACCCTCACAGGTGGAATGATTCCGAAGATCCAGAACTGCATTGAATCCCTGGAAAACGGAATAGACAATATACACATGATAAACGGAAACATAGAACACAGCCTCCTCTTTGAGATATTCACTGACAAGGGGATAGGGACGATGTTTACTCAGAAATAGATAAAACAAATGAAAATACAAAATCCTGCGGAGACGATTGTCGTCGCAGGATTTTTATGTTATTCATACAATAATATCTATTTTCTACACCGCTATTACTATTAATCCGTCTAGATTTCAGTCACATTATCCCTTTCACCCTTTGGTCGATACTGGCTAAGGAGTATTGCAGAGAAAATCACCAGAACTCCAAAGTACTGCCAAGGACTCAGTCTCTCTCCCAGCATTACGAAAGCTCCTATTAACGCCGCAACTGGATTAAGGTTGTTGTATAATGACAGCCTTGTGCTTCCTATCTTTCCAGCTCCCCACATCCATATGGCATTTGCTATTCCCATGCCTACGACTCCTGCGAATACCATGCCCATCCATCCTTCCATAGGGATGGTCCCGTAGTCAAAGCTTGCGAGGTCCCTGAAGGAAAGGACCAGAAACACTATTGCCGATGGTATTGTTGCAACTGTTGTCATAACGACCGGATTGTGATACCGTACCTTCTTCTTTGACTCAACGGTAAAGATGCCGTAGGATATCTGTGCCATCAGCACTAGGGCTGCACCGATAAAGGATATGCTTCCACCGGTACTTTTGCCTGACATTACTATAATTACAACTCCCACAATAGACATTATGACACTGACAACGGTCTTTCCCCGTACCTTCTCATCACCAGTGACAAGGTTTATCACCAGCACCGTAACGGGAAGCATTCCAAAGATTATCCCTGTTATGGATGCAGTAACCATGCTTATACCTATGGAGTAGCATACCTGGAAAATGACGAAAATGAACATTAGAAGCTTGGTATCCATGGCCACCTTCCACAGGTTCTCCTGCCTCAGTCTATTTGTCGTCCTCAAGAATAACAAGAAGAAAACAAATGCCATCATGAGCCTTATGAAATTCATCATAGGCGGGTTCACATATTTGTATGCAATTTTCATGAATGAGGGGTTGAGCCCCCATGCTATGGGTGCCAGAACAATTATATATTTGGCATATGCATCTCTAATATTGATCATAAATTCTCCAATAATTCATTAATTCTTGATTGAATCTTTAAAACAAAGACAAAGCGACTATGTATCATAGTCGCCTAACGTCATTGATATCTAAATATAATATTTGAAATGCCCGGTAAAGTCAATGCAAATATCTGTTATACGTATACCTTCTCCACATACTCAGATGTGAATGCCTTAAGAAGACTTCCATAGGTAAGCTTGAACTTCACTGTGTCCCCAAGCCTGTAACTATCTCCTGCTGCAGACATGTCAAGGATAAGGTGGTCAGAACTTGCTCCTATGACGTCTATCCTTGCATCAACGGATATCAGTCCCTCGGGATCAATATCCTGTCTTCCTATTGCACATATTGCCCTTTTCATGATTCCCTTGTCCTCAAATTCAGGATGATTGCCGAATGCATCCATCCCAAGCTCTCCTATTGGCAGCGAGGGCTTTTCCTTCAGCTCAATTATCTGAGCCTCAAGGACGAAGGTGTCGTCATGGGTATCGGGGATTCTGTTTCCATAGGTTGTTTCTCTTCCAAGAACAAAGGCTTCGCCGATTCTCAGCATGTTGACGTCCTCGGGCATCCTGTTTTCATCGATGAGGTACAGGGAGCTTGAGTTGCCTCCGGACACAAGGTCTATTGTTACATGGTATTCCTTTTCAATTGCTTTCTTGAGATTTATCAGCTTGTTAAGGTTCTTTTCAGTCGGCAAAACCCCTCCGTAACAGGTAAGGTTTGTGCCTATTCCCTTAAGCTGGATGTTTTTAAGTTCAAGAATCTTTCCTGCAGTCTTTACAAGTTCGTTCTCGTCAAAAATGCCTTCCCTCAAGTCTCCAAGGTCAGCCATGAGAATAATCTTGTGTACCTTACCCTGTTCTCCTGCAACCTTGTCAATTGCCTTGATTGTTTCATATTCCGAGTTCAAGGATACGTCGCAGTATCTTACAACATCCTCAACTTCCGACATCATGGGAAGTCTCAGCATGTACTTCTGGATCTCAATCCCTTCAAACTTCTTCAGGTTTTGTATTCTCGAATCCGCAAGATAGGTGACTCCGCCGTTTATCATTGCATCGGTGATCTTGCTGTCTGCACAGAAGACCTTGGTCACTCCCGCCACCCAGATGTTTCTTGCCGAACACTTGCTTGATATTACATCAACATTTTCTTCAATTTTCTTTAAATCTATCAGTATTCTTGGATACATATTAACTGCTCTCCTATGCTTCCTTTGCCACCTTGTTGCTCAACAGACAGCTTGATTCCAGCTGAAGGGAATTCTCCATCAAGCCAAAGGCAGCTTCAGGGTATTCTTTTGACATTACACCAAGGGACGCCATGATGTAGTCGTTGTCTATAAGGATTCTTGCATCCTCATTTGGATACATCTCGTTTCCCTTGCCGCTTGCCAAAGCGTTTTGTATAATTTTAACCCTATTTGGCAGTCTTGTCAAAGCCCCTCCGGTACAAATTATATATTGAATGCTTGTCAGGTCCTTTCCTTCGGCAACCTTCTTTCTTCCTGCCGATGAATAAAGGTCCCTGAACTGACCGGCATGCCTTAAAAGTGAAGTGCATACCGCCTTTTCCGTCAGTACTTCCACGAATTCCTTCTGTCGGTCGTCTTTTGGTATAGGCATATGCCTGTCTATGAGCATTTCGACTTCGCCTGTTGTCGTTTTCATTTTCTTTGCAATATTTTCAACACCTTCGAGCTCTACAATGTTTTTCATGTTTACATATACTCCAAGGTCGCCTTCAACAGTCCTCTTGGCCTTTGGTTCCGGACTTATAAGTATCCTGCTTATTTCCTCGGAACCTTCAGTGACGGAGTGCACGTCTGTTGTTGCACCTCCCACATCAAAGGTCACAAGGTCTCCTATCTTTTCATACAACAGCTGTGATGCAAGCATTACTGCTCCGGGAGTGGGCACTATGGACCCGTTTACAAGATCCCTTACCTTCTCCATTCCTGCAGCATGGATTATGTGTTTTTCAAACACATCCTGTATTACCTCCCTGGTAGGGGCAATATTAAGCTGATCTATCTTCGGATAGACATTGTCCACTATGAATACTTCCATGCCCGCTTCTTCGAATATCTCTCTTATTTCATCCTGGTTCTCGATGTTTCCTGCATATATGACTGGAACGTCCAAACCAAGGTCTGCGATTATTTCCGCATTATAAATGGCAGTATCCCTCTCGCCGTAGTCAACGCCTCCGGCTAGAAGGATTATGTTTGGGTTTATTTCCTTTATTTTCTTGATTTCCGTCCTTCTCAGCCTGCCGGAGGTCACCATGTGAATATTGGCTCCTGCTCCAAGGGCGGCTTCCTTTGCTGCCTTTACAGTCATGTCGTAGACAAGTCCGTGGACAGTCATTTTAAGACCTCCTGCAGCGGAGCTTGTGGCCAGGAACCTGTCATAGCTCAGGTCCTTTACTCCAAGGCTTTCCTTCATGCTTTCAAGGGCTTGTGTTAGACCAATGTTCACATCACCTTCGTAAACACTTGTAGGAGCCTGTCCCTGCCCGACAAAAATCGGGCAGGGACCTCCTATATTATTGAATCCATTTATTACAGTAGTAGTACTTCCTATTTCAGCAACTAATACATCAATTTTCATTTTGCATTTCCTTCCTTTTCTTAACAAGGAATGTTGCAACATGAGCTCCTTTCGTTCCTCTTCCAAATCCTGCATCAACACCGTTCTTAACAGCGATTTCAGGCGTTACCTGTGTTCCTCCACAAGCAATCATGATTTTGTCTCTAATTCCCTTTTCTACACAAAGATCATGTATTCTCTTCATGTTCTTGTAGTGGATATCGTCGTGACTGATGATTGTTGAAGCAAGTATTGCATCTGCATTAAGCTCTATTGCGGCATCCACAAGCTTCTCAACAGGTACTGATGTTCCAAGGTACTCAACATCTATACCAAATTTCTCTATTCCACCGTGCTTGATATCTATTACTTCCCTGAGACCAACGGAGTGCTCATCCTGTCCGATTGTACCTGCTACAACCTTAAGTGGCGCCTTCTCAACTTCGTCCCACAGCTCTTCAAATCCCATTACTTCATGTTCTTCAGGTATGTCAAGATTGTCGATATCTACATCGATATCTATCTTGCCCTTAAGCTGAACCCTGATTCCCTCTGTAGGATGAAGAACCTCAGCATGGATAACCTCAGGCTCTACCATGTTCATCTTCTTAGCAATTTCTATTGCAGCAAACTCTGCAACTCTCTTTGTTGTCGGAAGAACAAGCTCAAGAACTACTGTTCCGTCAGCAAGCCATTCCATTTCAGGCTTGATCATGTTTGAGTTTCTGTATTTTTCGTTTTCATCCATTCTCAGGTATACATTGTCGTTCTCGTCAAGCTCGTCGATGAAGATTATCTTCTCAGGTTTTTCAAATGTACATCCGTCGATAAGGGCTGCTGGGTCCTCAGGACTTCCACCGTACTGCTCTACGTTGTTGTTTCCAAAGTGGGCAGTAACAGGTGCCATATAGTCTGCATCTCTTTCGAATACAGTACCTACTCCAAGACCGCCTTCTATCTTTCTTCCTATTCCGTCACCGTTTCTTTCAGGATACATTCCGGAGTCAATGAAGAATCCTTTTTCAACCGCTTCATAGTATCCGCCGACTTCAAGAAGCTCTTCGAAATAAAGAACCGCTCTTTCCTTAAGCTCTCTAACCTTTTCAGGAAGGAATCCTTCAGTCTTGAGCTCTACCATTTCCATTAATCCGTCAAGTCCTACAAGAGTCTGCTTGGCATTGTCGCAGGCCTCTATGTTGTATATGTGCCAAGGCACGTTTCTTCCTTCGTCAGGAGTGATTGTAGACTGAATGTCTGCTCTTGTAAGCTTTGATATCATCATATTGAGAACGTGTGATACAGATGCCTCCCTTGATGATGAAGTTATGTACTTGGTATTCTGCTGAGCTCTCATCTTGTATTCGCTGAAAAGTTCTCTAAGAGCCACTGCATATGGCAGGTCGTACTTTGTACAAGGAATAGGCGCTGATGTAGGAGGAACTGTTGACAGACAGATGTTCTCCTTCTTCATTCCAACCTTGTATGAGAAGATTGAGTTGATAGCGTGCTGAACCATAAGCTCAGGCATAACCTTCCATGCATCCCTTGCAGTTGCATTGGCATTGTGAGCACCATCTATCTGAGCGATGTCAGCCCATGTCATTACCTTCTTTGACTCTGCTGCATCCACAAAAGACCTTACCATGTTAATATTTCTGTAAAGAACGTTGTACTGGGGATCCTGGTGAGCTCCGTTTACGCCTTCCTCTGCAAACATTACTGCAATATCCGGACCAGCAACACCTGATACGTAAGAGTGGTAGTTTATCGGTCTTCCTACTTCATCTTCTATCATATCCAGAGCCTTTCTCTGAGCCCTTACCTGTTTTCTTGTTACAGGGATGCCGCCTATACCCTGTGGAGATCCTTCTATAAGACCGTCGTAGTGAGACTGTCCTGCAGTTCTGATAACCATGATATGGTCAGCTCCGTGCCATGCAGCCATTCTCATTCTTCTTATGTCGTCCTCGAATCTTCCTGAAGCTATCTCCGTAGTGATTACCTCCTGAGGCTGAGGATCAAGATTTTCAAAGTACTGAACAGCCGCAGGTATACCTATTGAATTCTTAAGAGGCTTTGAGCAGTCGGAATATATGTGTCCGCCCATTTCAAGGTTTTCAACCTTTTCTCTCCAAGTCCATCCTCGTCTTCTCGGTCTGTAGCTTTCAAGGTCGCTCAGGATTTCCCTAATGTCCATTTTTTCGTTTATATCTATACCTTTTTTCGTTACTTCACTCATTACTTCTGTCCTCCCTTGAATATTTCCACTGCATCATCCCAGTGCTTTCCATCTATCATTTCAAGTCCTGCCTGTCTTACAGAAATATTCTTTTCCTTTGCTATTCTGTATACTACATGGCCTGCGCCCTTGCCCATAAGTCCTCTTTCCATGACTCCGTTTACTATAGGCTGTGCTTCAATACTTGAAAATCCCATTCTCAAAAGAACAGATCTTTCAACTGATGGTGTAGTGTGTGTCTTTGCCATATCCAAAAGTGGAGCGACAGCCTCTTCTGCCAGCTGCCAGAACCTTTCCTTTAACTCCGCATCGCTTAAATCTGCAATATGAACTCTTCTAGTGGTAAAATCGTCTTCTCTCTTCAAATAACCTTTCATATGTTCTTATCCTTTCTTTTTATATTTCTTCAAGTATTTTCGAAATGTAAACCTTGGTTGATTTTGTATCTTCTGCAAGGAATTCCATATCTTCTTCAGTAGGATTCTTCACCCCTGTATTTTCAATACAGTTCTTGACGTATGATCTCTTCATCTTGAGTATGTCAAGATCCACCGCTTTTATAAGTCCGGGGTTGTCAGGAAGTATTATGTTTACTCCGTTTTCCGAATCAGCAGGATTTCCTCTGAATATCTCTATTCCGTTTTCCTTTGCAAATGTAAGCTGCGGCAGTATGTGTTTTCCTGCTCCGGTGTATTCTGTTTCCTGAACTAGAATTATCTGGTCCTGGTCCATCTCCTGAGCCAGTGAGAATGCAGCCGTAAGTGAAGTGTTTCCGGCAGGTCCTCTTTCAAGTCCTTCAAGCTGGGCGAGCATTTCAGTTGTATAGAAAACCTCTCCCTGCTTCACCGTTACATATCTGTCCATATATCTCAAAGGTCTTCCTGCAGACCTTGGTACGTCCGATCTGTCAGGCCATGTTGCAAATGGAATTCCAAATCCCGTATGTCCCGTAGTGAATGACTTCTTGTTGAACTGCTTATCGCTTGCCATGTGAAGACCCTTAAGATCCACACTCGCTCCTATTATCTCAACATCGGTAGCTCCGTACTTTATAAGTCCCCTTGCAGTTCCAGTAAGGTTTCCTCCTCCTGCGTTTGTAGCAACTACTGCATCCGGAAGTCTTCCTTCTCTTTCCATCATCTGCTCTGCTATTTCATATCCAAGAGTCTCAACGCCTGCTATTCCGAATGGAGTGTAGAGTGATGCATTGAAGTATCCTGTTTCTTCAAGAAGCTTGAGGAAGTGGTAGAAAAGCTCCGGTCCTACTGAAAGCTGTACAACTTCAGCTCCGTAGGCTTCGCATTTTCTTGCCTTCTCGATTATTTCAGGTTGTCCCTTTCCCTGTGAGTCATAGCATTCCTGAACTATTATACACTTAAGTCCTCTCATACATGCCTGGGATGCAACTGCAGCTCCATAGTTTCCGCTTGTTGCAGCTATAACACCCTTGTATCCAAGTTTCTTTGCGTTGTACACGCTTATTGCCGCTCTTCTTGCCTTAAAGCTTCCTGATGGGTTGGATGCCTCATCCTTCAGGAATATTCTTGCCCCTTTGCCCTCAGGTGCATATTTTCTTGCCAGTGCCGTAAAATTTTTCAGTTCCAGTATTGGAGTGTTGCCAACACCCGTCTCTCTCTGGATTTCTCTCATCTCTTCCAGGGTATACCCTGTTTCTTTCATCATTCTTTCGAAATCGAATGCTATGCTTCCCGATTCGAATTCAGCATAGTCTATGCCTACTGACGCCTTCATTATTTCTGATTTTCTTGCCATTACAGCTTCATAACTCATGTCCATATCAGTTGTTTTCATTCTACTCACCTTCCTCTAGAAGCTCTCTTGTCTGTCTTCCGATATATAAAAGTTCAGGTATGCATTTTCCATAGTTATGGTCATAAGCAGGGTTGATTTCAATGAGTTCACCCTCGATTCTTCTGCCTATATATGTTTCAACTGTTACCCTGTCTCCTATTTCAGCTTCATCATCAACCAAGAAACCCTTGTTCCACATTTCAAGAGGAACGCTCTTGGTGTCATCGGGCACCTGAGGTGCCCTTTCATCTGCTGTAAGAACTACATCGTAGATTCTTACCCAATTACCTTTGAATGCTTTCATATTTTCTTTCCCCTTTGATATAGTCTCTGAAGTCTCCCATTATGGCTCTAGGTACCGGAAGATCTATCATAGTCTTAAGTCCTGCATCTGCATTTATTACAAGAGGAATCATGTTTACACACATTGCTATTGTTCCAAGTCCGCCTTCAACCTCAGGTGTGATTGACATGTTCACTTCCGGTGTTCCCTTTATAGTGATGTAGTCTCCAGTGTTTACTCCAACCTGCTCAGGCTCGATCTGCTGTGGGTGGATCATGTCGATTTTAACTTCTCCGTCAACGTATCCCTGTCCTGTCATGTTTACTCCTGCTACGTCTCCAGCTGCTGCGAATCCGTATGGCGACTTTCTGTCGACATCAGTTACGATTGCCTTCATCTGCTGCTCGAACTTGTCAACCTTCCATCCCATTGCATCTGCTATCATGCCTACAGACTCTGCAAATCCAACGTGTCCCGCCATTGTTCCTTCTTCAACTCTCTTGTTGAACTCGTCAAGTGGCATTCCAACTCCCTGCTCTTCCATAACTGCAGGTCCGAATGGAGAAAGACTGTTTACCCTCTTTGCTTCCAGAGACTCTACATTTGTCATGCATCCTGTAAGACATACAACCAAAAGATCCATGATAAGTCCAGGGTTGATTCCTGTTCCAAGTACAGACACTCCGTTTTCAAGAGCAATCCTGTCAATCTCTTTCGCAAGCTCAGGCTCTTGTGCCTGTGGGTAAGCCATTTCTTCCGCTGTAGATATAACATTGATTTTTTGCTCAAGTACATATTTAATCTTAGGGAACGCTTTCTTAGTAAAAGAATCTGTAGCTATAAGACAAAGATCACAGCTTCCTTCATATACTACGTCTTCGATCTTGTCCCTGATTATTGCATCAGGTCTTCCAGCCTGCTCAATTTCAAGTACGTCGTACATGTTCTTGCCTACTCTGTCAGGATGCATATCGCAAACGCCTACAACTTCTACACCTTTCTTGGTAGCAAGCATTCTTGCCATTCCGCTTCCCATTGCTCCAAATCCCCAAATTGCTATTTTCACGTTTTCCATTTGTGTTCCTCCCAGAATACAATTTTATTTTTTTAGTTGCCAATATACAATGCACAAAGCGTGCCAACTTTTTGAAATCTGCACAATTTTTATGGACCCGCTATTTTCAACAGCTAGGGCCTGCAAGTTTTTTTCACTTTCCTGCAAACAAAATAAAAGCAAAATATTTTGCTTTAAATTGCGCAAAATATTTTGCTTTTTGACTTTTTTCGCTGTAGGGATTATGATTGTTTTGTAGCCAAAAACAAGGAAGGTATCATGAGAAGACTAATAAACTCCTTCAGGTTCGCCTGCAATGGAATAAGATATGCCATACATACACAACAGAACTTCAGGATCCAGCTGTTCTTTCTTGCAGCAGCAGTTTCTTTGGGGATTTGCTTCCAAATATCAGAGATTGAATGGATTGCACTCATACTGACATCTTCTCTGGTTCTCATACTCGAGATAGTAAACACGTCCATAGAAAGACTGGTAGATTTCATGACCAGCGAATATCATCCCAAAGCGGAACAGGTGAAGGACACTGCTGCCGGAGCCGTTCTAATAGCTTCAATCATGTCCGTCATAATAGGCCTCATCATTTTCATACCTTATATTTTTTAAGCTTGTATTGAAGCCCCTGCCTCTTGATTCCAAGAATCTCAGAGGTTTTTGTTATATTGCCTCCATTTTCATCAAGAAGGCTGGTTATTATATCCTTTTCCACCTCGGAAAGGACCTCCTCAAGGGTCTTTCTTCCTTCATTCAAAGACCTTATGCTTGATTTGATATAATTTTCCTCCATCTCCTCGATTTCAATATTGAACTTGCTCTTTATGTAATAAGGAAGATGGATCAGCCTTATTTCTTCGCCGCTGCTTATCATGCTTGCAGCCCCCTCTATTATATGCTTCAATTCCCTTACATTGCCGGGCCAGTCATATTTTTTGAAAAACTTGAGAACATCATCTGAAATGCCTGCAATCTTCTTGTGGAGGGCATTTTCATAATATTCCACATAGAAATCGGCTATGAGAGGTATATCTGCCTTTCTTTCCTGAAGGTTTGGAACCCTTATATTCACTACACTGAGCCTGTAGAAAAGGTCTTCCCTGAACTTTCCCTCTTTTACAAGCTCAAGGGGATCCTTGTTTGTAACGGCTATTATCCTCACATCCACATGCTGCTCGCTGTTTGAACCTATGGGCCTGAAGGAGCCTGTCTCCAGCACACGCAATATCTTTGCCTGGAGGGAAAGCGGCATGGAATTTATCTCGTCAAGCATTAGAGTTCCTCCATCTGCCTGTTTGAAGAGACCTTCCTTGTTTTCTGCTCCTGTGAAACTTCCCCTTGTCGTTCCGAAAAGGATGCTTTCAAGCAGGTTTTCAGGTATCGCTGCACAGTTCTCCGCTATAAAGGGCTTGTCCCTTCTGAGGCTTGCATTGTGGATGCTCTGGGCAAACATCTCCTTTCCAGTTCCCGACTCTCCAATTATGAGAACATTGGAGGAAGACTTTGCAATCTGCTTGCATTTTTTCATTATATTCTGCATGGCGCTTGACTTTCCAATTATATCGTCAAAAGAAAAGGTACCCGACTTCTTGTCTTCAATCTCGGAATAAAGGTCTATCATCCTGTCGGACATGTTCCTCATGAAAGTTATATCCTTTGAAATTTCAACACTCCCAACGATTTCACCGTTTTCGAATATTGGATATGTTGAGTTAACGGCAGCGATCTTCTTTCCCTGCTTGGATATGTATTCCTGATACTTGGACTCTATGGCCTTTCCGCTTCTAAGGACCTCCATATGGGTACTCTCGTACCCAAGGGCAGGAAGAATCTTTAGAAGATTCTCCTCCAGCACATCCTCCGCAGTCATCCCTTCTATTGACGCCATGGCCTCATTGTAGATCAAGGTCTTCCCCTGGTCATCCACAACATGGACACCTTCCTCCAACCTCGAAAGTATCTCTTCATATATCTTCAACCTGTTCAATAAAAAACCACCTTTCCGGTATATTTATTCCCCAAAATTCTAATTATGCATAATTGTTTCCATCTTCTTTCATCATTATATCATTCCTGCGCACCTTAAGCAAAATATTTTGCGCAAAATATTTTCACTAAACCAGTACCTTGCAAATATAAAAACCATAACCGCCACAAAGAGAAATCAGAATAATTCCGAGGTCGTGAATTCGAGGCTCGATAATCATCCTTATCAATCCAAGATTGTCGTGTCGAGTGAGCAGGTAGGGATTATTATGAATTCTCTAACCCGTGCATAATTAGAACTCCACACACCCAAAAACCGGCTCCAAAGAGCCGGCCAAAAGAAGACAAAATCATATTTTTTATTTTTTAATCGTACTATACTTTGTAATACTTTTTATATCTTTCTTATTAGTTTGCCTTGGCCTTAACGCCGGCAACTTCATCAACATTCTTACCCACAACATACAATGCCACTGTCATCAATGCTATACCGACTGGTATCAATACCAATGGCGATATTCCTGCTACTCCGTAAATTATATACATCAGAAGAGCTGTAGCCGCTGTAAGAAGTGCATATGGTATCTGTGTAGATACGTGGTCTATATGGTCTGCACTGGCAAATATTGATGCAAGAACTGTTGTGTCAGATATTGGTGAACAATGGTCTCCAAATATTGCTCCTGAGAATACAACTCCCGCCATCATAACTGCAGTTTGATAGTCGCCAGTAACCTTGTAGGTTAGCGGTATTGCTATAGGAGTCAGTATTGTCATAGTTCCCCATGATGTTCCGGTAGCGAATGATATTCCCATACCAAAAAGGAATATTACTATTGGTATCATTGCAAAGCTCAAAGAATCTCCAAGAAGTGTGACTATGAATCCTGCAAGATCCATATCTCCTGTTATCGATCCAAGGGACCATGCAAGAGTAAGGATGATACAGGCAAGAAGCATGAGCTTCATACCGTCAATAAGGCTGTCCATAGTGTCCTTGACATTCATTGTTCTAGTTCCAAGAGCCATAACTATACCTGAAAGCGTCATGGCAAATGCACCCCACAGAAGTGCAGTAGCCGCATCAGCCGCTCCAAGTATTTCCATCAAACCCATTCCCTGGGTTTCGGGTGAAAGACCTGTATAGTAGAATCCAATAAGAGTCACTACTATAAGTGAGATAATAGGGATAAAGAAAGTGCTGATTTTTGGCACTGCGTCCTTAACAGGTTCTCCAAGCTCCGTACCTACATCCATCATTGGGCTCGCACCATCTCTGTTTATCTTTCCTTCTCTTACTGCTCTTGTCTCAGCCTTCAGCATAGGACCGAAATCTCTTCCTGTAAATGATACTATGCCGACGAAGATTACAGCAAAGATACAATATAGGTTTAAAGGTATACTGCTTACATACGCAGCAAACGGAGTTATCTGCTCAGTTGTGATTCCAGCAACTTCCATTCCTGAACCTATCATACCTATCTGGAATGCAATCCAGTCCGAAATAAAAAATGTTGCTACCGGCGCAGCAGTTGAATCCAGTATGTAGGAAAGCTTTTCTGAAGACAGCTTATGTTCTTCAGAAATATCCCTAAAAACATTTCCAACTATTGCTGCATTACAGTAGTCGTTAAAAAACACTATAATACCTAACAGCCATGCTCCAACAGACGCACCTTTTTTTGTTTTGATCTTTGTTCTGGCCCAGTCCGTCAAAGCCTTGCTTCCGTTCAATCTCCAAATGTATGCAATTCCAGCACCCATCAGAAGGTTGAATAGTAAAAGTCTTGCATTCCAATCATCTGTAACCTGTGCAACTATTGTCTCAAGAGAATACCCTGCTGCTGCCAGAGGATTTCCGCCTGAAATGATTATCGCACCTGTAAAAATACCTGCAAACAATGAAATAAGAACTCTTTTTGTCACGAAACATAAAATAATCGCTACCAGCGGTGGTAGAACCGCCAACCAACCATAATCCATAAATTGTCGCCCCTTTCTTGTCTTTCTTTTGTTTTTTGGTATATCATAGAATGAGTACTTAATAATTATACACCTACTGAATAAGAAAATCAAGATTCAACAAACAATCGGTTCTTTCGCCAATTACCTCTCTTTTCCTGATTGTTTTTGGTATATTAAAAAATACTACATATCTATCCTTTAAATTACTATATTATAAAGACCGGGTACGAAAAAATACAAAAAAATACCGAAAAATACCGAACTGATAAAAAAGTCAAATAAAGCATAATATTTTATGCAGAATATTTATACAAAACATATGAATTATGCAACTATTCCATCCTTTTTGTTCTTATTGCCTTTTTTGTGAATACATACGAAAAGCTGCCGCTTATCATGTAGGATATGAGAAGGGCAATAAAAATCCCCTTTATCCCAATGAGATTCGACATGATTATTGCCAGCGGTATGCATATTGCAAACATCTGGACGGAGGAAAAAAGCGCAGCATAAAGAGGCTTGTTAACAGCATTTAGAATCGATGCATTGTTGAGAAGCATCCCTTGGAATCCGTATCCTATGGGAAGAATTGTGAGGTATAGTACTGTGACTTTGTTCACTTCACTACTGTCATTGAAAAGAGGCGCAATATCGTCTGCAAGAATCATCATCGTCGCAAAAATAAAAATGCCGTACTTGAACATGGTCCTTCTTACATAGTTCATTCCTTCGATTATCCTATATTCTTTTCTTGCACCATAATTCTGGCCTGCAAAAGGCACCATGACATTGGCCATGGCATTGACAAAGGCCAGGAGAAAGTATTCTATTTTTGTTCCCACTCCATATCCCGCTACAGCCTCGTAGCCGTATGCAGATATGAGCCTTGTTATTATTCCCGCACTTACGGGCGTTATGATTCTCACTATGGCGGCAGGCACACCGACATAGAGTATATTCTTCCATGAATCAAAGACGTCATTCAATTCCCTGATTCTGAATTTCACAACCTTGTCCCTGAACATGAGGATGTACAATGACACTATAAAAGTAATTATCCTTCCAAGTACCGTTGCAAGTGCTGCTCCCCTTATTCCAAGTTCAGGAAATGGACCGATGCCGAATATGAAGAGAGGATCCATTATTATATTGGCAGTAGCCGCTACGGCCATTATGATCGAAGGTGTCTTCGTATCTCCAAGTGACCTTATTATATAGTTTCCCACCATGGGCACCACTACGAAGGGCATGCCAAGATACCATATGGACATATACTCCCTTATATATCCCAGTACATCATTTCCTGCCCCAAGGGCTGTAAACACCTCGTCTATGGTTTTAAGGCCAAGTACAGTCACTATAATGACAAAGCATACGGACAGAAAAATTCCATCTGTAGCCGTTTTCATGACCTTCTTATGATCTCCGCTCCCTGCTGCCCGCGACACTATGGATGCCGTTCCAATGCCCATTCCAAGAGCAACACTGCCTATTATCAAAACTACTGGAAAGGTGAAGGATATGGCCGCCAGCTGATCCGTGCCCAGCCTACCTATGAAATATGTATCCGTCAGGTTAAATATAACCATGCTTAACATTCCGAATATCATGGGAATGGTGAGCCTGATGATTGTTTTGTCAACACTGTGGTCCGTTAAATTGTTTTTCACCATGCCTAAATTTCACCCCACCCGCTCAATCATTTCACTTTAATGAATCAATCCGTATTATTATTATAATACTAATCAAGTTGACTGTCCACCAGATAAGCTGTTTCCAGACCGTACACACCTTTCTCTTCATTTGATTCCGACAGGAATTTTGACAAAAAAAATACGGCCATCAAGGCCGTATTTTGATTTGCAGCTTAAGTTTGACTTATCTGTTGTATTTCTTCTTGAATTTATCAACACGTCCACCTTTGTCGATAAATTTCTGCTTTCCAGTAAAGAAAGGATGACATTCGGAACAAATTTCCACTCTGATTTCATCATCTACAGAACCAGCTTCAAAAGTGTTGCCGCAAGCACAGTGTACTTTTACTACTTTGTAATCAGGTTGTATATCTTTTTTCATGCTTTTTCACCTCTTTCCAAATATGCTTATATCTAAAATGATACATTAATCTCGTTTTTTTACACCATAAAATTATAGCATAGGTAGTATATCAAATCAATATCTTTTTTGATTAATTTTTATTTCTGTCCAAATTCATTATCTTCTGTGCATTGTCAATGAATTCCCTATTGTTCCTTGTAGTCATTAAACCGCTCAGGAATTTTTCAGTAACATAATCTGTAGGGTAACTGCTCAAAGCTTTTCTCAAATACCACACGGTTTGAAGTTCATGCTGGTCCAGAAGCAGATCTTCTCTCCTCGTACTTGACTTGTTGATGTCAAGGGCAGGGAATACTCTCTTTTCAGACAATTTCCTGTCAAGATGTATCTCCATGTTTCCTGTTCCCTTGAATTCCTCGAAGATTACATCATCCATTCTGCTTCCCGTCTCAATAAGGGCAGTGGCAAGTATGGTAAGGCTTCCTCCGTCTTCTATGTTCCTTGCTGCACCGAAGAATCTCTTAGGACTGTGAAGGGCTCCTGGATCAAGTCCTCCCGACAATGTTCTTCCCGTTGGAGGAATGGTAAGATTGTATGCCCTTGCAAGTCTTGTAATACTGTCAAGGAGTATTACCACATCCTTGCCGTGCTCAACAAGACGCTTGGCCCTTTCAAGAACCATTTCGGCAACTTTGATATGGTGCCTTGGAAGCTCGTCAAAGGTTGAATAAACAACATCTCCCTTTACAGACCTCTGCATGTCAGTTACCTCTTCAGGTCTTTCATCTATGAGGAGAATAATCATCTCGAGGTCGGGATGGTTTTCGGCTATTGCATTTGCAACATTTTTCATAAGGGTCGTCTTTCCTGCCTTCGGCGGAGCCACTATCATTCCCCTCTGCCCCCTTCCGATCGGAGCCACTATGTCTATTATTCTCATTGACAGCTGCATCTGGTTTGTTTCAAGCTTTATTCTATCTTCCGGATAGATAGGTATCAACTTGTCAAAGTCCGGTCTTTTAACTGCAGATTCGGGATTGAGGTCGTTTATCTTCTTTACATAAAGAAGAGCCTTGTATTTTTCTCCCTGTTTGGCAGGTCTTGTAATTCCGCTTACCTTGTCTCCGGTCTTCATCCTGAATCTTCTTATCTGGGACGGTGAAACATATACATCTTCTTCGCTGGAAAGGTAATTGTGCCTTCTCAGGAATCCGTAACCGTCCGTATGAAGTTCAAGTATCCCGGTAGCTTCAAGAATCTCCTCGCTTTTATCCACTTCATCGTTGAGTCTGTCGGGAAGATTGCTCTTGTACTTCTCCTTCTCATCCTGGATTTTGATTTTTTCAAGATTTTTCTTGATTTCTTCAATCAGTTCGCTTTTCTTGTACTTGGATATGTTGTGTATTCCCTTTTCTTTGGCAAGTTCCTTCAGGTCTACCAGCTTCATATCCTTCAATTCATTTATATTCACAGTTTCCTCCTGCACAAAAAATCCAATGG
Organism: Dethiosulfatibacter aminovorans DSM 17477; assembly: GCF_900142005.1. GTDB lineage: Bacteria > Bacillota > Clostridia > Tissierellales > Dethiosulfatibacteraceae > Dethiosulfatibacter > Dethiosulfatibacter aminovorans. The sequence goes on from NZ_FQZL01000016.1 coordinate 75,595, forward strand.
CATTTTATCAAATCCATCATTGTCACTATTTCATTAATTATTGATGATTATTCGGATCGCAAGAATTATTCCACCTTAGGAAAGTCAAAAATACATAACCCCTTTAGTGTTATGCGTCAAAAGAAACTTTCCTCCGCATTTAAATAACCGCTTACGCAGTTACCGCAGCACATCTGCTTCCTTATTAGATATGTTTTAATAAGATTTTGGGAAAAATCACCGATAGGTAAATGACAAGCAAATTAATATGTTAATAATATCACTAGAATGGCTCTACGTCAACATTTTGATTACAAATTAAGATGCGGCATTGAATCCGCATCAATAGTATTTGCTTTTTTTTCTGAATGAAACCATTATCATCACACCCAATATAATAAAAGGAACTCCAAATATAAGAGCTGCATCAATATATTCAGCTCCTCCACCCAATATCATGTATAAGGCATTGAACAATCCCCCTACCATGATTATGAAACCTCCAAGCTTCACATTCTTGAAAGAAACAAACAGTCCTATGAACATCACCAGAAAAGAAGCAATCATTATCATAAGCTTGACGGGCATTCCTGTCAAACTGAAGCCTTCTTCCCCTATTGATTCAAATACGAAAAATGACATGAAGAATCCAAAAAGCAGAATAAACAGTATCCTTCCTAATATTCCCATTAATTTTTTCAAAATATCTCCTCCTGCCATGAATTTTCAACTATAAACAGCCGACGATTATATTATTATACTACTTTTTGCCTTTCAAAGCATCAAAAATTGTCCATAAATATGTTGAATGTCATCAAAAGCCCAAGATTCAGCAAATAGTTAAAAATTTCGGTTGATTCACCAATACATTCTTTTTCGATAGTACTCGCAAAAAATATACCATAATAAATGCAAAAACTATTGCAATTAGTTGCTTTCAGGTGTATTATATATATAATATTTCACAAGAAAGCAGCTTTGCTGCGTTAAATGCGAATGCATTTATTAAGTCGCGAAAGAAAGTTTCCTTAAACGCATAATACCAACGCTTCAAGGGATTATGCATTTTATACTTTCTAAAGCTGAAAGAAAGCAGCTATCACAGAAGATATAAAAATAGAAAAGAGGTAAAATTATGTACAGCAGTCCGGTTTACAGACCACCAAGCGAGGCAAGAAGTCTGATAATACAGATAACAGAGGGATGTTCCCACAATGATTGCACATTCTGCGGAATGTACAAGGGAAAGCAATTCAGAATAAGAAACGACGAAGAAGTAATGGCTCACATTGAATACATTAAAAGATATGACCCGAATCCAAGAAAGATATTCATAGCGGACGGAGATTTCCTATGTCTGGCAACTGACAAGATACTCCACTATCTCGAAATAGTAAAGTCAAACTTTCCAAATGCCGAAAGAATTTCATGCTATTCCGGCCCGAAGGACCTGTTGAGAAAAACTCCTGAGGATTTGAAAATCATAAGGGAAGCAGGTCTTGCCATGCTCTACATGGGTGTTGAATCAGGAAATGACGAAATCCTTAGAAGAATCAAGAAGGGTGTCAACGGGAACCAGATGATCGAAGCCGGCAGAAAGGCTATCGATGCAGGCTTCACATTCTCCTGTATGATAATATCGGGAATCGGAAGCAACGAACTTTCAAAAGAGCACGCTCTTGATTCCGCCAGGGTTATTTCAGCAATAAATCCCAACTATTTTGCCTTGCTGACACTTAATATTGATGAAGGCACCGAACTTGCCGCCGATGTGAGAAGCGGAAAATTCAAGCTTATGACTCCAGATGAAATCATGGATGAAACTTATCTGATGCTTGAAAGCATGGACCTTGAAGACTGTATTTTCAGAAGCAATCATGTATCAAACTATGTGAATCTGAGCGGTGTACTCAACAAGGACAAGGAAAGTATGCTTGAGGATATCAGGAATGCAATGAAGGCTAAGAATTATACGCCTGAACATTTCAGGAGGCTGTAGCCGCTAGCAAGGTACAACAATTTCAATATCTATAAATGTGATTGTTGATACCTATTAGTCGAGACCTCACTTAAATATATTATTCTTTTTGTTATAATCAAAGGCAACTGCCACTCAAACAAATTCATGTTCAGGCATATATTAGACAAAAAAGGAGACCGCGAGGTCTCCTTGATTTTTTTCATCGTTATTATTCAGCTGCGGGCTCTGTGAATACTCTTCCGCCAAGATCTGCGTCCATCTGGTACAGGGCGTTTGGATTGTCGCCTATTCTTTTAAGCTTTGCAACCTTTGTTTTCATTGAATCTTCTTCTTCAACCTGCTCGTCTATGAACCATTTGAGCATTGACTGAGTTGCATATTCCTTTTCTTCCATTGCTATGTCCATGAGGTGATATATTCTGCTTGTCACGAATTTCTCATGCTCAAGGGCTTTTTCGAAAATATCAAGAGGAGATGAAAAGTCTTTACCTACAAGATCAAGGGATGTCAATTCTACGTCTCCACCCATCTCGTATACAAAACCGTAAAACTTGTCTGCATGGAATCTCTCTTCCTGTGCTTGAACCTTGAAGAAGTTTGCAAAACCCGGAAGATCGTTTGAATCGAAGTATGTCTGCATTGCATGATAGTAATGAGCCGATTCAAGTTCGTATTTGATTTGAAGATTTAGTTCGTCCAGTAAATTCTTTGATAACATAGTATCCTCCTTTTATTATCCTAATGCAGCATCCAGCATCTTCATGACGTCTGTAGCTGCAATATTGGCATTGTTTATTGCTGAATCCACAACAATAATGAAAGTATAATTATATAATAATGACTTTTCACATGTTTGTCAATAGCTTTTGTAATTATTTCAACTTTGTAATCATTTCAATTTATGATTTGTAGATTTCAGGTCTCCTATGTTTAAGAAGCGGAAGCTGGTTCCTTATTTTTGTATTCAATTCCGTATCTATCTCCGTAAGCATGACTGCCTCCTCTCCTTCCATTCTGCCAAGGATTTCACCCCATGGTGACACTACCATGGAATTTCCGTATGATACGTAGAAATTGTCCACATCCCGCGCAGGCGCTGTCCCAACGGTAAACACCTGGTTGTCCACCGCCCTTGTCCTGAAGAGAATCTCCCAGTGGGCAGGTCCTGTTGTCATATTGAAGGCTCCTGGTACGATTATGATTCCGGCACCCTCGTTTACCATCATCCTTGAAAATTCCGGGAATCTTATATCATAGCATATCATCACACCTATCTTGCCGAATTCCGTATCGACAACGGTAGGTCCGTTTCCCGGAGTCAGGGTGTCGGATTCTCTGAAGGACTGCCCTCCCTTTACGTCTATATCGAAAAGATGGGTCTTCCTGTGTCTGCCGAGTTCATTTCCCTTCCTGTCGAAAATGAAGCATGTATTAAAAACTCTGGATTCCTCATCCTTTTCAGGAATGGATCCTCCAAATATGTATACCCCTTTTCCTGCAGCTTTATTCTTAAGGAAGGTATAGGTTTTTCCTCCCGGCAGTTCAGCATATTCCGGAAAGCATGACGCCTTGTAGGGACAGTTGAACATTTCAGGGAGAACAATTATGTCCGCGCCCCTCTCTGCAGCCTCGTCTATGAACTCTCCCGCCCTCTTTATGTTTTCATCCTTGTCCTCTCTTATGTGCATTTGTATCTGAGCAATTTTAACCTTCATCGACATTCTCCTTTTCTTTTTCTATTTCAATTGTTATTTCTTCGAGTTCCATATATTTCTCAAAGCACTTATCTTCAAGCTCCTCTTTTTCAAGGTGAAGTTTTTCAAGGATGCTGTAGTCTGTTGGATTTTCATCCATTTCCTTGTCGAGTGACTCTATCCCTTCCTCAATTCCGGAGATTTCCCCTTCAATTGCAGCCTTTTTCTTCTCCAGGGATTTCAAGGTCTTCCTGCTCCTGTCCTTCCAGTCCTTTCCAGCGGATGCTTTTGATTTTTTCCTTTCAATAAGCTCGGCTTCCTTCTCCACTTCCCTTTCCTTCATCGTTCTGAAATATTCATAGTCTCCGTTATATATTCTCAGTCTTTTGTTTCTCAATTCTCCCACCCTTGTTGCAAGTTTGTTGATAAAATATCTGTCGTGGGAAACAAATATGATAGTCCCTTCAAAATCCATAAGGGTGTCTTCGAGTATCTCTCTGGAATCTATGTCAAGATGATTCGTAGGCTCGTCAAGAAACAGGAGGTTCGCCTTTTCATGCAATATGCAGCTTAGCTTCAGCCTGCTCTTTTCCCCGCCGGAAAGCATTGATATCTTTCTGAAAACATCCTCTCCATAGAATAGTATCTTTGCAAGTTCCTTCCTGGATTCGGAAACCGTAAGTCCAAGATTGGTTGTAAAGTAGTCAAGTACGGATAAGTCAGAATCTTCGAATTCTATCTTCTGCGGGAGGTATCCTGCCTTTACCCTTGATCCGAGAGATGTTTCCCCTTCATCGGCCTCAACCTCTCCCATCAATATACGCAGAAGGGTCGTCTTGCCTGTACCGTTGTCTCCCAAAAGGGCCAGACTGTCTCCGAAATATGCCTCAAATCCCGCTTCAGAGAAAAGCTTCACTCCATTGTATGATTTTGCCAGACTGTCGGCTTCCACTGCTATCTTGCCTGTCCTGCCACCCTTGAGTCCCCCCAGGTTTATCTTTTTCTTGTCTAAAACGGGTCTGTCCAGCATGTCCATTTTTTCAAGGCGCTTTTCAAGCTCCTTGGCCTTTTTGTACATCTTTTCACTGTCACGCATTTCTCCCCATACCCGGAATCTGTGTATCTGCTCCTCCATCCTCTTTATCTTCTTCTGCTGGTTGTTGTACCATTTAAGGGCTTCGTAGAACCGTCTTTCCTTTTCAACGACATAGTATGAATAGTTGCCGCAATAGACGTCGGATCCATCCCTTCTCATTTCTATTATCTTGCTCACCGTATTGTCTAGAAAATACCTGTCGTGGGATATCAACAACGCAGCTCCACGATAGTCCCTCAAGTATCCTTCAAGCCATTCAACAGACTTCAAGTCCAGATGGTTTGTAGGCTCGTCAAGAAGTAGGATGTCGGGCTCCATCAAGAGCATCCTCCCAAGCATGACTCTAGTCTGCTCCCCTCCGCTCAGGTGGTTGAAGTTCCTGACAAGAAGGCTTCCTATGTCCATCCCTTCTATTATTCGGCTGGATTTTTCCTCAAGATCGTAACCTCCAAGGCTCTCGTATTCCATCTGAAGCCTGCCGTATTCCTCTATAACCGCATCCTGGTTTTCAGAAGAAGAACCCATCCTGTTTTCACAATCAGTCATCCTTTCCCTTAGAGCATTAATTTCCTTGAATGCTTCCGCAAGGACATCTTCAGCCTTGACCTCTTCTCCATAGAGTGGAATCTGCTCCAGATAGCCCACTGCAGCTTCCTTTCTCTTGAATACCTCTCCTTCACTGTTTTCAATGCCTATTATTATTTTAAAAAGAGTTGTTTTACCCGTACCGTTCTTTCCCACCAGCCCGATTTTTTCTCCGGATTTTATATCGAATTCAATATTTTCAAAAATCAGGTCGGCTCCAAAGGATTTCTTCAGCCTCTTCACTGCCATTTCTATCATAATAAATACCTCTGTCTCAATTTTTCAGCATATAATATTTTATCACAAGAAAGCAGCTTTGATGCGTTAAATGTGCAAACATTTATTAAGCCGTAAAGGAAAGTTCCATTGAAAGCATAAAACCAACGTTTCAAGGGTTTATGCATATTCAACTTTCCTGAGCTGCAAGAAAGCAGCTATACAAAGAAAATCCAAGGTGTAAAACCTTGGATTCCCGTATTATTCTTAATTTTATCTATTCACTTTGTTTCTTTTTTTCCTGCCTTGTTTGCTATTGAAAAGCACACACCAAGGCCTCCATATAGAAATACCGCTCCGAATATCAGCATAATTACAGCACCAGTATTCATAATCAAGCCTCCTCTGAATTTTCTTTAGCATTTTTTGTTTTGAAAAATACAAATATCACACTTGCAAGAAGTGTAACGAGAAGCATAATCAATCCTCCAAGAATCAGTGCACTTGTAGGATAGCTTGCATAGTAGTTTGTCTTGTTCACCAAATCCATAATTTCAGTATAGGCTGTCATCACAAGGACTATTCCAAGGATAACGGGTGATGCTATTCCAAGAAGTATTGTATACCATTTGCCAAGTTTTATGTCGCTGACTTCATTGATGTATTCCCGTACGTTATTAACTTTCATTAGCCTTGCAATCACAAGGATCTCTATGAATCCTACTACAAGTATACCGAAATTGTTGATATATCTGTCTACGATGTCAAGCCAGTAGAGACCTCCCTTTGTCGCATAGACAAGACTCACTACAAATCCAATGAGTATTACGCCTACTGTTGTCTTCTTCCTGTTGAAATCGAACTTGTCGGAAATCGCAGTAGACGTTCCTTCAACAAGCGAGAATGCCGAATCTATTCCCAGAGTCAGAAGGGCAATAAAAAAGCCAAGAGCAAAGATTGTCTGTCCTATTGCACCAAAAGGAAGCAGACTGATTGCTTCAGGATAAACAACAAACGCCAGGCCAACACCTGCAGTTGAAACTTCTGCTACGGTAGAGCCTGTAGATGCGGCCATGTATCCAAGTGTGGAAAATATTGCAAATCCTGCCAGAAATGACACTCCACTGTTTGCCAGAGCAGTCATGAATGCATTGTTTGTAATATCCGATTTCTTGTCAAGGTAGCTGGAATAGGCTATCATTACACCGAATCCTACACTCAGGGAGAAGAATATCTGTCCAAAAGCTGCTGTCCAAACCTTGAAATCCGTTAATTTTGAAAAATCCGGAGTAAGATAGTAGTTTATTCCATCCATAGCTCCTTCCAGTGTCATTCCGCTTACAGCCAGGATGAAAAGAAGCAGTACGGGAAGACCCACTGTCCATTTGACAACCTTGCCCACAGTATGGACACCATCCTTGATGGTCAGGTAAATTGATATCCATGTCAGCACCAGACCGATAAGTACAGGAATACTGAAGCCTCCAAGCTCCCACGGACCATCTGTCAGCTTGAGTATGCTTCCAAAAAAGAATCCACCTGAATCTCCCTCCCAGGCTATGCTGAAGGAATACCACAGATAGTCGAATACCCATGCCATGATCACGGAATAATATGTGACTATGACAAAACTGATGAATGTAGCAAACCAACCAAGAATTTCACCCGCTTTTCCAAAATTCGCCAGTGATGTAGGCGCCCCACCCTGAAATTTATGTCCAATTACAAATTCAAGTATGAGTACGGGTATACCTGCAGTTATAAGCGCTACAAAATACGGAATAAGAAAAGCACCGCCACCGTTGGTGGCACATACATATGGGAAACACCATGCATTTCCGAGCCCAGCAGCCGAACCTACAGCCGCCAACACAAAAACCAATCTGTTGTTCCATCTGTCTCTACTCATTAATGTCCCTCCTATTAATTTATTTTAAAGAGAATCATCTCTTCATGGTCAAAATCAAGGAGAATCTTTGAGTTACTATTTCTAAATCCTTTTTCATTATAACACATTTCCATAAAAATTTCATGTATTCCCGGAATAATATTGGGTTATTTCCTAAATCGAATGATCAGCTCCACTCCGCTGCACTTCGCATATTTCCCTTTACTATTGCGGTCAAATATAATAAGATAATATATGATTAAAGTTTGAGGCACTTTAATCAGGCAAAAAATTTAATTAGGAGGTCAATATGGAGAAATTGATCATTACAGCTGCACTTACTGGTGCAGAGGTAACAAGAGAGCAGCAGCCTAATCTTCCACTAACACCGGATGAGATAGCAGAAGCTGCCTATGAATGCTACAAGGCCGGCGCATCAATTGTGCACGTGCACGCAAGAGACGAGGAAGGAAATCCAACTCAGAGCTACGATGTCTACAAGGAAATCAAAGAAAAGATTGCAGAGAAATGCAACGTGATTTTCCAGCCATCTACAGGAGGAGCCGTATGGCACTCGGCTGAGGAAAGGATGCAGCCCATAGAGCTTAGTCCCGAAATGGCGACACTGAGCACCGGAACCACAAACTTCGGTCCTGACGTGTTCATGAACACTGAGGAATACATCCTCAAGTTTGCAAACAGAATGAAAGAGCTTGGCGTGAAGCCTGAGATCGAATGTTTCGAGAGAGGCATGATTAACAATGCAGTCAAGCTGGCCAAGAAGGGAATACTCAATACTCCAATGCATTTCGATTTCGTTCTTGGAGTACCGGGTGCATGTCCCGGAGAGCCAAGGGACCTTATCTACTTTGCAGACAGCATCCCAGCTGGATCCACTTGGACAGTAGCCGGAATAGGTAGATACGAGATGCCACTTGCAGCCCAGGCAATAACAATGGGTGGTCATGTAAGGGTAGGATTCGAGGACAATGTGTACATCGAAAAGGGTGTACTGGCAGAATCAAACGCCCAGCTTGTGGAAAAAGTGGCAAGGATGGCAAAGGAACTGGGAAGACAAGTAGCAACTCCCGATGAGGCAAGGGAAATACTCGGTCTCAAGATTAAGGAACTCAATAAATAGAACAAAAATATAAACAAGGCAGTGACTTTGAATCCCGTTCAAAATCACTGCCTTTTGAATTTATTTTCCTTCAGAAGGCGTCAATCTCTCCTTCCTTTACGCATAAATGTCTTTCCCTTGGAACAATACACCGAATACGATGTGTAGTCAAGATCACTGTCCTTGTCGTATTCGTACCTTGAAATGACTTCCTCCCGGTTGTGGCATCTGTCGTATCCCTTGAAAACCATGGATAAGATCCCCTTTCCACCGGTAAGGGAAGCAAGTTCAGCAGGATAGTTCATTGAAGTTGATACGGGCACCATGCCCGACACTATCGAATTCATCTCGTCTGACACCGGTGGTTCAACAATTCCCTTCATGTTCATCATGTCGCTCATTACCCTGCCTGCCAGCTCCTGACTGACTTTGACGGTGAAATCATAGTAGGGTTCAAGAAGAACCGACTCTGACTGCTCGATGCCGTGTCTTATGGCCCTGAAGGTTGCCTGCCTGAAATCACCGCCGCTTGTATGCTTTTCATGGGCTTTTCCATTTACCAGGGTGATATTGAGATCAGTAAGCCTTGACCCGGTTAGAATTCCTCTCCTGCACCCATCTTCAATGTTCTTTTCAATATTTCGCTGCCATTTTAAATCAAGTGTGTCCAGACTGCATTCACTGGAGAACAGGATTCCTTCACCTCTTTTCCCGGGTGCTATCCTGAGTTCCACCTCGGCATAATGCTTATAGGGCTCGAAGTGACCAAACCCTAGAACCTCTTCAGCAATGGTTTCACGATAAACCACTTCCGGCTTGCCAAACTCCACATCTATGTCGAATCTTTCCTTGACTGCATGCTGAAGCACTTCTAACTGTATGATGCCCATTACATTAATATGCAGTTCACCAAGTTCTTCCATCCAGACAGCATCTATAAGCGGATCTTCTTCCGTCAGTATGTTGAATATTTCAACAATCCTGCTGTGATTTATGCTGTCATTGTATATGACCTTAGACTTAAGGGCCGGGAGGAGGGACAGGCTGCCGAAGTCGTCTTCCTTACCCAGGCCTTCGCCTACATAGGATCTGTTAAGCCCCGATACCATACCAGTTTCCCCTGCTTCCAAGACGTCCTTATGAACTGACTTCTTACCTATGACTGTCCTAATTGAATTGACCTTCTCTTCTAGCATATCCAGGTTCTTATGTGGTATTGTATCCTTCACCGTAAGCCTGCCCGAAAGGACCTTCACAAAGACTTCCTTGTTGCCGGTCCTGTCGTACCGTATCTTGTATACCGTTCCGGCAAAATCGGAATCACTGCAGTAACTTGTTGCAAGAAGATCTTCAAGCACTGAAAGAAGGATATCCACTCCTGAATTCCTGAGGCCGGAACCGCAGAGGCATGGAAACAAATCACCACGGTTGAACATGGACTTCAGGGTTTCAATGGATTGGGAATATTCCATAGTTTCTCCATTGATATACTTCTCCATCATTTCATCATCACGGTCAGCCAGAAATTCCACAATACTTTCGGATACAGTCTCTCCATCAAGGAGGTTTTCGATATCCCTGATGTCATTGCTGCCTGCCGGTTCTGAAACCACGCAAATATCCTCGGTGAAGTTTTTCCTGATTTCCTTTACGACATTGTTGAAATCAGCTCCTTCCCTGTCCATCTTGTTTATGAAAAAAACCGTTGGCACACCGTACTTTCTAAGGGTCTGCCATACCGTATGAGTGTGCCCCTCTATTCCCTCGACTGCGGACAGTATGATTACGGCACAGTCGAGAATCCTCACTGTCCTTTCCATCTCCGATGAAAAGTCGACATGTCCCGGCGTGTCTACAAAGTGAAATTTGGAATCATTGTATTCCACCGTGATCTGGTCAGAATAAACGGTAATTCCACGCTTCTTTTCTATTTCATGATAGTCCATGACAGTGTTTCCGGAATCAACCCTTCCAGCTGCCATTATTGAATTGGTATGCAATAGCAACTGCTCAACAAGCGTTGTCTTTCCTGCATCAACATGTGCAACCATTCCTATTGTCTTGTTCATTTTCACTGTATTTCCCACTATTTCTTATCTACTCTCCTGTTATTTTTACAAGCATCCTCATCATTTTATGTTTTGTTAATTAACGTCACAATGTATCAGTTATGATTATACCCCAGCAAAGTGAACTACTCGGCAATGAATTACCGAACATCTAAGGGCATGCACCCAAAGAATTTGTTTATGTGTCGCTTGCGCTACCACAAAGGCCGGTTCCTACGACCAATACCGCTAGTTTCCTTACACGGTTACATTTATTGGACTACATAGATTCCCATAATCTATGTGGTCTTTATTCTTTTTATTCAAATACAATCTGAGAATGTTATATGCACCTACACAATCGGCATTATAGATATTACTTCCATCCACATATAGCCCCCTGTATTTACGGTTGGTCTTGAATGCATACTTCTTAGATATATCCTTACTGTTGGGAGAACACTTACTGGAATAGTATTCCTTTTGCTTTACCATTTCAATACCATACAACCTTAGTTTATAGTCCAATAAAGAATAGACAATCCTGTAGGGTAGTGAATGCAGCTGTTGATTGTTTCTGCCAATATTCTTGTTTTCCCGAATACCTCTAATATCACCAACAACAACTGTGTTGATGTCGTTTTCATGGCAGTAATCAGCGATATA
>NZ_FQZL01000008.1 GCF_900142005.1 Dethiosulfatibacter aminovorans DSM 17477
TTTACTAATATTACTTAGTGAACCTAAGCCATTCATATAATCCCTAACAGCTGATTCTTTTAAATCCCTAGTATATTTCTTATGCTTTATTTTTGTATTTAAACCTTCAATACCAAAGGTTTCGTATTTTCTGATCCATTGCTGGACTGATGTTTTTGTAACTCCAGCTATCCTTGCACAATCCTCCTGTGAACAAATACCATTCAAATACATTTCTACTATACGAGTCTTTTCCTCAAAAGATACTTTTCCTTTTCTTCCCATAAAAAATATGCCCTCCTAGTGATAACAGTTTTATTATTTAAACTGTCTATTACTAAGGGAGCATATCAATTTGTCGACGATTCCATTTTTATTTTCAACAAAATTCTAGAGAATCAATCCTTTTAATTCTTCTTTTAGAGGTTCAATATACATTTGAGCTTCCAGTCCCAAAAGTCTATTTGTATTATAGAAATAACCAATCTCGGCATAAATATCTGGTATTGGAACCAATACCCAATTAAAGCTTTTGGATACACGAGGGTTTATTCTACATACGATACTATATGTGTATGCGTTGGTTTGGTTAACTATATTTCGCTTGCATACCTTATTTACAAAAGGGATGAGAAAAAATCAGCAATTTACAAACAGTGTAAGAAAGTAAGAGTTGTAAAATTTTAGCAAAACATGGAGTTTAGTTTATTAGAAAAAAACCTTTCTGCAAATTATTGCGGGAAGGTTTTTTACGTACGGTAAAAAAAGTTCGTTTGAATAGTTACGAATAGTTAATTTTGATGATGCTATTAATAATAGCGTCATGTCAATTTGCAATAGAACCAAAAAACTTGACTATTGACAAAATGATTTCTAGTACATATAATTTAATCGATAGATTAAATAAATGGATTAAATACAATGATTGAATAAATTGATTAAAATTTACCAAAAAATGAAAACATAACGCGTGAAAACGTTTTATGTAATCAAGCATTATTCACAATTCAATTTAATACCATTTATTATCTGAAATATTCGTTACAAAACAAGCAAAACATTTTTATTTTAAGGAGGAAATATGAAAAGGAAGAAAAAATCAGTACATTTTGCGAAAACGGTAGCAATTAGCTCTGTTATTGCATTGTCGACTAGCTTTGTTTCGGGATGTTCCAAGGCACCGACTCAAGAACCGGAAAAACCAGACAATAATGCAAGTAAAGCTAACGCTATTACGTCCGTTAGTACGTCAGAAAAATTATCTAATCCCAATATTGTTTATCTAGTGATTGATGACATGGGATTTTCAGACTTGGGATGCTATGGATCTGAAATCAAAACACCAAATATTGATGAACTGGCTGAGAGTGGAATACGTTATAACAACTTCAACGTATGTCCCGTATCATCGCCTACGCGTGCTTCGCTATTGACCGGACGAAATGCCAATGAAGTAGGGATGGGATTTGTAACAAGTGTAAATTTAGAGGGCAGACCTGCCTTCCAAGGACGTGTAGCTGAAAATGCGGGCACTGTCATGGAGGTGCTAAATGAAAACGGATACGGTACTTATGGTATTGGTAAATATCACATGTGTCCGGAATATGAAATGAGTGCTTGCGGTCCTTATAATAGTTGGCCGTTGGCTGAAGGTTATGAAAGATACTATGGATTCTTAGACGGCGAAACGGATCAGTGGCATCCAATGATTGTTAGCGGCAACGAATTAATAGAATCTGCTTATGACGACGATTACACCCTAAACGATGATTTAATACTTCACGCAAAACAGATGATAGGCGATCAAGTTTCAGTTTATCCAGACAAGCCTTTCTTTTTGAATTTTGCTTTTGGAGCTTCCCATTCGCCGTTGCAAGTGCCTCAAAAATATATAGATATGTATGCCGGTGTTTATGACAAAGGCTGGGATGTGTTGCATCAGGAACGTTTTGAACGCATGAAAGAAATGGGCATTATACCTGGTGATGCTAATCTTGCTCCTGCCGATCCAGCGGTACAAGAGTGGGCTAGCTTAGATGTAGATACACAACAGCTGTTTGCACGCATGATGGAAACGTATGCCGGATTCATTACACAGACGGATGAAAAAGTTGGTGAACTCATTGACTATCTAAAGGCTACCGGTGAATATGATAATACGCTATTTGTACTTATGTCAGACAATGGAGCTACAGGCTCGGGACGTGTAAATGGTTCAGACACTTTTACCAGAATATTGGCGCGTAGACTTGCTACAGTTGAAGAAATGCTGCCGGAGTACGACCTTATAGGTAGCGAAGATTTTGCTGCGGTATATCCTATGGGATGGGGTCGTGTAGGAAACACTCCTTTCAAGGGCTATAAAGCCGGCTTGGATGCAGGAGGAGTTCGTGCGCCGCTTATTATCTCGTGTGCCAGTGCTGACTTTGCTGATAAAGGAACGATTCGTCCGCAGTATGTTGATGTATCAGACATAACTCCAACAATTTATGACTTGCTTGGTATAATGCCTCCTGAAGAGTTGAATGGTATTACTCAGATGCCTATCAGTGGTATAAGCATGGCTAATACTTTATATGATGCTGATGCGCCGGAAACAAGAGATACACAATATTACTTCATGTACAATAACAGCTCGATCTACCATGACGGATGGAAAGCTGTCGCTAAACATACTATGGGGACATCATTCGAAGAAGATGTATGGGCGTTATACAATGTCACTGAGGATTATTCTGAAATCACTGACGTTGCCGCTGAGTACCCAGAGAAACTAGAAGAACTGAAAGAATTATTCTTAGCTGAAGCAGAAAAGCATGGTAACAATATGCCTTTACAAGAAATGCCTTTTGGAGCTCCAAGTCCTTTTTCACCCCAAACATTGAACAATACTTTCAAGTATTATCCTGAAATGGGGCACATAAATGCTAGAACTGCTCCATCAGTTGCTCAAAACCACACTATTACAATTTCAGTGGATAGGGCAAACAGCAACGTGGAAGGTACTCTTGTAGCATTGGGTGATAATCACGGTGGATTTACAATGTATATTAAGGACAATAAACTGGTATACGAATTAAACGAATTTGACCTGTCATACAAGATCACATCAAACATTGACGTTCCTACAGGGGAATCTGTTTTAAAGTATGTATATACTAGTACTGCTCCTTTTGCCGGATTTGGGGAATTATACATCAATGATCAAAAAGTAGGTGAATGTCCTGACATAATAACTGTATCTTTGCTTACTCTTGAAGGTCTAGATGTTGGAAGGGATTTACGACAAAAAGTTAATGAAGAATGTCCTGATTTTGAAGGAACTATTCAATATGTACAATTTGATACCCAACCATTTGTTCCGGCTAAAGAATAGTTTGAGGTTTATCGGCTAAGTATTAAAAAAAGCCGGACTCGTAAAAAAAGTTCGGCTTAAAACAAGTAGTTAGAAAGAAGGGATAATATGATAAAGCAGGAACAAATTGGAAAGGGGTTTCATGTTTTAGCAAAACCGATTGGACCTGTTTGTAACTTGGATTGTAGATACTGCTTCTACACGGAGAAAGAAGTTTTTTTTGACGATAATGAAGATTTTCGCATGAATGACAAGGTTCTGGAAACTTTTATTAGAAAATATATTACATCCCAGGATATTCCTGAAATTCAATTTGTTTGGCAAGGTGGAGAACCAACACTTATGGGGTTGAATTTTTTTCGCAAGGTGGTGGCATTTCAAAGGCGGCATGGTGGTGGTAAAAAAATCATCAATTCGCTTCAAACAAATGGGACATTGCTTGATGATGAATGGTGTAAGTTTTTAAAAGAGAACATGTTTCTAGTTGGTTTAAGCCTAGATGGGCCAGATATATTTCATAATCTTTATCGAATAGACAAGATGGGAAACCCGACTCTGGAAAAGGTTATGGATAGTGTTTCATTATTGAAAAAATATGAAGTACCATTTAATGTACTTGTCTGTGTAACAAAAGAATCTTCTAGGCATCCTTTGAAGATTTACAAATTTTTAAAGCAGAATGAATTGGAATACATACAATTCACGCCTATAGTGGAGAGAATCCCTGATGAAAAGGATAGAGCAAGGGGGTTATCCCATTCATCGCCCCGAACATATGGTGATAGTGTACAAAATACTAATGTTACGAACTATAGTGTTGAAGCCACTGAATATGGAGATTTTCTAATCGGAATTTTTGATGAATGGGTAAAAAATGATGTCGGTTCCATCTATATAATGAATTTCGAATGGGCACTTGAATCATGGCTTGGACTACCTTCGACTATGTGCTTATTCTCAGAGGAATGTGGCAAAGCTGTAACAATTGAACACAGTGGTGATGTTTATACATGTGATCATTATGTCTATCCGGAATATAAATTAGGAAATATTCTTGATAAAAATCTTAAGGAAATGATTTATTCAGACAAACAAAAGGATTTTGGCAAGAATAAGATTGATGCACTGCCAAAGAGCTGTAAAGCTTGTGAAGTTTATTTTGCCTGCAAGGGAGAATGCCCGAAGAATCGGTTTATTAAAACATATAATGGCGAAGACGGGCTTAATTATTTGTGTGAAGGTTATAAAAAATACTTTAGACACATACACCCTTATATGAAAGTAATGGTGGAGTTGATTAAAAACAATCTTTCTCCATCTATGGTGATGGATGCTGCAGAAAGGCCCATTGTCATTTTTAAAGATGATAAGTAGCCTATATCAGGCGGTAAAACCGACAAAGGGACTGTCGGGTTAACAGAGGAAAGCTGACACGTAGAATTATTAAATGCTTTTCAAGAAAATGGGAAACTATGAGTCGGCGAGTTAGATGGAAGAAAAAAATAATGTATATGGAGGAATCAAATGGAATCAAAACTAAATATGGAAACTAAAAAGAAATTTTATTATGGTTGGGTTGTTGTATTTGCGTGTTTTCTAATAAATTTCGTAAATACGGGTTTGCTGGTGTACACATTCAGTCTGTTCGTTCTGCCGGTGTCTACAGCGCTTGCAAAGTCTCCTACACAAATAGTATTAGCGGCATCAATGTTTACAGCTGCATTTGCTGTTATTAGTCCACTAATCGGCAAGCAACTGGAAAAAGGTAGAATTAAGCAACTTCTCATTGCAGGTGCAATTTTAAATGGTGGCGGATTCATGCTGCTTAGCAAAGTCAACTCCCTCTCGATGTTCTACATTTGCTATATTATCGTAGGTGTGGGTGCTGCAATTGTTGGTCCGGCTGTACACAGCACACTTCCTGCATACTGGTTTGAGAAGAAGAGAGGACTGGCAGTTGGTATAGCTAATGTAGGAGCAGGTGCTGGTTCTATCATTGCTCCAATGGTAATAACTGCTACAATGACCAGTTATGACTGGCGTATGGGTTTCTTTGTACTAGGTGCAATTTCGGCGATTATTCTTTGTGCGCTTGTATTTATTATTAAGACTAAACCTTCAGAAATCGGACTATATCCAGATGGGCTTACTAAGGAAGAAATTGATGCACAACCAGCAGCAGAACGACCTGTTCTTGAAGGCCTTACCCGTTCACAAGCTTTTAAAACTTCAGCATTCTGGATGATTTGCATATCTTTCTTGTTTATAGGTGTTGCCCAACTTGGAGTTCTTCAAAACCAAGCAGCATTCTTAATGAGCATTAAGTTTGATATGATAGTTGCAGCCAGAGCCCTTGCATACATTGGGAGTATGTCTATACTTGCTAAATTTATTTTCGGTTACCTGGCTGATAAATTCAACTTCAAAGGTGTTTTTCTATTCGGCAACCTGCTACTCATCATAGGTATAGTTATGCTGTCCAGGGTCACACCAGAATCCAATCTAGTGTATATGTCCGCCTATGCAATACTATTTGGCCTGGGTATCGGTTCGTGGTATCCTATCGCTGGGGTTATTGTTGGAAAGACATTTGGCGTTAAATTTTATGCAGCCATATATGGATTCATATTTTCAATCAGGGCTATAGGCGATATATTTGGCGCACCCAGTATTTCTGCAATTGCCAGTACTCGAGGCTATTCTTTTGGATTCCTTTGTGCTGCGGCATGCGCATGTGTCTCTGTTGTATTGATCATGTTGATTCAAACACCTAAAGAGTACACTAAATTACTAGAAAAATAAGGAACTAACAAATATATTCACTGTCTTCTTGGACGTTTGCTTTACATATGCACAGTTTTTATGGAAATATAATCAACTTTTAAGGGTTTGATAAATATCTATTGACAATGAATACACCTTAACGGTATAATTTAATCAAATGATTAAATGAAACGATTAAATAAATCGATTTAACAACTAATTAAGAAGGGAGTTTTGTATGGAACATTTGAATGTGATAAGAGAAGCAATGAAAAACCCTCCAATTAAATGGATGAAGGATGCTGGATTTAGCGCCAGCATTATTGAAAAAGGGCACGTAAAAGTACACCTGGACGTTAAAGAACTGCATCTGAATCATGTTAACATTGTATATGCGGGGTCTATGTATGCATTTGCGGAGATGGCTGGAGGAGCATTAATTCAATCCGTATACGGATTTGACAAGTGGGTTCCAATCTTAAAAAAGGCAGAAATAAAGTATGTTAAAGCTTCTAAAAGCGACTTGGTCTGTGAATTGAAAATGACTGAGGAGGAAGCGAAAGCCAACCTTGAACCAATCGAAGAAAGAGGAAGAGGAGAATATCCATACACAGTTGAAGTTAAAGATATTGAAGGAAATACAGTGGCAATAGTTGATTTTACATACTACTTGCTACCATTTACAAATAATTTGGAAATATAGCATAAGGAGAAAAGATATGAGTAATAAAATGTTTAGTTATGTATTAGATGGGGAAATTGCAGTTATAACTTTTGACGAAGTTGGAAACAAAATGAACACATGGAGCAATGAAGCTTTCGATAGTTTTACAGAAGTGATAGAAGAGGTGAAAGCTTTAGCTGACAAGAAGGAAATAAAAGGTGCAGTGATTATATCGGGAAAACCGTATACCTTCCTAGCCGGTGCAGATCTTAATGTATTAGTACAAGCAACTGAGAGCAGAGAAACCTGTAAAAACGATATCTCCAGCATGCATGAGATATTCAATGCATTAGCTGATGTATCAGTTCCTACATTGGCAGCAATTAATGGACATTGCCTGGGCGGTGGGCTTGAGTTTGCATTAGCATGTGATGCAAGGATTGCCAAAAAATCAAAAACTACAGTCCTTGGGCTTCCTGAAATAGGTGTTGGAGTATTCCCTGCTGGTGGAGGAACATCAAGATTGTTAAGACTGATAGGAACACCTGCAATAGATTTGGTGCTTAAATCTAAAAACTTGGGAGCCGATGAAGCTTTAAAACTTGGTGTTGTAGATAAATGCGTTGAAGAAGATGCTGACTTGTTGGATGAAGCAAAGACATTCTTAAATGAAATATGTGATAAAAAAGTTGTCCTAAACAGGGTAGAGCATGATTTTAGCAATATTGATGAAGTTGTAGAGGAAGCTAGAAAAGGTGTCATGAAAAAAGCTAGAGGAAGACTTTTGCCAGCACCTAAGGGATATTTGCAAGTTGTTCAAGAAGGTGCGAATCTTCCACTTGAGGAGTCACTTGAACTAGAGAAAAAGCAATATGTTGACGTAGCTACAAGCAATGAAACCAAAGGAAGCATTAATACATTTATGTTGACATCTTTTGGAGCTGACGCCAAGAAATTCATAACAAAAGGCTACGAGCCCAGAACTATAAAAAAAGCAGCAGTTTTGGGATTTGGAACTATGGGACGAGGCATTGTTATTGATGTTATAAACAGGGCTAATATTCCAGTGGTAGTCAAAGACAGGGCAGAAGCATTTGAACCAGGCATGGCATTTGTAGAAAAAATATTAACCGGTATGCACAAGAAGGGTCGTCTAAAAGGGGAAGTTGCTGATTACATGAATTTGATAATTCCAGTAACTGAATACACAGATGATTTTAAAGATGTGGACATAGTAGTGGAAGCGGTATTTGAAGACATTAAGGTTAAGGAACAAGTTTATTCAGAACTATGCGAAGTGATATCAGATGACTGTATACTTGCAAGTAATACTTCTTATCTTTCTGTTGATGAGTTGGCAAATATGGTTAAAAATCCAGAAAGATTTGTAGGAATGCATTTTTTCTCTCCAGTTTGGCTTATGAAACTTATTGAAGTAATCAAGAGTAACCAGACTTCGCAGAATATAGTTGATGACACATTGGGATTTGTTGCTACACTCCGCAAGCGTCCGGTAATATGCAATGACGGACCGGGATTTGTAGTCAATGCAGTTCTTGACCCATTTATGTCCGGTGGAATTACATATCTTGACGAGGGGAATAGAATAGAAACAATCGACACAGCTATGGTTAAATTCGGAAATGCAGTTGGACCGATTCGTCTTATGGATGAAGTTGGCATTGATGTCAGTCATCACATTTTCACATCTAGAAATCTTGGGTTTAAGACAGTTGAAAATATGTACAATGCTGGAAGATATGGATTGAAGAAAAATGGCAAGGGATTCTATAAAGTTGATGGAACACCTGATGAAGAAGTCTATGAACTTGTAGATAAGAAAGAGGAAGTAATCAGAACTGAAGAAGAGATTGCAATGGAAATCCTTACTAATCAGGTTAAAGAAGGAAAGAGAATACTTGACGCCAATATTGTAGATGATGTACGTATGATAGACATGGGTATGATTTTTGGAACTGGATATCCTACGGATAAAGGTGGACCTATGAAGTGGTCGGATATTATAGGATTAAGCGAAAAACTTTATGGTGAGAAATTCTATAAATAAGCTTCAGTGACAATGAAGAAGATGCCAAAACTGCTGAATTCCTGTAATTCAGCAGTATAAAAATAAGAAAGGAAAGGAATTCATATGATAGGAATAACTTCTTATGGTGTATATTTACCAAGATACAGAATGGAAAGAAAAATCATCTTGAAAGAAATGGGATGGTTCAATGGAGGATCTCCAAAAGGAGAAAAAGCAACAGTCAACGCGGATGAAGATGCAATAACAATGGCGGTAGAGGCAACTATTAATACAAAAAAGAGTGGAAAAGCAGAAGGTATATATATGGCTTCTACAAGTTTCCCCTATATGGTTAGACAGAATTCAGTTGTGGTCTCAAAAGCGGTTGGTATGTCCGATGGTTCTAGAACTGCTGATTTCACTTCTTCAACTCAAGCCGGAACCAATGCGCTTCTCAATGCAATAGAGACTGTTAAGGCGGGGAATGCAAATGAAATCATTGCATGTGCCTCTGATGCCAGAAGAGCAAAACCAGGCAGTCCGCAAGAATATACTTGGGGAGACGGAGCAGCAGCATTGTCAGTAGGTACAGAAAATGTCATAGCGGAATATCTGGATAGTTATTCAGTATCTAAAGACTTTATTGACAGCAGAAGAACTGATAAAAAAGAATTTGAGAGCGTTTGGGAAGCCAGGTGGGTAAAGGAAGAAGGTTACAATAAGATCATTCCAAGTGCTGTTAAAGGACTCCTTGAAAAAACAAGCACATCTGTTGAAGATTATGCAAAAGTATGCATAGCGGTACCCAATGCTTCAGCAGGCAGGGGAATTGCAAAAAGACTCGGATTATCACCTGAGCAAGCATGTGATAATTTCATAACTGAAATTGGTGATACAGGAACAGCAATGCCCTTGATGATGCTGGCATCAGCATTGGAAAATGCAAAAGCCGGAGATAAAATAATTTTAGTTAGTTATGGATATGGAGCACAAGCTCTATCATTTGAGGTAAAAGAGGAAGTTGCTAACATCCAAGGCTTTGCATGTGGTGTTGCCTATATGTTGGGAAGGAAAAAACCGCTTACCAGTTATTCAAGATATCTTGCTTACAAGGGATTAATAAATCTTGAGTATGGCATTAGAGGAGAACTTGTTGCAGCAACTGTACCATCTTCACTAAACAGAGAGGGAAGAACGGTTACCACCCTTGAAGGAGTCAAGTGTAAAGTATGCGGAACAGCACAATATCCCAAGCATAAAGTATGTGTAAATCCGGAATGCGGGGCAATAGGGCAAATGGAACCATATACATTCATTGATAAACCGGGAAAAATCGTATCATTTACAGCAGACAATCTGTCATTTTCAATGGACCCGCCACAATTATACGGCCTTGTGGATTTTGAAGGCGGAGGAAGGATGTTCATTGACTTCACGGATTGTTCAGTAGAAAATGTTGAAATCGGAGACCCGGTAGAACTGACATTTAGAAGGAAATACACTGATGAACTTAGAGGACATTATGGATACTTCTGGAAAGCTGTCCCGTTTGAGAATTAAAAAATAAGAAGGAGTGAAATAAATAATGGCAGAAGGTATAAAAAATAAAGTTGCTATAATCGGCATGGGTTGCAGCAAATTTGGAGAATTATGGGATAAGGGTACTGAAGACCTTATCATAGAAGCATACACAGAGGCAATGGAAGATGCAGGTATAGAGAAAAGCGACATCGATGCTGTTTGGTATGGAAGTTGCTATGATGAGATTAACGCAGGTAAGAGCGCTATGAAGCTTGCAACTACTCTGAAGCTTCCTCATATTCCTGTTACTAGAGTAGAGAATTTATGTGCAACTGGTTCAGAAGCACTTAGAGGTGCAGTTTATGCGGTTGCTTCAGGAGCAAGTGATATAGCTCTTGCAATTGGTGCAGAAAAACTAAAAGATACTGGATTTGGAGGCCTTACTCCCGGAGATGGAATGTTTGGAACTGAAAACAGAACATATTTTCCTAATGCTTCAGGACCTGGCGGATTTGCTCAGGTAGCCAATGCTTACTTCTCGAAATATGGATTGTCTTATGAAGAAGGTAAGGAAGCTTTGGCGCATATTTCGTGGAAGAGTCATCAAAATGGATCCAAGAATTCCAAGGCTCATCTTAGAAACAAACCATCAATGGAAGAAATAATAAATGCACCTATGATAGCCCATCCCCTTGGTTTGTATGACTGCTGTGGTGTTAGTGACGGAGCTGCCGCTGCAATAGTAGTAAGAGCAGATATGGCAGAAAAGTTTAGAAAAGACCCTATTTATATCAAATCAATGCAAATAGCGGTATCATCAGGCGAAGAGATTTATGATACAGATTGGGATAGTACTTATGTAATATCTACTACAAAAGCAGCAGAAAGAGCTTATGAGGAAGCGGGCATAACCAATCCAAGGGAAGAACTTAGCATGATAGAAGTACACGACTGTTTTTCAATTACAGAGCTTGTAACTTACGAGGATCTTCAGATTTCACCTAGAGGCGGAGCTGTTAAAGATATACTTGATGGTTTTTACGACATTGATGGTGGAGTTCCATGTCAGACCGATGGTGGTCTAAAATGTTTTGGGCATCCAATTGGAGCATCCGGATTGCGTATGATGTATGAGTGTTACAAGCAGCTACAAGGAAATGAAGGCGAAAGACAGATAAAAAGTCCAAAACTTGCGCTTACACATAACCTGGGTGGTTTCCCTGCCATGTGCGTAGTGTCAGTCAATATAGTGGGAAATGAACTCTAATATATAAAGGAGGATAATTATGGCAAAAGCATTGGAAGGTATCAGAGTAATAGAATATGCTAGTGGTGCAGGCGTACCTTACGCATCAAAATTGCTGGCAGATATGGGTGCAGATGTTATAAAAATTGAACCTCTAGAAGGTGATAAAAGCAGACATATAGCTCCATTTGTAGGGAATGAAGCTAATGTAGAAAAAAGTTGTTTATTCTTATATGCCAACTCAAACAAGAGAAGCATAACGCTGGACCTTGAAACGGTTGAGGGTGTAAATATTTTTAAAGATTTAGTCAAGGGTGCAGATGTGCTTGTTAGACAAGGGCCTCCAGAGTATTTCAACTCAAAAGGTTTAAGCTATGAAGAACTTTCTAAAGATAATGAGGGTTTGATTCTATCATCTAATACACTTCTTGGAGAATCAGGGCCCTATAAAGACTATGCTGCAACTAATTTTACAGTTTCGCATATGACAGGCGGCACAGTGCTTTATCCTCATGGAACAGGTGATGGAGACAGGGCACCGGTAATAATGGGTGCCAACATGGAGGCATTTGATGCCGGTCCAATATCCGCAATTGGAATATTGGCTGCCCTTCACTGGAGATTCAGATCTGGAAAGGGTCAGTATATTGAGAATTGTGCACTTGACGCAGGCATTGCTCCACTTACAACAGAAACGGTAATATTCCCCGTATTTGGTCAAAATTTCGATAGATCAGGCGAAACTCAAAGGTTGCAGTCAAGTCTTAATTTTGAATGTAAAGATGGATATCTAGGACCTTTCTTTGCACAGCAAAACGAGTTTGATAATCTTGCAAGGACTGTTGGAAAAGAAGAGTGGATAGGGCAAGAGTGGTTTACTGATATGGCACAGAGAAGAGCGAGATGTGAAGAAATATCAGATGCCATGAAAGAGTTCAGCAGTAAATACTCTAAGGCTGAAGCAGTAGAAATATTCCAATCAAACAAGGTGCCTATTGGTCCTGTTGATACACCTGCTGAAGTTGTAAATTCCCCTCACTATAATGAGAGAGGATTTTTCATAGACATTGAGCATCCTGTTGCTGGAAAAATGAAGTATCCTGGAAGACCCTTCATAATGTCAAAGACACCACATACTTACAACAACCCGGCACCATTACTAGGTGCTGATACTGATGAAATTCTTAAAAACGTTTTGGGATATGACGAAGAGAAAATAGCGGATTTAAGAAAATCCAATATAATTTAGGGAGGTTTGCAAATGAGAGATCAACTATTGAAAGGTATTAGGGTTCTTGATTTTGGTTCCTTTTTGGCAGGTCCTGTTTCAACAATGTTGTTAGCTACATTGGGTGCTGAAGTTATAAAAGTTGAAAATCCTAAAAAACCTGATGGTTCAAGATTTTTTGTTACAGCTAAAGGAGTTGCACCGCCTGATTATAGAATAGGGTCACAGCTTTATGACACAAGCAATTTCAATAAACTGGATTTATCAATTGACCTGTCAACAGATGAAGGAAGAGCAATTTTGATGGACTTGGTTAAGGAAACTGATATAGTTATGGAGAACATGTCGCCAGGAGCTATGGGCAGATTGGGATTTAGCTATGAAGAATGCAAGAAAGTAAATAAGGAAATAGTCTATTGTTCTTCTTCTGCATGTGGACAATTTGGACCGGAGAGGAATTTCAAAGGATATGCTGCAACATTTGCCGTTAAGAGTGGACTAGGGCATATTACCGGATATGAAGATTCGAAGCCAAGTACCTTCGTTGGATCAATAGATAATAGAAGTGCAACTCATGCAATAGTAGCAATGCTGGCAGCTCTTTGTCACGTGGACATGACGGGAGAAGGTCAGTATATCGACATAGCCTCACAAGAGGCAATATCGGCACAACTTGGCGACGTTTATATTGATTACGCGGCCAATGGGAACAATCAGATAAGGCAAGGCAACAAACGTCCAGGATTTGCTCCCCAGGGAGCATACAAGTGTATAGGAGAAGAGAAATACGTTACCATATCTGTTGAAACAGAAGAGCAGTGGGTGAGTTTATGTAATGTAATAGGCAAACCAGAGCTTGCTGCTGATTCAAGATTTGCAACCTATGAAGCCAGGTATGACAAATATGACGAATTAGATGCTATACTCAATGACTGGGCTAAAGACAAGAAGATGTATGATGCAGTTGAGCTGCTACAAGCTGAAGGAGTTCCTTCAGGGCCAGTGCTTAATTCAGAGGGGGTTTTCAGGGATCCACATCTATCAGCAAGAGAAACTTTTGTAGAAATACCGCATAGAGAGATGGGTACAGATTACGCTATTAGATCTCCTTGGATTTTCAGTGAGACGCCGGCAGGAGCAAGTCGTACAGCTCCATTACTTGGAGAGCATACTACTCAGTTGCTTAAAAACATCCTCAATTATGATGATGAAAAAATAAATGATCTTGCATCTAGAAAAATAATCAGAAGAACATTCGATTAATTAAGAAACACTTTTTTATAAATGTTTACAGGGGGATTTTCATACCCCCTGGTCATATAAAGGCAGGAACATATTTTATCAAGTCTATAAAAATTGTGAAAGGAGAATTCAATTTGGAAAATAAGAAGAAATTTTATTATGGCTGGGTTGTTGTTTTTGCGTGTTTTCTAATAAATTTCGTTAATACGGGTTTGTTGGTTTACACATTCAGCCTGTTCGTTTTACCTGTATCCACAGCTCTTGCAAAGTCGCCTACACAAATAGTATTAGCGGCATCACTGTTTACAGCTGCCTTTGCTATTATAAGTCCGATGATCGGCAAGCAACTGGAAAAAGGTAGAATCAAGCAACTTCTCATTGCGGGTGCAATTCTAAATGGTGGCGGATTTATGTTGCTTAGCAAAGTCAATACTCTCTCGATGTTTTACATCTGTTATACTATCGTAGGTGTTGGTGCTGCCATTGTTGGTCCGGCTGTACACAGTACGCTCCCTGCATACTGGTTTGAGAAAAAGAGAGGTCTGGCAGTTGGTATAGCCAATGTGGGAGCAGGCGCGGGTTCTATTATTGCTCCAATGGTAATCACTGCTACAATGACCAGTTATGACTGGCGGATGGGTTTCTTTGTACTAGGTGCAATTTCGGCTGTTATTCTTTGTGCGCTTGTATTTATCATTAAGACAAAACCTTCAGAAATTGGACTATATCCGGACGGGCTTACCAAGGAAGAATTTGATGCACAACCGGCAGCAGAAAGACCTGTTCTTGAAGGCCTTACTCGTCCACAAGCTTTTAAAACTTCAGCATTCTGGATGATTTGCATATCTTTCCTGTTTATTGGTGTTGCACAACTTGGCGTTCTTCAAAACCAGGCGGCATTCCTGATAGGCATTCAGTTTGACATGAGCGTTGCTGCCAGAGCACTCGCATACATTGGCAGTATGTCTATACTATCTAAGTTCATTTTTGGGTGGCTAGCCGATAAATTTCATTATAAATTGGTCTTCCTATTTGGAAATATTCTGCTCGTTAGTGGTATAATTATGTTGGCTAATGTTACATCGGAATCTAATTTTGTATATATGGCTGTCTATGCAATACTGTTTGGCCTGGGCATCGGTTCATGGTATCCTATTGCGGGTGTTATTGTAGGAAAGACATTCGGCGTTAAATTTTATGCAGCAATATATGGATTCATATTTTCAATCAGGGCTATAGGTGATATATTTGGCGCACCAAGTATTTCTGCAATTGCCGGTACTCGTGGATATTCTTTTGGATTCCTTTGTGCTGCGGCATGTGCATGTGTCTCTGTTGTATTGATTATGTTGATTCAGACCCCTAAAGCCTATACTGATTTAATAAAAAAATAAAAGTCCTGATGTAACAGTATCAGAATATAATAAAAAAACTAGAATCAAAGAAAGGAAGACAGTACATGAATTTAAATCAATATTTAGATAGCACAGTTTTTAGATATCCAAATAAAATAGCTGTTAAATACAATGATAAAAGTTACACCTATACTATTTTCCATCAAAGAGTAGGTATGCTTGCCAATGCAATGAAATCATACGGCTTAAAAAAAGGTGATTCAGTTGGTCTGATTTGTAAAAATTCAAACAACTATTTGGAGACAATTTTTGCCTGTGCAAAACTGGGCATCATAGCTGTGAATTATAATTGGCGAATTGTTCCTAAAAAACTGCTTGTTTTGGTAAAAGAGTCTA
Source organism: Dethiosulfatibacter aminovorans DSM 17477 (assembly GCF_900142005.1). Classification (GTDB taxonomy): domain Bacteria; phylum Bacillota; class Clostridia; order Tissierellales; family Dethiosulfatibacteraceae; genus Dethiosulfatibacter; species Dethiosulfatibacter aminovorans. Next base: position 15,779 of record NZ_FQZL01000008.1, read on the forward strand.
ACGTAAAGATGCTTTTTATTTCAAGTGGTAATATAGAAGTTTTGTACTGCATTAAAAATCACCCGGAATGTGAAGCTTCCATAGTTTCAATTGGAGAGGAAACTTTGGAAGGCGTCTTGAATTATGAAAATTTGATCAACGGGAAATCACCAATTTGCCCTAGTATTGATTCGGATCCAGATGATACTATCTTCCATTTTTACACCAGCGGAACGACTGGCAAGGCAAAATCTGTTATGTTAACCAATAAAAACATTATTACACATTTTCTCATTAATATTTTTGAAACGAATTGGGATGTGGATGATAGATTTCTATATGCATTGCCACTTTTCCATGCATCGTCTTCAGGTGCTCTCAATTCAATTTTAAGCGGCAGTACCCTTGTGATATTGGATAGGTTTGAAGTGGACGAATATTTGCAAACAATTGAGAAAGAAAAAATCACAAGACTAGGGCTTGTGCCTAACCTGATTGATTGGATTTTAAAAAGTGGAAACTTCAATAAGTATGACCTTAGTTCACTAAAGAGCATTATATATGCCGGCGCACCTATATCCTTAAATACACTCAAGGAGGCTGTCAATAGATTTGATTGTGACTTCTATCAGTTATATGGCATGACAGAAATGTCACCGGTTGTGAGTGTTTTAAAGCCGGATGAACATATTAAGATTGCAAATTCTTCAAATGCCAAGCATGTACCTGTTGGAAAACCGACACTAGGGACAAATGTAAAAATGATAAAACAGGATGGGGAAGCATGCCAAACTAGAGAAGTAGGAGAGCTTATTGTTTCAAGTGACACAATGATGAAGGGATATCATAATGATGAGGCTCAGACAAAAAAAGCCATCATTGAAGGGTGGTATCACACTGGGGACATAGGTTTCATCGATAAGGATGGATACATATACATACTTGACAGGAAAAAAAATATGATTATCACCGGTGGGGAAAACGTATATTCCAGCGAGGTTGAAAATTGTATTAGAGGTATGGGGACGGATATAATTGATGTAGCTGTAGTAGGTTTGCCAGATGATAGGTGGGGCGAAATTGTTGCAGCAATAATTATAAAAGATAAAAACAGTCATATTAGTAGAGAATTGATAATAGACCACTGTATGATGAATATGGCATCTTACAAAAAACCAAAGCTGATTGAATTTTGGGAAGAGATGCCTAGAAACAGGACAGGAAAACTCAATAAAGAAAAAATAAAGAAAATCTGTATTGAAAATCAATTGAGGAAAGAGAGGATTTTAAATGAATAAATTTGACAGTATCATTATAGGATCAGGTGTTGGAGGTTTATCTACTGCACTCCTTCTTGCAAATGAAGGTAAAAAAGTATTGGTTTTAGAGAAAAATGAATTGCTTGGCGGGCGACTGACCTCATATACGAGAGATGGGTTTACAGTTGACCTGGGGGTACATGTTATTTCAAGAAGCAATAAAGGGCCATTGGGTGAAGTTTTTGACAGAGTAGGTTTAGAAACCGGCTTGGAATTCCAAAAACTTAGACCTGTTACATCCTATAACGGAAAAATATTTGTTTTCCCACATGATTTAAAAGATATGATGCCGGAAGAAGAATTTAATGCACTTATGAAATTCATGGTTGATATTAGAGAAATGACTGACGAAGAAGTCTCAAGCTATGACGATATAAGTATTGATGAATTTCTCAAAAAGTATACGGACAACGATATGGCTAGTTCTTGTGTATTCAATATGGCACAGATATATACATGTCTTAGTTCATGGCTTGTCAGTGCCGGTGAATTTATGCGCTGCATGCGTTATGAAGCTGCTGCCAGAGCATCAGGTTATCCAATAGGTGGATGTGGCGCGATTACCAATGCATACGTTAAAGCTATTGAATCAAAGGGTGGAGAAATAAAGAACAACGCAAAAGTAGACAGTATTGTTATAGAAGACAACAGGGCAGTTGGGGTCAAGGTAGGCGATATAATTTACGAAGCTGATACTGTTATTTCCAACGCTGATATCAAAGCAACGGTTTTTAATCTAGTTGGGCAAGACTATTTTGATTCTGACTATATAAAATATGTCAAAGATTTAGAATACTCATGGACAGGTCCTGTTGTAAGAGTTGCTCTTGATGAGAAAATTTCAGATATAAAAATGCTTACACAATTTGGTTCACTTAAACAAAAAGAATATTACGGTAACATGGAGAAGGGCATCATGCCAGATGAACTTAATCTATTTTTAGTTTGCCCATCTAATTTTTCACCAACTGTAGCACCAGAGGGTAAGCAGCTCATAAACTTTGCAACACCAATACCGCTTGGCTTGCCAAAAAACATTGTAGACAATCTACAAGAAGCAATGATAAAAACTGTTGAAAAATACATACCTGATCTCAGAGAACACATCTTGTGGATGGAATATACAACTACGAATGAACTTTGCGCGAGCCTGGGAGAGATGGGTGCCGGTATCGGTATCGGGCAGAGGGTCGGACAGGTAGGCAAAAAACGTCCGTCCAATAAAACCAGTATCGACGGTTTATATCTTGTGGGAGCGGAAGCAGGAGGCAGTGGTGTTGGAATAGAACTTGCCATAAATAGTGCTCTTGAGCTTTTTGACAATTATCTCTAAAGATAGGATGTCTAACTGAAACTTCATACTAAAATAAGTTGATATAAGCATATATTGTGTGAAGTTTCAGCAATTCACTTTCGTTTTCTGTTAGAATATTAATTTAAGGAAGGGGAAAAATATGTCAGTACTTTACCTTTTAACGGGTATAGCTCTTCTTATAGTTCTATGCTATCAAGGAGTTAAACCTTTTACAGCTGTATTAATAGTTTCAATAGTTGTTTTGCTGCTTAATGGTATGAATGTATATGCAGGTTTATCTCAAATTTTTGTAGGAGGTTTTATAAAATTTTTATCCGCGTATTTCTTCATATTGATATTAGGCTCTTTATATGGACGGCTCATGAGCAAAAGTAATTTTGCAAAATCTTTTGCCTTCTGGATGATCAAGGTGTTTGGTGAAAAAAATGTACTGTTTGTAATTATTGCAACATCAGTTGTGTTTTCAATAGTAGGTATAAATGCATTTATTATATTCTATGTAGTTTATCCAATTGGTCTTGTATTTTGCCAGGAACAAAACATTTCTAAAGAAGTGCTGGTCTCGGCCATATGGTGTTTTGCTTTTACTATGGGGCTTCCTGGGGCATTGTCCATAAACAATATAATCTGCAGTGGATATTTGGGGACAAATATTCTGACTGCCGGATGGCTGATAGGTGTTATAGGCAGCTTGGTGACCTTTGCCCTATGTATCTTGTATACCACAAGGCTGAATAAAAAATATAAGGAAAATGGTGTAGAGTTTGTAATGGGTCCGATGGATCATCTGTATCTTAGTAAACTTGAAGAAGATGAAGTTCTTCCTGGTGTCGGCAAATCAGTAATTCCACTTATTTCAGTAGCTGCACTAAGTATTGGTATATCGCAGTTTTATGACAGCGTTTTTGGTGTTATAATGGGTATGTCAATATCATGTGTTATTATCATAATGCTTGATTGGAAACATATTAAAAAAAGTATTTTTCATACGATAAATGAGGGTCTGTGGGAGGGCTTTACTCCGCTAATTACTATTAGTGCACTAGTAGGTTTTGGTGCCATCATGCAATCTACTGTAGGATTCCAAGAAATTATTGAGTACGCCTTGAGTCTTAAAATAAACAATTATCTAAAGGTATTTGTATCGACTAATATACTGGTGGGTATAACAGGCTCGCTTTCTGGAGGTCTTACTATATTCATGGAAGCATTGGCTCAACCGCTTATGGATCTTGGTGTATCGCCTGAATTGTTCCATAGAATTGCCGCAATGAGCTGTATAGGTATGGACTCACTGCCACATAGCGCCGGTATAATAGGGCAGCTTGCAATTGTTCAACTGTCCTTGAAACAAGCATATAAACATGCATTTTTTCTTACTGTTATAAGTACACTAATAGGTGCTTTGGTTGCAACCAGTTTAGCAATATTGCTATATTGAAATAGAAAGCAAAAAATGGTTTATAATATGCTTGAAATATGATGATTTACGTGAAATGCTTGGATTTCTCAAATAAAATAGCCATATCAACTTTGAGAATTCAATGATTTAGCTTTTGTTTTTCACATGAATCCGAAAGTTTTTTCTATTGTTTCAGAAGCAAGCTGGCAGATGCAATCTACTTTTTAGTATACTAGAAGTCTGCTGGCTAATGGCTGGAAAATTCTGTATTATCTCCATCCTAATCTAAGAAGTCTGAAGCCTTTTAAACTGACAACGATTCGATCTTTAGAATTTGGGTACTTAAACAGAGTATCATCAATGATTAGAACATTTTTACTAGAAGCATTTGTAAGAGGTATTATTGACCTGTTTGATATCTTTGTATCATGAGTGGATGGTAACCAGTTGATTTTCTTGGATTTGTGAATATATATAACGGTATTGGATGCTTTTTTAAAGGTTTCATCATGATTTTTTGTCAGAAAATTCATATGCATGAATCTGTTGGCAGAAGCTAAACTAAAAAATATGTATAAATACTATGGGCATACTGAATCGTTTGGTTTTATGTGAATTACTGATTTTAATATCTTAGCAATATAGTATTATGTAGAAAATCTAGCAATGGAGTCGTTTATCCTTTTATCAATAGGGTAGTCTTGTGTTAAATTCTTCATATTTATAAGACTCCGGTTGTTATGAGTTCTAGGGCTAATTACGAGGATTGATGGGTGAATTTATCCAAATCCATATACTGATAGAGTAGGACAAAGAAAGAAGTATTGTTGGAAATGTATAGATTTTATTGTTCAAAGGTTTAAAAAAGTGTACTCTTATGAAGTTTTTAATTAAAAAATTTTCTTTGCTTATTGTTTTTTTATTGCCTATATCATTAAATGGATAGAATTTATATGTTATAAAAAAGATAATCCTCTAAAACAATGGGGTAGACATTTGAAAGTGTCAAAAATTTAACAAGATAGGGAGAAAAGTAATGTTACCAGAAGACAAAGAGAAAAAAACAATTAATGTGAAAGATAATATACTTGAAAAAGCGATAGAAGTATTTTCCAAACACGGTTATGAAGGCACGAGTACAAGAATGATTTCAGAGGCAGCTAAAGTCAATATTTCAGCATTACATTATTATTGGGGTGATAAGTGGAATTTGTATCAAGCTTCTCTGATTAGAGTTAATAAGAGAATACACAAAATGCATTTAAAAATTGGAGAAAAAATTAGATTTTGCAGTATTGAAGAAAAAATAGACATAGCAGTTAAAGACATGACAGATTTTTTCCTTGACAATCCCGAAGGTTCTTCTTTGATTTTAGAGGTTTTGCATGTTAATCAAAATAGTAAAAACGAAATAGATGATGAAGTTAAAAAGAGTATATATAAAAACCTTTCAGAAGTTTTTAATATTTTATATTCTGAAACGGAGCCCTCGAAAGAACGAATGTTTGAAGCATTTGCTATCACTTATTTGTTTTATAATCTAATAAAGGGTAAAGCTTATTTTCAGCAGGTTTTGTCAATTACTGATGAAGAGTATAAAAATTATATTAATAATGTTATTAAGAAAAGATTTGCATGCATTTTAAATGAAGGAAATTGAATATAGACATTTAAAATATGAAAATCAATAAAAAGTGGTATTCAAGATAGATGCTGAGATTTTGAATAAGTAACTGGTATTAAGGAAAGTTCAGCAGATTATAAAAGTATATTTAATTACGATATCAAAATTCTCTTCCAGATACTAATAACTAAATAATAGGGATGCTAATTGATGAATAGTACGATTGTAGAGGCTCCAATTTATGAGATTGCATTAAGTTATTTGGTTATGTTTTTTAAACTCCTTCCGCAACGATATTGCTCTAATCAAGCAAAATTGTAATCCAATAACAAGGTGTTATGAAAACGCCTCAATCCTAGTTTGTGCAAGCAATTTAGCATTAATCTTTACATTGTATAAAAATTCAATTGATTATGGCAAGAAAATTATAGCTTTGTACTAAAAACTCATATTAAGTATTATGCCCAGATTATTCATGTACACTAATAACCCAAATTCATATTTAATAAGTATCAGAAGTGTTTTTTACAAAAATATTTTTATTTAATATTTGAAAGTACTGCATTGTCGTGGTTTTAGTGATTTTATGAATAAAGCAGTTAAAGAAATTATTATAGAATAGCAATTGAAAAACTCCATGTATACAAGATAAATTAGACAATCAACTTTCCTATAAAATAACATTATAAATTCTACTGCTATTTCTTTGAATATCTTATCACAAGCTATTATAGTTTTACTATGTCTGGGTTTAAATATAGAAAGGAGGCAATTTATATTTATTCGAGTCTATCAAATACAATCTGAATTTATCTGATAGACTCACATTTTCCACTGAGTCAGATAATTTTTCTTTGTATGATTAGTGGCTAATCTGGGTCCTAGTGCCGAAATGATTTATAATAAGAAAAAATTTTTATAGAATGGATCATAAACAATATAATCTGCAGTGGATATTTGGGAACAAATACTCTCATTGATGGATGGTTGATGGGTGTTATAGGTGGCCTGGTAATTTTTACTCTCTGTGCCTTGTATACTACAAGGCTAAATAAAAAATATAGGAAAATGGCGTAGAATTTGTAACGGGTCCAATGGATCATTTGTATCTTAGCAAACTTGATGAAGATGAAGTTCTTCCTGGTGTCGGTAAATTAGTAATCCAACTAATTTCAGTAGTGGCACTAAATATTGGTATATAGCAGTTTTATGACAGCGTTTTTGGTGTTATAATGGGTATGTAAATATCATGTGTTATTATTATAATGCAGGCTCACTTTCTGGAGGTCTTACAATATTTATGGAAGCATTATCTCAACCGCTTATGGATCTTGGTGTATCGCCTGAATTGTTCCATAGGATTGCTGCAATGAGCTGTGTAGATATGGACTCACTGCCACATAGTGCGGGTATAATTGGACAGCTGGCAATTGAAACAAGCATATAAACATGCGATTTTTCTTACAGTCATTAGTACCCTGATAGGTGCTCTAATTGCGACAATTTTAGCTGTGTTGATTTATTGAAATAAAATTAAAATAGTTTGACAATATACCCATAATGATGATAATTTAATATCATTATAATTTTACTTTACTTGGACAGAGTATAGAAAGGAATGGAGAGAAAGTTTATGATGCCAGAAAACAATAAGAAAAAACCAACTAGTAATGTGAAAGATAATATACTTGAAGAAGCACTCAAAATATTTTCCAAATTTGGCTATCAAGGCACTAGTACAAGAATGATTGCAACGGCAGCCGAAGTTAATATTTCAGCGTTACATTACTATTGGGGTGATAAGTTGAGTTTATATCAAGCCTCTCTTATTAAAGCTAACAAGAGAATACACGAAATGCATAAAAAAGTCGGAGAGAAAATCAAATCTTACAGTCTTGAAGAAAAAATAGACATATCTGTTAAGCTTATGACAGATTTCTTTCTGGAAAATCCCGAATATTGTTCGTTGATTTTAAATGCTTTGCTTATCGACCAAACTAGTGAAAGTGAAATTAATGATGAAGTCAATGAGAGTGTATACAAGAATCTTTCAGAAGTGGTTAATATTTTACATTTTGAAATACAAACTTCAAAAGAACAGATGCTCGAATTACTAGCTACTACTTATTTGTTTTATAACTTAGTAACCGGGAAAACTTATTTCCAACGTGTTCTATCATTAAATGATGCAGAGTACAAAGACTATATAAATGATATTACTAAGAAAAGATTTATGAGTATTTTTGGAAAAGAAGATTAAATTTGAGATGATTTAATAGCTTTAATATAAAAAACTGAAACTTCGCACTTGAATAAGTAAATATGAGTATTTTAATGTCCGAAATTCTAGCAAGTAATTACAGAAGTATTATTGAAATGATGAAGGGTCGGTCTCTAGGTTGTTGTTAGACGATCCTTTTTTTATTGTTATTGTAGATATGGTTAAGTCAAATATTTAGCATTATCGTGAAGGTTGCCAGAATATTTGTGGTTGTAAAACTTAATACTTAGTTCGTAGTTGAAAACCCTTGAAGCGTATTTAAACGAGTCAGGGGTTATTATTTTGCCGTTTTCTTTAGCTTCGCCAACTGGAAAACGCTAACATTGACAATGATGCAGATATATGGTATAATTTGGATATGTTCATAATATGAACAAAAGTTCACAATGTGAACAGGGAGGGTTTTATGGAAAAGAAATTAACATCATTCGGAAAGATGATTGAAATAATGAAAGCTTTTGGAGAAGAACCGTTTTCGTATTCAGCAATGGAATTGAGCGAAAAATTAGGTTTGAACAGGACGACAGTACATAGAATAATAGCCGAACTTGAGGCTGAAATGCTGGTTGTACAAAATCTAACAGACAAAAAATATTCAATAGGTCCGGCAATGTATCATATTGGGTCTCGATACATGTATAGAAATAGTAATTTTCTTGAAATAAGAACTATAATTGATAAAATTGCCATGGAAACAAAACAAAACATAGGATATACGGTGATTGACAACGGAAAGATTATCAACCTCTATGAATCGGAGATTACGATGCCTATGAGAATAACATACAGGCACGGTTCATATTTTCCGATAAATTGCGGAGCGTACGGTAAAACCATAACTGCATATCATGAACCGATGGAAGAGCTTGAAAAGGTAGTAAGGGAGGCGGATTTGGAAAAAAGAACTCCAAACACTATTGTGGATCCGGATAAGTTGCTGGAAGAATATGAAAAGATCAGAAAAAATGGATTTGCAATAAGTGACGAGGAAAACATGATAGGGGCATTTGGAATAGGAGCTCCGATTTTCAATTCAAGCGGAAAGATACACGGTTGTGTCGGTCTTGCTGCTGTCAAAACATCAATAAATGAAGAGGATATAAGCAGGCTTATTGAAATCATAAAAAAAGGTGCTAAAGATATTAGTAAATTTGTTGTATGAGGAGGGTTGAGAAGGCATCTTTAAATAAATATATTATGTGAATAGGAGGATTTTATGTCTCAAAAAGAAACAAATGTTTCGAGTGAAAAGAAGAAATTGTTTAAAATGCCGCACACCTATGTAATTCTTTGTATGGTGATTCTGGTAATGGCTGTCCTTACTTATGTTATTCCTGCAGGGGAATTCATCAGGGTTGAAGATCCCAATACGGGAAGGACAGTGGTCGATCCGGCATCATTTCATACAGTAGAGCAAAACCCAGCACATTTTTTTGATTTGTTTAAAGCAGTTCCAAATGGCATGAAAGCAGCATCGAGCATTATATTCTTCATTTTTATTGTTGGAGGAGCTTTTCAGATCATTACTGCAACAGGAGCTATTGAAGCGAGTATCAGCAGGGTGGCACTTTCCTTGAAGGGCAATGACAAGCTCATGATACCGCTGTTCCTCATAATTTTTTCGATTTTTGGTGGAACCATAGGTATGGCCGAGGAGGCTATTGTATTTGTGCCGATTGGCATTGCCTTGGCAAGAGCACTTGGATATGATGCAATAGTAGGAACTGCAATGGTTTCACTTGGTGCGGCATGCGGATTTACATCAGGATTTATGAATCCTTTTACTGTAGGGGTGGCGCAAGGAATAGCGGAACTGCCTCCGTTTTCAGGAATAGAATACAGATTGGTGATACTGGTTACAATGATTGTCATAACAAGTCTTTATTTGATAAGATATGGTTCAAAAGTGAAGTCGGATCCTTCCAAGAGCATAGTTAGAGAGCTTGAAATTGAAGAAAAGGATAAGGTGATAGATCTTTCGAATATACCGGCAATGGAAAGTCAGCATTATCTGGTTCTTTTGAACATGATTGTAGGTTTCGGATTCATAGTTTACGGTGTTTTCAACTGGGGATGGTACATAACTGAAATTGGAGCAACATTCCTTGCTATGGGAGTAATTGGAGGTATGTTGGGCAAACTTGGTCCTTCTAAAGTGTCTCAGGAATTTGTGGCAGGAGCAAGAGGAATAGTATTTGGAGCATTGGTCGTAGGTATCGCAAGAGGAATACTTGTCATCATGCAAGACGGTTTTATAATTGACTCTATGATAAACGGACTGGCAAATGCAATTCAGAACCTGCCTAATGCAATAGCTGTATTAGGAATGTATATTGTTCAAGTCATAATAAACTTCTTTATCCCGTCAGGCAGCGGACAGGCTGCAGCAACAATGCCTATCATGGTTCCTCTTTCGGATGTATTGACAATCAACAGGCAAGTGGCCGTTACAGCATATCAATTTGGCGACGGATTTACGAATTCAATTATACCGACATCTGCGGCGCTAATGGGAGTTCTATCTGTTGCTAGAATATCATATGAAAAATGGGTTAAGTTCCTTTGGCCTTTAATGCTGATCTGGCTGGGAACAGGTGCGGTGTTCCTGATTGTTGCAAATGCAATGAACTATGGTCCCTTCTAGGAAAAATCATGAATATCAGTGATTTCTACAGCAAGAAGGAAGTTGTCGAACTGACGCAAAATCTAGTTAGAATACCAAGCCACAAAGATGTGAAGAACAGGGAAAAGGATGTTGCAAAATACATTTACAGGTTTTGCAAAGAGAACGGACTTGAAGCAGAATTGGCAAGTGTGGAAGGTGAAAGAAAAAACGTATACGTTTATGTCAGAGGGAGCGGGTCTGGTCGAACATTAATGTTCAACGGGCATACAGACACCGTCCCCCCTTACAAGATGATTATAGATCCTTTCAAGGCAGAAATCAAGGATGGTTTCATTTGGGGCAGAGGATCCAATGATATGAAAGGAGCTATTGCATGCATGGTTATGTCTGCAATAGCCATTAAGAGAAGCGGTATTAAACTACCAGGCGACATTATTATTGCAGCAGTTGCAGGAGAAGAAGAGAAAAGCGATGGAACGGAAGTTCTTGTGAAATCGGGCATCAAGGCAGATGGAGCCATAGTTGGAGAGCCTTCCAATTTTGAGTATGCCATAGGGCACAGAGGTCTGGAATGGCTGGAATTCATTTTCAGAGGAAAAGGGGCTCACGGTGGTGTTCCTGACGAAGGTGTCAATGCGATATCGAAGGCTTCCAAATTCATACAGAAGGTGGAGGAACAGCTCTATCCGGAACTGAAAAAAAGATACAACGAGTATATGGGTCCTTCGGTCATGAATATTGGCAGAATAGAAGGTGGTACCCAACCGTCAACAGTTGCTGATTACTGTTCATTAAAGGTTGACAGACGATATGTTTTGGGAGAGACAGTGGATTCCGTAATAAATGAATATCAGCAGATAATTGATGAAATAAAGAATACGGATGATGGGCTTGATGTTGACATAGTTCGAATGGAATCAAATCTCATGAATGAATTTGACCATATGTACCATTATACGGATCCTGATGAAGAAATTGTCAAGGTTGTCAAGAATGCATTGGGAAGTCATATTGGAAAGGTACCAAACATAACCAGGAAAAGAGGTTGGACCGATGCTGCAACATTGTCGTACTATGGAAACATCCCTACTGTCATCACCGGGCCTGGAGATTTGAGTTACTCTCATACCAAGGATGAGCGGATTCCTATAAATGACCTGGTGGATTACGTAAAAATATATGCAGATATTGCGCTAGGATTTTGCAGATGATTATGCCAGGCAGATTTTTCTGCCTGGTAAATTTTAGAAAGGGAGGACGCTTTGGAGACTATAAAAATTGTTAATGGATGTATTCCGGATTTCAGTAAGAAAGAGTTTGTGAACAAGGATATCTATATAGAAGATGGCAAGATAGTTGATGTCGGAACTGTATGTAAGGAAGCAGATGTAGTCATAGATGCTGAGGATAGAATTGTATCACCTGGATTCATAGATATTCACATGCATGAAGAAACTTTGGACAAGAAGAAAAAGGATCCATATTATTCTGCAAATTGTGAATTATTGATGGGAGTTACAACATGTGTTGCCGGAAATTGCGGAAACAACAGACAAAGCTTGTCGGAATTTATTGGATATGTTGAAGAAAACGGCTCGCCTGTTAATTACATGTCGTTCATAGGGCACAATTTTCTAAGGAAGCTGGTTGGAGTTGATGACAGGTACAGGGCATCCAGCAGCATTGAGATAGATAGGATGAAACGAGTAATCAACTGTGAGATGACAAAAGGAATAGTCGGCATTTCATATGGTATAGAGTATTCTCCCGGCATCAGCAGTGAAGAGATTATCGGCATTACAGAAGGACTGGAGTCAGGAGATTATTTGCTGTCTGCACATTTCAGAGAAGACGGTGAAAAAAGTGTCGAGTCGATTAAGGAGCTTATACAGGTCAATAAGGAGACCGGTCTTCCTATGCAGGTTTCCCATATAGGAAGCTGCTCTGCATATGGATTCATGGGTGAGTCGCTGGAGATGATTGACAGTGCCAGAAAAGAGGGATGTGATATCACTGCCGATTGTTACCCTTATGATGCTTTCGCTACATATCTCGGTTCGGCAGTATTTGATGAGGGCTGTTTTGAAAGATGGCATAAGGGATACGAAGACATACTGCTTACAGAAGAACCATACTTGAATACCAGATGCAATAAGGAGCTTTTTGAGAAGGTGCGAAAGGAATATCCCAATATGATTGTTGCTGCTTTTGTGATGAGGGAAGATGAAGTGATTGAGGCTTTCAAGGCCCCATATGTTTACGTAGGCAGTGATTCCTTGTTCAGAGGAGGCATGGGACATCCTAGAGGTGCAGGAAGCTTTCCGAGGGTCATATCAAGATATGTGAGAGACAGGAAGGAGCTGGATATCATTGATGCATTGTGGAAGATGACCGCCGGCCCTGCTGGGCGCTTGAAGCTTAACACGAAAGGTAATATAGAAGTTGGAATGGATGCCGATATTACAATATTTGACTTGAATACAATGGAAGATATGGCTGATTTTGAAAAACCGACACTTTCTCCAAAAGGAATCGATTATGTGATTTTGGACGGTAAGGTGGTTGTAGAAAACAACAGGATATTATATGGCCGAGAGGGAAAATTTATTAGATACAGAGCAGATTAGGAGGCCTGGAAAAGTGGAAACAAGAATATTGAAAAGTATCAACAATTTGGAAAAGGAATTCATTGAATTAAGCGATAAAATACTGGAAAAACCGGAACTGGGAAATGAAGAATTTTATGCATGCAAACTGCACACGGATTTGCTGAAAAAACATGGATTCGAAGTGGAAGAGAGCTTTATGGAACAGGAGACGGGGTTCAAAGCTACTTATGATTCAAAAAAGAAAGGTCCTGCAGTTGCATTTTTATCTGAATATGATGCCTTGCCTGGAATCGGCCATGGATGTGGACACAATATGCTGGGAACAGTAAGCACTGGCTCCGGAATTGTTCTTAAGCAGATAATCGATGACATAGGAGGCAAGGTTGTGGTGTTTGGCACTCCAGCCGAAGAGACGAGTGGCGCAAAGGTTATCTATGCTGACAAGGGTGCCTTTGATGATATTGATATTGCTTTAGTGGCTCACCCGAACAGTGAATACAATGAAAGTGGAACATCTCTTGCTATGGAAGCGATTCAGTTTGAGTTCATAGGAAAGACATCCCATGCAGCGTCTGCACCGGAGAAAGGCATTAATGCCCTTGATGCTACAATAAACACCTTTAACAACATCAATGCATTGAGACAGCAAACAAAGTCTGATGCAAGAATCCACGGCATCATTAAGGAAGGCGGCAAGGCAGCCAATGTCATACCTGATAAATGCATTGCCCAGTTTTACGTAAGGGCGGCTTCAAAGCTTTACCTGGAGGAACTCGTTGAAAAAGTGAAGAATTGTGCAAGAGGAGCTTCTGCGGCAGCGGGAACAAAACTTGAGATTTCAAATTTTGAGTTCAGCTATGATAATCTTGTCACTAATAGAACGCTTTCGGATCTTTTTACCGAAAATTTAAGAAAAGCTGGAGTGGACAAGATCTCTAAAGCGAGAAAAGCGTACGGCTCGCTGGATGCAGGAAATGTAAGCCACAAGTGCCCTACCATACATCCCTACTTTGACATAACAAACAATAGGGAGATTGCTGCACATACCGTAGAGTTCAGGGATAGTACAAAAACGGATTATGCATACGACAACATGAAAAAGACGATTAATGCCCTTGTTTCAACTGCAGTTGACGTAATCAATGATGAAGAACTGCAGCACAGAATCAGGGAAGAGTTTGAAAGAACAGAAAAATAGTAAAGAAGGAACCATCTCATTACTGGATTGTTTGCAGGTATATGAGGTGGTTTTGTTTTTTGCTGAAGTTGCAAGATATAAAAATTAGAGTATTCCAGATGGTATTCACTAAAAAATTGAGTAATATATTTGTTCAATAATTGCACAACAAATATGATATAATCTTTACACTGGATGAAATAACTAGAGTAGCACGGAGGGACATATGAAGACGAGGATTTGTGCAATTGGAGTACTTGATTCTATAGAACTGATTAAAAAAATATCCGTTGAATTCAGTGATACCGCTGATTTTTCTTTCTATACATATGATAATGTAGATGACATAATGGAATACATGAAGGAAAACAGTCAAAATGTTGATGTCGCAATGTTTACTGGGCAGTATCCATATCAATATTTTAAAAAGAATTCATTGCTGGACATACCGTTCTTTGCAATATCCAAAACGAATGAAACCTTGATTGAAACATTCTGGAAAATGAAATGTGAAGGCATTGATATTAACAGAGTTAGTATTGACAGATCACCAAGGAAGGAAATAATTGAAATACTAGACACATTAGAAATCCCAGTGAAAAACATAAAGCTTATTGGAGATTCATCGGAAGTACCACTTGATAAAATTTATGAATTTCATAAACAGCTTTATAACAATGGAGAAACGGAAGCGATAATATCTTCAAATTACAAATTATATAGAAGATTTAAAGAGGATGGATACAAGGCTTATAGAATCCTGCCATCCAGGTTTCTAATAAGAGAAAGCATAAAAAAGGCCATTTCAATAGCCAGGACAGAAAAAATCAAAAGTTCACAGGTAGCTGTTCAAATAATAAGAATAAGAGATGTAGATACAGATACGAAAACGAGATATAAACAGCTAAAGCTTGCAAATAAATTCGACGATATGCTGATAGATTATACTCAGGAAAACCAAGGTTCTTTCTTCAAATTTGGGCGTAATGACTATATGATTTTTACGACAAGAGGATATGCTGGTATCAGTGATATGGAAGGGAAATTTGGATTCCTGGCAGAAAATGCAGAGAAAATGGATATTTCTTTTTCCATGGGTATAGGTTATGGAGAGACTGTCACAAAGTCTGAAAGCAATTCAAAAACTGCATTGATGCATGCCTTGGAGGAAGAAAAGAACAGTTGTTACATTGTTGATGATGATTCGACTATGACTGGACCAATATTTGGGAAAAACAGCTATAGTTTAAGTTATGAACTTGTTAGTTCTGATGAAAGAATTGTAGAGATGTCCAAAAAAACAGGAGTGAGCGAAAAGTATCTTTCCAAGCTTAGAGCGATATCCAGACAGAGAGGAAGCAATATTTTTGATACAGAAGAACTTTCTGAATATCTTAATGTAACCCAGAGAAGCGCATCGAGGATAATCAATAAACTTGAAGCTGGCAAAATGGCTGAAACTGTTGGAAAGAAAAGCGATAAGACGAAGGGGAGGCCCAAGAAACTTTACAAAATAGAATTTGAATAATACAAAAAACTGTGCAATTTAATTAGAAAGATTGCACGGTTTTTTTAATAATAAACGATATATATTAATAAAACATTTGATTTCATGGAAAGACCATGCTATGATGAATATAAAGACATGTCTTAATTAGGTCCGAAATAAAATCGAATGGAGGTTTTTATGAGTCAAACGAATAAAGAAATAAAGGGGAAAAAATTGAAGAAATTTTCTTTTCCACATACCTACGTAATAATAATCTGCATAATATTGCTTGCCACGTTTCTAACTTATGTTATACCTGCAGGGCAGTATGAGAGAGTAAAGGATGAAGCTGTTGGAAAGACAATAGTAATTGCTGATCAGTTCCAATATATCGACAATACACCTGTCAGTTTTCTGGATGTACCCAGCAAGATTGTGGATTCCTTCAATAGTTCCAGCAGCATAATATTTATAATACTGATAGTTGGCGGAGCTTTCCAGGTAATTATATCAACAGGAGTTTTTCAAGTATTCACGACGAAGCTAACAAAGAAGTTTGCCGGTAATGAAAACATTATAATTCCTGCATTTACCACGATATTTGCACTGGCATGTACAACAATGGGAGTTAATACATTTATTGGATTTGCACCAATTGCAATTATTCTTGCCAGGAGTATGGGATTTGATGCCATTGTAGGAGTATCAATGGTAATGCTTGGTGGAGCCATAGGATTCAGTACCGGAACACTCAACCCATATTCTACAGGTGTCGCTCAGACAATTGCAGAATTGCCGTTGTTTTCAGGGATTGGATTCAGATTTGCCAGTCTGGTGATTTATTTAATCATAACAAATATCTACATTATCAGATACGCTAGAAAGGTCAGGAATAATCCGGAATCTAGTATTGTATACAATCTTGAGCAAAAGGAAAAGTCTGAAGATGCTAATATGGAGGAGTTTCCAGATGTTGAATCTAGACATTATGTGGTGCTTGCTGTAGTTGTGGCGTGTTTTGGACTAATAATGTATGGTGGAGCCAAATGGGGTTGGAAAACCAATGATAATTCAGCCATGTTCATATGGATGGCAGTATTGGGTGGATTTGCAGGAGGCATGGGTCCTAGCAGGATAGCTACTGAATTTGTAAAAGGAGCCAAGAAACTTGTATTTGGTGCTATGATAATCGGTATAGCAAGATCTGCTTCAATAATATTGACTGATGGCAATATCCTTGATACCGTAGTTAAATCTTTGGCAGGAGCACTTATGAACATGCCAGCAGCGTTAAGGGCGGTAGGAATGTTCTTGTCTCAAATAATTGTAAACTGTTTCATTGTATCTGGTAGCGGACAGGCTGCAGTAACAATGCCGATAATGATTCCTGTAGCGGATCTTGTTGGAGTTACAAGACAGACTGCGGTACTTGCGTTCAACTTCGGAGATGGATTTTCAAACTATGTATTGCCTACCTCTTCTGCATTGATGGGAATGCTTGCGATTTCAAACATTCCTTATGACAGGTGGATGAAATATATGGGTAAACTGTTTGGATTATGGGTTGCAACAGGAGTTGTAATTCTACTTGCAGCATACGTGGTAGGATATGGACCTTTCTAATATAACTTAAATGGAGAAGGATATGAAACTGAAAATTGGAGATTATATAGACATTAACAGAAAAGAAATAACAGATATGGCTGATTATATTTTTGACAATCCTGAAACGGGAGGAAATGAATATAAAGCTTCAGAAATGTTGACTGATTATTTGGGAAGAAACGGATTCATAATCAATAAAGGCATAGCCGGACTGGAGACGGCATTCAAAGCGGTTCATGAAAATGGAATAGGCGGACCTTCTATTGGTTTGTTGTGTGAATATGATGCACTGGAAGGAATTGGGCATGCTTGTGGACACCATATGCAGGGTCCGGCCATAGTTTATGCTGCATCTGCAATAAAGGAAATGATGAAAGAATCAAATTATCGACTAGTTATATATGGGACTCCTGCCGAAGAGACATTTGGAGGGAAGTTGAATATGCTTAAGTATGGATGTTTTCAGGATATTGATGTAGCATTGATGATGCATGCTGGTCCTACTACTACTACAGATATTCGTTCACTTGCCATGGACAGGTTTTTAGTTGAATTTAAGGGGATAAGTTCACATGCAGCACTTAAGGCTGAGGATGGAAGGAGTGCCCTTGACGGTATATTAATGCTTGCAAACGGTATCGAGTATTTGAGGGAACATGTAAGAGATGATGTACGAATACATTACTCAATAATCAATGGTGGAGGACCTCCAAATGTAGTTCCTAAATATGCTTCAGCGGAATTTGTTTTGAGATCCTATAATAGAGAATACCTCGATACAGTAGTTGAAAGGTTTAAGAAAATAGTTAAAGGTGCTGCTTTGATGACGGAAACCGAGTGTGAATTGACAATTAAGAAAACACTGGATAATAAGGTGCCTGTCATTGGTCTTAATGATTTGCTTATTGATAATGCGAAAGAATTCGATGCTCCATGCATAAGGCCACCTAGAGAAAAAACTGGATCAACAGATTTTGGCAATGTGATGCATGTTATGCCTGGATCGTGCATTAGAGTGGCTTTTGTGCCGGAAGGGACATCTTCTCATTCGGAGGAATATATCAAGGCCGGAAAAACTGAAAAGGCTCATGATGCAACTGTTTTGGCTTCGAAAATTCTTGCTGGATCAGTTACTGACATGATAATCAAGCCTGAATTGCTGGCTGAATTCAAGAGAGAATTTGAGATCAATAAAGGGCAAAAGAGCTAAAGGAATAAGAAGACATCCTATATTCCAATGTATATATGATGTTTTTTCTTAATACCATCATATATTAATTGTATTTCCAATGACACAATTGATGAATGTCTTAGCTGTAGGATTATTAAGTATTTGTTTATTGTAAACTATAGATGTTTTTCTAACTATGGGAGTTTTATACTAGCTTCAATTGAGTTGACAGTGAATATATTTTCAGGATATGGGTCAGAAAATATTGAATCCCACCATTTCTATCAAATATATTTGTAATAAATTCAACAAGAAAAACGTAATTGGCATGTCTATAAAAGTGCTTGATATTTATAGATAGAGTTTTCAGTATAGAATGAAAAAAACATGGGATAAGCCAGTAAAAGGTAAATTAAAGGGCATATGCGTGTTAATGCAATGACTAAATGCGTGTAAGATAAATATTTTTTTAACGAAATAATTATAGTATGGGAGTTATCAATGTTATGTAACAGGCTATAGTTAGTTATTTAACATATTTCATAAGGCAAATATGGGCATATATTGTTAATGAAATAACATACAAAATGAGATTAATAAAAAAAAACAAAAAATGCAATAAAACAATGCACCTTAGGCTTGAACGGTGCATTGTTTTATTGCATTTTTTGTTTTGTCAAGTGTTCAAACAGAGTTTGAAAAAATTTTCGAATATTATCATGCTGAATTTTGGCTATATTGCATTAACTTCAATAAATAGTCTCAAATAATTATTAAATTAAAGTATTGGTATAAATATTGCATCAGTAATATTCAAAAGATAAATACTTGTTTCAATACATGGAAATAAGGGTTAAGCCAATATTTATCCCGGTTATTTTTATTGACAGTAAAAGAGTCGGTAAAAATACTAAACCTGAAATGAGTGTTTGGTCATGATAATTACTTAAACTTTACAAATTAAATAGGCATAGGTACATTGAAAATTCAATATTTGATAATGATTAAATACCATCAAAAGTATAGCATGAGATTCCGGTGGCAATGGTTATTTATGGTGATAGAATTATATCAAAGCCAAGGGTTCATGCTTTTGTTTTGTCAAATATTATTGGATTTTTAAAGTTCATATGTACTTATTTAAGTGCGAAGTTTCAGTTAATTATAAAAATATATTATGTTAGGAGTAGGTTATATGAGTAAACAAGTTAAAAAAAGTGAATGGAAAACACAATTGAACTGGACTATCTTCTGGATTTCCAGTGGATTTCTTTTAGCGTTTATCACCGCCTGTTTGATAAACAAGGATCTAACCTATAGTGCTGTAGGCATCGGATTCAATTTCGTCGGCAAATATTTCGGCGGATTGGTTCAAACAATGATGGTTGTATTTTGGATCATGGCCATTGTCATTGCATTCTCGAAATGGGGTAATATACGAATAGGGGGTAAGGATGCCAAGAGAGAAGTTAAAAGCATTAGTTTTTATGCAATCATTATTACGACAATGCTGGCTGCTGGTGGTGTATTCTTTGCGGCAGCGGAACCTTTATCACATTATTTATCGATTCCTAAGCATTTCTTGGGAATTCAGTCTGGTACAAAAGAAGCTGTAAGTTATGCATTGGCACAGAGCTATGTGCATTGGGGCTTCTTGGTATGGGGTGCAACTGCATTCTGTATTCCTTTGATGGTTTATGTCAAGGAAATTAAGAATTTGCCAATGCGTCCAAGCTCAATGCTATATCCTGTTTTGGGGCAAGACAGTGTCAATGGATTGGCTGGAAAGCTACTGGATGGTATATCACTTATTGGAGTTGCGGCAGGTACCATAGGACCGATCGGCTTTCTCGGATTACAGTTGGCATTTGCGCTCAATAATCTTTGGGGCGTAGCAAACACTGTTCCTATACAAATGACCATTATCGCTGTGGCTACTTTAATCTTTATTGTTTCTGTTTCTACCGGACTAATGAAAGGTATGGACTTTCTAGCAAGATCAACGATTTATCTTAGTGGTGTAATGGTTGTGGCTATGTTAGTGTTTGGAGATGGCTTGTTTGTAATAGATTCTTTCGTAGACAGTTATGGTGTTTTCACCAAGGAATTCTTCCATATGGCTTTGTCTCGAAGTGATGTCGCATGGTCGGGTGGATGGACTATTTTTTATGAGCTATGGTTCCTTGGCTTTGGACCTTCTATGGCTGTGCTTACCATAAATCTCTCTAAAGGGCGAACCTTAAGAGAAGTGCTTATTAGCATAGCGCTCATTTGTCCGATTATTTCAAATTTCTGGTTCTCCATTTTTGGGAGTACTACTATCGGACTTGAATTAAATACTCCAGGCATCATCTCAAATGCATACAGTCAATTTGGAATGCCTTCGGTACTGATTACAGTACTACAACAGTTGCCGCTGTCAGCTATATGGTTGCCATTGGCTCTCATTCTTGTGGTTCTTTACCTAGTTACTACCGGTGCCGGTGTAGCTTATAGTATGTCCGTTCAGGTTAGCGGCATGGATGTTCCATATCTCTGGGTTAGAATACTTTACAGTGTGTTACTTGGAACTGTAGCGATTCTATTGGTGTGGATAGGCGGAAACAGTGCCATGAGTACTTTGCAAAGCTTCATAGTGATAGCCGGAATTCCTCTACTATTCTATTATATTATATTGATGCCTGGCTTAATTAAGTCTTTAAATGGTCTTTATAGAAGCAGAAAGCATAGGATAGATATTGTGGAGAGCTTAGAGGAGGAAGAAGCATAAACTGTATACGTATATTTGCTGTAGCAAAAGCTATGGAAATGCCTGAAGAACGCAACATCAGAATTGAAAATATAATGCATAATAAAATATTAGGAGGAAGAGTGATGTTACAGATTACAGAAAAACAAGTTCAAGATTCAATTACAATGGATATGGCTTTGCCAGTACTTAGGAATGCATATAAAGATTGTATGAAGGGTGAAATTTATGCTGGTGATAGAATTTTCATGCCTTTGCGCGGGCAAGAAAATGTTGGACAATGGTTAGTTGCAAATTGTACAAATAAACCATATTTTGGTTCCAAATTTTCTTCAGTTTTCCCAGAAAATGTAAAAAAAGGTTTGCCGAGTGTCATTTCGAAGGTTAGTTTATACTCTGCAGTAACAGGTGAAATTCAAGGTTTAATTGATGCGAATTTTTTAACTGCAATTAAAACTGGAGGAAGTGCGGCTATAGCTACTGATTTAATGGCAAAAAAAGATGCAAATAAATTGGGAATTATTGGTTCTGGACTTCAGGCATTTTCTCAGGTTCTAGCTATTCAAGAAGTGAGAAATATAACAGAATTATATGTTTATGATATAATACCTGAAAGAGTAGATAGCTTTATTAAGCAAATTGAGGCGATCAAGAATAATCCTTATAAAATCATTGCGGCAATGACTGCAGAAGAATGTGTTACCCAATCTGATATTGTATGCACTTGTACTACTTCACTCACTCCTGTATTTAAGGGGAGTTCCGTTAAGCCCGGTACTCATATCAATGCAATTGGATCATTTACTCCTTTTATGCAAGAAATTGATGAAGAGACCGTACTTAAATCTGATAAGGTAATTACGGAACACTTGGAAGGTTTATGGGATGCAGCAGGAGATGTACTTATTCCTTATGAGAAGGATTTAATAACAAAAGACAAAGTCAATGGAACAGTTGGAGATGTTTTGACAGGCATGATTTCAGGACGCGAAAATGATCAAGAGATAACTCTTTATGAAAGTGTAGGTTCATGTGTCTTGGATATTGCTCTTTCAATTGCAATTTACGAAAAATTCAAGAAATAGTAATCTAAACTTCGTGGTAATCAAGCATAGGGCATAAAATTTGTCAGATTAAAACATTAAACTCCCAGCGTGTTTCCGATGATGAAAACACGCTGGGAGTTTTTATATTATTTGCCCAGCATGGGCACAATCTTAAGGGTGAAAGTCAATGAGAGTAACCAAAATCGGGACGAAGAAATGACGGGTTGTTCTGTGTATGATATGTAGATTATATAATTTAAAGTAACAGTTGACAAAGTTATTTACGAGCAGTATAATACCTGTATACAGCTTAGGATTTGTTGTAGTAGAATAATTGAGAAGGGAATGTTTACTATGGATTTGACTGACGTAGGAAACAAAAGAAAAAGAGTCAACAGGGCGCAAATAGCATATGAAGCAATTAAGAACAGTATACTCAATCAGGTAATAAAGCCCGGGGACTGTCTAAGTGAAACCAGCATAGCAGAGAAGCTTAACATGAGCAGGACGCCTGTAAGGGAAGCACTTAAAATGCTTGCCAATGAGGATCTCATAGAAATCAGGAACGGAGTGGGTGCATATGTCAAGACTCTGTCTTTCAAGGATATACTGGATATATTTGAAGTGAGGAAGAACCTTGAAACTTTGGCTGTTGAAACATCAATCAACAATATAACCATTCAAGAACTGGAAAGACTTGAAGAGCAATTAAAGGAATTGCAGGAAGAATATTGTAAAGGTGAAGCAATCGACTTTGAAAACTTCAACAAAATAGACATTGAAATTCACAGACTCTTTATTAGCAAATGCGACAATAAATATGTAAAAAGCATCATGGAAGAAATTCAACTTAGAATCGCAGCTTATCAATTCATATCCCTTTCGGAACTGGGCAACATGGAAGAGAGCATAAATCAGCATCTGAAGCTTATTGAGCTTGCAAAATCAGGCGATGTAGATGAATTGAAGAAAGAGCTGGCTAGGCACATAGAGTGGTCTCTGAACAGCATAATAAAAAGAAAAAATATTTAATATTTTTTTACCACAACCTGCATACAGGTGGTTTATAGATTAAGGGAGGTGATTTTATTTAAAGGATAAACAGCAACTTGAAGAGCAGAAACAAATACCATATAATTACAAAAGAGGAGTTTGAAATGGAATTAAAAAACAGTAGAAGTTCTTACAATTCAGCAACAATCATTAAAGCAATATTATTGAGTGCAATAGGCGTAATCTTCTTTTTCGTACCGGTCATAGACAATACCATTCCCATGGTTTATTTGTCCGGTCTACTTATTGGAATACTCAAACCTTTTGAATACCAGATTGCTACGTATTATTCGGTGTTGTTGTTTGCAACCAGCATGGTATACAAGGTTATGGGTGATAATGCACCGGCATTGATCAAAAAGCATCACGAGAAGGACAACCCCGTTACCGTTGGACTTTATTTTCTGGCAGCACTTTTTGGACTAATGGTCACTTATAATTTTGGACCGTCACAAATACTGGATGGAGATGTAGGTGGTCTGTCTGTACATGTTGCATTTACAACTATATTCAGGCTTATAGTAGCAGGTGCATTTGTAATCTTCCTGACGGAATTCGGATTCATCGACTTCCTTGGTACACTGCTTGAGCCCATAATGAGAAGAGCATATAAGATACCCGGGTATTCGGCGATAGACGCCCTTGCATCATTTGTATCCGTACCTGCAGTTGGTGTTTATATAACAAATTCTCTTTACAAAGACGGAAAATATACGGCAAAAGAGGCTTGTTCAATTACGACAAATTTCAGCGTCTGCAGTATTGCCTTTTTTGCATTGATGGTGTCTGTTGGTGAGGTTGATGAACTGTTTCCACATGTTCTCATTACATCGCTCATAGTTACTTTCCTTATAGCCATAATCACAATAAGGATACCACCTCTTTCAAAGAAGAAGAATGAATTCTTTGATGGTAGGGTACAGACTGAAGAACAAAGATCATCAAGCAGATATTCCTGGGGAATTTTCAAAAAAGCTACTGATGCAGGAATCAGCAAGGCTGAAAACACTGATTTGGGCATGTTCAAGTCAAATCTCATAGATTCGGTAATGTTCTCGCAGAAAATCTGTTCATATGTAATATCAGTTGCAGTGCTGGCATTATTGCTTGCGGAATATACTCCAATATTCGATTACATGGGAATGCCTTTCGTCCCTTTGCTTAACCTGGTTCAACTTCCAAATGTAGATATCATAGCGCCTGCAGCAGTGATAGGAATATCGGAAATCTTGCTGCCTGTATTGATAATCACAGGAAAGGGCGTAGCTACAATAAGCATGTTCTTCATCATAGTTCTCAGCTCTGTACAGATTATATTCTTCACAGAGAGTGCAAATGCAATGCTTGAATCCGACATGCCCTTGAGTCTTATTGATCTGGTTGCAATTTTCTTTGTCAGAACAATAATAGCGATACCATTGGTAGCTATTGCAGCACATATACTTTTTTAACAGAATCAGAAAAGCAAAATTTTAGACAATCAATATGATTTGAATTTTTTTAACCATGATGTATGCAGGTGGTTTAAAGCAATGACAATAAAAGGAGAAAACGATGGAATTAACAAAAGATCAACAAGATATGCTTGATGGGAAATACGGCAAGGGTACTCAGTATGCAATGAAGATACAAGTTGCAATTGGTGAGTCCTTCAAGGCTAAACGCATGGTTCCTATTACCAGGGCTCATGTAGCATTGAGCAATCAAGAGGCAGACTTATGGTTTGCCGAAAAGTTACTGAGTGAAGGGGCAGTGTGCAGGGTTGCACCGACTGTAAATCCAGGATTCTGCTTGTCTTATTTCAAGGAAAAGAATCTGGTGAATGATGAAGATGCAAGTCTTATGCAAAGAACTCACAATGCATATAAGGGATTGGGAGCAATATTAAGCTACAACTGTACTCCCTACATTGATACCAATGTTCCAAATTACGGAGAAATTATTGCTTATTCTGAGTCCAGTGCAACGCCCTATGCAAATGCAGTCTGGGGTGCAAGAAGCAACAGAGAAGGTGCCAACAGTGCATTGTGTGCAGCAATAACGGGTTATGTTCCTGAGTATGGTTTGCTGTTTGATGAGAACAGGAAAGGAACCATTCTGGTTGAAGTTCAAGCCGATATGAATAATTCCCATGACTATCACCTGCTTGGTATGATGGGCAAGAAAATCGGGAAAGGAATTCCTGTCTTTACTGGACTTCCAAAACATATCAGTAAAGAAGACTTGAGAAACCTGGGAGCTGAGCTTAATACCTCTGGAGCCTATGACATGTATCATATTGTTGGGTTCACACCTGAAGCGGAAACCCTTGAGCAGGCATTTGGAGGTAAAGAGCCTAAGAGAAAGGTTGTTATAACAAATGAAGATTTACAGAATATTCTGGAAGAGATTTCCGAAGAAGGAAACAGAAAGATAGAATTCGCAATGTTTGGATGTCCTCATTTTACCTTGGAAGAGACAAAATATATTGCTGAAAAAATCAAGGGCAAGAAACTGAAGAAAGACCTGTTTATCCTGACTTCAAGCCATGTGAAGCAAATGGCAGACAGAATGGGTATTACCGATATAATTGAAGAGGCAGGTGGAGCAATAGTACCTGATACATGTCCGGATCAGCCTTGCTGGCACCATCTCAGTGGAAAGGTTGGTATAACAGAATCGCCTAAATGTGCCTATTATCCACAAAAAAGAGGAATAAATTTTGTGATAAGGGATTTGGATACGTGTATTGAAGCAGCATTAACTGGAGAGGTAAAATAGTATGGAAAAGAAAACATTTAACTGTCATAAAATATCAGAAGGAGTAGCTGAATGTGAAGCTGTAGTATCAAAAGATGATATTATGTTCTATTTGGTTGATCCACCTACTGGAAATGTATTGGAGAAGGCACATGACCTGGAAGGCAGATCGATAGCAAGTAAGGGTCTTATATTTCCAAGCGGTAAGGGAAGTTCAGTTGTTCAGGCTGATGGACTTTATCAGCTTAATCAAAAAGGAAATGCACCAAAGGCAATGATAATAAAATATCCGGAGACGGTTCTTGTATCAAGTGCAATAATCATGGAAATCCCGATGGTGGATGATGTTGATGAGGATTTTTATGAAATTGTAAACGATGGTGATATAATAAGAGTTGATGCAGATAAGGGTTTGATTACCATACTTTAAATGAAGGATTTGAAAATATGAGCACTAAAATCTATGTTCCTTATGGAAAAACAATACAGGAAGCATCGATTCCGGAAGGATCATTATTGTTCAACGGCAAGATGGGCCAGTTCCCGGGAATTGAAAATTTGGAAGAAGCCATCCTGGAGGGTCTGAACAATCCTATTGGATGCTTGCCGCTTAAAGATCAAATACAGGAAGACGACAGGATACTTATACTAATAGAGGACAATACCCGGACAACTCCGGTGGATAGGATTTTGCCCGTACTTGTTGACTATTTGGTTGAAAACGGCATAAAAGAAGATAATATGGAAATATTGACAGCTCCCGGAACCCACAGAATAATGACGGAAGAGGAAATTATTGAAAAGGTTGGAAAATCAATCTATGGAAGAATCAAGATAAGTCAGCATGACTACAATGACCAGGATTCCATGATAGACCTGGGGACTGTCGAAGCAGGATCTCTAAGAATACCTGTACATATAAACAGAAAAGTACGAGAAGTAGACTATATAATCGGGCTCGGGAATATCATACCTCATTCCGATGCTGGCTTTTCAGGCGGTGGAAAGATTGTCCAGCCTGGGATATGCGGATCTGCCACTACTTCAGCAACGCATATTGCAGGAGCCTTGATGGAGGAGATTCCACTGGGAAGGAATGAAGGCAATGGATGCAGGGCAGGAATAGAAGAAGTTGCCAGGATTGCCGGCTTGAAATTCATTGTGAATGTAGTCAAGAATATAGAGGAAGAAGTGGTAGGCATATTTGCAGGTGATTTTGTCAAAGCTCACAGGGAAGGTTCTAAGTTGTCAAAGAAGGTCTTTGGAGTTGAAATTCCTGAAGAGGCTGAGGTTGTAGTGGTGAGCTCAAATCCATGCGACATAGATTACTGGCAGGGAGAAAAAGGATTGGTTTCAGCATATTTCAGTGTCAAAAAGGACGGATACATAGTGTTTTTGGCTCCATGCTACGAGGGCATGGAGCACAATCATCCCAAACTGAGGGAATGGTCCAATATGACATATGACGATGCAAAGAAATGTGTAAAGGGAATATCTTTCCATGACAGGGAGGCAGACCTTGTTGCAGCAGATATTGCAATGGCAAACTCAAGAGTCAGGGAAAAGGCCAACATAATCATAGTGACCGACGGATTGACCGATGAAGAAATCAAGGTGTTGGGCTACGATAGGGCAGCAGATTTACAGTCTGCTATAGACTATGTACTAAAAGAAAATCCAAATGCAAGTATTGGCTTGTTGCCAAGAGGTGGAGATTGCCTTCCTTATAAACTGAATTCCTGATTCAAATATTTTATACCCTGCTTCTTTGAAGTGGGGTTTATATTTTCAAAAACTAATCTGTTCGTTGACAACAGGTTCAATGCATTTTTTGGAATTGTTGCTCCATTTGTTTACGTATGACGATACTTCGTGGATGTGGAGAAGGCTGGAGTCCATGGGGTTTAGAAGATCTTGATCCTTGTAGTTTTCAGAAAGCCAGATTTTTTCCTGGCTGGCATTAAGAATCACAGGCATCCTGTTGTGGATTTTACTCATGGAGCCATTGGATTCCATAGTCAGTATTGAACATGCCTTTTTCATAATTCCATTGTCGTTGTAGTAATCCCACAGACCTGCATAGGAGAATAACCCTGCTTCATTCAGTGTTATATAGTAAGGTGTCTTTCCACCGTTCCTTTTCCATTCATAAAAGCCGTTTGTAAGAATAAGGCATCTTCTGTTGCTGTACGAATCTCTGAAAGTGGATTTTTCTTCTACTGTTTCACTTCGAGCATTGATGAGAAGCCTGGACTTGTTTTTTGACCAGGAGGGTTCAATCCCCCATCTGAAAGATCCGGCTGCGACCTCATTGTTTTCTTTGTAAAGCGCAATGATTTTTTGTCCCGGAGCGATATTGTAGCTTGGCTCGTAATAGTCTATATTGGGTTGTCTGATATTCCATCTTTCCTCCAGAATCTTGATAAGGTCCTCAAGGTCATATGACAATAGGTATCTGCCGCACATGATTTCACATCCTTTTTATTTATAACTTAAGAAGGTTAAAAATGCATAATCCCTTCTGAATATCCGCCTTGGGCACGTGAAATGTGACATGGATAACGCAACGTAGCCGCTTTCTGGCCTTATATGCGTATTAAGAATAACCCTC
The DNA here is from genome assembly GCF_900142005.1 of Dethiosulfatibacter aminovorans DSM 17477. Lineage (GTDB taxonomy): Bacteria > Bacillota > Clostridia > Tissierellales > Dethiosulfatibacteraceae > Dethiosulfatibacter > Dethiosulfatibacter aminovorans. Next base: position 44,574 of record NZ_FQZL01000008.1, read on the forward strand.
TAAGGTAATTTTACTATAAAAACAAGCAAAACAACAATGAAGGGTAAAACTTTATTAAAAAAGTTCAAATTTTTTAGCAAAAATAGGTTAAGTATTTAACATAATAAAAATAGACAACAATTTAACTATCAAGTATTTTGAATACATAAATGAATCGCGTTAAATAATTAACATTATTGCCATGACAACTATGTTAATTATTTAACCAATCGTTGAAATTCCAACAAAGAAAACGTTTGCAAAAACTTGCAAAGTAAATTGAAATGGGCTATTATAATAAATAATTAAGAACAAAATATATTATTCGAGGGGAGACCAGTATGAATTACCAATGCAAAATAATTGATGAAAAAGTGGGTCACAATGTCCTTACAATCAGAAGGAACACTACAGTTGAACAAATGCCAAAGGTATTGAGTGAATGCTACAGCAGAATCAAGGGCTATTTGAATGGAATGGGTGAAATACCTGCAGGTGCACCATTTGTTGCATTCCACAACGATGATATGGACAATATGGAAATTGAAGTTGGATTGACAGTGAGAAAGGGAATAGCGGGAAATAAGAAGGATATTGTTTCCAGAGAGATTCCGGGAGGAAAGAAGGTGTCCTGTGTACATGTGGGGCCTTATGGAGAGATGAAGCCAAACCACGATACCATCAAAAGATGGATGGAGGAGAACAACTACAAGCCTATGGGTGTATCATACGAGTTTTATGTTGATGATCCATTGGAAATAGCTGGAGGAAAACTTCAAACAAAGGTTGTTTTTCCGCTTGCCTAGGTCAAAGGCTATGATAAAACAAGCACTATCAATAGTGTAGAATAAATTTATATGCAAACAAAAAGAAACGAGTGCCATGGCATTCGTTTCTTTTTGTTTATATGAATTGATTTTTTCAAGTTTTAGTTCATGATATTTGGCAGCTTTCTTTCCATGGTGTTTTTTCTTCTCTCCATGATATTGTTTGATTTTGAAATGATGTTGAAGGCATATTCGACTTCCTTGAATATCTTCATAAGGTCAGGGTCGAAATGGGATCCTGTATCCTTTATCATTATTTCCATTGCTTCAGAATGGGTGAATATTTCCTTGTACGGTCTCTTTGTAGTTAGAGCATCGTAAACGTCGGCTATGGCAAGTATTCTTGCCGACAATGGTATGTCGTGACCTGCAAGGCCATCCGGATAGCCGGACCCGTCGAATTTCTCATGATGGTGTCTGGTTATTTCAAGTCCCATGTTGACAAATACATTGTTGGGATATTTCTTTTTCAAAGTGACCAGTGTGTCACTGCCTATGATTGTATGCATTTTGATTCTGGCAAATTCCTCTTTGGTAAGGGGTCCCGGTTTCAAGAGAATTCTATCTTCGATTCCAACCTTTCCTATGTCGTGGAGGGCACTTGCCATTTCAATGGTGTCTACAAACTTGTTCTTTTGTATGTCCAGTTTGGAATAAACTGTCCAGTCTATCTTTTCCGCCAAGAGCCGGCAGTATTTTCCCACTCGTTCTATGTGAACTCCTGTTTCCCTGTCTCTTGATTCAGCCAGTTTTGCCAGTGCATATATGGTTGCCGACTGCTGGTCTGTTATCTCCTTTACCTGCAGTGAGACTCTTTCTTCAAGATTATGATTGTCGCTTTCGATTCTTATACTTTGAAGGTAATTCTTTCTGGAATAGTATTCGAGGAAATATCCTCCCATCATGCCTATTATGTTGGAACCCATCATGAAGATGAATACTATGAATGTTTCAAGGTCTATACTGGCCCCGTGGGACACGGATATGAAAAGGTAAAAGAACAGGATGGTCCAGCCTATGGCTGTTGAATACTTGTACCTGAGATTGAGTACAAAATATGCCGAATATGTAATTAGGAATATGGCGCCATAGTATCCAAGGTTTCCTCTTGATTCCAGGAGCATTATTGAAAAGCCGCTTCCTGCAATTATAAGTGCGATTGATATAATAAAATGGTTATAGCTCTTAAACCATTTTGTAAAAGACATGGCAAAGGCTGCGAGGAATATGGGCAACACCATAAACAGCTTGACTCTAATTATCAAACCGTTTGGATCATTGAAAAGTTTTGCATCATAAAATGAAAAAATGCCAAACAATACAACCATGAGACCCAGAACTATTCTTACCTGTTTCAGGTTTTCATTGTATTTAAAATCACAGTATTCCTTTTCCAGTATCGTATCAAATTTCAAATTGATGTTCATGGAGTTTGAAGAGTTCAAGATATCACCTCTCTCAAATGAGAATTCATAATACTTATACCAAAAATATGATGAATTATTCATGTTATTTTATCATACTGCTTTATAGTTGTGTATATAAAAGTCTCCAACAGCTTTCTAAACATATTTTTTTCATAGTGATATAGTGAATATGGTTATGTTGTTGTGATATAATTAAACAACCAGGACGCTGAAGCCTTCTAATTGAAAAAGATCCTGGGAAGCCGAGTAAATCAGGAAATTGGTGAACATATATGAAAAAGATAGCAATTATGAGTGAATTAGATGAATTTCTGGAGAAGAACGAAGCAGTTCTTCTTGTAATATCATCAGGTGCTTGAAGCGTCTGTGACTCTGTAGTTGACAGAATAGACAGGGAAATGGACATGGATAGTCTGGAAACGGCATTGGTGAAGGTTGAAGACCTCCCACAGGTTAAAGGACGGTTTCTGGCTTTTTCTGCACCGTTGGTCGTGCTTCTTATGAATGGAAGGGAAGTTTCAAGACAGGCAAGATTTATTGACTTTGACCTTTTAGAAAAAGATGTTGTATACATGCTCGATGCCTTGGAAAGTTGATTGAGACTGGAGCATTTGAAAGGGGATGGTTGTACACGGACAATATACTGCGCTTGACAATATTGTGCGATATACAGTATAATATAGGTAAGGAAGTGATAATATGACCGAAGATAAAATAATGGAGTCGCTGATCCAGGAACTAAGGAGGGGCATGCTTGTTCTGAGTGTAATGAGTCAGCTTAAGGATTACGAATATGGTTATACCCTTGCAGTCAAGCTTAAGGAGAAGGGACTTGCCATTGAGCAGAACACCCTCTATCCCCTTTTGAGAAGACTGGAAGGGAAGGGTGTCCTGGAAAGCACCTGGAAGTTGGAGGATTCACGACAGAGAAGATACTACAGGCTCAATGAAAGAGGAGCAGTCATACTGAAAAGGCTTACGGACGAATGGATGAAGATGGTTGAAACAACCAACGGTTTATTGGATTTATAGGAGGTAGTCATGGATTTAATAGAAAGGTACATATATGCCGTAGGACAGAAGATCTGGAGCAAGAACAGAAAGGATATAGAAGAGGAACTCAGGTCCATACTTTACGACAATCTTGAGGAAATATCGGATTCGGGAGAAGCTGATGAGGAAAAAGTGAAGGAAATGCTGAAAAACTATGGATCGCCGTCACAGGTGGCTTCAAGATATGGAACCAGTGACAAGTATATTATTGGTCCAAGGGTTTATGATGCATATGTTTTTGTACTAAAGATTGTGCTGATAGTATTGTTCATTTTGACAACAGCAGGAGTGATTATATCAATAGTAACCCAAAGTAGTGATGTTCATCTTGGAATAAGGATACTTGAACTTATTCCAAGATATATAACGGCTTTTGCAACAGGACTTGGTTTTGTAACTATAGTATTTTTCCTTATTGATCGTTTCGACAAGGGAGAAGAATCTGAATTGGCAAAGGAATGGAATCCTGACAAGCTTCCAAAGCTTGTGAAGGATAACGACAAGGTAAGAAGAACGGGACAGATTGTAAGTATAATGTTTGTGGTCCTGGCAATAATCCTGTTCAATGCATATCCTGAGAGAGTAGCAGTATTCTACAGCGACGGCAGCGGATGGATGTCATATCCTTCACTTTCGAAGAAGGCTCTTGAAGCATACCTGCCGTTTTGGAATGTTTTCTGGGGAATTTCACTGATCAACAGTGCAATCCTTGTCAGGACTGGAAAATGGAACACTGTTACTAGAACAGTGAAGTGGGCTAATTCATTGTTTGTAATTGGAATTTTGATTTATATGATAGCGGGACCGGGAATATTCAATACTGACAGCGTGGCCGCAGTAAGCGACGCTACAGGTCAGGAACTCAAGGAAGTATTCAAGGTTTTGTCGACAATAATGAGATTTGTCTACGGAATAGTTGCACTTGTAGTGGCAGGAGACATAGGATATTCAGTTTACAAATACATCAAGGACAGGCATTAAAAAGAAAACAAATCAATATTAAAAGTGGCTGGATCATTCTTTAAGTCACAAAAGAAAGTTTTTAAACTATAAAAAAGTCCGTTTGAGCGGACTTTTTTGAGTTCTATCTAACTTCTTCCAATTCTACAATTTTAGCATCAGCAGCATTTTTTCTAACTGATTCTATTCCATGAAGGCAACTCTCCTTTGTCTTGTATCCCTGACCTGATGCAATAACCTGTCCGTTTGATGCTTTGAGTCTGAATCTGAATTCGCCTGCCTTGTCCCTGTACACTTCGAATTTTCCCGACATATGGTGTTCCTCCTTTGATTTGTATTCACTTATATTATATCAACTTTAGGTGTGATTTCCAATGGTGATTCCCGTGGAATTCTATTTATTGACATTGCCATCGGTATTTGATAACCTTTTCGTAAGAAAACATTGGAGGTAGTTTATGGGATGCAAAGGAACAAAAACTGAACAAAACTTATTGAAGGCATTTGCAGGTGAATCACAGGCAAGAATGAGATACACTTTCTTCGCTGAAAAAGCAAAGGAAGAAGGGTTTGAACAGATAGCGGCTTTGTTTTTGGAAACCGCAGAAAATGAAAAGGAGCATGCACAAAGGTTTTTCAATTTCCTTGATAGAGGTGAAGGATTGGAAATCACTGCTGCATATCCTGCAGGTCTTGTAGGAACGACTGCAGAGAACCTCAAGGCTGCAGCTGCCGGTGAAAATGAGGAATGGTCGGAACTCTACCCTGAATTTGCCAAGGTGGCAGAAGATGAAGGTTTCAAGGATGTGGCAACGGCATTCAGGCTCATATCAAAGGTTGAAGTTGAGCATGAAAAAAGATACCTTAAGCTTCTCGAGAATGTAGAGAAGGACCAGGTATTTAAAAAGGAAGGAAAGTCCAGATGGAAGTGCAGAGCCTGCGGTTACGTACATGAAGGGACTTCATCCCTTAAGAAGTGCCCCGTATGCCTTAAGTCGGAAGCATATTTCGAACTGAAGGAAGGCAACTATTAAATATTCATAAATGCATAACCAAATATTGGAGGGATGCATAATATGAAGCAGGAATTGGAGAAACTGAAGAAAAACTGGAAATCACACATCCTCTTTAACAATCCTGTTGATGAGACAAGGGGGTTTGTAAGCGAGGCGTGGGACAGGTGCATTTTCATGAATGTAGACTACAATGACGGCTACGGTCACAGAATTTCAGATGGAGAGTTGAAGAAACTTCTTGAGAAAAAGAAAAATCTGATAGACATTGCAAGACCCGTCATGGAAAACATATTTGAGATAATAAAGCAGACGAGCTTCAGTCTGGTCCTTACGGATGAAAATGGAGTGATAATACACCTTGTTGAAAATGAAAACATACATCTAAAGCACAATTCGATGAATTTCGTCACTGGGACAAGATGGGACGAGAAGAGTGTAGGAGCCAATGCCATAGGTACGGCCCTTGCCAGGAAGAAGGATACCTATATGAAGGGGGCCGAACATTTTTGCATTTCCCACCATGCCTGGACCTGCAGTGCCGCCCTCATACGAGACGGCAGTGGGGAGGTCATAGGATGTCTTGATATTTCAGGAAGTGTCGAGGATGACCATATCCACACCTTTGGAGTAGTGACTACAGCAGCCAGGATCATAGAGAAGCAGCTTGACCTGATGGGTTCATGCGAGCTTATGGATATTGCCTTCAATGCCGTATTGGAAGGACTCTTTGTATTGAGCAGGGATTATGAGCCTACCCATATGAACGACCGGATTGTAAATATGTTTGAAATGGACAGGGAGGAGTTTCAAGACCTTGATTTTAGAAAGATATTCAAGGACCTTGACCTGGAAAACACGGTGTTTTTTGAAGGAAGCAATATTCGTATTGGAGACTATTCCATAAATCTTGGAAAACGCAAGATTGACTGTCTTATCAATGTGTCGCCAATCAAGGTTTCCGGGCGAATTACCGGTGCCGTAATACTGGTGAAGGAGGCGGAACAGGTAAGAAAGGTCATATCCAGCATCATGGGTTTCAGACCAAATTATACTTTCGATGATATAATCACTGATGATCCTAAAGTAAAGAAGCTGATTGAATTTGCAAAAAAAATATCCAGGACAAACCGTACGGTTTTAATTCAGGGAGAAAGCGGTACAGGCAAGGAGATATTTGCACATTCAATCCATTCTGCCAGTTCCAGGAGCAATGGACCTTTCATAGTGGTTAACTGCGCCGCCCTGCCAAAGGAACTTGTGGAAAGCGAGCTTTTCGGATATGAGAAGGGAGCATTTACAGGAGCATCTTCGGAAGGGAAACCGGGCAAGTTCGAACTTGCAGACAAGGGAACCATTTTTCTGGATGAAATAGGAGAGCTTCCTGTGGAAATACAGTCCAAACTTCTTAGGATACTGGAAAACCAGAAAGTCTCCAGGATAGGAGGCAGATATGAACGAAATCTTGATGTAAGGATAATAGCTGCCACCAACAGAAATCTCAGGGAAGAAGTTGAAATGAGAAGCTTCAGGGAGGATCTGTTTTTCCGCCTAAACGTAATCAACATAACCCTGATACCATTGAGGGATAGAAAGGGTGACATATTGCTGTTTGCAGACCATTTTCTCAAGGAACTCAACGGTGAGAATTCAGGAGTCAGCAAGTATTTTTCTGAAGAATTCAAGGATTTGCTGGCAAACGGCAAGTGGAGAGGAAATGTCAGGGAGCTGAAGCATTTTATTCAGCGCGAGTATTATTTAAGCGACGGAGAAAAGATTGAGAGATTCTATTCTTTCAAGGATTCGGCAAATGTCAAGGAAGCATTTCATAATGAAAACATGAAGCATGTAGAGAAAATGTGTATTATTGAAGCGTTGAAGGCTACGAAAGGTAATGTTTTGGATGCTGCAGAAAGACTGAAAATAGGCAAATCTACAGTATATAGAAAAGTCAAGACATACAATATCAATGTGAAAAGCTTTAAGTGAAAATGAATATATAAACAAAATTCCCAATCCGGGAATCCTATAATGGGAATTCCCGGATTGGGAATTTTTTATTGCCATTATACAAGTTGTAAATCAGCTATATTGCCGATTTTATGGATCTATGCACGTGGCACGACAATTGCATATTCAATGGTTATATGGAAACATAAAAATATTGAAAGGAGGGAGATCATGTTAAAGGCGGCATTCATTTTTGTTGCTCCAAAAGCTGATCCGGCTGTTCATAGATCGGAAATTGAAACTGAAACATTACATTTGATCACTGTTGGAGTAGAGTCTTATAATGAGGCAGCAAAGGCAGTAGAAAAATTATTGGAGGAGGGTGTAACAGCATTTGAACTCTGCGGAGGATTCGGACATGTCGGTACTGCTATAGTAACTGAAGCTGTTGGAGACCGGGGAACTGTTGGTGTTGTAAGATTTGATATTCATCCCGGACTCGACAACAGGAGTGGCGATGAATTGTTTTAAAGAGGTGATCCTATCAAAAGATTTATTATTGAATTCGGAATGGGAATAGACATTCACGGACAGTCCGTTACCAAGGCTGCACAAAAGGCTGTGAAGGATGCTGTGTCCAAAAGCTGTCTATGTGGACTTGAGGAGATTTTAGGCTATTCATTTAAAGAAATGAATGAAAAGGTGGTTCTTAAGATCACCGTGGCGGTCACCCGTCCCGAGGATGTAGACACTAAAGAGCTTGAACAGTTATTACCGGTAGGAGAAAAGGAATTCACTGTGGTGAAGGGCGGTTTGACAATCAGCGGGCTGAATATTTCGGAATTCGGAGACATGGACGATTCCATAGAAGCGTCAATCGTCTGTATCGAGGTTTGTATCAAAGAATAAGGAGGAGTAGTTTTGAAGCTGAATAATGAGAAAATTTTGAGTATGTATGAAAACATGTTGAGAATCAGAAAATTCGAAGAAAAAGCAATGGGACTTTTTGCAGAAGGACTAATTCCAGGTTTTGTCCATCTGTATATAGGAGAAGAAGCTGTGGCAACAGGAGCATGTGCAAATCTTAATGACGATGACTTTATTACAAGTACTCACAGAGGTCACGGGCATATAGTATCAAAAGGTGGAGACCTTAAACTTATGATGGCGGAGCTTTTTGGCAAGGAATCAGGCTATTGTAAGGGAAAGGGCGGATCAATGCACATAGCTGATGCTACAAGGGGAATACTTGGAGCCAACGGAATAGTAGGTGCAGGCCACAACATTGCAACAGGTGCAGGTCTAAGCTGCAAGTACAGGGGAACAGAACAGGTTTGCATATGTTTCTTCGGAGATGGATCAACAAACCAGAGCACCTTCCACGAAGCACTGAACCTGTCAAGTATCTGGAAGCTTCCTGTGATATTCATATGTGAAAACAACGGCTATGCAATTTCCTTAAGCCAGGAAAGACATCAGGCTATCAAGGACATTTCCGACAGAGCTGTTGCATATAACATGCCGGGAGTCACTGTAGACGGCAATGATGTATTCGCCGTTTACGAAGCAGTCGGTGAAGCTGTGAAGCGTGCAAGGAAGAATCAGGGACCTACACTCATAGAGTGCAAGACTTATCGACAAAGGGGACATTTCGAAGGTGATCCCGCAGTATACAGGACAGACGAAGAGGTTCAGGAATGGATGGAAAAGGATCCCGTCAAAAGGATGGAAGCATTTATCCTTGAAAACAGCATTCTGAATCAGAAAGAAATTGACGAAATGCATAAAAAAGTCGAGGCGGTCATAGACGAGGCTGTTGATTTTGCACGGAACTCCAAGGATCCTGCTGTGGAGTCTGCAGTAGAAGATGTCTATTCCGATATAGTCGAGGAGGTAAGGGTAAGATGAAAGTGATGACATATGCTGAAGGAATCCGAGAAGGAATTAGAATTAGAATGAAGGAAGATCCGAATGTTCTTGTTTTCGGTGAGGACGTGGGACAGTTCGGAGGATGTTTTGGTGTCACAGCTGAACTGTATGAAGAGTTCAGCGGAAAGCGAATAAGAGATACCCCAATATCAGAAGGAGCAATCATAGGTACGGCAGTCGGTGCAGCGGCTACAGGACTGAAGCCCATTGCTGAGCTTATGTTCATCGATTTCATTACAGTTGGAATGGACCAGCTAGTCAACCAGGCAGCGAAGATGAGATACATGTTCGGTGGAAAGATTTCATTGCCAATGGTTGTAAGGCTTCCTGGAGGAGCAGGAATCAGGGCGGCAGCACAGCATTCACAGTCTCTTGAAGCATGGGTTGCACATGTTCCGGGCCTCAAGGTCGTATATCCAAGCAATGCTGCAGACGCTGCAGGAATGATGCTTACTGCCATAGATGACGACAATCCTGTTATCTTCCTGGAGCACAAGGCCATTTACACTGTGGAAGGAGAAGTTCCTGATGTCATCGAGCCTATTCCTTTCGGCAAGGCCAGGATAGCAAAGGAAGGTTCTGACGTAACAATCATAACTTATGGAAAACAGGTTTATGACGCCCTGGCAGCGGCCGAGGCCCTGGCAGCAGATGGGATAAATGCGGAAGTCATGGACCTGAGATCCCTTTATCCACTGGACAAGGATGCAATTCTTGAGTCTGTGAAGAAGACAAACAAGGTTGTGCTGGTATCCGAGGAAGCCAAGAGGGGAAGCTTTATAGGAGAAGTGGCTGCTACAATAGCAGAGGACTTTTTCTATGAGCTGGATGCTCCAATAGTTCGTGTAGGAGCACTCAATACTCCCGTTCCTTTCTCTCCAGGACTTGAAGACTATGTTGTTCCAAATGACAAGGATATAGTACAGGCTGTGAAGAAGCTTTTTCTAAAGTTTCAAGAAATATAAGCATGTATAAAATACTTCCCTTGACAGTTTAAGCTGCAGGGAATTGATATGGGTCGGGAAGTGACATGTACTTCCCGGTCCGGAAAGGAGACGGCCATGTCTACTATAGGAATTATTGCCAATCCTGCATCAGGCAAGGATATTAGAAGACTGGTATCACATGCCACAGTTATAGACAACAATGAAAAAGTCAATATCATTGAAAGAATAATACTTGGATCACAAAAATTTGGAGTGGACAAGATTTATATAATGCCGGATTCTTTTGTTATGGGCTACAAGGTCAAGGAAAAACTAATGCTTACAGATGAACTTCAAGTGGATATAGAAATCCTTGACATGAAAATCAAGGCGTCTCCCAAAGACACGGAAAAAGCGGCGGAAATCCTTGAAGAACTGGGAGTAGGCTGTGTGGTTGTCATAGGAGGAGATGGAACTAACAGGCTTGCAGCAAAACATCTAAAGACCGTTCCCCTCATTGGAGTTTCAACCGGGACAAATAATGCATATCCTGAAATGCTTGAAGGTACGGTTGTAGGAATGGCTGCTGCTGCCGTTGCATCGGGGAGGTTCAGTTTCGAACAGTCCTGCTATAGGGACAAGATTATTGAAATTTACAGGAATGATGAATTCGAAGATATTGCATTGATTGATGCAGTGATTTCTGATGAAATATATGTGGGTGCAAAGGCAATATGGGACATGAAGCACATAAAGCATATTGTTGTATCCAAGTGCCATCCTGCTTCCATAGGTTTCTCAACCCTTGTTGGAGCAATACGAAGAATCGACGACCTGGATGATTTCGGAGGAAGCTTGAGGATAAATGGTGGAGGCAGGAAGTTTTATGCACCTGTGGCGGCAGGGACAATAGTTGAAGTGTCCACGGACGAGTTGGAGATTGTTGAAGTGGATAAGCCTTTCCGGTGGAAAGCGGACTTCAAGGGCATAATTGCAGTTGACGGCGAAAGGGAGGTGCGCTTTCATCAGGGTGATGTGATTACATTCAGGATAACCAGAAAGGGTCCCATTCATGTGAATGTGAAAAAAGCACTGGAGGTGGCACAGTCAGGAGGTTTTTTTCTAGCTTAATAAAATTGATAGGGAGGAGCTTATGGCGCAATTCATAGTTATGCCCAAGTTGGGTCTTACAATGACCGAGGGTAAAATTTGCAAGTGGTACAAGAAAGAAGGAGACCAGGTTGAAAAAGGGGACCTGCTCTTTAGTGTTGAAACGGACAAGCTTACAAATGATGCTGAAGCGACGAGGGGAGGAATATTGAGGAAAATCCTTCTTGAGGAAGGAAGCATCGGCGTGCTGAAACCTGTAGCTATCATTGGAACTGCAGATGAAGATATTGAAGAAATGCTTTCACAGGCAGGCGCTGTGGTAAAGGAAGAAAAGGCGGATACCCAGGTTGAGATTGAAGAAAAGGTTTCAGAAGAAAAGCAGGCAGGCGCCAAAAGAGTGAAGGCATCACCAAAGGCAAGAAGACTGGCAAAGGATCTTGGTGTTGATTTGGCCCTCATTGAGGGGACAGGACCCGGAGGGACTGTTTCCGAGAAGGATGTAAAAGATTTCAGTGAAAGCGGCCAGGTGAAGGTTAAATCATCTCCTGCGGCAGTGAAGACTGCAGAAAATCTTGGAGTGGATATCAATAGTATTCAACAGGAAGGCAGGGTCATGAAGGGCGATGTCATTGAATACTGGAATTTCGAGAAGCTTCAGGAAATGGCTGCGCCTGAGGAAAAAAGGCAGGAAATGAGTGCCATGAGAAGGGTCATATCTGAAAGGATGTCGGAAAGCCAGAAGACGGCTGCATTTGTAAACTACAATCTCAGTATCGATGTAAGAGAACTCAAGAGATTTAAGGACAAGCTTAAACCTGTAGTGAAGGTATCCTATACCGATCTTATAGTGAAGATAGTATCCAGGGTTCTTCTCGAATTCCCTCTGGTGAATTCATCCATTGACGATAATGAAATAATAACCCGCAACTATGTGAATATGGGAGTTGCGGTGGCCCTTGATGAAGGGCTCATTGTACCCGTAGTCAAGTACGCAAATGTGAAAGGTCTTGCAGCAATATCAAGGGAAATAAAAGAGCTTGCAGGAAAGGCAAGGACAAACTCCTTGAAGCCTGATGAAATGAGCGGAGGAACCTTCACTGTTACAAATCTTGGAATGTTCAACATGGAATCATTCACTCCCATAATCAATCAGCCTGAATCGGCAATACTGGGAATTAATTCAATCAGGGATGTTGCTACCAATGTGGATGGAGAACTTGTATTCATACCTATGATGACGCTGAGTCTTACAGCTGACCACAGGGTTGTAGATGGTGCAGTGGGAGCAAGGTTCCTAAACAGGGTCAAGGAATACATGGAAAATCCGAGCATTCTGGTACTTTAGGAGGTAATTATGAAACTGGTAATATTGGGAGGAGGTCCTGGTGGATATGTAGCCGCAATAAAGGCGGCACAGGCAGGCTTGGATGTGACCATAGTGGAGAAGGAGTACTTTGGTGGGACATGCCTCAACGTAGGATGCATACCTACGAAGGTTCTACTGAATACTGTGGATATTTACCACATGCTTCTTAAGGATGGGGATGAATTCGGCATAAAATGCGAAAATCTATCAGTGGATTGGAATGCTCTCCAGGCCAGGAAATCCAAGGTTGTGAAAACACTGGTGAGAGGAGTACAGTCATTGTTGTGTGCAAACAAGGTTGAAATATTGTGTGGGAAAGGTACCTTCATTACAAGGAACAGCATGGAGGTGGAAGATTCAGAAGGGAAAAAAGATGTGATCACCTTTGATAAGGCAATAATCGCTACCGGATCAGTACCTGTAATCCTTCCTATTCCAGGAATAGAAGGAGAAAACATTTTGACGAGCAGCGAGATGCTTTCTCTTGAATCACTTCCTGAAAGTATATGTATAGTAGGTGGTGGAGTAATAGGCTCTGAATTTGCCAGCATATATGCAAGACTTGGGGTCAAGGTTACTATAGTGGAAATGCTTCCTGAAATAATCAGCAATATGGACAGGGATATAGTCAAATACCTGGTTTATGAATTGAAGAATCTGGGAGTTGAAATACTGACGGGAACCAAGGTAGAGAAATTTGAATCTTCAGACGAGAGAGTTAAGATATATGTATCATCAGGTGATGGGGAAAAAATAATCGAATCTGAGAAAGTGCTTCTTTCCATTGGAAGAAAACCTGTAGTTGATAATCTTGGACTTGAAACCATAGGTGTAAAGGTTGACAGGGCAATAACAGTCAATGAAAACATGGAAACCAATGTGGATAACATTTATGCGGTGGGAGACTGTATTGGTGGAGTTATGCTTGCCCATGTAGCATCTGCCGAGGGAGTAGTAGCGGTGGAATCCATATTAAAAAAGAGATCAAAAATGGATTTCAAAACAGTTCCATACTGTGTTTATACCAAGCCTGAGCTGGCATCAGTCGGGATGACAGAAAGAGAAGCTAAAGAAGCAGGCATTGACTATTCTCTGGGATGCTTTCCTCTAAGAGGAAATGGAAAATCACTCATTCTTGGTGAAACTCATGGGCTTGTCAAGTATATAGCAGACAATTCGACGGGAGAAATAATCGGAATTCACATTGCAGGGCCAAAGGCTACGGAACTCATAGTGGCAGGTTCTCTTGCAATTAGGCTTGAAGCTACCGTTGATGAAGTGCTTTCGACAATTCATGGTCATCCTACAGTCGCGGAATCGCTTCAAGAAGCTGCCCATGCAGTATTTGGCCAGGCAATACATATGCCTACAAAAAATCAAAACAATATCAGGTAGGCAGAATCGGTGTTTTCGGCTGCCTGTCTGGGTTGTTTGATCTGAAGAAAGTTAAATGTGAAGAACTCACTTAAGCGTTGGAATTTTGGTTATAGAATACTGTGAATAATTGTAAAATTTCATAAGTAATATTGATTTACTGTTCATAATACGTTATAATGATTGATGAACCAGAAAAGTTCATATATTTCTTCATTTATTTATTAAATGTGGAAAAAGGCAAATCCGGTGAAAACTGGAGACGCAAAAACACAGGTCTAAGGAGTAATATCTATGACGGCTGGTTTACCCAATTTAAGCAGTGGAGATTTTCTGTACATTGGGTATCCGATGTATTTTTTTGCAATGAAATTTATTGTCAGAAAAATCAGAGGATATCTGTGAACCGGGAGATTTCGCTCGAAAAACTAGGAGGAAGTATGAAAAAAAGAATTTTGGTATTATTTATGGTGGTTGCAATGCTTTTGGCAACCTCGGTTAGTGCGTTCGCTGTAGACATAGAAGCACTTGCCAACGAAATGGTAGCCACGGCAAATGCAGAAATCGATGAATTGATTGCTGACGCACAATTAGAAGCAGAAGCAGTTGAAAGTAATGGTGAGCTTAAGGAAATCATTGCTCAATTGGTAGAGGATACCAATGGAATCTCAGAGGCGGCAATTGAAAAAGCGGCAGAAGAAGGGATAATTCTCGAATGTGTATTGGTTAAAGTTGAAATTGGTCACAAAAATGTAAAAATCGACCCACTTGTAGTAGGGGGCTGGTAAAAAGCATATGCGGGGGTAATATTCAGAGGTGAAATGATGGAAGGATTGCACATTTGTAAAAGAGATGAATATTTGGAAAAAAGTGCACAGGAAAACGGATCGATTTCGTTGCTGGCAAAAGGTCACAACAATGAAATCATGAGGCAGATAATCAAGAAAGGAAACATGGCATATATCAATCCGGGAAATTCCGATGAACTTCTTGAATTTCTGTATATTCTGGATGGCAGCATAACTCTGCATGTAAAGGATGAAAAACTTGTACTGAAAACCGGAGACTACTTTTACGTAAACAGGCTCAAGGAACTTGCCCAGTTTGAAACCAATGAAGATACGGAGATGCTGTATTTTTCCAATCAGCCGGTATTCTTCAATATCAGCAAGAGGCTTAACGACCTGAGAGAAATTGCAAAAAAAAGTCAGGAGAAGGATTTGTATACCCATGACCATGGAGCAAGGGTGCAGCATTATGCGGTTATAATCGCAAACAAGCTGAATCTTCCCAAAGAAAAGATTGAAAATATTTTCTTTGCATCCCTGTTTCATGACATAGGCAAGATAGAGGTTCCTGATTATGTGTTGAACAAGCCGGGAAAACTCACCGAAGAGGAAATGGAATACATAAAAAAACATCCAATAACGGGTATGGAAATGGTCAATGACACATATTATGAAGACCTGAGCAAAATAATTCTACAGCACCACGAGTGGATGAACGGTGGAGGATATCCCAACGGCATAAAAGGGGATGAAATATGCATTGAGGCTAGAATAATTGCAGTAGCAGATGCCTACGATGCACTGACAACAAACAGGTCATACAGGAAAGGATTTACAGCACAGAAAGCCGTAGAAATACTGAACTCGGAAGCCGGCTGGAAATACGATCCTGAAGTACTCGGAAAGCTCATGGAAGCATTGAATGAAGAAAAAATAGTCTAAACATTAAAGTACTTGTACCGCCAGCTCGTCAGTTGGCGGGTTTTTTATAGCTTGGTTAAAAATTAACTGAAATTCATTCTAATTCTTTGCATATATTATAACCTGGTAGTATAATTAGGATGTAAGAAATAAGAGAACATTCCAGCTTCGAAAAGCTGAAATTCATAATCGGAGGGGATTTAGATGAGGGAGCCAGTTTCTACAATAACGCATTTTGTTGGTGCCATACTTTCAGTAGTGGGACTGGGATTTTTAATATATAAAGGATACATGTCGGGAAGCACAGTGGTCCTTGTCAGTTTTATTATCTTTGGAATCAGCATGATACTTTTGTATTCGGCAAGTACAACCTATCACTGGATTAAGGTGAAGGACAGCATAATCCAGGTGTTTAGAAAGGTAGACCATATGATGATTTTCGTATTGATAGCAGGTACATATACTCCAGTATGCCTTGCAGTCCTTAAAAGCACCTTGGGATACGTCATACTGTCAATTGTATGGGGACTAACTGTAGTTGGAATAGTACTGAGCTTAGTTTGGATAAACATGCCCAGAAAGCTTACAGCAACCATCTATATTGCAATGGGATGGCTCTCTGTAATATTGATCTACCAGCTTGTGAAAGTGATGCCCGTTGCATCCTTGGTATTCCTCATACTAGGCGGTATTGCATATACCATAGGAGGAGTCATCTATGGAGGGAAGATTCCCATATTGAATTTCAAGGGATTCGGGTTCCATGAAGTGTTCCACCTATTCGTACTGGCAGGAAGCACCTTCCACTATCTTATGGTAATCAGCTTGGTGTAAATAAATCATAATACTAAACTTCAAGAGGTAAAACTTTTAAGTTGTGTCAAGAAAGCGCTTATAAAGTCGAGAAAGAAAGTTTTCTTAAGCTGGAATAAAAAAACGGCATGATCAATGAAATTAATCAGCCGTTATTTTTGTTGAGTTTATTGGGCATATTTACATATGATTCCCTTGATGACTTCCACTGCTTTTTCCATGGACTGGATAGGTATATATTCGTATTTTCCGTGATAGTTGTGCCCTCCTGTGAAGATATTCGGAGTAGGAAGTCCCTTGTATGAAAGCATGGCTCCGTCTGTTCCACCCCTTATTGGCTTTACGATCGGTGTTATTCCAAGCTCTTCCATTACTTCCTTTGCGGTTTCGACTATATGGAAGGTGGGTTCTATCTTTTCCCTCATGTTGTAGTATTGTATCTTAAGATCCATTTCAACGGTGTTTTCACCGTATTTGGAATTAAGGTAGGATACGGTATTCTCAATGAGTCCGTTTCTTGCATTGAACTTTTCAATGTCGTGATCCCTGATTATGAATCTCATATTGAAGCTTTCAACATCTCCTCTGCAGTCCAGAAGGTGGAAATACCCTTCATATCCTTCAGTGTATTCAGGTTTCTGTTCCTTGGGCAGCATTCCCTCCAGTTCAAATCCTATTCTTTGTGCACTTATCATCTTGTTCTTTGCAGATCCCGGATGTACGTTTCTCCCGTTGATCCTGATTTTTGCCTGGGAAGCATTGAAGGTTTCGAACTCAAGCTCTCCAATTCCGCCTCCGTCTACTGTATATGCAAAGTCCGCATCAAATTTTTCAAGATCAAAATGGACAGTTCCTCTTCCTACTTCCTCGTCTGGAGTGAAGGCTATCTTTAGCGGACCGTGCTTTACATGGGGGTTTTCAATGAAATATTCAAGTACAGTCATGATTTCGGCTATACCGGCCTTGTCGTCTGCCCCCAGCAGGGTTGTCCCGTCAGTTACTATTATGTCGTTTCCAATATAATCCTTTATCTCAGGAAAGTCTGAGACCCTTATTGTTACACCTGTATCTTCATTCAATACTATGTCGCTGCCATCGTATTTTTCCAATATCCTTGGATTCACGTTTGCTCCAGTCATGTCTGTTGCCGTGTCCATATGGGCAATGAATCCTATAGAAGGAAGGGACTTGTCAGTATTTGCAGGAAGTACAGCCATTACATTGCAGTATTCGTCAAGGCTCACATCTTCAAGACCAAGCTCCTTAAGTTCTTCAACAAGAATTCTGGCAAGGTCAAACTGTTTTTCAGTACTTGGTGAATTTTCATTTTCTTCATTTGACTGTGTATCAATCTTTACGTATCTTAAAAATCTTTCAACTAGTTTACTGTTCATTTCATCCTCCAATTTGCCTTTAGTTCATGAAAGTTAATAACCTTATTATATATCAAAAGTAACATTAATTCATTAATGTTACGAATTGTTAAAATGAAAACGTATAATATTTCTTAATAGAAACAATTGTTTCAAAATATTAGCAAAAAGTTAATAGAAATTAAATTGGATTTATTTTTAACTGCTCTATAATGATTTTATAAAGAAATGACTTTGTAGAAATTCAATAATCAAGGGGTGATTACTTTGACTCACAACAGCAAGTTAATAATAAACAAGATGGACGGATTATCGTGGGAAGAAGTGTTGACCTGGGAATATTCGGAAGATTTAAAAATACTGGATTTTCATGAAAATGAGATAGATCATAAAAGATTGAGGAATGGGCAGTTTTATTCCGTAAGGGACTCAAACTACGACCTTGTGGGGTATTACTGTTTTTGTGAAGATGCAAAATTTAAAAAGGGATATGAATACAATGTCTATGATGACTTTACATGTACGGACATAGGCATAGCACTAAATCCCAAGCTTTGCGACATGGGATATGGATTCATATTTCTTGTAAAGGCGCTGGAATTTGCAAGGGATAACTTCTATACGGACATGTTCAGGGCCACCGTTCCCATTTGCAACAAAAAGATTATAAGGATTTATGAAAAAGCCGGCTTTTCCATAGGAAAGGTATTTGAACATGAGGTTGGCAATAAAAAAATGAAATTTGCCGTTATGACTGTTACTCTTTAAACGGAAAATTTCATCTATAGCTGGTTGTAATGTTTAAAAATATGATTGGAATTTAGTTTTCTGATTTTTTCTTGCAGGAGATACAGGTTCCTCTCATGAATACCTGGAATTCATCGATGTCATATCCTGACAGTTCCTTGAAATTGTGGGTTGTGAAGTCTACAGGAATATCATATACCATTCCGCACTTGTTGCATTTGAAATGGGCATGGTTTGTAATATCCGCATCGTATCTGACTTCGTTTCCCTCTACATGTATGGGAATTGCTATACCTTTGTCTACAAAGAGATGAAGCGTATTATAGACTGTTGTCTTTGACAGTGTAATGAGTTCCGGACTCAATTCGTTGAAAATTTCATCCACTGTAGGATGGGACCTGTTTGCTGACAGATACTTGTAGATCATTATTCTTTGCAGTGAAGGTTTTATTGAATAATCTTCAAGATAGGTTTTGATTTTTTCAATTGTTGTTGGATACATAATATCACCTGACTAAATTATTATTTGTTAACCCCGATAGTTTAATCTGAAATTCTTTTACTATTATAAATAATCAATAATGAACTGTAAATATCATAAGTTCAATACAGAGACAATTAAGACTTATGACAGCCTGATACTCATCTTGAATAACCTGATGCCATAAGTCTTTTAGTTCATTAACAATTCAGTTTTATTCAGCTGCAAAGGAGAGTGAAGTTTTACTTTCCGAAGTATCTTTCCAGAAGTCCTCTGAAGCCCATTCCGTGTCTTGCTTCGTCTTTGGCCATTTCGTGTACCGTATCGTGTACAGCGTCAAGGTTAAGTTGTTTGGCAAGAGTGGCAAGCTCTTTCTTTCCTGCGCATGCTCCGTGCTCTGCTTCAGCCCTCATCTTGAGGTTCTTCTTGGTTGAATCTGTTACTACCTCTCCAAGAAGCTCTGCAAACCTTGCTGCATGGTCAGCTTCTTCGAAAGCGTATCTTTTGAAAGCTTCAGCAATTTCAGGATAGCCTTCCCTGTCTGCCTGTCTGCTCATTGCCAGATACATTCCAACCTCGGTGCATTCTCCCATGAAGTTCTCTCTTAGTCCTTCAACTATTCTAGGATCTGCATCCTTTGCTATTCCTATTATATGCTCATCAGCAAAACTGTCGTCATCCTGCTTCTCCATAAACTTTTCCGGTCCTACCTTGCAAACTGGGCATTCAGCCGGTGGAGCTTCTCCTTCGTGAACATAACCGCATACTGTACATACAAATTTCATATTGATATCCTCCGTTGTTTTAAGTTTGATTTGTAATGATTACAAACTTATAATAACTACATTTTGATGAAATGTCAAGGGCTTTTGTGAAATTTTTCGTAATTTTTTTCTTTCTGAATTTGGAAAGGGAAACAAGTGCCTTTCCAAGTTGAATGGATGTTTACTTTAAGGTATAATTAGAAAAGGAGGTATGGTCATGAAATCTAAGCTAGGTTTGCTGATTGCACTGATTTTCATTGCTTTCTATATAATTGCATTCTTGTCGCCATGGAAGATATTCTATGACTTGGACAAAACATTCTATGTCATGTTTCTTGTCTGCTTCATATTGGCAATTATCATAGTTGTGATGATCATTTGTGAAAGAATAAAGGTATACAGGGAGGAAAAAGATGATATTGATAAATACAGATAAAATTCCCGGAAAGGAAATAACAGAGGTACTTGGTCTAGTGAAGGGAAGTACAATAAGGGCAAAGCATATTGGGAAAGATATAGTGTCAGGGCTAAGGATGCTTGTCGGTGGTGAGATGAGGGAATATGCCGAAATGCTTGAAGAGGCAAGGAGCATAGCTCTTGCAAAGATGGCAAAGCAGGCCGAATCCCTTGGCGCCGATGCAGTAGTCAACATAAGGTTCTCAACATCAGCGGTCATGCAGGGTGCTGCTGAAATACTTGTCTATGGAACGGCCGTCAAGGTAAGTGACTAGAATGGAAAGACATATCTCCAAGTCACGATTCATATTCATAGGACGTTCATTCGCTATATAATTATATGAATAGTCACAGGATGTCCGTATTTAAGAATTAAGGTTACGGGGTTAAATAACGAAAATAATACCGCAGGTCAGTGAGGTCTCGACTTCGAGGTTCGTTAATCATCATTAATGATTATAGATTAACGTTCCGAGGGAGTAGGGAACTGACCTGCGGTATTATTTGAGTGGCATTATCTTATCTGTCCGTTTCCAAAGATAATGTATTTCGTTGAAGTGAGCTCCTCCAGTCCCATTGGACCTCTTGCATGAAGTTTTTGGGTACTGATGCCGATTTCTGCACCGAAGCCGAATTCTTCACCGTCTGTGAATCTTGTAGATGCATTCACATAAACTGCAGCTGCATCAACTTCATCCAGAAATTTCTGTGAATTTTTATAGCTGTCTGTAACTATGGCTTCCGAGTGACCTGTACCGTATAAGTTTATATGGTCGATGGCTTCTTCCAGTGAATCCACTATCTTGACTCCGATAATCATGTCAAGGTATTCAGTAGACCAGTCTTCATCCGTTGCAGCAACAATGTTGTCGGAGAAGGGCTTGAGTTCTTCATCCCCTCTTATTTCAACTTCCTTTGCAGTGTAGACTTCAAATATCCTTGGAAGGAATTCGTCGGCAACATCCTTATGTACAAGAAGCTTTTCAGCTGCGTTGCATACCCCGGTTCTGTGTGTCTTTGCATTGTCTGCTATTTTTACAGCCATATCAAGGTCGGCACTCTTGTCGACATAGATGTGGCAGTTTCCAATTCCCGTTTCAATTACAGGTACCGTACTGTTGTTTACAACAGCCTGTATAAGACCTGCTCCTCCTCGTGGTATCAGAAGGTCCAGATACTGGTTTAATTTCATCATTTCGTTTGCAGTTTCCCTGGATGTATCTTCCACTATCTGTATTATTTCTCTTGGGAGATCCATTTCCTCAAGGGTGTTCTGGACTATATTAACCAAAGCGATGTTTGAATTGATGGCTTCCTTGCCGCCTCTCAGGATTACTGCATTGCTTGTCTTGAAGCACAGGCCGAAGGCATCTATTGTTACATTTGGCCTTGATTCGTAGATTATTCCTATTACTCCGAATGGAACTCTTTTCTTCCCTATCTTAAGACCGTTTGGTCTTTCCTTCATATAGAGTACTTCTCCCACTGGATCATCAAGGTCGGATATCTGAGTAAGTCCCGAAGCCATTCCTGCGATTCTCTCCTCGGTGAGAAGAAGCCTGTCTATGAGTGATTCCTTGATTTCAGCCTTCCTTGCATTTTGAATATCCATAGCGTTTTTTTCAAGTATATAGCTGCTGTTTTTTACCAGGTTTTCTGCCACCTTCAGCAGTATTCTGTTCTTTTCTGTTGTTTTAAGCTTTGACAGCACTGCAGATGCAGCCTTGCTGTTTTTTCCCTTTATTGTAAGTTCAGACATTTTATTCATCCTTTCCCTTTGTGCTGAAAAAAGTTCCTATTTCATTTCCAGCCAGAATATCATATATTATTTTTACATCCTCACCGCTTGCGATTACCGTATGAATTCCTTCCTTCATAAGGTGTTCTGCAGCGCGTATCTTCGTGTACATGCCACCTGTTCCAACTATGCTTGAAGAATCTCCTGCAATACTGTAAAGCTCCTTGTCAATCTTGTCAACAAATGATATGAGTTTTGCATCTGGGTTGTCAACGGGTGATGAATCGTACAAACCGTCAATGTCCGACAACATGAGCAATGCATCCGCCTTTACAAGTATAGCGGTCATAGATGAAAGAGTGTCATTGTCTCCAATCTTGCTTCCTTCCAGTTCGTCTGTAGCAACGGAGTCGTTTTCATTTGCTATTGGAATCACTCCCATTTCAAGCAGAGTGGAAAGTGTGTTTTCAACATTCCTTCTCTTTATTTTGTCGGTAATTACGTCTTTGGTAAGGAGGAGTTGTGCAATTGTCTGGTTGTACTCGTTGAAGAACTTCTGGTAGAACTGCATCATTAGTGCCTGTCCAACTGCAGCCGTTGCCTGTTTTTCCTTTAGTTCCACAGGTTTTTCCTTCAAGCCGAGTCGGCTCATTCCAGCACCGACGGCTCCTGATGATACCAGTACAATTTCCCTGCCGCTGTTTCTTAAATCAGTAAGGACCCTTGCAAGGTTTTCCAGCTTTTTGAAATTTATTGTTCCATTGCTGTATGTAAGGGAAGTTGTCCCAATCTTTACTACTATTCTTTTGGCATTTCTAAGTTCAGTTCTCATTTAAAATCCTCTCTAGTCCTAGCTCAGGAAAGTTAAATGGATACTTTCCTTTACAGTTTGAATAATACTAAATATATTACAATATTTTCATATTTTTTTCAATGGATATATTGATATTTACGCTATTTAAGAAATATTTGTAAAATAATGAACTTGCAGTAAATGGATGTTTACTTGAATTGTTGCATATGCTATTATATAAAAGCAATCATAATTTATTATATCTGGAGGATCAAATGTACAAAAGAAAAAGAAGAAGTTTAAAATCCACGGAATCACTGGTTTATCTGGCGGTGCTCATTGCATTATCATATATAGGATCATTGATAAAAATCGGTCCAGGAGGAAGCATAGCCCTTGACTCAATGCCTGCATTCTTTGCAGCACTTCTCATGGGACCTTCAGCCGGAGCTGTAGTTGGTTTTATAGGACATTTGCTTACTGCTGCAACCGGGGGATTCCCGTTTACCATTCCTATCCATTTCATAGTAGCATTTGAAATGGCTGCAATCTGCTGGATATTCGGAATAATGGCAGAGAGAATGAATATAGTAATACCGGCAGTAACAGCCACTGTACTTAATGGGGTTGTAGCAACGTTCATATCAGTTTATGCCATGGAGCTAATGGGAGTAGTACCTTCCGCGATTGGTATGTTCAAGATGCTTGTCGGACCGCTGACAATCGTGTCTGCAGTGAATGTTGTCCTTGCAGTAGTGTTGTACAGGATATTGAGGGACAGGATATAGTCTGGAAAACATATAAATGAAATATAGTGTTGGCAAGAAAGCAAGAGACAACAGTAGAAACTGTCATCTCTTGCTTTTTAGTTTGTAAATTATATATGTGATTATTTCGGGTAATTATACGGGCTTGGAGCCTTGATGACAAACATTTCCATTACTTCTTCATTTTCGTTGAATACATCCATCCTGGTATCATATGGAATATTGAGAATGGTTCCCTTTCCATACTTGTTTGGATCCTGGTCTCCAAGCTTGACTGTAAGGATTCCTCTTATTACGATCATATAAACGTTGGAATTGGAATTATGGATCGGAAGTGCTCCTCCCTTGGGTAATACCATATGGTTAAGGTCTGTATTTCCGTCGCTTATTATTCTTTCGATTGCCTTTGTGTCTGCTGTAGAATATTCAAATAATTTTTCTATCATTTCTTCCTCCTGGTTTTATATTACAGCTTTAGTTGAATTAGCACGAAACTTGTTCTAAGATAAAATGTCATTATTATTCTTTTAGTCATAACAAGATATTTATATTGTTTTCCTGATTTGAGTATATTATAATGTGACCAAAGAATCTGTAACATACGTTACGGAAATGGAGTTGGTATTAATGTATGAAGAGTGGGTAGATGTATTGCATAAAACCGATTTATTCAGAAACATAAACAAGGAAGAGCTTCTTGTAATGCTTCACTGTCTAAGTCCTAGAATAAGAAAATACGATAAAAATGAAATAGTCTCAATAGAAGGTCATGATATAGATGGCATAGGGGTTGTTCTATCGGGAGCACTTACCATATCAAAGGATAATTTTGACGGTTCCAGGGTAATAATCAACAAGTTGGATTCGGGCGACATGTTTGGAGAAATTGCAGCCTTTTCGGAAAGGAGACTTTGGCCGGCTACGGTACAGGCCCAGGGAGAGTGTCATGTGATGTTCATGCCTCCGGAAAAGATTGTTGGCTCCTGTCAAAATGCATGTCTCAGCCATAAGCTCCTTATTATGAATATGCTGAAAATCGTATCCAACAAGGCAATGAACCTTAATAGGAAGATTGAATATCTGTCCATAAAAAGCATCAGGGAAAAAATATGCAAATTCCTTATGGAACAGTACAAGAAGCAGCAAAGCACAACCCTGCATCTCAATATGAACAGGAATGAGATGGCAGATTTTCTCAACGTAACTAGACCTTCATTGTCCAGGGAAATGTCCTTCATGAAGGATGAAGGAATAATCGACTACTACAGGTCATCCATAAAAATCCTCGATCTCGACAAATTAGGCGAGTGCTTGAGTTAAAACTTCCATTTATATCTGATCAAGAGGAAGTTGAGCACCAAACAAGGCGAAGTTTATTACTTCGTCTTTTTTATAATTCAAGAAAGGTGAATGCGTACATTCCATTGAAACGTTGGCATTATCCGATTAAGGAAACTTTCTTTCGCTACTATACCGCTTCGACCTGGTTAACGAAGCATAGATGCGTTCTTGCGGTACATGACGTTCAATATATTTTAAGGACTTGAGGTCTTGGAAATTATATTTGCTTGGAGAATAGTTATGATGTATAATGGTTATGAAACATAATGGTTATAAAGAACAACTAAAAAGGGTGTGAAATAAAATACATGGACAAGTTGAAAATAGTTGAAAATATCCAGGATACCATGCCTGTAATACACAAGAAAATACTGGTTGGAATATCCATGGAAGGATTGACAAAGCATCAGACAAGGCTACTCATGATGGTCAGGAAATTTGAAGGACGTCCCATGAAGTTTTACGGCAACAAGATGATGATGAACAAGTCGAATTTTTCAAATCTGGTGGAGTCCCTCATAGTGGAGGAGCTTGTTGAAAGAAAGAAATCCCAGGAGGACAGGAGGGTCGTCAAACTCTTTATCACAGATAAGGGCAGGGATATCTGCAGCACACACAGGACAAAGATAAAGAAATTTCTTCTCGAAAAGATGGATGCACTGACCGAGGAGGAGCTTGAGACACTGGAAGAGAGCTTTGAAAACATCAAAAGGATTTTGGAGAAGATATAAGGAGAACATATGATTAAACTATTTAAAGGAATGAAAAAATACAAGTTCCAGGTAGTCCTTGTTTTTGTGTTTACATTCATGAAGGTTCTTGCGGAGCTCATGCTTCCCACCCTTATGGCAGACATAGTGAATATTGGAATCAGGAATGAGGACATAGCTTTCATAATGAAGACAGGTGTTGTAATGCTGGGGATAGCCCTGGCGGGCACAGGTTCTGATATTTTAAAGGCATACCTGTCGGCAAGGGTGAGCATGTCTTTTGTGACGGACTTGAGAAGGAAGCTTTTCACCAAGGTACAGTCTCTGTCTCCCGGTGAATTCGACGAGACGGGAACATCATCACTCATAACAAGAACTACAAACGATGTAACCCAGATTCAGAACCTTTCCATTATGGGCTTAAGGATGATGATAAGGGCTCCTCTCATGGCAATAGGTGGAGTCATCATGGCCGTATCGAAAAACCCGGGACTTTCTACCCTGATTCTTACAGTTGTTCTAGTACTGGCGGCGCTGATAGGAATTGTGGCATCCATAACAATCCCGCTTTTCAAAAAGATGCAGACGAAGGTTGACAACCTTAACAGGGTGTTGAGGGAACGCTTGACAGGCATCAGGGTTATAAGAGCCTTCAACAGGACAGCATATGAACGTGACAGATTTACTGAAGCCAATGGAGATCTTACGGATAATGCACTTAAGGTCAACCGGATAATGGCATCCATGTTCCCCATGATCATTCTCCTGATGAATTTCACTACTATTGCCATTGTATGGAGGGGTGCAGGAAGCATAGACGTTGGAATACTGGAAATAGGCGATATGATGGCATTTATCCAGTATGCAACAATGATACTGTTTGCGTTGGTAATGATGACCATGATGTTTACAATGATACCAAGAGCATCGGCATCCGCTGTCAGAATAAACGAGATACTTGACATGGAGACGGCAATAACGGATCCTGATGATGCAAAAACACCTGATGAAAAAAGAGGACTTCTGGAATTCAGGAATGTTTGCTTCAAGTATGAAGGAGCGGAAGAGAATGCCCTGGAGAACATATCATTCAAGGCAATGCCCGGCGAGGTTACGGGCATAATAGGGTCCACCGGGTCGGGTAAATCCACCCTTATAAATATGATACCGAGATTTTTCGATCCTTGCGATGGAAGCATATTTGTGGACGGGACGGACATAAGGGAAATGACACAAAGAGACCTGAGAAACAGGATTGGACTTGTACCGCAGAAGGCGGTCTTGTTTACAGGATCCGTAAGGGACAACATAATATTTGGAGACAAGACAATCGATGAAGACAGGTTAATGGTGTCTGCAGCTGTTTCCCAGTCAGAGGAATTCATTGATACATTGAGTGACGGGTACAATTTCCAGATATCCCAGGGAGGTACAAACCTGTCAGGAGGCCAGAAACAGAGACTTTCAATAGCGAGGGCACTGGCTGGAAGAAAGGAGATATACATCTTCGACGACAGCTTTTCAGCTCTTGACTTCAAGACCGATGCTGCTTTGAGAAGGGCTCTTAAGAAGGATACCGAGGATTCTACGGTTATCATTGTAACCCAGAGGGTCAATACCATAATGGATGCAGACAATATAATAGTACTTGAAAAAGGAAGGCTTGCAGGAATGGGAAAACACAGGGAACTTATGAAGGATAATCAAGTCTACAGGGATATTGTCCTTTCCCAGATGTCAGAGGAGGAATCGGCATGAGCACACAAAGGGAAAAAAGAGAAAACAGACCCCAGTACATGCAGAGTAGAGGCCCCGGAAGAAGGGGGCACAACCTTGCAATACCTGTAGAGAAGGCAAAGGACTTCAAGGGTACTCTGAGAAGGCTTTTAATCTATCTCAAACCCCACAGGATAAAATTGATTCTTGCACTGCTTCTGGCTTCAGCGGGAACCATATTCAATATTTTCGGTCCCAAGGTACTTGGAATGGCAACTGACAGCATATACGACACTGTAAAGGCCAGGCTGGGAGGGAGCGAAGCCGCCATGGATTACGGATATTTGACAAGGATTCTGCTTGTCCTCGTCGGTCTCTACATGGCATACTCCATCTTCAGTTATTTGACTCAGTACCTTATGGTGGGGATATCTCAGAAAACGGTATACAATCTGAGGGAGGAAGTGAGCAGAAAGCTTGAAAAACTTCCTCTGAAATATTATGATTCCAATACCCACGGTGAGATTCTCAGCAGGGTGACAAACGATATCGACAATATAAGCAATACCTTGCAGCAGAGTCTTAACCAGATACTGACATCTCTGGTGTCCCTTGTCGGAATAATTGTTATGATGTTGACAATCAGTACTATGTTGACTCTTGTGACCCTTGTTACTCTTCCCTTGAGCATGCTCATAACAAGGCAGGTTGCAAAGAGGTCTCAAAAGTACTTCAAGGAGCAGCAGAAGGTTCTTGGAAATCTCAACGGTCACATTGAGGAGATGTATACGGGACACAAGATAGTAAAGGCTTTCAATTATGAAAAAGATTCGGAAATAAAATTTGACGGATTGAATGAAAGACTTTGTGAAGTTGGTATAAGAGCACAGTTCATATCCGGTATCATAATGCCGTTGATGATATTTGTAGGCAACATAGGATATGTAATAGTCTGCGCCGCAGGAAGCTTTCTTGTAACGAGAAATATGATGACGCTTGGTGGAATACAGGCCTTCATCCAGTATTCAAGACAGTTTTCCCATCCAATAGTACAGATAGCAAACATAGCAAATATTATACAATCCACCATAGCTTCAGCTGAAAGGGTTTTCGAGATTCTTGATGAAGAAGAGGAAGTGGAGGAGAATAATTCTGAGATTGACGCAAGAAGCGTATCTGGCGGAGTTTCCTTTGAAAGCATAAGCTTCAGCTATAAAAAGGATTCCGAGCTTATCAAAAACCTGAACATTGATGTGAAGCCGGGACAGACCGTGGCAATAGTAGGTCCGACAGGAGCAGGTAAGACAACCCTTGTGAACCTTCTAATGAGATTCTATGAAATAGACGGTGGGAACATAAGGATAGACGGAAGGGACATTACGGACTATACGAGAGGCAGCTTGAGGAGCGTATTCGGCATGGTCCTACAGGACACCTGGCTCTTCAAGGGAACCATAAGGGACAATATAGCATATGGAAGGTTGGATGCTACCGATGAAGATATTGTAGAGGCTGCGCAGGCAGCCAATGCAGACCACTTCATAAGAACCTTGCCCCTTGGATACGACACAGTCCTCAATGAGGAGGCTGACAATATATCACAGGGACAGAAGCAGCTTATTACAATTGCAAGGGCCATACTTGCGGATCCTCAGATACTTATTCTTGACGAGGCAACGAGTTCCGTAGATACAAGGACTGAGAAATGCATTCAGAAGGCTACTGAAAAGCTGATGGAGGGAAGGACGAATTTCGTTATAGCGCACAGGCTTTCCACAATTATCGATTCGGATATAATACTGGTTATGAATGACGGTGATATAATCGAAAAGGGCAGCCACAAGGAGCTCATTGAAAAAGGCGGCTTCTATGCGGATCTGTACAACAGCCAGTTTGCAATGAACAAGGCTGGGTAAAGGACAAGTGTTGTTTCAGAAAACTCATAAAAATTCTTTTTAAAAGACGGATATCTTGATAGAATATTAATATTGGCGTCTTACATGGTGTAAATTAAGCATAAAACAGTAAATTTGGATTTCTAAGGAGTGATTAAATGGAAGAATTAGACCGAAAGCTGCTTCTTGATATAGTTCTGAACAATCTCGACAAGGGCATGGCAATCATAAATCGAAACGGGGAGTTCATATACTATAACAGGAAAATAGCAGAGCTTGAAGGTTTTGAACCGGAGGAGGTTCTTGGCCATCATCTTCAGGAGATGTTTCCGACTGATGAAAGTTCCATGCTGAATGTACTTGAAAACGGTATTCCAATATATAACAGTCTGCAAGAATATATTAATAAAAATGGCAAAAAAATCTTTTCCATGGTAACAGATGTTCCAATAATCTCTGAAGGCGAAATTGAGGGTGTAGTTGAATTTGTTCATGATATCGATCAGATTAAGCAAATATATCAAGCAATCCAAAGCTTTGAAAAATCTATAGATTCAGTAAAAAGAACAAAAAATGATGGGATGAAAAAACTCCATGAATTCAAGGACTACAAGACACTGAATTTTGAATTGTTGGAGCTGTTAAAGAAAATTGAAAAACTGTCTTTATCCAGATCCAATGTTTTAATATATGGTGAAACCGGTACTGGGAAGGAGATTATAGCTCAGAGTATCCATACTTCAAGTGAAAGGAAAAATAAACCTTTTGTTGCTCAAAACTGTGCTGCAATTCCAGAAACACTCTTGGAGTCAATACTTTTTGGGACAGTAAAGGGAAGTTTTACCGGATCTATTGAGAGAAAAGGCCTGTTTGAAAAGGCTGATGGAGGTACATTGCTCCTTGACGAGTTGAATTCCATGCCTATGCATCTTCAATCAAAATTGCTTAGAGTAATACAGGAAGGATACATCAGACGTGTTGGCGGCAGTAGTGAAATAAAAGTTGATGTAAGAGTTGTGGCGACTGTAAATGCAGATCCAAATGTTCTCATTGAAAATTGTAAATTGAGGGAAGACTTGTTTTACAGGCTCAGTATAATATCCATATACGTGCCGCCATTGAGAAGCAGAAGTGAAGACATTGAATATCTTTCAAAGCTTTTTATTGATGCAGAGAATAAATTCAAGAATATGAACTTGAAATTGTCCCATGAAGTGTTGGAGCTTTTCAATACCTACGATTGGAAGGGGAATGTAAGGGAGTTGAAAAATATTATTGAAAGTGCCTGCAACGTTGCAGGTGATGATAAGTATATCAAACTGGAACATTTGCCTTGCTATCTGATTGAAAGATTGAGAAGCAGGAATCTTTTATCCGACGATAATCAGGTTAAGTCATCTTATTCGGATATGGTTGAATCCTTTGAGAAAGGGATTATATCAGAGATGTTGAAGAAAACAGAGGGAAATGTATCAAAAGCATCAAAGCTTTTAAAAATAAAGAGGCAGACTCTTCAGCATAAAATTAAGAAACTTAATATTCGGTAAGGACTAAACGGTAGCTGCCCATATATTTGCATTGAGCAAATATATGGGCAGCTTTTTTGTTATGCCATATAGGTTCATTTTATGGGAAATCTTTGGAAGTGAATTGTCGAAAGTTTCCATACGAGATAATAAGTGCCCATATATGGGCAAATTTCTTTATGGAGATATTAAGTTGCGTTGCTGAAATAATAAAAGTTATAAAAATATAAATCTCGAAGAGGTTGAAAAAACTGGAGATGTAAATAAAAACACAAAAATGTTGAAAAAAATTGTAAATATTTTGTTTTAGGTATGAAACTTGCATTTATCATTTTAAACAAATAGCCATTCTAATAATAAAAAGGAGGATATGAGATATTCGGTTAAAATATCAATAATAAAAGTGCATAAACTAGTAATCAATTTGACATAATGGATATCAAAATTGAGCAGTATAGATTTAAAGAGACTTGATTATTAATATTTTAAGGAGCGAGTTTATGAATTTAACAACAAAAAATGAAAGAAAGCCGTCTTTACTTATTGCAAGCATTCCTTTTTTAAGCATGTTGCTGTTTGTAACAGTAGGTATTATCAAACTTGGTGTTGATCCTCAAATACCTTTGCTTGCAGGGACTGTGGTAGCTACTATTGTTGGAAAGTATCTGGGTTATTCATGGAAATCAATGGAAAAGTCAATAATCGATTCGATAGGTCTTGTTATGCAGGCTTGCTTGATAATTATGATTATTGGATGTTTGATTGGAGTATGGGTAGCAGGCGGTATTGTACCGGGCATGGTTTATTACGGGCTTAAGATATTTACACCAAAATTCTTCCTTGTAATAGTCGTATTGCTATGTTCCATCGTTTCCATGGCTACAGGAAGTTCATGGACAACTGCTGGAACCATAGGTGTTGCAGCAATGGGTGTAGGATCTGGACTGGGAATTCCGCCTGCAATGACAGCTGGAGCAATAATAAGTGGAGCAATATTTGGAGATAAGATGTCACCTTTGTCAGACAGTACAAATCTGGCGCCTGGGATTGCCGGAGCGGATCTGTTTGACCATATAAGACACATGGTCTATACTACAGGACCAAGTTATATTATTTCAATAATACTGTTCCTGTTTCTGGGATTGAATTATCAGAGTGGACAGGTAGATGCAGGTGCGATAAATGATATATTGGCTACGTTGGAAAGTGAATTCTGGATCAGTCCGTTATTGCTGATAGCTCCAGTGTTTGTAATTGCCATGGTTGTTTTGAGAATACCTGCAATTCCGGGAATGATAGGTGGAACTTTTGTAGGAATTATCTTCTCAGCCATACAAGGACTTGGATTCAGGGACATATTATCCGTGTTGCACTATGGATATGAAATAACCACACAAAACGAACTGGTCAATACACTTCTTAACAGAGGTGGTCTTGATTCAATGATGTGGACAATTTCTCTAGTAATATGTGCATTGTCATTTGGAGGAGTCATTGAAAGAACGGGGTGCCTTGAAACCATAATTACAGTAATAATGAAATTCTGTAAAAGCAGAGGGTCAATCATTCTCTCGAATATTCTGGTTTGCATATCCATGAACTTTATTGCAGCAGATCAATACATGGCAATAGTAATACCGGGTAAGATGTACAAGCCAATATACAAGAGACTTAATTTGAAGCCCAAGAACCTTTCAAGAGTATTGGAGGACTCAGGGACTTTGACTTCACCGCTGGTGCCTTGGTCCACCTGTGGAGCGTTTTATTTTGCAACGCTTGGAGTGCATGCCTTTGACTATCTTCCATTTACGTTCCTGGCGCTTATCAATCCCATAGTTTCAATCATTTATGGATTCACAGGAATAACAATGGAAGAATTTGAAACAGCTGCAGAAACAGAGGGCAGCAATATTACTAATGTATAAATCATCATTCAAAAAATGATTTATAAATAGAATCGGCTTATTTGTTAATGATGTAATGGAGGTACATATGAACAAGGAAAATATATTCAGCATGGCAAGTGAATCTGTTATAAATTCAGATGACAAGCTTGCATTAGAGGCTTTGGAGATGGCCAAAAGTAAAAATATTGATTTGATGGAACTGCTCAGCGGCGGTTTCAGTGCAGGCATCAGGGAAATGGGGGAAAAATATGCAAGTGGTGAAGTGTTTGTTCCGGAACTTCTTATGGCAGCCAGGATTATGAAAATAATCACAGCCGAAATTGAAGAGTTGATGGAAACTTCGGATATGCCTAAAAAGGCTAAACTGGTAATAGGTACTGTAAAAGGAGATGTACATGATATTGGCAAGGGTATAGTCTGTTCAATTGTGAAAAGCAATGGGATTGAAGTTTACGATCTGGGAAGAGAGGTTCCTCCTCAAACTTTCATAGACAAGGCGGAAGAAGTAGGTGCTGATTTCATCGGCAGTAGTGCCTTGTTAACGACAACAATGGTTAATCAAAAGGAAATCGAGAGGCTTCTTGTTGAACAGGGACTGAAGGACAAGTACAAGACTCTTGTCGGAGGTGCTCCGGCTACAAAGAGATGGGCTGAAAAGATTGGTGCATATGCATATTGTGAGGATGCGTCAGATACTGTTGAAACTATACTTAAATGGGTTAATGAAAGAGAAGCATTAAAGGAGATGGTGTAATTGGCGGAAGAGAAAAAATTTAGAACCAGTATGGGTGATGGATTTATCGTCCATATGACTGAAGAAGAAATAAGAAGCGATATTGATGCCGGTGTTGCCGATGCAGTGAAGAGAGGAAAAATAAGTCCTTTGACAGAAGAAGAGAAGAATCATCTCTACAACATAATCATTATGCCAGGCAAGGTAGTGGGAGTCGAGCCAGGCAGGGAAGTCGTTTCGACTAATGATTCGGGCTCGTATAAAGTGAGTTCAAAATGCATGATATCAATTAGAAGAGATGAGCAGGCTGCAATAGCTGAAAGAGTGTGGGGGTGTGACTCCATAGACATAGGAAATACTGACTATAATTATAAGACAGTGAAAGGTATAGCGGACAGGGAAGCCAGTACAATGAGAATGGCGCTCCAGAAGACTACAATGCCCCTTTTCTATGGTGCAATGGCAAATCTGGGCTTTTATACAAAGCCGGACGGTCCTGTCGAAAACTGGTCAATGCTGCTTCCGGATGGAAGAATTGAAGAAGCTATGGAAGCGCAAGAAGAGGCAATTGAGCATTCGGTACGAGATATAGTGTTTGTTGCAGAACAAATATATAATGCTGGAGGAGACGGAATAAACCTTGATACTACAGGCGCGGCTGGTGATGCTGATTTTCTTGCAGCTCTGAAAGCCACTGAAATCATTAAGAAGGAATACCCGGATCTTGCCGTGGAAATAGGAATGGCAGGGGAATTTGTCCTGGGAATGCATGGAAAACTTGAATATGATGGAAAGAGACTGGCAGGCATGTATACGCATGATCAGGTAAAAGCCGTTGAAAAAGCAGGAGCTTCTATTTTTGGTGCAGTTGTCAATACAAATTGCAACAAGTCGTTCCCTTGGAATATTGGGAGGGTCTGTACATTCATTAAAGCATGTACTGATGTTGCAGAAATTCCTGTACATGCAAATGTAGGCATGGGCGTGTGTGGAATTCCAATGAATGAAATACTACACACGGATATAGTTTCAAAAACCGATAAAGCGTTAATAGAAATTTGTAAGATAGACGGGTTGTAGATAGGCGTAGGCGATCCTTTAGCTCAAGAAGCAAATCATTCAATTGCATCATGCATGGGTGGTGTTCGTACTGCAGGAGATCTTGTTTTACGTATGCAAATGACCCATAAGATGAAAATTGATGATGCGAAAAATTACATAGCTGACAAGTTGGGAGTTAATCTGGAGCAATTGAGTGATGCGGTATATATGTCCGAATTGAGAGATGATTTGGGAATAGGTACTCAGGAACCTTTTGTAACAGATGCCAACTATGGAATGGAAGCAAAATTCAATATATCTGAAAAACTTGGATTGAAAATTAATTCGGTTGAAAGATTCAAGGAAAGAGCAGGAATCAAAAAAGCTGAATTGATGGTTTAATTTAATATGGCTTCAGGCAGTTTGTCTCATGTTTTGCATAGGTGTGCATATCGTATTCAAACTGTCTGGAGCATATGAATTAAAGCTGTGATTTTAATAATCATATTTCTAAAGAATTTGCTTCCATAGACAGATTCTGTAGAAATATGATTATTTTTTTGGAGGGATAATATGTCTGAAAAATTCACCGTATCTCAGGTACAGAGACTCAAGGAGTTAGATGCACCAAATGAACTTTTTGATTCATCATTCGAATCAAAGAAGGAAAGGGACGAAGAATTTAAAATCAATGAAAAGCAGCTTGCAAGGAAGAATAGGGAGCTTATATTGAACCTGTTGGAAAAAGAAAGAGTGCCTAAGGTTTGTCGGATAGAAGACCAGCTTGTTGAATGGCTGACGGGAAATGAAAGATTTACAAGGGTAACGACACCAGTGATAATATCATCAGGAATGCTGGATAAAATGACTATAGATTCTGATCATCCTCTTCGTTCGCAGGTCTTCTGGCTTGATTCAAAAAAATGTTTAAGGCCTATGCATGCACCGAGTCTGTATACTGTCATGAGGGATCTGTACAAGCTAACTAAACAGCCGGTGAGGATCTTCGAATCAGGTCCCTGTTTTCGAAAGGAAACACAGGGAGCAAACCATATGAATGAATTCACCATGTTGAATCTTGTGGAACTTGCAGGCGTAGAGGAAGGAGAACAGATGGACAGGCTTGTAGCCCTGGCAAAGTCTGCAATGAATGCAATAGGACTTGAAGGATATGAATTGAAAATTGAATCGTCTGAGGTTTATGGCGAGACTCTGGACATAGAATACAATGGTATTGAGCTCGCATCGGGTGCATATGGTCCCCATGTTTTGGATGCAAATTGGGGAATATTCAATACTTGGGTAGGAATAGGCTTTGGACTTGAGAGAATTGCCATGGTCATGTCGGGATACAGCAATATAAAGAGGACGGGAAGGAGCCTGTCGTATATTAATGGTGCCAGATTAAATGTATAAAGGGGGAAGCGAACAATGACTAGGCTGATAGAAGACTGGATTATTGATATAAGGTATAATATGAATTCACTTGAAAATGACCTGAAAATGAAGACGAATATGGGATATGTGGAACTGGCTGCCAAGTCCTGTGGAAATGAAATACAAGGATTTTCAAGATTTGTTGAAAGTGCCAGCATTGCTGTAATCCCTGTTACGACTGGTCAGGGTGTTATAGGTTCTTTTACGGATTCCGTATGTTCAATTCTAAGCTATATGGGTTTTCAAGCATTCATAACGGAAGGAACTGATGTCAATGGGCTGTATGAAGCTTTCATGAAGGGT
Organism: Dethiosulfatibacter aminovorans DSM 17477; assembly: GCF_900142005.1. Taxonomy (GTDB): domain Bacteria; phylum Bacillota; class Clostridia; order Tissierellales; family Dethiosulfatibacteraceae; genus Dethiosulfatibacter; species Dethiosulfatibacter aminovorans. Next base: position 80,738 of record NZ_FQZL01000008.1, read on the forward strand.
GTTGATATAGTATTCATGGCTGATGATGACAGGTTCATAGCCATAAACAGAAAAAACGGATCGGTTTCAGACAATATCATTGCCACAGCCAGGGGGTTTGTCGTGGCAGCTGAGGGATTTTGGGGTGGAATTGAAGATAAGGATGTATTGCTTGCAGGTTATGGAAATGTAGGTAAGGAAATGTTTGGAATGATTAAAAGCAAAAAAGCGAAGGTTTTTGTATATGAACAAGATTTGAAAAAGCACGAAAGGATTCTGGAAGAAGGAGGTATTCTAGTGGACAGGGATGAAATTAAAAGATTTAAATATGTCCTTGATGCTACAAATACCGGCAACTGGCTTTCAACGGATCTGATCAAGGATGATGCAGCCATAGTTTCGCCTGGAGTTCCGATATCACTGAATGCTTCATCTTATGAGCTTCATGGGAAAAGGATGATCCATGACTATTTGCCAATAGGAGTGGCTGTCATGGCAGGAATGGTTTACAGATAAATGTCAATATGGGGGGTTGATCGTATTGATCGCGTAGACTCTAAATCTATGTAGCAGGGTGAAACTCCCTGACTCCTCGCCAATAAAATGGAGAGTAGGATATGATGGATAGTAATTTGGATAAGATAATATATAAGGCTCTGGAAGGGGCTGAACTTGAAAAGGAAGAGATTGTAGAATTGTTGCTTCTTGATAAAGAAGACGACCTGAATAAGCTATTCGGAGCTGCCAGAAGAATAAGAAGCAGGGAGTTTGGAAATAAAATATTTTTATATGGATTTGTTTATTTTTCGAACTATTGTAGAAACGGATGCAGTTTTTGCTATTCCAGAAAATCAAACGAAATTGAACGATACAGGAAGAACACTGAAGATATAATGGATATTGCTGTGAAGCTGAAGGAAGCAGGAGTGAACCTTATAGATCTGACCATGGGAGAAGATCCATATTATCACAGCAGCGGTTTTGAAGATGTTCTTGAAGCGGTTGTCAGGACAAAAAAAGAGATGGATATTCCACTGATGATATCACCGGGAGTTGTTGAATATGACTTGATTGACAGATTCAAGTCTAGTGGTGTCGAATGGTATGCCTTGTATCAGGAAACCCACAATAGAAGACTGTTCAAGGACCTGAGAAAAAATCAGAATTATGATAAGCGGATGGATACTAAGCTTTATGCCAAAAATATAGGCATGCTCCTTGAAGAGGGCATCATGGTAGGTGTAGGTGAAAAGATTGAGGACATAGCAGATTCGATACTGGAAATGAAAAGCATGAAAGCAGATCAGGTACGGGTCATGACCTTTGTGCCGCAGGAGGGAATACCGCTTCAAGCATCTGCTGAAAATGATGAATATCTTGAGCTCAAGACCATAGCTGTATTGAGACTTGTATGTCAGAAATCTCTGATTCCTGCATCCCTGGACATTGAAGGAATAGATGGATTGAAACCAAGAATCGATTCAGGTGCAAATGTAATAACTTCAATAATCCCACCGAGCGAAGGTCTTCATGGTGTCGCCCAGAGCTGCAAGGATATTGACGATGGCAACAGAAGTGTAGTGACTGTGGAAAAAATTCTTGATTCAATGGGATTGAAGGCTGCAACAAATATGGAATACAAAGAACATATAGATCAAAGGATGGTTCAGCATGTATAGCCTGGCCATAATCGGAGGTAAGCTTCAGGGAGTAGAAGCTGCCTACCTGGCTGGGAAAGCGGGCATTAGAACCATGCTTGTCGATAAGAATCCATATGCTCCGGCCAGGAATCTATGTGATGAATTCCTGTGTATGGATGTTCTTGAAATGGATGAAATGCTGATTGAAAGGCTGAAGGAGGCGGACATTGTTCTTCCGGCGATTGAGAATTGTGATGTCCTGGAAAAATTGAGGTGCCTGTCTGAAGAAGAGGAGATAATCATGGCTTTTGACTTTGAAGCTTTTGCCGTAACGGCTTCAAAAAAATCTTCAGATAGACTGTTTCATAAATATGACATACCTTCGCCAAAATACTATCCTCACTGCAAGGCTCCTTATATAGTCAAGCCTTCGTCCGGGAGTGGAAGTTCAGGAGTGAAGTTTGTCGGGAACGAAATAGAACTTTCAGAAATTTTAGAACAGTATAGCAAAAGTGATGAACTGATAGTTCAGGAATTTTTGGCTGGAAAATCCTATTCCATCGAAATAATCGGCAAGCCTGGATTTTACAAGACCTATGAAATTACCGAAATAATCGTAGATGAATCCTATGACTGCAAAAGAGTCACTGCGCCTTGTTACATACCTGAAACGCAGAAGGAACAGTTAAGGAATATTGCCGCCGGAATTGCTGAAAGGATTGGATTGAAGGGGGTAATGGATGTTGAGGTTATAGATGATGGCGGGATTATGAAAGTTTTGGAAATTGATGCCAGAATTCCAAGCCAGACTCCAACCGTCGTATATCATTGCACTGGTGTGAACCTTGTCGAGGAACTCTTTCATCTCTTCCTTACAGGTGATCTGAGTGATGCAAAGGGAGGCAGGTACAAGAATGTCTCATATGAACACATCTTGGTTGAGAAAAACAATGCGAGCATTCTTGGAGAGCATATTATGGGAGAATGTGAGTATTTGGAACATATCTTTGGTCTTTTCGGGTCCGATGAGGTATTGACGGACTATAGGAAAAGCAGTGAATGTTGGAGAGGAACTTTCATAAATGTTGGTGATGATATTGAGGAAGTTGAGAGCAAAAGAAAACGTGTAAGGAAAAATATATACAGGGAGGAAGACCTGAGGGTTTGAATTACTCTGACGTAACGACTGTAACGTCAGATAAATCGAAGGACTCGATGTCCTGAGGATCTCAATCGGGTTTAATAATAAAATGGCGGTAGAGATTAAGCGGTATTATAGAAAGCATGTGGATTTTTTTGACTTGCTGCAGAAAGTCAAATTATGGCCATCCAGGAACGGTACCTTGCATGGGATAAAGAAAATGCAGATAAAAGGAGATTATGCTGAAATAACCACTCATTGCAATGAAAAATTTATAGTTAAAAGATCAAAAAATTCTCATTCTGCCAGATGGTTAAGGAATAAGTGGTACAGGCAAACCTGCAAGAAATGCAGAATTCCTGATTGGAAGCTGGAAAAATATTCAACGACTTGCTTCAATCAAAACTTCGGGAAGGATTTGAGCAGAAAGAATTACAATGGCATTTAGACGAAGATGCAAGGCTTGGTTTTCGGCATATTTTTGGTATAATAAAAATAAAGCCTGGAGATAGTTATGAGTATTGATGATTTTTGTTATTCTGACAATATGAAAATACTGAGATTTATTGACGAGATGATTGTCGAACCTGCAGATTTCAGGTGCAAGGTTCTTGATCTTTTTTCGGATATATTCAACTATGATAAAACCACGTTCTGGCTGATTGACGATTCAAAGGATATACATTCGCCTTTAGTCAAGAATTTGGATGATGAAGCCATTGACAAGTACATGGAAGGTTACTACAGGGATGATTTTTTTCATCCTGAAAATATGAACAAGAATCTGGTGTTGAAAAAAACGTTCTACTTTTAGAGGATGTGATATCGAGAGAAAAGTATGAAAATTCAGGATACTATTGCGATTTTCTTTCAAATTACAATATCTACAATGAAATAGGAGTTTTTTTCACTGAGAAGGACAAGTTGATTGGTGGAATGGCATTGCTCAGATCAAGGGAAGAACGACCGTATACTAGAAAAGATGCCATGATTCTTGAGTTCTTATCAAAGCATATATTGACATATTTGAACAAAAACAAAGAGTTGATTCAAAAGGACCTTATGAACAATATATTGATGAATTTCACCAAAGACAGCAGGGACGGGTTGATTGTAATTGATGAAAAATCAAATCCTATATTTGTCAACGAAGCTTCATATGAGATACTTGATGAGATTTTTGGTGAAAACAAGAATATTAAATTCCTGCTAGGATATCTTGACTGCAATTATCCAAATTGGAAAAGAGGACTTTCGGTTGAGTTGGTATCCAGAGATATGTCCAGATTTCAATTAAGGACAAGGAGTTTGCCAGGAAGAGAATCATATAATGGCAAAGGTGTTGTTGAATTAAGAATCTTTGAAATTGCTGATAAAAACAAAGCAGGGAATAAATTGATAGGTGTGACAAGACGGGAAAGAGAAGTACTGAATCTCTTGAGTAAGGGATTTAGCAATGAAGAAATATCAGCGGAATTGATTATCAGCATATATACAACAAAAAAGCACATAAGAAATCTTTTTTTCAAGCTTGGTGCAAAGAGCAGGACTGAGTTGATTTGGAAGGCTTTTAACAGAATATAGAAGTACAAAAAAATACTCCTTTTGACTGATTTTAATAATCCTTGAGATGAATTATAATCTGGAAAAAAGGAGGTTTTTTTATGAACAGAATTGATTTGAGAGAATTCAAAACCGTGGATAATCACTGCCATCTGTATCTGCCAAGCAAAGAGGATCAGCCATTCGAGAGGTATTGGAATTTCACATTTGATGATTTCCCGCTGGAGGATTGTAAAAGCATGCTGATTTATAAGTCAGCCATAGGTGAAATGGCAAGACTTTTTGGAATTGACTCCATTGACGACGAGAAATCCGTTATTGAAAAGCGTAATGAAATGTTCAAGAGTAATCCGACAAAATACTGGGAAATGCTTGCTGAAGATGCAAAGATGGACAAACTGATCATTGATACCGGTTATCCTTATGAGCCTGTTCATGGATACTCCATAACTCCAGAAGAATTCATGGATATCAATCCTACGAATGCTCAGCATATCAATTTGAGAATTGAGGTATATTATCATCAGTATGTTGAAGAAGGATTGGCTTTTGAGGAAACAGTGGATAAAACTATGGCTGACCTGGAAAGGGATATAGAAAGATACGACGCAGTGTCTCTAAAATCGGTTGCCGGGTACTTTACAGGCCTTGGATTTGAAGTATTGGAAAAAGAAGAAGCAAAAAAAATGTATTATGAATATCTCAAGGATAAAACCAATAAGGTTGCAGAAAAGGGAGTAAGAGATTATATGCTTCTTATGGGTCTTGAAATCTGTCTGAAACACAACCTTCCAATGCAGATTCATTGTGGATTTGGCAATGGCCCGATTATGGACCTTAGAAGATCGAATCCTCTCATGCTTTTTGACATTATCACACATCCTCACTATGGGAAGGTAAAAAAGGTTATATGTCATTGTGGATATCCATATGTTGCTGAAACCGGCTACCTTGCCAGTCAGTACAAAAATGTATGGGCTGATATTTCGGCAATAACTCCTTTTGCAAGCATTGGAGCAGACTCGAGACTGGTGCAACTATTTGAAATGGCTCCCCTCAATAAGGTTATGTTCGGAACAGATGGACACAACATACCGGAACTTTACTGGTTTGGAACGGTTTATTTCAAGCAAAGGCTTGCAAATGTATTGGATAAACTTGTTGAAGACAATGTAATGTCAGAAAATTATGCTTATAATATTGCCGAAAGAATACTGTCAAAGAATGCAGAGGAGTTCTACAGGCTATAGAAATTAAAATGCTCCTGAACTTCAATTGAAAATGGGTTTAGGAGCATTGTTAATTTGATTCTAGCTTGATCCTGTCAGGTTATATATGATGGAAATAAAACGATTAGAAATCAGAAAATATACTTGCATTGGAGGGTTTTGATGAAGAATGCAATAGAAGTAAAGAACGAAGTATTTGAAATGACGAGAAAGTACAAGGAGCTAATGCAAAAGATAACACAGGATCTTTACGACAATCCTGAATTGGGAGGAAAAGAGTATTTTGCACAGAAGTTAGTCGGTAAAATTCTTGATGAGAATGGTTTTGATGTTGAATACGGAATACTTGATTTTGAGACTGCATTTACTGGTAGATACAGAAATAGTTCTAATGGTGCAAATATAGGTTTGCTGGTAGAGTATGATGCATTGCCGGAGATTGGGCATGGGTGTGGACACAATGCGAGTTGTGCCATAAGTATAGTTTCAGCTGTCATACTTAAGGGTATAATGGATAAATATAACCTGGAGGGAACAATAACCGTGTTTGGGACTCCTGGAGAAGAAACAATATGCAGCAAGGTTAGGATGGCGGAAGAAGGTGTATTTGACAAGCTTGATATTGCCATGATGGTTCATGCTTATGATAAATGGATGATAGACTGCAGGACAATGGCTCTTGATTCAATAGAAATAGTATTTAAAGGAAAGTCGGTTCATGCAGCTGCTGCACCTGAAGATGGTGTTAATGCGCTTGATGCAATAATGCTTACGTTTAGCGGAATTAATTGTTTGAGGCAACATATAAAGGATGGCAGCAGGATTCATGGGATTGTGTGTGATGGTGGCGAAGCACCAAATACAGTTCCTGGATATGGTAGAGCAAGATTTTATACAAGAGCAGAAAAAAGAGATTATCTTGATGTGATTTCTCGGAAGTTGAAAAACTGCGCTGAAGGAGCAGCGATTGCAACAGGATGTAGTTTGGAAATAAATAATTTTGAAACCAGTCTTGATAATATAAAGCCATGTGACAAATTGATGGAGCTATTTGCTGCAAACTTGGCTGAAATACATGATGATTCTGGAATAGACATGTCTCCGATTATGATAGGGTCTACGGATGTCGGTAATGTAAGTCAAATTGTACCTACAATACACCCATTGATGGGACTTGTGAAAAATGGATGTATTCTTCATACAAAAGAATTTGCTGATGAAACTATCAAAGAATATGCATTTGAGAATATTGCGGAAGCTGTTTATGCTGTAACTTGTACAGCTATTGACAGAATAATTGAACCAGATGATATTATATAGATCTAGATTATGTCATTTCGTTTTCAATCATGCGGATATAAAATGATTTTAGATTTGTTTCTATTGTGCTATAATGCTTTTTGAGAAGTGAAATCATATTAAGGATATTATAATGAACAATAAAGAAACCATACTAATCTGCGATGACGATCCTGTAGTCCACGAATCACTGAAGATATATCTGAATAACGAAGGCTTCGAATTCATTTCCATATTCAACGGCGACGATGCCCTTGAGGAACTTGAAAGATCCAACCCTGCCCTTGTTGTTCTGGACATAATGATGCCGGGGAAGAACGGTCTGGAGGTATGCAAGGAAATCAGAAAGACAAGTTCAATACCCATAATCATGCTGACAGCCAAGGGAGAGGAGATTGACAGGATACTTGGACTTGAGCTTGGGGCGGATGATTATATAGTTAAACCCTTTAGTCCAAGGGAAGTGGTGGCCAGGATAAAGGCAGTCAGGAGAAGAGTTGTTGAAAGTTCAGAGGAAGGAAAGTCTTCAACACTTAACTTCGGCAGTCTTGAAATTAGCATAAAGAAATACCAGGTGAAATATGATGGAAAGGTAATCATATCCACTCCCAAGGAAGTTGAAATACTTTATCTCATGGCCTCAAACATAGGCCAGGTATTCTCAAGGGAGCAGATTCTTGACAGGGTCTGGGGATATGACTTCTATGGAGATACGAGAACTGTGGATACCCATATCAGGAGAATAAGGGCTAAGCTTCCTCAGGAAGGAACGAACTGGAGCCTTCAGACTGTTTACGGTGTAGGCTACAAGTTCGAGGTGGAATAGGATATGAAGAATTACATAGTCAAACGAATCACCATACTTATTTCAACTGCAATCTTCATGTCGGCATTTCTGGTGGCATATCTGGAATCGTTGTTATCAAACAATATTTTGCCTGAACTTAGCGATTTCCAGTGTCTTATTGTTTCAATGATAATTGTAATACCATTCGTAGCGGTTCTTTCCCATATGGTCCTCAGGAGAATAGTCAAACCTATAAGGAACGTCATAGCTGCAGGGATTTCCATGATTGAAGGAGATTTTTCCGTGCAGGCGGATGAGACCCTTGAAGGGGAAGTTGGATTGCTAGGGAAGACGTTGAACAAGCTTTCCGTTGAATTCTACAGGAATGTATCCCAGCTCTATATTGAAAAGAACAGGCTGCACCAAGTACTCAACAGCCTTGAAGAAGGTATGATAGCAGTAGATGAAAACAAGACAATCACACATTACAACCAGGTGTTTCTTGACATGTACGGATTGAAAGAAGAGGACGTACTTGGAACGAGTGTCGACCAGGTTGATGCCTTGGACCGGGAACTCAAGGAACTTTCCCAGGCAATAGAAGGGAAATACTCCGTTATGAAGAATGGCGCCAGGGATGAAACGGTATTAAGAATCATAATTGCATCAATAGAAGATGATCACAACATGCCGGCAGGAGCCGTTGTGTTGTTCAGGGATATTACGGAGTTAGAGAAGCTGGAAAACATGAGGAGGGACTATGTGGCGAATGTATCCCATGAGCTGAGGTCTCCTCTTACTTCCATAAGGGGACTCATTGAACCTTTGATGGACTCCATTGTGACGGATGAGGAAGATGTCAAAAGATATTACAAAATCATCTACAAGGAAAGCTTGAGGCTGTCGAGGCTTGTTGATGATATAATGGAATTGTCAAGGCTTCAGACAAGCGATGCAGAAATAAGAAAGTCATCGGTTGATCTGAGTTCCATTATGGAAATGGTTTATGAAAGATACAGGATGATGGATGAAGATATAGAACTCGTCTATGATCCCGTAGAACTGCCGAGGGTATATTCAAACTACGACAGGATCGAGCAGGTTCTTGTCATACTCATTGATAATGCATATAAATTCACTCCAAAAGGAGGAAGGATAGAAATAAGAACTGATGTCAGGGAAGAGGATATACTGGTAACGGTAGAGGATACGGGTAAAGGCATAGCAAAGGGAGACATCGATTTCGTATTCGACAGATTTTATAAAGGAGACAGGTCTAGAACAAAAAAAGGTACAGGTCTGGGACTCTCAATAGCCAGGGAGATAATGGATATTATGGGAGAGGACATAAGCGTCAAAAGCCAGGAAGGCAAGGGAAGTGCCTTTGAATTCACCGTACATAAGGAAATGTGAAATGAATAGAACAAAAAACAAGACTGTGTTGCAGATGGATGCCATTCCATGTGTGATGCAGTTTTTTTCATGACATAGCATAGCTGCTTTGCTTTAGCTTCAGAAATTTGTTTCCTGTTCACAATTGTTCACAATTGCATCATACTGGTGTCATTTTTTATATATATTATTGCTTCAAGAGAAAATTAAGGTTTGGATAGGATATGGACGAAAGACTCGAGCAGACTGAAAAAACTGAATATTCAACAATGGTATTTGTCAGGGCGAAATTAGATTCGGGATGACTGATCAAAAAGGGCAGGGAAATAGCAGAAATCACCGATACGAAGCTGGTTGTGGCAAATGTGCAGAAAAAAAGGCATTGGGGAAAGACATTCTCAAGGGAAATCGACAATATTTTTGCCGTTGCCAGGAAATCGGAAGCTGAGATGATGATATTCTTTTCGGACAGCCCTGCTGAAATACTTAAGGATTGCATTGCAAGAAGCAATGTGAGGCAAATTGTCCTTGATAAGAATGATTATGAAATTATGGACCATGTTGAAGAATTGAGTGAAATGTCTGAAGATGTTGAGGTACATATCCTATAATCTAAGAGAGGAAGAAGCAAATGAACATGAAGAAAATAGCATCATACGTATGTATAATTACAATTCTTTTTTCTGCCGTCAATTCGGCAAATGCTGAAACGGCAACTGCAGAAGAAAGTTATGAATTGGCTCCATACGAGCTTCCGGGTTTTATCACAGGAGATAAAGCGGTTGACGGATCGGAAGAAATAATTGATTTACCGTTAGATGAAGAAGGCAGTAAATTGCCTGTTGAAATGACTGTTGACCAGGCAGTTGAATATGGGCTTGATAATAATCCCAACATTGGAAAACTGGACAATGCAATAGACCTGGCTCTGGTAGCTGTAAGTTATGCCGAAGGTAATATTGAAGATCTCGAAGATGCCCAGGAACAGCTTGATGAAGCTGAAAGCGATTTGTTTGATTTGGGTGTTGCCCTTGATCAAAACCAGAAGGATCTTGACACTGCCTATTATTATCTTTCGTTGGGGAAATCACCGGTAAAGATAACCTACACCGATATTTGCAAGTATGTTGATAAAAATATGCTTAGCATGCTTGCATATTTGGGGATATCGGGGGATGATGCCGTACTTGTAACTGGAGCCGATATTCTCAAAACCCTTGAAGATATGCTTGTGGGAGTTGGCTATTCCGAAGCAGAAGCTGAGTATGCAGCTTCAGAATACTATGACGATGTTCATTCAATCATTGAAGCACAGCTTGATGAAAGCCAGGCAACCCTTGATGAATACAATGCAGCAATGGATGAAGCCCAGGAAACATTCGACTACAATCAGGACAAGTTTGAATCGGTACTTGACGACGTGGCAGACAAGCTGGATGCAAAAATAAACTACGGCAGTGTTGTTCAATTGGAAACCGACGATGCTGTGGACCTTATGATAACCATGGCGGATGTAAATCTTGATGTTACAAGATATGCAAAGGGAATATACAAAAATCAAATAGCAATGCTCATCCAAAAAAACTATTATGATGCCCTTTATGCGGGAAAAATGGTTGATTTGAAAAAAGTAGCCATGGAAAGAGGGGAAACGCAGTACAATCTGGTTAATCTTTCATATGAAAACGGAATGAAGGCAAAGGACGACATGCTCCTTGCCAAGATGTACTATGACGGTACCAAGGTGGAATACAGACTTGCCCAGGCAACTTACAATAATGCCATTTACGAGCTTAAGAAAAACATGAATTGCGACATGGATACGGAAATTGTCCTTGTAGAACCTGTTGTTCAGGAAACTCCTGTGGAGTCTTTGGAAGAAGCCCTGAAGTCGGGTATGAAAAACAGGATAGAAATGCAGATGGCGCTGGGACAGTGGATGATATATGTATTGAATGAAGACATATTGAGCTCTTCACAAACATACAAAAATGAGGAAGATTCCCTGGATGAGGCTGAGTTGTTGAGGGAGGGTGCGGAACTTGAACTCGAGGCTGTCAAGAAAACCGTAGAATCTGAGATATGCCAGGCTTATGAAAACCTTGAGGCAACCAAGTATATGCTTGAAGTGTCTTCAAATCTTGTTGAAGATGCACAGGAGGTTCTTGCAATAGCTGAATTGAAATATGAGCAGGGTCTGGGAGCTGAAAACTCATTGCTTCAGAAGATGAATCTTGAATCAAGTACCGGAACCATTGTGGAACTCATAGCAGCACAGGAAAATCTTGCGGATATGGAAGCCAATGCAGCTAAAATAAAATACAACAACATAATGGCAAAGGTGAAATACCTGAACGATGCCGGAATACTTGTTTACAAGGAATAAATGCGTAAGCATTTATTCTGACGCGAAGAAAAGTTACCTTAAACGTATAACACCAACGATTCAAGGTGTTATACATATTTAACTTTTCAGAGCTGTAGAAAGCACTAAAATATAGAAGGAAGGGTTTTAGAAATGGATGACAAGAATAAAAAAGTGGCAAATATTAGAACTAAAAGGAAAGATGGTTCAAACTGGTTTGGAAGAAATGTAAACAAGTTGGTCATAGGAGTGATAGTGGCTGTTGCAGCATTTGCGATTATATCCACTTCCAGCGGAATCAGTGGAGAAAGTGCAGAAAAGGATGTGTTCCAGGGAATAGTTGCAGCAAAGGATGTAAGCATAAACACCAAGATTCCTGGAAGGGTGGCTGAAATCAAGATTGAAGAAGGCCAGAGTGTAAAGGCTGGAGATGTAATCCTGGTGATAGCAAGCGACGAACTTCAGGCAAAGGAAGATCAGCTTCTGGCCATGGTTGAACAGGCTAAGGCCGGAGTGGAAGCTTCCATAAGCCAGAGGGACATGGCAAAGGCTGTCAGCGACATGGCGGAGAATGGAGCTAGAAGCCAGGAGGTTATTCAGGCCGAAAGTGCCTACAAGCTTTGGAACTCCACATACGAAAGGGCCAAGGTCCTCTATGACGGTGGAGCAATATCCCTTCAGAAGCTGGAAGAGATAAGGACACAGAAGGAAGTATATGCACAAACTCTTGACATGGCCAGGGAAGGAGCGAGGATAGAGCAAAAGGATGCTGCTGCGGCACAACTAGCAATGGCTGAAGCCGGACTTGAGGCTGCAAAGGGGAAATTGGAGCAGGCCGAGGCAGGATTGGCTGAAGTTCAGGTGTATCTTGAAGATACTGAAATTAAGGCAGCCATAGACGGAGTCGTTACATCCTTGAATGTTGATGAAGGTGAACTGGTATCGACAGGAATGTCCTTGGCAACTGTGAGCAATCTTGAGACATGCTGGGTGACTGTAAACGTAGATGAGGATGAAATTTCAGAGATTAAAGAAGGACAGGAAGCAAGAGTTGAACTTCCTGCATTCAAGGACAAGGAATTCAAGGGAACAATTGCTACAATCAACAAGCAGCCGGATTTTGCGGTGAAGAAGGCTACTGCTGAAAATGGTGACTTTGATTTGGTTTCCTTTGGAGTCAAGGTAAAGCTTGAAAACAGTGAAGAGCTGTTGAGACCGGGAATGACTGCGGTCGTGGATTTTTCAGTACAGGAAGTGAATGAGTGATGACCGGGTCTTTCAAGGAAGAATTCAAGGCCCTTGTGGAAGGAAAAACAAATATTATTGTATTGTTTATATTGCCGTTACTGCTAGTGCTCATCCTTGGAATTGAATTGTCAGGAGAGGTTCTTACGGAAATGCCCATTGCAGTTGCGGACCACGACGGTTCTGCATTCAGCATGGATTTGATAAGACAGTTTGATTCAGATGAAACATTCAGCGTAGAATATCGAACAGACAGTGATGAAGATCTGGAAAAGCTCATTAGAAACAGCAAGGCAAGGGCGGGCATAATAATACCTGAAGGTTTTTATGATGACATGGCAGGGCTTGAATCTCCATCAATAGCAATGATATATGACGGAAGCAACATGTCAGTCACAAGTGTTGCAAAAGCAAAGGCTACAGAGATACTATTGACGTACAAGGCTGGAATAACCTCGAAGCAGTTAATGGGAAGGCTTGGAATGTCCTATGATGATTCCGTTGAAACTGCTCAGGGATTTATATTCAGAAGCAAGGCGTTGTACAATCCCGGGAAAAGCTTTGAAGATTTTCTGACGCCTATGCTGGTTGCAGGGATAATCCAGATAGCTGTTGCTCTTTGTGCGGCTGCATCTATAAGACATGAAATGCTTGATGTGGATAAAAAGAAAAGATTTGGTCATGTTTCAGGAAAGGTTTTATTCTATACTTTTTGCGGAACATTCATGTATATTCTGTGTACGGCACTTATGGCCACTGCAGCAGGAATCCCGTTTAAAGGAAGCCTGGCAGATGCTGTTCTGATGTCTTTTGGGCTTAGTTTTGCAGTATCGGCATTCTGTGTCCTGATATCTGCTGTAATAAAAAATAAAATGGTTGCACTTGTAGGTGCCGGATTGATGATTATACCAAATTCCATGATGGCAGGTACCACATGGCCTCTGATGTCAATGCCAACTGGATATCAGGCTTTTGCACATTACATACCTTTCATTCATTTTGTAGACAACTACAGGAACATTTTCCTGAAAGGTGCAACACTTGGCGATATGACAAATGATCTTGCATATATGTTTGGCTTTGGAGCGGTATCATTGATAATTGCAGAATTTGTAGTTATTGTTATGGAAACGGGAAAGGAGGACACTGTCGATGAAGATATTTCTGGAAGCGTTCAGAAAAGAGTTTCGGTCAATATTTGATTATGCAGGCATGATGATTCTTCTTTTCATAGGTCCGGTTTTTCTTACAATGTTCTTTGGTGGAGTATATGTAAATGACTATGTAAATGACATACCCGTTGCAATTTTAGATGAAGATGGTTCTGGATTAAGCAACACCATATCTTCAAGCTTCCTTTCCAATGAAAGGTTTGATGTTGAGTATTATCCTGACAACAGAAAGGATTTGGAAGAACTCTTGTATGACGGAGATGCCCATATGGGGATAATAATTCCCGAAGGATTTGAGTCCGGTGCATCCGTAGGTGACCCCAAAGAGATTCTAGTTGTAACTGACGGAACAAATATAGTTGTATCGAACAATGCCTATGCCCAGGCGGCAACAATAATACAAACCATAGCTGTCGGGGTGGAAATCAAGGTCATTGAAGCGAAGGGAGTACTTCCACAGATTACAAAAAATCTGGCTTTATCGTTTAATATTGGTGAGCGAGTTCTTTATGATTCCAAAATGAGGTATATGAATTATCTGATAGCCTGCTATCTGGCAGTGTTCTTTCAACAGCTTATGCTGTCATCCATGGGTTCAAAGTTTATAAGAAGCAAGGAATATATCGCTTCGGGCAATACGACACAAAAAGCCCTGGGCGTTATGGCATCCTGCGTTGCAGGTATAATGCCGTCAATGCTTCTTGGACTGGCAGGAATAAAGTATATCTTCCATGTCCCTGTAATAGGCAGTCTGTGGACAACAGTATTGCTGACAATTCTCTTTGCGTTTGCAATTACGGGACTGTCAATGGTACTTGCGTCATTTACCAAAGAAAGGGTTGAGTATGCCAAAATATCATATATGCTTTCACTTCCCACTTTTGTACTGGCAGGATGCGTATGGCCATTAGAACAAATGCCTGATGCATTGAGGATAACAACGAGAGCAGTCTGGCCTTTGATAGGTTATGCCAAGAATGTTCAGGAAATATTCATCAAGGGAAAGGAATTCGGTGCCGTTGTGCCTGATATAATCTACTTGTTCGTCTTTGGTGCAGTGTGGCTTTATATTGGTGTAAAAATATTCGACAGATCATTTGGAAGCGAGGAAGCTGTAATTGATTCAAATGATAATATGGATCATAGTCTTATGCATGCCAATTAGAGTTCAAAATAGATAAGAATAGAAAGAAGGCTTCGTAAAGGTGTATTTTGTTACTGGATCAAGAAGTGAAGAAAAACTTGACACATACCCCGTGGGGGTATATAATGTTAAAAAACATGGAGGTGCACCTTGAGTAAGGCAAACAAGAAAAATTCAAATAAGGAAAAGAAAGCTTATATAAATCAGTCTGTATGTGATAGATCGCCATTCTGCCCCGTAAAGAGAGTATGTCCGGTAAATGCAGTTGAAAAGAAAGGATTCTTCGGTGGGGAAATAACAATCAACAAGGAAAAGTGCATAGGTTGCAGCAAGTGCGTGGCATATTGTCCACATCATGCGGTTTCAATGAGGTAGATTATAGAGACACTGTTCATAGCAATATGGATGGTGTTTTTTGTCGCAGCAAAGCTTCTTTGTCTAGATGACAAATCTGTGTAAATAGTGTAAAATTAAGTGTTGATGAAATTAAATTCATATATAAAGGGTGTGAGGAAATAATATGGCTAATTCGGAATTTGAAAAGAATTGGAGAGACAAGATTTCAGAAGCTGTAAAAGGCATGAGAAAAAATGTTGAAGTCCTGTTTCCTGAAGATGACCGGGAGGATCTGGTTTTCTGGTCCAAAAACTTCATGAAAGGTTTGAAAGACAAGTTTACTCCTGATGAAATAAGGGAAATAATGTGTTCGGCATCCTGTCATTATCCTGAAGGCAGCCTTGCAGATCTTCACGAACTCTATGTGAACACAGGAGACCTTAAGCTTGTACATAAGACCTTTGAAAGCAATTTCAAGAGGGAAATTAAGGAATATAAAAATCTTACCGATGAACAGGTAGACATGATAATTGAAAAAGGATGGGGTGCGGCAGGCATCCTTGAGGGAAATACCATAGTTGCTACGAAGATACCCAAGGAGTTCCACAAGTACTTTGAAGCATGTACAAGTGAGGAAAGGAACTATTTCTATTGTCATTGCCCAAGGATAAGGGAAATGCTTTTGAAGAATGAAAGCATTGATATTGAATACTGTTACTGTGGAGCCGGTTTCTACAAGGATATCTGGGAGAAGATAACCGGGAAGAAGGTCGAAGTGAAGGTACTCAAGTCCATAATGAATGATGATGAAACCTGTTCGATAGAAATAAGCATACTGGAAGACTGATAATACAAACATGGAAAAGGAGAGTGGGCATATATGATTGTATCTCTGGTGAAATGCGAAGAATATGATTATGACAGGATAAGGGGAGCATTGCTGAGAACCTTTGACAACATTGGTGGAATAGACAGGTTTGTACAACCGGGAGACAGGATTCTCTTAAAGACCAATCTTCTAATGAAGAAAACTCCCGAGGAGGCTACCACTACAAATCCGGTTTTCGTTCAGGCGCTGGCGGACATTCTCATGTCAAAGGATGCCATTGTTGTCATTGGAGACAGTCCCGGAGGACCTTTCATGGAAGGAAGGATGAAAAACATATACAAGTCAACAGGCATGGAAGAGGCTGCTAAAAGGTCGGGTGCGTCACTTAATTTCAACCTTGCATCTTACTATACGGAATTTGACAATGCAGTGCTTCTTAACAAGGTGATTCTTACTGACATGATAAACGACGTTGACAAGATAATCAATCTTCCTAAGCTCAAGACCCATGGCTTTGCAGTATATACGGGAGCTGTGAAGAATCTCTTCGGACTGATACCGGGTACAATCAAGGCTGAGTACCATGTGAATATGCCTGATGTGAACAATTTCTGCAATGCACTCATAGATATCTGTGAACATGTGAAGCCTGTTCTTCACATAATGGATGGAATAGTGGGAATGGAGGGCGCGGGACCTTCAGGTGGAAGGCCCAGGAAAATTGGTGCAATACTTGCATCGGAAAACCCCTATGACCTTGACAAGACGGCCTGTGAAATAATTGGCCTCAAGGTGCAGGATGTACCGACACTTAGAAAGGCTGCTGAGAGGGGACTGAGCTCGGACAGCATGGAAGATGTCGAAATTGCAGGAGACAGGATTGAAGATGTTTTGGTCCCTGATTTCGAGAAGGCTCCTGCAATCAGCGGAAGTTTGAGAAACATACCTCTGCCCGTCATTAAATTCCTTGCCAAGAGGCTCAAGTCGAGGCCCGTTTTTAACTTTGATATCTGTGTAGGCTGCGGTGACTGTGCCGCCAACTGTCCTCCAAAGGTAATAGAGATGACAGAGGGCAAGCCCGTAGTGGACTATGTCGGGTGCATAAGTTGTTTCTGCTGCCAGGAGTTGTGTCCTGTGAAGGCCATAGAGATCAAGAAGCCGCTGTTGTCAAAATTGATATTCAGATAGATTTTTATAGCACTATCTTGCCAAAATTTCTACTTATATTGGCAAAATGGTGCTTTTTCAATTGATACACTTGAATAAGAATAAAGGGTGTTATATCATTATCATAAACAACAAATGGAAAGAGGAGCAGAAAATGGGAGAGACAGAAAGAAGGATAAATGCAGTATGGTTCAGCCCGACAGGCACAACACAGGTTGTTGCTGAAGTGTTGGCTCAATCGATATGCAGAAATTTAGGCAGCGATGCCGTGTTCAAGAGCAGAAGCTTTACTTTGCCTGGGGAAAGGGAAAAGCCTCTTGAATTCGGGAAAGATGACATTGTGGTGCTTGGCGTTCCAGTATATGCCGGAAGGGTACCAAACATACTTCTGAAATATCTGGATACCATGAATGGAGGAGGAGCTCTTGGCGTTCCCGTAGTACTCTATGGAAACAGGGATTACGACGATGCATTGATTGAACTGAAGGACATAATGGAAGGCAAGAATTTCAATGTCATAGGTGCAGGGGCATTCATCGGAGAACATTCTTTCTCTAGAATTCTTGCTGAAGGCAGGCCTGATGGAAAGGATATTGAATCGGTGGAAGGCTTTGGTGCTAAAATATCAGAAAAGTTAAAGGTTGGAAATATTAATGGTGCTGTTGAAGTAAAAGGAAACAAGCCATACAGACCATATTACAGACCTAGGGACATTGAAGGGAATTTCTACGACTTCAGAAAGATAAAACCAAAGACTAATGATAATTGTACGGACTGCAAGATTTGTGTCGATGTGTGTCCGATGGGGTCAATAGACAGCGATGACGTGTCGAAATTCACCGGGATATGCATAAAATGCGGAGCTTGCGTGAAGAAGTGTCCCGTGGAAGCAAAATACTATGATGATGTCAATTACCTGAAACATCAGCATGAGCTTGAAGATGAAAATAAGGATAGAAAGGAACCTGAACTTTTTATATAGTTCAGGTTCTTTCTTGTAAGCGAACAATAATTTAACAATGATTTGAAATTTATACCGAATAGGGATAAAATAGATGTAAGAACAAAAATACTATTCAGAGGTGATTTCATGAAAAAGACATACAACAAACTTATCAGGGATAAAATCCCTCAACTCATTGAAGAAAGTGGAAGAAAGCCGACAACTAGAAAATTGAATGATGAAGAGTATTTTGAAGCTCTCATTGACAAGGTGATTGAAGAAATTGAAGAATACAGGGAATCAGGCAATGAGGAAGAGCTGGCTGATGTCTTTGAAGTGATGGATGCAATAGTCAAGTTCAAGGATTATGAGCCAATGCACATAGACTATTTGAAGATCAAGAAAAAGGAAGCCCGTGGAGTATTTGACGAAAGAATATTTCTTGAAGAAGTGGAAGGCGACGAATAATCAATAATCGGAGGAAGTAAATGAATATTGGAATTGTTTCATTCAATTCATCCTTTGCAGATGCAGAAATACTCAATAAGTCACTGAAGCCCTTTGTTGAAGAACTTGAAAACAAGGCGGGATGCAGTTTTGAAGAAGTGAAAGATGAAGATTTCGACCGGTATGACATGGTGATATCCTTTGTCAAAACAGGTGGAACCGAGAATCTTTTCAAGAATGTGTACAGGAAAATAAGGGCACCCTATGTGATACTGTCTACAGACAACAGCAATTCTCTTGCTGCGTCCATGGAAATACTGTCATTCCTCAGGCAGAAAGGCCTGAAGGGAGAAATACTCCACGGTAGTACCGACTATATAGCTTCAAGGATAAAGATATTGTACAAGGTTGTAAAGGCTATGAAAAAGCTGAGGGGAGCCAGGTTTGGAATAGTTGGCAAGCCTTCGGACTGGCTAATAGCAAGTGATGTTGACTATGACAGGATACGCCATAAGGCGGGTATTGAGCTTGTAGACATAACAATAGATGAATTGAAACAGGAAATAGCCAACAAGCATGTTTATGAAAACAATTATGTCAATGATTTGAAGAGAAAGAAATTCGATGAAAAGGAAATCGAAGATGCCTTGTACATATACGGAGCACTAAAGTTTCTTACAGAGAAGTACAAGCTGTCTGGACTCACATTGAGATGCTTCGATCTCCTTGGCGACGATATCCACAATACGGGGTGCCTTGCGTTGGCAATACTCAATGGTGAAGGAGTCCCAGCTGGATGCGAAGGGGACATTCCCTCCCTCATATCAATGGCAATACTGCATTTCCTTACAGACAATCCCGTATTCATGGCCAATCCTTCAAAGATTGATGTAGATGAAAACAGGATAGTCTTTGCACACTGCACACTGCCTATAAACATGCCGGAAAGCTATGAACTTGATACGCACTTTGAGTCAGGCATAGGAGTTGCACTGAGGGGCAAGATATCACTTGGCGAAGGAACTGTATTCAAGGCGTCAGGCGACCTGGACAACTATTTTGTATCGGGATGCGAAATTGAAAGGAACCTGTCTGAGAACAATCTTTGCAGAAGCCAGATAGAACTTCTCATGAACAGGGATGTGAACTACTTTCTAAGAGAAAGCATAGGGAACCACCATCTCATAGTAAATGGAAACTATACTGGACTGGTGGACGAGTTTTTCAACTATATTTGATAAAAAGTTATAAATTTACAAAAAATGGATTCTTCTCCTTTGGGAGGAGAATTTTTTTGTTTGAGATGGACAAAAATTCCTTCCGTTTTGCAAAAGGATGTACAAAAAAATAACAAATGCAGTTATATACTTGATGCATGGTGATGAGTTAATCTATTATCAGACTAAGTCTGATGGTGGAGGTTGTCGAATAATGGAAGGTAAAAATGTAAATTCCAGCAGTGATACAATTGGCAATAAGTCGATAAAAAAATGTTCCTGTATGGGATATAATCTTGACAAGTTGATTCAGCCCCTTGTGTTGGAGATACTGATGGAGGAAAAACTGTATGGCTATGCCATACTCAAGAAGATAGAAGAAAGGTGGGGCATGAATGGAGATATTCCGGACAGCACCGGCCTATACAGGACCCTGGGTAATATGCAGAAACAGGAGATATTGACCTTTGAATGGGAAACACAGGAAACCGGACCTGCCAAGAAGGTGTATTCCATTACTGAAGAGGGGAAAAAATGCTACAGATCATGGATAGAGACCCTCAGGAGTTATTATGAGTATATAGGAAGCATTATTGAAGCAGGAGAAAATATGTCGTAAGGGAGAATGGAGATTATGAAAAACAAGATTGATATGGTTTACAATATGGCAATTGAAGGAAAGGAAATTGAAGACGGTGTACTGGTGGAAATGCTGGAGATAGATCCTGGTTCAGATGATGCTCAGTACCTGGGAAAGAAAGCAAGGCAGCTGGCAGACCGTGTTGTTGGAAACAAGGGAAAGATATGGGCGTCAATAGGAATCGACTACCAGACTTGTCCCATGAATTGTGACTTCTGTTCCTTTGGAGAGGAATGGAATCTTTTCCAGGGAAGGCACGAATGGACTGACGAGGAAGTCATAGGTCAGGTGAAAAAGTATGTGAATGAAGGTGCTTCCTGGATAACATTGAGGACAACACAGTACTATGGAATCGACAGGCTCAATGCCCTGGCGAAAAAGGTCAGGAAGGAAGTCCCTGGAGACTACGGCTTGGTAGCCAATACGGGCGAGTTTGGAAGGCTGAAGGCAAAGGAAATGATCGATGCAGGAATAGATACGGTTTATCATACCCTTCGCCTCGGCGAGGGCAGCAGCACGAAATTCAATCCTGAAGACAGGATAGATACGTTGAAGGCTGTCGAAGATACGAACCTCTCGCTGGCATATCTTGTGGAGCCCATAGGCCCTGAGCATACAAATGAGGAGATAGTGGAAATATTCAAGAAAGGACTGGAACATGGAGCCGTTCTTTCTGGAGCCATGGCAAGGGTTGCAATAAAGGGAACGCCTCTGGAGGAAAAAGGGGAACTATCAGCTGAGAGGCTGGCACAGATTGTAGCGGTGACGAGACTGGGCGCCGGGACAAATGCGCCTGATATCTGTGTTCATCCTCCAAGTAAACAGGCAGTGGAATGGGGGGCAAATGTAGTGGTTGTTGAGACAGGAGCTGTTCCTAGAGCTGAAAAGGAATGCTGCGGCGACTGGGACAGGTTCGATTCGAAAAAGGCTAGGAAATGGTTTGAGGAGGCAGGATATGAAATTTAGAGTTTATGATATGAAAAGAATAGTGTTGTTGTTGATTTCTACGATGCTGGTAATAGTATCTGCAGGGTGCAGCAGCGAAGCAGCTGAAGGCTATCGCGTAGGAACATGGAAGACTGCACAGACAATCCAGCCTTTCTATTATGAAAACTATCTGGAAGAGCATATTGAAGTGCTTCCATTTACAAATCCCGGCGACCAGAAGACTGCACTTCTGGCAGGTGATCTTGACATGACGGGAACAACCTTGGTCACGGCTATAACGGCAGCATCAAAGGGCGAGCCTGTCGTCATAGTGACAGCTCTTTGCAACAAGTGTTCGGCACTTGTGGTTGGAGCAGAATCAGGAATAGACAGTGTGGATGACTTGAAGGGCAAGAGGATAGCATATGTACCGGGAACCATGCACCATATACTGCTTCTGGAAACTCTGGAATCTGCTGGTCTTGACCTTGAATCGGATGTGGACCTGGTAAGGATAGACTTTTTTGACATGGGACAGTCACTGGCAAATGGCGACATAGATGCCTTCTGCAGTGGAGAGCCCTTTCCTTCCGTAGCGGAAATGGAAGGTTATGGAAGGGTGCTCGCTTATCCGTATTTCGATGATTCCATAGGCACGATCAATGGTGCAATGATAACCACCAGGGACAAGATAAATAATGCAAGAGACAGGATCCAGGCACTTGTGAATGCACATGTGCAAGCAAGTGAAGAACTTGAGTCGGATGTGGAATTCTGGCTGACCGAGGCTGAAGAATTCGGAACCGACAAAGATGTTTTAGCTAATGCATCAAGGAATATGGAGCTTGCCTGGAATATTGATGAAGATTATATAAAGAAGGCGGAGAAGCTGGCTGAAAGGATGCTGGAGCTTGGTATAATAAGCGACATGCCTGACATGGAAGTACTTTTCGATACGAGTTTCGTTGAAAATATTAAAACAGAAACTGAAGGGATCAACTAATAAGATCAGGATACGTTTCGGTTTTCAAGTCTAATATTGAATGTAAATAAGTAGAGAAGCGGCAAGAGGTGATTGAGAGGATGGAGACTAAGAAAAGAAATTTAAAAGGGAGTATTATACCTGTGATAGTACTGGTTTTGTGGCAGTATGCTTCTATCCGGGAACTGGTTCCTGAATACCTCCTTCCTTCACCTTTAAAATTGGCTTTTATTGGGTGGGACTTCATGACAGGAGCATTGGATCTGACTCCATATTCAGGCACTTTCTTTAAGCATTTTTCAGCAAGTGTAGGAAGAGTGGCTGCAGGCTTTCTTATTGCTTCGGCATTGGGAATTATACTGGGGTATTCGTCAGGCAGAAGCAGGACATTCAACGAACTTGTTAATCCGATTCTCAATGGAGTCAAGGCTGTTCCGGGAATCGGTTGGCTTCCTGTTGCCCTGGTATGGTTTGGAGTAGGGCAGAAGACTACGGTTTTTCTAATATCACTTGCAGCCTTTTTTCCTGTATACATGAACACTTGCATGGGAGCAATGAGGGTTCCTGAAATATACATAAAGAGTGCAAGAATGATGGGAGCATCAAAATCAAGGATCTGGACCACTGTAATCATTCCTGCTTCAATTGATTCTCTCCTTGCAGGACTGCGGCTGGCAATGGGAGTTTCATGGGCTTATCTTGTACTGGGCGAAATAACGGGAGTAGCTGAGGGTCTCGGTGCAGTCATGATGGATGGAAGGATGCTTGGTCACGTTGATGTGGTCATAATGACAATGATATTAATAGCTGTTTTGGGATGGCTATGTGATTGTATGCTGACGGGAATATTTAGACTATCTTCTAAGATTGGGGGAAGGCACTATGTATTGTGAAAAGATTCTGGAAATCAGAAATCTGAACAAGACCTTCGAGAGCAGAAGAAAGAAGAATACAGTCTTCAATGATTTCAGTCTGGAAGTAGGCAAAGGTGAATTTCTCAGTTTATTGGGACCAAGCGGCTGCGGCAAGTCAACCCTTCTTGAGATGATAGCTGGATTCGACATGGATTATACGGGTGATATGATTTTCAGGGGAGAAATCATTGCAGGAACTTCTGGAGAAAGGGCAGTTGTTTTTCAGAAGGATGCACTGTTCCCCTGGTTAAGCGTATTCGACAATATAGCCTATGGACTGAAAATCAAGAAGATGAACAGTGAAGATATCAAAGTAAAGGTCGAATATGTTCTGGATAAGGTAGGCTTGCTTGATTTTGTAGATCATTTCCCTGAAGAGCTTTCAGGCGGAATGAAGCAGAGGGTGGCTCTTGCCAGAGTCCTGGTAATGGAGCCGGAAGTGCTTCTGATGGATGAACCATTTGGAGCACTGGATTCATTCACTAGACTAAGGATGCAGGAACTGATGATTGAAATCAGAGAAAAATTCTCTATAACTGTTATATTTGTAACTCACGATATAGATGAAGCGTTGATCTTGTCGGATAGGATAGTGATGATGGATGCAGATAACAATGATAAATACAGGGAACTAAGACCGGTATTGGAAAAGCGCTACAAAAGTTTGACGGAAAAGATGATGGATGAGAAATATTTAAGATGGAAAAAGGAAATAATTGATTGGTTTCACTTGAAATGATGCTCTCTGGCTTAGGTCGGGGAGCTTTTGATTTACAGGATAATCAAATAAAAAAATTAACATTAGCATTACCTTATTTAACAGACAGATAACCACTTCGCAATAATGGATTAACAATAGCGAAGTATAATTTGCCTGACAAAAATAAAAGTGAGGTATATTTGATGAAAAGAAGCATTAGTATGATTTTAGCAATTATTGTTGTAGTTTCGTTACTTACAACAACAGCTTTTGCAGCTACTTATACTGTTCAGTAAGGTGACATGCTGTGGAAAATAGCGGAAAATTGTGGAGTTACTGTTGACAGTATTGTTGAAATGAAACAAGTTGCTAATATTGCAAAAAAGGGGTAATCTATAAGTAGCAAATATTGATTCATTTGATTTGGTTTAAGAATTTTTGCGAATTGCCACATGTTTGTCACAAAAGACCTGTATTATGAAAAATGAATAATAGTCGGAGGAGATGAAACATGAAGAAAAAAATCAATTACAGACTCATAAGCCAGATTTTCTTTTTTGCACTTGTAGCACTTATAACCATGAACCATTATCTTGCAGAATCAGGAGATGGACTGCCTTTCATTGGTTCCATGTCACTGCATGCAATCTGTCCTTACGGAGGAGTTGCAACCTTTGTAGCTCTTTTGAAGTACGGGGTTTTCGTGCAGAAAATCCATCCTTCATCATTGGTAATGCTTGGAATAATTTTGTTTGCCGGAGTGCTTTTCGGACCTGTCGTATGCAGCTATGCATGTCCTTTGGGAAGCATACAGGAATGGATTGGCAAGATAGGCAAAAGGGTTTTCAAGAAGCACAACAAGATAATTCCTTACAGTATAGACAGCAAGCTTAGGTACGTAAGATATTTCGTGTTGATTTTTACAGTATATGTTACGACAAATTCGCTGAAGCTAATGTTCCTCAACATAGACCCCTATTATGCATTGTTCAATTTCTGGTCGGAAGAAGCAGTGGTTGGAGGAATAGTGGCACTGATTGCAACCCTTGTGTTGTCACTGCTTGTTGAAAGACCGTGGTGCAAGTATTTCTGTCCCTTTGGAGCACTCATGGGGCTTACAAACTTCATCAGGATATTCAAGATAAGAAGAAAAAGCGAAACCTGCATAGATTGTAAGGCTTGCGACCGTGCGTGCCCAATGAATATCAAAGTGTCTGATAAGGAAGTTGTAAGGAATCACCAGTGCATTAGCTGTGGAGAATGTACATCCGATGCAGTCTGTCCTGTGGAAGACACTGTTGAGATGAAGATGTAGGGGGTGTGGGAATGAAGATTAACAGTAAAACGTTGTTGATAAGCTTTGTATTGATACTTGTTGTAGGAATAGCTGGAGCAAAACTGACCGGAGTATGGATAACGGAATCCACAAAGGAACCTGTGAAGTTCAGTGAAGGCGAATTTGAGGGACAATACGATCCAGAAGATATAAGAGGTTCCTATACATTCTGCGACATTGAGGATGCCTTTGGGATAAAGGCTGAACTCATTGCAGAGGCATTCAATATTAAGACCGACGATCCATGCAGTGTGAAGGCCAAGGATCTTGAAACAGTTTTCGGATACCTGGATGAAGATACAGAGATTGGAACGGGAGCCATAAAGATGTTTGTTGCATTCTATACGGGACTTCCTTATGGAGATATAGAATATCTTCCCAGCACTGCAGTGGATGTGCTAAAAAGGGAAGGGAAATGGACAACAGAGATGGAATCTCTGCTTGAAGGTCATGTAATTGATGTGGATTCCGGCGAGTCTGTTGTGATTGAAGGGACAGAAGAACACTCCGAAGAGACTTCCGATTCCAACGATGAAGTGGTTATGGAGGTGAAGGGTAATACTACCTTTGCAGATGTCATTTCATGGGGGATTGAGAAGGAAAGGATAGAGGAGATTGTCGGCTTTGAGATAGAGAATGTCAACCTGTCCATAAGAGATGCCTGTGAGGAGAATAATGTACTTTTCAGCGAAGTGAAGTCAATAATAAATGAACTGCTTGAATAGAAAAAAACTGGATTCCAATTGGAGTCCAGTTTTTTTCTATATTTTTTTCTAGCTGTCCCTGGAGAGAAGCATCCTGTCGTTGTCAAGCTCCTTGTGGCTTTTTACAGAGTACATTTCCACAAGCTTTGATACGGTCATGTTAGACCTTTCCTCTCCTGAAATATCAAGCATTATCTTTCCGGCGTTCATCATTATGGTCCTGTTGCCCATTTTCAGAGCTTGATTGATATTGTGGGTAATCATGAGGGTTGTCAATCCGTTCTTTTCCACAATTTTTCTTGTTATTTCCAGCACTTTCTTTGCAGCTGCAGGATCCAGAGCAGCTGTATGCTCATCCAGAAGAAGAAGTTTTGGCGAAGCTATTGAAGACATTAGAAGGGTTACAGCCTGACGCTGTCCTCCTGACAATAATCCTATCTTTGTCTTCATCCTGTTTTCAAGTCCCATTCCAAATTCCTCAAGAGCTGTCTTGAAATAGTCCCTGTCAGACTTTCTTATTGCAAGATTGAGACTTCTTCTTTTGCTGCCCGAATATGCCAGTGCCAGATTTTCCTCAATGGTAAGATCCGGAGCGGTACCCTTCATGGGATCTTGAAAGAGTCTTCCTATTGTCTTTGCACGGTTGTGCTCCCTCATGTATGTTATGTTCTTTCCATCCAGCTCGATTTTGCCGTTGTCAAGCCAGAAGGATCCGCTTATTGCATTCATCAAAGTGGATTTACCTGCTCCATTTGAACCGATTACCGTAACAAAATCTCCCTTTTCAAGATAGAGATTCAAGTTGTCCAGTGCGGTATGTTCATTGGCAGTGTTTTTAGAGAATGTTTTTGTTATATTTGTCATCTTAAGCATTCTTTCTGTCCTCCCTTCTCGTCCTGTAGAATTCCATATGTTCCTTGATGGCAGGGATGGAAAGTGCGATTCCGACAATTACAGCCGAAACAAGTTTCAGACCGTATGCCGGGAATACATTGGAGCTAAGGGCCAGAGCTATTATTAGCCTGTAGATGGTGGAGCCGATGATGGCAGAAAGAAGACCCAATGTTACGGATCTGTGTCCCATGAAAACTTCCCCGATTATTACGGATGCCAGACCTATGACCAGTATTCCCACTCCGGAACTGATATCCGCATATCCCTGGAACTGTGAAATAACAGCTCCCGAGAGGGCTATGCATCCGTTTGATATTGCCAGTGCTATGGTCTTTACTACATCGACGTTGATTGACGATGATCGTACCATGTCCTCGTTGTTTCCCGTTGCGCGTATGCTCAGACCTATATATGTCTTGAAGAACAATGACAGAAGTCCCCAGATGGCAAGGCTCATGAATATGGCAATGGCCGACTTTATTAAATTGTAGTCAATTCCCTGCAGGCTGCTTCGGATTATTGTAAACATGGTGTCCTTGCCTATGAGGGATACGTTTGAGCTGGCACCCATTATGAACAGGTTGACGGAATACAATCCACTCATTGTGATTATACTGGCAAGTATGGGATGTATCTTCATCTTTGTCTGGAGGAATCCTGTGATGCTTCCGGCAATGCATCCTGCAACTACTGCTGCAAGCAAGGCCAGGAATGGATGACCTGCAGTTGTCATTACTGCAGAAACAGCCAGTCCAAGGGTGAAGCTTCCGTCTGCCGTCAGGTCGGGTATGTCAAGAAGCTTGAAGGAAATATATATTCCAAGAGCCATCAATCCATATATCAGTCCCAGATGAAGGGAGCCGATCGCTAAAGTCATTTCTTCTTCCTCCTGTTATTCCTCTATAAGAACGGCTGCATCCAGGATGTCCTGAGAAAGTTCCACTCCAATCACTTCAGCCGTTTTTGTATTGATTACTGTAGTGAAGTCTGATACCACTATCGCAGGTATTTCGCTGATAGGTGTTCCCTTGAGCACCTTGTCGGCCATGTCTGCGGATATTGCGCCTATCTGTACATCGTCTATGCTTATTGTAGCAAATGCTCCCGATGCAACCATTACTGCAGAACTTCCGTATACAGGGATTCCAGCTTCCTTGGCGGCTTCTGCAACCTGAGGCATTGCACTTTGGATTACGCTGTCGTTTGGTATGAAGATTGCGTCAACCTGGTCGACAAGAGACTGTGCAGCCTGCTGTACCTCTGAAGAGTTGGCTACTGTCTTTTCAACATAGCTTAGACCTCTTGAATCAAGGTATTCCTTGGCATTTTTTATTGTATTTACAGAGTTGACCTCACCAGTGTTGTAGAGCATGCCGTATGTTGTCTTTCCAGGTGTAAGCCTGTCTGAAAGTTCGAAAATCTCACTTATTGGAATTGCATTGGATGTTCCTGTTGCGTTCTTGTCAGGTTTTTCCATATCTGTTATTACCCCTGCAGCCAACGGATTAGAAAGAGAGATGAATATAACTGGAATATCTGTTTCCATGTTTACAATTGCCTGGGCTGCAGGTGTTGCTATAGCTGCAATGAGGTCAACGTCTCTGTTCACCATTTCCTGGCATATGGAGTTCAGGTTCGTCATGTCTCCCTGGGCATTTTTGTAGTCGAACTCTATCATGTCCTCTGTATATCCAAGTTCCTCGAGTCTTGCCATAAAGCCGTTTCTCATGTCTTCAAAAGCCCCGTTGTCAACAATCTGGATGATTCCCACCTGGATTTTTTCGCTTGTTGCTTCCTCTGTTTCCTTGGCGCCGCATCCGGCCATTCCCATCATCAAGGCGATAATGAGCAGAATTGATACTAATTTTTTCATTCTTCTTACCTTCCTTTTCAATTTAGTTTTTGTTTTGATGGTTAGGAGGGTCTTTCGATGCATAAAAAAACACCTGTCCTGTATAAAGGACAGATGTATTATCTGCGGTACCACCTTAATTGACCAGTCCGGCATATGCCGAAACAGTCCCCTCAATAGAATGCCATCACATTCTTCACCCTTTAACGCTGGCGTTGCGTCGCAGAATACTCGGATAATCCTTTCACTGCGCCCTCAGTGGTCCATTTGTCCAATTCGCTTTCTGTCGGGCTTACATCATCCCCGGCTTGCTGTAAGTGCGCTTTTGGTTTTACTTCCACATCATCGGTTGTTTGAAGTATACCACTGCGGTAGAACGTCTGTCAATGGAAAATTGTGTAAAATTAATTCCTGATAATTGTTGGTTATACAAATTTTGCGAAAAAAATGCCAAACTGAATAATTTGTGTTATAATGAATAGATATTAAGGTATATTTAGTTCTTGTAGCGTAAGAAAGTTGAAGTATTGGGGGGACGGTTATGGTTAACAAAATCAGGACAATGCTTTCTGAATCAAAGGACCTTGCTTTGGAGAATCCAAGGAAATCTTATGATCTGGCTGTCAAGGCTTATGAACTGGCTGAGAGATATGGCCTTGAAATCGAAAAGGGGATGGCTTGCTTTAAGATGGCCTATGCCTGCAGAGTGATGTCAGACTATTCAAACGGCCTTGACTATGCATTGAAAGCTCTTGATATTTTCAAGGAAAACAATCATATTGACGGTATAATAAAAGTAAGGAATATCATAGGTATAATCTATTTTTACTTTGGGGATTATTCAACTGCACTTGAAAATTTCTCGCAGGCTCTTGAAGATCTGGAATATCATGAAAATATGAATCTCAAGGCTTCAATACTCAACAATATTGGAGAAATATACCGGGAAGCAGGTCAATATGATAGAGCCATTGAATATTTCGAGGATGCACTTGATATATCCATAGAGTTTGACTTAAGGAACAATATTTCTTCAATTTATCTGAACCTGGGAGAAGTCTTTGGTCTTGATAATCGAAATGAAGAATCCATGGAGTGCATAAAGAAATCCTATGCAATAGCAAAGACAAGCAGGAGTGTCATAATACAGGGTGAAGCCGAGACTAAGCTTGGCAAGGCAATGTGTAACAGAGGGGATTATCAGAAAGCCCAGGACTACTATTTTTCTGCTCTGACTAAATACAACAAGGTCAACAACAAGTTCTATCTGGTAGAATTGCTCATAAACATGGCGGAGCTTGATGAAACCATGGGAACAAGTCCCGTCAACAACCTTAGGGAAGCTTTGAACAATGCCCTGGAGATGGGTTTGGAATCCAAGGTCAGCAGTGTGTATAAGCTTCTGGCCGAGTATTATGAAAGGAACCATGAATACAAGCATGCCCTTGAATATTTTAAATCCTACCATTTGAAGGAAAAGGAGCTTGAAGCTACAAACCTTGCAAAGAAACTTGAAATCATTTCAATCGAATTCGACTATTTCAGGGAAAAAAGTGAGAATGACAAGTTCAAGGCCCTGAGTGAAAAGCTGAAGAGAGAGGTTGACGAATCGGCTGTAGAGTTGGAAAGGATTAAGGCGCAGAACGCCAACCTTGTAAAAGAGACCCTTATAGATGAGTTGACCAAGCTTTACAACAGGAGAGGAATACGCAGCATGTTTTCGAAGGTTCTTGGGGAAATATGTGATGAAACATGTGCCATCTTTATAATCGACATTGATTTTTTCAAGAAATACAATGATTCCTGGGGGCATATACAGGGAGATGTGTGTCTAAAAAAGATTTCAAATTGCTTGAAGAATCTGCCTTATGAGAATTATTTCGCGGGAAGATTTGGAGGCGAGGAGTTTTTGCTCTATATTAAGGTTGAAAGTTTCGAGGAAGCTGTTGAAAAGGGAGAATATGTCAGGCAGGCGGTTGAAGCATTAAAGCTTTCATATTCCAAGGAAGAAGACAGCAGCCACGTTACTGTGAGCCTTGGAGGCAAGACTGGCATTGTTGACATGAACAATGTAAACAGAATTATTGATGAAGCGGACAGGGAGCTTTACCTTGCCAAGGAGCAGGGAAGGAACAGGTTGTCCATAAGCATGATAGAGAAAAATAATATAAGGTATATATAAATGATGAAAATCCTGAATCCATTACGGACTCAGGATTTTTTTAGAATATATTTGCAGCATCATCCTCGTGCATGAAAACAGGTGACAGCTTATCGCAGCTTAGTTGTCTGGTTAGAAGATCGCATTTGCACAAAAGGAGATAGTAGACGTTGTGGCAGCAGCCAGGCAGTGATTCAAAATTTCCCTGACCCTTTGAAAGTACCAGGTCGGATTCATCGAAAATTCTTCTGAATTCATCGGAAACCTCAAGAAGGTCCGTTCCAGGAAGGTCCGAGCCGCTGCTGAGTATTTTCGCGTATTTATCCATTCCCACCATCAATGCATCTTCCGAGGTGGAATCGTTGAGGATGGGTTCGCCCCTTACTGCAAAATGTATTTCAAGGTCAGGGTATTCATCCCTGATTTTCTTTATGAAAATCTTGTCGAATACTATTTCTCCTGTATTGTCTCCTATATAGAGAAGTTTTTTGCTCCTTTCAAGTGACTTCTTGAAGTCCAAAAGTGTCTGTTCCTTGAACTGAACATGGAATGCTTCATCGATTACTTTTTTCACAAACTCATAATCTACATCATCAAAGACTCCGAAATCTATGATATTGCCGGCAAGGGCTATTTTAAGACCGTTGAG
The DNA here is from genome assembly GCF_900142005.1 of Dethiosulfatibacter aminovorans DSM 17477. Taxonomy (GTDB): domain Bacteria; phylum Bacillota; class Clostridia; order Tissierellales; family Dethiosulfatibacteraceae; genus Dethiosulfatibacter; species Dethiosulfatibacter aminovorans. Next base: position 112,392 of record NZ_FQZL01000008.1, read on the forward strand.
TATCCTGTCTTCCGAAGTATCGACTATCTTTTCTATTTCATCTTCCAACTTCATTAGTTTCTTGGTGAAAAACTGTTTTTCTTCATAATAAATGTCTTCGATGCCTGTTTCTTCACGAAGAAGCCTCATCACTTTCGCTACAAGATATGGAGCGGTTCGTTCGAATTCTATATCCACTATTTCCTTAAGTACATTTTTCATGAATGCGTGCTTTTTATTTTTGTCTGTAATGTATTTGTCAGCCAGCGAATTTGCCTTGGCTACAACGCATGATATGCAGTCTGTATGTGATTTCATGGTATTCTCCTGTATTTCCTGTTATCTTTCGCATATGATTACTTAGGATATTATATAGGGTATATGATGAAAATGCAATGATTTCAGAATTTCTCACTCGGCGAATTCGATGTCTATTTTATCTATATCCCACAAGGTTTCAAGTTTCTCCCTTGTTTCTTCCTTGATTACATTGGAGAACTGGTGGGATTCTGGAAGGTCGATTACCAGATGTATGACTCCTTCATTGACTTCTACTTTTTTGATAAGATCCGTGGCGACCATGTCAAGGCCCTTCATGGGGTTCATGACCCTTCGCAGTCTGTTTCTGACTATTTCTACAGTAGTAGGTTCCAGGTTTTCCACAAGACCGTGTTTTTCCTCGTAATTCTTTATGGCACTTCTAAGTCCTTCAACTGCAAGGACAGAGCAGTGGACCTTGATTGGGGGAAGTCCTCCCAGTGCTTCCGATGCATCCTTCCATGTTATTTTCTTTGCTTCATCTATTGTCATTCCCTTTGCTATTTCTGTAATTATTGATGCTGTTGCAATATTGGATGCACAGCCATATGATTCGAACTTGATGTCCTCTATGACCTTGGTATCATTATTTACCCTCAAATATATGGACACCATGTCACCGCAGGCTGGACTTCCTTCCGTGGCTTTTCCGTCGGGGTTTTCAATTCTTCCTACATTCCTTGGATTCTTGAAATGGTCAAGTACTGTTTCATTGTATGGAAATGCCATTCTTACACCTCCTTATTGCTTAGTGGGCTGATCAATCTCAGCTGATTAACGATTTTCTCAATTGCATCGACTGTTTCATCTATATCTTCCCCGGTGTTGTATCTTCCCAAGGTGAATCTGATGGATCCATGTGCTCTTTCGTGGTCTCCTCCTATTGCTGCTATGACATGGCTGGCTTCAAGAGACCTGCTGAAGCAGGCGGAACCTGTGCTGACAGAGATGCCGTACATATCCATGTGGAGGGTAATGGATTCTCCCTCTACATGATGGAATGTTATGTTTGCATTCTGGGGAGTGCGTTTTTCAGGATGACCGTTGAGGGTTACATCCGGTATCCTGTCAAATACCAGTTCGATTATTCTGTCACGTAGTGTTTGGAGTCTTTCATTCTCCTCATCCGTAACAAGCTGGACAGCCTTTGCAAAGCCCATTGCACCGGGTATGTTCTCTATACCCGGCCTCAGGTCGAATTCCTGGAATCCTCCATCCATGATTTTTCTGATTTCAGTATTTTTCCGAACGTAAAGTCCTCCTATACCCTTTGGACCGTGTATGGTGTTTGAGCTTACAGTGACAAGGTCCAGGTTGAGTTCATCCACATTTATTGGCATTCTTGTAAAGGTATGAGTTGCGTCCGTATGGAAGAGAACTCCCTTTTCCCTGCAGATTTCACCGATGGATTTCAGATCCTGAACTGTGCCGATTTCCTGGTTGCCGTGTTGTATGGAAACCAGTATAGTTTCATCTCCGATAAGTTTGCGAAGCTGCTGGAGATCCACGAACCCGTACTGGTCCACATCCAGGTAGTCGATTGTGAATCCTTCCCGTTCAAGTTCCTTTGCAGAATGAAGAACGGGATAGTCTTCAATTTTTGATATTATCATATGCTTTCCCTTCTTGCCGCCCAGGGCCTTGGCAACTCCCTTGAGGGCAAGGTTTGACGATTCCGTGCTTCCGGATGTGAATATGAATTCTTCACTCGATGCGCCGAGCTTTTGGGCAAGTATCAGTCTGGCTTCTGCCAGTGCCTCCTTGGCTTCTATGCCGATTGAATATCCGAACTCCGAGGTTGCAACTGCATAGTTGTTAAAAAACCAGGGAGTCATTGCTTCCAGTACTTTTTCATCCAGTCTTGTTGCTGCTGAATTGTCCATGTAAATATTTCTTCCCATATTTTCACCTCTATATGAACAGGGTTATGGAAGAATCCCTGGCTTCCTGTATATATGTGCCTACGGCTCCATATTCATCTATCAGTTCTTCAGCCATGTCCTTCCTTTCTATTCCCATGATTTCCATTGTCATTTCGCATGCGATGACTTTTCCGCCAAGTTCCTTGAAATCTGACATGAGCCTTTCAACCGGTGCCACATTTTTCTTTTTCATCCTCATTTTCATTATCAGTTTTCCAAGTCCAAGAAAATTCATTTTTGACAATGGGCCCTGGGACAAGCCGTTTTTTTTCAGTCTCAACAATCCCCAAAATGTAAAATACAAGGATGCCTCCATACCCATTGCAAGAGCTCCATTAGCGACAATGAGGGAGCTGTTGAGTTTGTCCATGTCCCCGCTGTGTACTATAATGGTAGCTTTTTCACTCATGAAGAAACCTCCTTATTTCCTTATTACTATTATCCACTCATCTTCATTTTCTTCTATGCTTTCAACAATGACGGACAAGGCTTCTGCCGCCATTGGTATCTCTTTTTTTGATGCGGCGTGGGTGCCCCGTATAATTATTCTGTCTCCTGGAGAAGCCTTCCTGTGGGCTTTTCGCATCTCTACCAGTGGAACGGGACAAGTTTCTCCTCTAACGTCAATATTAATGTCAGCCATGATATCCTCCTTTCTGAATATTGTTGATTATTTAGTATTCAAGCAGCATATTTTCATCTACATTTACTGTATTTTGTTGTCTATATTATAATTGTAATACTTGTTTGGTGATTTGTAAAACGGGCTAATGACAGTAATGAAGTGAGGGTTTTTACTTAATATTAACTTTAATTATTGTTGTATCGGTGATAGGCTTGACTTATGGATGAATTGCAAGTAGAATAGAAACACACCCGAACAAAAGTTCGGCAGACTCTTTGGTGGATGACTGCACCATAATGCTTGATATTATTTGGATGACAGTCTGCAATAGAGTATAATAATAAGTAATCAAGTTATATCATTTTTTGATATCGAGACTGACTTGAATTAAATGAAGAAGCTATTATGTTGAATCAAGAGGTAGTTTATGGAAAAAACAGGAACATTTAAAATAAAATCCGAGTACAAGCCCACGGGAGACCAGCCCCAGGCTGTTGAGAAGCTGGCAAATGGAATAATGGGAAACAAGAAGTTCCAGACACTTCTGGGAGTTACGGGATCAGGAAAGACCTTCACCATGGCAAACATCATAGAGAAGGTCCAAAGACCAACCCTTGTAATAGCTCACAACAAGACTCTTGCGGCACAGCTGTGCTCCGAGTTGAAGGAATACTTCCCCGACAATGCAGTGGAGTACTTCGTAAGCTACTACGACTACTATCAGCCGGAAGCCTATGTACCTTCATCGGACACATATATAGAAAAGGATTCGTCAGTCAATGATGAAATAGACAAGCTGAGGCACTCGGCTACTGCGGCCCTGTTTGAAAGAAGGGATGTAATAATAGTAGCCTCAGTATCATGCATATATGGACTTGGCAGTCCCGTTGACTATGAAGATCTCGTCATATCCCTGAGGCCTGGAATGGTAAGGGACAGGGATGATATAATCACCAAGCTTATTGAGATACAGTACAAGAGAAACGATATAAACTTCACCCGTGGGACTTTCAGGGTCAGGGGTGACGTACTTGAAATATTCCCCGCATCTTCTTCAGAGGAGGCTGTGAGGATTGAGTTTTTCGGCGACGAGGTTGAAAGGATAACGGAAGTGAATTCCGTAACAGGGGAGATTCTCGGCAGAAGGAAGCATATCTCCATCTATCCTGCATCCCACTACGCAACTACTGAGGAAAACATACAGAGAGCCGTAGGGAGCATAGGAGAGGAGCTGGTTGTGAGGCTGAAGGAATTCAGGGACGAGAACAAGCTTGTGGAAGCCCAGCGCCTTGAACAGAGGACAAAATACGACATAGAGATGCTCAGGGAAATGGGATTCTGCAGCGGAATAGAAAACTATTCAAGACATATAAACAATCTTCCTCCTGGAACCAGGCCGTACACACTTATAGACTATTTTCCAGATGACTTCCTTATGATAATAGACGAGTCACATGTCACGGTACCCCAGGTAAGGGGAATGTTCAACGGTGACAGGGCCAGAAAGCAGACTTTGGTGGATTTTGGTTTCAGGCTGCCGTCGGCACTCGACAACAGGCCCCTGCAGTTTTCCGAGTTTGAGAACAAGATAAACACTGTCGTGTTCGTCAGTGCCACTCCCGGACCTTACGAGTACGAACATTCCGAAAATACCGCCGAACAGATTATAAGGCCTACGGGACTCATAGATCCTGAAATAACTGTCAAGCCTGTTGATGGTCAAATAGACGACCTGATAAATGAAATAAGAAAAACAGTGGAGAAGGACCAGAGGGTTCTTGTAACAACCCTTACCAAGAGGATGTCGGAAGACCTTACCTTCTATTTCAAGGATGTGGGCATTAATGTAAGGTATCTCCACTCCGACATAGATACCATCGAGCGGATGGAGATTCTAAGGGATCTGAGACTCGGTAAGTTTGACGTACTCATAGGTATAAACCTCCTAAGGGAGGGTCTTGACCTGCCTGAGGTTTCTCTTGTTGCCATTCTCGACGCGGACAAGGAGGGTCTCTTCAGGTCGGAGACCTCACTGATACAGACCATAGGAAGGGCAGCAAGGAATATTGACGGCCGTGTCATAATGTACGCCGACAGCATTACGCGGTCCATGGACAGGGCCATATCCGAGACCAACAGAAGAAGAAGAATACAGGAGGAGTACAATAAAGAGCACGGTATAACTCCCCAGTCAATAGTTAAAAATGTAAGAGAAGTAATAGAGGCAACTACGGCAGCCGAGGAGGAAGAGGAATATATCGTTGACGGCAAGCCTGTTGAGATACACAGCGAGAAGGACCTTCTGAAGCTTATAGACAAGCTCAACGAGGAAATGATGGAAGCGGCCAGGAACCTCGAATTCGAAAAAGCCGCAACAATCAGGGACGAAATCAAGAAGATGAAGAAACTGAGCAAAATAATGATGTAAAATTAGTGTAGCTTCATTAGATTTGATGTAGGTGATTTTGCATCGTAACATTAATTTAGAACATAATAAGTATAATTAAATATAAAATAAGTAGAAAAACGAGGAAATATGGAAAACAAAATTGTAGTTAAAGGTGCCAAAGAGCACAACCTTAAAAACATAGATGTGGAGATTCCACGAGACAAGATGATAGTATTCACGGGACTAAGCGGATCGGGAAAGTCTTCTCTTGCATTTGACACCATATATGCAGAGGGTCAGAGAAGATATGTGGAGAGTCTGTCTTCCTATGCCAGGCAGTTTCTGGGGCAGATGGAAAAGCCGGATGTTGAGTATATTGAAGGACTTTCTCCAGCCATATCCATCGACCAGAAGACGACAAACAGAAATCCAAGGTCGACTGTGGGCACTGTAACGGAAATCCACGACTACCTTAGACTTCTTTATGCTAGGGTTGGAGTGCCTCATTGTCCCAACTGCGGAAGGGAAGTGTCATCCCAGTCAATAGACCAGATAATTGATGCTGTCATGGAATATCCGGAAAGGACAAGAATTCAGATAATGGCTCCAGTTGTAAGAGGACAGAAGGGCACCCATGCCAAGCTTCTTGCAGCCATGAAAAAGGAAGGCTATGTAAGGGTAAGGATAGACGGAGAAGCACATGAGCTGGAAGATGAAATAAAACTGGACAAGAACATCAAGCACGATATAGAAATAGTCATAGACAGGATAATCATCAAGGAAGGTATAGGAAAGAGACTGACGGACTCCGTGGAAAGCGCACTTGAGCTGGCGGAAGGGCTGGTCTATGTAGATGTGATAGACGGCGAGGGCATGCTCTACAGTACGGAGTTTGCATGCACACACTGCAACATGAACATAGGGGAAATAACACCAAGGATATTTTCCTTCAACAGCCCCTTCGGAATGTGCAATGCATGCAACGGCCTCGGAGTGAACAAGGAGATAAGTGTTGACCTTGTACTTCCCAACATGGACCTTTCAATACCTGAAAGGGCAGTTGCCCCTTTTGGAGCGGACAAGAACGGCTACTATTTTCAGATATTCAAGGCAATTGCGGACCACCACGGATTTGACATAGACAAGCCATTGAAGGAAGCGCCCAAGGAGTTCATAGATGAGCTGCTTTATGGAACGGGCAGAAGGAAGATAACAGTAGATTTTGAAAGCAAGTTCAATGGAAGAAGGGTTTTTACAAAAGAGTTCGAAGGTGTTGTGAACAATCTTGAAAGAAGATATTCGGAAACAAGGTCCCACGACATGAGAGAATGGATTGAAAGCTATATGGTTGAGAAGCCATGCCATGTCTGTGAAGGGGCAAGGCTGAATCCAAACGCCTTGGCGGTCACCATTGATGGAGTGAACATACACGAGCTTTCATCAATGGCCATAGGAAAGATACTGGATTTTCTTTCAAAACTTAAGCTTGACGACAGAAGGGCATTCATAGCGGAGCAGATACTGAAGGAAATAAATGAAAGGCTTGGTTTTCTGGTCAATGTCGGACTTGATTACCTTACCCTGAGCAGAAATGCAGGAACGTTGTCGGGAGGCGAATCCCAGCGTATAAGACTTGCTACCCAGATTGGATCGAGTCTGGTTGGAGTGCTTTACGTACTTGACGAGCCAAGCATAGGTCTTCACCAGAGGGACAACGGCAGGCTAATAGAAACATTGAGGGGACTTACGGATATAGGAAACACACTTATAATCGTGGAACATGACGAGGAAACAATACATGCTGCGGACCATGTGCTTGACATAGGACCAGGAGCTGGAATACACGGCGGTGAAATAGTGGCCCAGGGTACTGTTGAGGAAATAATAAGCAACAAGGAATCGATTACGGGACAGTACCTGAGCGGGGAGAAAAAAATCGAGGTTCCTTCCTCCAGAAGGAAGGGCAATGGCAGCAGCATAACGGTAAAGGGGGCCGCCCAGAACAACCTGAAGGACATAGATGCGGAAATACCGCTTGGAACCTTTACATGCATAACAGGAGTTTCTGGTTCAGGAAAGAGTTCCCTCATTAACGAGATACTTTACAAGGGAATATACAGGAAGTTCCACAAGAGCAGGGTAGTTCCCGGAAAGCATGACGAAATACTGGGAATTGAAAACATAGACAAGATAATAAATATAGACCAGTCACCAATCGGAAGAACTCCAAGGTCCAATCCGGCAACCTATACCAAGGTATTCGACCAGATCAGGGATCTTTTCGCCATGACTCTTGAAGCCAAGACAAGAGGGTATAAGAAGGGGAGGTTCTCCTTCAATGTCAAGGGTGGAAGATGTGAGTCCTGCAAGGGAGATGGAATCATAAAGATAGAGATGCACTTCCTTCCCGATGTCTATGTCCCCTGCGAAGTCTGCAAGGGTAAAAGGTACAACAGGGAAACGCTGGAGGTCAAGTACAAGGGCAAGAACATAAACGAGGTCCTTGATATGTCAGTTGAGGAAGCGCTGGAGTTTTTCGACAGCATACCAGGCATAATGAACAAGCTTAAGACCATGAATGATGTAGGGCTCGGATACATAAAGCTTGGGCAGCCGTCTACACAACTGTCCGGTGGAGAGGCTCAGAGAATCAAGCTGGCGTCGGAATTGAGCAAGAGGAGTACCGGCAAGACATTGTATATTCTTGACGAACCTACTACAGGACTTCACATGGCTGATGTTCACAAGCTTATACAGGTTCTCAACAGGCTTGTTGAAAGCGGCAATACGGTGGTTGTAATAGAGCACAACCTTGATGTGATCAAGACTGCAGACTATATTCTTGATCTTGGGCCTGAAGGTGGAGACAAGGGAGGGCTTATAATCGCCAGGGGAACTCCTGAGGAGCTGGTCAAGGTGAAAGGTTCATATACGGGGGAATACCTCAAAAAAATCTTATAATTGTTGAATATTGAATACCAAAGTTGTATAATTTTATCAGTGGGTGATAGGATGGATAATACAGAATTGTTGAGTCTTCCACAGGCCGTAATAGATGTGCTGCCTGTAGGCATAGTGCAATGCGGCCTTGTTTTGGATGATGATTCAAATATAAAAGACATAAGAATATTAAAAGCCAACAAAGGCATAAAGGAAATTACAGGATACAACAACTATGAGCTTTACAACAAGACAATGAAGGAGCTTTTTCCTTCAATAAGTGAATCCGTATACGACTGGATTAAAATACTTGGTGAAGCTGCACTTTATGTTGGAAAAAAACATATTGAACAGTACATGAACATGTTTGATAAGTATCTTAGCATTGATGTAGTAAGCATAGAGAAGAACAGCTTCTATTTGGTGATGGATGATATTACGGACAAGAAGGAATTCAACAGGAATATTCTTGAAAAGGACAGCGAAATCAACTATATCAACGAAGAACTTAGAAAGAAGGCAAATCTTGACAATATGACACTTGCATACAATTACCAGTTCATAATGAAGCTTCTTAAGGAAGAGGCTGCTGCCGCAAATGAGGGAATAAAAAAATTCACTGTCGCCCTTTTGGATATTGACGGATTTACTGAAATAAACAGGAATCACGGGATTGAAATTGGAGACAGGGTTCTTGAGGAAACATCGGAAGCCTTGAAGAACAGTATGAGGAAAATCGACTCTCTTGCAAGAACAGGAGGGGATGAGTTCCTTCTGCTCCTTACAAATGTAGATATAAACATAGCAAAGATAGTCATAGAAAGGATGAGAACCCAGCTTGATCTGGATGTTCGAGCCATTGAAGGTGAAAATATAACACTAAGCGGAGCCGTTCTTGAATATGAAGGCGGAGGCTGTGAAGCATTTTACCACAAGCTGAGGGACAAGCTGGCAAAGGCAAAATCCCTTGGATACAACACAATCATTTTTTAAGGCGCGTGGAAAGTTTACTTTAAACAAAACACCAATGCTTCAAGGCGTTTTGATATTTCAACTTTCCTAAGCTGCGAGAATTAGCTGCAAAAGTTAGTACTAAAGCTCCATATAAATCATATGGAGCTTTTTCTTACCGGGAGAAAGAATGTTTGATATAAAGGAAGAGCTTAAGAAGATTCCTGACAATCCTGGAATCTACCTTATGAAGGACAAGAAGGATGAAGTAATATACATTGGGAAGGCAAAGAACCTGAAGAAGAGGGTTAAGCAGTATTTTCAGTCGAGGAACCATGCGGGCAAGATACAGCAGATGATATCCAATATTGATTCCTTCGAATATATTATTACGGATTCCGAACTTGAAGCATTGATGCTTGAAGCCAATTTCATAAAGAAATACAGGCCCAAATACAATACCATGCTTATGGATGACAAGCAATATCCATATATAAAGGTTACAGTCAGCGAAAAATTTCCAAGGGTCATGAAGGTAAGACAGATTAAAAAGGACGGAAGCAAGTATTTCGGACCCTATACCAGTGCCTACGCCGTCAAGCAGACCATAGAAAGCATAAGGAATATATTCAAGATAAGAAACTGCAGTCTTAAGATAGTGACGGGGAAGGAAAATTCGAGACCATGCCTGAACTACTATATAGACAGGTGCAAGGGACCCTGTATAGGCAAGGTTGACAGTGACGAGTACAGGAAAGGAATCGATGAAGTTCTACAGCTGCTTAATGGAAGGGAAGACAGACTTATAGATATTCTTGAAGAAAGGATGCTGGAGGCTTCTGAAAATCTGCAGTTTGAACATGCTGCAGAATACAGGGACAGGATAGCAGCTATAAGAAATCTCACCGACAAGCAGAAGATTACCAATACCAACCTTAAGGACATGGATGTCATAGGGCTGGCCATTGGAGAAAGTGATGCCATAGTCCAGATATTCTTCATAAGAGGAGGAAAAGTAGTCGGAAAGGAAGACTATCTTATGACAAGAAACCTGGAGGACGATGCTTCGGACCTTGTATCCTCTTTTGTCAAACAGTACTATTCGGGTACTGTATACATTCCGAAGGAAATATATATTGAAACTGAAATTACGGACCAGGACCTTGTATCCCAATGGCTTGGAGAAAAAAGAGGAAACAAGGTGGAGCTTAAGATTCCTGTAAAGGGTGAGAAAAGCATGCTCATGAAGATGGTCAAGAAGAATGCTGAAGAAAAGCTTCAAAAGGATATAGAGAAGATAAAGGTAAGAAGGAAAGAAAACCATGACGCCCTTGAGGAGCTTTCGGAACTTATTGGACTGGAGCATATTCCATTGAGGGTTGAGGGTTACGACATATCCAACATACAGGGCGTGGAAAATGTTGGCTCCATGGTTGTGCTGGAGGAAGGCGAGTTCAAGAAGAGCAGCTACAGAAGATTCAGAATCAAGGAAGTAATGGGTCAGGATGACTATGGCTCCATGGAAGAGATGCTTGAGAGAAGAATTAACAGGGGTTTAAGGGAGAGCAGCCTGACAGAGGAAAAGAAAGGCTTTGGAAAGTTGCCGGACCTTATACTGGTAGACGGAGGCAAGGGTCATGTCAATATAGCAGAGGAAGTGCTGAAGGATCATGGTCTAAGGATTCCAGTTGCTGGGATGGTAAAAGACGACAAGCATGCCACCAGGGGACTTATTTATGAGAACAAGGAAATAATGCTGTTAAGAAACACCAAACTCTATCGTCTCATAAGCTCCATGCAGAATGAGGTTCACAGGTTTGCAATAAGCTACCACAGAAATCTTCGAAAGAAGAACACCTTCAAAACTGTTTTGGACAATATAGAAGGAATTGGTGAAAAGAGGAAGCTTGAACTCATTAAGCATTTTGGCTCCGTAGAAGGAGTAAAGAAGGCATCTCTTGATGAACTTGAGAATGCACCTCGGATGAACAGCAAGGCGGCAAAAAATGTATTTGAATTCTTTAACAAGGAAGGTAATGTCAAATGAAATTGATTTCAATCAGGGAAATTGTGGAGGGTCTGGACCTGGAAGTGATATTTATGCCGGAGGGCAGGGAAGCCCATGTGCAAAATGCGGACCTTATCAGGCCGGGACTGCAGCTGGCCGGGTATTTTGACATGTTCAGCTACGAAAGGATACAGGTAATTGGAAAGACGGAATCGAATTATATCAGCACCCTAAGCGGTGGAATAAAGATCAACAGGCTCAATAAGATTTTTGCCTACCCCATACCAGCGGTAATAGTGGGAAATGGGATGGAGGTTGATCCCACCATGGTTTATTGTGCAAAGAAACATGGAAGAGCTCTTCTTAGGAGCCCTGAAAGAACCACCAAGCTTATCAGGGACCTTGGAATCTTTATAGAGGACAAGCTTGCCCCCGAAAAAACCATACACGGAGTCTTAATGGAGGTGTATGGAGTGGGTGTACTCATCAGAGGACAAAGCGGCATAGGGAAAAGTGAGACGGCCCTTGAACTCATCAAGAAGGGACACCGACTTATAGCGGATGATGCCGTAATAATGAGAATGATAGACAACAGCATAGAATGCACATCTCCTCCCCTTACCAGGCACCTTCTTGAAATAAGGGGAGTTGGGATAATCGACATCAAATACATGTACGGAGTAGGATCTGTAAAGATAAAGCAGAAGCTTGGACTCATCCTTGACCTTGAGGAATGGGACCAGAAGCAGATTTATGACAGGCTTGGCTTCGACAGTGAATACGAGAATATTTTCGGAGTTGACATTCCAAAATCGAGAATTCCGGTAAGAATAGGAAGAAATACATCCATGATAGTGGAGGTTGCAGCCATGAATCTGAGACAGAAGCTCCTGGGATACTCAATAGAAGAGGAATACAACAAAAGATTTATGGACAATATAAACAGCGGTAATATGTAAGAGTTATCCGAAATAAATTATTTAAGTAGTTTTGTGTCGGAAATCATAAATTGTCCTTGAAAATATATGGATTGTATTTTAAAAGTGAACATAGTACTTCTTGAAATAGACATATGACATAGGGATTGAATCCATGAAAACAGCAAATGTTGAAAAAGAGGTTGCTTTGAAAGTGGATTTGTGTTCCTTGCATGACACATATATGACTGGGAAAATCGTTTCAATGCCTAATTAATTTAAAACGCGATTTTCGGTTTTAAATAAATAAAACATCAAAAAAACTTAATTTTTCTTTCAAAAAACAATTTTAACCAATGGAAGTTAGGAAAACATATTGCAGGGAAAAAACTTTTGACTTGCTAAAATAGGTTTTTTTATGCCTGGCTAAATAAATAAAGGAGGAAAATGCGAAAAACATTATGTTTCCCTATTGACGATTGGAACTGCACATATTATACTTAATTGTAACTGTTCTGCATATTGTATACAAGATAACCAAGGAGGTTAGTTTTAAATGGCAAAATCAATGAGAAGTATGGATGGAAATACGGCAGCAGCTTATGTTTCCTATGCTTTCACAGACGTAGCGGCTATCTACCCAATAACTCCGTCATCACCAATGGCTGAGCACGTAGATGAGTGGGCTGCAAAAGGTCAGAAAAACATTTTTGGCCAAGAAGTAAAGGTGACTGAATTACAGTCAGAGGGTGGAGCTTCAGGAGCCGTTCACGGTTCGCTGGCTACAGGAGCCCTAACAACAACATTTACAGCATCACAGGGATTATTGCTTATGATTCCAAACATGTACAAGATAGCTGGTGAATTACTGCCGGGTGTTTTCCATGTTAGTGCAAGAGCTGTAGCAAGTCATGCATTGTCAATATTCGGAGACCACTCTGATGTTATGGCTGCAAGACAAACAGGATTTGCAATGCTGGCATCAGGAAGTGTTCAGGAAGTTATGGACCTTGCAGGTGTTGCGCATCTTACTGCAATCAAGTCAAGAGTACCTTTTGTACATTTCTTTGACGGATTCAGAACTTCACACGAAATTCAAAAAATAGAAGTAATTGATTACAGTGAATTTGAAAAGCTTGTTGACTTTGAAGCTGTTCAGGCATTCAGAGACAGAGCATTGAACCCAGAGCATCCTGTAACTAGAGGTACTGCTCAAAACCCTGACATCTTCTTCCAGGCGAAAGAAGCTTCAAACAGCTTCTACGACAATCTTCCGGAAACTGTAGCAGCTTACATGGAAGACATAAGCAAGGTGACAGGAAGAACTTACAAGCCGTTCAACTACTATGGAGCGCCAGATGCCGACAAAGTAATAATTGCAATGGGATCTGTAACAGAAACAATTGAAGAGACAATTGACTACCTTGTAGATCAGGGAGAAAAAGTCGGTGTTGTTAAAGTACACCTTTACAGACCTTTCTCAGAAAAATATTTCTTCGATGTACTTCCTGAGACAGTTAAGAAAATTGCTGTTCTTGATAGAACTAAAGAGCCTGGTTCACTTGGCGAGCCTCTTTACCTTGACATCAAGTCAATGTTCTATGACAAGGAAGAAAAACCATTAATAGTTGGTGGAATATACGGACTTGGATCAAAGGATACACTTCCTTCTCACATAAAATCCGTATTTGACAATCTTGCTGCTGACGAACCTAAAGACAGATTCACAGTTGGTATAGTTGATGATGTAACATTCAGGTCTCTTCCAATTGGAGAGTCTATAAGTGTTGCTTCAAAAGGAACTATAAGCTGTAAGTTCTGGGGACTTGGTTCAGACGGTACAGTTGGAGCAAATAAAAATGCAATAAAGATAATCGGTGACAATACTGACAAGTATGCACAAGGTTATTTCTCATATGACTCTAAAAAATCTGGTGGTGTAACTGCATCTCACTTGAGATTCGGTGACAATCCAATAAGATCGACATACCTTATCAACAAGGCTGATTTCATTTCTTGTGCACAGCAGTCTTACGTTGACAAGTATGACCTTCTTAAAGGCATCAAAAAAGGTGGAACTTTCCTTCTCAACACTCTTTGGAATGCTGAAGAGCTGGAAGCAAATCTTCCGGGAGAACTTAAGAAGGCCATCGCCGACAATGATGTTCAGTTCTATACAATAAACGCAACTAAGATTGCTGCTGAAATCGGTCTTGGAAACAGGACAAACATGGTAATGCAGTCTGCATTCTTCAAGCTTGCAGAAGTTATACCTGTTGATGAAGCTGTTGGATACCTCAACAAGGCTATCGAGAAATCATACGGTAAAAAAGGTGAGAAGGTAGTCAACATGAACGTTGAGGCTGTTAAGCAGGGTATATCCGGACTTGTAAAAGTTGAAGTTCCTGCTTCATGGGCATCTGCTGAAGCTACTGCTGCAGTTGTGGACACAAACAAGCCTGAGTTCATCAAGGAAATACTTGAGCCTGTAAATGCGCAAGAAGGAGACTCTATTCCTGTAAGCAAGTTTGTAGGAAGAGAAGACGGTACATTCCCTCAGGGAACTGCTGCTTACGAGAAGAGAGGTATAGCTGTAAACGTGCCTGAATGGCAGGTTGCAGACTGTATCCAGTGTAACCAGTGTGCATTTGTTTGTCCTCACGCTGCTATCAGACCTTTCCTTCTAAACGAAGAAGAAAAAGCCAACGCACCTGAAACTTTCGAAACAAAGAAAGCAATGGGTAAAGGCTTCGAAGGACTTGAGTACAGAATACAGGTATCTGCACTTGACTGTACAGGATGTGGAAACTGTGTTGACATCTGTCCTTCAAAGAACAAGGCAATCGTAATGAAGCCAATCGGAACTCAAACTGAGAAAGAAGTTCCAAACTGGGATTACGCTATAGAAAATGTAACAGTTAAAGATGATCTTATGGACAAGAAATCTGTTAAGGGAAGCCAGTTCGCATTCCCATACCTTGAGTTCTCAGGAGCTTGTGCAGGATGTGGAGAGACTCCGTATGCAAAAGCAGTAACTCAACTTTACGGAGACAGAATGATCATCGCAAACGCTACAGGATGTTCTTCAATCTGGGGTGGATCTGCTCCTTCTACAGTTTATACTACAGATGCAAAGGGCAAAGGTCCTGCATGGGCAAACTCACTGTTTGAAGACAATGCCGAGTACGGATACGGAATGGCAATGGGCGTCAAGCAAATGAGAGAAAACATCAAGGTGAACATGGAAGCTCTTATAGCCAAGGATGAATTCAGTGCTGAAATCAAGGAAGCATTCAAGGCTTGGATTGACACAATGAATGATGGAGAAGCTTCTAAAGAAGCATCTGCAACAGTTCTTGACCTTCTTACTAAGCTTTCACCATGTGAAGACTGCAAGAAAGAGGTTCAAAATATCCTCGACAGAAAAGATTACCTGATCAAGAAATCCGTATGGATACTTGGTGGAGACGGATGGTCATACGATATAGGTTACGGCGGACTTGACCACGTGCTTGCAAGTGGAGAAGATGTGAACGTACTTGTATTCGATACAGAGGTTTACTCAAACACTGGTGGACAGTCTTCAAAGGCTACACCAACAGCTGCAACTGCCAAGTTTGCTGCAGCAGGAAAGAATGTTAAGAAGAAAGACCTTGGTATGATCGCTGCAACGTACGGTTACGTATATGTAGCTCAGGTTGCAATGGGAGCAAACAAGAACCAGTTCATGAAGGCATTGGTTGAAGCAGAAAGCTACAACGGACCATCATTGATCATGGCTTACGCTCCATGTGTAAACCACGGAATAAAAGCTGGTATGGGCAAGACTCAGACCAAAGAGAAAGATGCTGTTGAAGCAGGATACTGGCACCTGTACAGGTTCAATCCTCTTCTTAGAGAAGAAGGAAAGAATCCTTTCGTTCTTGATTCTAAAGAGCCTACTGCATCATTCAGAGAATTCCTTGAAAGCGAAGTAAGATACACTTCACTTCAAATGCAGTTCCCTGACATAGCTGAAGAACTTTTTGCCAAGGCTGAAGCTGACGCAAAGGAAAGATACGAAAGCTACAGGAGAATGGCGGAAATGCAGTACTAGGAAATAAATGGAAATCCCGGCCGAGGCCGGGATTTTTTATTGTTAAATCCTTTGACTTGATTTGTAGAGTCTACTGTGTTATTATATACGTACCATAATATGGAATAATTCGTTATAATATAGGAGAGGATATGGGTAAGGAAGGAAATACAATTCAGTCTGTAGACAGAGCTATAGAAATATTGAGAAGCTTTGAACATAATGAGGAGCTGGGCGTCACAGAAATAAGCAAGCTTACAAATCTTCATAAGAGCACCGCTTTCAACCTTATTTCAACACTTGAGAAGGCAGGGCTTTTGTCCAAGGATGCAAATTCGGGAAGGTACAGGCTGGGAATGGAACTTTTCAGATTGGGAACAATGGTGAATTCCAATATTAGAAAAATCTGCGAGCCATATCTGCAGATGCTTGTAGATGAATTTTCAGAGACTGTAAACCTTGTTGCCAGGAATGACCTTCTAGTTATATATCTGGACAAGAAGGACAGCCCTCATTCAATGAGAATCAGTACAGAAGAAGGAACCAGGTTGCCCATGTATATTACTGCTGTTGGAAAGGCAATGATGTCAACATTGTCCGATGATGAAATTAAGAATATATTGAAAAATGTGAG
This sequence comes from Dethiosulfatibacter aminovorans DSM 17477, assembly GCF_900142005.1. Lineage (GTDB taxonomy): Bacteria > Bacillota > Clostridia > Tissierellales > Dethiosulfatibacteraceae > Dethiosulfatibacter > Dethiosulfatibacter aminovorans. The sequence goes on from NZ_FQZL01000008.1 coordinate 129,150, forward strand.
GCTTGTGAAGTTTACGGAAAACACTCTGACGGACAGGGAGGCTATAAGGCTTCAGATACAGTCTGCAAGAGACAGTGGTTATGCAGAAGATCTGCAGGAATATGAAAATGGACTTACATGTGTAGGTGCGCCTATCAGGGATCATACAGGAAGAGCCAACTATGCAATAAGTGTTTCGGGGCCTAACTCGAGAATGACCAAGGAAGTCAGGAAGAAAATAGGTGACAGACTGGTTGAGCTGACGGCTCAAATATCAAAAAAACTGGGATATTTTTAAGCAAAACTAAAACAGGAGGCTCAGCCTCCTGTTTTTAAGTTTTAATGATTTTAGTCTAATGTTATTGCTGGAACCATATGCTGATTTCTCTTTCCGCTTCTTCATTTGATGCTGAAGAATGGACTGCATTCATGGTCAATCCTGTGCCGTATGTCTTTCTTATGGTTCCTTCCTCGGCTTCAAAGGGATTGGTGCTTCCGTTTATCCTTCTGATTTCCTTAATGGCATTATTGCCGGAAAGAACCATGGCTACCACTCTATCGCTTCTCATGAATTCAATCAACTCTCCGTAAAAATCCTTGCCCTTGTGTTCCTCGTAATGTCTGGATAACAACAGTTCGTCTGGAATGAGTATTTTTATCTGTTCAATCTGGAAATCGTTCTTTTCGTAGATTGAGATAATATTTCCAACATTCTTGCTCTTAACAGCATCGGGCTTAATCAATACAAGTGATCTTTCCAAACTTTTCTACCTCTCTTATTATGAAGTTAATGGCAGTAACAGTCCAAGAACTATGGCGATAACCACAGCCAGGGACATGAATTTTTTGAATTTACTTGAATATAACATTATGTATTCTCCATTCTGTAATTCCCACAAAATACATAATATTCCTTTTTGGGGGATTTGTCAAATTTTGAAAACTGTTCTCAATTGTGCTAGTAAGCTGTTTCTAGTATGAATTCCGCAAGAAATACTGCAATCTCCGCAGTCCTGTTCACATCCATGTTATCCAGGGTGTCTCCGGGATAGTGTATTCCGTCCATATCCTCATGGATAAGTGTCACTGAAGGTATTCCCTTCATCTCAAATGGAAGGTTGTCGCTTGCTCCTTCGTTGGAGTACTGTGTTTCCATGCCCAGATCGTCGGCAAAGTCCGCCAGCTCATCCTGCAGTTTTTCCGAATGAGGATACGAAGAGAGAAGGGTAAGAGGCAATGCTTCTTTGGATCCAACCATGTCCATGTTTATGACTGTTGTATTATCGCTTGTGAAATTCGAATTTCTTGCAAGATAAGTGGAGCCGTAGAGGTTTTCCTCCTCTCCGTTGAAAAGAACGAAGTACAGGTTTATATCAGGCTCCTGGTCAATGCTGCTGAAGTATCTTGCCAGCTCCATTACTGTTGCAGTACCTGAAGCGTTGTCCAGCGCTCCCGGATTGTAGGTGCCATTGAGATTGTCTCCAACATGGTCCATATGTGCGCTGATGACAAGGTTTGTCGATGTTTTTTTACCTGGTATCATTGCCGCTATATTTGAAGCATTTGAACTCCTTGCCTCATAATCCGATTCCATATGAATTTTGAAATTTTTGTCCTTTGAATCCGACAGGTCCTTGAATATATCCTGTTCAACCAGGTAAAACATGAAGCCGTTGGGATTGTCTCCAGTATACCTGTATAGTGAAGAATATCTTATGAGATGTCCATAGACATAGTCCTGATATTCCGTTTCTTCCAGTACCAAACCTTCTGTTCCCGTGTTTTTGCAGAAGGAATATATTTCATCACTTTCAATGATGCCGCGTATTTCGGAAGATATGAGAAGAGCCTTTCCTGAAAGGTCTTTCTGCCTGTCTTTAAAGAAGGAAGCATCATCAGCAATTACCATTTCCAGTACCTTTTCATTCTTGAGGCTGACTCCATCCATTACGGCATTTGTAAAGTCATCAAGGAATTCATATTCCTTAGCTGTTGAGCCGTATTCATCCAATAGTGACAGTTTGGGTGTGGAATTCATCAAGAATACAGTCTGGGTGTAGTCCTGTCTGTAGTTTGATGCAAAATCGGCACTTTCAATTCCCGTTGATGCAAAATAATCTGCAATATAATCTACGGCAAGGTTGTTCCCTGTCGTTCCTGTAAGCCTGCCCGCGTATTTTTCGGAGGAAAGCTCGCTTATTGTATGTTCTATATTTGCTGTTGAGATATCATTTGAAGGGTTTGTATCTTTTGATGTGATTGTACTTGATGGTGTGTCTGACTGAGGGATATCAGCAGGCTCGGTGCAGCCTGTAAGTGCAAGTATCAATGCAATGAACAGGCAGATTGATAAATGTTTATTCATAAGATCACTCCATATCCATATATATAAATTCTAACATATATATGATACAGAAGTATGTACATAAAATTAAATTTTTGCAACAAGAAGGCAGTTGCACTGCATAAAAAATGGTGCTCCCAGTAGGACTCGAACCCACAACACCCGGTTCCGAAGACCGGTGCTCTATCCAGTTGAGCTATAGGAGCACGCAACATATCTATTATAAGTATTTTGTATCATTAAATCAAGTATATTTTGAAATGGAATTAATACAAATTTAAGTATTACTGTGGTATAATGTTGGAAGCACAAAAAAACAGCTCCGCAGCGCTGACAAATAATTACAGTTTAAAGAAGGAGAAACTAATGATATCAAAAACTAAAGCTTTTTTCACGGTGCTTGTTGCCGTTGTTATAACCATAGTGGTCACTACTGCTGCAAACAACTATTTTGCGATAAAAAACTATGACAAGGTTATAATTACCGATGACAAATATATTGAATATGAAACAATGAAGGACAAGTACAACAAGATGGAATACATAGAAGGTTTTGTGGAGGAAAACTTCTTGTATGACATTGAGGAAGGGGAGCTTTACGAGGGTGCGCTTAAGGGAATGCTTGACATACTTGATGACCCATATTCTGAATATATGACTGAGGATGAATTCAACGATCTCATAGAGCAGACTTCTGGAGAATACAGCGGCATAGGTGTCTATGTATCCGTTACGGAGGACAACAGGATTGTCATAGTTGCACCTATTGAGGATACACCTGCAGATCAGGCAGGACTCAAGACAGGGGACTACATATCCAAGGTCAATGGAGTTAAGTATGCAGGAGACGAGCTTTCAGATGCAGTGGACGTCATGAAGGGCAAGCCTGGTACTGATGTCGACATAACCATTACAAGGGAAGGCGACGATGGCGTTGAATTTGATTTTGACGTTACAATAACCAGGGACAACATAAAGATAAAGACAATCAAGTACGACATGCTTGAAGATGACATAGGATATATAAGGATAACAACCTTTGACCAGCAGACGGATGCAGACTTCAAGGATGCCTTGAATGATCTGGAATCCCAGGGGATTACCGGTCTTATAGTTGATTTGAGATACAATCCTGGAGGACTTATTACAAGTGTTTCTGAAATTGCAGACGAACTTCTTGGAGAAACCATCATAACCTATACACAGACAAAATATGGAGAAAGGGAATACTACTATTCCGACAAGGACAAGATAGATGTTCCTCTGGCGGTTCTTATCAACGAGGGAAGCGCAAGTGCTTCGGAAATATTGTCGGGAGCAGTGAAGGATACGGGTTCGGGAGTTCTCATAGGAACAAAAACCTTTGGGAAGGGTATCGTACAGAGGATAATACCCCTGGCCGATGGAGCGGGTCTCAAGCTTACGGTTTCCGAATATTTCACGCCAAATGACATAAACATACATGGAGTGGGAATAGAGCCGGACGTCTACCTTGAAATGGATGACGACGTACTGTACGGACCTGAATACATTGATGAAGACATACAGCTTCAAAGAGCAGTAGAAATAATAAACATGCAGTAAAGATAAAACAGTGTCCGCCGGAACCAGGAAGGGTTTGCGGCGGATTTTGTATAGCTGCTATCTTGAATAAAAAATTAGCACTTGATTTTTGTTTTTCAGGTGCTATAATAAAATTATAAAGGTCAAAGAAAGTCAAAGTCAAAGACAGACAAAGTCGAATTTTATCTTGAAAATGGAGGTGGTTTGATGGCGAGTTTGAGTGATGTAATCGAGGAATATATAATTGGCATCATGGCCCATGCGGACAAGGACAGCATAGATATCCAGAGAAATATCCTTGCCCAGAGATTCCAGTGCGCTCCTTCTCAGATCAACTATGTACTTACGACTAGATTCAGCAACGACAGAGGATATGTGGTTGAAAGCAGAAGAGGTGGAGGAGGATATGTAAGGATATACAAGATGAACGTGGACGGCAATGACCACATAGAAAAGATCATCAGGGACTCCATAGGAGACAGCCTTACAAAGACGAGAGCTGAAAGTATAATCAACAGCCTCATTGACAACAATATTATAAATGAAAGAGAAAAGCATATAATGACCAGGGCTCTTAGCGACAGATCCTTGAAGAAGATTTTTCACGGTGACAGAAATACAATAAGGGCCGACCTGCTCAAGGAAATGCTTTTGATTCTGGTTTAGGGAGGTCATGTGATGTTATGCGATGAATGCGGAAAAAACAATGCCACCGTACATCTGACGAAGATTGTAAACGGAAAAAGAAGCGAGGCTCATTTGTGCCAGCAGTGTGCAAGAAAGTATACCAATTTGAATACGAACTTTTCAATACAGAATATAATGTCGGGATTTTTGACTGATGTTCACGGGATTGAAAAAAGCAAACCACTTGTTTGCGAAAATTGCGGATTGACTTATGAAGAGTTCAAAAGAACGGGGAAGTTCGGATGCAGCAGGTGCTACAGTGCTTTTGAGAAGGAGGTTGCGCCGTTTGTAAGGAATATTCACAGTCACGACAGCCATGTGGGAAAAATCCCATTGAAGGCAGGCAAGGAGTTGAAAAGTAAAAAGGAACTTGAAGACCTTAAGTTCAAACTGAGAGAAGCTGTTGAAAACGAAGAGTATGAGAAGGCGGCGGAATACAGGGATAAAATAAAAAAAATGGCAGAGGGTGATTAGGATGGTATCTTGGTTGAAGAATTCGGGTAAGGACAGAGATGTTGTGGTAAGCAGCAGGGTAAGACTGGCGAGGAACTTGTCCAACTATAATTTCCCCACAAAGATGACGAGTGTTGATATGGATGAAGTCTATAAAGATGTGGTGGCCGCCTTGGGAAATGGTGGTTTCACTTCCTTCAGAATTAGTGACATACCATATCTTGAAAAGATCATGCTTGTTGAAAAGCATGTGATCAGTCCGGCTCTCATCGAAAAAAACGAAAGCGGATTTTCCATGACGGAGGATGAAACAGCAACGGTCATGATAAATGAAGAGGACCATATAAGGATTCAAGTTCTGGATTCGGGTCTTTCCCTTGAAAATACATGGAAAAGAGCGGACGAACTGGATAATCTCCTGGAAGAAAAGGTGGAATATGCATATGATGAAAAAGTAGGTTATCTTACTGCGTGTCCCACTAATCTGGGAACAGGAATGAGAGCATCCGTTATGATACATCTTCCTGCACTGGAGTTGACGAGGCAGGTGAATAAGGTTCTATCGCCTGTAGCGCAGTTTGGATTGGCTGTTAGGGGAGTATATGGTGAAGGAACCAAGGCTATGGGATCACTTTATCAGATATCAAACCAGATTACCATGGGAGACAGGGAAGAAACCATAATAAGGAAGATAGAAAATATTGCAGGACAGATTTCCGAAAAGGAAAGGATGGCCAGGAAATATCTTCTTGAAAACGACAGAACAAATTATGAAGACAGAATATTCAGGGCTTATGGAATTTTGAAGAATGCAAGGAAGATTTCCCATGAAGAAGCTGCAAAACTGCTTTCCTATGTGAAACTGGGAATAGATGCTGAAATAATCAAGAATAACGATATAAACGAACTAGACAAGCTGTTCATAGAAATTCAGCCTGCAAGCATACAGTTCATAGAAAGAAAAGAAATGGATACAAATGAAAGGGATATCAAAAGAGCAGAAATACTTAGAGATGAAATAAAATAATGAGGTGATGATTATGTTAGGAAAGGAATTTAGCGAATTGACAAAACGGGCTGTAGAAGAAGCGCAGAAGAAAGCTCAGGAATTCAAGCATAATGTATTGGGCTCGGAACACCTTCTTTTGGGGCTGGTGATTGAACAAAGCGGAGTTGCGGGAAGGGTTCTTCGGAAAAATGGTCTGACTGCTCAAAATGTTGAGAATAGCATTTTGAACATAGTAGGGAAGGGCAACAGTGAACCTTCATACTTGTCATTGAGCCCCAGAACAAAAAACATCATTGAAGTAGCAGGAAAGTATTCTGTTAAGTATGGATTCAACTATATAGAAACAGAGCATATGCTTCTTGGAATACTTGCTGAAGGCGAGGGTGTGGCATCTATAATTCTCAAGGAATTCAAGATGACTCCTGAAAAGATCAGAAACGATATTCACGGTGAACTCAATGACAAGAGAAAGAATGGTACGGAAAAGTCACCGGTGAAAAACAAGAAAAGCCACAATTTAAAAACTCTTGAGAAGTACGGCAAGGATTTGAATGAGCAGGCCAGAATGGGCAAGTTGGACCCTGTAATTGGCAGAAAGGAAGAAATACAGAGGATTATACAGGTGCTGAGCAGGAGAACAAAGAATAATCCGGTACTCATAGGAGAGCCTGGTGTAGGTAAGACTGCCATAGCAGAAGGATTGGCCCAGCAGATAGAAGAAGGTACGGTGCCCGAGATACTGAAAGACAAGATAGTTGTAACCCTTGACCTTGCCAGCATGGTAGCCGGATCGAAGTACAGGGGTGAATTTGAAGAAAGGCTCAAGAAGGTAATGGATGAAATAAAGGAAGACGGACAAGTGATAATGTTCCTTGACGAGCTTCATACTGTAATAGGAGCAGGTGGAGCCGAGGGAGCCATAGATGCTTCCAATATTTTGAAACCTGCCCTTTCAAGAGGTGAAATCCAGGCTATCGGTGCGACAACAATTGACGAGTACAAGAAACATATCGAAAAGGATGCTGCCCTTGAAAGAAGATTTCAGCCTGTAATGGTTGAAGAGCCAACAATAGAGGAAACCATTGAAATAATCAAGGGTCTGAGAGATAAGTATGAAGCCCATCACAAGGTCACCATAACAGATGAAGCAATAGATGCTGCTACAAAACTGTCCCACAGATACATTTCAGACAGGTTCCTGCCCGACAAGGCCATTGACCTTATTGATGAATCGTGCTCAAGGGTGAGGATTGAATCTGTTACTGCACCTCCTGATTTCAATGAACTTGAGAGAAATATTGAAAAGGTGACCCAGGAAAAACAGACTGCCATCAAATTGCAGAAATTTGAAGAGGCTGCAGAACTCAGAGACAAGGAAAAATTCCTAACAACCGAACTTGAGGACAAGAGGAAGAACTGGAGAAAGAAAAGCTATAAGGACTCTGCCCATATCGGATATGACGACATTGCTGATATCGTGTCTCAATGGACGGGAATACCTGTTAAAAAGATGAACGCCGATGAATCGGAGAAACTTCTCAACATGGAAAAGATACTTCATGAAAGAGTGGTAGGACAGAATCAGGCTGTTGAAGCCGTTTCGAAAGCCATAAGAAGGGCAAGAGTAGGACTCAAGGATCCGTCCAAACCTATTGGTTCGTTCATATTCCTGGGACCTACAGGAGTAGGAAAGACAGAGCTTTCGAAGGCTCTTGCAGATGCCATGTTTGGAGACGAGGATGCCATAATAAGGATAGACATGTCCGAATACATGGAGAAACATTCCGTATCCAAGCTTATAGGTTCACCACCGGGATATGTAGGTTTCGACGAGGGTGGACAATTGACTGAAAAGGTAAGGAGAAAGCCATATTCCGTAATACTCTTTGACGAGATTGAAAAGGCCCATCCTGATGTGTTCAATATCCTTCTTCAGTTGCTTGACGATGGAAGGATGACGGATTCCAAGGGAAGGACCGTAAACTTCAAGAATACGGTAATAATACTTACATCAAATGTTGGTGCAAGTACAATCAAGAAGCAGAAGACACTTGGATTTGCAACCGGTGGGGAGGAGAACCAGGAGAAAAGCGATTATCTGAAAATGAAGGAAAATGTTACTGAACAGCTGAAAAAAACTTTCAGACCTGAATTCCTTAACAGACTTGATGAAATAATCGTGTTCCATTCATTGAACAAGGAAAATATCAAGGAAATAGTTACTCTCATGGTAGGAAGCCTTCAAAAAAGACTGGATGAGCTTGGAATAAAAATAGAAGTCAGTGAAGAAGCCAGGGACTTCCTTGCAGATACAGGATATGATCCTGTGTTTGGTGCAAGACCTTTGCAGAGAACAATAAGGAAGATGATTGAGGACTCCCTGTCTGAAGCGTTGCTCAAGGGAGACATAAGCAAGAATGATACAATCCTTGTAAATGTCAAGGATGGAAAACTTGACTTTACAAGAAAAAATGAAGAACCCGCCTTAGGCTGATCATCATCTCTAGGACGTGCCCGTACCGTTTAGGTGCGGGTGCGTCCGTTTTTATTGCTGTGGATGGTGATGCGAAGCTGACTCTATCAAGTTTAGGTATTTGATTTTTGAGTTGTGTGCATTTATACTGTTGTTAGGTTAATTATAAATGAATGGTTGGATTGTTTGTGTTTTGACTATATAAAGGAAGGGTAATTCATGAAAAAACTTATGGTTGTTTCGAGGGCTGACAAGATTGGTAAATACTATTGCGATGAGCTGAGAGATTTTTTTGAGGATAGAATTCAGATAGACTATATCGTAGATGATGATCCTGAAATAAGCAAAATAAGCAGTTATGAAATGATACTAATCACCACAAACTCCATAATAAAAAAGATTATCCACCTGGTGGACGAAAATAGTAAGATTCTCAGGGTTCTTAAAAACATGGATCCCGAAGGAGTGGAAAGGCTTAACAGGATACCATATGGAGCTGAGGCTCTTGTTGTCAATGTAGGACCTAAGATGGCTTCCGAGAGTATATATCTAATCTATGCTTGTGGGAGACATGATCTTGAGCTTTACCCGTATTATCCTGGAATAGATGGGTACAAGAAACTTGAATATATAATAACCCAGGGTGAACCGGACATAGTTCCTGATTATGGTGGAGAAGTTATAGATATACTGAATACGACAATAGACAACAAGATTTTTCTTGAAATAATATCCTTTTTCAACCTGGACAGGAAGGAACTTCTTGACAAACTAATGGAAAGGAATTCATACAGGGATGACGAAGGTGACGGAATTTCATTTGTTATAAATGAGAGATATATGCTTGAAAATATAATAAATGTGTTGTTTGAAAACCTCAACGAGGGTGTGTTGATATACAACGATATGGGTATTGTGACCAGCAGCAGTTCAAGTGCTCAGTCCATACTTAATAAGGCAACGCACAATATCTCCGGAAGGAAAATCACTGATCTCATACCTGTAGGAGACTATGATGTCATGGGAAATGATGCAATGGAGACTGTGGTTAAAATAGGGGATATTCCTGTAATCTGTAATATAATGCCTAAGATGACTCTTGGAAGCAATGATTACGGGCTGGTCATACTAAAGAAATATACGGATACTGAAATGAAGATGCACATGTACAAGAAGGAGCTAATGGACAAGGGGCACAGGTCAAAATACGATATTGACGACATAGTTGGTTCCAGTGCTGAAATGAAAAAACAGAAGGATATAGCTGTTAGAATGGCAAAAAGTGATTCTACGGTACTTATAATAGGAGAAAGCGGAACTGGTAAGGAGCTTTTTGCGCATGTAATCCACAATAATTCAAGAAGGCGCAAGGAACAGTTTGTTGCTGTCAATTGTTCCGCCATACCTGAATCCCTTCTTGAAAGTGAACTTTTCGGATATAGCGATGGAGCTTTTACGGGAGCTAAAAAAGGAGGAAAGAAAGGTCTTTTTGAAATTGCCAATGGAGGGACTCTTTTTCTGGATGAAATCGGGGAGATGCCACTTCATCTTCAGAACAGGCTTTTGAGGGTTCTTCAGGAAAAGGAGATAATGAGAGTTGGAAGCAATTCCATCATAAAGATAGATGTAAGGATAATAGCAGCTACCAATGTAGATCTCATGAAGCAGGCCAGGGCCGGGAAATTCAGGAAGGATCTGTTTTACAGGATCAGTGTTCTTCCTCTGGTTGTGCCTCCGCTACGCAAGAGAGGCAATGACGTTCTTGAAATATTTGACAGGATAGCCTCCGAAAAAGGTGATAAAATTGAATTGTCGGAAGAAGTGAAAAAGTTTTTTGTTGAATATTCTTGGGAAGGTAATGTAAGGGAAGTGAGGAATTGTGTGGAATACTTAATAAACCTGGGCAAGGATATAGTGAAATTGGATGACTTGCCTGAAAGCATGAAGCTTGCATCTCTTCTTGATGGAAATGAAATGGGACTGCAAGATGATGTTGTCGGTGAAGTGACGGAGGGGGCAAACATTCGTGAAAACGTGGATATAGATATGGAAATTCTGAAGATTCTTTACGAGAAAAACAGCAGGAATATGAAGATTGGCAGAAAGCAGCTTTCTGAAGAATTAAGGAGAGTGGGCATATTTCTAGGTGAGCAGGAAGTGAGGAATAAATTGTTGCTTCTTCAGAAAAAAGGATTTGTTGCAATTGGAAAAGGAAGAGGTGGCACCAAGATCACCGCTGCTGGAGTAGGAAAACTTAATCAGTAAAACTGTATCAACTGTATTAATTGTACGTTAAATACAATTAATACAGTTGATTTTTGTTTGATGCAAATTATTTCAGATAATAGTCACACTTCAAATACAAAAATAAATCTTTTTAATTTATTGATTTGCCTTTTTATGTAGGGAACTGAAAGGGTTACAGGGTTAAACCGAATAAAGGATAGGAAAAAATCAATTTAAAGAGCTACTTTTGGCATGAGGTTTGCACTATAAAATATCAGATAAAAATATTTAACAAAAGAGAGGAGAGTTTAAATGAAAAAATTCAGTAGGATTATTGCATTGCTCACAGTGCTGGTTATGATGTTGGGGTTGGCTGTAGGATGCGGCCCTAAAAAAGAACCTGAGGCACTTGTAGAGAATACTGAAGTAACTGAAAACCTGGACCCTGCCGACAAGGTTCCTGCAATCAACTTCTGGATTCAGTCTCAGACAAAAGACCCATTGAGATATGAATCTGCGCTTATGATGGCGGAAGAATGGAAGAAACTTGGATTTGAAATTGAACTTGAAACAAGAGAGTGGGCTACTATGTCTGCCGAGGGAATGAAGGCCCACGAGCATGACATGTTCATTTGCAAGTGGGGTGGAAAGCCTGAGAGAGTCGACCCGTATCATTGGCTGTACTCAATGCATCATTCAGTCAATGCTTCTGAAGGTGGATATAATGTAGCGGGATATATCAATCCTGATTATGATGCACTTGCTGATGAATTTGCAACAAATCTTGACCTTGATGCCAGAAAGGCTGCAGCTTTTGAAATGCAGTCCATTCTTGCAAGTGACGTTCCACAGCCTCCAATGTTCAAGCTTCAGCTTAAGAATGCCTACAACAAGGCGAAATTCACAAACATCACACCGGGCGTGGGCCTTGGAGTGTACAGCTTCTGGAACTTCATGAACATCACTCCTTTGACTGAGGACAAGATACTTACCCTGGGGCAGACTACGGATATTCAGCTTCTGAATCCTTTGGCAACAAAGACGGGTCAGGACATCTACATGCTTAAGAACATTTACGATCCTCTTGTGAGACTTGATGTTGATGGCAACGTGGTTAAATGGCTTGCGGAGGATATCAATGAAATCGATGGAACCCATATCGAAGTTACAATAAGAGACGACTTCAAGTTCCATGATGGAGAACCTCTTACGGTTGAAGATGTCAAGTTTACATTCGATTTTGCGAAAGAAGTGAATTCGCCTACATATGCATCACATGTAAGAATCATAGAGTCTGTTGAAATAACAGGAGAAAATACAGTTCTGTTTACACTAACAGACACATATGCACCTTTCCTTTCAAACACATTGTCGCAGTGTCTGATACTCCCTGAGCATATCTGGAGTCAGGTATATGAGGAAAAGGGAGCGGAGGGTGCACTTACGTGGGAGAACTCTAATCCTATAGGGTCAGGTCCATTCGTATTCGAATACTGGCGACCTAACGAGGAATTTTCGCTTACAACAAACAAGGATTATTTCATGCAGCCTAAGATAGACGGTATCCTTAGAATACCTTTTTCACAACAACTTGGTCTTGTACAGGCTCTTATAACTGAAGAAATAGACCTTACTTCAAACAATATGAAGCCAATAGACATTGAAGAAGTTGAAAAGAATGAAAATGTTGAAATAATTGAGCTGGTAGACGAAGGTAGCTATATTCTTCACTTGAACCTTAGAAAGGAGCCGTTTGATGATGTGACAATAAGAAGGGCACTTACTTTGGGAATACCTAGACAAAAAATCATATCGGTTGTATTTGATGGTGGAGCGTTGAAGACTTTCTCTATGGTACCTGAGAGCAACACATTCTGGTACAATCCTGACGTAGAAAAACTTGACTACGATCTTGAAGCCGCAAGACAGGAGCTTAAGGATGCAGGATTCAGATGGGACGGAGAAGGAAAACTTTACTATCCAGAGAACTATACACCTCAAATGCTGTATTCTGAATAATATCAAACTATAACATTGACCGGCAGGATGGCCATTCTGCCGGTCGGTTTCAAACAAAACATTTGAAGTAGATTGGAGAAAATATGAGATTATCAAAGTATATTTTAAAAAGACTTGTATTAGCGTTTCTTACGCTGATGATACTTGTATCAATAGTATTTTTCATGTTCAGGGTAATACCCGGAGACCCTGTCAGTATGTTCATAGATTCGGGACTTGATCAGGAATCACAGGAACTCATGCTTAAACTTTACGGATTGGACAAGTCTCTTCCAGAGCAATACTTCATATACATGAAGGGATTATTCCAGGGGGACCTTGGAAATTCATTCACATATGGAAAACCTGTACTTGATGTAATAGGAGAACGATTCCTTAACACTATTGTACTGACTACCACATCGCTGATAATTGCATATTCCATTGCAATATCAGTAGGGAGTTTCCTCGCTTGGCACAGAAATTCAAGGATAGATATCATAGGCACAATACTTGCGCTCGTTGTAAGATGCGCACCGGTTTTCTGGACAGGAATGATTCTTCTGTCAATATTTGCATTCAATCTTGGATGGTTGCCTCTTGGAGGAATGGTTACAAGCGGAACAAACTTTACAAGCTTCTTCGACAAGGTGTTCAGCATTGACTTTCTGAAGCACCTTATCCTTCCTGCCACTGCATCAGCTCTTTACTCCATGGCAACACCCACCCTCATGATGAGAACATCAATGCTTGAGGTAGTGAAAGAAGACTATATAGAGCTTGCATATGCAAAAGGAATACCTGACAAGAAAGTTAGAAGGAAGCATGCGATGAGAACGGCGCTTCTTCCCGTAGTTACAATGTTTGCTGTTGCAGCAGGACTGGCAATAGGCGGGTCTGTACTTACAGAGACGGTTTTCAGATGGCCTGGAATGGGAAGAGAAATAGTACTGGCAGTAGGTTCGAGAGACTATCCGATGGCCCAGGGGGCATTCCTCTTCATAGGATTTGCGACAATAATGTTCAATCTTCTTGCGGACATACTTTATGCATACCTTGACCCAAGGGTTTCATTGGACTAGGAGGAATATAAATGAAAAATTTAGTGAAGCTTTTCAGAAAAAACAAAACGGGAGTAGCGGGACTTATAATTTTCGTATTTTTCATACTCGTTGCAATATTTGCGAACCAGATCGCTCCCTATGACCCCATGGAAATACAGTTCTTCCAGGATGGTAATGTAAAAAGACTGCTGCCGCCATCATCGGAGCATCTCCTTGGTACAACATACATGGGAAGAGATGTATTCTCACAGATGGTAATAGGATCAAGAGTAGCTGTTCTCGTTGGAGTAATATCCGCAATATGTGTTGCCTTTATAGGGACTAATATAGGATTGATTGCAGGATATTTCGGCGGCAAGGTAGACAGGGTACTCATGGGTATAGTCGATGTAATGTACGGACTTCCATTCCTTCCCTTTGCTCTGATTCTGGTATCTGTTCTGGGGCCTGGAGTACAGAATGTAATACTAGCCATTGTCCTCATAACATGGCGTAACTCTTCAAGGGTTATCCGTTCTCAGGTGTTGTCACTGAAAAACAGAACATTCATAGAAGCTGCAAAGCTCAGTGGAGCAAGCGACAGGAGAATACTCTACAAGCATATTGCTCCCAATGTTATACCTATTTCATTGATATACGTATCAACATCAATGGCTGCAGCAATTATGACAGAATCAAGCATCAGCTTCCTTGGCCTGGGAGACCCAATACAGGTAAGCTGGGGACGCATACTTTTTACATGTTACTCTTCACAGGCCATGTTCAAGGCGCCGTGGTGGATTCTTCCTCCTGGTATAGCAATAACACTACTTGTACTTTCCGGATACCTTATGGGAAGAGCCTTCGAAGAAATTGCAAATCCGAAACTAAGGGAGAGATAAGAAATGGCACTATTAGATTTGAAAAATTTATCAATAGAATACAAGCTTTCAGATGGGAAGTTGAAAGCCGTAGACGATGTGTCCCTGACAATTGACAATGGAGACATACTTGGTCTTGTTGGAGAAAGTGGATGCGGTAAAAGTACCCTTATAAAGGGAATAATCAACCTTCTGCCTTCAAATGGAAAGGTAACGGAAGGAGAGGTTGTTTTCAACGACGAGGTTCTTAACAAGCTGTCTGTTGAAGACATGAGAAAGAAGAGATGGAAGGAAATATCTCTCATAACACAAAGTGCAATGAATTCCCTGAATCCCGTTTACAAGGTAGGGAAGCAGATAATAGAGCCCATGATTGAGCATGATAAAACACCTAAAGATGAAGCAATGAAGAAGGCCGAGCAGCTTTTTGAACTTGTAGGTCTTGAAAAGGGAAGGCTACAGGACTATCCTCATCAGTACAGCGGTGGAATGAAGCAGAGAGCCATAATAGCAATGTCTCTTGCCCTTGATCCGAAGCTTATAATTGCAGATGAGCCAACAACTGCCCTTGACGTTATAGTACAGTCTCAGATTCTTGAAAGGATCAACATGCTCCTAAATCAGTACGACGGGTCAATGATTCTGGTTACCCACGACATATCTGTTGTTGCACAGACCTGTACAAAGGTTGCGGTAATGTATGGTGGAAAGATCATAGAATACGGTGATGTAAATCAGGTTCTAAAGAGGCCTAACCATCCATATACAATGGGTCTTAAGAATGCATTTCCGTCACTGGTTGGAGATAAGAAGGAATTGATTTCCATAGAAGGAACTCCTCCTGACTTGTCCAAGGAAATTATAGGGTGCAGATTTGCAGAAAGATGTCCTTTCGTTCAGGGAAAATGCAGAAAAGGTGAAATCAAGAAGACTTCAGTTAAAAATGGATATTTCTACTGTGCAAGGGCTGAAGAAAGGGACGAGTTGATGAAGCAGGCAGATATTCCAAGCACATGGGAATCTAATTAATAGGAGAAATGCTTTATGGATAATAATGTCAGAGTGATAGAAACTAAAAATCTGAGAAAAGAATTCAACGTCAAGGTCAAAAGGGATGACAGCAAGGTTAAGGAAGTTGCAACTCTTAAGGCTGTTGACGGGATAAATATATATGTCAATCAAGGAGAGACTCTTGGTGTTGTTGGAGAAAGCGGATGTGGTAAGACTACAACTGCAAAGCTCCTTTTGGGACTCCATACTCCTACTGGAGGAAAAATACTTTTAGGTGATAACGACATTTCACATCTTACAAAGAAGGAAATGAAACATTTCAGAAGAAGGGCACAGATGATTTTTCAGGATCCCTATGAGTCTTTGAATCCAAGATTCAAGATCAAGGATACAATAATGGAGCCGCTGGAAATTCACGGCATAGGCATCAACAAGGAAGAACGATACCAGATGGCAAAGAAGATTTTGGAAGAATCGGGACTTAAGCCTGCAGACCAGTTCATGGAAAGATTTCCTCATGAAATGAGTGGTGGACAAAGACAGAGGGTTGCCATAGCAAGAGCTCTTGTATTGAGCCCCGACTTCATAATTGCAGACGAACCTGTATCAATGCTTGACGTTTCAATAAGGGCGGGAATACTTAAGCTTTTGAGAAACATGATAACAACAAGAAACCTTGCGGGAATAATAATATCACACGATATTTCACTTATAAGGTATATAAGTGACAGGACTGCAGTAATGTATCTTGGAAAGGTTGTTGAGCAGGGAAATACTGAGGAGATAATCGAAAAAAGATATCATCCATATACTGAAGCGCTTCTGGAAGCGGCTCCTAATCCGGATCCAGAACTAAAATTCAGTTTGAAGAAAATAACCGGAGAAGCACCTAACCCGGTTGATTTACCTACCGGATGTAGATTCCATCCGAGATGTCCAAAATGCATGGACATATGCAAGAGAATGGAGCCTAGAGAAGTGGATATGGGGAATGGACATAGGGTGCTTTGTCACCTTTACAGTGAAGACGGTGAATAAAAGGAGGCGGTGAAATGAGTAAGGCTTTACTTCTGGAACATATGACATGGCCGGAACTGGATGAGATAAAGGACAAGATTGAGCTTGTAATAGTACCTCTTGGCTCAACAGAGCAGCATGGTCCCAATACCACCTTCGCTACGGATACGTTGAGGGCGAGGGCGGTTGCTGAAATTGTAGGTGAAAGATATGGAGAAAGGGTTCTTATAGGTCCTACACTTCCGATTGGACTTTCATATCATCATATGATGTTTCCTGGAACAATTACATACTCCCTTGAAACATATATTAAGATGATTAGGGATATATGCTATAGTCTCAACAGACACGGTTTCAAGAAGGTGCTTTTCGTGTCGGGACATGGTGGAAACAAGAGACCTGTACAGGAATATGCTACTGAGGCAAAGAGGGAATTCGATATGGATATCTTCATTATAGGAACTGGAGGAAGTCTTGTAAGGGAACTCAGCAAAGCTCATGGGTTTACGGAATTCAAGGGACATGCCTGCGAGGTTGAAACTTCGCAGATGATGCTTCTGGCACCTGATGATGTTAGATATGACAAGCTTGAAGAAGCCAAGTGGAGACCTGAGTCCAAATACAGGGAAAAGGGTCATGCATACGACGGAGGAATCTTCTGGGACTACAGAGAAGTTACTGAAAACGGATGTCTGGGAGATGCGAGGCTTGCCAATCTTGAATTTGGAAAGGAAATGAATGAGATGGTCATTAGCAAGATTTGTGAATTCATAGACCATATAATAATATAACCGCAGAAATTATCATACAGTGATAAGAGGTGGAAAGATGGGAAAAACAGATACCTTTAAACTTAAGGATGAAAATGGAAAACCAATATATGACAACAGGGGAGATTCGGGAGCAAACGGTATGGTTGCAGCTGCAAAATTCGAAGCTACCCAAATAGGAATAGACATTATAAAGAAAGGTGGAAATGCAGTCGATGCGGCAGTCGCTGTAGGATTTGCCCTGGGAGTATGTGAACCAAATGCTTCGGGAATAGGCGGCGGCGGATTCATGAATATAAGAATGGGAAAGAGCGGCGAGATTGTTTTCCTTGACTTCAGGGAAGTTGCACCGAAAGAAGCAAGACCCTCCATGTGGAAAATCAATGAGGAGGGCAAGGTTGCAAACAACGAGAAGTCGGAAGGCGGCAAGGCTGTAGGAGTTCCGGGGGAAGTTGCAGGACTTGTATATGCCTGTGAAAACTACGGAACAATGTCCCTTGAAGAACTTGTTAAGCCAGCAATCAAGCTGGCCGAAGAGGGTGTGGATGTAAGCGACGCCCTTGATGACGATATCAAGACATGCAGCATAAAGCTTGAGAAATTTGAAGAAGAAGGCAATGCCTTCACAAAATATGATTACAACAAAAAGCATCTGAAGAATCCTGCTCTTGCAAATACTCTTAGAAAGATTGCAGAGGAAGGACAAGATGGCTTCTACAAGGGTGAAATAGCTGAGAAGCTTGTGAACTCCGTCGTGAAACACGGAGGAAAAATGAAACTATCAGATTTGGAAAACTACAGGGTAAACAAGATAGAACCTGTAGTCGGCACATACAGGGGATATACGGTGATTTCATCACCTCTTCCAAGCTCGGGAGGAACTCATGTGCTGCAGATACTGAACATACTTGAAAATTTCGACATGTCTTCATTTGAGGTGAATTCAGTCGAGTACATACATTTGATGTCAGAGGTATTCAAGATGTGTTTTGCCGACAGGGCGAAATACATGGGTGATCCAACCTTCGTAAAGGTGCCTGTAACGGGACTGACATCCAAGGAATATGCAAAGAAGCTTGCCGACAAGATTGAACTCATGTCAAAGAGCTATGAATATGATCATCCTTTCGACTATGAACCCAAGGATACCACCCACTACTCCATAGCCGACAAGGAAGGAAATATGGTATCCGTCACTAAATCCATAAGCGCATTCTTTGGTTCGGGAGTGATCCCTGAGGACACAGGCATCATGCTCAATTGCCAGATGAGATGTTTTTCCCATATTGAAGGGAATGCAAACACTGTAGGACCCAACAAAAAGCCTTTGAGTTCCATGAGCCCTACAATCATACTGAAGGACAACAAGCCCTTTGCAGTAGTTGGCTCTCCCGGGGGAAACAGGATAATAACGGCTGTTGCACAGGTTATATCAAAACTAATAGACCATGACATGAGCATTAAGGATGCCATTAACTCACCGAGGATTACAGATGAATCCAATGAGATAGTGATGTATGAAGGAAGAATTTCCAAAGAGGTAATCGAAGCCCTTGAAATAAGAGGACACAAGACACAGAAGTTCGGAGACTATGACAGGAAGTTCGGCGGTGTCCAGGGAATAAGATATATGGAAGACGGCATTATGGAAGGTGCAGGAGATCCGAGAAGAGACGGAGTTGCCATAGGATATTAATGATGATACGGGTGAATAATATGAGCATGGAAATGAAAAGAAGAAGTACGGGAAAAAAAGCAATGGTGTCAAGCGGCAAGGAACAGGCTACTGCCATTGGAATAGGCATCCTTGAGAAGGGTGGAAATGCAATAGATGCAGCCGTGGCAGTGGGATTTGCCATTGGCGTTGCAGAACCTGCAACATCAGGACTTGGCGGCGGCGGATTTATGACTATCAAGTCGGCTGATTTAGACGATGCGGTATTTTTGGATTTCAGGGAATTCGCACCTGAAAATGCCACTCCCGACATGTGGAACCTTGATGAAAAAGGCAAGGTTGTTAACAAGGAAAATGCCATAGGAGCAAAATCCGTAAGCGTTCCGGGAGAACTTGCAGGAATGGTCTATGCCCTTGAAAAGTATGGAACTATGACCCTTGAAGAGGTTCTGGAGCCTTCCATAAAACTTGCGGAGGAAGGAGTCCTTGTAACCGACATGACTGTGGGCATGCTTGAAACATATTCAAAGTATCTGAAAGACTGTCCTGAAGCAAAAAAGATTTATCTCAATGGCGACAAGGGTTTTAAGGCTGGAGATGTGTTGAAAAATCAGGACCTTGCCAATACCATGAAGAAGATATCAAAAGAAGGCATGGACATCTTCTACAAGGGAGAAATCGCCGAAGCGATTGTGGATACTGTGGAAAAGAACGGTGGAGTGTTGACAAGAAAAGACATGAATGACTATTATGTGGAGCTTAAGGAACCTGTTGTTGGAACATACAGGGGATATACCATAATATCATCTCCACCACCAAGTTCAGGAGGAACTCATATTATTGAAACACTTAACATATTGGAAAATTTCGATATTGGAAGCTATGAGGTGAATTCTTCGCAATATCTCCACCTCATGTCAGAGGCCTTCAAGCTGTCATATGAAGACAGGGCCAAGTATATGGCTGATACAAACTTTGTTGATGTACCTCTGAAGGGACTGAGATCAAAGGAATATGCCAGGAAGCTTGCAGAAAAGATAGATCTGGACCAGGCTAGGAATTCATCAAGCTACGACCCCTGGACATACGAACATGACGAGACCACCCACTATTCCATAGGTGATGACGAAGGAAACCTTGTTTCCGTGACAAAGACAGTGAACCATTTCTTCGGAGCCTGTATGGTGGCAGAAGGGACAGGAATACTTCTAAATGATACAATGGCTGATTTCGCAACGAGAAAATATGATGTGAATTCCGTCGACAGGAGAAAGAAACCCCTTAGCACAATGTCTCCAACCATGATTTTCAAGGACGGCAAACCATTTGCTGTGTTGGGATCACCGGGTGGTGCCAGAATAATAAATGCCGTGGTACAAGTTATATCCAAGCTCATAGACCACAATATGGATATACAGGATGCCATTGCTTCTCCTAGGATGCACCAGAATACTTCCGACATCCTCTACTATGAAGACAGGATGGATGCAGGTGAAATTGAAAAGCTTGGAAATATGGGACATGAGCTTTTCAAGAGGCTGCCCTACGACAAGAAGATGGGCGGAGTCCATGGAATTAAATATGAAGATGGAGAAATAGTAGGAGGTGCCGATCCAAGAAGGGACGGAACTTCCCAGGGAATATAGCTGGAGGTTGGAATGGAGTTGTTGAGAGATACTTATGTCGTGATAAATCTTGACAGGATGAAGGAAAATATGAAACTCATAAGAGACTATGTAGGAAAGGATGTAGCCATTGCAGCCGTTGTGAAAGGCAACGGATACGGTCATGGAGCCCTGGACATAGCGGAGACTATAATGGAAAACGGAGGAGACTATCTTGCCGTTGCGACACTTACAGAAGCATTGGAGCTGAGAAAGCGGTTCAAGGAGTATGGAATATTCATAATGGGATACACCCCCGATGAATATCTTCGCCATTCTGTGGATAATGACTTCATACAGTGTATTTTTTCTAAGAGACAGGCTGAAATTCTTGCGGAACTTGGAAGTGAAAGCAATAAGAGACCTATTGTACACATAAAATACGATACTGGATTCAACAGGCTGGGATACAGGGACTGTCAGGAAAGCATTGATGAAATAATTGAAATAACAAAAATGGAAAATCTGGATGTACAGGGTATTTTCTCACATTTTGCTTTGGCAGGGGATCCTGCCAACAGGAAGCAGTTCAATGATTTCATGAATGCAGTGGAAAAGATTGAAGAGACAGGGTTCAAGTTCAGGTACAAGCATATCTGTGACAGTATTTCTGCAATTGACTACCCTGAATTCAATTTGGACATGATAAGGCCTGGTGCAATCATATACGGGCTCAAGTCTTTCAGGAAAAATGACATAGACATAAAGCAGGTGCTGACCTTCAAGACCAAGGTATACCATGTAAAGGAAATAAAGAAGGGTGAAGGAGTATCCTATAACTTCAAATGGAAGGCTGAAAGGGACAGTGTCATAGCTACACTGCCTGTGGGATATTCAGATGGCTATCCAAGAAACATGACAGAGGAAGGTATGGTCACCTTGCGGGGAGAAAGAGCCCCAATTGTTGGCGTTGCCTGCATGGACCAGTGTATGATAGATGTAACAGACATACCGGGAATTCAGGTAGGGGATGAAGTAGTACTATATGGTGACGGCAGCAACAACACCCTGTCCATAGAAGAGGCTTCCAAGCTTGGGAAGACAAACAAGAACGAACTCATAGCAAGAATAACAAGAAGGACACCCAGGGTATATATAAAGGACGACAGGGTTTACAAGATATTGAATTATCTTACTGAGGAGATATAGATTATGGATATTAGAAAAACAGTGGACGAAATGTTTCACCAGCTGGTTGAAATTAGAAGGGATTTCCATAAGTATCCCGAGCTTAGCGGCAAGGAATTCAGGACAGGTGACAAGATATGCGAATACCTTGACAGCTGGGGAATAGAATATGAAAGAGGCATTGCAAAGACGGGCATAGTAGGAATCATAAGAGGAAAGAAGGGTCAGGGCAAGACCATAGGTGTAAGGGCCGACATAGACGCATTGCCCATTGATGAAGTGGCCGATTACGACTACTGTTCGGTCAATGAGGGCGTAATGCATGCCTGCGGCCATGATGTACATACTACAGTCCTCCTGGGCATGGGAAAGATACTCAAGGACATGGATGATGAGATTGAAGGAAATGTGAAGCTTTTCTTCCAGCCTGCAGAAGAGGCCATAGGCGGAGCCGAAAGGATGATCATGGAAGGTTGTCTTGAGAACCCCAAGGTGGACCATGCCATTGGTCTCCATGTAATGCCTAATGTTCCTGTTGGAATGGTGGAGCTTAAATACGGCAAAATGAATGCAAATTCCGGAAGTGTTAATATAACAATCAACGGAAAGTCCGGGCATGCTGCATATCCTGAGAAGTCAATTGATGCAATAGTGATTGCAGGACAGGTTATCACAAGCCTCCAGACTCTTGTCAGTAGAAACACATCTCCGTTGACATCAGTGGTTCTTACTTTCGGTAAGATTTCAGGAGGAACAAAGTCCAATATAATAACTGATAAGGTTGTGCTTAATGGAACCCTTAGAGCCCTTGATACAAAATCAAGGGAAGACGCCAAGAAAAGGATAAAGGCCATAGCGGAAGGTGTTGCGGCAGGAATGGGAGGCAGTGCTGATGTTGTATTTAATGATGGTTATATAGCATTGATTAATGACGATGAAGTATTGGTCAAGATTGATGAAACTGCAAAGAGACTCCTTGGCGAGGAAAAGATAATGTACAAGGAGTTTCCAAGTATGGGAGGAGAAGATTTCTCTTACTTTACAGATGCAATTCCATCGGCATTCTACCATCTGGGTGGAGGGAATGTTGATAAGGGAATTGTGGAGCCTCTTCACAACAAGAATTTCAGAGTTGACGAGGAATGTTTGAGGATAGGAGTGTTGATGCAGGTTGAATCTGTGTTGGAGCTTTTGAAGTAAGTTTATATGTCTGCAGGGTTTTGTAATTATCTCCATACTATAAATTCAACTATACAATCAATAAGCAACAATTAACATGTTTCAGTCTCCCCCTTAGGAACCCTGCAGATTTATATATAGCAATATTATAGGCACCTTTCCCTGAAAGGTGCCTGGTTGGAAAAACAAAACATCAGCTGACACATTGAAATATTAGCTGATGTTTTGTTTTTCATGCAGTGAAACCCTATATGAATCCCTTGAACTGGGATTTATATAGGTCTGCATAAATGCCGCCTGATTTCAGAAGCAGGTCGTGGGTTCCCTGTTCCTGGATTCCGCTGTCGTTGATCACTATGATCTCGTCGGCGTTTTTTATTGTTGACAGCCTGTGTGCTATTACAAGTACCGTTCTACCTTTTGACAGCCTTTCGAGGGATTCCTGGATTACAATTTCGGTTGCATTGTCAAGGGCAGAAGTTGCCTCGTCAAGGATGAGGATTGGTGGATTCTTGAGAAACACCCTTGCAATTGAAAGTCTTTGCTTCTGGCCTCCTGACAGCTTAACGCCTCTTTCTCCTATAAAGGTGTCGTATCCTTCGGGAAGGGAGGTAATGAATTCGTGAATGCTGGCGTTCTTTGCAGCCTCTATCATTTCATCGTCTGTAGCGTCAAGGTTTCCATAGATTATGTTTTCTCTTATTGTTCCGGTGAAAAGGAACACATTCTGTTGCACAAGTCCTATTTGGTTTCTCAATGATTTTATTGAAAAACCCTTTATGTTTTCACCGTCGATTTTTATTTCACCGCCTGTGACATCATAAAATCTCGGTATGAGATGGCAAAGAGTGGTCTTTCCCCCTCCCGAGGGACCGACAAGGGCAACTGTCTTCCCTGCATCTATTTTGATGTTGACATCCTTCAGCACCTTGTTTTCCTCGTTGTCCTCATAGGAAAATGATACGTTTTCAATTGATATGTCTCCCTTGACGTCGGACAGTATTTTTGGATTTTCTATGTTCTTAATTTTTGGCTCTATTTTCATGATTTCAGAGAACCTTTCGAATCCCGACATTCCGTTCTGGTATTGTTCGGCGAAGTTTGTGAGCTTTTTGAGAGGTTCCAGGAAGAAACTGATATAGAGTATGAAAGCCAGCAGGTCTCCGTAGCTTATCCTGTCGAGGAAAACAAAGTATCCTCCGAAAGCTATGGTAACAAGTGTCAACAGGTTCATGAACAGATAGATGGTTGAATAGAATTCCGCCATTGTCTTGAAGGCGTCCGTACGTGATAGTCTGAAGGTCATGTTTCCGTGCTGGAATTTCTCCTCTTCGAATTCCTCGTTTGCAAAGGCTTTGGAAACCCTGATGCCTGAAAGGCTGTTTTCTATCTGTGAATTGACAACTGCAATCTTTTCCTTTACAGTTCTGAATTTCGTCCTCATCCTCAAGCTCTTCCATACGGCAAATATGAAGATGAAGGGAACGAAGAAGAATATTATGAGAGTAAGCCTCCACTCTATGTTCATAAGTATGATGAATGATCCGAATATCATTATCATGGAGATGAAAAGGTCCTCGGGACCGTGATGTGCAAGCTCGGTTATGAGGTTAAGGTCGTTGACAAGTCTTGACATGAGCTTTCCCGTCCTGCTGCTGTCGAAGAAACTCATGTCCATGGTGTGAAGATGACCAAAGAGATCTCTTCTCATGTCGTATTCCATTCGGACTCCTACAACATGGCCCCAGTAGAAGACAACGTAGTTGAAAAGTGCTCTGACCACATATAGAACAAGCATTGCAACAGCAGTTACGGCAAGGGCATGAAGATTTTTGTCCGGTATGTATATGTTGAGGATGTTTCTTGAAAGTATGGGGAATACAAGATCCAGACCTGCAATTCCAAGGGCGCAGAACATGTCGAGCATGAACAGCTTCATATGCGGTTTGTAGTATGATGAAAACTTTCTTATCAGATTCATAAGACCTCCTTGATACTAAATATTATCTAAATATAAAAGAGAGCATCAGCTCTCTTTCGGTATGTCTGTGTTTTTGATGCAGATTATTGCTGCCTAGCCGTTTTGTTCAGGCATCTAGATGTTTTTTTCGTAGATGTACTTGAGTCCTTTTATTGTAAGCATCATGTCGTATTCATCTATTACGTCGGTTTCGGGGAATATTATGCTTCCAAGACCTCCCGTTGCCACAACCTTCATGTTTGGATTGTTCAGTTCTTCCTTGATCTTGTTAACTATGTATTCCACCTGGCCAATATATCCGTATACCAGTCCTGCCTGCATGCTGGTGATTGTATTTCTCGCAAGTATTGACTTTGGCTTTTTTATTGCTATGTTTGGCAACTGTGCCGCCCTGCTCCACAAGGCATCTGCACTTATTTGTATTCCAGGGGAGGTAACGGCTGCGATAAATTCACACTTGTCGCTTACTACGTCATAAGTTGTAGCTGTTCCAAAGTCTATTACAATAACAGGTCCGCCATACTGTTCGAAGGCTGCGACGGCGTCAACTATACGGTCAGCACCGACCTCCTTGGGATTTTCAGCCTTTATTGCAAGTCCTGTCTTCGTTCCGGGGCCGACAACTATTGGAGCTATGCCGAAGTATTTTTCCAGTGCCCTGTTGAATGAATGCATGATGTTTGGAACGACTGAAGCCACTATGATGTTTACCAGCTCCCTTGTGTCCACTCCGTTCAATTCGAGAATGCTCTTCACAACCATTCCAAATTCATCTGAAGTCCTCGGTGTCTTGGTTGTTATCCTCCATGGTCCGTGGAGGGTATCCTTCTCCCATACTCCAAGTGTAATGTTTGTATTTCCTATATCTACTGCTAAAAACATAATCGCTCCTTATTTATCTGTTTATTTTTTTGTAGGCAAGTACTACGGGAAGTGTCAGTATTGCTGCAATTAGTGCTTCAGTAACAGCGCTGGTGGTTATAATTGAAATCAGCAATGTCTTGAATGGAACTCCTACAAGTTCAACTATATCCTTTACAAACACAAGGTAAAGTGCTGTCATTACCAGTGCTGTATTTGTTATTGCTCCTGATGCTCCCGCCAGCAGTATTGAAATTCTTTCCCCATTTACAGATTTTCCAAGTGCTGCATTCAGGAGACGGTATACAATATATGGAACAACTCCCACGAATATTCTCGGCAGTACTGAAACAAGAGGATTGATGAAGAACACATCAAAGGGTGAAAGTGGTGCCAGTACAGACCTTAGAAGTGTTGTTAATCCTGCACAGAATCCCATCAGTGCTCCTGCCTTGGGTCCCATGACTATGCTTGTAACTATGGTAGGTATGAACATGAACCATGCCATTGATGCTGAAGCAGTGGGTATTGCCGTGATTGCCACGAATGCGATTGTCAAAGCCAGCATAACTCCTAAAAAAGTGAGTTTGCGCGTGTTTCCGAGTATTTCTTTCATATTATGATTCCTCCATGTTCTCGTTCTCATATTAGATACAAGACAAATTAATTACATTATAGCACAAGAAAGAATTATTACAAGATATATACAGAATGATTAAAGAATTTTAATTTTTTGACTCTCCATATGATGATATAATTTAGATATGGAGTTATGTTGAACGCATAATGCCAATGGTTCAAGGGATTATGCATTTTAACTTCTTAAGCTGCAAGAAAGGAGGGTATACTGAATAGTTGGATTTTCAGTATGCGATGTAAATATGAAAAATCGAAAGCTGCCTTATTTTACAATTATGGCTATCCTTTTGACAGTGATGCTGTTTGTTGGCTACAATGCCATCGTTCATATAAATATACAGAAAATGAGCTACAGCGAAAATTGGGGAGGCCACACATCCATAGGTCAGTCAGGCATGAATGTAGAACCTGTTGCAGGCAGATATGGACAAAATGCACTTGTTTTGACTTTTGATAATGGAGGAGGAATACTGTACAGTGAACTGGATTCCAGAGGAAACATAATCAGTGAAGGAAGAGAGGACACGGACTTTTTCAACAGGAATACAAGCGAAAACATATTTGTGGGTGATGGAAAAATTCTTTTCATAAGAGACAGTAATCTCTACATGTCCGAATTTAAGGGAGAAGAGGGTTTTGGAGACGAGGAACTTATACTTGAAAACTGCAGTCACCTGTCCATAGTGGATGGCATGAACCTTACGGTATTTAACGATGAATGGATAACCAGTCTTAAGATTGAAGACGGAACGATATCCATTGGAAGGAAGGTTGAAAACAAATGGAATCTGGAAACTGCCTATATAATTGAGGAAGGGAATCTGAGCTTTCTTTATCTGCTGCACACTCCGAACACAAGTTCCGTGGAAGTCCTTTTCGGTTCATGTGATGATACTGAAAATTTAAGGACAGCCAAGGTCATTGACAGCACCAAGAACATGTATTACGGATACACTTCAAACGTATTGAAGGACGGAGTATTCTATACCAACACTCCTATAAAGATTGTGGGAGCACAGGGATCAGTAACCTTGTCAAACCTGCTTGTTTCAGTAGATATGGAAAGTGGAAAGATTGGATTTGCAAAAGAATTCCCGGGAAGCCCGTTCCCGGGACTATACAATATCGACTACAATGCAAATATATTAAGCATTGACGGTGAAGTATATTTCTGCGGATCCGGATACAATACGGAAAATGAGTTTACCGGCTACAATGATATCTTTCTCAGCAGGGTAAGGGATGAAGGTTCCCTGGGAGAACCGGAATACATTTCAAACACCTACCGTTTTTCCAGGAATCCTGTTTTGGTTGAATTGGAGAATTCCGAATATGTTGCAGTATGGCTTGATGTCTCAGGACTTGAATATGAACTTCAGTACAATTCAACAGAGGAAGATTACAGAGATATGAGTTCCGCCATAAGCGGTGAAGACTACAAGCGCGCCTTACAAAAAGCATCGGTAGTTCCATTTTATGCATTAAGTTTCATGTTCATAAGAAGCTTTTTCATGCTGATTGTTTTCTTTTCGGTTCTGGGTGTAATATATATGGTGATGCTCAACAGGGGATATAAAAACTGGAACAGGGGATTGAAGGTTCTAGTTGCAGTGTATATTGTCATAAATCTACTGACGTTCAATTTCAACTATATATCAGGATCAAGGATGAGTTATATGCCTGATTACCTTTATGGAGGAATTTTTTCGATAATAGTGCCCTTGGTGATCAATGGACTTTCGATCCTTGCCCTGTACATATTCCACAGGGAAAGACCGGATACGGGAGTGCTGTGGAAGTTGATTCTCCTCATAGTACTGGATTCCTTCTATGCCAATCTTCTGTACTCGCCATTCCTTATACTTGGAAAGCTTATAAACTGACAAGATGCTCAGGTTGTTGTTTGATACAAAGACATAAATGATAATTAAGCTGGAATTAGCCATTTGAATTGTGGATATTCCAGTTTTTTTATATATTTATTGTTGATAAACACATATCCCTGTATTACAATTGTTTCAGAATTCAAATAAAGGTAGCTTTGTGGAATGCGGCAATGATTTTAGTGTTTCCACAGACATTAAGGAAAGGACAAGATATGGACAAGTATTGTGTAATGACTTTCAAGTCGGTCTCATATTCGATCAAGTTTGAGAAGAGAATGAAGGAGAATGGAATGGATGTGAAACTCATTCCGGTACCTAGAAGCATCAGTGCCAGTTGTGGAATGTGCGGCAGGTTCGAATGTTCCCAGAGGGATGAGATTGAAAGAATATGCGGCGAAAACAAGATTCAGTATGAGGGAATATATGAATTCATGAAATGATATCGAAAATAATAAATCAAAGATTGTTTATAATTGAAAAACAACACGGACTGTTGTATAATCATTAATTATAATATTAAATGTTAACCAAAACGGAGGTAATATATGAGCCAAAAGTTAAACTGGGAAGAATTGGGATTCGACTATATCAAGACGGACAAGAGATATATTTCCATATGGAAGGATGGAGCCTGGGACGAAGGAAAGCTTGTTGAAGACAACCATCTTATGGTGAGTGAGTCTGCAACGGGACTTCACTACGGACAGCAATGTTTTGAAGGACTCAAGGCATACAGGACAAAGGATGGAAAGATTCAACTTTTCAGACCCGATGAAAATGCAAAGAGAATGCAGCAGACAAACAAAAAGATAATGATGCCTGAAGTGCCTGTTGAGAAGTTTGTGGATGCATGCATGCAGGTAGTCAAGGCCAATGAGGATTATGTACCTCCGTATGGAACAGGTGCATCGCTTTATATCAGACCATTCATGTTCGGTACAGGACAAACAATCGGTGTTAAGCCTGCATCCGAATATATATTCTGTGTATTCTGCATGCCTGTAGGAGCATACTTCAAGGGTGGGATGACACCTGTAAACTTTATCACTACTAAATTCGACAGAGCGGCACCCATGGGAACTGGAGCTGCAAAGGTTGGAGGAAACTATGCTGCAAGTCTTCAAGCACATCAGGAGGCTGTAGATGCCGGATTTGCAGACTGTATATATCTTGATGCTGCAACGCATACAAAGATAGAAGAGGTAGGAGCAGCAAACTTCTTTGGAATTACCAAGGATGACGTATTTGTTACACCGAAGTCTCTTTCAATACTTCCAAGCATTACAAAATACTCACTTCTATACCTTGCAGAAAACTACATGAATCTCAAGGTCGAGGAAAGGGATGTATTCATAGACAACATAGACGAGTTCAAGGAAGCAGGTGCCTGCGGTACAGCTGCTGTAATAACTCCTATAGGTGCCATAAGCCACGAGGGAGAAAAACATGTATTCTACTCTGAAACTGAAGTCGGTCCTATAACAACTGAACTTTACAATACATTGACAGGTATCCAGCTGGGGGATGTTGAAGCTCCTGAAGGGTGGATATACGTAGTAGAGTAGTCTCAAACGATTTGCTGATTTTGAAGCCTTGATGCAGTGTTGCTGTATTCAAGGCTCTTTTAAAAGACGGTTCTTCGATAAAAACAGGAGAGTGACATGGATAGTTTGATTGTAAAATATATATTTGTATACATTGCAGGAACCGTAGCAGGATTTCTAAACACACTGGGAGGAGGAGGGTCCCTCATCACCCTGCCCCTGTTGATATTCATGGGGCTTCCGTCTGCAACTGCAAACGGGACCAACAGGATAGCGTTGGTGGCACAGAATATTTCGGCTACTGCAAATTTCAGGAGAAAGGGATTCTTTTATCCCAAAATGGCCATATTGCTTGCAGTACCTGCAGTGATAGGTTCCATAATAGGTTCCAATATTGCTGTGAGTCTTGAAGATGATATATTCAACAAGGTCCTTGGCGTAGTGATGATAATGGTAATGACATTAATAATAACCAGGCCCGAGAAGAAGCTTCTGAATATGGAAGAAATCGAGGAACTTACTGGAAAGAGACAAATATATGCAATGATTGCCTTCCTCGTTGTAGGATTGTATGGAGGGTTTATCCAGGCTGGCGTAGGATTCATAATAATAGTTTCACTTACACTCATAACTGGAATGTCTCTGGTCAAGATAAACTCCTTGAAAGTTTTCATTGTAGCCATATACACCATTTCTGCTTTGTCGGTGTTTGTAATTAATGGGAATGTAAACTGGGGACTTGGAATACTGCTTGCCCTTGGAAACAGTACAGGAGCGTTCATAGGAAGCAATTTTGCCGTGCAGAAGGGAGATCGGGTCATCAGGATGGTAATAGTGGCTGCAGTTGTTGTAATGGCCGGGAAACTGTGGGGACTATGGCTATAAGGCAAGGTTATGTTGTATAGCAAATACTGATAAAGGAAATTAAATATTCAAAAGGTATTGACAAAATACTAACAAAGATGTATAAGTATATTAGAACTTTCTAATATACTTATTTTGTTATCCAAGTTAAACACTTGAGTCGGTAGTGAAATAATATTTCTAAATATAATATTATTTCGTAGCATAAGACAACATTGACTAATTGCCGGTATAAGTAAAATAAGTAAATAAATTTATGGAGAAAACAATGGATATAAAAGAATTTGAAGTGAAGTTTTTCAAGGCTCTTGCCCATCCTGTAAGGATAGATATAATAAAGCAGCTTTCGGCCGGACGTCTCTGTGTCTGCGAAATAGTGTCGGAGGAGTATTCCCAGTCGAACATGTCCCAGCATTTAAAGATATTGAGGGATGCTGGCATACTGACCGTGGAGAAGGAAGGCAACAAGATGATGTATGAGATAAAGAACATGGATATTGTGGAAATCATCAAAAAGGTTGATGAAATAATTATTGAAGACTTGAAGAGTCTTCTGGGAAACATCTAGGAGGATATTATGTTTGACTGGCTTTATATTTTAATTAAAAGGCTTGTGGAGGATGTCTTCGGGCTGAGCCTTGAAACTGGAATAGGCGACAGTGTCCACTTTTTCTTCTACGATACAATTAAGATAATAATATTATTGAGTTTCATGATATTTACAATATCATATATAAGAAGCTTCTTCTCTCCCGAGAAGACAAAGGAGTACATTTCAAGGTTCAACGGAATTTCAAAGAACATTATGGCGTCCCTCTTGGGAATAGTTACTCCCTTCTGCTCCTGTTCTTCGGTTCCGCTGTTCATAGGTTTTGTTGAAGGTGGAATACCTCTTGGAGTTACATTTTCTTTTCTCATTACGTCGCCTATAGTCAATGAGGCTGCCTTTGCCATATTGTGGGCATCTTTCGGATGGAAGGTGGCAGTGCTTTACGTAGCTATGGGGGTTGTCCTTGGTGTCGCAGGTGGGATAATTATCGACAAGATGAAACTTGAAAAATATGTAGAGGAATATGTTTATGAAATGCAGATGAACAAGCCTGATGCTGAAGAACTTACTTTCAATGACAGAATCAGTTTTGCAAAATCCAATACCCTTGAAATAGTTGGAAGGGTTTGGAAGTATGTCCTTGCAGGGATAGCGATCGGAGCATTGATACATGGATGGGCGCCGGAGGCTGCCTTGGTAAAGTATGCTGGACCTGGGAATCCGCTTGCTGTATTTGCTGCCACTGTTATAGCGGTACCTCTTTACAGCAATGCCCTTGGAACTATTCCTATAGCTGAAGCTCTTCTTATGAAGGGAGTAGGACTTGGAACGGCAATGGCATTCATGATGGCTACGACGGCTCTTTCATTCCCTGAGATGGTACTTCTGAGGAAAGTCATAAAGCCAAGGCTGATAGCCAATTTTGTTGTCATTACTTCAATAGGAATTGTGATCATAGGATATATGTTCAATGGAATAGCCCATCTGGTGGTGTAGATAGAATGATTGCAACATAAGCAACAACATGTAGATAAAAAAGAAAGTAAAAAATAATAATGAAATTTTATCTCACAATAAATTTCGTTACAATTCATGTGAAACAAAATAATATTAATAATAATGAAGTTTTATCTCACAATAAGTTTCGTAATAATTCATGCAACATTTGAAATACAATTGAAGCATTTATATTTCAAATATTGCATGAATTGACTCAACTAAATTGTGATATAAAACAAATAATAAAAAGAATAGAACTAATAAATTAAGGATGATTTAATTCACAACAAGTTTCGTACTGATTCGTTCAACGAGCCGTATCGCATTGATTCGTTGCGATACATGCGTTTCGCGAATCAACTCAACTAAAGTTGTGACTTAAAACTAGGAGGTAAAAAAATGGAATTGAAAGTTTTAGGAATGGGCTGTGCAAAGTGCAGCAAGGTGGAAAAAAACGTGAAGGAAGCTGTTAAGGATCTAGGTCTTGATGCAACAGTGGAAAAGGTGGAGGATGTGAAGGAAATAATGTCTTTCGGTGTAATGGCGACTCCGGCCCTCGTAATCGACGGAAAGGTAGCCTTTGCAGGGAAGACTGCCACTGCAAAGGAAATAAAGGGAATGCTTGAAATAGCTTCAAAATGATATTTCTGTTCCGGTTTAAGAAAGATGTTATTTATTTAGCATCTTTTTTTTAGTGCAAACATATACTATAATATTGTTTGAATTGGGAATTCTTTGTGCATTAAAATGAATAATGTGTTAGAATTATATATATTATTTATCAGGAGGTTGCAATGAGCATATCGTTTATCCATACTGCCGATTTGCATATAGGTAAAAAGTTTAATCTGAATTTTGATGTCGGCGACAGCATAAGAAGAAGAATTGACTTGTGGGATACATTCGACAAGATCATTGAGCTGTGTATAAGGAATGAGATTGATTTCCTTTTTGTGGCTGGAGATCTCACTGATGGCAAATACTGTACCATTGAAGATATAGAAAGGCTTGCATCAAAATTCAAGGAAGCAATAAATACGAAGGTTGTTGTGACTACGGGAAGCAACGACCCTTATTCTGTGAACTCTTATTACAAATATATAGACTGGCCTGATAATGTATACCTTGTTGATACCACTGACAGTGTCAAAAAGATGGTTTTTGAGGAAGAAGGTCTTTGTGTGTACTCCATAGGACTTGATATCAAGGGTGTGCAGGAAGAACGAAAAACAATAAGCTCCATTAGAACCGATGATGATATGGTCAATGTTTTTCTTGCCCATGGAGACATTGAAGGGAACGACCCCCCGGACTTGAGAATCGACGTGGAATCAATAAGGGACAAGTTCGACTATATAGCTCTTGGACACTATCACCAGTATCGTGAATATTCTGAAAGGATGATTTATCCCGGATCGCCTGAGCCCCTTGACTTCAAGGAGCAGGGACAGCATGGGGTCGTATATGGGAAAATTGACAAGGAAAATTTCGAAAAGGTGTTTCTGCCCACTGCAAAGAGTCGGTTCATATTAAAGGAACTGTACCTTCAGCCTGAGTACGAGCATCAAAAGATACTGGATATAATAAAATTCATAGGGGACTATATTTCGGTTTCAAAGGATTATTACAAGGTTATCTTGAACGGTACTGTAAATATGGAAATGGACATGGACAAGATAAAGGCGGAAGCTTCCACATATTTCCAGCATATTGAATTTGTGGATAATTTTACATATGACATAGACTATGACCTTTTGCTTGAGGAATACAAGGGCAATCTCATAGGGGATTTCATAAAACTGATCAAGGAAGAGGATGAAAACATAAACAGTCAACGGGCGCTCATGTTGGGCCTTGATGTTATGTTGAAAGAAAAGGTGGGCATCGATGATTATTAACAGACTTAATTTACTCAATTTCGGTAAATTCAAGGACAAGGAAATAGATTTCTCCAATGGGATAAATCTCATATACGGACACAACGAAGCAGGAAAAAGCACAATGCATAAATTCATAGAGGGTATGCTTTATGGGTTCCATATCAGCAACGGCAATGCTGAAAACAACTGGCTGGGCGACATGGAGAAGTTCAATCCATGGACGGAGGAAAGCTACAATGGAGAGCTTTTTTATTCACAAAACGGTGAAAAGGTGAAAATTTACAGGGATTTCTACAGCAATGATGTGAAAATCACCGATGCAAGCGGAACTCACGACCTGGGTGAAAGGTTCAAATACAGCAAAAAGCACCAGGTGATAGAACCTGGAAAGACGATATTTGGCATAAACAGAAGGATGTTTGCAAACACCTTCAGCATAAATCAGCTTGGCAGCAAAACCGATGAAAATCTCGTTGGAGATGTAAAGGAAAAGATTGAAAATCTTGCAAAATCTAAGGACGAGTCACTGAAGATAAAACATGTATTTGACGATCTTGAAGAGATGAAGGAGAAAATGGGCAATCCGGAGGATCCATCCTCCAAGGCAGGAAGGATATTGAAGAAGCTTGAAAGCCTTGAGGAGGAAATGGCTCTTAGGGAAGAGGCTGATGGAAAAACCAGCAGAAAGCTCATGCTTGTCGACGCATACAGGAAACAGCTTATAAAAAAGCAGAAGGACTATGACAATATAGAAAATATAATAGGGGAACTGGACACGGAAAATATCAAGGAATCCTATGGAACGGCATGTGAGCTGTCTGACGAGATCGAGGCTTTAAACGGGGAAATAGGAAGCAATGAAATACATGACATAAACATTGAAGACTATGAACGACTCATAAGGCTGTTCATGAAGTCCGAACAGTATGAAACAAGGGAAAAGGAACTTGCGGCAAGGGTCAAGGCTCTTGAAAGAACTGCAAAGACATTGAAGGAAGGTCTGATAATTGGGAATGAATCGGTGGATTTCGAGAAGATGAATTCCAGTTATGAGATTCTCCAGAGCAACAAGGGAATAGAAGGAAGACTTGAAAAAAAGATAAATGCAATCAATGAAGAAATAGATGTATTTGAAAACAACCGCTTCGGAGCAACCATAGAATCTTATGAAAAGTACTATGCAAATCAGAAAAAAATAAAATACTACAAGGGAATACTGGAAAGCGATATAATCGCTGTCCTTAAAAACAAGATCAAGAAGGAAAAAAGCGGTGCTGTTACAAATACCGTGTTCTCCCTGATTCTTGGCGGATTGATTGCTGTTGGGTCTCATATAGCAGCAAGATATTTCTACAATGACTTGTTTTACATTGCCCTTGTACTTCTTGTGGTACCTGCATTCAATTGCAGGGATATATTCAGGAGCCGAAGGATAATAAAGGCTGTAAAAAGTGAAATTGGAAAGATAGAGAAGGGAAATGCTGAAAAGCTTGAAGAGCAGAAGAGGCTTGAAGATGAAAACAGAAGCATCCTTGAAGAAACCGACTGCACCAGCTTGAACGACCTGAAGGCAAAATACAATATTGCAACTTCGGAAATTGGAAATATAACAGAAAAGAAAAGCACTCTAGAAACACTGGAAGAGGAGCACTCATACATAAAAAGAAAGAACGACAATCTTCAGAGTCAGCTTGTGGAACGGGTTGGAATCTTTGGTTACAACGAGCTGAGTTCAGGAATCTTTGGTGAAATAAGAAGAAGGAT
Source organism: Dethiosulfatibacter aminovorans DSM 17477 (assembly GCF_900142005.1). Lineage (GTDB taxonomy): Bacteria > Bacillota > Clostridia > Tissierellales > Dethiosulfatibacteraceae > Dethiosulfatibacter > Dethiosulfatibacter aminovorans. The sequence goes on from NZ_FQZL01000008.1 coordinate 165,218, forward strand.
AGAGGAGTCCAGGGAAAAGTCCGGAAATCTTAAAGTTGCAAATCAGGAGCTGGAATCTGTGGGGGCCGAGCTTGAGACGGTAACGAAAAACAGGAAGGATAATGACGAGGTAATTGCCGGGGTACTTGAACGAAACGGTGTGGAATCTGTTGAGGAACTCAAGCATCAGATTATGGAGCAGAGATACATCCAGGACAAGGTTCTTTTAAGGAAGGCCAAGATGGAATCACTCAGGAATATTCTTGGTAAATATACCCTTGAAGAAATGAAAACCAAGATAGACAAGCTTGAACTGCTTTTTTCAAATTCGGAATATGGCAGCAAGGAAGAGATACTTGAAGCACACAGAAATGATCTGAAAGAGATAAAGGACCTTGAAGACAAGGTGAAAAATCTGGTGGAAAACATAAGCTTGAAGCAGAAGGGCCACAGGAAGCTTTCGGAGATAGCGGAAGAGATGGACTGTTACAAGAGGCAGATGAAAGAACTTGAGGAAGAGCTGGAAATAATCAATAAAACCCAGTCTGTAATAGAAAAGGCATCCCAGAACATTCAGGAAGAATTCCTTCCGAAGTTTATAAGGAAGATAAACCATTATTTCAGTCTCATAACCGACAGAAAATACAATGAAATAAGGCTGGATGAACATCTAAACCTTTCAGTAGTGGATCCTTCGAGTAATCTGGAGGTATTTATTGAAAGTCTCAGCGCCGGTACTGTGGACCAGATTTACCTGTCCCTGAGATTTGCCCTTGTAGACATAATATCACGTGATGACGATTCGCCTGTCATACTTGACGACTGCTTTACCCAGTACGATTACAAGAGGCTGGCAAGTGCCGTAGACATAATGGGAAACATGGGCAAGGAAAGGCAGATACTTCTTTTTAGTTGTCAGTCCAGAGAAAAGGATATTTTTGATGCCAAGGGGATCCCATACAACTATATAGAAATATAACTGGAGCAAAAATGAAAATATTCGGAATATCGGATCTACATCTTGATTCGAAAAAGGAAAAGCCAATGGACGTATTCGGTGAAAACTGGATAGACCATGATAAGAAAATATTCGATTCCTGGAAGGAATCGGTCAGCGAAGACGATATAGTATTATTGCCCGGGGACATATCCTGGGCAATTTCATTGAAGGATGCCCATGAAGACTTGAGCCACATAGAAGAACTTCCGGGAACAAAGATAATTACAAAGGGAAACCATGATTACTGGTGGTCCTCAATGACAAAAATGAACAATATGGGATTCAAGACCATCAAGTTTGTCCACAATAATTCTTTTGCCAGGGACGGAATTGAAATATTTGGAACCAGGGGATGGATGTCAAGGGACAGTGATGAATTCATGAACGATGATGAGGTCATATATTTGAGGGAATTGAGGAGGCTGGAAAATTCCGTTAAATCTTCGAAGTTGGATAATCCTTCATTGACTATAGCCCTTTTGCACTTTCCTCCCTTTGACTGCAGGGGAAGACTTGATGACTTCGGAGAATATGTAAGCGGCAGGAATATCGATATTTGTCTATATGGGCATCTCCATGGAAAGGATGGACACAAGTATGCAAGAGAAGGGAAATTCGGAAATACTGAATTCATTTGTGTAGCTGCCGACTACCTGAATTTTAAGGTGAAGACAATAAAAGAGGTATAAAAGATGAAGGAAATAGAAGTAAAGGTACTGAACATAGACCCTGAGGAAATTGAAAGAAAGCTTGCGGAGCTGGGTGCGAAGAAGATAAAGAACGAACATCAGGTGAATCTGATATTCGATACTCCCGGCTATAGGCTCCACAACGACTACAGGGGATATGCAAGGATAAGGATAAAAAGGAATCTTGATGATGATGCGGAAAAGATTCTTCTGACTGTAAAGAAGAATGTTTCAAGCGACGGTGCAAGGCAAAACATAGAGCACGAGGTTGAAATAGACAGCAGCGAAGAGATGGAAAAAATACTTGGAGACCTTGGCTACGAGCTCAAGCACAGGGGAGAAAAGCACAGGATATCATACAGTTATGACGACATACTCTTTGAAATAGATACCTGGGACAAGTATACCTATCCTGAACCATATCTGGAGTTGGAGGTAAAGGTTGAAAAGGATATTGAAAGGGCTGCCGAACTGCTGGAACTGAACAGGGAGAACATTACTTCCAAGTCCATCCAGCAGCTCAGAAGGGAAGCCGGGTTAGAGGATTGATAATTGTTTCTAACATCTTGACAATAAATGGATTTTGTATTAATATGTGTATAATCTATTAGGGTAATGATGGAGAAAGTAGTGTATTTGTTCTTGATTCAGAGAGCAGTCCGGCTGGTGGAAGGGCTGCAGAACAATGTCATGAATTACGGCTCCTGAACCTCTGTGGGAAACTGCAGCGCAGGTATGCGATATGTACGTAGAGGCTTTATGCGAATTAAGGTGGTACCACGACTATACTCGTCCTTGAATATTTCAAGGGCGATTTTTTGTTTATATATTTATTGAATAATTAAAAATGAGAGGTATGATTATGGAAAGAAATGTATTTGACGTATTGATGGAAAGAGGGTTCATAGAACAGTGCACCCATGAAGAGGAAATCAGGGAACTCCTAGGCAAAGAGAAGGTTACTTTTTATATCGGATTCGATCCTACTGCAGACAGTCTGCACATAGGACACTATATTCAGATCATGGTTATGACTCACATGCAGAGACACGGCCACAAACCCATAGCAATAATAGGCGGAGGGACTACAATGATCGGGGACCCAAGCGATAGAACGGGTATGAGATCATTGATGACAAAGGAGACAATAGCTGCAAATGCTGAAAAGTTCAAGCTTGTATTCAAGAAGTTCCTTGACTTCGAGGACGACAAGGCACTCATGGTAAATAATGCCGACTGGCTTTTGAACCTAAACTACGTGGACTTCTTGAGAGAGGTTGGAGTGCATTTTTCCGTAAACAGGATGCTAACTGCAGAATGCTACAAGAACAGAATGGAGAAGGGACTCACTTTCCTTGAATTCAACTACATGATAATGCAGGCATACGATTTTTATATGCTTCACAAACTTTACAACTGCAAGATGCAGTTTGGCGGAAACGACCAGTGGTCAAACATCATTGCAGGAGCAGATCTTATTAGAAGAAAGGATTCAGCAAGTGCATATGGAATGACATTCTCCCTTCTAACAACAAGTGAAGGAAAGAAAATGGGCAAGACTGAAAAAGGTGCATTGTGGCTTGATCCTGAAAAAACTTCGCCATACGATTTCTACCAGTACTGGAGAAACATAGACGATGCGGATGTGGAGAAATGTCTTGCATTGCTCACCTTCCTTCCTATGGAAGAGGTAAGAAGACTTGGCTCGTTGGAAGGCGCGGAAATAAACCATGCAAAGGAAGTCCTCGCATTTGAGATAACAAAGCTAATACACAACGAAGAAGAAGCGGTAAAAGCCCAAGAGGCAGCAAGAGCCCTGTTCTCAAGGGGAACTGATTCCGACAATATGCCTTCAAGCGACATGGAAGCATCTAAGCTTGACGAAAACCTCACAATCATAGACATTCTTAACCTTACGGGACTTATTAAGACAAACAGTGAGGGAAGAAGGCTAATACAGCAGGGCGGAGTGTCTGTCAACGATGAAAAGGTTGCGGATTACGGACAGGCAATAACTGCTGAAGACTTTAAAGACGGAAAGATGATAATTAAAAAAGGAAAGAAGAAATTCCACAGATTAAATCTAATATAAAGGAAGAATATATGTTGAAAGTTAAACTGGCTGCAGTCTGCGCGTTCGGACTTGAAGCGGTAGTGAAAAGGGAGCTCCTCCACATGGGCTATGAAGACCTCAGAGTAGACAATGGATGGATATACTTTGACGGAACCCTTGAAGATATTGTGAAAACCAATATAAATTTAAGAAGTGCTGAAAGGATACTTCTTGTAATGGGAGAATTTGAAGCCTATACCTTTACAGAACTTCATGACCATACTTTTGATCTTCCCTGGGGAGACTGGATAACAAGAGACGGCAAGTTCACTGTAAATGGAAAGTCCCTGAAATCAAAACTGTCAAGCGTGCCGGACTGCCAGTCCATAGTCAAGAAGGCAATAGTGAACAAGCTGAAGGAAGAATATGACCAGGAATGGTTCAGTGAGAAGGGTGCGGAGTTCACAGTCCAGGTATCCCTCAACAAAAACAAGGCTGTTCTGACAATAGATACTACAGGATCAAGGGAAGGGCTCTTCAAGAGAGGCTACAGGAAGAATGCCGTGGAGGCACCTCTTAAGGAAACAATGGCCGCTGCCATGATACAGCTGAGTTTCTGGGACAAGGACAGGATTCTGTACGATCCGATGTGCGGTTCTGGAACAATAGCGATAGAGGCAGCGTTAATAGGAACAAATACGGCGCCGGGATTATATAGAACCTTTGCAGCGGAAGGATGGCCCATTATTCCAGAGGACATGTGGCAGGACATAAGAGACCATTATGAAAGCCTTGTGGATGAGGATGTGGAGCTTCAGATTTATGCTTCGGATATAAACAGCGAAGCGGTGAAGGCTGCCAGGAAAAATGCTGCAAGAGCTGGAATGGAGGACCATATAAAGTTTGAATGTCTTGATGTAAAGGATGTAGTCCTTCCCGGCAAATATGGAGTAATGATAACAAATCCTCCATATGGAGACAGGATAGGTGACAAGGAAACCGTTGAAAGGGTTTCTGAAGACCTTGGCAGGATATTCGGAAGAGACAAGACATGGTCAAACTATATAATCACTCCTTTTGAAAGGTTTGAAAAGCTTTACGGAGCCAAGGCTTCAAGAAAGAGAAAGCTGTTCAACGGCAATGTTAAGGTGAATTACTATCAGTATTACGGAGAAAGAAAACCTAGGGATTGAAATGACGGAAAGCGGCGAAAGCCGCTTTTCTTTCTTGGTGGCTTTGGAAAGTTTCCTTTATTAAAAGTGCAAAATTGTGGTATAATTGATGATAAACTTGATACAGCTATCTGAAAAATCAAATCTAGAATATAACCGGGAGGAAATCTAATGATAATAGGGCACAAGGATGATATAGAGTTTGTAATAACCCAGGACCCTTCAGTAAAGGGAGTGGCAATGAAAAAAATTATCGGAGCAGAAGAAGGCTGGGATGATTATGTAATGAGGATAGTTAAGCTTGAACCAAATGGAAACAGTTTTGACCACAAGCACCCGTGGCCTCATATCAACTACTATATTAAGGGCAAGGGAATCCTTACAATGGAAGGAGAAGAATTTGAGGTGAAGGAAGGCGGATATACTTTTGTACCTGCAGGAAAGCAGCATCAATGGAGAAACGAATCCGACGAGGTTTTTGAATTCATCTGTATAGTACCAAAGGAAGGTCACCAGTAATTGGGAAGGATTGACGAACGTGACATAATGTTCGCCAGGATGAACTATGAACAGGGTACGGCACATTATGAAAACTATTATACAAGAAACGAAGACAAGAAGGAAACAGATGATGATTTAAGGGACAAAATTGTCAAAAACAGCAAAAAGACGGCCTATTACAATGAAATATATTCTCCCCTTGTAGATTCCAATTTCAGGTTTCTGTCGGACATGAGACATCTGGCGGAAGGGCCGGTATCTGAAAACAGGATTGAACTTGACAGAGGGTCGTTTTCCACCACCCTTAAGGAGCTTGCCCTTGAGTTTGGTGCGTCATCCTGCGGCATAGTCAGAATGAAGGACTACCATTTTTATACAAACAGAGGAAGGCATGCTGAGAACTACGGAGAAGAAATAGATGTCGAGAAGCACAAATACGGCATAGTTTTTACTATAGAAATGGACAAAGACAATGTAAACAGGGCGCCGAAGATTCCGTCTGCAGTGGAATCCACCCTTGGATATGCAAAGGGTGCCATGATAGGAATGATGCTCTCATACTATATAAGGGAGCTTGGATATTTTGCCAGGAACCATATGGACGGCAACTATCTGGTTGTCGCCCCTGCCGTTGCAGAAGATGCAGTGCTCGGTGAAGTTGGAAGAATAGGACTGCTTATAACCAGGGAACTTGGACCAAGAGTAAGGCTTGGCGTCGTAACCACTGATCTTGAACTTGTTGAAGATGAAAAAGTGGACTATGGGATAAGGCAGTTCTGCAGGATCTGTGGAAAATGTGCAGTAACCTGTCCGGGAAAGGCAATACCAAAAGACGACTGGAAGCCTTACCATGGCATCGATATGTGGAAAAGCAATCAGGAATCCTGTTTTGGAATATGGACAAGTCTCGGAACAGACTGCGGCGTATGCATGTCCACCTGTCCTTTAAGCCAGGATATGGACATGGAAGATAGAATCAAGATAGGGGCAACTCATGAATCAAGAGTTGAAGTTTTAAAAAAATATAATGAGAAATACGGAATAAGATATTTCATTAAAGAAAATCCGAAATGGATTAAGTAAGGGAGTGACGGGGACATGTCAATACATGAAGCAAGAACATCGGTCAATTCTGCACAATTCAGGATATTGGACAGTATGATAGACGGTGTAAGACTTATAAACAAATACATGACAGTTATACATACGAACGAATCTATAGAAAAAAAACATTATGTCCCATACCATTGGAAAAAAATGTTATGAGGGAATAGGGAAATGTAAGAAATGCAGGGAATGCGGTGCCGACAGGACCTTTGAAACAGGTGAAACCGTAAAAACCTACCAGGAAATAAACGGAAAGCACTACATGATCATAAGCTCTCCCGTTTACGACAGATACAACGGCATATCTGCAGTTGTTGAGGTTTTCAGGAATATCACCAAGGAAAAGGAACTTGAAAAATCCCTGCTGGAAAAAAATGGAAAGATGAAGGAAGATATTGAATTTGCAAAGAGGATGCAGATAAACATGCTTCCTTTGAAGGGGATATACAACGACTTGAAGATAGACTACTACTATGAGCCTTCGGAATTCTTGAGCGGAGACATGTTTGATGTATTTAAGATAAACAGGGACTGTACCGGTTTCTATATTTGTGATGTTGTCGGTCACGGTATATCAGCTTCCATGATAAGTATGTATGTGAGACAGACTGTAAGGGCAATAAGCAAGGACAGGACAGATATCAATGCGATAATGAGTGAGTTGCACAGAACTTTCCTTGCCTTGAATTTTGATGACGACAAGTATTTTTCCATATTCTATTGCATATTCAACAAAAATACCCAGACTCTTGAATATATAAATGCCGGGCACAACTGTTTTCCGCTGTTCAAGAGGGGCAATGAAATAAAAAGGGTTGAAGCAAAAGGTTATCCAATATGCAATATATTTGACAGCGTATCTTATGAAACAAATCATCTGCAAATGGAGGAAAACGATAAGATTCTCTTCTATACCGACGGAATAACGGAAATGAAGGATGAGGAAGGCAAATTCCTCCAGGAGGAAGGACTTGCTGAAATATTTGAAAAGCATGATGATATCATACCGAATATAGAGAAAGAGATAGAAAATATTGGAGGCAGGAATACAGACGACCTGGCTCTACTGGAAATAAAAGTGATTTAAACTAAATTATGAGGTGAAAGATGAAACATTTTTTTAAGGTGTTTTTCATTTCTTTGCTGTGCTTTGTTCTCATGATAGGTGCAGGTGTATACACTTATGTGAAATTCTTTAACCCTTCTGACAGGAAGGACTTCACACAGGTGGAAGATCCTATGTGGGACAAGGGAGATGGCAGCGATGCAGATGAAATGACGCCGCTTGAAATGGCAATACAGGATTCAAAGAGAATCAACATAGTATTGCTGGGAATAGAAGACGGAAGAACTGACACAATAATGCTGGTAAGCTTTGACAAAGCTACTGCGGAAGCTGATATAATATCGATACCAAGGGATACTTTTTTTCACAGGGAAGGATATGACAGCCCCGGAAGCAAGAAAATCAATGCAGTATACGGCTCTACCAAGGCACAGGGTGTAATAGGAGCATTGGAAAACATTCTGAAGATACCTGTACATAATTTTATTACGGTTGACTATGAGGGTGTTGAAAAGGCAGTCGATGCCATAGGAGGAGTGGCTGTAAGCGTACCTTTTGATATGGAATACGAAGACGCTTATGATGTTCCTCCCCTTGTAATAGACATCAAGGCGGGCGACCAGGTTCTTGATGGAGACCAGGCTCTTCAATACTTGAGATTCAGGCACAACAACGACCTGACCGTAGGGTATCCCAACGGAGACCTTGGAAGGATTGCGGCTCAGCAGGAATTTGTGAAAAGTGCTGTGAAGAAGGCTCTTGGACTCAAGCTGCCATCTGTTGTAAAGGCGGTTTATCCATATATCAAGACAGACCTTTCTCTGGCCGATATGCTTCTCTTGGCAGGAGATGCAGTGAATTTTTCCGTGGAGAATCTGGAGACCAAAATGCTTCCTGGACATGCAACAATAATAGACGGATTGTCTTTCTATGTTCATGACCCAAGGGAAGTGGAGGATATGGTTGAGGAACTCTATATGGATGGGACCAGCCAGCAGTAAAATACAACACTATTATTTGAATTGAATAGGACTTTCTCATAGGGGGGGAGTCCTTTTCGTTTATATTATGTAATAATGCAAAGGATGTTTATTGATGATAACGGCAATATGCAATATAGAGATATACATATATGAAAGCAACTCCCTTAAGGACAAACGAAAGGTAATAAAGAGTCTCATGAACAGGATAAGGGAAAGATACAATGTTTCCGTAAGCGAGACGGATTACAATGAAAAATGGAACAGAGCCGTGATTTCAGTTGCCCATGTATCAAATTCCAGAGTATTGGGAGAGCAGATTATTGACAAGGTTATTGATTTCATTGAAAAGGATGGCAGGGTGGAAATAACAAACACTGAAAGGATGACATACTGATGGACAATGTAGAAGAGATACTTGACAAGCTTGAAAAACAACATCCCGACGCCAGGTGCGAGCTGTACCACAATACACCCTTTCAGCTTCTTGTTGCAACGGTCCTTAGTGCACAGTCCACTGACAAGAGTGTCAATAAGGTTACAGTCGGATTGTTTGAAGAATATCCCGACCTTGATTCCTTTATAACGCTGGAGATTGGAGATATTGAAGACAAGATAAGAAAAATAGGACTGTACAAGAACAAGTCCAGAAGCATATACAATATCTGCAGGGTATTGAAATCGGATTTTGACGGAATGGTGCCATGCGGAGAGAAGGAACTCATGTCACTTCCCGGTGTGGGAAGAAAGACTGCATCGGTGGTAAGAGCCGTAGCATTTGGAATACCTGCTTTTGCAGTGGATACCCATGTTTTCAGGGTGACCAGGAGAATTGGTCTGACAGAGGCAAAGACACCTGACAAGGTTTCCGATGACCTCATGAAGCTCATACCTGAGGATAGGTGGATTCTTTCGCACCATCTTTTCATTTTCCACGGGAGACGAATATGCAAGGCTAAAAACCCTCTTTGTGCAGAATGCATGGTATTTGAGGAATGTATGAAAATAGGCCTTTGAATACTTATGTAAAGTTTATGTTAAATTGTTAAGCGCGAGTAAAAAACTTGTTTATTCTAAATTAAATTGATGTTATAATCTTTTATTGTGGAGGTGACCATGTCGTTGAATATTGTACTTTTTGAACCTGAAATACCTCAAAACACCGGCAACGTAGCAAGAACCTGCGCTGCAACCGGCTCTGACCTTTACCTTGTCAGACCCCTCGGATTTTCAGTGAGCGACAAATACCTGAAAAGGGCTGGACTTGACTACTGGGACCTGGTGAATGTGTATTATTATGACAGCATATATGAACTTATTGAAGAAAAAGGTATGGAAAATTTTTATTTTGTAACGACCAAAGGTGATAAATTCTATTCGGAAAACAAATATGAAGACAACAGTTTCTTTGTCTTTGGAAAGGAAACTGCCGGACTTCCTGACCGGATACACGAGATGTATCCTGACAAACGAATCAAGATTCCCATGATCGACAACGAAAGAGCAAGATCCCTGAATCTTTCCAATTCGGTTAATATTGTACTTTACGAAGCCTTGAGACAACTTGGCTTTGAAGGTCTGGTCTGAGAGCGAGGATAGCATATGGTACTCACAATAGGACTTGTTGGAGGACTTGGACTCTTTCTCTTTGGAATGATATTCATGGGGGACGCCCTTCAAAAGGCGGCAGGATCAAAGCTTAAGGACATGCTTGCAACACTTACTCAAAAGAAAATATATGGCATAGTAATGGGATGCATCGTGACAGTGATCATCCAAAGCTCATCTGCAACCACTGTAATGACAGTTGGATTTGTAAATGCCGGACTTTTGAATTTGACTCAGGCCATAGGCATAATAATGGGATCAAATATAGGAACTACCGTTACTGCACAGCTTGTTTCCTTTGACATAGAAGTCATAGCACCATTGATTATTGGGATAGCAGTTGGTATTTATCTTTTATCTAAAAACAAAAGAACAAAAAACGTAGCAAATATATTCATAGGCTTCGGAATTCTCTTTTTGGGAATGGGACTCATGAAGGAAGCCATTAAGCCGTTGAAGGATTCACAGGTGTTTGTTGACGCAATTGTCAACTTCAACAATCCCGTAATAGGACTTATTACAGGACTTGCCATAACAGCGGTGCTTCAGAGTTCTGCTGCAACGACAGGCCTCTTGATAGCTGTTGCAGGAAGTGGATTGTTGACCATTGAGATGGCATTTCCTGTAATACTGGGAACAAATATAGGGACCTGTGTAACGGCACTTCTTTCAAGCCTTGGAACAAACAAGACGGCAAAGAGGGCAGCAATCATTCATATAGTAATAAAGGTTATCGGAGCACTTGCATTCCTGATTTATCTCAGGTTTCCGGTTCAGACACTGGTGGAGTTCATGACTCCGCTTAGAGTGGAAAGGCAGATAGCAAATGCCCATACAATCTTCAACATAATAACTGTCATAGCCGTATATCCATTCTCATCAAGGATAGTTGAATTTTCCCACAAAATCATAAGAGGAGAGGACGAGAGACAGAGAGGCGACCTTAAGTATGTAGACAATCGACTTCTTGCAACCCCTGAAATTGCAATAGGGCAGATAAAGAAGGAAATAACCAGAATGTTCAATATAGTAAATCAGCAACTGATAAACTCCAAGAAGCTTTTTCTTGAATTCGATAAAAAATTGAGTAATGACGTATTTGAGACGGAGGGAGTAGTAAACAAGCTTGAAACATCCCTTGTTGATTACACGATATCCCTTACAAGCAAGATACTTAATGAAGACCAGATAGACAAGGTCGCACTTCTCGCCAGAACCATTACCGATGTGGAGAGAATTGGAGATCTGGCGGAAAACCTGGTTGAAATGAGTGTTGTGAATCACAGGAATAGACTGGATTTTTCAGAAGAGGCGAAAGAGGAAATCAAGGAATTGTTTGACAAAGTTACAAAAATATTCACATTATCAAAAAATGCCTTTGAAAATGAAACAATGGAACACAGTATGGAAATCAAAACTCTGGATATGGAGATAAAGGAGCTTTGTGAGATTTATTTGACAAACCATATAAAAAGGATAAAAAAACCGGATTACAATACTCAGACGGAGCTTGTATTCCTGGATGCATTGAGCAATCTTGAAAGAATAGGAAATCATTCAAAAAATATAACTGAATCACTAATGAGATTCACTGCTTAGATCTATCAAATAACTAGGAGGAAAAATGGAAATAGCATTTGGTTTAATAGGAGGGCTTGGTCTGTTCCTTTACGGCATGACCCTTATGGGAAACGCCCTTCAAAAATCGGCAGGGCCAAGAATGAAGGACATATTGGCGGCCTTGACAAACAAGAGAATTGTAGGTGTAATAGTTGGAGCCATAGTAACAATGATAATTCAGAGTTCGTCGGCTACCACGGTAATGACGGTTGGATTCGTAAATGCGGGTCTTATGAACCTGTCTCAGGCAATAGGAATCATCATGGGTGCCAACATTGGTACTACGGTTACGGCACAGCTTGTAGCATTCAAGCTCACTGACATAGCACCTTTTGTAATAGGTATCGGTGTTGCCTTCTATCTTGGGGCAAAGAAGAAAAGGGTCAAGGAGATAGCTGAAATTTTCATAGGATTCGGTATACTGTTCCTTGGAATGTCCCTCATGAAGGATGCCATAAAGCCCCTTAAGGAACTTGAAATATTCAAGGAGGCAATGACCAGCTTCAACAGCCCGATTGTTGGAATACTGGCGGGATTTGCAATAACTGCAGTTCTTCAGAGTTCGTCGGCGACAACCGGTCTTCTTATAGCTGTTGCGGGAAGCGGACTCATGACCATAGAAATGGCATACCCCATACTCTTTGGAGAGAATATAGGAACATGCGTAACTGCAATGCTTGCCAGCATAGGGGCCAACAAGACTGCTAAGAGGGCTGCCCTCATGCACCTTATATTCAATGTAATAGGTACAATCATGTTCCTCATATTACTTAGGATACCAGTACAGTATCTGGTTGAGTATTTGTCGCCTGGCAATATTGAAAGGCAGATAGCCAATGCCCACACACTCTTTAACATAATATCTGTAATAATCATGCTTCCTTTTGCCAACTGGATCGTAAAGATAGCGGAAAAGCTTATAAAGGGAGACGATGGGGAAAGAGAAGGCGACCTCAAGTATGTTGATGAGAGACTTTTCGCTACTCCTGCTGTGGCTTTGGTTCAGGTATCAAAGGAAGTACTGAGGATGGCAAAGATGGTTGAGCAGCAGCTTGTTGATGCAAGAGTTGCAATCATGAACAATGATGAAGACATGGTGTATACAGTCTTTGAAAAGGAAAAGAACATCAATGCGGTGGAAAAGCAGCTTCTTGAATACATGGTTCAGTTGTCGAAACTTTCGTTGACCAGCAGGCAGAGAGACAAGATTGCCACCTTGATGAATACCATAAACGACGTGGAGAGAATTGGAGACCATGCAGACAACATTGCAGAGCTTGCCCTGGTGAAGATTGAAAACAAGTCGAAGTTTTCTGAAATGGCCAAGGACGAACTCAATGACATGCTTGAACTGGTTATAGATACATACAAGCTGTCCATACTTACTTTCAAGACTACCGAGAGCGAACTGGGAATGAAGGTCTTTGAAAAGGAAAAGAAAATCAATGCCATGGAGAAGGAACTTAGAAGCAGCCATATCAAGAGGTTGAACGAAGGTGCCTGCATTACCCAAACCGGTATAGTATTCCTTGATACCATAAGCAATCTGGAAAGAATAGGAGACCATGCAACTAATATTGCTGAATCAATAATTGAAGTAATAAATAGAGACCATATTGAGACTGATTTGGTTGAAGACATGTAAAAGTTATCGCGGCTGATTAAATCAGCCGCGATTTTTTTATAATCGATCGAGATGGTTCAACTGACCGAAAATTCGAAGGGCTCGATGCCCTGAAAATTTTAATGCAACACAATTAAGAAAGTCACCTGCTTGACAAGGATGTTATACTATAGGGGTGGGGGGTATATGAAAACCTCCCGATACAACATATAATAATATGTGACTATGTTCATGATGTGACGAAGAAAGGAGAACTTCAATGGAAGATAAGATTTATGACGTTATCATTCTTGGCGGCGGACCTGCAGGACTGGCTGCCGGCCTTTATGCAGGGAGAGCGAGACTTGATACACTGATGATAGAAAAGGAAAAAGAAGGTGGCTTGATAGTCCAGACCGAAGAGGTTGAAAACTATCCCGGAGCTATAGAAGGGGATACGGGCATATCCCTTACTCAAAGGATGGTTGAACAGGTTGATAAATTCCTGGCAAACAGGCTCATTGATACAATTACAGAGGTTGACCTGGAATCCGATATTAAGGTCTTGAAAGGACAGAAAGGCGAATACAGGGCAAAGACTGTTATAGTTGCCACAGGGGCAAAGCCGAAGCTTATGGGATGTCCCGGAGAGTCGGATTTCATAGGCAAGGGTGTATCCTACTGTGCAACATGCGACGGAGCCTTCTTTGAAGGATTCGATGTCTACGTTGTAGGCGGTGGTGATTCTGCAGTTGAGGAAGCGATATTCCTCACCAGATTTGCGAAGAAGGTTCATATAATCCACAGGAGGGATGAGCTGAGAGCAGCAAAGTCAATCCAGGAAAAAGCCTTTGCAAATGAAAAGATAGACTTCATCTGGAATTCTCAGGTTGAAGAAGTGAAGGGAACAGGTCTGGTAAACTCAATGGTCATCAAAAACCGCAAGACAGGGGAGATTACTGAAATTAAGGCTGATGAGAACGATGGCATATTTGGAATATTTGTATTCATAGGATACAATCCTATAACGGAGCTTTTTGAAGGCAAGCTTGACATGAAGGACAATTACCTGGTTACAAATGAAAACATGGAAACAAATATTCCGGGAGTATTTGCTGCAGGAGATGTAAGGGATAAGATGCTTAGACAGGTTGTTACGGCTACTTCGGATGGTGCCATTGCTGCGGTTTCGGCAGAAAGATACATAGAGTGCAAGGAATTCGGATGTTGATAGAACAATAACTGTTACAAAAAAGTAAAAAGTTCGCGAACTTTTTACTTTTTTTTAACTTTTTGCATGGTTATGGAACGTTGTCGGGGCATAATCTCTTGAAGCGTTGATTTTATGCGGTTAAGGATGCTTTTCTTCGCATCTTAAATATTCGCTGGCGTAGATAACGCTTCAAAGCCACTTTCCTGGGTTCGTGTTTTGTTAAATAACCCTTGTTAATAAAACTGAATTGCAATATAATTTATATAGAGGAATCTATTTCTAAGGAGGAAGATATGAAGAAAAGAATGTTAACGTTGTTTTTAGTATTGGCAATGGTATTCACATTAGCTTTCACAGGGTGTACACCAGAAGAACCGGCAGAACCTGAGGCGCCAGAAGAACCTTCAGAACCAGAGACGCCAGAAGAACCTGAAGAGCCCGAAACTCCTGAAGAACCTGCAGAGAAGTTTGTCATCGGTATGATTACCGATACAGGCGGATTGGGAGACCAGTCTTTCAACGATTCGGCTTATGAAGGACTATTAAGAGCTGAAGAGGAATTTGGAGTAGAAGTAAAGATTCTTGAATCTGAATCAGAGGATGATTATGGTCCAAACCTCAGCGCATTTGCAGAAGAAGACCTTGACCTTATCATTTCGGTAGGATTCCTTATGCAGTCGGCAACTGATACTGCAGGAAAACAGTTCCCTGACAAGAACTTTGCGATAATTGACGAAAGGGTAGATCTTCCGAATGTTGCAGGTCTGACATTCAAGGAACATGAAGGATCCTTCCTTGTCGGAGTTATAGCCGGACTTACTACGGAGTCTGATGTTATAGGATTTGTAGGCGGCATGCAATTCCCGCTTATTGAAAAATTCCAGTATGGATTTGAGGCCGGAGTCAAGTCTGTAAACCCTGATGCAGAAGTGCTTGTAAACTATACAGGCTCATTCGGAGACGTAGGTCTTGGAAAAGAAGCTGCACTGGCACAGGAGCAGCTTGGAGCGGATGTGGTATATCATGCTGCAGGCGGATGTGGAATAGGTGTTATACAGGCGGCAGGAGAGCAGGGTTTCTGGGCTATTGGTGTTGATCAGGACCAGTCTGCACTTGATCCGGAACACGTATTGTGTTCAATGATCAAAAGGGTTGACAATGCTACTTATATGGCGTCAAAAGCTATTGTTGAAGGAACTTTCGACGGTTCGGACTTTGAATTCGGTCTTGCTGTTGAAGGTGTAGGATATAGCGATAATGCCGGTAATCTTAGTGAAGAGATTAAGACTACTGCAGATATGTACAAGACTGCAATAATCAACGGTGAAATAATGGTTCCATATGACTTGGAAACATTTGAAGCTTTTGAAGTACCGGAAATGTAGGAATTTGCATCACTAGGTCGAATGGCAACATTCGACCTTTTTTTAATAATATGACTTTCAAGTCAATTCCGGTTTCTGGGAATTTTAATTCATTAGCGGTAAGGAGGGAAATATGTCCAGTGTAGTTGAAATGAAAAATATTACAAAAATTTTCCCTGGGGTTGTAGCCAACGACAAGGTGAATTTCCAACTTGAAAAGGGTGAAATTCATGTGCTTCTAGGTGAGAACGGTGCAGGAAAGACAACTTTGATGAATATACTTTACGGATTGTATCAGCCTACATCGGGAGAAATTATTCTGAATGGCAAAAATACAGTTATGAAGGACCCGAATATAGCCATAGAAAATGGTATTGGAATGGTTCATCAGCATTTTATGCTTGTACCTCCTTTTACGGTTGCTGAAAATATAGTTCTTGGACAGGAACCTAAAAAGGGAATGAAACTTGACATTGAAAGCGCCAATGAAAAGGTAAGGGAAATATCTGCTAAATTTGGCCTTATGGTTGACCCTCAATCAAAGGTGCAGGACCTTTCTGTTGGTATTCAGCAAAGGGTGGAAATACTGAAAACCCTCTATAGAGGTGCCGACATACTTATTCTTGACGAGCCTACGGCTGTGCTTACCCCCCAGGAAATTGAAGAATTCGGAATTATAATCAAGAAGCTTGCCTCTGAAGGCAAGTCCATAATATTAATAACGCACAAGCTCAAGGAAGTAATGTCAATGAGCAACAGAGTTACTGTCATAAGACGGGGAAAGGTGATAGATACCATAGAAACATCGGGGACAAACACCGACGAGCTTGCAGAACTTATGGTGGGAAGGAAGGTCAACCTTACAGTCGACAAGCTTGAAAAGGAAATATCGGACAATCGGGTTCTGCAGGTCAGGGGTCTTGAAGTACTTGACAACAGGGGTCTTGAGGCTGTAGGAGGAGTGACCTTTGATGTCAGGGAGGGTGAGATATTTGCCCTTGCTGGAGTTGACGGAAACGGACAGTCTGAGCTCATAGAAGCAATTACAGGACTGAGAAAGACAAAGTCCGGAAGTGTGACTCTGGCTGGAAGTGATATTACAGGGTTTTCCGCACAAAAAGTTATCGAACAAGGTGTTGGCCATATACCTGAGGACAGACACAAAAGGGGCCTTGTGCTTTCACATGATCTTGCAGAGAACATGATACTGGGATATCACTACAAGGAGCCTTTCTCAAAGAACGGATTTATGAATTATGATGTAATACACGACCATGCAAAAAA
The DNA here is from genome assembly GCF_900142005.1 of Dethiosulfatibacter aminovorans DSM 17477. Lineage (GTDB taxonomy): Bacteria > Bacillota > Clostridia > Tissierellales > Dethiosulfatibacteraceae > Dethiosulfatibacter > Dethiosulfatibacter aminovorans. The sequence continues at coordinate 182,457 of NZ_FQZL01000008.1, forward strand.
ACTGATCGAGGAGTTTGATGTAAGGACCCCAAGTGAAAATGTGACCGCCAAGTCACTTTCAGGAGGAAACCAGCAAAAGGCCATAGTTGCAAGGGAATTCCACAAGGATCTGAAACTCCTCATTGCAGCCCAGCCAACAAGAGGTCTGGATGTAGGATCAATAGAATTTGTACACAAGAAAATTGTGGAAGCCAGAGATCAGGGTACGGCGGTGCTTCTTGTTTCCCTTGAGCTTGACGAGGTTATGGCTCTTGCGGACAGGATAGGTGTAATATATGACGGCAAGATAGTAGGTATCCTGGACAGAAAGGATGCAACTGAAAAGAAAATAGGAATCATGATGGCTGGCGGTACTTTGGAGGAAGGCGGTGAAAATGATGAAAGAAGATAAATTGTTAAAACGGTTCTGGGATAATTTTAGATTCCCTCTCCTTGCAATATTTCTTGGATTCATAGTTGGAGCCATTTTCATTGTAGCATCGGACAACAGTCCGGTGGTTGCCTACAAGGCGCTGTTTGAAGGAAGTCTTGGCGGGATATCAAAGTTTGGAGAAACACTGTACAAAACAACCCCAATACTTTTTACTGGACTTTCCATTGCTGTGGCATTCAGAACCGGACTTTTCAATATCGGAGCAGAAGGCCAGTATATAATGGGAACCATTAGTGCAATTGCAGCCGGATGGTATTTCCAGGGCCTTCCGCATTTTGCTCTTATTACAGTGATTATTTTGTCGGGAGCCTTGGCTGGTGCTCTTTGGGCATCCATAGCAGGCTTTCTAAAGGCGAAAATAGGAGTTCATGAAGTAATTACTACAATAATGTTGAACTATACGGCTCTTCATTTGACAAACTATATAGTAAAGGCCGTTTTGAATCCGCAGGTCCTTGAAGGAACCCCGAAACAGGCACATACAGTACAGCTGGTAGAGCATGGAAGGCTTGCAAAACTCAGTGAATTCATACCTCAGTTTGGTTATTCCAGTGCGCATACCGGTATATTCATTGGACTGTTTGCTGCCTTTGCAATATATGTCTTACTGTTCAAGACGACCCTTGGTTATGAACTAAGGTCCGTGGGGAACAGTCCAGATGCAGCAGAATATGGCGGTATAAGCAAGGTCAGGAATATTATCCTGGCAATGGCGATATCGGGAGCCCTTTCCGGGATGGCAGGAGCCGTGCAGATTTCGGGACTTCTGTACAAGGTTACCCAGACACCAGCCATGCCGGGATATGGCTTTGATGGAATTGCCGTTGCACTTGTGGGACAGATTCATCCCATAGGAATAATTTTCTCTGCTTTTCTATTTGGTATCCTGAGCAATGGGGCCAGGAAAATGCAGATTGCAGGTATTCCCAAGGAAGTAATTGGAATCATCCAGGGTGTAATCATAGTCTTCGTAGCTGCCGACCAGTTGTTTAAGATACTGGAAAAGAGAAAGAAAGCAAAGGAAATGAAGCTTAAGGAAATGGCTGAAGTTGAAGAAATGAACAATAAAAAGACAGGGGAGAGTGATGAAAGATGACATTGACAATAATTCTTGCGATCATTGCATCGGCAATCAGGCTTGCAACTCCTCTCATATTTGCATCACTTGGAGGAACCTTCTCTGAAAGGTCCGGAGTTGTAAATATAGCACTTGAAGGAATGATGCTCATGGGAGCATTCTTTGCAGTGCTTGTAACCCACCTCTATGGAAGCTCCTTCCTTGGTGTCCTGGGAGCCATAGTTGCCGGAGGGGTTACTGCACTGCTGCTTGCATTCATGTCCATACACCTAAGATCCAACCAGGTGGTTGTTGGTACGGCGATCAATATTCTGGCTGCCAGCCTGACAGCGTATTTTCTTGAAATGGTATGGCACAGATCAGGACAAACTGATTCCCTGCCAAAGGAATTGTCTCTTACAGGAAATCCAAAGATGTTTGCATTTCTTGAGAAGATACCTGTATTGGGGGACATATTCAGCAGGTTTACACCATTTGTCTATCTGGCGTTTTTCATGGTCTTCGTATCATATTTTGTTATATTCAAAACACCCTTTGGATTGAGGATAAGGGCTGTAGGAGAGCATCCAAGAGCTGCAGATACACTCGGTATCAACGTGTTCAAGATCAGGTACATATGTGTCATTTTGTCGGGGTGCCTGGCAGGCCTCTCTGGAGCAAGCCTCTCTCTTGGAACTGTGAGCTTGTTCAGGGAAGGGATGTCTGTAGGTAAGGGATTCATTGCTCTTGCGGCTATGATATTCGGAAAATGGCATCCTGTAGGAGCGATGTTTGCATGTCTCTTTTTCGGTTTTACCGAGGCGATTCAGATACAGGCTCAGACCATAGGTATAAATGTGCCTCCTGAATTTTTGCAGATGCTTCCATATGTGGCTACTATCCTTGCTCTTGCAGGAGTTGTAGGCAAGGCCACAGCGCCTGCAGCGGACGGCAAGCCTTATGAAAAGGGAGAAAAATAGCCGTTGATATACATGTAGCGAAAATAATTTGAATAAAAAAACATCAATCATCCATAGAACTTCACCGTGAAGATCTGTGGATGATTGAATTTTGGATAAATGCTTGAAATTATTATGATTTCAATATTTGTTTTGTCGTTGGCCGCTGCATGAAATGTGAAAACGTTGGATTGTTTTTTTAGAAATACCTTTATTTTTTAGTAAATATTTGGTAAAATTAACTAGACAACATACCAAAATCGAAAAGTTGGTATGAATCTTGTATGTAGGATTTTGATATTATGAAAATAGGTTTTGAGTTAAATCTTCAACAATCACAGAAACTAATAATGACGCCTGAATTGCGTCAGGCCATACAGGTACTTCAATTCAATAATGTGGAATTGAAAGATTATCTGGAGAAGCAGGTTGAATCCAACCCTTTTCTTGAAGTTCAGGAAAAACCTTCTCAAATGGAAAAGGAAAAGACAACAGAAGTAAAGGAAGACAAGATTGACTGGCAGGAAGTAGTTGAAAAATATGACGACTACAGCTACAAGGCATACAGTGGAAGCAGTGAAGAAAAACAATCCTTCGAATCATATACATCAAAGGCCCAATCCCTGAATGATCATCTAAGGTCTCAATTGGGACTTGTGGTGAAAACTGAAAGGGAGAGGATGATAGGAGACGAGATAATCGATTCCCTGGACTACAAGGGATATCTCTCAATGACCATAGATGAGATATCAGTCCATCTGAAAGTGGATCCTGATGAAGTTGAAGAAGTCCTTGTCAAGTTCCACAGCTTTGATCCTGTTGGTGTAGCAGCGAGGGATTTGAAGGAATGTCTGGAAATCCAGCTTAAGGAAAAGGGGATATTCGATGAGAAGGTATACGATATAATCGACTACCATATCGAGGACTTGGCCTGCAACAAGCTTCAGCATATAGCGAAGTCTCTGGATATTACCGTTAAGAGGGTGCAGGAAATCTGCGACATAATAAGGATGCTTGAACCAAAACCTTCAAGAGGGTTTGTGCTGGAGAGCGACAGCATAAAGTACATTTCTGCAGATGTTACAATAACAAAGGTGGAAGGTGAATATGTCATAATGGTAAACGATTCCGACATGCCCCTTCTCAGGATTAGCAACTATTACAAGAATATAATGAAGAACAGCGACGACAAGGAAACAAATAAATTCCTCAACGATAAGTTCAACTCTTCCCTGTGGCTTATTAAAAGTATAGAGCAGAGAAGGAATACCATGTACAAGGTTGCCGAATCTATACTGAAGCACCAGCTTGAATTCTTTGAAAAGGGAGCCAAGTTCTTGAAGCCTATGGTCTTGAAGGATGTGGCCGAAGACATTGAAGTGCATGAATCGACAGTCAGCAGGGCTACAAACGGCAAATATGTACAGACCCCAAGAGGACTTTTTGAACTTAAGTACTTTTTCTCGAGCTCCATATCGAAGGAAGGTAACAACGACGGAATGGCGTCGACGAGTATCAAGACTATGATTAAGGAGCTTGTGGACAATGAAAACTCCAAGAAGCCTTTGAGCGATCAGAAGATAGCGAACGAGCTTAACAAGAGGGGGATAGACATATCGAGAAGGACCATAGCCAAATATAGGGACGAACTCCAAATACCGTCATCCTCCATGAGAAAAAGATATTAATAAATAAAATTTCAAAAATCACATGAATTTTACAGCAATTATAACCCATTTAATGATATAATTAACCGACGGCTTATTCCGTCGGTTTTTTACTTTTCCAATATTCAAATTATTATCAATTCTCAACCAACTTTTTTCATATCGCAGGGAAATAAAATTTATTTAAAAATACCCTTGAAATTTTCAAAAGAAAGTAATATAATACAAACATAGGGACAAAAAAATTACCCCAGGGACAAAATTAGACCATGCTCGTAAAGGGCATATGAATAAAGCCTTTACCAAAGGGTTTTATGGAGGATTAAATGAGATTTGAAAAAGTACTGGCTATACAAAATTCAATAGTTCCCGAAATGTCCAATCTGATTATGAAGAGATACAACCTTCTTAAATCATTGAAAAGCCATCAGCCTATAGGGAGGCGGATGCTTGCTTCGAAAATAGGGATGACTGAAAGGGTTTTGAGATCTGAAGTGGAGATACTGAAAGATCTCGGACATATAAGGATCGAATCTTCAGGAATGAGGCTTTCAAAGGCTGGAGAGAAGTTGCTTGTAGATACTGAAGAGTTGATATACAACATGAAGGGATTGAAGGATCTTGGGAACCAACTGAAGGAAAAGATGGGAATAAGAGAGGTATCCCTGGTTGAAGGCGATTCCGATGATGACGATATCATTGTAAAGGATATGGGAAAGAAAGCATCCCTTATTATAAATTCTCTTCTTGAGGATGACATGAAAATTGGAATCATGGGTGGAACAACCATGGCATGTGTTGCCGATGAAATGGAATACAATAGAAAGGTCAGGAATATAATGGTGGTTCCCGGAAGGGGAGGACTTGGTGAAAAACTGGAAATACAGTCCAATACCATAGCTGCAAAGCTTGCCCAAAAGCTCAATGCCGAGTACAAGCTTCTTCACGTACCTGACAACATACAGCCTGAACTTCTTGAAGCGCTTAGGGAGAACCCTCAGATAAAAAGCGTGCTGGATGAAATAAAGAAAATAGACATGATAGTCTTTGGAGTGGGTACTGCAATGGAAATGGCCGAAAGAAGAGGCATGTCGGAGTTGAAAAAAGATGAGCTGAAGCTTAAGAATGCATCAGCGGAAGCACTGGGTTATTATTTTGACAGCAACGGAATACCTATTATGCATACGGATTCCGTGGGTATAGATTTAAAGGATATTAATTCCATAAAGCACGTAATATGCATAGCTTCAGGCAAGAACAAGGCCGAAGCAATATATGCGTTTTCAAAATATTACAAGGATTATATTTTGGTCACAGATGAAGAGACAGCAAAGGAAATTTTAAAATTAAATTAGGAGAGTGGTATTATGAGTATTAAAGTAGCGATTAACGGATTTGGCAGAATTGGTAGACTGGCTTTCAGACTGATGATGGAAAGTGACGAGGTTGAGGTAGTTGCAATCAACGATTTGACTGATGCGGAAACACTTGCATACCTGTTGAAGTATGACACTGCACAGGGACCATACAAGACTGACAATATAACAGGAAAAGACGGAAAGCTTATAGTTGAAGGAAAGGAATTCCAGATTCTCGCACAAAGAAATCCGGAAGATCTTCCATGGGGAGACCTAGGAATCGATGTAGTTCTTGAATGTACAGGGTTCTTCACAAGCAAGGAAGGTGCAGAGAAGCACTTGACTGCTGGTGCCAAGAAGGTATTGATTTCAGCTCCGGCAAAAGGAGATCTTAAGACTATTGTATACAATGTAAACCACGATATATTGGATGGAAGCGAAACTGTTGTTTCAGGTGCATCTTGTACTACAAACTGCCTTGCTCCAGTGGCAAAGGTTCTTGATGACAATTTCGGACTAGTTAAGGGGTTCATGACTACTATCCATGCATATACAAATGACCAGGCTGTTCTTGACAGACCTCACTCAAAGGGAATAAACTCAAGAAGAGGTAGAGCGGCTGCTGCCAACATCATACCAACATCTACTGGTGCCGCTGCAGCAGTGGGCAAGGTTCTTCCTCAACTCAATGGAAAGCTTGACGGAATGGCGATGAGAGTTCCAACGGTTACAGGTTCTGTTGTTGACATAGTAGTTGAACTTGAAAAAGAAGCTACAGTCGAATCTATCAACAAGGCGATGGAAGCTGCAGCAAACGAAACACTCGGATACACAGAAGATCCGATAGTTTCAAGCGACGTAATCGGTACAAAGTATGGAAGTGTGTTTGACGCTCAGTTGACCAAGATGATAGATGTAGACGGCAAGAAGATGTTCAAGATCATAACTTGGTATGACAATGAGATGTCTTATACTTCACAGCTCGTAAGAACACTCAAGCATATAGCTACAATATAAGACCAAATATATAAAATATCAACGCTTAAAGGGATTTTACATATTTTGAATTTCCTGAGCCATCATAAATGCTGCGGAGGATTCTGCGGCATTTATTATGAAAAGCTTGAGATGTTTTTCCAAATATATAGAAAGTTCATGTAATAAATAGTAGTGAAGCAATTATGAATTACAGCGAGGTCTCGACTTCGAGATACGATAATCAACCTTAATAAATAAAAGATTATCGTGGTGAGGGAGTAGGGAGCTGTTAGTCATAATTGCGAAACGGTGACAACACTTTAGAACATATTGGAGGTATTATGAAAAAACAATTGACTGACCTTCAGCTTGAAGGCAAAAAGGTATTGATGAGGTGCGATTTTAATGTTCCTCTGGATGAAAATCTTGAAATTACAGATGACATCAGAATAAGAAGCGCAATGGAGTCCATTAATTATGTTTTGGACAACGGCGGCAGCCTGATTCTTATGTCTCACCTGGGAAGACCAAAGGGAGAGGCAAAAAAGGAATTTTCCCTTGATCCTGTTGCAAAAAGACTGGCAGACCTTCTTGGCAAGGAAGTTGTATTTGCAGACTTTGACGATGTAATGAACAACGAAGTAAAGGAAATGGCTGACAGACTTATTCCCGGTGAAGTCATGCTTTTACAGAACACCAGATTCAGAAAGGAAGAAAAGAACAACGATGATGCATTTTCTAAGGAACTCGCTTCCCTTGGTGACGTGTTTGTAAATGATGCCTTTGGAACTGCCCACAGGGGACATGCATCAAATGTTGGAGTTGCAAAATATCTTCCATCTGCTGTAGGATTCCTTATAGGAAAGGAAATCGAAGCAATAGGCGGAGCGTTGTCCAATCCGAAAAGACCTCTTACTGCAATTCTTGGAGGAGCAAAGGTATCCGACAAGATCGGTGTAATAGAAAACCTTATGAACGTGGCCGACAACATCATAATAGGCGGAGGAATGGCCTTCACATTTGTAAAGGCCCAAGGATATGATGTTGGATCATCTCTCCTTGAAGAGGATAAGGTTGAACTGGCTGCAGAGCTTATTAAGAAAGCAGAGGAAAAGGGAGTCAAGATGCTGCTTCCTGTTGACTATAAGATTACCAGAGAATTCAAGGATACGGATGAATTCGTAGTTGTAGACTGGAGAAACATACTTGAAGGACACATGGGACTTGACATAGGGACCAAATCCATAAAATTATTCAGTGAAGTAATAAAGGAATCAAAAACTGTTATCTGGAACGGACCTATGGGAGTGTTTGAATTCAAAAACTTCGCAGAAGGTACGAATTCAATTGCAGGTGTACTTGCAGAGGAAGATGTAATATCCATAATCGGCGGTGGAGACAGTGCTGCGGCAGTTGAAAAGGCTGGCCTTGCAGACAAGATGACTCACATCTCAACCGGTGGTGGAGCATCCCTTGAATATATGGAAGGAAAGATACTTCCCGGAATAGACTCAATAGAAGAAAAGTAGTGTGAGCCCATATGGGAACACTGAAAAAATGGTAGAGGAGATATATATGAGAAGACCTATAATGGCTGGAAACTGGAAAATGAACAATACGGTTTCAGAAAGCGTAGAACTTGTAAAAGGATTGATTGAAAAGGCGGAAGGGACAGAAAGGGATTTTGTTGTGTGCCCTCCATATACGGCTCTTTATACAGTAAGCGAACTTATAAAGGGAACAGAAATAAAGCTTGGTGCGCAAAATATACACTTCAAGGAAAAGGGAGCATATACTGGAGAAGTTTCTCCTTTGATGCTGAAGGAACTCAATGTAGAGTATGTAATCATTGGCCACTCTGAAAGAAGACAGTATTTCGGAGAGACTGATGAAACAGTAAACAAGAAGATCAAAACTGCATTTGAATACGATATGAAGCCCATAGTGTGCGTAGGTGAATCTCTGGCCCAGAGAGAAGGGGGCATTGCCGAACCCATAGTAAAGGGCCAGCTTGTAAACGGACTTAAGAACATAGACAGCAAGGATGCAGAAAGAGTAGTAATAGCATATGAGCCGATCTGGGCAATTGGAACAGGAAGAACAGCAACCAGCGAGCAAGCCAATGACATGATCAAGTTTATAAGAAGCGTACTTGCGGGCATATTCGGAAAGGAAGCTGCAGATACAGTTAGAATCCAGTACGGCGGAAGCGTTAAGCCTGGTAATGTTAAGGAAATAATGGCACAGTCGGACATAGACGGAGCCCTTGTAGGTGGAGCAAGTCTCAAGGTTGATGACTTTGCACAAATAATGAACTACTAAGATAAATGGACTATCCTCTGCTTCATGAGATTATGTATTTATGGTATAATCTTATTTGTTGCATGTTACATTGTTATTAGAGATTAATTTTGATAGAGGAGAAAACATGAGTAAAAAAACAAAAATACTGATGATACTTGACGGATGGGGAAAGGGAAAGGACTATGAAGGAAATGCCATATACAGGGCATCAACCCCTAATTTTGACAGACTGATAAGCGAGTATCCTTCAACTTACATAAAAACAAGCGGAAACGATGTAGGACTTCCCAAGGGACAGATGGGAAACTCCGAAGTGGGCCATACGAACATTGGAGCAGGCAGAATAGTCTACCAGGAGCTTACAAGGATCACAAAGAGTTTCGAAACGGGAGAAATAGAAAAGAATGAAGTTCTTCTGAAAGCCTTTGAAAATGCAGTGAAGAACGATACAAAGCTTCATCTTATGGGACTTGTATCCGACGGAGGAGTGCATTCGCACAACCGGCATCTATACAGCCTCATAAGATTTGCAAAATCCCATGGAGTGAAGGATATCTATGTACACTGCTATATGGATGGAAGAGATGTTCCGCCAACAAGCGGTGCTGGATTCATCAAGGAACTTGAAGATGAAATGAAGGAAATAGGTGCAGGAAAGATAGCAACAGTAATGGGAAGATATTATGCCATGGACAGGGATACAAGATGGGAAAGAGTCAAGATAGCATATGATGCCCTTACAAAAGGCCAAGGTGCCCATTATGCAGACCCTGTAGAAGGTGTGGAAGCATCCTATGCAAATGGAGAAAACGATGAGTTCATCAAGCCTATAATCGCCGCCGAAGACGGAAAGATCGAAAATGGAGACAGTGTCGTGTTTTTCAATTTCAGACCTGACAGGGCGAGAGAGATAACAAGGGCAATTGTTGACGACGATTTCAAGGGATTTGAAAGAGAAAAGATAAACACCGAATTTGTCTGCATGACCCAGTACGATGCGACAATAAAAAATGTATCGGTTGCATTCAAGCCCCAGGTTCTGGAAAACACCTTCGGGGAATATATCAGCAAAAAAGGTCTCAAGCAGCTTAGGATTGCAGAAACCGAGAAATATGCCCATGTCACCTTCTTCTTCAATGGAGGCATCGAGGAGCCGTACGATGGAGAAGAGAGGGTTCTCATTCCGTCGCCAAAGGTTGCAACCTATGACCTCAAGCCTGAAATGAGTGCATATGAAGTCAAGGATGCCCTTTTGGAGCAGCTTAAGCTTGATATTCATGATGTCGTAATAATCAACTTTGCAAATCCTGACATGGTAGGACATACAGGCATAATGGAAGCAGCAATTAAGGCTGTTGAAGCAGTGGATTCCTGTGTTGGGGAGATTGCGGATTATGTAATAGAGCACGACATGGAGATGCTTGTTACTGCTGACCACGGAAATGCAGATGAAATGCTAAGCGACGACAATGCAGTTCTCACTCAGCATTCCACAAATGAAGTGCCGCTTCTATTCATAACCAACAGGAAAGGCAAAAGCCTCAAGGAAGGAAGGCTTGCAGATCTTGCACCTACCCTTCTGGAGCTTATGGATATGGAAAAGCCGCCGGAAATGACGGGAGAATCATTGTTGAGGAGCCAGCTGGTTTAAAACGGACACAAATTAAATAAAAATGTTTCAATATTTACTTTAAACATATATAATAATACTGTCAAATAGCGAAGAATGGTTTAATTGACAGTGAATTTAAGGGTATAGCGGTGTTTTGAAATCGCATATAAAAACGGAGGTAATTATGAGTATAATAAGTGATATTTACGCAAGAGAGATTTTGGATTCAAGAGGAAACCCGACAGTAGAGGTTGAAGTATGGACTGAAAGCGGTGGTTATGGAAGAGCTGCAGTTCCATCGGGAGCTTCGACAGGAGCATTCGAAGCCGTTGAACTTAGAGACGGTGACAAAGACAGATATATGGGCAAAGGCGTTCAAAAGGCTGTTGACAATGTAAATGAAATAATTGCCCCAGAGCTTATAGGCATGGATGCTGCAAACCAGGTAGTGGTCGACCAGATCATGATCGAGCTTGACGGAACAGACAACAAGGGAAAACTTGGAGCAAATGCAATCCTTGGAGTATCGATGGCATGTGCAAGAGCTGCAGCAGACGTATTTGGACTTCCATTGTACCAGTACCTTGGCGGAGTAAATGGAAAAACTCTTCCTGTACCTATGATGAACATCCTTAACGGTGGCGAGCACGCCGATAACAACGTTGACATACAGGAATTCATGGTAATGCCTGTAGGAGCACCAAGCTTCAAGGAAGCCCTTAGAATGGGTGCAGAGGTGTTCCATAGCCTTAAGTCAGTGTTGAAAGGCAAAGGTCTCAACACTGCAGTTGGTGACGAAGGTGGATTCGCACCGAACCTTACTTCGAACGAAGAAGCTCTTGCTACAATAGTTGAAGCAATAAAGGCTGCTGGATACGAGCCTGGAAAAGATGTAATGCTTGCCCTTGATGTTGCTGCAACAGAACTTTACAACAAGGATACAAAGAAATACGTTCTTGCAGGCGAAGGAAAAGAGCTTACAGCTGCCGAATTCGTAGACTTCTACTCTGAAATGGTTGAAAAGTACCCTATCATCTCAATAGAAGACGGACTTGACGAAGAAGACTGGGAAGGATGGAAGGTAATGACTGAAAAGCTTGGAGACAAGATCCAGCTTGTAGGAGATGACCTTTTCGTTACAAACACTGAAAGACTTTCCAGAGGAATCGAGGCGAATACTGCAAACTCGATCCTTATAAAGCTTAACCAGATAGGAACGATCACAGAGACTCTTGATGCAATTGAAATGGCAAAAGTGGCAGGATACACTGCAGTCATTTCACACAGGTCAGGAGAAACTGCCGACAACACTATCGCAGACCTTGTAATCGCAGTGAACGCCGGACAGATCAAGACAGGTGCTCCATCAAGATCAGACAGGGTTTCAAAATACAACCAGCTTCTTAGACTGGAAGACGAACTTGGATCAGCAGCCCAGTACAAGGGAATCAAGACTTTCTATAATTTACGCTAAGTAACTATGTTACGTTACTTGCTTTAGCAAGCATAGCGGCGGAGTAAAGTTAACATTAAAATAAAATCACACGTATCAAGTGATTTTGAGAATTAGGAACTTTACGTAGCGGAAGTAGTCAGTAAAACATCAGATACTCAATGCCCGGCTTAAACAACAGGCCGGGTGTTTTCATGCATGTTGCAAAGCTTAGTTCATGGAAGATATGACTATTGCCTATATATAAGAAATGGATTTAATCATTGACACTAAGACTATTGCAAGAATAATATCGCATATTCTATATTATTCAAAACTTGCCGGAGCCAATAGTTATGGGCAGGAATGAAAATGTTTTCCTGTCATATATATTTTCAATAACGCAATTAATGTGTTGCTTTTAAATTAGCCCTATGTTAAAATACTTCTGTTAATCAGAAAAGGAGGTGTAGTAATGAAACTATTTGCAACAATACTTCTAATAGTAGCCAGTTTGGTACTTATAGCCAGTATTCTTTTACAATCAGGAAAGTCAGCAGGCCTTTCAGGAGAAATAGCTGGTGGAGCCGAATCGATTTGGGGAAAGAATAAAGGAAGAAGCTATGAAGGTCTGTTGGAAAAACTGACAACTGTTTCCGCAGGACTTTTTATTGTTATGTCATTAATTCTGACTGCACTTCAATAATTTATACACAATAGGAGGTTACTTGAAATGAATTTAATAATAGCACCTATAATAGGTGTGGTTGCCTTGTTGTATGCATACTACAAGGCAGTAACAATCAACAAAGTTGACGTGGGTAACGAAAGAATGAGGGAGATATCCGGATACATTCATGAGGGAGCCATGGCTTTTTTGAGTAGGGAATACAGAACACTTTTAATATTCGCAGCAATATTATTTATTATTCTAGGCGTAGGTATTGGTTGGACTACAGCTATCTGTTTCCTTGTTGGAGCGGCTTTTTCAGCACTTGCTGGATTCTTCGGAATGCAGGTTGCAACAAAGGCCAATGTAAGAACTGCAAATGCAGCTAAAGATGGTGGAATGAACAAAGCACTTTCTGTTGCATTCTCTGGTGGTGCCGTTATGGGTATGGCCGTTGTAGGTCTTGGAATCATAGGTGTGGCTGGACTATACTTGATATTCAACGATATCACAATAGTTACAGGATTCTCGCTTGGTGCTTCTTCAATAGCGCTCTTCGGACGTGTTGGCGGTGGTATATATACTAAGGCTGCTGACGTTGGTGCTGACCTTGTTGGTAAGGTTGAAGCTGGAATCCCAGAGGATGATCCAAGGAACCCTGCAGTTATAGCTGACAACGTTGGAGACAACGTTGGTGACGTTGCAGGAATGGGAGCAGACCTCTTCGAATCATATGTTGGTTCTATAATTTCTGCCATTACTCTTGGACTTATAGCTTTTGGCGACGAGGGAGCCTTGTTCCCGCTTATGCTTGCAGCAGTAGGTATAGTTTCATCAATAGCAGGAACATTCTTCGTTAAGGGAAATGAAGGAACAAACCCACAGAAGTCGCTTGACATGGGAACAAACGTAAGTGCAATAATAGTTATAGTTGCCGCTTACTTCCTGAGCGTATCAATCCTTGGTACTGCAAGACCTTTTGCAGCTATCATCACAGGACTTCTTGTAGGTATAATAATAGCAAAGATCACAGAATACTATACATCTACAGAGTACGCTCCTGTTAAGCAAATCGCAGACCAGTCAAACACTGGACCGGCAACAACTATCATCAGCGGTCTTGCAGTAGGTATGGGTTCTACTGCTATGCCTATTATAGTTCTTGCAATAGGTATACTTGTAGCCTTCTACGTATCAGGCGGATCAGCCGATGCAGCACAGGGACTTTACGGTATAGCACTTGCAGCAGTTGGTATGCTTTCTACAGCAGGTATGACCATAGCAGTTGACGCTTACGGCCCTATTGCCGACAACGCAGGTGGTATCGCAGAGATGTGCGAGCTTCCTCCTGAGGTAAGAGAAATAACTGACCAGCTTGATGCCGTTGGTAACACAACTGCAGCAATAGGTAAGGGATTTGCAATCGGTTCTGCAGCACTTACTGCACTTGCACTGTTTGCATCATATACTCAGGTTGTTGGCCTTTCAGTAATCAACCTTACTCAGCCTACAGTTATTGCAGGTCTGTTCGTAGGTGGAATGCTTCCATTCCTCTTCTCTTCAATCACTATGCAGGCAGTTGGTAAAGCTGCATTCTCAATGATTGAGGAAGTTAGAAGACAGTTCAGGGAAATACCTGGAATCATGGAAGGAAAGGGAACACCTGAATACAAGAAATGTGTGGATATCAGTACTACTGCAGCACTTAGAGAAATGGTTATTCCAGGACTTCTTGCAGTAATAGTACCTGTTCTTATAGGACTTCTTCTTGGTAAGGAAGCTTTGGGTGGACTTCTTGCAGGTGCCCTTGTAACCGGAGTTCTTATGGCAATCATGATGGCTAACGCTGGTGGTGCATGGGACAATGCCAAGAAATTCATCGAAGGTGGAGAGCACGGTGGAAAAGGAAGCGAGGCTCACAAGGCTGCCGTTGTTGGAGATACTGTTGGTGATCCGTTCAAGGATACTTCAGGTCCTTCAATCAACATCCTTATCAAGCTTATGACTATAGTTGCTCTTGTATTTGGACCGCTTATCGCTGAGTTTGGCGGAATGCTTATCAAATAATCCAAGAGAGCAAATTTGAACAACTAAACTCAAATAATTGTAATCAATTCAAGCCCCTGCAAAGGGGCTTTTTTCTTCCAATTTTAACGGTAATCTGATATAATCTATATTGTTTGATTAAATTGCATGGAGACATTATGAAAGTTGAAATTCAAGGACTGGACATCAATTACATACAGGAGGGACAGGGTCAGGATGTGTTGCTTCTCCACGGATGGGGAGGAAGCATAGAAACCATGATTCCAATTGTCAACATCTTAAAGAATTCCTTCAGGGTGACTGCGGTGGACCTTCCCGGTTTTGGGAAAAGCACCACGCCTGGAGAGGTCATAGACTCATACGGGTATGCGGAAATAATCAAGGGATTTATAGACAAAACGGGACTGGAGAATATAATACTTTTCGGCCATTCACATGGTGGAAGAATATCAATCATTCTTTCAAGCAGGTATGAAGACCTTTTCGACAAGGTCATCCTGATAGACAGCGCAGGAATAATACCAAAAAGAACTGCTACTTATTACATTAAAGTTTACACCTTCAAGCTTATGAAGAAGGTCTACCTGGCATTCACGTCTAAAGACAAAAGACAGGAGGTACTTGAAAGGTTTTACAGGAAGCACGGCTCCGACGACTTCAAGGAAGCCGACGGCATAATGAGAAAAATAATGGTGAAGGTTGTAAATGACAACCTTAGACACCATCTGAAGGACATCAAGTCTTCCGTACTTCTCATATGGGGTGAAAAGGACGATGCTACGCCTCTTTACATGGCAAGGATAATGGAGAAGGAGATACCTGATGCAGGACTTGTAGTACTGGAGGGAGCAGGTCATTATTCATATGTTGACGACTTCAACACCTTTAAGGTAGTAATTAACAGTTTTTTACAAAACAACTAAAAGACAGGAGGAAATAATGGTATTTCCAATAGTAATAATATCAATATTCTGGATAATCAAAATATATTTCAGAATCAGGTTCTCCCTGCACATGATGCAGATAGAGATGTATGACAACGAGAAATTCATAAACTGGTCAAAGAAGAACAGGAAGAGATTCCTCACACAGAAATCAAGAATTATGATTGGCATTTCAGCACTGCTGACCCTTGTCTATATCCTCTGGCCATACAATATATACATATTGGTGGCATTATGGTCCCTTGCTTCAGTAACAACCATGGAATTCAGCAATTACGAGGCCAAGAAACCTCTCGTATACACGGGTAGGGCAAAGAGACTTATGGCTGCAACCATATTCATAGCAATAGTCGATTTGGCAGCTATAGTATTTTTGAGCTGGCTCATTGCAGGTGACAAGTATTATGTTGCAGTAGGTGCTACCATTCTAGCCCTTGCGCTTTATTTTGGAACCTATTATGTAGTGGGTGGCGCATGGATAATTAAACCTGTTGAAAGAATTATCAACATGAAGTTCTACAGGATGGCAAGAAACAAGATAAAGAACATGGAAAAGCTAACAACCATAGGAATTACGGGAAGCTATGGAAAGACAAGCACCAAGTTCATAACGGCAAAGATATTGGAACAGAGATACAAGACATACAAGACCCCGGGAAGCTTCAATACACCTATGGGAATAAGCAAGGCTGTAAACAACGAGCTTGATGAAAACTACAGTGTATTCGTAGCGGAGCTTGGAGCCGACAGGATAGGGGACATCAAGGAAACTGCAAAGCTTGTGAGCCCCAAGATAGGAATTCTCACATCCATAGGGCCAAGTCATCTTGAAACATTCAAGTCCATAGAGAACATAGTGAAGACAAAATACGAACTCATAGAAGAGCTGCCATATGATGGCTGGGCAATATTCAACTACGACAATGAATATGTGAAGAAGCTTGCGGACAAGACATATACCAGGAAGCTCCTTTACGGACTTAACAATACTGACGACCTGGACATCTATGCTGACAATATCAAGTCCGGCAGGGAAGGATCGACATTCACCCTCCATATCAAGGAAAAGGGAACCGTCGACTGCAAGACCAGCCTCCTGGGCAAGCACAATATACGAAACATACTGGCAGGAGTCTCCGCTGCCTATGCCATGGACATGACACTGGTGCAGATAGCAAGCGGAATAGAAAAGATAGAACCCATAGAACACAGGCTCCAGCTCATAGATCCAGGAACCGGCGTTCTTGTAATCGACGATGCTTTCAATTCAAATCCTGCTGGAGCAGCTGCAGCACTTGAGGTGCTAAGCGAGTTTGAAGGAAACAGGAAAATAATCGTAACTCCGGGAATGGTTGAGCTTGGAAGGATTGAATATGAGGAAAACAAAAAATTCGGCGTCAAGATAGGAGAGACCTGCGATCTTGTAATTCTTGTTGGAGAAAACAGGACAAGGGCAATTAAGGAAGGAATCGAGGAAACCGACTTTGAAAAGGACAACCTGATCATTGTGAAGTCCCTGAAGGAATCGGAAGAAGCCATGAAGAGTCTTCTGAGAGCCGGAGACGTAGTGTTGTTTGAAAACGACCTTCCGGACACATACAACGAATAAACGACAATAAGTAGATGAAAGGATACCAAAATGAAGAAAGTTGGAATTATAATAGGTGGAAGAACAGTTGAACACGAAGTTTCAATAATCACCGGACTTCAGATATACGACAATATTGACAGAACCAAATACCAGCCTTACGTAATATATATAGACAAGAAGGGGAAATGGAACATAGGAGATTCCCTTGGAGACATCAACACCTACAAGAACAAGTCCTTTGATGGAATCACGGAAGTTATCCCATGGCAGAACTTCGACAAGAAGAATACCCTTACACTTCACCCCAACCCTGACTTGAAGCAGGGTCTCTTTGCAAAGAAAAGGGAAAAGCTGGAAGTGGAAGTGGTGATTCCTGCAGTGCACGGTACAAGTGTTGAGGATGGAGCTCTTCAGGGAATACTTGAGTCATGCGAAGTGCCATACTGCTTTACGGGAGTAAAGGCATCGGCTCTTGGAATGGACAAGGTGTCAATGAAGAAAATCTTCCATGCAGAAAACCTGCCTATGGTGGATCATATCTGGTTTTACAGGTCCCAGTACAGAAAGGACCAGGAACAATACCTTGAAAAGGCCGAGTCAATTGGATACCCTCTAATAGTAAAGCCTGCAAACCTGGGTTCAAGTGTGGGAATAAGCAAGGCTACAAACAGGGAAGAACTTATGGAATCCATAGAGGTTGCACTTTCCTACGACAAGAAGATACTGGTTGAACAGTGCATAGAAAACCTGAGAGAAATAAACTGCGCCGTAATAGGATACGAGGATGATGTGGAAGCATCACTCTGCGAGGAGCCCATAGGCTGGGAAGAATTCCTCAAGTACGAGGACAAGTACATGAGCGGCAAAAAGGGAAAGGGCTCGGGAGAGGACAAGAGGATAATACCTGCAGATATTCCCGATGAAGTGTCACAGAGGATAAGGGAGCTTGCCAAGAAGGCATTCATGGCAATAGACGCCTCGGGAACATCCAGGGTGGATTTTCTCTACGACAACAAAAACATATATGTAAACGAGATAAATACAATACCAGGCTCCATATCATTCTATCTGTGGGAGCCTTCGGGATTGCCTTTCAAGGAGCTCATAACAAGACTCATAGAAATTGCTGAAACGAGGCACAATGACGAAGCTGAAAACATAGTTTCATACGATATAGACCTTTTGAACAATATGGCCAAGGGAGCAAAAAATTAATCCGCAGGAGCTGCTGATATGAGTATTAAAGAGAGAATCGTATCATTTATGAACGAAGATGCCTACAAGCCCATGCTGATCGGTGAGATCCTCAAGGCGCTTGATACCTCAAAGGACATGAAGAAGGAAATACTCAAGATTCTCAATGAACTTGAGGAAGAAGGCAGGATAATAAGGACAAGAAACGAAAGATATGCAATTCCTGAAAAGATGAATCTCATTACTGGCACCATTCAGGGATCCCAAAAGGGATTTGGATTCCTGATTCCCGACAATACAGAGATTAAAGACCTCTTCATATCTCCTGTGGACCTCAACGGAGCAATGCACAAGGACAGGGTTATAGTCAGACCCATGAAGAGCAACGGCAACCTGAAAAGCCCTTCGGGCAAGGTAATAAGGATACTTAAGAGGGCGAACTACGAAGTTATTGGAACACTTCAGGAAACCAAGAACTTCGGTTTTGTGCTGCCTGACGACAAGAGGATTTCCCAGGACATATTCGTATCCAAGTCGGACTTCAACGGAGCAAGAAACGGCCAGACGGTAATTGTGAAGATTGTGGAATGGCCGGAAAAGAGAAAGAACCCTGAGGGAGTTGTAAAGAGCATACTGGGCTCTTCAGACGACATAGAGACATACATAATGTCGGCCCTCATAAGGAATGAAATAAAGACCAAGTTTCCCAACAAGGTCTTGAGGGAAGCTGCTGAAATTACCCGGGAAATATCAAAAGATGAAATCAAAAGAAGAAAAGACTTCAGGGATTATACAATAGTTACTATAGACGGAGCAGATGCCAAGGACCTTGACGATGCCATCCATATAATAAAAAGAGACGACGGCTTATACGAGCTTGGAGTGCACATTGCCGATGTAACCCACTATGTCAGAGAGGGAGCTCCCCTTGACAAGGAAGCATTGGAAAGGGGTACCTCAGTATACATGCCAGGAGAAGTAATACCCATGCTTCCAAAGGAACTTTCAAATGGCGTCTGCAGTCTAAACCAGGGAGAGGACAAGCTTGCCCTGTCTGTTGTCATGACCATTGACGGAAAGGGAAAGGTAAAGGACTTTGAAATATTCGAAAGTATAATCAATTCAAAGGCGAGGCTCATATACGACGACGTATCGGACATTCTTGAAAATGATGACGAAGCCATGTCTGAGAAATACAGGGATCTTATTGATGATTTCAGAAATATGGAGGATCTTGCCAAAATCCTCAGAAGGAAGAGGGACGACAGAGGCTGCATAGACTTCGATTTTCAGGAAGCAAAGATTGTGCTGGACGAGGATGGCCGTGCGATTGACGTGGCAAAATACGATAGAAGGACGGCAAACAGGATAATAGAGGAATTCATGATAGCCTGTAACGAGACCATTGCAGAAAGCATGTTCTGGTCCAAGGTGCCCTTCATATACAGGATACATGAAAGCCCCGATAATGACAAGATTGCTGAATTCAACAAATTCATAGCAAACTTCGGATACTTCCTGAAAGGAGCTGCGAACGTCCATCCAAAGGAGCTTCAGTCAATAACAAACAAGGTCAAGGGAAAGAAGGAAGAGACGGTAATAAATACCATAATGCTGAGATCCCTGAAAAAGGCTGTCTATAGCAGCCATCAGGACAAGCACTTCGGACTGGCATCGGAATACTATTGCCACTTCACATCTCCCATAAGGAGATACCCGGACCTTCAGATTCATAGGATCATAAAGGGATTCATTAACGGAAGGCTAAAGGATACAGACAAGTTGGAGTCGCTGCTGGCTAAGGTTGCAGACCAATGCTCCATTAACGAAAGAAAAGCCGCTCAGTTGGAACGGGAAGTTGACGACATAAAGGCAGCGGAATACATGTCGGAGCGCATTGGAGAGGAGTATGAAGGGATAATCTCAAGTGTAACAAGCTTTGGTGTGTTTGTAGAGCTTGACAATACCGTTGAGGGCCTCGTGCATATATCAAACATGACCGATGACTACTACTTCTATGATGAAAGAAACTACTCCATGATAGGAGAAATGACCAAGAAAACCTACAAGATAGGAGATGTGGTCAATGTAAGACTTGTTAATGTAAACATTCAGAAGGCGGAGATAGACTTTGTCTTTTGTAGAAATAAAGGAGAAAGATGATAAAACTAGGAGAAATACAATTATTAAAATTGAATAAGGCAGACAAAAAGGAGCTTATATTCATAGATGAGGACGGTACCCAGGTATTCGTCAAGAAGGAAAAGGGAATGGATATCGTGGAAAAGGGCCAGGAAGCCAAAGTTTTCGTATTCAAGAAAGGCAGCAGGAATGAAGGAACCCTTAGGCTTCCTGCTTTGGCAGTAGGTGAAATAGGCTATCTGAAGGTTACCGACATAACAAACATTGGTGCATTCCTGGATTGGGGACTGGACAAGGACCTGTTCCTTCCATTCAAGGAACAGAAGGGACAGATAAAGACAGGCAGGGAATACATGGTAGGAGTCTATATAGACAAGTCTGAAAGGCTCTGCGCAACCATGGACATATATGAGATGCTTGGTACGGATTCTTCTTACAAGGAAGGGGACAAGGTTACAGGAACCATCTACAGCATGAAGAAAGGATTGGGGGCAATGGTTGCAATAGACAACAAATACCACGGTCTCATCCAGGAGAAGGACTTCATAGGCAAGAGAATAGGAGACAAGATAGAGGCAAGGGTAGTCAAGGTAAGACCTGACGGCAAGCTGAATCTCAACCTGTTTGAAAAGGCTCATCAAAAGATGGACAATGACGCCGAAAAGATATACAAGATGCTTGTAAAGGCAGGAGGATTCCTTCCGTACAATGACAAGTCAAATCCAAATGCAATTAGAGAAAACTTCAACATGAGTAAGGGCTCCTTTAAAGTCGCAATAGGCAGACTTTACAAAAGAAAATTAATCGAGATCACACAAAGAGGAATTAAAGCAAGGGATTAGAAAAACTGTCGACCATTTGACAGTTTCCCTTTGGTTTGCTATAATAGTCAAGCAAAGAAGCTATGCTTCGTCAGTCGTCTAAACGACTGTTGCACGCGTTGAAAGTTTTCTTTGTAAGTAAAACTACAAAGCATCAAGTAGTTTTACAAATCTTGACTTTCATAAGCTGTGAACATAAGGACAGGTGAAAGACATGAAAGACAATGAAAGAGTAGTTGCCAGAAACAAAAAGGCCCGACATGACTACTTCATAGAAGAAACATACGAAGCAGGCCTGGTTCTCAAGGGAACCGAGGTAAAGTCGATTAGACAGGGCAAGGTCAACTTGAAAGACAGCTACGGACAGATAGAAAATGGTGAAATCTATGTCCACGCAATGCACGTCAGTCCTTATGAACAAGGCAATATCTACAATACAGATCCAATGAGAAAAAGGAAGCTTCTCCTCAACAAAAGGGAAATAAGAAAGCTTACAGGACTTGTAACACAGAAGGGATATTCCCTCATACCTCTCAGCCTCTACCTGAAAAACGGGAAGGTGAAGATGGAGCTTGCCGTAGCCATAGGTAAGAAAAAATACGACAAGAGACAGGATATCGCCAAGAAAGACGCTCAACGCAGGATGCAGAGAGTCAAGGACTATTAAGGGGGCGTAATTGGTTTCGACGGGGGTATAGAAGTATAATAAGCGAGCCGCTGTAGCCAACCAGCGTAAAAAATGGCAACTTAAATTAAACGCTAAAAACAATAATAATTTAGCATTCGCAGCGTAAGCTGTTAGCTTGTTCCACTTGGCCGACCTGTAGGCCATACTGGGACATCAGATAAATCAGGGAACTGCTTTAGGGACGCTTCGACCTATTGCCGAACAATCGAAGATAGCCTGATGTGAATTTTGTCAAGACTTGTCACATCATGCGATACTCTAAGTTTTGACTGCGCTCGGAGAAAGTTGTATGGAAATGCTTTCGGACGTGGGTTCGACTCCCACCGCCTTCACCAATAAACTCTCATAGAGAATGAAACCAGCATGCTTATTAATTGATATGCTCCCTTAGTAATAGACAGTTTAAATAATAAAACTGTTATCACTATGATATGCTCCCTTAGTAATAGACAGTTTAAATAATAAAACTGTTATCACTAGGAGGGCATATTTTTTATGGGAAGAAAAGGAAAAGTATCTTTTGAGGAAAAGACTCGTATAGTAGAAATGTATTTGAATGGTATTTGTTCACAAGAGGATTGTGCAAGGATAGCTGGAGTTACAAAAACATCAGTCCAGCAATGGATCAGAAAATACGAAACCTTTGGTATTGAAGGTTTAAATACAAA